>JAQGGT010000003.1 GCA_028289245.1 Candidatus Saccharimonadota bacterium | reverse complement strand
CGCCGTGGACTACTGCAGATGGTTGGACGTCGACGCCGCTTGTTGCGCTACATCGCAGACCGCGATAGCCAAGGCTACTTAGACCTCATTGCCAAACTTGGCATCCGCCGCTAGGCGGACACCCAGCAGGGCCCACTTCGAACGAATTGCACTCCTGCTGGGTGCCCGTACGCACTTCGAATTCCTTCGGGTGTTGTGAAGTGAGCACATTTAAGAATAATTTCATGTGCAGCGGGTAATTTTAGGTATAATGAAAGTGTGAACAGACAGGGATTTTTCAAACAGTTGAAGAATCAAGCTTGTGCACATTAACGTTTGAGACCGTATCTCAGGCAAAGTAACAGATATATCACGTACTTTTAGCACAGGAAGCGTGTATATTTGGCCTCTGCCTGAGACCATCCAAACAGAAAGATTAGAGGCCTGCGTGGGAACAACAATTAACCCATTAGGTAAAGATATTATCACTGTAGAGACTGAGTTGTGCGGACGCACACTGACGTTGGAGGTCAACCGTGTTGGCTTCCGGACCTCGGCATCAGTATTGGCCCGTTATGGCGACACCGTCGTCCTCGGCACGGCCATGGTCAGCGACAAAATGCTAACCGGCTTCGATTACTTCCCGCTGAGTATCGATTACGAAGAAAAAATGTATGCGGCCGGCAAAATTAGCGGTAGCCGCTTTATTAAAAGGGAAGGCCGCCCGAGCGACGACGCCATCTTAATTGGTCGTTTGATCGATCGCCCAATTCGCCCGCTGTGGCCGAAGGGCTACCGTCACGAAGTACAAGGGGTAGCTAGTGTCCTTAGTATGGACCCGAGCTTCCGCCCCGACATGGTGGCAATGATCGCGCTCAGTGCTGCCTTTATGCTCACTGGAGCGCCATACGATGGCCCAGTGGCTGGTTTGCGCGTGGGGCTGGTCGATGGCCAGTTTACCGGCTTTGCCTCGGCCCAGCAGCTTGATGAGGGTGATCTCGACCTCGTCGTGGCCGCTACCAAAGACGGTGTCATGATGGTCGAGGCTGGCGCCTCGGAGGTCAGCGAAGACCAGATCGCGGCCGCTATCGAATACGCCTTTAAGGCGGTGCAGCCGGCTATTGCTCTGCAAGAAGAACTGGTCAAGAAGGTTGGCGTCACGGCACAGGAATATGTACTTGATCTGCCGGATGCCACAATCCAGACAGAGATTAATGAATGGGTTGAGGGCAAACTGGGCGAAGACTTACGCAAGCCATACCCTGAGCGTAATGTGCTGATCCGCCAACTGCGTGACGACATGCAGGCCGCCATGCGAGAGAAGCACGGCGAAGATTATGAGTCGCAGAAGTCGGTGTACGACGAAGCGTTCCAGTCGGCCGTTCATAAAGACGTCCGCAAAGGGATTGTTGAAGATGGCGTCCGCCCCGACGGCCGCGCTTTAACAGAAGTACGCACGCTCAGCAGCGAGGTTGGTCTGTTGCCGCGGGCTCACGGCTCAAGCTTGTTTACTCGTGGGTTAACCCAAGCGCTCAACATTGTTACTTTGGCGCCGCTGAGTGCCAACCAAATCGTGGATACGATGGAGAAAGATGGTGAACGTCGTTACTTCCACCACTACAACGCCCCTGGTTACACCGTTGGCGAAGTCAAGCGACTCGGCTCGCCTGGCCGCCGCGAAATCGGTCACGGTTACCTGGCTGAGCGCGCTCTAACGGCCGTACTGCCAAGTGAGGCAGAATTCCCCTATGCCATCCGTTCAGTCACTGAAATTATGAGCCAAAATGGCTCCACCAGCATGGCTGCCACTTGTTCGAGCGTCTTAGCATTGCTTGATGCCGGGGTGCCGCTCAAAGCCATGGTCAGTGGTATCGCTATGGGCCTGATGGTCGACGGCGACCGAGCCATCGTGCTCAGTGACATCGCTGACGCCGAAGACTTTGCCGGCGACATGGACTTCAAGGTGACCGGTACCTCCAAGGGTATTACTGCCTTGCAAATGGATATGAAGGTCCACGGCCTGCCGGTAGACGTGCTCAAGCAAGCGTTGGAGCAGGGCAAGGAAGGCCGGGCCTTTATTCTGGAACACATGAAGACCACGATTAGCGAGCCGGGCCAGATGAGCCCATACGCGCCGCGCGTTGAGTCGATCCAGATTAACCCGGATAAGATCCGCGAAGTGATCGGTAAGGGCGGCGAGGTGATCCAGCGCATTACCGGCGAGACTGGTACCGAAATCGACATTAAAGACGATGGCACGGTAATGATTGCCAGCCCCGACGGCGCCAGCATTCAGGCGGCTCGTGAATGGATCCTGAGCATCGTGGCTGAGCCGGAGGTGGGTACAATCTACAAAGATAAGCCTGTAGTCAGCGTTATGGACTTTGGCGCTTTTGTGCAGATTATGCCGGGCAAAGATGGCCTGGTGCACGTTTCTGAAATGAGCAACGAGCGCGTCGGCCACCCGAGCGATGTGGTAAAAGAAGGCGATCTGGTCACCGTGAAGCTGTTGGCCATTGATGAACGGGGTCGCTTGCAACTTAGCATGAAGGCTGCCGCACAGGAGTCAGAGAACAAATAGATGCAAAACTTGAAAGATTTATTCGCAAAAGTTAATGCGAGCCCAATATTTGTGTACGTCATGACGGCCCTCGGCTTAGTGCTAACCATAATTTTTGTGTTGTCAGCTTTTGGTGGGCCGAATATCTTTAATATCTTGATGGTCATCGTGCTCGGTCTGCTGACCGCTAGCTACGGTCGCGAAATTTTTGAACGGCGGAAGCGCTAGTGCTCGACCGCCTCGACACTTGGCACAAGACGGCCCTCGGCCTGCTCCTATTCGGAGTGGCCGAGTTGGCCGCCGCCTACGGCTTCTTTAGCCTGTCGGTGGATCGGGGCAATCTGTGGTGGTACGCCGGCACGGTCATCTTCTTAGTCGGAGGGCTGCAAAATCTCGTCAAGTTAGCCGTAAAAGGGGTGCATCATGGCTGATAAACAAGCCCAGCTCGACGCCATCGCCGAAGACATTCAAAAAGATGGTGTGACGCCCGAGTTGGTTGCCAGTGCCACGCAGCTGGTGTTAGGTGATGGCAACCCGGACGCCGACGTTGTCTTCATCGGCGAAGCGCCCGGCAAAAACGAGGACTTGCAGGGCAAGCCATTTGTTGGGGCTTCAGGTAAATTTTTGAATGAGATGTTAGAAATGATTGGTATGCAGCGAAGCGACGTTTATATTACTAACATCGTCAAATACCGTCCACCAGACAACCGCGACCCCAAGCCAGAAGAGAAAAAAGCCTTTTTACCGTATTTGCAGCGCCAGTTAGAAGTAATTCAGCCAAAGGTCGTGGTGACCCTTGGCCGCCACAGCATGAATTGCTTCTTACCGGACCTACAAATTAGCAAGGTCCACGGGCAACCCAAGCGTGTTACACTGAGTCTCAAGAAGAACTCTACCGACACGCTGGAAGTTGTTATATTACCGCTCTTCCATCCAGCGGCAGCCCTCTATAACCCGCAACAGCGGCAGGTGCTGATCGATGATTTCGCGGCGATTCCGATTATTTTAGAAAAATTAGATAAGTAACGTCAGTCGCGACCAGTTCGAAGCAACTAGACAACAACAAGGAGGATTATGAATCCAAACAACCCAAAAAAGCCTAACCCAAACAGTGGTAATCCAGCCGGTGGCTCAAATCGTGGCGGCCGGGGTAGGGGCCCAGCCCAGGGCGGTGGTCGTGGCCGAGGTGGTGGCCAAGGCCCCCAACCGCTGAGCAGCAGTCTTAATACCTCTCGCGGCCAAGCTGTCCGGGCCCAGAAGCGTTCACAGATGGATGCCCAACGCATCGCTAATCAGTACCAGGCAGCCGATGCCGTCAAGCCAATGCGAGCCAACGTCATCGATGACCAACCACGCCTTAAGATTATCGGTCTGGGTGGCATGGACGGTGGTGGTTCCAAGAACATGATATTGGTGGAGTACATCAATGACGCGGTTATTCTCGACTGTGGTAACGACCTTGGTGTCGATTTGCCCGGCATTAACTACGGCATCGTCGACACGGCCTACCTCGAGACTATCAAGCACAAGCTGCGCGGCTACGTCATTACCCATGGTCACCTCGACCACATTGGTGGCTTGCCACACATCGTACCGAAGTTCCCAGCACCAATCTACGGCTCAAATTTCACCATTGGCCGCGTTGAAGAAATCTTTAATAACTTCGGTCTGCCGATGCCTGATGGATTTGAGCTCAAAACCGTCACCATGAACGAAAACACTCACGAACGCCTTAAGATTGGCGAATTTTTCGTGGAGCTGGTGCGCATCACCCACTCCATCCCAGGCTCAACCTGCATCGTGCTCGACACACCCGTTGGCCGCATCATTAACACTGGTGACTTCCGCTTTGACCCCAATCCGCTCGACCACGAACGCTCCGACATTGAGCGTCTCAAAGAACTCGGTGACGAAGGGGTACTGGCGCTCCTGAGCGAAAGTACCACCGTCGAACGTGCTGGCCGTACTCCAAGCGAAAGTTCAATTGAGCAGAGCTTCGTCGATATCATCGACCAAGCCCCCGGCCGCATCTTTATTGGCTTGTTCTCGACCAACATGAACCGTGTCCAGATGATCATCAACGCCGCCGTCCATCACAACCGCAAAGTAGCCATGGATGGTCGCAGCATGGTCAGTACGCTTGAGATGGCCGTCCGCCATGGCTTCGTTCGCGTACCAAAGGGCACCTTTGTACCCATCGCCAGCGTCGCTACCATGAAAGACCAAGACGTCGTCGTGGTCTGTACTGGTAGCCAGGGTGAACCATCGAGCGCGCTCCAACGCATGGCCAACGGTGAGCACCGCCACGTCAAACTAAAAGAGCAGGACACGGTGGTACTTTCGAGCACCCCAATCCCCGAGAGCGGCAACGACTCTCTTATTGGGGATATGGTCGACGGTCTAGTCCGCCGAGGCGTCCACGTCTTCGAGCATCGCCACCACGAACTCGATGGCGTGGGTCCGCTGCACGTATCTGGCCATGCCAGCCGTGACGAGTACTCCGACATGATCCAGTTCACGAAGCCAAAGTTCTTTATTCCAATCTATGGCGCCTACCGTGTGAAGCAGCGCCACATCGAGCTGGCGATTGAGAACGGCATCCCACGCGGTAATACCGTCAACGCCGAAAACGGCGAAGTCATCTGCCTAACCCCCGACAAAATGGAACTGGCCGGTGAAGTACCCCATGGTACCGTCCTGGTCGACCAAACCGGTGCTGTCGTCAGCAACGTCGTCGTCAAAGACCGCGTCTTGCTCAGCGAAGAAGGTCTGGTGGCCGTCATTCTTACTGTCGATAAGAAGAGCGGTAATCTAATGACCAGTCCAGACATCATTAGCCGCGGCTTCATTTACATGCGTGATAACGAAGAGATCATGAATGGCCTCCGGGTTGAGCTAAAGCGGGCCGTCCAACAGCGTTTTAAGCGCGTCGATCTCGACCGTTTTAAGGTGGAACTCAAAGACCACGTTACGCATTACTTGTTCGAGCAGACCCAGCGCAGCCCAATTGTTATTCCGGTCATCAACGTGATTGGTGGCGGCGGTGGCAAAAATGGTAAAGACCAAGCCGGCAAGCAGGGTGGCCAAGCCCAAGGCCAGCCCGGCCAACCCGCCGAGAAGCCAAAGACGGCCGAAGAAGTTGCTGCCGACCAGCAGAAGCGCTTCCAAGAAATGCGCGCTCGCTTGCTCACCCAAGACGCCCGTACTGACTAGTCACCCCTGGTAGACATTGACAATTTTGCATCAATATGCTAATGTTAAAGCATGTCTAACCAAGATAAAAACCCCTCAGACGATCCACAGCCCCTCGGTGATATCCTGCGGGATTTCCCATTAAGCTACGAAGAAATGGAAGCCGCCAATGTCGCTGAAGCCAAGCGCGCTGAAGACACTGCCATGGCCGATGCCGAGAATGCCGACCGAGTCAGCCTCGAAAACTTGCAGGAGCGTCTAGAGCGACAGAGCGAGGGCGAACAATTTGACCCAGAATATATTACCGAAGCCAAGCGAATTCGTCACGAGGCTGCCGTGCATCTAGAAGAACTGCAGGCCCGCCGTCGAAAAAACGGAGAACAGGTCTAGACCATAAGCGCGTAACAGGATATAATAAACAAAACCAATGGCCAAAAAGAAAAAATCCTCGAAAAGCAAAAAAGCACCGGCCCCCGTGATCTCCGAACGTTCACCGTTTTGGGCCTACGTCGGCGCTATTTTTATGATTTTGCTGGGTCTGTTTATTATCTTTGGTGGCTTTAACACCGGCGGTACGCTGCCCACAAGCCTCTTCAAGGGTGCCTACGCTACGCTCGGTTGGGCGGCTTGGCTAACGCCCGTGGCCCTTATTTACTGGGGTGCCTCTAAGTTTAAGGACGAAGAACACCGTATTCCGGTCGGCAAGTTTGCCAGCATGCTCGCCTTGTTACTTTTTGCCGCCGGACTGTTCCACGTTATGTTCGCCAGCAAAGACTCCAATGGCTTGACCACCGGCGGCAATGGCGGTGGCGTCGGCCGAGTAGTTGGCGGGGCAGTCCTCAGTGCACTCGATATGTTCCCAGCCAGCATTTTATTCTTCGTAGCGGCGTTGCTGGCCGGTTTCTTCGCCTTCGGTGTCAATCCGCAAGTCTTACTGGGCTTATTTAGTATCTTTAAGCGTCCGGAGCGCGAAAACGAGGGTGAAACTGACCTCGGTACGCTTAAGTCGAAGGCCCAGATGGCCAGCGGCTTCCAGGTCGAAGAGGGCGTACCGGTCAAACACATTGGCGATGTTGAGGAGTCTGTCAAGGCCGAACCGGCACCGCGTATGAGCACCATGCGTAACAGTGTCCAACGGATGACCGTCAATGAAGACCACGAGGCGCTGACCATGGCCAGCGACCCAGACTGGCAGTACCCCGGCCTCAACCTGCTTATCCAAAAGCAAGATAAGGCCGATGCTGGCGACGTCAATGGCAACGCCCAATCGATCCACGATACCTTCGCCAACTTCAACATTGAAGTCGAGATGGAGGGCGCCAACATCGGTCCGCGCGTTACCCAATACACCATGAAGCCGCCAACCGGTGTCAAGCTGACTAAGATCACCGCACTCGAGAATAACTTAGCGCTTGACCTAGCCGCTCACTCAATTCGCATGGAAGCACCAATCCCCGGGAAGCGCGCCGTTGGTATCGAAGTGCCAAACATTAAGCCAGCGACAGTCCGCGTGTCTAGCCTGCTATCCTCTAAAGACTGGAATGACCTCAGCAATAACCCGCTGGGCTTTGTGATTGGTAAAGATATCGCCGGCAAACCAGTGGTAGCCGACCTCGCCAAGATGCCGCACATGCTGGTGGCTGGTCAGACCGGTTCCGGTAAGTCAGTGATGATTAACACCTTCTTGACCAGCCTGCTGTACCACAACTCGCCGTCTGACCTGAAGCTGATCTTGGTGGATCCTAAGCAAGTGGAAATGGCGCCATATAATGATATTCCACACCTTTTGACGCCGGTTATTAACGAACCAGAGAAGTGTATTTCGGCGCTCAAATGGGCAGTGGCCGAAATGGAGCGCCGTTTGCGCACCATGGCCGAAGTCGGTAAGCGAAACATCGGTGAATACAACCTGCTCAAGAAGGAAGAGGGCATGCCCTACATCGTAATTGTTATCGATGAGTTGGCCGACCTGATGATGATGGCTGCCCGCGATGTCGAAGCCTTGATCGTCCGCTTGGCTCAAAAAGCCCGTGCGGCCGGTATTCACTTGGTGTTGGCCACGCAGCGTCCGTCGGTTGACGTTATTACCGGCCTCATTAAGGCCAACGTGCCGGCCCGGATTGCCTTCACGGTGGCCTCACAGATTGACTCGCGCACCATTATCGACCAGATGGGTGCTGAGAAGTTGCTGGGCCGCGGTGACATGCTGCTGCTGACCAGCGACATGCCCAAACCAAAGCGTGTCCAGGCAGCGCTTATCGAAGATTCTGAAACTGGTAAGGTCACCGACTTCCTGCGTGAACAGCGGCCACCGGCTTACGACGCCGAGATTATCAGCCAACCCGTCCAGCTCAACGGCAAGGGTGGCGTGGTAGCCGACTACAATGGTGGTAACGGCGGTGAAGAGCCGATGTACCGCGACGCCGTGCGCGTAGTGATCGAAGGCGGTAAGGCCAGCACGAGCTTGCTACAGCGCCGCCTAGGCATCGGCTACGGCCGGGCCGCCAAGCTGATCGACACTATGGAAGAGCAGGGCATTGTCGGCTCAGCTACCGGCAACAAGCCGCGCGAAGTACTGGTCTCTAGCCTCGACGATGTGTTTGGCGGCGGCGCCGGTGGCGAAGTCGATACCACCGACGAATTCGGTAATCCCGATCGCTCTGTCGGCTTGTAAAAATAGCCTAAGTAGTGTATAATACTACACCTATGAAGCATTCTGTAGAGTTGCCAGCTGGGCATCCAGGTCTGATTGATCTGGGCTTATTGACGATTCAAATTATGCCGTTCTTGGTAGAGGAAGCTAGGCTCGCGGCGCGGTTAGAAGGTGATTCTTGGCGTGGTTACCAGGTAGGCTCAGCGCTGGCGGCCCTGGCGGGAAAGCAGCTGGGCATCTACTCGGCAGGGAATTTTAAACCCTACAAGGATGGCCCGCGAGTCTGCGCCGAAGAGACGGCGACCGACGCCGCCGAAAGTGATGGCTTTGGTGATATTTTTGCGTTGGCTACCACTGGTGAGCCGCAGCTCGATGGCCAGCTTGATTTGCCGTATTTACCCCAGTGTGACCCTTGTGTGGGCATGATGCAGCGCCGCAAAAATATGTACAGCCCGCGGACGCTTTCAATGCTAGTGCACCCTTTGCGCAATGAGTTTGGGCTGTACACAGTACGCGAAATGACGATCATGAAGGCCTCGGGGCGCAACTTGCATTCGCCGCACTTCTTTAATCATTCATTTGACCCGGATTGGGAAGAGTGGCGGGCCGGCGAAGCCGATTATCTGCGATATGCGAATGGTGAGATTGAGCCGGACGCACCCTATGCCGGCATCAAACCTGGCCCTGACCTGGTGCGTCTGTCGGTGACTGGTCAGCTGCGCGACGTCTAAGAAGTTAAGTCGTTGTGAATTTTGTGGCTTGTTAAGATTCCGCTTGAGGTATACTCTTAGCATAAGAACAAAAACTGCCAAATGGAGGTACGGGAGTGATTACACAGCAATTGGCTCTAAATGGTCGTTGCGACGTCTCACGACTATGCCCCAAGCCCCTGTCCTCACCAGGGGCTTTTTCTTTGGTCGGAGTTTCGCCTGATGGCCGCTGAGCTGATCGCACCACAAGATGAATTGTCCGGCTTGCCGCTGCCGCTGCTGATCCATGAGCGTTTACCGGATGACGACCCACGTTACGCCAATATGCATCATGCGCATCACCCCAGTACTGCGCCAGAGCTGCAAAGCTTGGGCGGAAAGGCACTGCGCAATAGTCGTGTGCAGCTGGTGCGGGCAAGCGAGCATAACATCGGTGACAAGTCCAAGGGCAAATTGACGTATCACGATTTTTATAAAGCTTCGCAGCTGACCGATGATGAGGACGAGCAGTACATCCGTTGCTTATTTGCCTGCGCGGGTTACATACCGGAGCGGGCCATCGATCTGAGTAGCGGAGAGCCGGAACTAGTGACGATGTCGCATGCCCAGCGCGAACTAATGCGGCTTCCAGCGGCGCCGCGCGAGGTGAAACGTGCTGAGCTGCGGCGTTTGGCACGTAAGGCTACTGAAGCTTACTGGAGTCTACCCAATCCGACCGTGAACCGGGCTGAATATTTGCGCCAGACGATTGACGGCTTCCGGGAGCGTTTGGTGGTGCAGGCGACCTTTGGGTTTCACCATGTTAGTTATAGCTATCAGCCGATGCGTGATTTTTTCCGAGCGTACGTCGTGAAACAGGATTTGCAAGAGCACTTGCAGACGATTGATGAGTTCCTGGGAACGAGTAATCCCGAGGTGCGGTTCAACAAGGGGCAATGGCTGCTTGCCAAAGCGCTCGAAAAGGCCGGCGAGCCGATGAACGAGCAATATCGGGAAGCTTATCGGGCGGGTCTGCTGCATCCCAAAATGCCGAGCAAACCGCATGTCTTGACGCGCTATAAGCTTGGGCAAGCGCAGGAGCGGGTAGCCGTAGTGGCCGAACTCGAGCAGAGCCTGCGCTTACGCTTTGAGCTAGCAGCTTGACTAACAGGGGTAGTTTGGGTATAATTATCCCACTATCAACTTCAGCTCGTGGCCGCTAGTGCACACGGGCTGTCTCCCGGATAACCGAGAGTAACCCATATGAAGGAGTCAGATGACTAATCAATATGAATTGGCTGTGCTTTACCACCCTGATTTAGAAGTGGATTTGAGCAAGGCAGAGGACAAGATCACCAAGATTGTCGCCGATAACGGTGGTAAGATCACGGCGACCGACAACTGGGGCAAGCGCAAGCTAGCCTACAAGATCAAGGGCAACGAACACGCGGTATACGTGTTTTACACGGCCGAGATTCCTAGTGAAGGCGTTATGAAGATCGAGAGCATCTTGAACATCACCGACGAAGTGATCCGTTTCTTGATCACCAAGCCAGACCTCAAAGCCCAGGCCAAAGCTGAAGCTCAAAAAGCCGAGAAGGCTGAGCAGGCTGCCAAGCGCGGCGAGAGCAGCGACGACAAAGACGACGACGAAGCTTAATTTTTTGTTAACTTTTCGCAGATTGGCTTGACGATCTGCGAATGTCGAGAGTAGGGTAGAAAGACAATTAAACAAGACATATGTCTTATAAGGAGGGTGCAATATGGCACGTAGTTTAAACCAAGTAACTTTAATGGGTAACTTAACCCGCGATCCGGAGTTGCGCCAGACGCCAACCGGCCAAAACGTCACCAGTTTTAGCTTGGCCCTGAACCGCAGCTACAAAGATCAAAGTGGTGCCTGGCAAGAAGCCACCGATTACATCGATATCGTGGCCTGGGGCCCACTCGCCGAGCGCGTCAGCCAGTACCTAAGCAAAGGCCGTCGTTGCCTGGTCCAGGGACGTTTACAGTCTCGCTCTTGGGAGCAAGAGGGCCAGAAGCGCAGCAAAGTGGAAGTACTAGCGAACGACGTGACCTTCCTCGACAGCCGTGGTGAAGGCGGCGACAGCGAAGGTGGCAGCGCTGGCGGTGGTGGCTACAGCGCACCTGCTGGCGGCAACGACAGCAAACCCGCACCAAGCAAGAAGAAAGACGACGTCGTTATCGAAGATATCGGCGATCAACCAATTAACTTAGACGACATTCCATTCTAGGATTTAGGAGATAACTAATGGCAAAGATTTTTAAACACCGCACCGATGTGGCGTACTTCGACTATAAGGACTTTAAGACCTTGCAGCGCTACGTCAACATGTATGGTCAGATCGAGTCTCGTAAAAAGACTGGTCTTACCGAAAGCCAGCAGCGCCGTTTGAGCACCGCGATTAAGCGCGCTCGTCATATCGCACTGCTTGCCTTTGTAGCAAACAACTAAGGGAGGGTACATGGCTTTAAGCATTACAGAACTCAAGAAGGGTGTGCTTTTCCAATGGGAAGGCGAGCCGTTTCGAGTGGTTGACTATAACCAAAAAGTGATGGGCCGTGGTGGCTCGATCGTTAACGTACGGATCAAAAGCCTGCTCGACGGTAAAGTGCTCGAAAAGACCTTCAAGGGCAACGAACAACTCGATCGCGCCGACGTCACCAACCAAACGGTGCAGTACCTCTACACCGACGGCTCGGTGTTTTTCTTCATGAACGAAGAGACGTTCGACCAGTTCGAAATCAAGGCCGACCTGATGGGTGACGGCGCCGGTTACCTCAAAGAGGGCGACAAAGTCTCACTGCAGTTCTTTAACGGTCTGCCAATCAATGTCGAACTACCCAAGAACGTGCCGCTCAAGGTGACCTACACTGAAGATGCCGTCAAGGGCGACACCAGCAGCTCAATCACCAAGGACGCCACGCTGGAGACGGGTATCACCATCCGTGTGCCGGCCTTCATTAAGCAGGGCGACCTCATCTCGGTCGATACCGCCACCGGCGCTTACCGCGAGCGCGTCAAAGAGTAACATGACTGAACGGCTCCCACCGGAAACACTTGAGCAGGTTGCAAGGGCCTATGGCCAGTACGAAGGCGGGGTAATAGTACGTTCACTCCTAGACGGTGTCGAAGGTGCGGAAGCAGTCTTAGGGGTGACGGAGCCCAAGCTGGACGTTTCGGTTGAGGTCGTGGATAAAGAGGAATGGGCCGGCGGCATACGCGCCACCGGTGATGAAGACGGCATAAGAGTTACGCTTGGCGCCCAAGCGCCTGCACAGTATCTGACCCGGGCGGCATATCGTGTCGGCGCCCACGAGGCTGGCCACGCCTTTAGGCATATGATCCCAGGCGCCTACCAGGACTATAATGACCTCAACGCCTTCCATAGAACGGTCGATGAGGGCTATGCCGAATGCGTCAAGCATGCGGTAGTGCTCGGTGATAATTACGCTCCAGAAGGCCTCCTGAATCTGACCGCAGCCGAGCGAAAGTCGTATGATGACGCGCTGGTTGAGCTACTCTGCGGCGACCGTATTCTCCCCGAAACGCAAGCAGCATACCTTGATTTTCATAGGGGCAATACGAAGTATGGTGATCCCTACAAGGTCGGGCACTATCTCTTTGCAACCTATGGTGTCCATAACGATCTTGGCGTGCGCGAGCTAGCGGCGGTTGGGTATCAAGAGCTTGAAGACTTTGCGGGTACAATGCTATGAAAGCTCGGCTTGATCAGCGGCTGGTAGAGCAGGGGCTGGTGCCCACGCGGTCGCAGGGCGAGAGTTATATTAAGCTGGGCAAGGTGACAGTCGACGGCAAAGTTGTGACCAAGCCGGGCACCGCCGTGGACGAGCGGGCCGCCGTCAAGCTGACCGCCACCGAGCAATATGTCAGTCGGGCCGGGCTCAAGTTGGCTTCGGTGGCGCAGCTGCTGTATCTGCCGTTTGAGGGCAAGACGGTGCTGGACGTGGGCAGTAGCACGGGTGGCTTCACCGATTATGCGCTGCAGCATGGCGCCAAGAAAGTGATCGCCGTTGAGCTGGGCACCAATCAGTTGCACCCGAGCCTGCATGGCAATCCAAAAATTGAGCTGCACGAAAAAACCGATATTCGGTCGCTGAAAACAGATGAAGTGATCGATATTGTGGTGGCTGACGTGTCATTTGTGAGCCTGCGCGAGCTGTTGCCGAGCATTGCCAAGCTGGCCAATCCGGAAACGCGGATTGCCGTGATGGTCAAACCGCAATTTGAGGCTCGGGAGAGCGGCCAGAAGCACAAAGGGGTGATCAAAAACGATAAGATTCGGCGCCAAATCCTGAAAGATTTTGAGGATTGGGCGCTGGGGAGCTTCCGCATCACCAATAAAGCTGACTCGGAAGTCGCCGGTGCCAAGGGCAACCGCGAGCGCTTTTATCTGTTGAAGACGCTCAAATAGTCACCTGGGCTCTCGTAAAGCACTAGCTTTTCGGCTACACTGAGAGCATATGTATTTTGCTTCTCGTACGCAGGCAGGGCGGATGTTGGCGGCTCGGCTAGCACCAACCTACCAGGGTAAACCCTGTGCGGTTGTGGCGTTAAGTGATGGCGGCGCGGTAGTTGGGGCTCAGATTGCTAGCCAGCTGCACTGCGTGCTGACATTGTTGCTTACCGAAAAGGTGAGTCTGCCCAATGAGCCGGTGGCGGTGGGCGGGGTATTGAGTACCGGCGCCTTTGCTTACAATAGTGCTTATTCGGCCGGGGAATTGGAAGAGATTAATAGCGAGTACCACGGTGTAATTGAGCAAGAAAAGTTTACCAAATTTCGTAAACTCAACGCCCTCGTTGGCAGCTCAGAGACGATTGATCGAAATTTGCTGGAGGGCCGCAATGTTATTTTAGTGTCGGACGCCTTTGAGGGAACTTTTCCGATCGATATGGCTATGGAATTTATGAAGCCGATTCCTTCGACGCGCGTGGTGGTAGCGACGCCATTGTCAGATGTGGTAGCCATCGACCGGATGCACATTTCGGCGGACGAGATCTGCTGTTTGAGTGTGGTCGAGAACTTAATGGAAGCCGATCACTATTACGATAAAAACGATGTGCCGGAGCATCAGCACATTATCGACACAATTGAGCAGATTATGCAGCACTGGAACGGCGCTAAAACGATCTAATGCAAATGGGTACGGAGTTTGTCGACGTCTTTGAGAACGATCATTGACTGGCGATTGACGAGTAACCCCTTGCGCTCCAGGGTAGATAGCTCGCGACTGGTAGTCTCACGGGTGGCATTGACTGAGCTGGCGATGTCCTGGTGGCGCAGGGGCACTTTGATGAGTAAACCTTCCTCGGTTTCGACCCCGAAACGGTGTGACATGGTCACCAGGAATGAGATGAGCCGTTCGCGGACGGTGCGGTATTCGAGATTAAGGATACGCTCGCTGTGTAACCGATACATTTCAATCGTCATGTCGAGCAGCGGCGCGAGGGCGGCTGGGGTGTCAGTCATATATTGTAGGAATGTTTCGCGGCTAATCTGCAGGGTAGTGGTCGGCGCGAGGGCTTGGTAGATAACGTGACGCTCTTGACCAGTAATGGCCCAGATGAGCGGGAAGATCTCTTCTTCCTTACGAATGATTAGCAGGTTTTCTTCGTTGTACTTGGTGATATCGTAGGCTTTAACGAGTCCTTCGTAGATATAAAAAACACCCGATGGCGTGTCGCCAGGTCGGATGATGAAGTCGCCTTTTCGATAGGTTTGCCGCACGCCTCTAGTGCGGAATATATCCACCAGCTCAGCCGTTTGCTTGAGGGTAGCCAACATAGGTACATTATGGAAGTTTTTTTGCAACTTGTCTAGTGGAAAATAATGTTGGTCTTACACTATCTCACTTAGTAAATAATTTGTCTGCGAAAAATCATGTTGAAAGTATTTGCTTTGTGATAAATATATCAAGCCGTAAGTAAGGATTCTCACCATATTTTATATTGGGCGGAACTATAATTGATGTACAACGGAGGTTCAAATGGTTTCTAAGAAGTCAGTCGAACAGCAACTTAAACGCATACACTTCGGAACGCAAATCTGGGGCCGGGCAGAGATTTCGGAATTACCGAACATCCTAATGCCCAACGAAGAAATTTTCGAGTGTGTGAACGGCATGTATGAAGGCGGTTTTGCACTCTTGTGCGCTACCAACATGCGGTTGCTCTTAATTGACAAGAAGCCCCTCAAATACCTCACCGTCGAAGATCTGCGCTTCGATATGATTAATGAGATCGACTACAGTCACCGGATGCTCGGCGCCAAGATTAATGTCAGTACCGGCTCTAAAAACCTGAAGTTCACCAGTTACAACCAACAGCGTTTGCGCAAGCTGATCGGTCACATTCAACACCGGATGGCTGATATCAAAAACCAGCAGTCGGTTTCGGCCGATACGCAGCAACAGCACTTGGAGCGCATCAATGAACAGCTCCAGGCCTATCTCTTGGCACAACACCGCCACCAAGAAGCGCTGCAGGCGCAGCTGAGTAAATCAGCCGACGCCGTTAAGACGGACAAGGCTCCGGCTATGGAGCGACCCGATCCTGAACTCGCCGATTACCTCTATGCGCAAAGCTTGCTGCGGCAGCATACCGCTGGTACTCCATCTGAGGCCGAACAGGCTTCGGCTGCTCAGGTTGCGCCCGTGACTGCCCCCGAACCATCGCCCGAAGCTGCTACGCAGCCAGCAGCCGCACCGACTCCACGTACCGACGACTTGATTGCTGCTGGCCGAGCCGAAATCTTCGGCCACCAGCCAGTTGCCCCGGCCCCGGCTACCAGCAGTTATGCCCGTAGTCTGTTGGCCACGAAGGACTATGTGACGCACATTGGCGCTATCGAGATAAATCCGCTCCGCATTGCCTACGCTAAGTTACCGCTGGCCCTGCGCAACCGCAAATTTGGCCGGCCATCCTTTCACCCACACGGCCAATCGACTATGCCAAGCGTACCACCGGTTAATCCGGTCCCCGCGCGCTAACTACTTGCTGACATTAAAACGGAATTCGACGACGTCGTCGGGCTGCATAACATAGGTTTTGCCTTCGGTGCGTACCTTACCGGCGGCTTTGGCGGCAGGTAATGAGCCAGTCTCCAGTAAATCGCTGCAACTGACAACTTCGGCGGCGATAAAGCCGCGTTCGAAGTCGCCATGAATGACGCCAGCGGCTTGCGGAGCGGTGTTGCCGTGCTTGATCGTCCAGGCGCGGACCTCTTTTTCACCGGCCGTCAGGTAACTTTGCAGGCCGAGTGTCTGGTACGCGGCATGTATCAACTTAAGCAGGCCTGACTCGTGCTGGCCATAGCTCTCCAGCAGCTCGGCGGCGTCGCTGGCATCGAGGTCTTTAAGCTCGCTCTCTAGCTTGGCGCAGACAAATATGGCCTGAGCCGGTGCTACCAACGCTTGCAGTTCGGCTTGTTTGGCTGTGTCGGCTAGGCCGACTTCGTCGAGGTTAAATAAGTAGATGATTGGCTTGGCGGTGAGCAGCTGCAGATCCGTGAGTTGCTCGCGGTCGATGGTCTGGTCGGCCCAGAGGGGAATACCGTCGTTGAGCAGGTCATGGACGGCTTGGTAGGCATCGGCCTGGGAGCGGAGTTTTGGGTTGGCGCGGGCTTCTTTGTCGAGTTTAGGCAGCCGCTTCTGGATGGTTTGCAAGTCAGCAAGCACCAGCTCGGTATTGATGACGTCAATGTCTTTCTTGGGGTCGTGGGCTTCGTCGACATGCAGTACGTTGGGGTCTTGAAAGGCCCGTACGACCTGCACGATAGCGTTAGTGGCCCGGATATGGCCCAGAAACTGGTTGCCGAGTCCTTCGCCTTCGCTGGCGCCGGCCACCAAGCCGGCAATATCCACAAACGTTACCGTCGCCGGTACGATCTTGTCGGTTTTGTACAGTGCCGCTAACTTCTCGAGCCGCTCATCGGGTACCGGCACAATCCCAGTGTTCGGCTCAATCGTTGCAAACGGATAATTAGCCGCCAGAATATTGCTGCCGGTCAGGGCATTAAACAACGTCGACTTACCAACGTTGGGCAGGCCGACTATGCCAATGCTCAACATTTAAACCAACCTCACGTTCATTTTCCAGATAGTTTGCATAAATTGAACTTTCATTATTATTTATAGTTTCACCATTAGGTGTAGCCAATAGCGGTATGCGTCCCCAAATGCTAATCTCATGTTTCGTGGCTACAATCTTTGTAATTACTTTCTTAATTATGGCTTTCTTCTCTGTAAAACTCAAGTTTTCAACACGTTTTATCGTTCCGTCAAAGTATTGCTCAACGGTTATGGGCTTCTGATTGACCATTTCGTCCTCTAGGGCGTTGATTTCAGACACCATAGCTTCACGCTTATCGTTTAGCTCGTTCATCACAGCCTTATAGCGGCGTTCAGACATCACGTTCTGACCGTAGGCTTTATCATAGCGGTACTGTTCATCGTCTAACTTCTTGAGCGACTCGTGAAGTGCGTCTAACTGGTTTTGCAGTGGGGAAGTGGCTTGGCGACGTTGAGCCTGTGCAATAACAAGCTGTGGGTTCAGAAGTAGCTCTTTGATGTTTTGCCACACTAATCCGTCAAATACGGGGACGTTTATACCATGTTCACGGCACTCACGTTCTAGAGGGTACTTGCTCAAGCGGTCAGTGCAACGGTAGTACGAGCTGCCGTTACTTGCAGGGTCGCCAGTACGGGCTTTACCGCATACGCACTCAATCAAGCCAGCTACAAGGTATTGGTTTACGCTGTTATTACGAGTGTTTGTACGCTTGTTCTTATCAAGCTGTACCTGAACCTTATGGAATAGGTCGGGGCTTACGATTGCGGGAACCGCAACGTGAAACCATTCTTCCTTTGGACGACGCTTACGGCTGCCTTTTTGGACTTTACGATACTTCAACTCTGGGTTCTGCGGGTTCTTGGTTGGAACGCTCTCACTCTTGTTATAGTAGTGGTCACCCATGTAGGTGCTATCACGCACCATGCGGTCTAATGTGCCACCGCTCCACTGGTCACGCTTACCTTTAGGTGGGGCGATACCCATTTTGAACAGTTTACGTTTTACTTCGTGCTTAGACACACCCGCTGCGATCCATTCGAATACTTGCTTCACGACTTTGGCTTGTTGCTCGTTGATGTCGAAGTAGCCGTCCCGTGCGTCAGGACCCGCCTTAATGCGACGGAAGTAGTCATAGCCGTACTTGGGGTTGTAGCCAAGCAGCTTTTTATTCTCTCGCACTTTACGCACCTTACCGATACGCATACGTTCGGTGATTTTGACACGCTCGTATTCGTGAAATATACCCATGACGCTACCCATAAGCACTTCTTCGGTTGATTTACCGTTGATGTCGTGAAGGCTTATGCACTCGATACCGCACTCACGTAGTTCTTCTAGGATAATCTCTTGGTGTACGAACTTACGAGACAAGCGTCCACGGTCGTAGACGTACAGCACTTCAAACTTACCCTCACGAGCGTCAGAACGCATACGGTCTAAGTCAGGGCGTTCGATAATCGCTCCGCTCCAACCCTCGTCCTTATACTCATAATCTGTTATCAGGGTCACGTTGGTGTCTTTGCCAACACGCTCCATGATTTCCATTTTTTGGTTACCGATTGTTTGTTCTTCTTCTTGGTGTGCCGTGCTGACACGCATATAAATCGCTGCTGTTTTCATTGCTTTCTCCTTGTAGAGTGGGTGGCTATAAATTTCTGCAAGGCCGTTTCACTTATACGGTAACCTCTGCCTAATTTCACGGCTTCTAGTTTTCCGCTTTTGATGTAAGTGAGTACACTTTGCCAGTGGATTTGCAGTATATCTGCGACTTCCTGAACTGTATGAAATTTATAGCTGACCATAGTAACTCTATTATTAGTTATTTGTAAGTAATTATCAACACTACTCCGTTAAATTCAGTTTCTTATTTCCTTTTCTATCTGTTCAAACAAGTTGTCAAACACTTCATCTAAGATTGAGAAGTTGAACTCGTCTTCCACGACAACATATTCAATCATCGGCTCTGCGGGCTGCTCTGTATTCATTGCTTCCAACCAGTAGTAACCAATAAAGAATAGAGGTTACCTATTAGACAGAAACCTACTGTATTGAAACCTATATGCTGTATAGGTAAGTTACCTGTATAGGTTTCTTTGCTATATAGAGAACTATGGGTAGCACCATGCTGCTTATACATCATGCACCTCGTCGTCCACTGGCTTAATGTGATTTGAACGCTTGAACAGTGCTTCCAGCTTGTTATCGTGAATATGCTGGTCTACGGCACGCATGGCTGCGTCCCTTATGAGGTCTAGGAAAGGACTGTCGCCACGAAACTCGACTGGCTCTGCAAAGCTCTTACCAATCCAGAACTTCGGCATTTGGAACCACAAGTCGTCGTATTTGGTAGAGGGGCGTACCGTGCAGTGGGCGATCCACATCTTCAGGCTTGGTATCGACACTGAAACGTACAGAATACTTTTGCTGAGGTTCTCTGCGTAGACCTTAGCGGTAATATCGGTGGTGTCTACATACATGATGAACCCCCGTTGATGTCGTGCCACAAGAGGTGTAGTAGGTCGTACCACTCATCTGAGTTGCGGTAACGGTTGCAGAACGCACGGTCAAGCTGTGCTTCCATGAGTTCGACGTTTAGGCATTTGCGACGACGCTGGTCTATGTAGAACTTCTGACGTAACCAGCTCGGCTTACGCTTGTCAGACTGTTTGAACAACCATTTGGCTGCACTAAGCTGCTGGCGGGTGATTGTTATTTCGATTTTAGACGAAACTTTACGCTGTAAAGTCGTATCGGGAATCGCTTTTTGGTGGTCGGGAGCACTCTTTGTGTGTTCCGTGCCATTCTGTGTATTTTTAGAGCGACTTTCTTCCTTGAAGTCTTTCATGATTATTGTCCTTGGGTTATGGACCGCCGACGAGTTCGCTGTTTAGTCGGCGTTCCTGCGAACCTGTGACGTATTCTAAGATGGAAGCAAGAATGAGCGTTAGGTATAAAAAGAGCTTCTTACAGGGGTGATTTAGGTAATTTTCGGGATTTTAATCTGTTTTAAAATACCTTGGCGGAAGTTGTGCCGATAAGGGGAAAGTTTCTGCGTTAAGTCTGCCCCCATTACTGTCCAGCGATATAGTGTGAGCTTTCACGCCACAAACCTTGCGTAGGTTTGTAAAAGCCTCGTTGACTACAAGTTTTGCTGGCTGATTGGCGTATTTGCCAGAACGAGCGATTGTGAGCAGCTTTTTTCTCGGTACATAGTTTGGTGACGCAGTGAACAAGACGTCCAGCAGTGCTTTGTTACGTTTCTTCAATGTTTTGTGAAGCCCACTGAAAAACATTTCGCCTGTCTTGGTATCGTAGTAAAGGACATCGTCTTCATACGGTGCTGTGTTGTCATCGGAGCCTTTCTCTTCCTCTGGTCTCGCCAGCCAAACCAACTCCGCAGACAGGAGTTCCAATTTGTATCTGTTGGTAACAAAAACTTTACAACCCATTTGTTCATCTTCGTCGTCATTGAGCCAGTAGCGGTACAGTATTATTTCGTATTCTTTTAGTAACCTGAATATCGTATCGAAGTGAGGCTTATCTTCGTGCTCAAATCGAATATCAAGCGGACCATTGTCTTTGTAACTGTGTAGCTCGTCTTTAACCTTTTCAATGACATTATTAGCCACCACCTGAAGTAGCCTGTCGTCCAGTCCGATTTGCTGGTAGATGAAATCCATGTCGATATTATCGCACTATTTGGACAAGCGATTTATGGGAAAAAAATTTGGGCGGCCTACACCGTAGTTCTTGCAAGTAAAAAGATGAACGGGTTTTATAAACCCTCTGGAACGTGACAGGAGTGCGTAGGACTTGCGAAACAGTGCTAGGATAGTAATTACTATGGCTCTGCTGATAATTCTAGTCCTCCTTGCTCTCCTTGTCGTGTTCGTTAGGAGGGGCAAGCGTGCTCACCCAGTAAGAACTGACGAGCAAAGACAGGCCGACGAACTTATAACAGTCGTGCTGCCGACAATCAAGAACGGTAATTAGCGTCTGGCACACAAGCCACCTCTGTATAATTAGTAGTAGACGTTAAAACAAAGAGGAGTTTTATGATAATGAAAAAGGCCATAGGTCGTCCCCACAAAGTGGACTACCGTGTAATGATAAAGCTGGCCGACGCAATTCAGCACAGCGCAACCATAGGTGAGGCGTGTCGTTTTGCGGGCATCTCTCGTCAAACATATTTTTACTACTTGAATAACAATTCGGTCTTTAGAGAGAAGATGGCGACTGCAAAGAGCAATCAGGACAAGCTGGTGATGAGTTTTCTGACAATGTGGTAGCTTAACCAGTTGCTTTTGCTATGATTTCAAGAGAATCGGCGTCAGAAAAGTTAGCATAAGGGTATTGCAAAATATGTTGTTTCATGCTACTATAAATCTATTATGACAGAACAATTTGACCGAAAAGAAGCACAGTTATCCCACGAAGCTCTGGCGCAGCAAGAACTGGACGCTTTTGTTAGCAACCCTGGTCTAGCAGAGATGGCTGGTCTGTTTGGTGTTGAAGAACTTCCCGAAGACCAAACCGAAAAATTGCTTGCACTACAGAAAGTTGCGGCTGAGCACTGGGATTTTCGTAAAGGTGCTGAACGACAGGCTGTTGATTGGAATGATGAATTGTTAGACCAAGAAGGCTCGGAGCAGTGGAATACTATCTTTGAGGCTGCCGATAAGCTCGGCTTAGTCCAAGACACTGACCCGCAAAATAAGAAGCCGAACTCATTACTTATTCTTGGCGGAGCCAACAAAGCACCTCTAGACCGTCTACGCTATGGGCTAGAGTACGTTGAAGATTTTGACCAAGTTGCATATCTTGGGTCTACACGACCAGTATCTGACGCTGAAAGAGAAAAGGCAGCAGACTACGCCCCTGACGCACAAACTGAGTTTGACCTTGGCTGCGGTGCTTTTGAAACGCTGCTAGGTGCGACAATGGTTGATGAAATCAGTGAAGAACGCAACGGTGACATTTGGGGAATGAGACTTTATGAATTTGAGCGTAACGGTGAAACTAAGCAGGGGTTTGTGCTGAGTACACCACAGCAAATTGGTGAGCGACGTGCCACCACATACGATAACTACAAGTTCT
Organism: Candidatus Saccharimonadota bacterium; assembly: GCA_028289245.1. Lineage (GTDB taxonomy): Bacteria > Patescibacteriota > Saccharimonadia > Saccharimonadales > UBA4665 > UBA4729. The sequence continues at coordinate 92,188 of JAQGGT010000003.1, read as the reverse complement.
TTGCAGACCGAGCAGAGCTTGCTGATGATCCTGACCACGCCGTAGTATCAGTTACCACTGGCTTTTATAGTCAAGGACAGCACTTTCCAGGGGTACAGGAGCTTACATTGAAATACGGTACAACCGTTGAGACTATCGGGCATAGCGCAGAATACAGCGGTGTGAAGCGTAAGCCAAGCCAGTTACTACAGGAAACAAAGTCTGCTATTGACGCTGCTGTTCGCTTGCAGCAAGCAATAGAGGCAAATTAGTTCTTGTTCAAAAGACCGAATATACTGAAGCTATAATGTCTGAAGTGCCACAATCACACGAACAAGGTTTTGACCAACTTATAGAAGAAGCTCTATTGCAGCCTGTTCCGAATATGGACGGGCTGCGTGAGCGCAAAAAGGGGTATAACGATTTGCCTATCGACACGGCGCACCCTAAGTTCAGTGAACCGCTTGTAGATATTGCCGATTATGGACTTGCTGGACAAGCCTACTACTCACGACCCAACGCTGCCACAGAAGAACCCGTGCCTGGCGTTCCATCTAATATGTACCTGCGTAAGTCGGTAGCCGAAACTTTGGCTAAGATAAATACAGCTCTACAAAATCCTGCTATCACGGAGTTTTTTGGCGGGGAAGTTGAACTTTATGCGGAAGACGCTTTAAGACCAGTGTCATTACAAACGCAGTTACACGACGAGCTGATACCAGCTTTGCTGCGTGATAATCACCCCGATATGAGCGACGAAGAAGTAGCAGAACGTATAAAAGACCTTATCGCCGTGCCTTCATCAGACCCCAAGAAGCCTTCACCTCATGCGACTGGCGGAGCGTTAGACATTATTTTGCGCTATAAGCAGGATACAAGTGATTACGTTGAGGGCAGCCAAATTCCTATTGGTCATAGCGACGCCGATACAAGCGATAGAATCCTGCCTGATTACTTTGAATTACATGAACCTCAAACAGATGAAGATAGGCAAGCACAACGCAATAGACGAGCTTACTATGCGATTATGACAGGGCAAGCGTTCGGTGTAGAAACTGGTTTAGTCTGCAATCCGACTGAATGGTGGCACTGGGGTTCAGGCGACCAGCTTGCCGCAAAGGTTCGTGGCGATGAAGCAGCTTATTATTCTTTAGCCGAACCTAACCAATAAAGAAAGCTGCTAGTTTTAAGAACTTGCGGGCTTTAAAAGCCCTTTTTTAGTAGCAAATGCACTTAGTTTCCGCTGAAACTTTGGGTCAACATTGTGCAAATTTGATAGCCAACCGTCTAGGCTGGCCTCAGTAATTGCTCCACGAGCAACTAGGCTGAATAGTTCAAGTTTTTTCGCTCTTGTTATCGTGAGCTTTCGATTTACCAGAAGGCCACAGACAATCTGACGCTGGCCAGAGTGCATCACTTTTACTTTGTCACGGGATTTGTTGATAGCCAACCCTGATTTAGAAAGCTGCAACGCGATTACGTTTATGACTGCACCCGTGTCGCCGATACTGCCAGAGACGGCAATATCATCAACATAGTTGGTGAGTGCCAAGTCTTGTGGCTTGAGGGTTCTAGCGATAGCAAGTAGGGGCTTCCGCAAATAAAGGTTGCAGACGAAGTTGCTCGTAGCAAACCCCTGTGCAACTGCACCTTTGAAGCATAGTCGCTCGGCCAGTTCGGCGGCAAGTTTGCTGCTAATGCCTAGCTCGGACTCAAAGCAGCCAGCAACTTGTTGTGTAGTTATGGAATCGAAGCACTTTCTAACGTCAATCGTGATAACGCAGGGCTTGTTGACGTGAGGACGTGCGTGGGTGACGTAGCTGTGCTTCTTCAGCCCACCATGCATAAAAGACGGCCAGTTTGGTCGTATTGCGAATAGCTCATTGTTGGTGTGTTGCAGCCACTTGCCAAGTGATTTATTTGGCTTTGTAATCTTGCGGAAACCACCGCTTGGCTTCGGCTCTCGGCTACTCCACGCCTTTGCGTCGGTGGGATAGGTGGCAAGTAATTTTTCGATTTGTTCAGTGGTGGTCATACGGCACTATATGGATACGACTGACTCATATACATATAGTGGAGGCCAAAGATACGCTTGGCTATCTTGACGACTGTGTCAATCAAGGCGGCGAAACTGGCGTTGAGTTTGAGTTCTATGTTCACGTTGGAATACTCAACAGTTGTCTTTGGCGTCGTGCGCTTGTACTTTGTACGCTCTGCTTTCATCGCATTGCTCCTTTCTGGCCGTTCGGCCGTGCCATATCCTAGTTGCCCAAAAGGCGACAAGCGCACTGCTCCCACTAAGAACAGTAAAGTTATACAAGTTGGTAAGAATAATAGTTTAAGTATATTCAGGTTAACCCGTACTCAGTCATCTCCAAGACAGTCAAGGCGAATACCAAGAAGACATCATTGGAGGGACCTGTTATGGCCAAGTAAGCCATGTCGCAACATCGGATAGGTCGGAGCTTTAACGTACTGACACCTAAGTGTCCCACCGTCATTTTAGCACTCTAGGGTGGGTGAGTGCCAGCTACACCTGTTGTGATTTATTCAATTCTTCGGTGAGTGAGAGGACAAGCTCATCGGAGTAGCCGCGCCCACCCTTATCGGTCGGTGGCATAGTCAGTTTTAGTTCAAAAGGTTGTTGGGTTACAGAATATCTGTACCAATTTGAAGTGAACTCATAGGGTATAGTTTAACAGAGGTGATTAACATTGACAAATAAGCGTAAGAGTGATAGTATTTATTAACGAAGTTAAAAATAAAAATGTCAGAAAAAGGTATAGTAAGCGGTGAGTTGATAGGTATTTCGGAAGACTCGGAAACCCACGGTTGTGCCGACTTCTTTCGTGTGCCAGTAGATACTACAGGTAGTGATTATTTCGCTTGGGCAAAGGAGACTGTAGTCTCCGGCACCTTATATTTATTCCGGATGGAGTTTCTTGAACCATTCGGCAGGGTCTCTCGGCAGGATTTCATCTAAATCGTCCCTTTCATGCCAGCGATTGCGGGGCAGGGCTTCGGCGGTCAGCAGCCGGACTGCGCGCTGCCGCTGCTCAAAAGTCAGGTTCATAGCCCATTCCCAGGCCTCGTGATAATACTCAGGTTCATTGTTCAGCTCGTCCTTAGTGCACCGTTCGGCATACTCCGGACCAAACGCATCGGCGACGGCGTCGTGCAGGAATAAGTACAGGTGTCGGTGTTCATACCACTGCCAATCATTAAAATTTTCGTCTGTATCGGCCACCAATCCTAGTGCAACGGAATTCAGGGCATTGCCGCCAAGCAGGCGATGGCCGAGTTCGTGCATTAGCGTGCATATCTTGCGATCCTCGGCCGCGTAGTTGCCGGGCAGAATCATTGCCTTGCCCGGCAAGCCGGCGTTACCGTATGTGCCGTTAGTTATTCTAGCCGTTATAAGACGTTGCTGAAATTCAAGTCCAGTTATATTTTTGAAGGCATTTAGAATTGTTTCGGAGTGCTCTTGCCAGATGCGGGCATATTGGCCTGCTTCTAGCATCATTTCGAACGAATCATCGGCTGGTTTGACGACAAATTTCATACGCGTATGGCAGCTATATATTGCCCATAGGACTTTTGGGTAGCTTCGGCGGGTTTGTTTGCAGTGTCATTTAACTGCTGGTTCATGATTGAGATTATAGCAGTCGCTGGCAGGCACGGCTATGCCTGCAAGGCATGCCAGCCGTAGCCCACCACAGGGGCTACTCCGAAGCTCACACGCGCAAAACTACCTGATATAGTAGAGCTATGAAGAAATTTATTGGCAGTAATATTGCGTGGGTGTTTCAGTATTTTGACAAGAACAAGGGTTTGCTGGAGACCTTTTCGTTTCTAATGGTGGCCCAAACGTTTATGTATGATGTCGCGCTTAATACACTGCCTAAGCAGAGCATTGCGGCCTTCCGGATCGTGCTGTGGGTAATGATTTTCTTGATCATTGTGTTGCTGCAGATTAGTACGGTCGTGGATGTCCGCCGCGAAGACGGCCAGATCAAGGGGCACATATTAAGTGGTGCTAATTTTATGAAGACCGTTATGCGTCTGCTAACGCTAGTGTTGCTAGTGGCGGCCGTGCCGATCTTTATCGAGCAAATCCAAGATAGCATCCATAACCGGCTGTTCTCGGTATTCTACGCCTCACTCGCCATCATTATTATCGTTGAAGTTCTGACTATTGGCATGACTCACTTCCTGCCAAAATCCACCAAGGATAATTAAGCTAAGCCGATGGCGAGGCGTCATGAATGTAGGCAATTGGCAGTTTGCAGTTGACACTGCCAATCGCTAACCTTTACTATGTATAGTAATAGAAATGTGGCCAAGCTGTGAGCCTGGCCATCCTCACAACAGGAGTAGGGCGGTAATACATATGGCAAAAGCAGAAGGTAAGCAAACTAGCCATTGGCTGATATTAATATTGCTGGCGTTGGCACAGTTTATGGTGGTGCTCGACGTGTCTATTGTCAACGTGGCGCTGCCAGCCATCCAAAAGGCTTTCCATATGACGCCCGAGAATCTGCAATGGATCGTTACCGCTTACACGCTGACCTTCGGCGGGGCGCTGCTGCTTGGGGGTCGGGCCGCTGATTTGTTTGGCCGCCGCCGCGTCTTTTTGACGGGTATCACCTTATTTACGATCGTTTCATTGGCCGACGGCTTGGCGCAATCGGGAACGATGCTAATTATCTTCCGGGCGCTCCAGGGGCTGGCCGGGGCCTTCATGTCGCCGGCGGCGCTGTCTATCGTACTTGTGACGTACCGACAGGGGCACGAACGCAATGTTGCGTTGTCTGTTTGGGGTGCGGTAGCGGCCGGCGGTGCAGCTGTTGGCGTTTTGCTCGGCGGTATTCTCACGCAGTACCTCGACTGGCGCTGGAACTTCTTTATTAATGTGCCGGTCGGCATCTTTGTGGTACTGACGTCGCTGCGGATACTCGACAAGCACGAGTCTACGGCCGATCACAGCAGCCTCGACTTGCCGGGTGCGGTGCTGGTAACGGGTGGTTTGATGGTGCTGGTCTACGCCCTTGTCAAGGCGCCAACTGAAGGCTGGACATCCTCACCGTCGCTGATTCGCTTCGGTATCGCCATTGCGGCGCTGATTCTATTTATTGTTAATGAGAGCCGTGTGAAACACCCCCTCATACCACTGGGTATTTTCAAGATCCGCAACCTGTCGGGTGCCGATTTCCTGATGCTGTTGATGACGGCCGGTATGTTCTCGGTGTTCTTCTTCCTCACGCTGTATTTGCAGAATATTCTGGGCTACTCCGCCGTTAAAACTGGTTTTAGCTTCTTGGTGATCCCGATTGTGATTGCCCTTACTGCCACCAACGTGCCGCGACTCATTAAGCGCATCGGTTATCGTCCGATTTTAATCGTATCACCGCTATTTGTATCGAGTGCACTATTTTGGCTGTCACATATTCCGGTCAACGGGAACTTCTGGAGCAATGTTGCTCCCGGCATGATCTTGATGGGACTTGGTATGGGCGCTACCTTTGTTAGCGTCAGCATTGCCGCTACCGACGGCGTACCGGCCCACGAGTCTGGCCTGGCCTCGGGCTTGCTCAACACCTCGCAGCAAATTGGCGGCGCCATTGGTTTGGCTGTGTTGCTCGGCATTAGTACCTCAGCCACTCGCCGCTATGTTACGAACCACGCCCATGATGGCGCTCTGCAAGCAGTGCAGATAGCGGGCACGGTCCATGGCTTCCAGCGTGGCTTCTTGATTGCCTCGACATTTGGCATTTTAGCTTCGTTAACAGCCATTCTAGTGCTACGCCACAATCCATCGGCCGACGGTGCCCCCGGCGAATCTGCCGTAGGTATGCACTAAATCTAACGTGGGATGTCGCCGGCCGCGGCTACGGGGTGGATGATAACGCCACCGGCCGCCGATTGATCGGGAGAGCCGACGCTGAAACCGCACAGGGCATCGACCTGACTGAGGTCGACGCCAAACTGCGTCTGGAAATAGGCCCGGCGAACGGCCGTTTCCTCAGCGGTCAGAATGTGTTTTTTACCATAGCCGTCATCGCCGGTAAGGGGCCAGTAGGCCGACTCGGGACCGATGTTTTGGCGCTGTCCATTTTCGATAATAAAGGCATCGGCACCGCTGGTGCGTGGGGTGCAAGCGGCTTTGTCCTTGTTGTTGGCCACCGCCGTCCAGACAATGTCGAGGGTTTCGCCGAGGGCACTTTGGTACGCAGTCTCGCGGCCAATATAGCGCATTGAGAAATCCTGGCGTTCGTCTGGGCCGGGGTTGCCGGGCTGTTCGACCGGCCAACCGCCCATAAATACCTCTTGGCCGCGCTGTAAGTTAGCAGGATTGGCTCGACTGGCTTCAAACTGGCTGGCTACTTGCTGTGGCGTGAAGCCGTCGAAGCTGCCGTAGGCGATGTCGAAGCTGGTATCGGCCGGCGGTGCAACCAGATAGGCGTTAAATGTACCGGCTAACTGGAGCTCGGTCGAGAGTTTGCCAGTTTCGGCAACCTCTGGTGCGCCGGTGACGATGTAGGTTTTGCCGTCGCTCCCGGTCACGCGTGGGGTTGAGTCGCCACCAGCACCACGGAGGCCGCAGTGTTCGGCAGTAACCACACCCATGGCTACACCTTCATTGTTGCGTACAATTTGACCCGTGCAGCCATTAGTAGGGAGCAGCGCGGTGTCGCGTTCGATAAATTTTTGAGCTGCCGCTGAGACTACCCAGCCCGCTGGATCTCCGAGTGAGAAAAGCTTCTCGTTACTCGGTGCGACATCATGAGTCTGAGTAGGGATACGGCCCACCGAAAGATGAGCTGGATCGATAGTTGCCTTTGGGCTGGCGCTTACCGTTGGTGCCGAATGGAGATCGGTCGGGCGGGGAGTTGGGCTGGTGGTCGGCGTGCGTTCCGGGGCGGTGGTAACAGGGGTAACGGGCGCGGCTGAGAAACGTTGGGCTGGTCCGTTGCGGTGTGGCAAGCTTTCGGCGATGGCGAAGGTTGCGCCGCCGGCTATAGTGGCCAGCGTGGCGATGCCCGCTACGATGTTACGAACGTGGTGGTCGGGGGGCTGGGGAAGTTCGGGAGACATCTAATTACCATACCAGGTAGTGGTATTATAATCAACAGAGTGATATAGCATGAAATTGTGCTCACGGCTACAATTTAGTGCCAATAAACTGAGTACAAAAAGTGACTTTACACAATGGCGGTTATGCTATACTTGGAATATTATGGGGGCAAAAAACAAAGATTCTGAGCCTTTGCCAGAGGTTGTTAGCAGTGATGGGAACCTCGGTGAGCCAAAAAAACAGACGCTAAAAAAGCCGTCTAAGCGTGTCGACGTAATCCTTGGCGTTGTGACGCTACTTATCGTGGTCCTAGCACTAGGCTTCGTGCTGTGGCCGTCGAGCCAGAATGCTAAAAAACAGTCGGGCGCCCCCAACGGTTCTGTGGCACGCGACGGCACGCTCGTAGGCACCACCAAGTACTCGAAGGATCCGATTAAAGTGGCTACGGGATTGGCATTGGCCTCGAAGCCGGACGACGCTATCAAAACCTTGGAGCTCGCGATCGCCGACAAACACACTACCCCACTCGACAAAGCAGAGATACGGCTGCAAGAGGCGAGTATTGCCTATAATGCTGGCAAGTTTGCTGATGCCAAGCGCTACGCACTCGAGGCCGACAAGCTGCACGCCACCGTATCCAGCGCCCAGCTGGTGGCAAATGCCGCAGAGAAGTCTGCCGACAAAGCCACGGCCGTAAAGTATTACCAGTTGGTACTCGACCGCATGAAGGGACAACCTACTATTGAAGGCGACGAAGCATCGGCGCAAGCTGACCTGGCCAGGGCGGAGGCATTATGAAATTTAAGCTTCTTTGCATTATGCTGATTGCACTGTCGGTAGGATTGGTAACGCAGCACCGTGCTAGTGCCTTGTATGGTGTGCCAGACTGTGTGGGTTACTTTAATGCCGGGGACAGGGGCTGTCCAAGGTCACCTAGTAACCTCGGTCGACGAGTCCTAACAAATGGTGTGCCGGCGAATGATGTCGGAGGGCTGGTGGCTCTTATGACGCAGGCCTTGCAAAGAGGAGGCCGTGATCAGGTGGGGGCTTCTTTTGTCGTAAATACCATGCTTGGTAATAACGCCCCGGGTGCCGGTATTCTCGCCTATAATAGCCCCGTCTTTGGAGACTGGGTCAACCGGGTTACGGCGTACGCTAATGCGGGACTGATAAACTTTAATTACGATTTTCCATACACGATAAACAGCTCGCTCTTTAAGAGTGTGGATGATGCGGAATTTTGGCCAAGCAGCGGGTCGGCTGCCTCAATTGTCTTCTACTCTCCTGGCCGCGCCTCGATTATTTATGTGCTAAAACGCGACTGTGCGAACCCACTCGGCGGCCCCGCCGGTGGTGGTGGCTACTTGGCTCCGCTTGACCAGGCCCCGGTCGGTAGTACCTCGGGCGACTGTCACGCTATCTTGTTTAATGCTTGGGATCCGGATACTTTGCCGGGATCGATTACGGTTAATGTCTATATTAACGGGGCCTACATGGGAACGTACCCAACTGATGCGAATCATAACGGTAGTTTCCCGATTCCGGCAGGGTACCAAGGGTTTGGGCAGTTTGCTTATGCGGTCTATGCCAACCCCGGGAATGCCGGGGGATCTGGAAGCTGGCTGCCACAATACGGCGGAAGTAGTTCGATCATCGGGCCTTGTTACAATGCGTCTTGTGCTGGGACGGCTCAGGTTAACGACGGCAATATAGTTAAGGTAGGTACGTCCCCCAGCCCTCCCTTCCACGTAATAGGCACCTTCAATAATATCGGCGGCATGGAATGGGGACCGCGCATTACCGCCAAGAGCTCGGTATACAACACAAAGTCGTTCTCAGGCGCTGTACCTGCGGCGCCACCAGGGAGCTCTAACCCCATAACCTTTGGCAATTGGACATCTCCGCAAACATTGGCGCACCAATCGTTTACTCTCACTTTGTACTTAGATGGTTCGCACGTTTTGGCGACCTGTCCGGTTGACTTCGACCCGTATGTTGATTACACGCTGGCACTCGGTGCTTCGCAAGGGACCTTTACGCCGGATGAGGAGAGTCCGACTAGCTTTAAGTTCACCAGTAGTGTCAACTCTGTCCTCGGTCACCTTACCGGCATCTCGACTTCGGTAATTCATGGACCAACCTACGGCTTGGCAGTCACTAGAAACGGCGCCACAGTTGCCAGTAATGGAGGGGGAGATTACACCGCAAACGGTACAGATCCAAAATCGCTAACATACGCCATCTCCGGTGGAGTAGTAGCCGGTGATAAATTCTGCGGCACTATCAATATCCCAACCTCAATCGGTTTTGTGAACCGACTCGGCGCGACTGCCGACAACGGTGGACCGCCACTCAATGGCGCCCCAGACTGTCCATCGGTCTCCGATCGGCCGTACTTCCGAGTCTACGGGAACGACGTTTCTGCTGGTGGTGGCTTTATGAACGGCAGCGACGCCTCGGCTTGTACTAACAGCGGCGAAGTCCAGTCGTACTTTGACAACAGCGTCAAGGAGTCCGGCTCGGCAGTTCAGATCGGCTCGATCTCGTTTGGCGCCAATGATGGCTTCGGCAGCGCCAGCTTACGTACCACTGATCCGAAGCCGGCGACCGGATTAACCTTTGCTAATACCACCGGGGGTTATGGTGGCAGCCTTGGCGGTCAGCACTGCGTGCCAGATTACTTTGCAACTTCTGCTACCACCACGACCACACCGTTGCCGGCGGCTATTCCGACGAGCGGCTCGGCGGCATACACCAAAACTGGTGGTCTGACGGTTGGTGCACCGGTAGTCATCCAAGATGGCGCCCGAGTCACCGTCTATGTCACCGGTGATGTGGTTATCAGCAGCAACATTACCTATCAAAATACTTCCTGGGCGAACCAGGCGGCTATTCCGGCGTTTTACCTGATCGTAAAGGGGAACATCTACATTGGCCCCGGCGTGACGCAACTAGACGGCGTCTACATTGCTCAGGGTACGAGCGGCAATGGCGAGATCAACACTTGTGCCAACGGCGGCGCAGCCTTCGATAGTGGTTTTAGCTCAGCACTGTACGACAACTGTAAAACCCAGCTTACCGTGAATGGGTCGTTCATTGCCGATAAGATCTTCCTCAACCGTACCTTTGGCTCGATACGGTCCAGCGTAACAGGGGAGAATAAAAACAGCGCCCCACATAACTGTGGACCAGGGTTGCCCAGCAAGAGTGATTGTTCGGCCGAGATCTTCAACCCGTCAGTGGAAATGTACCTAGCTGCCCCAACGATCACCGTCCCCACTACCAATAAGTATGACTATATCACCAGCTTATCACCGGTGTTATAGCCCACCGATTTGTAAAAATAAAAACCAGGAGAAAACGCGATGAAAAATCCCCAAAAAATGCACAATCCGGTTGGTAATCTAAGCGCTTATGCTATAATCGAGGCAAGATGAGTAATATTATAGGTGGGGATAATAGCTTCTTTGGCCTCGACATCGGGACCACTGCAATACGCCTCGTAGAACTCAAAGGCTCGACGCAGCCCAAGGTGTTACACAAGTACGCCTTTGTTCCAGTTGATCCGAAGATTGCCATGAGCGAGTCCAAAAAGGACCGCCAATCTTTGATGGACGTAATCTCGCAATTGATCGCTTCTGCTAAGCCAACGACGCGCCGCGTAGCGGTTGGCTTGCCTGCGAATCGCGTGTTTACTACCGTCGCCGATGTGGACCGTCTCTCCAACGACGATATGGCTAAAGCGATTAAGTACCAAGCAGATGCTTTGATTCCAACGCCGCTCGCTGAATCCAAAATGGATTGGGCACTCCTTGGCGATTCACCAGTTGATAAAACCAAGCAAGAAATCCTGCTGAGCAGTGTGGCTAACAACTTCGTGGAGGCACGTCTCGACATGCTCGAGTCGATTGGACTCAATGTCGTGGCGTTTGAGCCGGACACTATGGCTTTGGCCCGGGCGCTGACAGCTCCCGACCAGCCGGGCAGCCAGCTTATTATTGATATCGGTCGCAAGAGCACTGACCTCGTGGTAGTGCTGAATGGTGCACCTCGCCTAACTCGCTCCATCCCAACGGGCGTGGAAGCGATAATTCGGGCTGCTACGCAAGGCCTCAACGTCGACGAAACTCAGGCCGAACAATTTGTAATGAAGTTTGGTCTTAGCAAAGAAAAGCTGGAAGGCCAGATCTACCAGGCCATCGGCAGTACCGTCGAAATTTTGACCAGCGAAATCGAAAAATCAATCAAGTTCTTCCAGACGCGCTACGCTGGCATCGCCATCCAACAACTAATTGTGACGGGTGGAGCATCGGTGATCCCTGAATTCCCGTTGTTTATGGCCAACAAATTTGGTCTGAATGTCGAAATTGGCAACGCATGGCGTAACGTGAGCTTTAGTCGCGACCGCCAGAACGAATTAATGGCACTGTCGAGCCAATTTAGCGTTGCAGCCGGACTCGCGGAGCGTCTGTCATGATTGAATTCAACCTACTTCCCGATATTAAAATGGAGTACATTAAGGCGCGCAAAGCTCGCCAACTAGTGACGACAATTGCTTTCTTTGCAACCCTTGGCTCGGTGGTTATTCTACTGCTGACGCTGAGCGTTAAGATCTATCAAGTCAAGCGCATGCACGATCTTGATAACGACATTACCAGTAACAGCAGAACCCTTACCCATGTACCGCAGCTTAACCGCATTCTGACGGTCCAAAACCAGCTCGGCAGCCTTACTGCCTTGCACGACCAAAAACCGGCCGCGGCGCTGACCTTTGATTACCTCAACCGATTAACTCCGGCCCAGGTCAAGATTAGCAGCTTTACGGCTGATTTCACCGGCAACACTATGTCAATCACCGGTACGGCCGATGCCCTAAGTTCAGTCAACAAATATGTCGATACTCTGAAGTTCACGAAGTATACCGACAGCACCGACAAAACCGCTCACAGCGCCTTTACGAACGTCGTGCTCGCTAGCTTTGGCGTGTCGGATACAGCAACCGACACGAGCCAGAAGGCTAACTACAACATTACGCTGTCGTACGATCCAGTCATCTTCCAAAACACCAGTAACGCTGTCCTAAACGTCCCGTCGATCATTAGTACACGATCCGAAGTTGCCAAGCCAACCGATTTGTTTACGGCTAAGCCAACAACTACCCCGACGGCAGGAGGAAACTAGCATGGCTAAAAGATTAGAATTCTCAACTAAGAAGCTCGAGCTCGATAAGTCGAACACGCAAATGGTGATCGTGGTGGCCGTGGCCTCCTTCATTAGCATCTTCTGCCTAATTGCCGCCCAAGGCTTCTTAAGCCAGAACAACTACAACGCTAAAGTCATCGATGCTAAGGCCAAGACCAACGACCGCCTCAAGGACAATATCAAGGCTGCCAGCAAACTGACCCAGTCTTACGCCAAGTTCGTCAAAGCTAACCCGAACGTACTCGGTGGCGACAGCACTTCGAACACCGCCGACAACGGAGGCGACAACGCCCGCCTAGTACTCGATGCGTTGCCGAGCACGTACGATTTTCCGGCGCTCACCTCCAGCATCGAAAAGCTGGCTGAAAACGGCAACCTCAAGCTGACGAGTATCACCGGTACCGATGATGAAGTTGCCCAGCAAACCAATGACTCTAGCCCGGCGCCAGTGCCCGTGGCCATGCCATTCACCTTTACGGTTTCTAACGCCAGCTATAGCTCGGTTCAGCAACTCATGAATACCCTGGATTCATCGATCCGGCCGATTCAGCTCGACGCCTTTACGCTTACGGGCGCTTCAGACAACATGCAGATTACCATCAACGCCCACACCTACTATCAGCCCGCCAAAAACCTAAACATCACCAAAAAGGACGTGAAATGAAACAAAAAGACATTCTCCTTCTGATCGTGATCGTGTTCATTAGTACACTGTTTGCGGTGGGTATCTCTAAAGTGGTATTCCACTCTACGGCTCGCGATGCTCAAGCCGAATCAGTTGACGTCATTACTGCCGATTTTCCCACGCCAGACCCGAAATACTTTAACGAACAAGCAGTTAACCTGACCCGTTTGATTCAGATTAGCGGTAACAATAACGATAATCCATTTACCGGTACGTCGCAGTAGGGCCTGACTATGAGTGTCCTCTCGTCAGAAACCCAGCAACTCGTTGAGGAAGACCTAATTTCGAGCGGTCTGCTGACTGCTGAAGTCTTCAAAGCCGAGAAAGCTGCCGCTGACAAAGAAGCCATGCCGCTGTTTGGCCAATTGGTTAAAAAAGGTCTGATCACTGAGGAGCAGCTCACGAAGTCGATCGCTTCAGTCACGAAAGCACCCTATGTAAATCTGACTGGCACCAAAATCGATGATAAAATCCTGTCCTTGCTGCCGCAAGACATCGCCGAACGCTATATGACGGTGCCGCTCGGTGAAATGCAGCATCGCCTCGTGGTGGCTATGCTCGATGCCGACAACGTCCAAGCGGTTGACTTCCTGAGCAACAAGATCGGCCGCCCGCTCAAGGTGTACGTAGCTTCCGAAGCCGGTATCCGTAGCGTGCTGGCGCAGTACAATACGCGCCTGGACACGCAGATGGACGCCGGCCTCAAAGTCGACCTAACTGATTCGGGTGTCGGCAGTGAAGGCGAACTCAAAACTGATGACAAAGACAAGCAGGACGACAATATCAAGACCATCGTCCAGGATTCGCCGATCAGCAAGGCGCTGTCGGCCATTTTGGAGTATGCTGCCAAGAACCGAGCCAGCGATGTGCACATTGAGCCAATGGCCAACGAGTTACGCGTTCGTTGCCGCGTCGATGGCATCCTGCGAGAAATTATGCGCCTGCCAAAAAACACCGAGGCACCACTGATCTCGCGTATCAAAATTTTATCCAACCTCAAGATCGATGAGCACCGTATTCCGCAAGATGGTCAGTTTACCGTCGACGTTGAAGGCAAAGCCATCGACCTACGTATCGCTATCGCGCCCATCGTCTGGGGTGAGCAGGTAGTTATTCGTTTGCTCGATAAGTCTGGCACCAGCCTGAAACTCGAGGATATGGGCTACACTGGCCGCGCCCTGCGCACCATTCGCAAAGGCCTCCAGCAGTCCAACGGTATGATTCTGACCTCTGGACCAACCGGTTCCGGTAAGTCAACCTCGCTCTACGCCTTGCTCCAAGAAATTAAGAGCGATTCAGTCAACATTGTTACGTTGGAAGACCCGGTCGAGTACAAGATGGAGGGCATCAACCAGATCCAGGTGAATGCCGATGTTGGCCTGACCTTTGCGTCCGGCCTGCGATCTATTCTGCGTCAGGACCCCAACGTCGTGATGGTCGGAGAAATTCGTGACCGCGAAACCGCCCAGCTGGCAGTGCAGGCCGCCCTGACGGGGCACTTAGTCTTCAGTACGTTACACACCAACAGTGCTGCCGGTATTCTGCCGCGTCTGCTCGACATGGGCGTCGAGCCGTTCCTCATCGCGTCGACGGTACACACCGTGATTGGCCAGCGTCTTGTGCGCCATATTGCTCCCGAGGGTAGGCAGCAATACGAGTCGAGTGACGTCGAAACGGCGGCCATTAAAGCCGCGCTGGGTGGTTTTTTACCAAAGACCGAAGCTGATGTCGCTGCGGCCGTGGAAGACCTGGGCTTTAAAAACTTGCCCTTAGCCACTCAAAACGCTTATACTTTATCCAAAGGACAAGATACTCCTTCTACTCCGGGTGGATACAAAGGACGTGTTGGACTTTACGAAGTCTTTGAGGTAACAGAGGCGATCCAAGCACTAATTATGAAACAAGCAACTAGCAGCGAGATCCAAAAACAAGCCCAGCTTGAAGGCATGATTACCATGCGCCAGGATGGCTACTTTAAGGCACTTGATGGCATAACATCGGTGGCTGAGGTCAACCGTGTCGCTGCTGAGGAGATAACCTAATGCTGCGCCTAAACAAAAAGGGGATGAAATAATGCAGGGTCAACCACGAATCGAGCTGCTCCTAGAGCAGGTGATCAAAAAGAAAGCCTCTGACTTACACTTGCAGGTTGGCTTGCCACCGATGTTGCGCGTCGATGGAGCTTTGCTGGCCGCCTCCGGTGCCGAAGTATTGACCGAAGAATCAATTGAAGCCTTAGTGTTCGCCATTCTGGATGAAGATCAGAAGCAGATTTTGCTCAAAGACAAAGAGTTTGACTTTAGCTTCGCTTTTGGCGACCTCGGCCGCTTCCGTGTCAACGCCTTTCACGAGCGGGGCAACCTGGCGGCAGCGCTGCGTCTTATCCCTAACGATATTCTGACTATCGAGCAGCTTGGTCTGCCGCAGATCGTCAACAAGTTCGCTGACTACCCGCGCGGCCTGGTCCTAGTTACCGGCCCAACTGGTTCCGGTAAGTCCACCACGCTGGCCGCCTTAATCCACAAGATTAACACCGAAAAAGCCCAGCACATCATCACCATCGAAGACCCGATCGAGTTTACCCACAAATCGCTCAAATCGGTCATCGTCCAACGTGAAGTCCACTACGATACCTATAGCTTTACGGCGGCACTGCGCTCAGCCTTACGCCAGGACCCCGACGTTGTGCTGCTCGGAGAGATGCGCGACCTCGAAACCATCGCCTCGGCCATCACCATCGCCGAGACCGGGCACTTGGTGTTTGCGACGCTGCACACCAACAGTGCTTCGCAGTCTATCGACCGTATGATCGACGTCTTCCCGCCGCATCAACAGCCGCAAATCCGCTCGCAGCTGGCCAACATTTTGATGGCTATTGTTTCGCAGCGCCTTGTCCCAACCATCGGTGGTGGACGCGTGGCTGCCGCCGAAATTCTGATCGCCAACCCGGCCGTCCGTAACATCATCCGTGAAGGTAAGAGCCACCAGCTGGAGGCCGTTATTCAAACCGGAGCCGAATTCGGTATGCAAAACATGGATAAGACGCTGGTAAATCTGATTCACTCCGGCACCATCACCTATGAAGAAGCTCGCAATTACGCTGTCGATATCGATGAATTGGATAGGTTGATGCGCAGTTAGCGCCAAGGAGACACTATGCTCGATTACACATACAAGGCGCGCGATTCAAAAACCGGAAAAATGGTCAAAGCCCAGGTGGAAGCCGACAGCGAACAGGCTGCCGCTAAGCTGATCGCCGGCCAAGGCCTGACACCGCTCGACATTACCCTCCAAAAGGGGAAGGGGCACCGCTTCGGGCATATTAAAGCCAAGGATAAAGTGCTGTTTAGCCGCCAGTTGGCCACGCTAATCAACGCTGGTCTTCCACTGGTGCAAAGTCTGCGCAGTGTCGCTAGCCAGACACAGAATAAAAAGCTCAAAGTCGTCGCTAACCGGCTGATCGCTGACGTTGAGGCCGGCTCGGCCTTTAGCGTGGCCTTGTCCCGCCACCCCGAGGTCTTTAACCGCGTGTTTATTAGCCTTGTGCAAGCAGCAGAAACTTCCGGTACGCTCGATAAGGGCCTGGAACGTCTAGCCGACCAACAAGAAAAAGACGCCGAAATCCTGTCTAAGGTTCGGGGAGCCATGATCTATCCTGTGATTGTGCTCTTGGTCATGCTGTGTGTCGTGGGCTTTATGATCGTCAAGGTTCTGCCGCAGGTGAAGAGTATTTACGATGGCTTGCCTGGGGCTAGCCTACCGTTTATTACGCAAGCCCTGCTGGCAGTTTCTAACTTTGTCACAAAGTTTTGGTGGATCGTGATCATCGTGCTTGGCTTGCTAGCTTTCTTTGGCTCACGCTGGGCCAAGACACTGGGTGGCCGCAGTATTATCGACAAGATCAAGATGCGGGCCTGGCCATTCGGGGCCTTATTCATGAAAATGTACATGGCACGCTTTGCTCGAACCGGCACCACGCTGGTCGCTTCTGGTGTACCGCTACTACAGGTG
Source organism: Candidatus Saccharimonadota bacterium (assembly GCA_028289245.1). Classification (GTDB taxonomy): domain Bacteria; phylum Patescibacteriota; class Saccharimonadia; order Saccharimonadales; family UBA4665; genus UBA4729. Next base: position 75,236 of record JAQGGT010000003.1, on the reverse strand, counting down.
TTGGAGATTACTGCCGACGCTGTCGATAACGTCCACATTGCCCATTCGATTGATGGTGCCATCGAGAAGGTGAAGGGGGGTAAAGCACTGTCCGACTCGATCGATAACGATCCGAACTTCTTACCACTGGTACCAAACATGCTACGCATCGGTGAGCAATCTGGTGCCATCGAGAGCATGCTTGAGAAAGTGGCCGACTACTACGAGAAGGAAGTCGACGACATGATCAAGAATGTCAGTACAATTATTGAGCCAGTACTGATGGTGGTGATGGGCGTCATGGCTCTTATAATTGTCGGCGCCATCATGTTACCGATCTACGGACTGGTCAACCAATCTGGGTTTAGTGGTTAATATCACATCATAAACGGCCAGTGGCTATTGTTTTTCCACAACAGGCTGGTATGATCAAACCATAAGCATTTAATTATTAGCGCAAAGGGGGCATTTGCCATGCTTAACAATATTAAGAAGAATAATAAAGGTTTCACCATCATCGAAGTCATGATCGTGCTAGCTATTGCTGGTTTGATCATCTTGATCGTGCTGCTCGCCGTGCCCGCCTTGCAACGCAACGGTCGCAACACCTCGATCAAGAACGATGCATCTGCAGTCGCTGCTGGGATTTCGGAATACGCATCCAACAACGATGGTACGCCTATTACGTATGCTAGTGGTTCAGGCACCTCTGCCTTCGTTGGTGTTAGCGCAAATGATGCTAACAAGGTGACAATAAAGTTGCAGGGTTCTACTACCCTGAACGCCAATACGTCAGCGGCTACTCCTGGTAGCACTGTTCTGACCGCTGGTGTCATAACCGTCTACGTGAAGCACACTTGTGCTGGTGTTAGCAACACCCGCGCTAGCGCTGTCTGGTACTCTATCGAGCAAACCGGCGCCAGCAAAAACGCTTGTATCGACGCCTAATCGCGTAACGACACAATTAAAAAAGACCCGCAAGGGTCTTTTTTAATTGTGCTACCATGGTGCTAATGATTATTGCGCTTCTCGTGTTGCTTGGCCTCTGTTTTGGCAGCTTTACCAATGCCTTCGTCTGGCGCATCCACGAGCAGGAAGCCGAACAGGGCAAGAAGCGGCCGAATAAGCAGCGTTTGGCTGACTTGTCGATTAGTAAAGGCCGCTCGATGTGCCCGCACTGCGGCCATGAACTGGGCGCACTCGATTTAGTGCCGGTTTTGAGCTGGTTGTCGCTTGGTGGCAAGTGTCGCTACTGCCGAACGCCGATTTCCTGGCAGTATCCGGTGGTGGAACTCGCTACGACGCTACTTTTCGTCATCTCTTGGCTAGGGTGGCCCTACGCGGTCCAGGGGTTGCAAATTGCCGCCTTCGGGGTCTGGTTGGTGGTTCTGATCGGTCTGATGGCCCTGACGGTCTACGACTTCCGCTGGATGCTACTGCCGAACCGGATTGTTTTCCCGCTCTACGGGGTGGCTGGAGTCTTTGCGCTGATCAATATCATCGGTGCTGCTCGGCCGCTGCACGCCCTCCTGATGACGATTCTGGCGGTAGCACTCGGCGGCGGGGTGTTTTATGTGCTGTTTCAGGTCTCTGACGGCACGTGGATCGGCGGCGGTGACGTCAAGCTCGGCTGGCTGCTTGGCCTAGTGGTGGGACGGCCGCCCCTGAGCTTCTTGTTTATCTTCGCGGCCGCCCTCCTCGGCACCATCGCTTCGGTACCATTGATTGTCAAAGAGGGTATCCGACCCAAGCGGGTGATCCCCTTTGGACCCTTCTTGATTGCTGGGGCGATTATCTCGTTGCTCTATGGTCAATCTATCCTCGATTGGTACCAACATTTCTTCGTAGTCTCATAAAGTGCTTGTGCTATAATTGGGAACATGATGGGTGGCCGACAGCCCCGAGGGTATACCGTTGTTGAAGTGATGTTATTTCTGGCTATTTCAGGGAGTATGTTCATCGTGGCATCGGTAATCGTGAACGGGAAACAGGCTAATGCCGAGTTTCGGCAGAGCATGAACGAGATGACCACCAACATCCGCGACGTCATTAATGATGTCGCCAACGGTAGCTACAATCTTCCAAACAATATAAAATGCACAGCCGCTCCTTCGGGTGGCATAAACATTACCTCCGCCGCCAGTCAACAGGGTGAAAATACCGGCTGTATCTTCATGGGCAAGGTAATCCAGTTTGCGCCCACCGGTATATCCGGTGGCAATGGTACGTATAGTCATTATGCCGTCTACACCGTGGCCGGGCGGCAGTTCGCCTCAGGCTCTCCAGCCGTCACCACGCTGTTCGGGCCCGTTACCAACGGCGCCTACCAGCAGGCTATTAGCGGTGGCGCGACTAACTTGACTGAGCAGTCATTGGTGCCTTTTGGCTCAACAGTGACAAAAATTATTGATGCTGGCAGCGGGCCGGCCGGCGCGCCGGTGACTAGCCCCGCGAGCCACTGCTTAGCGGCTAATCCGGGCGCCATCGGCATCTTTGGTAGCTTCGGCAGTTATAACGGTACTGAGCTCGAGTCGGGCGCCCAATCGGTTACGCTGACCTGCGTACCATACTCTGGCCTAGCTAACACGGTTGCTACTACTGAGGCGAACATCAAAGCCATCTCGTCGGCCAACGTCTATTCGGCGGTAAATTATAAAATTTGTTACGACAGTGGTAATGGTCGGAAAGCCTCAATTACTATCGGTGGGCCCGGCGGCCAACAGCTAGCAGTGGTCTTAAAAATGGGAGATCCGGTATGTTAAAGCAGCGCGCTGGACACAGGGTTGATGAGCGCTCGCGGCTTGGCCGCGCCGGCTTTACGATTATCGAGCTAATGATCGCTTTGAGCATATTGTCGGTCTTGCTACTCATGGTGAGCGTGGTGCTAGTCCAAATCGGCAAGATGTACTCCAAAGGTACCAATGAATCATCGGTGCAGTCGACTTCGCGCTCGGTCATCTCGGGAATCTCGTCGACGCTGCAGTTCACCGGCACTCAGCCGTTTGCTTGCAGCGACAAGCCCAATAGCACCGATGTCGTAACCTGTGCGGCCAATACCGCCACCGTCAGTGGTGTAACGATTTACTCCTACTGCATGGGCACCACCCGATACAGCTATATTTTGAATCATCGCCTCGCTAGCAGTCCCACTACTGGTGAGGTCCGTCATGTCTTGTGGCAGGACACTATGGGCAGCGACGCTAATTGTTATCCGCTGGATATCACTGCAGCCTCTCCCGCGTCATGTCCTACCGCGCCGCTGCCTGCCAACTGTAGTTACCTGGCCAATACGGGCAAGGAACTCATCCCTGAGGGCATGCGGCTAACACGCTTTAATATCGGTGCGATAGGGGCGAGTTCCAGCTATGGCATCGACGTCTGGGTGGCTTTTGGAGCCGACGATCTTTTGAATACGGTGGCCACCAAAGACACCAGCCCTCCGGCTCCCAACTGCACTGCCGGAGCAGGGGCCGACAGCAAGTGTGCTGGCTATACTAGGTGCAATAGTGGTCTCGGCCAAGAGTATTGTGCCACTAGCCAACTCAGTACAACTGTCACGAGGCGGCTGTAACGCATATGACTATGAGCACGCGCGCTACCGGCAAATCTCGAGCTTCCGAAGCTGGTTTTGCGGCGCTGGTCATCGCGATTGTGATGGTGACCGTGCTGAGCCTGTTGACGATTGGTTTTGCTACGCTCATGCGCCGTGAGCAGCGGGCTGCGCTCGATAAGCAACTCGCTAATGCTGCCTTTTACGCCGCTGAATCAGGCATTAACGATGGTGTGGCGGCGATCCGGCACAACTATGTCGCCAACAAAACGACGTGTGGTCCGGACCATACTAATAGTTACCTCAATAATAATGTGATTGATAACAGCAGCAGTAACCCAGTCATCTATAGCTGTTTGCTCATCGATCAAGCCCCTTCAGATATACGCTATAGCTCGGTTGGTAGTGACGATAGCGACAGTAAAGTTGCCAGTATAACAGGGGCTGATCCGGTTACACGCGCGCCAGTGCCCATTAGCAAGCTGACGATCAGCTGGATGGCCGAGAATGAGACTCAAAATTTTGCACCTACCAGCTGGTTTAACTCGGGTAAGTTTCCGACTGCTGCTAACTGGAAGGGCACCGACGGCGGCTTATACACTGGTGTCGTTCGGGCTGAGCTTACACCGTTGCCGACAAGTGGCCTGTCACGAGACACTATGGCGGCTAAAATGTTTGCGGCCTACTTCTACCCAGCGGCCGGTACGGGCATCGGTAGTGATGACTATAACAATAGCGCCGGCACTAATGCGGGCAAAATCTATAACGGTAACTGTACTAACGCCAAGGCGCCGTACTATTGTTCTTACTCGATAACCGGACTCACCGAGAGCTCATATCTGCTACGCCTAAATTCGCTCTACAACAACTCCTCGGTAAAGATTGAGGCTTACGGCGTCAGTGGTGCCCAACTACGGATTATTGGTGCCCAGACTATGGTCGACTCCACCGGCAATGCCCGCGGCGTCCTGAAGCGCTTGCAGGTACGCGTACCCAATCAAAAAACTGTCCTCTATCCTCAATATGGTCTCGAAACACTGAGCGGTATCTGTAAGAAGTTAACCGTTACTCCGACCGAAAGCCGGCACCAGTGTAGCGGCGCCCTAACCGTGCCGGATTTGGCTACCGGCCCGCCGCCGACCATACCGGTGATCCCAACGGGACCGGTTAGTAGTGATATTGGGCCGTTACCATTCGACCTGCCATCGCAATACACGCTCAAGAACACAACCAAAAAAGTCTTTGCCCACTATATTCCGACCTTCCCGATCTCGATTGACAATCAGGACCCCTCGAATGACTATTACGCTCGTAATTTTTTGACAGTCAACGGGGAGAGTGGCAAGCACGCCGCGTACGGTGGCTATATCCGCGATCGCCCCTACTCTCGCTCACCACTGCCGGGCAACTGGGCGCTCACCGATATGAAGACTGAGATCACTCGTGCCAGTGATGCCGGTATCGACGGCTTTACTACGGATGTTCTCAGTGTTAGCAATAACACTTGGCCGCGCGTCCTTAATTTGGTACAAGCCGCCAGTGAACTCAACAATGGCTTTAAGATTCTATTTATGCCCGACGGCACTACCCTCGGCAATACCGCCGATTCTCTAGCTGATACTTTGGCGGGAGTAGCCAAAGGGCCTTATAAAAATGGGCTAAAGTTCTTGCCTGACGGCCGGCTGGTCGTATCGCCGTTTAATCCGGAGAAGCTAAGTAAGGGGTCCAGTGACACAGTCGCCTACTGGACCGAATTTGTGCACAGGATGAGCGCTGATGGCGTACCGGTTGCCTTTATCCCATGTTCGCTCAACTATACTAACGCCACTAAGTTTGCGGCCATTAGTTACGGCTATTCAATCTGGGGTAACCGCAACCCCGGCCAAGAGGGAAGTCAAGCCGGTCTATCTACTAGCGCTCATGCGGCTGGAAAGATTTGGATGCAACCTGTATCGCTTCAGGATGAGCGACCATACGCCGGTTTGTTCTACGAGGCTGGCAATAGCGAAAACTTCCGTGTTACCTGGCAGGCAGCAATAGATGGCAACGCCGATTGGGTGCAGATCCCTACCTGGGACGATTTCTATGAGAACTCGGAAATTGAGCCCTCGCCCCACCTGGGCTGGTCGGTCACCGACTTAGCGTCATACTACCTAACAAAGTTCAAATTGGGCGTAGCGCCAACCATCGTGCGCGACGTAGTCTACATTTCTCACCGCCGCCAGCCTGTCAATGCTGCGCCGACTGGCCCGCAGACCCTCATTATGAAGCCGCAAACAGCTTGTGGGATGCCGCTTCCATGTCTCATAGTGCCGCGTGATACCGTTGAGGCGCTGACCTTCCTGACCAAACCAACCACTGTCAAGGTGTCGGTTGGGGGTACGGTCACTACCTACACAGCACCGGCCGGCGTCTCGGCTAAGCTGGTGCCACTCAAAGCTGGTACTGTGTCTGCAGAACTGGATCGTTCGGACGGCTCAACCATCAAAGTCACTTCGCTGTACCCGGTCAGCAATACCTTGGAAGTACAAGACCTGCACTACGTCTTTGCTACGTCTGGTCGCACTGGCGTTTACACGGCACCGTAGCCGAGTAGTGGTCGGTATAAGCACTACCATTATGTCTAAGTTTAGCGTACACTAAAGCCATGACGACCTCTGGCAAATGTATGCAGAGCAGGGAGACAGGTTTCGCATCGTTGATCATCGCCATTGTGATGGTGACCGTGCTGAGCCTGCTTTCGATTGGCTTTGCTACGCTGATGCGCCATGAGCAACAAGCCGCCTTGCAACAGCAGCTTTCTAAGTTAGCCTACTATGCTGCAGAATCGGGCATCAATGACGGAATACAAGCCATTAATGCTGGTTTTACGACCGCCAAACCAAACTGCGACCCAGTTTCTGGTAACCAGTATCTAAGTAATAACGTCGTCGATAGCAGCAGTTCCAGTTCGGTAAAGTACAGCTGCCTGTTGATTGATCCGGCCCCACCGGACATTAAATTTAGCTCAGTCGGCCGCGACGATGACGACGGAAAAGTTATGGCCATTACCGGCGTCGATGCCAGTAACAATCCCAAAGTTATCGATAAAATAACCATCAGTTGGTCGGGCGAGGGGCTCGGGCCAAACTTCGTACCAAGCAGCTGGTTCTCGAATGGTACCTTCCCAACTGACAGCAACTGGAAGGATAGCAGCGGTAACGCGGCTGTCGGTGTATTGCGCTCCCAAATTGTGCCACTTGGTACCGGCAGCCTAACCCGGGCGGCGCTCACCGACAACGCCAATACCTCATACTTATATCCAAACCCGGCCGCTACCGGTTTCACTAGTACCTATAGCAGCCCCTATTCCGAGAGTAAGGGTACAAATGCCGGTAAGATCTACGATGGCCACTGTTCAGCGCAGAAGGGGCCTTACTACTGCTCGTACACCATCTCAGGCCTGGCTGCCAACAACGCGAGCAGTTATTTGCTGCGCCTCGACTCGCTCTACCACAAGTCTAACGTCAAAATAGAGGTGTTCGATGGGTTAAGCGGTAGCCAGTTGCGGATCAGTGGTGTACAAACTCAGATCGATGCCACCGGCGATGCCCGTGGTACCCTCAAGCGCATCCAAGTCCGTGTGCCCACCCGTTCAGCAACGTATTATCCGCAATCCGGCATCGAAAGCATGGCCGGTATCTGTAAGCAGCTTGCCGTGTCGCCAACTTATAACAACCAGAACTGTACCGGCCTGTTGTACGTTCCACCTACCGTCCCCGTGGCTCAACTTAATCCACAGAACTGTCACGATCCGGGTGATGTCGTGCTGGACCTCGATAATTCCCAGAGTATGGCCGAGAACTGGCAGGTCGGTAGCAAGCTTACCAAGATGAAACAGGTTATGCAGGACTTCGTCGATAACACCGACGTCAGCAGCAATAATAACCATGAGGCAGTACTCGAGTTTGCCCGAGCGACGTATGTCCTCCAGAACATGACGAGCAATACTAGCGCCCTCAAGTCAGCGATAGGGGGCATGCAGATCTCAACCGTGTTCAACACTCGCTATAACCTAGCTTTGAACGCGGCCCAAACTGCCTTACAGCAGGGTGAAAGCCGGGCTGGCGTCAAAAAGATCCTCGTCTTTGCATCCGACGGCTTGCCTAGTGATGACGAAGATTACCGCAACGCTTTACCGAGCACAATTTTGGCAATTACTGACCAAATGAAGGCCCAGGGTATCATCATTTACACCATTGCTATCAACACTACTGCCAACAACGTCTTGCTCCAAGCGATGTCCGGCAACGGCGGCACGTTTGCTTCTGCCACCAGCGAAGCGCAGCTCGATCTCATTATGAATCAGATCGCCGGCCGTATTTCGTGCCCGCCAGACGATAGCAGCACGGGCCCAGAAACTGGCACGCCAGTCACGCCGGTCACTACTGGCCCGTGTGCCAGCGGCGGGGCGTACCTATGGTCACACCTCGAGGCTTGTGGCTGGCCCGGTCCGACTAACACTGGACCGATCGCCAATACCACCCTGGCAGTAGGCGTCAACGGCGAGCGCGACATTACTACCTCCAACACCACGCTCCAAAACGAGACCTTTAGTGGCAATATCGTTATTGGTGGTACGGCCAGCAAAAACGTGCCCGTCAGTAATGTCACGGTCAAGAACGTCCTGCTGAACTTCCAAGGGAAGGGCTCGGCTGGCAACTCAGCCATTCGTATCACCAGCGCAGCTAGTAATGTTAAGATTCAAAACGTCAGAGTCGTCGGTGGTGGTAAAGTCCACCTATGCATTAGCACCAAGGGCCATGACATAACCATCCAGGCCGTAGACTGTAGCGGTACTGAGGACGGCTTGGGCAGTATCGATTCATCTGATATGACCGCCGAAACTGCCTCAAATATGACGATAAAAGATAACTATTTCCATGACTTTATACCGAAGGAATTCAACAGTCCTGACTATGGCAGCGATGGCAAAACCAATAACTGCAAGCGCTCCAATGGCCATGTTGATGGCTTCCAGGTGGCCGCAGGCAAGAATATTACCCTCAGTCACAACACCTGGAATGTCACTCTAAACTCCCGTGCCTATACCGTGACTCCGGGGGATCCCAACTATGTCTGTCCGGACACCACCGACCGAAAGCCATATGCTGATGGCTTCCCGGATAGTGTCATGGCCATCTGGAGCGCGTATGGCGACCTCGATAACGTGAAAGTCGATACCAATCTAATAGCCGGTGGTGGCTTCGTCTTCTATGCTTACGACCGCAGTCCTTCTGGCGATAATCCGGTCGGTGGCTATTCAACGACCAACATCAACATCGATAATAATCGCTTCAGCAACTACTTTTACGAATGTATTGGCACCCATGGTCTGTACTTTTACAATACTGCTCAACCATATCTCGGTGGTCCAACCGACGGTTGGCGGCGTAGTGGCAACACCGTCATAGAGAAGGGGCTCAACGTCGACAGCGGTAACCCCAAGCTTAAAAACAACGGTACATCAGTCTGTAACTAGTTCTCAGCGGCTTTGCCGTGGAACCGCTCGTGAATACTCTTAAGATGCGGATCGGTGACGTGGGTGTAAATCTGGGTCGTGGCGATGTTGCTGTGTCCCAGCATGGCTTGGACGCTACGTAGGTCAGCGCCGTTCATCAATAAATCCGTTGCAAATGAGTGTCTTAAGGTGTGCGGGCTGACATGCTTAGTGATGCCAGCCATCAGCGCGTAGCGAGCAACCAGTCGTTGGACGCTTCGGGCGGTCAAACGGTGGAAGTTACCGCTAAGGTCCACCTTACGAGCACCGCTATAGCGCACGAACAGCGGCCGCGTGTTGTCCTCACGCTTATCCAGGTAGTTGATAATATGTGCGGCGGCGGCCTCGCTAATAAAGATCGGCCGGTCTTTCTGGCCCTTACCGCGCACCATAAACTCGCGTCGCTTAAGGTTGATGTGGTCTTTGTCGAGCCCCACCAGCTCGCTCACCCGGAGGCCAGAACTAAATAGTAATTCTAGGATTGCCCGATCACGCAGGCCGCCCAACGTCTGGCAATCCGGCTGCTCAAATAGCCGCTCCAGCTCATCCTCGCTCAAAAAAGTAACTTGCTTGCGCCTTGTACGCGCCAGCTCGATCTTGTCGGCGCTCATGGCTGGAATCTCGCGCTTGGCGCAAAACTTCAAGAAGCCTCGCAACGCAATCAAATGGTAATTTTGGGTAGTTTTGCCGAGCTCATCACTGGTATTAGTACCCAACCGGTTTAGCCACAGTCGCCACTTACGAATTAGCTCCGGATTGATATCTTTGACGGCAATATCGCCGGCGTAGTCGAGCAGCCGCGTCAGGTAGTGATCGTAGTTAGCGATGGTCTTCTGTGAACGGTTCTGCTCAATCTCCAAATATTCCAGAAAATCAGTTTTGGCTTTTGCAAATAGCATACGCTTATTGTACGCCCGCCACCCGCGCCGCGCGAGTTATTAAACAATCGACCCTCAGGAACCTTAATCGAAGACAGATAGCCCCACCTCCGGAAGACAAGGAGGGCATGGGGTATCAAAATTGGGGTCTGATCTGTTAGAATAGGAAGAATTAAACAGGAATCTTACATGGAACGAACCCTCATTATTCTCAAACCAGACGCCATGCAGCGCGGGATTGCCGGCGAAATTATCACGAGGTTTGAGCGGGTTGGCCTGAAGATCGTCGGTACCAAAATGCTGGAGCCGGGTTACGACCACTACTTCCACCACTACGAAACTATTGGCAAAATGATCTCCCGCCGCGGCAAACAAGCCTTTGATGTTACGCTGGAGCTGATGCAAGCCGGCCCGGTCATGGCGCTGGTACTTGAGGGTGTTGAGGCAGTCTCGCAGGTCCGTAAAATGGTCGGTACTACTGAGCCGAAATCGGCTGACCCCGGCACTATCCGCGGCGACTACGCCCACGTTAGCTTTGCCCATGCCGACAAGCAGGGCGCCGGCATCGCCAATCTGATCCACGCTTCTGGCGACCCCGAGGAAGCCGCCCAGGAAATCGCCCACTGGTTTAGTGCCGATGAGCTCTATAGCTACACCGCTTCGGCCGAAAAGTTTACCCAGCCCACTAAGAAGAAGTAGGCTATACCTCCATAGTTCAATGGATAGAATAACTCCGTCCTAAGGAGCAGATCTGCGTTCGAATCGCGGTGGGGGTACCAACTGATTACTCGAGTGCCATGGCGTTTTCTAGGTTGAGGGCGATCAGGGCTAGGTCCGCTAGGTCGCCGTCGTAGGCTAGGTAGGTGGGCTGCCAGGCGGGATCGAATTTATTCTTAAACTGCTCGAGGCCTTTGGCCGAGAAGCGGCCGGCGCCGAGCGTGCTGGTGATTCTTATAACAGGACCTTGGGCGCCGGCAAAGGGCACAAAGCCGAGATCAAAGTGCGTGTAGCGCTCGGTTTGTAGCTGCGAGATAACGTTAGCCAGCAAAAAGGGCATGGCATCCTGGGCACTGGCGCGGAAGCGCAGCAGGTCGATGGAAGCCGTACTGAGGCGGCGTACAGTGGGGAGCTGGTTCACAAAAGCCACCACCTCACCGGACTCGTCTAACAGATAGTGGATCGTACTTTCCCGTATATATTGTAGGTCGAAGTAGCCAAGGGCAAAGCCGCGCTCTTGGTGCTCGCCCTGCGTCAGCCAATCATCGGACACGGCGTGTAGCTGGCCGAGCAACTCGGGCGTGTGCGGTGCGGCGCTCAGGTGGTAAGTAAAACCTTGTTTCACCGCACGGTTGCGCTTCCAGCGCCACCATTTATCACGCGAGGTTTCGACCACAAACTGGTCGATATTCACCAGTGCACTAGCCCCGATTTGCAGCGAACTGAGCGCGCCGTACAGCGGTAAACGCTCTTCGAAAACTGGCAAGAAGCAAGCGCGCAAGCCTTGGCCGCGCGCCCAGACGACAAAGGCCGCCAACAGCGCCTTTTGTTGCTTGGGTGCGCCTATCGGGTCAGCCAGCGCAAAGGCCACTGGGCCGGTGATTTTGTAGGCCACAAAGGCCGTATGCGTCATGTTCCAGAAATACTGTTTGTCGGCTGGCCACAGCTTAAACCAGTCCTCGGTAGAGGTGCTATAGCGGCGCAACACCGCTTCGGCTTCGGCACTATCTTGGGGGCCCTCAGACAGGGGTCGTGATGGTCGAAACAGCGTCCACAAAATGGCCGCCAGAGCTGCCCCAATAAAGGCCGTCAGGGTGTGCGCCAGCAGCACACTTTCCAGGTGGCTTTTGTGCAAGTTGGTACCGTCGAAGGCGTAGTCGGTAAAGTGATCGAAACTACGTGCAGCAATGCTGGCGATGTGGCTGTCGCGGTCGAGCAGGGCAAAGGTGGTAGCTAGCACCATGCTGATCAACCCGAGCAGATACGATAGGTCGCGCAGACGCATGCTCCAGGTGAGGGGCGGGGCGCCACGCTCAAAGTCGTCGCGGGCCACGAACAGCGCCGCGAAGGTCAGGCCGTAGACGCACAAAAAGATCAAATGTGGCCCGATCAGCGCGTAGCGAATGACTTCCACTGCCAGGACGATAAGCAGCAGCTGGCGGGCCCGACGTTCGCCGCGAACAATATGGCGCGCCAGGTACAGCATAATCACACCGACGATCACGCCGTGCTGTGCCAGCCAAGCCGTGTCACCGGCAAAGTACAGGCTGCGGGCCCGATCGACGAGGTGCAGGCCCGGTAAGCTGGTGAGGATTGCCACGGCCCCGTTAATCGCCGCCCACAATGCTACCAACCAGCGCACCGCCGTGACTCGGCGCGACAGCGATGGCGGCCGCGGCACCATGTACTGCTCGCGGCAAAACCAGGCCAGCCACAGCATGACGGCACACTGGTAGATATACTGCGCGAAGGTAGCGAAGCCCTCGTTTTTGGCAAATTTAGTCACAAACACCACGTAAAAGACGATTTGCAGGCTCACCATCAGCACCGAGCCCAGGCGACGGTGGTGCAGCACATCGCGAATGGTCAAAATGGCCAGCGCCACCACCGTTACGATCGTCTCCACGCCGTGAGCCAGGGCCTGGAGGTCGTTAGGCTCAACACAGACGCCGTGCACCACGCGCTCGCAGCTGGTGGTTACGATCGGGTCGAGCAGGTTGCCGATGCCAACGGCTAGCAACAACCAAAACGTCCAGCGCGTGCGATCGTGCCGGGCATATACCCAGGCCAGCCACAGCAGCAAGCCAGCGGCAATCACATCGCCCGCCCGGAATAGCCAGGCATACGGCTGGCCGGCCGTTTCGTATTCGCTAATCAACGTGATGCGATACGACAACTGATGGTTGAGGGCCGGCGCCAGCAGCCAGCTCATGCCAGTCACCAAAAATAGGGCCTGCCACGTCAGGCCAGGGATGCGTGACAGTTTTTTGATCATTACCTTACATTGTATCCGAAACTGCCGGCTAAAACACTTATGAGACTATAGAATATACTACAGAAAGGACGAAAACGAAGTTCTCTAATTAGTACAGCGGTAGCTGGCCAATCTATTAAATTAATACTCGGGCAGCCCCTCACCGATAACCCAATTAATCATAACCGATATGACTGGTATAATAAGCACATGAAGATCACTCGAGGCGACGCCGACGATTTCATCGATGAGTCCGCCGAAGCAGACTTTGATGAAGACGACGACCAAGTCGAAGCAGAGCAGGCGGTGCCCAACACACCTGAGGCGACCCATCACAAATATTTCCCCGATCAGTTTGACGATGAAGAAGTACTATACGTCTTCCGGCGCCATCCGGTGGTGATGCGCAAGGGACTGGTATTTGGCATGCTGGGACCGCTGGTCGGCGTTATTCCGGCGGCCGTCAAGCCAGAGCTGGGCTTTGGTATCTTCTTTGGTGGCTTGGCGGCCGGGATTTTGCTCGGGCTGTTGGTGTTTTTGCCATCGTGGATCAACTGGAACTTTAGCGTCTTTATTATCTCAGACCAGCGCTTTATCCAGATCTCCCAGAAGGGGCTGTTCCACCGGGCGGTGGCCGATATCGGGCTCAAACAGATCCAGTCGATCAACTACGAGATTGCCGGCCTGCAGGAAACCCTGCTAGGATTTGGTACAATAAAGATGCAGACCTATGTCGGAGACTTGGTGATTAACGATGTGCACCACCCCAACAAGATCCAGAAAAAGTTTATGACTATCCTGCGCTCCGAAGGGATTACTGCCGGTATTGATGCCGGGACGCCCTCCCAATCGGCTAGACAGAACCAATGAAAAAGAAGCCCACACTCCCGACCAAGAAGCTGAAGCGTGCCTTCAAGCGACGTCAGGCCACCGAAGAGCGCGTCTCTGAGGCCTTTGCTAATGTACCCCGAATTACCAACGATACCGTCGCCGAACACCGCGAAGAAGTCTTGGCCGGTGCTCGCAAATACATCTATCCACTGCAGCATTCTAAGCACCGCGTGGTGCGTATCTCGGCGGCGCTATTTACTTCGGTAGTTATCTTGTTTTTTGCCTATGTTGGCCTGTCGCTCTACCGCTTCCAGTCTACTTCGGGTTTTATTTATGACGTTACCCGCGTGCTGCCATTCCCGGTCGCCAAGGCAGGGGACTCATGGGTTAGCTACGAAAGCTACCTGTTTGAACTGAAGCGCAACATGCACTACTACACTACCCAGCAAAACACCGATTTCAAGAGCAAAGACGGCCAAACCCAGCTTAAGTTGCTCAAGCGCCAGGCCATGGCTTCTGTGGTCCAGGATGCCTACGTCAAGCAGCTGGCCAAGGCCAATAAAGTTAGTGTCAGCAATAAAGAAGTCAATGAGCAGGTGACCCTGGTGCGCAGCCAGAACCGCCTGGGTAGCAACGACCGCGTCTTCCGTGACGTCCTCAATGAATTCTGGGGCTGGAGCGTTACCGACTTCCAGCGTGAACTGCGTCAGCAACTGCTGACCCAAAAAGTTGCCGCCAAGCTCGACACCGCTACCATGGCCCGAGCCACCACCACGCTCAGTCAGTTGCAGGGAGGAGCAGACTTCGCCGCTACCGCCACCCAGAACAGCGATGACCTAGCCACCAAAGCCGCCGGTGGCCAATATCCGCAGCCCATTTCGCGCAACGACCACAATATTGCACCCCAACTGGCGGCCGCTCTGTTTGCCCTTAAACCGGGCCAGATCTCTGGCATTATAAACACCGGTTACACTCTAGAAATCGTCAAAGTCAACAGCGCTACCGCTACCACCGTTACCGCCTCGCATATCCAGTTTGCTATTAAGGGTGTTAACACTTTCGTGGCTCCGCTCCAAGCCAAAGAGCACAGCAAACAGTACATCCACTTCTAAGCCAGTTAAGCCAGTTGCTATTTTCGCCGGTAATTGCTATTATTACCCCTGTATTTATAGCCGTGGGCTCGTAGTGAAGCGGTTATCACGCCTCCCTGTCACGGAGGAGATCGCCGGTTCAAGTCCGGTCGGGCCCGCCAAATAGAAACACCCATCCTCGCCGATGGGTGTTTCTATTTATTTGGTTGGTTTACTAAGGATTGAACAGTGCGGCGGGCAGGGGTCATGTTTGCGCGATCAGCGCAAACCTATGGCGAGTCTGCCAATCAGTTGATTATTGACTTAATACAGTTTATATGGTACTATTTGATTATGTTTAAGCGTACTCCTTCTACCACTGATTTTGAACCTGGCTACAACGATTACAGCCCGAGAGAACGGCGTCAAGCTCGCAGGGTAGCTAACTATGTCATGCGCCGCGTAGATGCTAATGCTGAGAGATCTTTCATGTATCCTCCATCGCGCATCAGTAAATTGCTTCAGAGCGATATATTGCCGGCGGCTTCAAAGTTACTAGCTAATGAGGGTGTCGGTATACATGTTTACCAACCAAACCTGTATGGTCCTCAACAATCCGACGCTATAAAAATATCTGCACTTCAGCTTGAAGTTCTAGCCCAAGAAACAGACGCACAATTATCCGTTACAGAACCCGTATCGTCCGCTAATTCATTAGAGCAATAAGTAATCTTGCTCGATGACCTCACCATACACCCACGAAGAATCATCAGCCAACCAAGCTGTTATGCTAGAGCAAGATCCGCAAGCTTGGGAAGCCCGCATGAACGCCTTCATGGCACAGGGTGCACGTATTATCGCTTTCCGTGGAGCAGGCACCGTAAACGGCATTGATCCTGCGGCTGCCCAAAGATCAACTGAAATGATCGTTAATTACTTATCTCAATCAATCGAAGATGGCACGCCAGTCGTACTCATGTTCGATGGTGATGAAGACAATCGTGCTAAGCCTGATATCGGTTCAGTTTTTGGTAGCGTCGTGGATAGCCTCGCCGATAAGCCGAACGTTTTTGCTATCGCAGCTCAAACAAAAGGTTGGTACTACCCTAAAACCGAGGGCGCTAACTTAGAAACAGCTACCGGCACTCCTATCGATACGTACGTATTTGACGGACACGATCTAAACGGTAAAGACCTAGTGCACGATGACTTTACTCAGTCCGCAGCACTCGCTGGTTATAAGGGTTATGAACAAGTATTTGTAGGTCCTGCGGGCCCGATCGCCTTTAATCAGCTCCGCGATATAAGTGACAAGACTGTAGTTAACCGACCGGCCGAAACCGGGCCGTTAACTGTTACCGTTATCGAAACTCCGAACAATGGAGCCCTCGACGCAACACTTCAAGAGCAACTCAGTGCGGCCCAGGACGATGAAGCTCGAGCAAAGATTCAGGCAAAGATTACACAACGCAGTGAACTACCTTATGGAGCACTTTATACATCGGCTGGTGAATTCTCAGTTGATACAACTCAGTACTCTGGTTTGGCATTTCAAGTTACCTCGGCTCTTGCGAAATAGTTCTACACTAGGCATAAATTTGCAGGCTTGGTGCGAAGCAGGGCCCCGCGTAAGAGTGCTCCCTAACTGGGCACTTCGTCACGAAGGCACCAAAGAGGTCCCGGAAGCGTTGAGAGCAACTAGCTCACCCTTCCGGGAACAGGACCAGACCTACGTATACGTAGCCAGCGGGTCCTTTTTTCATGCCATCTGCTTAAACTATTGAAAAATGCAGCGATTGTGGTATTATTATGTTTATCTTTTGTTGAGTAATTCCGAAAGTGTCCCTTTGACAAGCAGATGAGAGGATCCGTAGCATGCGCGCTCTTCGTACAATCTTGGTGTGGTGCCTGCAAGTACCGTTCTACCTGATCAGCTTCATCATTGCGCTCGCTGTTTGCGCCGTGACGTACATCCCGATGTGCATCTTCGCTTACTTCAGCAACAAGAAGCGGTTCGACGAGCGCCTCGAGACAAACTTCTACCTCGAGCACCCTAAGATGAAGCCTCCCAACAGGTGGCAAGTGCTGAAGATCAGCCTGATGTGGCCCTTTGGCTTCATGTTTAACTACTTCTTGACTCTCGACAACGTGTTCTATCGCTGGATTGACGCCAAGGATCGTTTCGTTGAAACCGGCAGCTGGCGCAGGCCACTTCTGACGGACGAATACGAGCACAACCTGCTCGTCATCGAGGATGACGCGGTCGTCGCCTACCCCGCAGGGAGCTATTACGACGAGTAAGGCAGCGGCACCCGGACGGGCGCGATGTACATACTGTACTTTGCGCCCGTCCGCGCTCCTTAATTCTCCATCTGCTTGTCTACATCTCTAAACTTGATTACCTAAAATTGACAAACAATCATAAGCCTGATAATGTAATTTTAAATATGATGAATGAGGAACCGTCAGCAGCATTGCCTACCGTCTTACCGGAAGAGCACGGTCTCAAAGACCTCACCGAAGAACAGCTTTTTGATAGATTAATGACTGCAGATCCAGAGTGGTCTGATGAAGATCGTGATATGGTCGGCAGGGCATATCAATTATCGCGGCTGCTGCATAAAGACGATGAGCACAGAGGTATGCCGTATAGCTTCCATTTTTTGCGCAACGCTAACCGTCTCACGCATTATTTACATATAACTGATGCGCATAGCGTAGCTGCGGCGATTCTACATGACACCGTCGAAGACCATCCGGACAAGATAATGCAGTACGCGATCTTTGGGCTTGAAGAACCCAATATAGCTATTCCAAAGGTGACAGATCCTGTGCTGGAACAGCAAGTCGCCCTTAAACATATTGAAGTCTTGTTCTCGCCGCGTACCGCAGAGATTGTGAAGGGAATGACTAATCCTCCAGCGCCCGAAGGACAAACCCTAAGCGCAGAACAAAAATTGCAACGCTATCTGGACCATGTAGAAGAAGCCATCCATGACCCTGGTGTATGGGCAAATAAATTGGTCGACTGGGGCGATAATGGCCTGGGTATAGTACATAGCGACTTCGACTCCGATTCCGACTCGGCCAGGGAACTACACTTTATGACGAAGTATGGGAAGGTTCTTCCCATACTCGAAGCCCGCTACGCTCTACCGGATATACAAGCAATGCTCGATCCAGTCGCGAAGGCAAATGTTGAACATATGTTTAATTTAGCGCGCGATCGATTACTAGTCAGCTGACATCGCTGCCGGGGCTGATCGAGCCATATGAAAAATACCACACGCAATGTTATTGTAGGGCTAATGACTGATTTCGAATCATACCCACCCGTCCCTGAAAACCAAGACCACGGCCATACTACACCGAGGGTTGTATTCGCCATGGTAGGTGGCGCGCTTGCCGTGAATTTGGCGGCAGCTTTGCACGGTAATACCTACGAAGATATTGCGGCGGGCGTTATTGGCGGAGGCGCGGCTGTAGCCTTCAAAGAACGTATCGAAAATGCCCGCGCCTCACTGTATTACTGGACGTCTAAAAAGCTCGGCACCGAGCCAAATCCAACTGACTTAGACTAGAGTAGACCCTGGCAATAAGCAAACGAAGGTGTTATAATAGCTTTATGCGACTCTTTGTCACGCATATCAAAATATGACAATCGTTCTTTCCCTTGGAGAAAACCATGCGCACCATCCGTACCATGTCCCTGACCGTGCTCGCCTTGATCTGCCTGGCAGGTGTTGGCTCGTACTTCGCGACCGCCAACGTGCATGACCGCACCTCGGACTCGTCGTTGCTGTTCACGCTGGCCTGGATCTTCAGTGGCTTCGGCATCGTTGCCGCCGCAGGTCTCATCGCCTGGACGCTCGACAGTGCCGCGTTTGGTAGTCGTGCACTCATCGGTGAGATGTTCTCCTGGCTCGCTCTCGGTGTTGTCGCAGTGCTTATTTTTCTTGGCATTGGTGCGGGTATCGCCTCTGGCTACGTGCCCAAGCCCGGCGCCACTGACGGTAGCACCATCTTCGACGGAGTGCGGTTCGCCAGTATCTATGTCGGCGGACTTGCCGGCCTGATCCTCGGCTTTTTCGCCGTCTTGCTCATCACCGCCCAGGACAGCTGGTTCGACGAGCAGCAGGCTTCGGAGCTCACGCAGCTGCGTAAAGTGTCGTAGTTTTCTCGGGAAAGTCCAAAGGTTTTGGGAGAATGTGCCTGTAATCTCCTACGGAATGAGGAACGTGTTGTCGCCTACCAGCGATTATTTATCCAAACACGCTCCTCGTTCCGTCTCACCCAGTGCGGCCCTAGCGGCCTCAGTGCGCGGGACGGAATCCAATCTATTGATAAAATATAGCGATTATGCTATAATAATCGCACTTCGTCCGAGGAACCAGTTTCCGAATTTTCGAGGTACATTGACAGTCGAACAACTCACTCGCCCACCATCCCATTGAAAATGAGGTGCATCATGCTTTTCCGCAGAGCTCGCTCGCAGTCCGTTGCACGTACGCAGACCGGAGTCACCAGGGCAGTTCCCGCTCAGACCGCAGTGCAGAAGGCTCAGCAAGCAGCCCAGCAGGACGGCGAGAAGCGTCAGGCAGCCCTGGACCGTGTGATCAAGATCCACCGCCAGCGCTGCGCCGAACAGCTCGACTTCCTGAAGGAGATCGCCGCCTGGATCGACGCCAACAATCTCTGGCTGAAGGTTGCCATGGTTGACGGACTGAGCTTCCCGATGAGCAACTTGTCCTTCTTGGGCTCCCGGAGCTACACCGTGATCCTGCGGCCCAGCGGCCCGACGAGTATCACCACGAAGACCCAGTTCGCAGGCGGTTTCAGCAGCACCGGCTACTCAGAATCCGATGAAGGATTCTGGCTGTGCTTGGAGCGGATCACGGTCGCAGACCTGCTCGAGCACGTCAACAAGTACGCCCGCCAGCGCAACATCCCGCCGCCCGCCTAGGCCCTTGCAGTTGTCCTGTCAGCCCCCCACGGAAAGAGTGCATGTGTATCGCGAACTGCGATTATCCACCCCACACATGCCTCTTTCCGTCTCAACCATTGCGATTACTGATCTCAGCGGTTTGGACGGAAACTGCCGTAGGAGCCAAACACTTGAATAAACAACGAAAATGTGCTATAATTACGTTATGTTAAATGAAATGGGTGAATCAAGTACCGCCATTGTCATGCTCGCCGGCCCCATCAAGCACTGGTGGGACGAAAACTGGGAAACCCAGGAGCACTGGGATTATGTGGCTTGGCGCGAAGCCGTCAGCTCGGGACTCGTCGACGAGGGCTACCTGGTATACCGGCCACACGAAGCCTTTAAGGGCCGCTGGGATGAACGGGCTCAATCGGTTAATGACCTGGTACTCCGGACTTCCGATGTTATCTGTAACCTCACGCCGCCAGGGGTGCCATCGCTCGGCACGGACGGCGAAATTCTCTATGCCCAGAACCATGCGAATGCCCTCGTGGTACCGGCGCCTCCCACAAAAAATGTAGGGGAGGGCATCAAAGACCTCGTGCAACGCCTGCAAAACTTGGATATCCATCACCAACTTTTGGCCCAAGAGGTCGTGCTAGAATCGATAGCCACCCGTCCAGGCCAGGAATGGAAGGTGCAGGCGGCGGTGAACCACTTTAAAGGCCACGTTTTACGCCCCCATTACTTCGGTGAATCCGGCCAAGTGCAAGCCACCGACGCCGCAAAAGTCAGTGTCCACAGTGCACGCCGCAACGCCTTAATCACTCCGATCAATGGGGCCGGCCTCATAGTGCCGAAACCAGCTCTACTAAAGCTCGAAGTACTCGAACGACTCCTAGCGGTCTAGGTTTAAAGGCGACAATCAGTGCTCGACAGGCCTAAGCTTTAGCGGTATAGTTTGGGTAATGGCTCAAAAATCCAAATCTAAACGGCCCAAAGCCAAGCGCGGCGCCTGGTTCGTGCCGGTGCGGGGCAGTTACTTACCGGCGAGTGCCGCTGGCTGGTGGACGTATGTGCCGTTCGTAGCATATTTAGTATTCACTTTAGTGGCCGGTCTCAGCCAAACATCGTCACTGGCCACGGCCGTACTATTTATCGTGCCCAACTGGGTGGCCGCCGCGGCCGTCCTGACCTACGTCGCCGCCCGCAAAAGCTAACGCGTTTAGCGGGCCATGGCTTGGCGCAAAATCGCAGCCGCTTGATCGGCCAGTGCCGCGTCGACGGTTATTATTTCTTCGGTAGCAGTGGCGGTCACCTCTCGGGCCAGCAGGCCGTGCTCGGCGAGCACTTGCAGCGGGTAGCTTAGTCCCCCTACCTCTGTTGTATGCAGCAGTTCGCGGGTGATAATCAATGCCACTAAATTATCTTGCTGCTGGCGCACGTCCGGTCCGACGGCCCGCAGTAGGGTAGGCAGTAAGGCCTTTTCGGCCAAGCACGTCGTCTCGGCGTAGCCACGCAGTACCAGGCAAAACGGGTTCTTGATTTGCCGGTTGTCGGCAATAAGTTGGGCGGCAATAGCGTACATTGGCACTTCCGGTGCCACGGTAATCGCCGAAATATCGGATACCACTACCACGCCGCGCAGCCGGCCGATTAGGCTCTCAATTTTGTCTGCATCGCGGTGGTGCAGGCGTTGCAGACTGACGGCGATGGAGGCCACGCTGACTTTTACGCCGGCCCGCCCAGAAATCTCGGGCTCCATATCCCGCGCCAGCGCCCGGTAGTTGATGATGCCTTGGCGTAAAAACTTCGATAAGAACGGGTATTCCTGCAAGTATTCCTCGACGTGTCGGCTAATTGTCTTCATGCCAAAACTGTATCATATAAAACAAATTTGGTCAGGATGTCGCTACCATTCAAATATTTTACCGACTGGCAGCCGGAGTGACACAATCACGGCTATAACCAAGGAGACCACACCATGAACATCCCTGAACTAACCCCCGAACTCTGCGAAACGGCCATCGCGCGCTACGTCACACCCATGTTCGAAGCTAATATCGCTAGCGGCCATTTTGGAAACCGCGACGGCAGCCTAATCATCGCTACTATACCTGACGCCCCCATCGAATTCGACAGTCCAGAAGCCGATTTCCGCGATGCCGTCGTGCTCTACGAGCACTCCTGGGGCAGGCACCAAAACGACAAGGGCGACTTTGCCCTCAAATCCGTCCAAAAACTCTTCGGCTCCTGGCAATTCCGCAAAGACTACGGGCGGGTGCTGGTCGAAAACCCGGAGTTCGTGAAGCGCCACGGCCTTATCCGGTTCGCCGGTGCCGTAGTCCGCGATGTTACCCCTGACGATGCCTCCGAATCAGCCCGCTTGCCGCTGTTGGTGGCCAGTTACGCCGGCCTCTGGTATTGGCATGACGCAATGATCGCTGGCCACAGCCTCGATGGTATCAAGGCCGAAATCACCCGCCGGGCCTCCAATTATTGATTAATCCATATATAATTACTATTAATTCCCATCGCATAGTGCGTTAGGTCGTTTGCTTCGGCAAACATGATTCGCTCGAAGGAGTGATTAACAATGAGTGAGCTCACGCTAGTCTACGCACTCGAAGCGCCACCGCTCAGCTACAGCAAGTCGATCTTCCTGGCAGGGCCGACACCGCGCGAGGCGCACGTCGAGTCCTGGCGGCCTGAAGCCATCAAGATCCTCGACATGCTCGGCTACGACGGCGTGGTATTCATTCCCGAACACCGCAGTGGCAGGTGGCACGGCGACTGGTTCGCTCAGGTCTACTGGGAGGAGCACTGCCTGCATCTGGCCGACTGCATCGCCTTCTGGGTGCCGCGTCACATGGTCACCATGCCCGGTCTGACCACCAACGTCGAGTGGGGCGTCTGGCAGGATTCCGGCAAGACCGTCTTCGGCGCCCCGGACAGCGCGCAGGGCGTGCGTTACCCGGAGTATTACGCTGGTCAGTATGCCGTGCCGACGGCCCGCGAGCTCGAAGTCCTGCTGGCCCAGGCCATGGTCAAGGTTGGCAACGGAGCTCTCCGCACCGGAGGTGAACGCGAAGTGCCGCTGTACATCTGGAACACCGCCAGCTTCCAGCAGTGGTACGCAGCGCTCAAGGCTGCCGGCAACCGGCTCGACCACGCCCGGCTGATCTGGAGCTTCCGGGTCGGCCCCGAACGCAACATCGTGTTCTGCTGGGCGTTGCACGTCGACGTCTACATCACAGCAGAGGACCGGCACAAGACCAACGAATTCGTGCTGTCCCGCCCGGACATCTCGACGGTGGTCATGTACCAGCGAGCGCCCGTGCTCGAAGACAGCGCCATCGTGCTCGTCCGCGAGTTCCGCTCACCAGCGTCCAACACAGACGGTTACGTCTATGAGACGCCTGGCGGTTCGAGCTTCAAACCCGGCGGCAATCCGTTGCAGCTGGCATCCGAGGAGGTGTTCGAAGAGACCGGGTTCCACCTCGACAGCAGTCGCTTCCAGCTCCACGAGGCCCGGCAGTTGGCAGCAACCTTCTCGGCCCATCAGGCTCATCTGTTTTCGGTGGAGATCACCGATGATGAGCTGGCCCAGCTGCGCGCCCAAGAGGGGACCCCGTACGGCGTCGAAGCAGACACCGAACGAACCTTCGTGGAGGTCGTCACGCTGAAGGACATCCTCCAGCAGGCGAACGTCGACTGGTCGATGCTCGGCATGATTATGCGGGTGCTCACTGCAACCTGACGCTTCGGCGTTGCGCCCGGAGGGGCTCTGGCTTCACGCCATCCTCTCCGGGCACGGATCCTACCGCACGCTCGGGCGTACAAGTAGGGTCCTATTTTTTTGCACCGGTCGTCAGTGACTAAAAGCTTAATGGATGGTATAATATATTTATGAATAAAAAGCCCGGGGAGTCAGACTCTACGCCGTTAGCGCAGAGCGAGCAGGCAGTGGAAGCTGCCCAAAACAAACAAGCGCAGTCGCTAGAGCGAGTGCAACACATGGTTATGGCGGTTGGTGCGTACACCTACTCGGCTAGGCAACTCGATGCCGATCCGCGGATAGATGTGTCGCAGAGTCGAGCCTCAGTGCAGACGCTACTTCATGTCAACAAAAAGCTGCTCAACGAATACGTCGAGCAGGCGATTGAAGATGTGGCAGACGGCTTGCAGGCCCAAGCTGACCTCGGCCAAGCAAAACTATTTGCGCCCGTCAACGAAGACTAATGGCGGGGAACAACACCGCTGGTACGGAAACTTGCGTCATTTTGTTTGGGGCCATAACCGACACCATCGGCCATGCGTTTCTGAGCCTCAACGGCATGTTCGTCCATGGGTAATATGATGCGGTGATGGATGGCAGTGACTGCGAAGTTGGGGCCAAGAATGAAGTCGTAAAGAGCAGCGCCTTCGGTGGCAGCAGTAACTTCGGCGGCTAAGTTATCGGCGTGGATGCGGGCCCGGACGGCTGGATCGTCAGCCTCAAGCACGCTATCGAAGCGGGTCGATAATTTGCTACCGTCAGTTAAAGTAGCACCTTCGGTTAGGGCGGTGAATTCGTCGGGATCGCGGCCGGCTTCGGCATAGGTAGCTTGGCGGAGGGCTTCGAAAGCCTCAACATCGGCGATGTCGCCTTCGGGAATGGTAATGGTGTTGCTGTGGGTGGTTTGCATGGCTGCGGTGCCTTTTTTATTTTTTGAAGAACTAACCGCAGTTTATCACGCTTTTGCTTATTTGTCAATGATGGTGGATAGCCGGCCTAGCCCTTTTTGCGTTGGTGGTGCAACTTGGCGAGTTCGCGGTGCTGCAGGGCGATGGTAATTTGGTCTTGGCTGTAACCTTTGGCTTTTAGGTTGGTGGTGAGCTGGGCTTTTACTTTGGCGCGGAAGGTCTTGTGGGTC
Source organism: Candidatus Saccharimonadota bacterium (assembly GCA_028289245.1). Lineage (GTDB taxonomy): Bacteria > Patescibacteriota > Saccharimonadia > Saccharimonadales > UBA4665 > UBA4729. The sequence continues at coordinate 50,575 of JAQGGT010000003.1, read as the reverse complement.
AGACCGGCTTTGGTGAGTAACTGCTCGAAACTTTTATCTTTGCGGGCGGTTTGGATGGCGCTGGGGGTAGTATTGAGGATGGTGGCTTCGGCGCTGAGGCGCTGTGCTCGGAAGACGTCGCGTGGAATGGTGCTGGAACCGACGGTTTTGGTGGTATTAGTGGTGGTCGATGGGGTAATGGTAGCGGCGTCGACGACGCCGGCAGTGCTGACGGCTAAGGCGGCTAGGGATGCTACGCTGACGGCAAAAGTGGTAAATTTGTTCAATGTCATGAAATTCCTCTCATTATTGTAACCGTAAGCTAGTGTAGGCGCCAGAGCTGAGGTTTAGCTTTAATCTTGAAGCCAGGAAGCCACAAAAATGGACCGGAGGATTGATTGACTTTTATAAGTAGTTATTCTATAATTTGGCGATGTTCGTGTTGAGGTAACTCCCGAGCTGTTCTTTGACAAGCAGATAGATACAAAGTGAGCTACGAGCCGACGCTCAGCGCCAGCTTATAGCTCATTTTGTACCAGAAAAAACACGATCCCCCCGAGAGGTGTCATCATGCACGCTTACTACCGGAAGTCCGGCCAGCTCAGCTTGCAGATTCGTCCCAAGCGGCCGGGCTGCCAGGTGCTGCCGAACGACTCGATCCTCGCCCAGATCAACCAGCGTTACCAAGCGCAGGGCGAGTACGAGAACGAGTACATCATCCGTGACGAGTACAACGACTACGGCGATCTGAGAGTCGTTCGACTGGTGTTCATCCTCCAGGATGACCGGCCGCGCGACGACCAACTGTTCCGGCTGCTCTGGACGATGTACCACTTCTACGGTTGCACCGAGCTGCGGTACTACACCCGTGACTCCGAGCAGAACCAGTGGATGTACGAGACCGATGGCATCAAGTGGCTCTGCCACGCCAACGGCGTCGAGTACGAAGATCAGTCCGACCTCGTGGGCAGTTCCCGCGACTAGCACGTCCGCACGACACACATCCATCATCCCGCACGAAAACACTCAGGAGAGTGAAGTCATGTCCGATCTCGCCAAGCGCAACCCCGATGGTTCGCTCAAGCGCGCCACCATCCTGTCACCCGTGGCCATCCCGATCTACTACGTCGGCGACCTGGTCTACGGCCTGCTGTCGATGCACGTCCACCCCGTCCGATCGGTCTTCGCCGCCGGCATCACCTACGGCATCACCTGGGGCGGCCACCTCGCCTACAAGGGCTGGCGCAGTTCCAAGTAGCTCTGAGCGAGATGACGAGTGGGCAGGGGCTTACGGTTGTCACGGATCCTCGTGTGTTTTCTTCCAAAACCCTCTGTCTGCTTGTCATTTCGCTTCCACAAATGCGTATTTGTGCTGATGAGCTGGAAACAGCGAAAAGCGAAACTCTCTTTTATGGCGTTACTTATTTGCACTGCTTCGACGTACATACATTTGTATGTACGATTGTATATACAAATGTATGTGGGCGGGCGAGCATAACCTCATTGAATTATCATAGAAATGTAGTATAATATTGAACGACTGTTGTTGAGGTCAATATCATCTCCAATACGTTTGTACCTTTGAGTTTTATGTAGTTAGACAACTGCCCGCCATCCGCAACCTAATCCAAGGAGAAGCATGACGATCAACGAGCTGGTTCAGACCCCTGAACGGCCCAGCCCCCTCGTGGAGCTGAAGTTCGAGATCGACCCAGACGGCCACGCCGCGGCGTACCTCCCCACCCGGTGGTGCGTCAACGCGGTCGGCCTACTGCCGCGCTTGAGGGAACGGGAGTTCAAGAAGCCCCACCTGCTGATCTGTGTTCGCCATGTGCAGCAGCTCGATCGCTACGGTGAGACCTTCACGGACTTCACCAATACGGCGTTCTACGTCGTGCCGCTCGAGCAGGAGCTGCAGTACGTCACCTTCAATCGTTCCGGCACCAACCAGGTGCTGGCCGCCATCGTCGACGTCACGAACGGCAAGATCGCCAGAGCGCTGCACCACTGGGAGCGCAATCCAGATAAGGCACCCCGTGATCTGTTCAGCCACGAGGGCCGGCTCACCATGAACTACGCCTACGACCGGAGCAGCCGTCAGGACATGTACCTGATGGAGACGGGCACCCTGGAGACCGTCTCGGTGGACGCAGCCATGTTCGCCAAGCCGCGAGCCGCCTGGCGTACCAAGCTGGTGAGCACCTTCTTCCGGAGCAAGCCGCGTGACGAGTGCCACTTCCGCAAGCGTGAGTGGTTCGTCGTCTGGCCGGCTCTGGTGGTGCTGTCGGTGCCGGTATTCGTTCTCAAGGCCATCGTCGCGTTAGTCGCCGCGTTCCTGGGCTTCTACTTCGTGGACTACAAGAGCGTCTTCCAGCCGCTCAAGCTGTTCCCGACGGAGCCGATCGAGAACGTCGAGGCCAACCGTTACCGGCACAAGAAGCCCGAGAGCGCTAACACCTGGTCCGGCGAGTTCCAGAACCGATTCATCGGCTGGATGGTCATCAACCCTCCGGTGCTGCTCGTGCCGGCCGCCATCACCTTCGGGATCTTCAACATCCCCGAGCACCACGGCACCAAGCCGGGCAAGGTCAACGCTATGGGCTGGTGGCAAACGCTGCTCACGGTGGACGCCTGGATTTTGGGCATTGTTTTGGCGGCGACTGTGGTCATGTTGGTCCTGAGTGGGTGCATTGTTGCCTACGACAGGCTGACTGGTTCTCCGAGCCGGGCAGCTCAGCGTGAAGCGCGTGAGCGTGAAGCCGAACTGCGCGAGCAGGAGAAGCTGTTCCAGCAGCTCCAGGACATGTCCTGCAGTACTGCCAGCAGCAACGTGGCTGTAGCCGCGCTCCCCAAGGAGAAGCAGACCCCCAAGCTCCGCTTTGCCCAGACCAAGGGCAAGGTCTGCAAGCCGTTCGAGCACTAACTACAACTCATCAGTGGCTTTGGGAGGCTAGCCTTTAACTCCTACGGAAGGAGCGCATGTGATTTTATCGCATCCAGCGATAAACCATCACATGCCTCTTTCCGTCCTACCCAGTGCGGCCCTAGCGGCCTCAGTGTGCAGGACGGAATCGGGCAAGCTAGTTCTCTAGACGCTAGGCGGATTTTTTATTCTTATTGGCGATGGCTTGGCGGGCGCGTTCGAGGTAGGTACGTTCGAGGTCACTGCCGGCCGCAAAGTAGGTGGCAGCGGGGTTAATTAGCTCTGCGGGCAGACGGAGGTAGTCGTCTTCACCGACTTTGACGCTGGCGCTGATGGCACCTTGGATATCGCTGCGGCCGTTAAGCTGGCGGAATTTTTCGCCAGCTTGTTTGAGGGCATCAAATAGGCTGGTACTACTGGTAACTTCGTCACGAAGCGAGGTTTCGCCGTCCCAGTAGCTAATGATGCTGACGCGGAAGGTATCGAGGGCTTTTTGGCCGACGCCGAGCTGTACTAGCTGGCTCCGAATCGTGCGCAAGCGAAGCTCGTGGGCTTGCTCTTCGGCTTGCAGGCGCTGTCTTGCGAAGCTGCGTAGGTCAAAGCTGTCGGTGTTGCTCACGATGTCTTGCTGATAATGCTCGTTCATGGCAGTTAGTACCGAGTGTACAAAGATATAGTCGTCCTGGCTCTTCAGTTTGCGGCCTGTGCCATCGGTAATGGCGCCATCGGGACCGCCGTCGAAAACGATCCACTCGCTGATTGAGCCGCTCTCTAGGTCGCGCTGATAAATTGCTCGCTGCGGATTATAGTCTCCGTTTGGCCGATAGCCGGCCAGCACGGTGAGTCTTTTTGCGGCCTCACCCTCGCCAAGCTGGATGGTTGTATCCGGGGTAAGTACGGGGGCGAGCTCGGTAGGACGGTTGGCGAAGCAATCGATAAGGGTGTGCACGGCGCCGGTGAGGGCGAGGGGGTGGAGGTGTAGTTCGGCCTCGGCAGCTGCTTCAGGCACCAACTGGCCAAGCTGGATAGGTTCGCCGGGTTCGATGGTGGGCAAGGTATTCATGGGGCCTCCTGTATGTACCTTCAGTCTAGCGCCAGCGGTGGCGACACGCAAGCGTAGATCGAAAAAGCACCGCCGACATTGCCGAAGAATTTGAGGCCGGGCAGATTTAGCCATTTAAGTAATAAAACAAAATTATAGCAATATACGGCTATACGGCAGCTTTCTTGGGGTCAGAGGCCATTATGCTATTGCTTTTTTAAAGATTTTGTAGTATAATATCCGACAGTTCCTCGTTCTTTTCCGAAAGACTACAACGACTGGAAGGTACCTGTACAATGAGCAACAAAGCGCGCTACATCACGCTCGGAGTCTTCTGGGCTCTGCCGGTGGGGTTCTACGTCGTCGTCTGGTTCATCCTCAAGGTGTTCTTCCACGGCGCCGCGACCAACATCCAGGGCTGGGACCAGTTCTTCATGGCCAACTTCTGGCATGGGCACTTCGCTCTCTGGCTGTTCCTGTTCATCTGGCTGACGATCTCCCTCATCGGCTGGGCTGCTTCGAGCTACGGTAGCCACCAAGGCTACGGCAGCAGACGAGAGCGGGCAGGCGACACCGGTACTCACATCACCGCTGGCGTCATGGTTCTCATCCTGGTCGTGAGCATCTTCCAGATGTTCAACGTCGGCATCGACAACGACAAGGACGCGGCCAACTTCCTCAACCGAGCCACGGTGTTCTACGCCCCGGACATCAACCACGTCCCGGAGTCGTTGAACCGACTGGTCAGCAACGCCAAGACGGGCGACAAGAACTGCCAGCTCGTCGGCTCGCACGATGTGCCCAGCTGTATCAACCAGGGAACCCTGGCGACGACTGGCTGGGATGCACGCATCGGTTCGTTCGACGGTGCCAAGGTGGCGCTGCGTCAGGCATCGGCCGATGTTCAGAAGGTCAGCCTCGACGAGAGCACTGTCACCTACCTGAACGCTTCCGACGGCCAACCGGCCCGCTGGAGCGGCATCCTCGACGGCAACGGCAAGCACCAGGCCATGGGCGGCGTTGCCGAATGGGCGCCGGATGAGAACAGCAACAACGTTCCCACCAAGTGCGAGTTCACCGGCAACTACGCCATCAACCGCGCCTTCGGCGGTAGTCACATGAACGCCCTGAACAGCCTGGTGGCCGAGAAGTACCCGTCGATGCGATTCGACATCGGCGACGTCTGGGGCTACTGCAAGAGCACGAGCGACCCGAAGGTCACGGAGCCCATCGTGGTGATCCCGATGACCCGACAGGTCAACTACGAGCACCGGACGGTCGACACGGCTGCCGGCGTGGTGTTGGTGCAGGGCGATCACGGCAAGACCAAGCTGACCTACGACCCGCAGGTCAAGCCTGGCGAGCTGCCCGGTCCGGCCTACCCGATGTCCCTCGCTGCTTCGCAGCGGGTCGATGTCAAGTGGGCGGCTGGACGTTCCAACATGAACACGGGCGGCTTCGGCTACGAGCCGACGACCCTCGAGGCGCAGGCCGGCAATGTTTCGGAGTTCTTGCTCCGCAACAAGGCCACCGGTCGTCTGGAGTACGTCACGCCGTTGACGCTTCGCAGCAGCACCTCAGAGGTCATCCTGGCCTACACCATCATCGACGCCGATGCGGTGAACAGCGGGGATCTCAACCAGCTGTCGGTCTACGTCCTCGCGGACAACGACCCGCGGCGGGTGAATCTGCAGCGACTCGAGGCAGACGCCCACAGCTACCTGGGACAGGCGAACAACTCGTTCTTCAACTCAGGTGGCCAGCTGCTGGAGTTCACTCCGGTTGACGGCGATGTCTGGCGCGCCTTCGGCGAGCAGGGCAATGCCAGCGGGCAGAACAGTGGCCAGGTCGTCTACCGACTGGACATCAGTGCCACGCGGAAGATCCAAACCACCCTGGTGTCGCTCACCCCGGATGTCTCCTCTGGAGCCAACACCGGTACGAGCACCAGCACCTCCCCCACGGGCGGCACTACCGTCAGCGGCAACGCCTGCGGACAGTCCGTGGATCAGCTCAGCACCGCCCAGCTCACCGCTTGCCTCAGGGAGTTCGCCGACGCCCTCGATGGTCGTCAGAACAGCAGCCCTGGCAAGTAAGTACAGGAACAACCAGTCCAAGTAGGAGATCCTCGATCTCTGAGTAACTACCGACGGGTATGGACGCTGGAAGGATGGATTTTTCATCCGCACAACCCCCCAGCTCCGCCCGTCAGTACTCTATGAATGTGTATTCATACTGAAGAGCGTTTGCGAAAGCGAACACCTGCCGAATGCAGGTCCGAAAGGGCGAAAGTACAAAATTATTGGCTGAGGCAGCGACTACTCGCCGCCGGATTCGTCGACGGGATGTTCGCGAGTGACTTTGCGGCGACCAGCGGTGACTTGCTTCATCAGGTCGGCTACTTCGATGTTTTGAGCAACCGCCAGGCGCTCAAGTATGCTTAATATTACGTCGATGTCGGATTCGGTTTGCAGGTTGACGCGATAGTCGAGTTCACCGCGGATGTCGGAGACTTTGGACTGGCGGTTCTGAGTGATCAGCACGAAAATCGACAGGAAAATGGCCTCGAGCGACACGACCAGGGTAAGGAATCCAAAGGGGAAGCCATCAAAGATGACATCTTTGCCAAAAACACCGGTATTGACCGTCAGCCAGACAATAAACCAGATCGTGTTGAGCGCCAAGAACCACGAGGAACCGGCCATGTTGGTGACTTTTTCGGCAATTTTGTCGCCGAGCGAGAGGAATTTGCGGATTTCTTCGTTCGGATTGATGATCATTGGATACCGGCTCATAGCATGAGTATAACAGCCCGCTTATGCTAGGTATATAATGTAAGCAGTAAACAGGGGCCAACATACTATTAAGTGTGGTAGAGTAGTTATATTAAATGAGTGAACTGTTCCTTTTATTGCTCAGTCTCCTCCTGGTGGTACTCTGTGGAGTGTTCGTAGCCGCGGAGTTTTCTTTTTTGACGGTCAATCGCTCGACGGTCGATAAGATGGCCGCCAAAGGTGATCGCCGCGCCCAAGGCGTGGCGGCGGCGCTGCGCTCGCTATCGACGCAACTATCTGGAGCACAGGTCGGTATTACTATTACCAACCTGGCTATCGGTTTCTTGGCCGAACCAGCGCTGTCTAAACTGCTGGAAGGTCCGCTACGCGCTCTTGGCTGGAGCTGGAGCGAAACAACACTGGGAAGCGTTTCGGTCATTCTTGGCGTAGGCATTGCTACTACAGTGACTATGGTGTTCGGCGAGCTGGTACCCAAAAAATTAGCAATTGCCAAGCCGCTCGGCACCGCCAAATCCGTCCAGACCATCCACCGCGTGTTCAGCCACTTCATGCGTGGACCGATTGCGCTGCTCAACGGCAGTGCCAATGGCGTAGTGCGCTGGTTTGGCATCGAACCGCAAGAAGAGCTGGCCTCGGCTCGCTCGGCCGATGAGTTGGCTTCCGTCGTTCGTCGCTCGGCCGACCGTGGTACGTTGGATGTCGACACTGCCAAAATGCTGGAGCGCTCGCTAGCCTTTGGTGATCTGACGGCACTGGATGTTATGACGGCCCGGATTCGCGTCAAAACTGTTCGCTACGACGACCCGGTATCAGAGGTGGTAGCGCTGGCCCAAGACACTGGCTTTTCACGCTTCCCAGTCGTCCGCGAAGGCGGCCTCGATGAAGTGATGGGTATCGTGCACATCAAACGGGCTGTGGCTGTGCCGGCCGAAGCCCGCGAGACAACCACCATCGAACACATCATGCAGCAGCCGCTCATCGTACCGTCGAGTATCGAACTCGACCCACTGCTGCAGAGCCTGCGCAACAGTGGGCTGCAAATGGCAATTATCATCGACGAATTCGGTGGCGCCGATGGCATTGTGACCGTCGAAGACCTCATTGAAGAACTAGTCGGCGAAGTCTACGACGAACATGACAATGCCCGGGCGTTGATCCGTCGCCGCGCCAGTGGTGGTTGGTTTATTTCTGGCCTGTTACGGCCCGATGAAGTCGGTCAGGAGCTTGGCATTTTCTTGCCCGAAGAGCGTGACTACGAAACCATCGGCGGCTTGGTAATTGACCGCCTGGCACACCTGCCGCGCGTTGGTGAAGCCGTCACCATCGCCGGCCTCGACCGTGACGGAAAACGTATTGGTGTGGAACTGACTATTGAGCGTATGGACGGCCGCCGCATCGATCGCTTACTGATTGCTCGTACCGCCGAAGTGCCAGAGGAAGACGAAGCATGATTATTCTGTGGATCATCGTATTAATTGCTGGCAACGCCTTCTTCGTGGCTGCCGAGTTCGGTCTGGTGTCGTCGCGCCGCAGCACCATCGAAGCCCGCGCCCGTAAGGGCGGCCGCCTCGCCAAAACTACCCTCGAAGGCATGGAACGCATCTCGCAGCTATTGGCCGCCGCCCAACTTGGCGTTACCCTGTGTTCACTGGCTATCGGTGCTATCGGTGAGCCGCTGATCGCCCGCCTGCTCAAGCACCCCTTCGAACTGGCCCACCTGCCACACTACCTTATGCACCCGGTTTCCATCGCCCTGGCGCTGGTGATCATGACGTATCTGCACGCCGTCTTTGGCGAGATGATCCCCAAAAACATTGCCCTGGCCAAATCAGAGCGCACCGCGCTGCTGTTTACCCCGCCGCTGCTTGGCCTGGTGCGCCTGCTGTACCCGGCGGTAGCCATTCTTAACGGGCTGTCGAACGTCAGTGTCCGGCTGCTCGGCGTGACACCCAAAACAGAGGTCACCAGTAGCTTCACGGCCGATGAGTTTGCCGGCTTCGTGGAGGAGTCGCACCGCGAAGGCCTGCTCGATATGGGCGAGCGCGATCTACTGCGCGGCACGCTTGAGTTCGACGAAAAAACCGTTTCCTCGCTGGTTTTGCCGCTAGAGCAGGTAGTCAAAGTCCAGATGGACATGACCCCGGCCGAGATCGAAGCGCTGGTCGTGCGTACCGGTTACTCGCGCTTCCCAGTCGAGAATGCCAAGGGCAAGCTGACCGGCTATATCCACCTCAAAGACGTCATCGACATCGACCAAAAAGATTATGATAAGCCGCTTCACCACAAAGAAATCCGCCCGCTGCCTTCGGTGCAGGCTACCGACAGCCTCCAAGACGCCCTGCGTAGCATGCAAAAAGTCGGCGTCCACCTGGCCCAAGTAGTAAATGATAAAGGCCGCGTCCTCGGCGTCGTCATGCTCGAAGACGCCCTCGAAGAACTCGTCGGCGAAATCCGCGACAGCTCGCGCCGCAGCGCCGCTTAGCGACTACTGAGCGTTTGCAATCAGATCAAGTGTATCGCCTATATCGGTGAGAATATTCGTAGCTGATTCGAAGGGAATAGTCTTTAGTTTTACACTGAGAAATGCGTTGGCGTTACCCCAAACGGTAAGTTTGCCTGCACCTGCGCTGGCGCGGTACTGCTTTCGACCCTTTGAAACTCTTGAAGTTTCGCTCATAACTTTTGACTGAGTAGCAAGCTGCACTTCAAGCTCGTCCGCCTCCGCACGTTTACCGGAAGGCCCGTAACCTTTTCGCCAGTTTGTAGTTATAAGCCAGGCATCCATCAGGGTATTCGGGTTGTCATCGAGAGCGTATTCCACCTTTGGGCCACTTCTCATTACACCGTTCGTGGAGTACCAGTGGCGGTCTCGAGGCTCAGGGGCTAACTCGTGCATTCGCAGATATAGGCCTTGTGTAGCGATGTCTATTTCAGCGTGCTGAGCGAGCACTTCTTCTGACCACGGCTCGGGTTCAATAAATCTTAGAGTTTCTCCTAGTGCGGGCATACGGCCTCCAATTACTAGGCATAGCGTACTGCCTAAAAGGATCGCATGCAAGGATAACCGAAATCAAAATTATAATGCAGAACTGGTGTAGCACGGTATCAAAAGTTATAACTGTTTTACGGAGTAACCAGGTTGTTGCACCAGCCGCATTATAGTAATGATTGAGTAGCTTATCTACTCGGGGAAGAAAACAGAATCAGGATAACCGTAGCCTAAGCCTGCTTCACGCTGGTCTCTAATACGCTGCACTGCTAGGCTAAGATCTTCGTCGCTAAAACTTCTAGACGGTTGACCCTCACCAGCGAGTCCACCTACCAAACCAATTTGTACGCTAGTGTGCGGAATCTCTACGCCGTCAGTGCCAACCTTGATTGCATGGACGCTAACAGCCATATTACTTGGCTCTAAACTAAAGGCCATGGGCACTTCTGCACCGACTGCGTTACGAATTAGCTCAGCCACTCGTGCATAACGTGGAGCTACTGGGTCATCTGGAATCTTTGAGACACGTTCTGCTCGTGCGGCGTTGCCCCTTAAGGCCGCGTGATAACGGATAGCTAAACCTGACAAAAGGGCAAGCCTAGTATTTTCATCTAACACTGTCTTCTGGTCTTCACCAAACTCATGCCGCATACTCATAAACAATATTGTAATATAAAACCGTTATCTTGTAAACAGTAACTTTCCTTGGTGCGGGTGGCGGGAGTCGAACCCGCGTCTCAGCCTTGGGAAGGCTACATAATGGCCGTTATACGACACCCGCTGAATAGGTCATGGCGTCTGCCGGGATATGCCGCTTCGCCCCATAGAGTCTTGCGGCGTGCTCGGAGTAAACTCCTGCGCGCGTCCTCGACTATCGAACCGCGCCTTCGGCACGCTTCGACCCGTCAGGTGCCAATTTAAATAATCTACCGAAAGTAGATTATTTAAATTGGAGCCACCTGCCGGGATCGAACCGGCGACCTTCTCGTTACGAGTGAGACGCTCTACCAACTGAGCTAAGGTGGCATCAACTGCGTATTATACCAAACCCGGTGGTATACCTCTAAACATATCGTTAACAGAGGTGAGCTATGCATAAAAGTAATGTTGGTCAAAGGGCATGACGCGGCCAAGACGCTTATGTATAAATAGTTAGTTCAGGGCAGGGGTTGAGATGGTACAATAGAGCAAAGCCATGGCTACCCCTAAAAAGTTTTTAAATGATCATGTAGTGCTGTTACTGCTCAGCACCAACGCTTTCCTGACACTGGCAGGCGTTTTGCTGATTCTGGTACGCCTGAGCAGTGGCCAGACTACGAGTAATATCATCGCCTACCGGCCGAGCGTCGGAATTGAGGCCTTTCAGCGCGGCAGCGTGCTGGAGCTGGTCAGTTTTGCCGGTTTTGCTATCTTGGTGATGGTGGTGCATACCATTTTGAGTATGCGGGCCTATCACATCCGTCGGCAGCTGGCGCTGGCCATCCTGAGCCTGGGCGTGCTACTACTACTGTTGACTATTATTGTTAGTAATTCGCTGTTGGCGCTGCGCTAATGACCGATATTGAGATCCCCTTTGAAAAAGACCGCAAGGGCCACTACCGCTTCTTCGAGATACTACCGGGTGCGCTCAGCTACACCGTGCTGCTGCTGCCAGTCATCCTAAGTCTGATCAACATCAAGGTGGCCGTTTGGGCGATTTTGGCCTATCTGTTGATGTTTTTTGTGCGTTCCATGGGGTACAGCTTCCGGTCGATCGCCGGCTATCGGACCCATCGCCAACAGATGAAGCTCAACTGGGCCGGTCTGTTGGCTGACCTCGAGGCAGGGCAGCGCGTCGGCGGCGACATCGTCCGTCCCAAGTGGCACGACGCCAACCTCCAGCGCGTAGCCGGCTACCCGCATATCATCAGACCGAGCCAGTTACTCCACGCCGTGATTATCGCCACCGTCAACGAGAGCCGGGAAGTGCTCGAGCCAACGATCCAGTCGGTGCTGGCTTCTGAGTATGACCCGAAACAGATGCTGCTAATCATCGCGTACGAGGGTCGGGCCGGCCAAGTGGCCGAGGACCGAGTCATGGAACTTATCGCCGTCTACGGCAAGCACTTCAAGCACGCCATGGCGATCAAGCACCCCGCAAAGATGCCGGGCGAGGTTATCGGGAAGGGTGGCAATGTCACTTATGCCGGGCGACAGCTCGCTAAGTATTTGCACGCCGAGCACATAGACCCGAAGAATGTGATCGTAACCACGCTGGATGCCGACAATCGCCCCGACAAGCGCTACTTTGCCGCGCTGAGCTATATGTTCTGCGTTGTGCCTGATCCGTTTAACGCCAGCTTCCAGCCGCTGCCGATGTTCACTAACAACATTTGGGACGCCCCGACACTGATGCGTGTCATCGCCACCGGTAACAACTTGTTCTACATCGTTTCCAGCCAGCGCCCGCACCTGGCCCGCAATTTTTCAGCCCACGCCCAGAGTATGCAAGCCCTGATCGACATGGATTTCTGGAGCGTTCGGACCATCGTCGAGGACGGCCATCACTTCTGGCGCAGCTATTTTCACTTCGATGGCGACTACCGCGTTTACCCAATGAGTATCCCGATTTACCAGGATGCAGTTTTGGCCGACGGCTACATCAAAACTCTCAAAGCCCAGTTTATCCAGCTCAGGCGGTGGACTTACGGTGCCTCCGACGTGGCCTATATCGCCTCAAAAGGTTTCTTCCACCCTAATAAGGTGCCCAAAATTGACCTTATTCCCAAGTTCTTGCGGGCCCTCGAGGGCCACGTCACCTGGGCCACTGGGACGCTGCTGGTCTACTTGGCCGCCTTTGTGCCACACTATATCCACCCCGGGGACTTTGCCGCCAATGAGCTGCCGCTGATCGTCAGCCGTATCCAACGCATCGGCATCGCCGGGCTGCTAGTAACGATCTACATCTGTCTGGTCACGCTGCCGCCGCGTCCGGCCCGCTACAAGCGCCACCGCTCGATTCTAATGCTCCTGCAATGGGCCTTGCTACCGGTAACCAGCATTGTGTACTCAGCCACCGCCGCCTTCAACTCGCAGACGCGCCTGATGTTCAAGCGCTACCTCAGTAAATTTGATGTCACCGAAAAGGCCGTTAAAACCGCCTCCGGCGAAACTATCTCTACCAACGCCAACCCCGATTGAGCCGGCTTGCTTGACGTAGACTGAGAACGTTATAAAATACCTCTATGACCCATGAGGCTATGTCGCTCCCCCCATCTCCTGAAGCTCCCATCACTCCCAGCCAAATGCTTGATTTTGCTGCCGCGGTGCTACAAGTCCTCGGCGACGCTGATCCGGAAATCAGACTGGATATAATCTCTGAGGAAGAAGCCGACATACCCGGCATGGATTGGGCAACAGACCAAGTAGAAATGATCGGCCATACTCAAAAAAGCTTTTTGGTCGATCTCAATGCCGTAATCGTCCGTGAGAACAAAGATCTGCAGAATCCCGAACTAACCGAGGTTGGCGTCCACGTTCGTTCGCTGCTCTTTGATGAGCCATCGCAGACCTACATCCTCAGGGAGCGTAAGTATGAGGTGGACTTACACATGATGGTGGCCGACTACTTCGAGCAAACCAGAATCGTCGGCGATCTCGGCCGGCGCCTTGCTAACGAGTCGAGCCTGACCTCGGAGGAGCGAGCTGCTGCGTTCACCCAGCGCTTAACAGATACCGTTGAGGCGGCCTTACTGGCCCGCCGGCTTGGCCTCGTGGTGTTTACCAACGCGCACCTCGCCGAGGCTATGACCTGGCTCGACGGCTGCACCGAAGCGAACCGCTACGAATAATCACTGTTTATGGAAGGCTCGGTAGTGGACGGCCGCGACCGCATCAAAATTGTTCAGAGTGGCTAGTACTAGCGTGGCAATGTCGGTATTTTTTATCAAACCCTCGTGGGCGTTCGGGCGCAGCTTATCAATTATTGTTTCAGTCAGGGCGGCGGCGTCCTCGACGGCGTTTGGACGGTGCTGGAGGCTGGCGTGGATGCTAAGCAGCAACGTATCGCGGCTAAACGGTTTGAGGGCGCCGCGGGCCGTGCCGGACGATACCAACCAGCTACTGTGATATTGTGCGACCTCAATGGTTGTGAAGACAGCCTGACAGTTGAGGCACTTTCGCCGTCGCCAAACGCTATTAGAGCGCTTTTGCAGGCGCGAGTTGATAACTTGGGTGTCGTGGGCGCAATGAAGGCATACCATGACTACATATTGTCATACACCAGGGGAAAATACCAGTGGAAAACTGCGAAAAATGCGGGGACAACTTAAAAAGCCCCTCGCTAGCGAGGGGCTCAATCTGTTGCTGTAGCAGTGGTCTAGCTACTAGTCCGAAGTCGACGAATGCGATTGCTCGGCTTAGAAGCTAATTCTTCGTAGAACAACTGGAACGCGTCTAAGACGCTGGATGTGTTGGTACTCACCAAATCCCTTTGTTTAACTAAACCATCATACCGGCAAAATGCTTACTAGTCAATAATTATTGTATTTACGCTAATGCTTATAACAGGGGTGGATAAGCGAATTTTAACTTGCTTTTATAGGGGTAGTGCGCTATAGTTTTTCGAGTACTTGGTATGCCACTTATATATAAGGGCGATTAGCTCATTTGGCTAGAGCGCCACATTGACGTTGTGGAGGTGATAGGTTCGAATCCTATATCGCCCACCAAACAAAACCGACCCCAACAGGGGTCGTTTTTGTTTGGTGGGGGCGATTCGACCTTACGAAGTAAGGTCGAATCGCCTGCTACGATACGGCCCAATTCTGCATCGCTCACCTCTGTTAAATCACCAGAGTGTAGGAGGCCTACTTATGAAGATGGCGTGGCGGATCCGGTAGTACGATGACCATTACCGCCCGAGCTCGTTGAAGTCACGTCTATAAGTAGGTATCCAATCGGTATTTAATAACAGACCGATAATTCACGCCCCAGCCTAAAGGGCATCCAACGCCGCCTATGACGTCAAACCAAAACAGTTATCCCCATGTGGGTATGTCGTAAATACAGCATTTCTATACTAGCCGTATAGTACTAGCCGTGCTATGATAGTTCTTGTGAGGCGAGGTTTTGCCGAGAGAGTTTTCTCCCGACTAACGTCGACGAATCAGCGATTGAATGAAATGCGAGATCATTCAATCGCTTTTTTAATGGCTTCGAATCTGTCGGCAAGGCAATCTCTATTGCATGTATTTGCAAATAGTTGTATAATATAGTTTATGAGTGAGCAGAACCAAGAGTTGGTGGATGTTCTACGGCCGGATCAGGATGACCCGACACTTTTATTACAACCCGAGGCTGAGCAGTTAGCGGCACCGACCGACCTGGAAAGTCAGCAATGGGCGGGGAGTCAAGCGGTAGCCGAGGTGGTGCAGAGCCCCGGCGAAGTGCCCGCACTGCTCGAGGAAGACATCGTCGCTTACAGCTCAATGCTGATCAGCGACCTGGAGATACTACTCGGCGCGCCCGTCGAGATACCAGATGGTCCGGCTGAACTGTTTGTTGAGGACCCGGCGCCGCCGGTCGAGGTTGTCGAACCCGAGGACTTCAGGTTGACGCTTGCGCCGGAGGAAGGGCCGTTAACGGTCGATACTATGACCGAGCAGGCCCTTGCCGAAGAATTTGATCGGGTAGTTACCGGGATCGAATTCGACGATGTCGAGGTAGCTGAGCCAATGCCTGAGGCTGACGCCCCGCTCGAATCTTCGCTGAGCTTGGCGCGTGAGCTGCTGACGCCAGAAGTCGAGCCGCGGCCCGAGTCTGAGATTGTGGCTGAGCCAATAGTCGTTGATTATGATGAGCTGATCACCACGCTGGATGAGGATGAGACCTACCGCCAGTACATGGGCGATGTGCTGTCCTACGAGCTCGATGGGCAGGCGACGCACCTCGTGCCGGATGTGGTGCCCGATGCCGCCATGCTCGAGCTGTTCGCCGAACCCGAGGTGCCGTCCGAGCCGATGATTGTACCGGGCGCCGTAATCGTCCCGGAAGTGCCGGCCGAGCAGGAACCGGACGAGCCGCAATCCAAAAGCTTTGAAGCGCCACGCTTCCAGGCAGTGACGGCGGAGTCGATCTCGGCCGAGATGGCGGCTTCGCTGCAATTTGTATTAAAGTTGAGCGGCCCGGATGAGCTGCATGAGCACATGCTCAAACGTCCGCAGCAGGACCTGGCAGCCAAGACCTATTTTGCTGCTCAACGGGCCGTACAGGGCGTGAGCGACCCGGTGGGTTTGCTGGCGTTGCAGGCTCAGCTGAATGATTTGGTGGCTCAGGGCCACGGCGGCTCAATGCCCGCTGGCCAATCTGTTGCGCTGCCAATGTTGCAGAGTTTTATACAACAGCTTTTGACACTAGACGATTAGTAACATACAATAAACGTAAGCCTTGACGTGAACTCACCAATCACCGAGCTTCGTTCAGATGGCAACCAGGTACGAGAACCGAGGTAGCAAGAGTAAAAGTCGAGGTGGAACCTCCGCCATAAGACGGACCGAGACGCGTTAGTTTGATTAAACAAATTTGCGAGATTGTTTAATCAAACCAGCGCGTCTTTTTATTACTCAAAGGAGCACACCATGGCCGACCAAGATCAGTTATACGCAATGCGTCACTCATTAGCCCACATTATGGCCACGGCTATCCAGCACCTCTGGCCGGAAGCCAAGTTCGGCGTGGGGCCAGTGGTGGAGCACGGCTTTTACTACGATGTCGACCTCGGTGACACCAAACTATCAGAAGACGACTTTGCCAAGATTGAAGCCGAGATGCAGTCTGTTATCCAGGCTAACAATGTCTTCGAGCGTTTCACTAAACCGGTCGACGAGGCCATCAGTTGGGCAGAGCAGGCGGGCCAGCCCTACAAAGTTGAGCTGCTGAACGACCTCAAGCGGGCCGGCACGACTATCGCCAAAGATCTCAATGCCGATGAGCTGGGGACGATTGCCGAAGGCGATTCGCAGGTCGACGAAGTGTCCTTCTATAAGAACGGCGACTTCACTGATCTGTGCCGCGGGCCGCACGTTGAGTCGACGGGCAAGGTCGGCGCCTTTAAGCTGCAGCGCGTCTCTGGTGCCTATTGGCGGGGCAACGAGAAGAATGCCCAGATGCAACGCATTTACGGCGTGGCCTTTGCGACACCGAAGGAGCTACGCCAGCACCTCGACATGCTTGAGGAAGCCAAGAAGCGCGACCACCGCAAGCTGGGCCAAGAGCTAGATCTGTTTTTGTTCTCCGACATGGTAGGCTCAGGGCTGCCACTGTTTACGCCGCGCGGTACGGTGATTCGTGACCAGCTGGCGCTGTTTACCAACAGCATGCGTGAGCGCTACGGTTTCGAAAAGGTCTGGACGCCACACATTACCAAGAAGGACCTCTATGAGGCCAGTGGCCACTGGGCTAAGTTTGGCGATGAGCTGTTTCTCGTTAAGAGCCAAGAGACTAGCGATGAGCTGGTAATGAAGCCCATGAACTGCCCGCACCACACCCGGATTTACGCCTCTCGGCCGCGCAGCTATCGTGATATGCCGGTACGCTATCTTGAGACGACCACCGATTATCGTGATGAAAAGACCGGCGAGCTCGGTGGCCTGAACCGTGTTCGCGCCCTGACGCAGGATGACAGCCACGTCTTTTGCCGTGAGGACCAGATCGAGATCGAGATAAACAATTTGCTAGCTGCCGCTGGCGAGCTGTATGCAACCGTGGGCATGCAACTGCGGGTTCGTCTCAGCTACCGTGACGAGTCAGATGCGTACCTCGGTCCACAGGAATTGTGGGATGCGGCTCAGACGCAGCTCAAGAACGCCGTGGTGGCCAACCAGCTCGACTATTATGAGCAGACGGGTGAAGCCGCCTTTTACGGCCCCAAAATCGATTTCATGGCTACTGACGCCCTCGGCCGCGAGCACCAGGTGGCTACCGTCCAGCTCGACTTCGTCCAGCCAGAGCGTTTTGGCCTCGACTATACCGCCGAAGATGGCTCTAAGCAGCAACCGGTGATGATCCATTCCGCCTTGCTCGGTTCCGTGGAGCGCTTTATGAGCGTCTACATTGAGCACACCGGGGGCAAGTTTCCGGTATGGACGGCTCCGGAACAGATCCGGATCATCACTCTAAACCAGGATGACGATGTTGTTGGCTACGCCGAGCAGCTGCGCCGGCAGGCTTTCGATCTCGGACTGCGGGTGACCATCGACAATGCTAGCGAATCGGTCGGCAAGAAAATCCGGGCTGCCGAGCTGTACAAGATCCCGTACACCGTGGTGATCGGCCAGAAAGAGATTGAGACGGGGCAGGTGACGCCGCGCGTTCGCGCTGACATGGCAGTTAACGAGCCTATTCGTGAGCATTCCTTTGAAGAGTTTCTTGGCACCGTGGCAAACGAAGCCAGAGCGCGCGTCCTTAAAACCTCGCTGTAGCCCGTACGGTCGATTTCTTAACTAGCTGCTGTGCTTTCACGCCTGTTTTTCTGTTTCAAAAATTAAAAAACATCACGGCATTTTGATACTTCGATGTTTTGATACTAGTTTTGAGGCATGCGAACTACTGTTACGATCAATGACTATCTGTATTCTGTCGTCAGATTACGTGCCATCGAGACTGGCACTACCATTAAAACTGTCTTAGAGAATGCCATCAAATTCCAACTATTGGATGACATGACCGATTTGGATGATGCGAAGGAGCGCTTTGATGAACCTGAGCAAACACTCGGTTCGGTTAGGGAAGCGCTCAAACGCCAAGGGTTGCTCTCATGATCGCAGAATCGATCTTCTTCAAAGCATCTGCCGCATCTGACATGCATCGCGTGAGGAAACTCTTCTTAACAGATGTGATAAGCGGTATTAGTTCGTTGAGTGGGCACCAGGGAGGCGCGGCCGACTATTTACTGAAGCGCTCTCCGCACATTCGTTGCCGCCATTTTGGGATGTATCGAGTGGTCTATCTGGTCGGCACCAAAAAGGTAGTGGTGCTGTCGGTTAGTGGTGTGTTTATGCGATGATGCATTGATGTCAGGATGCAAAAGTGCGATGATGCAAAGATGTTCGAGCCAAAAAATGACGACGTCGCAGCCGACTTTCGGGGAAGGGTAGAGGCATTGGTGCGCCAGATTCCGCGCGGCCGGGTGATGACGTATGGGCAGTTGGCGGCTTTGGCTGGCGCGGCCCGAGCTGCACGGGTGGTTGGTGGCATTGCCCACTTCGGTGACCCGCAGCTACCGTGGCAGCGGGTGGTCAACAAACAAGGCGGTTTAGCCGCGGGCTATCCAGGTGGCCGCAGTGGCCACAAACAAGTTTTAGCGCAAGAAGGCTTCGAGTTCGATGATCAAGACCGAGTCGATGTGGCGACGCTGATCTGGTGGCCACCGGGCGAAGAGCCCCCACAACAGAGCTTAGTATGAAGAGTCCCTTGATCGTTATTGTTGGCGAGACGGCCAGCGGCAAATCGGCCTTGGCGATTGCCTTGGCGCAGCGCTTTGACGGTGAGATTATTTGTGCCGACAGCTGGACGGTGCGTCGCGAGGTCAACATCGGTACGGCCAAGCCGTCGGCAGCCGAGCTCGCCGCTGCACCACACCACCTGCTCGATATCGTCGGACCCGACGAAGACTTCACCGCGGCCGTCTTTAAAGGCTTGGCCCAGGCGCAGATTAAGGCGATTAGCGGGCGCGGTAAGCTGCCGATTCTAGCCGGCGGTACTGGCCTGTATATCGATGGCGTTATCTACGACTACGGCTTTTTACCACCCGGCGATCGCCAGGAAAGAGAAAGACTGAACGCCTTGAGTCGCGATCAGCTGCTAGCGCAAATCGCCGCGCTCGGCCTCGAGCTTGGCGACGTGGATACGGGCAATAAGCGCCGGTTGATCCGGCTCATTGAGTCTCAGGGCGCTCGACCGGTCAAGCACGGGCTGCGACCAGACACGCTCATCATTGGCATTCAGACCGAGCGTGAGGTGCTGCGCCAACGCGTTGCGCGGCGGACCGACGCCATGCTGGCTGCCGGGCTGGAGGCGGAAGTTCGCGGGCTAGTGGACAAGTATGGCTGGGACTGCGAAGCGCTGAAGGGCGTCGGCTATGCGCAGTGGCGGGGCTACCTCGAAGGTATCCAAAGCTTGGACGAAACACGGGCCAAAATCATCAAAGCCACTATGGATTTGGCTAAGCGCCAGCGGACTTGGTTTACACGTAACAAAAGTATTCACTGGCTTACTACCGAAGATAAAACAGCCGAAGCTGTAGATTTGCTTACAACATTTATTGAATAAATACGTTTCATAAAATGCCAGAGCTTGCTACAATAGACATATGGTTGAGCAACTCTTTGG
Organism: Candidatus Saccharimonadota bacterium; assembly: GCA_028289245.1. Classification (GTDB taxonomy): domain Bacteria; phylum Patescibacteriota; class Saccharimonadia; order Saccharimonadales; family UBA4665; genus UBA4729. The sequence goes on along the minus strand of JAQGGT010000003.1, from coordinate 30,479 downwards.
GTCCAAAACGCGCGTCAAGCTTTTACAGCTTTTTTATAGCAATCCGAACCGTTCATTTTATGTCCGCGAGATCACTCGCAAGATCGATGAGCAGATAAATTCGGTGCGCCGCGAGCTGAGCAATTTACTGAACATCGGCATTATTACGTCCGATAATACTAACAATAAGCTCTACTACGAGGTTAATCAAAAGTACGAATTTTATGAGCCACTCCAGGCGATCTTTGGCGGCGGCGTCAAGAAGCTGCCCAAGAAAGCCGCCGCAGCAGCCCCAACTGACGGCGAAGCCGAAGCCGAGCAGCCCGTTGATGAGTCGGCCGCCCACAGCGAGCTCAAGGCCGTGGGACACATCGACCTCGCGGTGTATACCGGCCAATTTACCCGCGACGAAACCGCCGGCGTTGATATATTTATCATCGGTGAGGTCAACACCAACGCCTTACAGAAGTATGTTGATCAGCTTGAACTGCAAGAGAAAAAGAGCTTGCGCTACACTGTCATGAGCCTGGCTGACTTCCAGTATCGCCAGCAGATCCGCGACCGCTTTGCGGTGGCCATCATGCAGGCTAAAAAACAGGTATTAATCGACGTCCATAACCTACTAGACGAATAAGGAGCACACATGGATCTACAATTTTTCGGCGCCAACTGCATCAGCATCAGCTTCAAGAACATTCGGGTCGTCGTCGACGACAACCTGGCCGCCCTGGGCGCAAAGTCGATCACCAAACCGGACGACATCAGCCTCTTCACCGGTCCACACGCTGGTGCGCCGGAAGGCCGCCTAATGTTTGATATGCCCGGCGAGTATGAGGTCTCCGACGTGTCTATTGTTGGCATCCCGGCCCACGCCCACATCGATGAAGCAGGTGAGAATGCCACCATGTACAAAATTATCATTGGCGACCTCAGCATCCTTATTGCCGGCCATGTCCACCCGGACAGCATCAACGATAAGATGCTAGAGCGGATCGGCCTTGTCGACGTACTGTTCGTACCGGTCGGCGGCAGTGGCTTTACGCTCGACAGTGGTGGTGCCCTCAAGTTTATCAAGGAGATCGAACCCAAGCTGGTCATCCCGACGCACTATGCGAGCAGCGGCCTTCACTACGAAGTACCCCAGGCCGACCTGGAGAGCGCGCTCAAGGACATGGCCATGGAACCCAAGGAGCGCATTGCCAAGCTCAAACTGAAGCCCACAGAACTCTCTGAAGGCACCCAGCTAATCGTCCTCGAAAGGTCTTAAAAAAGCCCGCTGGGAGCGGGCTTTTTTTGTGGACCGAGAGGTTACTTGGCGGCGGTTTGGGCTTCTTGGCCGACTTCGATCAGCAGGCCCTTTTTCTTGAGGGTGCGGATGGCTTGGGTGCTGAGCTTCATGGTGACTTTTTTGCCGTCGACCATGAGGGTCTTCTTTTGGAGGTTGGGCTTCCAAACTTTCTTGGTATGGCGCTGTGAAAAGCTGACATTGCTGCCGAACTGCTTGCCTTTGCCGGTGAGATCACACTTCTGCATAATTTGTCCTTATGAGTTTATATAGATTCAAGGTGTTATTGTAGCGGAAAACCGACTCTAAGTCAACGCTGGGGCAGGGCTGGTATAATTGGGGGATGTCGCTACACACCGATCCCGCCACATTGGCATCCTACATTATCACAATTGTTGTTTCATTGGCGATTCACGAGTTCATGCACGCCTTTGTCGGCTATAAATTAGGTGACAGCACCGCACAGGAAGTGGGCAGGCTCAGCCTCAATCCGCTGCGCCACATTGACCCCTTCATGACGGTACTACTGCCGGTAGTAACCCTGATTACTATTGGCGCACCGATCTTGGCGGCCAAGCCAGTGCCGTTTGATCCGCGCAATATCAAATATGACGAGTTTGGCGCGGCCTTGTTGGCCGCCGCCGGGCCACTGTCCAACTTGGTGCTGGCCATTGTAGGAGCGGTAATTGCCAACGCCATCGAGGCCACCGGTTTCCTCTACACGTTCTTTACGATATTCGTCCAGCTTAATGTAGCGCTGTTTATCTTCAACTTGGTGCCCATACCGCCCCTGGACGGCTCGCGGGTGCTTTACGCCTTTGCGCCGGAGCCGCTGCAACGGTTTATGCAGCAGATCGAGCCGTATGGCTTCTTTATCGTTATCTTCTTGGTGTTTGCCACCGGTTTTGGCAATATCATCATCAATCTCAACCAATCCGTGCTGAATCTACTGCCCTAAGTCTGTATAATAGAAGGTCGCCGGGTAGGGCAGCAATGTCCCCCTGCCGAGTAATGATTATCTGAATATTAGTCATTAGGGAGAGCAAGATTTTACAGACCGTGGTCCGTAGTGCGCTTTCCCACCTGGGATTCCTCAGGTAGATCACCTCGGTGCCCGGCGACTTATGACTAGTTAAATACTTGCCGCACCCCAGGCCGCGTGAGGTAAAAGGCCACGCCTGCTGAGCCGAGAATTGCCAGGACGTATTGGGCGTAGATGAGACCGTAGGCCTTGTCGAGGGATTTTTTCTGGGCAGCAGCAGTCGCCTTGTAGCTCTCTAGCTGTTGCTGTTGGGTGTAGGTAAGTTGCCGATTATTCTCTAGACTGGTGATAGATGCGTTGGCTTTGTCATTAAGGGTATGATAACGATTCTGGACGGTAACAAAGCCGACGAGCGCTAGCGCCGAGATAACGACGGTGAGTAGCGTGAAGACAATAGCTACGATGCGAGCCAACTCAATTTTGGCTAGCAGACCCAGGGCTAGCAAGAGATCGAGGACCAGGTCGATGCTGTAATACGCGCTGCCGCTGGACGCTGCGAAGCTCAGCACGACACTTAACAGATAAAAAGCGGCGATAACGTAGATGCCTTTTGGCGTACTTTCTTTGGGAATAGCAAGCTGCGAACCTGTTATGTAGGTCTGGGCGTTGGGGGCGGTGCCGGGTGCCGCAGCGGGCTGATAGTTCTCGGGGCGCAGCTCTGGCGAAGTGGGCGCCTCAGCAGCGGCTGAAAACGCGGCCGGAGTGGGCGGTATGGCGGGTGCAGGTTGCTCGGTGGGCGCGACTACTTGCACAGGTGCTGTGGCGGGAGGCTCAGATGGCACATCTGGTTCATAGGCGCTTGGCAGCGGCTGAATAATGCGCTGGCCGCCCGCCGAAGGCGGCTTTACGGATTGGTCGCCGGCACTTGGAGTGACCGGCCCTTGCGGTGGAGTGTTGTCCATATGGCTGTTTGTATTCCTGTGGCCATCATAATTGGTTACCGGGATAAACACAAGCAGTACCCCTCCCCTATGTTTGATTAATTAATAATTAATGGTATAATACTATTAATCACTCATGTGATTGATCTGGCAGTTTCACCTACCCCAAGGAGAATGCAATGCTCACCATCAAGGATGTCATGATCGGTCTCTTGGCCGGAGTCATTGTGGTTGCCCTGGCAATCGCAGTCTTCCAGCTCACCGGCCATCCACACGGCGCCCAGCTCGTCGGCAACATCGGTGGACCCGTCGTCTTCGTCGGCGCCCTGGCCATTGCGATCAACGTCCAACGGCAGTAGCAGCACCGCACCAGATGGCCCAGGATCCATAAGATTCACGTCGTGAATCGAAGCAGCCAAGATAGCCTCTCCTGGGCACCAGCTTTAGTAGCGTTTGTACCCCCCCAATGCCCCGCATTACCACAAACCCTACTAAAGCCTTTTTCTTTATCACCCCTGTTGAATCGTTGACAATTATCATCATAAGTAGTATAATCAGGTAATAATAGTCCAAAGTGGATTATTTGTACGTTATCAGCGCCTCTGGAGGCATCATGAGTTCACTCAAGGCAACGCAAGCACTGCAAGAGCGCGTCGTCACGCTCAGTGGCGTCGGCACGCTCGTCGGCTTCATCGCTGGTGTCTTCAGCGTCGTCATCCCGATCTTCTCGCTCTGGACAGGGCACACCGTGCACTTCGTGCTGGCGTGCTGCTTGCTGGTGGCGGGGACGATGTTCACTTCGGGTACGGCCTACCGCGTGTCTCTGGGCAACCAGAACAACGGCATGTCGGCTCGGACCTCGCGCATCATCGGCATGTTTTTGCTGATCGTCTGCCTGGTGCAGTTCGCCTACGCCAGCTTTGGCTAAGGAGACGACCATGAGAACAACTGATGCTACGCGGCGATTGATCTTTGGGCTCAGGCTCATCGGCACTTCGTTGCTCATCTGCGTCTCGTACATTCAGGTCTCAGACGACTTTGGCGCAAGGAGCTTAAGCCATCAGGATCACATCCTCCTGGGGATCACGGCCCTGCTCGCTGCACTGCTGTACGCCATCGCTGTGCCGCTGGAGTTCCTCGACAACGAGATAGAACTCGATCTGGCTACGGTGTGTGGTCTGCTGACCATACCGCTCTGTGTGGTAATTGGAGTTCTGCAGTTCTACCTGCCAGTGACCTCACCCTAGCGCCACGGGGCACTGATAACAAAGGCTTAGGAGACATGCCTATAACTCCACGGGGAGCTGCCAGCGGTGTTGTCACGTTTGTGACTGCAATACACCCTTGGCTCCTCGTTTTCCCGTCCACATCAAGTAGTTGTGCTGACGAGCCGTGAGACGGCGAAACGGGAAATTATGGATGGTCGAAGCGTTGGCGCCACTCGGTGTTGAGGCCGAGGGCCACAGCGTAGGGCAGGGCCTTATTTTTGGACTGCTGTTTGAGGTCGGCTGAGTCGAATTGGAGCTCATCGAGCTCGACCTGTTCGATGTAATCGCGGTAGCCTTGGATCTCTGGAAAAAGCTGCTTCAGCTGCGCGGTCCAGATGCCCGGCTGACCAACGATCCGGTTGTACAGCCCACCGACCACAATCGTTAAAATTAGGAATACCGGCGCAACGAAGAAGAGAAAAATAACGAACAGGGTGAGCAGGTCATCCGGTTTATGGCCAGAGATGACCACTAGCCAGGTCATGATAGGCACGGTGAGTATCAAAAAAGTTATCAGCAGCCGGCGCAGATAGTAGTTCAGCACCTCAGTACCTTGCTTGATCAATCCCTGATCAGCCAGGGAACGCCGGACGGTGGAGCGAAAACCAGCCAAAACGCCGAACGACATAGCGGCCAGCGTGGTGTTGGTCTCAACGTGGCCGAGCAGGTAGCGCTCGTGTGGCTTTAGGCTGTCGAGCGGCTTGGTGTCGACGCGTTGGATATTCAGGCCATCGAACTGGCCATGGCTGATGCGCACCATACCTTTTTGCTCGAGGTCGAGCAGGGTGGCGACCATCTCTTGGCGCCCAAAGCGCGAATCAAACAGATAGCCAACCTCGGCCGGCGTCAGCCCAGCTGGAGCATCGTATTCGGCCACAATCGTAGTGTCGAGGCGTTGCCGCTGGCGGTGCACTAGCCGCGAAGTGTGCGAGACCACCAAAGCAATCAGCACGACAGGGGTCGCGATCGTCAAAAAAATGGCAATGAGTGCTGGTAATCCGCTGAGTTCCATCCCTGTTAGGATAGCATATCGGTTGTGCTTTGGAGAGGGAGTTCGGTAGTACCTTGGGTAGAATCGCTCTCGAGCGAGGCCTGATAGGCGTCGAAAGCCCGGCCGTCGATACCGGTGTGGTTGTGATAATAGTAGCTGTACTGCCGGCCCTTGGCGAGTTCGTTATCGATAAGTGATAAGTTTGATCAGTTTTTGCGCTGCTTGTTGCGATATCTGCGTCTACGGGCGTTGGTGGCTTGAGCCGATGCCGCTTCGGCATCGATTATGGCAATATCAGTTAAACCGGGCAGTATCTTGTCGTGGGCGCAGGTAGTGTCAATGTGATGATGGGTATAGCGCTTCGACATCTGGACTCGACTAAGAATGGTATGGCTGGCGCCGATTTGTATGTCGCCGCTGCAGCAGAAACAACGATAGAGTTTTTGCGCTATATTGAACGACAGAAAAACGGTCAAGTTATCGTTATCTTTGGCCCTGAGCGCATGTTTGCGACTCGGTAGCTCAGCAAATGCCTCTAAGGCTGGCGGAGCAGTTTCTGGCGCAGCTTTTTTAGGTGCTGGCTTGTTCGCAGGGGGCTGCGTAATACCTTGGATGGCGAAAATCGTACTGCCAACCGCTTTGGCAACCTGCTGGTAGCCGGCACGTTCAAGTACGGCCTCACTGGCCACATTGCCGGTCGCCACATGAGCGTAAACGCTTGAGTAGCGCTTCTGGGCATAGTTGCCGAGGGCCCGGACAGCTAGCGTCGCGTACCCATGGCCGGTGTACCGCTCATCCAGCCAATAGCCTATCTCGGCGCCTTGGTATGCATCTGGCGTTAAGTTAATACTGCCAACGAAAGTCTTACGGTGCCAAATACCTAGCCGCAGTTTATCGGGGTTCGATGGGTGTACGCGCGCCTCTCTCACTGATTCGAGGGTGGGGTACTTAGCCGCCGTTTCGTCACCAAACTGGCTCAGGTGTTCAAGGTTGGCTTCGACGGCGTTAAAATACGCGACATCGTCAGCTTCATTATGCAGCTGTCGTAAAAAAGTACCTTCGTGTTCGGTGTTAATGGACAGAACCATAGAAACTATATTATAACATGTTTTTACGCTATTACTGAAAGTCTTTGTATTTTATCGGTGCTGTTGTCGGCCTTAATGGTAAAAAATAGACTGAAATTTCATGCCTATAGCATAACAGACAAGCGGAGCTCACTTTCGGTATCGACACCAACAAAACTGAAATATTATAAATGGTCGGGGTGACAGGACTTGAACCTGCGACCTCACGGCCCCCAGCCGTACGCGCTACCAACTGCGCTACACCCCGTCATGACCTCAGAAATTATACCACCTCAGGTAAGGAGTTGGGTATGATCGACTTGATTGGCCAATTTTTTGTCGAACGTCAGCAGCGGGGCGGCGTTGTTGAGATGGGCGTAGGTGCTCAGCACACAGTCCTCGATAGACAGTGCAGGGTGCTTCTCGTAAAGGGACATGGCTTCCTTAAATAGGGGTCGATTGCAGTTTATTTTGGGATGCGAAAGCAAGCTACTCACGTAATGGCAGGCAGCGCTCCGTCCAAGATTATAGTAATGTGCAAGGGCGTAAATTGTTTCGATGATGGCGATATCGCTGATCTGAATCTGATCGTACCGCTCTAGTGCGCTGGTGGCGGCGAGGCTTTGTTTGGGGTTCTCTTTGATAAAAAGACGCAGCACCACGTTGGTATCAAAAGAGACAGTCACTTCTGGCGCTCCTGGTGGCGCTGCTCGCGAATTTTCTTGAGTTCAAGGGGCGGTGCATTGGCGGGTAGCAGTTGGGCGATTTCCTCTTGGATGGCCGCAAAATCCGGTGCTTTTTTGAGCTCCACGACCGAGGATTGTTCATGGAACGTAAGCATGAGTTTATCTCCAGCCTTTGTGAGGCCAAGTGCCTTCCGCACCGTAGCGGGCAGGGTAAAAGTACCCTTGGATGTCATAACTACCGACTTTTGTATCATGTAAGTAATATAACAAATGTAATACTTTTTGTCAATCACGTACATTATAACTGACTCAAGCCGCTTGTGCTACCATAGAGAGATGTGGCAAGAAACCAATCATGGGCTGTATAAGCAATTTAATTTTGGCAATTTTAAGGAGGCTTGGGCCTTCATGCAGCGCGTGGCCGAACTGGCCGAGCAGCAGCATCATCACCCCCGTTGGGAGAACGAATGGAGCGTTGTCCAAATTTGGCTACTCACCCATGAAGGTGACCTAAAAATTACCGACAAAGACCACCGCCTGGCGGCCGCCATCGACCAGTTAGTCGAGGCCGAGCATGCTCCAGAAACACCACCTGAGTCGACTATTCATGAGGAACAGGTCAAAATCTACGCCGACGGCGGCTCGCGCGGCAATCCCGGCCCGTCAGCCAGTGGTTTTGTGCTGCTCGATATGGATGATAAGGTGCTGGTGGAGCAGGGCGTCTACCTTGGTATTACCACCAATAACGTCGCCGAGTACACGGCCCTCAAACTGGCGCTCGAAGAGTGCCTGCGGATTGGCGCCCGCGAGATCTTCGTGCACATGGACAGCATGCTGGTGGTGAACCAAATGAAGGGCATCTTCAAGATCAAAAACCGTGATTTATGGCCGATCCACGGCGCCATTAAATCGCTCTCTAAGCAGTTTAAACACATTGATTACGTCCACGTACCGCGCGAGCTCAATCGCCTGGCGGATACGGTTGTGAACCGGACGCTCGATGAAGAGCTGGGTATTACGCATCCCACACGGGTGCAGCTAGAAGACTAGTCTTTGGCGTGGCGAGCGTCTTCGCGGGCGTAGGTGTAGATGTCGTGAAAGGCCGCTTTCAGCGCGGCCAATTTTTTTTCAAAAACTTCGTCGTGGCGTACTACCGGGCAGGCGGCGTGATCGAGTTCGAGCAGGCGATCTTCTATTTTCGAGAGTGGCCCTTTTCGTTTCGTCAGTTCTACCATCGTGCTTACCACTGCCTGACGGGTGTATTTATCGAGCTCGTTATGCCTGCTATAGGGTGGAGGATACACGTCGACCACCTCGACTGCCTCTTCTTCTTGCGGTTTGGGTACTAAGTAAAGTATCGGCGCCTCGGAGGCCGCTTCCTCCAACTCTGGCAGCACCTCTGCCTCGGCGGGTGCTGATTCGTATAAGGGAAGGGTCATTGTGTTCCTTTTTATTTTCTGCTTATGCTTTGCATTGTATGCTTGCTGCGCCGCAAATACAAGAGGGGGTCTGGTGATTATTTAACAGGGGTGATATACTGCTAACGCCAGAGTATTGGCTAATCGCGTGCATTTCGGTGTACGAGGAAAGTCCGGGCAGCAAAGGGAAATGGCAGTCGCTAACGGCGACCGGGGGCGACCCTAGGGAAAGTGCCACAGAAACGAAACTACCGCTTCGGCGGCAAAGGTGAAACGAGCGCCCCGGCTTGCCGGGGTTGGGAGTTCGGCGCGAAGGCGCCAACTTCCAAAGGTAAGAGCTCGCAACGTCGCGCGGTGACGCGCGAAGTAGGTAAACCCTGCCTGCTGCAAGGAGATGGATTCTTCGGCCCTAAAGGCTAAAGCATCCCGCTGAGAATTCATCACAAAAACCGCTCGAGCCTGTCGGCAACGGCAGGCCTAGATAGATGATTAGCTTCAACAGAACCCGGCTTACAGATACTCTGGCACTAAAGTGACCCGCTCCGGCGGGTCTTTTTAGTTGCCGGCCGCCAAAAGGAGGCGTACTATGCAATGATTATGAAAGAAAGACTACTAGCCATTACCCTAGTGAGTGCGGCGCTCAGTGGTTGTACGGCCAGTCCTCATCCGGGAGGACTACATTACCCGCCGGGCTTCCCGCTGATCACGCCTGCGCCCGAGCTACCGCCGCTAGACATCGCCGCGCTTGAGCTTCAGGGCCGCCGTGAAGGGATCCAGGACCACCTACAACAGGTGAATCTCGAGCAGCTGCAGCTATACGTGGAGCTGGTGCGCAGCCGTCCCGCCGGTGCGAGCGACCCGGACCCTGACACACGCACGCTGGTTGCCCGTAACGATACCGGCACAATCTACACTTCAGTACTGAGCTTTAGTGGTCTTCCAAATGACCCGAGCAGCGAGCTGACAGGCATCACTGTCTACATAAAAGGGCCTATTCCAACCGAGCAACGAACTGTTACGGATGGAGTGCCACTGGAGTGCGTCGATCCGGCGTTTGAATACGCGGTTGATGGCCTGGTCGATCGAGGCGATGGTTACGGTGCTATCCTGCCGGCCGCCACGCCGCTGCTCAGCGATGAATATGGCAGCCATGCTGCAGAGGCGGCCAAGGTGGAGGTGCTCGACCGCAGCGGTTGGCAGATGCAAGCTGATTACGCCAATGCCATAACTACAACACTGTACCCAGACGAATAGTTCGCCACTGTGAGACGGGCTGGCTGCGGATAGTGATTTAAATTGCTCATGCTTGCACGAGCCGGCTATGATCCCTAAACTTAAACGGGTTAAGGAGGGTAACAGTATGAGAACGCAGATAGTTGGTGGCGGTGGCCGTGAGCACGCCCTAGCAATGGCGATGTACGAACCTGGTGAGCACGAATTATTTTTTACTGATCCGAACGCCGGGATGCTCGCCCTCGGAGAAGCCCTCCCTCAAGTTCCAATTGATAACTACCAGATTGTTGAAGCTGCGCGCGCCCGCAAAATAGGCCTGGTGGTGATCGGGCCGGACAAGCCCATCGCCCAGGGCCTGGGTGACCAGCTCCGCGAAGCCAATATCCCTACCGTTGGGCCGTCGCGTAGCGGCGCCTGGCTGGAAAGCAGTAAAGTTGCGGCCGCCAAGTTTAATGACCGCTACGGTATTCCGCAGCCTAAATGGGAACGGCCACTCTCCCAAGCAGCCGCCCGCGAATATGTGGAGTACCACAAGCCAGACGGCTATGTGATAAAAGCCAACGGGCTGGCCGACGGGAAGGGCGTGGAGTTGCCCGATAGCCTCGAGGAGGCACGCCAGACGGTGCGCAACATGAAGAATCGCTATGGTGCGGCAGCGCGAGAAATCATCTTCCAGGAGCGGCTCACCGGGCCCGAGGTGTCGATGTTCGCCTTGCTGGACGGCACCAAGGCCAAAGTCCTCATGCTGGCCCAGGACCACAAGCGTTTACTCGACGGCGACGGTGGCCCCAACACTGGCGGTATGGGCGCCTATGCCCCGGTTCCGCCGACAATTGTGAGCGAGCAGCAAAAGGCCAAAATGCTCGATAGCCTCAGCCGGCTCGTCGATGGCCTGATAGACAATGGCATCGACTACCGCGGCTTTGTGTATACCGGCTTTATGCTGGCCGACCAATACGGTGGCGACCCGCAAGTCATCGAATACAACGCCCGCCTGGGCGATCCAGAAGCCCAAGTGGTGTTGCCGCTACTGCAGCCCGCGCATGACCTGCACGAATTGTTTTACACGGCTGCCACCGGCGACATGGAAGGTGGTAAAGGCGACATTAGCGTCATCGACTACGTTGGTCGCAGTGCTCTCACGGTCTGCGTCCGCGACCAAGGCTATCCTGGCCAGGTAGCTAATCTCGGCGTTCCCATCCATGGCCTCGATGAAGACTATGGACCTAATGTGATCGTATATCACGGTGCTACGCGTCTGCGCAACGGCCAGGTCGTCACGAGCGGTGGCCGAGTGCTCTACGTTACCGGCTTGGGTGAGACTGTTTCGGCGGCGGCAACCGTCGCCTATGCTGCCATCGGCGAGCGGGCCATTCACTTCAGTGGTAGCCAATATCGCCGCGACATTGGCTGGCAGGCCCGTGGTCTGGCGGCATAAAAAAGACCTCCGCTAGAGAAGGGGAGGTCTTTTAATAAACGTTGGGTTTATTTTTCGGTGGCTTTAACGACAGCAGTAAAGGCAGCGGGTTCGTTGACGGCTAGCTCGGCCAGGACCTTGCGGTCGAGGGTGATACCAGCGCCTTTGAGGCCGGCGATTAGCTTGCTGTAGGTGGTGCCGTTGAGGCGAGCACCGGCGTTGATGCGGGTGTTCCACAGCTCGCGGAACGTTCGCTTGCGGTTCTTGCGGTCGCGGGTGGCAAACTGCAGACCTTTGGTAACTGCCTGACGGCCGCGCTTGATGCTGGCGCGGTTAGGGTGGCTAAAGCCTTTGGTGGCTTTGCGGATTTTATTGTGTTTGGCTCGGCTGGTAACGCCTCTCTTAACTCTCATGATAACTCCTTATTATTGACTGTAAAGTGCGTCCGCACTTTCTATCTTGTACTTGCTGGCTAGACGCCTAGACTGCGCTTGATGGCGCGGGCGGCGCCACCGGTGCGGGTGGTCAGGCCGGTCAGGCTGCGCTTGCGGCTGCCGCTCTTCTTGCCCAAAAAGTGGTTCATGTTGGGGTGGCCAGCACGGACTTTGCCGTTCTTGCTGATTTTAACGCGGTCTTTGGTGCCGCTATGCGTCTTGAGTTTTGGCATTGGTTTCTTCTCCTTGTGGTGCCGCCGCGGCTTTCTCGGCCTGGGCGACTGCTTTAATGCGGGCACTGCTTCCTCGAATGACGAAGTTGAGTTGCTTTCCCGCTAACTGGGGGTTTTGATCGACTGCTATTGTATCACCAAAATCGTTGATAACCTTATCAGCCAGTTTAAACCCGATATCGCGGTGGGCTTGCTCGCGGCCGCGGTAGAAGATGGTCAGTTTGACTTTATGGCCATCATCCAAGAACTTACTGACTTTGCCCATTTTCACACCGAGGTCATGATCGCTGATCTTGAGCCCGAAGCGCATTTGCTTCATTTCGAGTGTCTTGGCGGTCTTGCGGTTCTTTTGCAGCTGCTTGGTCCGCTGGTAGTTGTACTTACCCCAATCTACTATCTTGGCTACGGGCGGTTTGGCATCCGGCGAGATCTCTACTAAATCGAGATCGCGTTCTTGAGCAAGTTGGAGGGCTTCCGCCTTACTCAGCACACCAAGCTGTTTGCCGTCCTCATCTATGACCCGTAATTGTTGTGCCTGAATTTGACCATTCAGGCGAGTAAATTTAGCGATAGGTACATCTCCTTACTTGTTGATTTTATTGTATTAGCATTTTAACAGATTAGCTCCCAGGGGTCAAACCCTAGGCCGGGCGAAATCGCAGTGCCTCGAGGATGTGTTCCTCGGTGATCTGGCGTGAGTCGGCTAAGTCGGCAATGGTACGAGCCACTTTAATGACCCGCATGTAGGCCCGGGCCGATAAACTGACCTCTGTTGCGGCGCTATCTAAAATCGCCTTGGCGGCTGGCCGGAGCAGGGCATGACGCTTAAGAGCGGCGTTGTCCAAACTGGCGTTGACGGTGACCCCGCCGTAGCGGGCCTGCTGACGCTTGCGGGCAGCGGTTACCGCTGCCCGCAAGGCTTCATCGGCCAGGCGATCGGCTGGCTGGGTGAGCAAGGCGCTATGATCGATCTCGCTGACGCTGACGTGGATGTCGATCCGGTCCAGGATGGGCCCAGACAGCTTTTGCTGGTAATGCTGCACGATATGCTGCGGGCAAACGCAGGGTTTGCTGGTGCCGTTAAAGCCGCAGGGGCAGGGGTTCGCGGTGGCAACGAGGATGAAGTCGGCCGGGAACTCGGTGCTGTCCTTGGCGCGAGCAACAGTGATGACGCGATCTTCCAGCGGCTGGCGCAAGGCCTCTAAAGTTTGGCGGCTAAATTCGGGGAACTCATCGAAAAATAGTACGCCGCGGTGCGCTAAACTGACCTCTCCCGGCCGTAGCGCTGCGCCGCCGCCAATGATCGCAATGTGGCTGGCGCTATGGTGCGGCGTTCGAAACGGTCGTTCACTAATTATTTGTTCGTATTCATGGCCGGCAAGGCTGTGTAAATGGGTCACCTCGAGCACCTCTTCACGATCCATCGGCGGCAGGATACTTGGCAAGGCCTTGGCCAGCATGCTCTTACCGGTACCAGGCGGTCCGCTGAGTAGTACATTATGGCCGCCGGCGGCGGCAATGAGCAACGCGCGCTTGGCTTGGGCTTGGCCCACGACCTCACTCATGCCAATAGTATAATTATTATTTACAACATTTGATGCCAAAACGGTCGTATTGCTATCTGTTATTTCCAACAACGTTGTCGTATTAAAGTGCGCGTAGAGCTGGCTCAAATTTTGGACCGGCGATAGCATAATGTGCGGCACTAATCGGGCCTGCGGCATGTTGGCAGCCGGCACAAAAAAATGCGTCAGGCCCTGCGCACGGCCGGCCAGCAGCTTACCGATAATGCCGCGCACCGCTCGCGTCGAGCCATCGAGCCCCAGCTCGCCGATAAAACCCACGTTGTCTAGAGAGCCAATGCGCAACTGTCCGCTAGCTCGCAAGATGGCCACGGCAATGGCCAGATCAAAACCGCTGTCGACTTTGGGGATGTCGGCCGGTGCGAGGTTGATGGTGATCCGCTTGCGCGGCAACTGGAGCTTACTACTGGCAAAGGCGCCACGTAGCCGCTCGCGTGCCTCAGTAACGGCCTTGTTGGCAAAGCCAACGATAATAATGGTCGGTAGATTATTCGATAAATGGCACTGGATGTCGACCACCGTAGCACTGGAGCCGCTACTACTGATGCTTTGAACTTGGCTAGCCATCGAGACTCCTGACTGCCACCCATTACTATTAGTGGAGACACTATAAAAACACCTTGCGGTTTAGGCAAGGTGTTTTAAGAATAATTTAAGATTTTTGTTTGATGTTTCGATTTTGTGACGACTAGTTCTTGGTGAACAGCGGCTTGCGAGAAACCGCTGTTCTAATAGTCGTTTTTGTTTTTGAGCACTTAATTTATTCAAGTACTACGCTTATAATAGTGTTTCTTGGTACTGCCGTCAATAACAATTATGCTTATTTTTTGACAAAGCTGTGCATAACTTTTACACCGGGATTCCGGTGTTCATTACCTTATTAACTCCTTAGGAATCGGCCTGATGGATTGACAAAGTGGTCTCACCGTGCTAGACTGCAAGGGTAAGTCACAAAAACAAAAATACTTACAATTCGGGTTTCCATGGACTGTCTTGGGTCCATGAGCAAACACCTCTCTATCCTCACCAAGGGAGTTATTATCGCTCTGTCGCGCCCTAAAGGCACGCAGAGCGGTCAGTCACGCCATGGGCGGTACGCGCTATATATTCTATATTTAAGAGCGGTTGTATCGCCCTGGCTCCATTTTCCCTTTGGGACGCACCTTTCTATCATTGCCTGGGACGGCCGTATCTACTGCCGCCCCGGCGTTTAACCTCTCGGAGACCGCCATGCCTCAACTCGCTCGCAAACCCGCCCTCTGGCTCACTGCTGGCCTTATACTTTTGGATGGCTTATTCTTTGGCTCGACTGATCCGGCCAAGATATCCTCGCCGATGCTGATCGTCGGCTTCGCCTTGGTGGTACTGACGGTCTACCTCGGGGTTCGGAGCTTCCATACGCTCCTGATGCGTAAATTGCCCCAGCTAAAGCGTTATGGACATGTCGACCTATTCTTGGCCGGTTTTGCCTGTACTGCCTTAGCCCTCCAGTCGGTTGGCCAAATGACCAGCCGGGACTTTATTATTTTAGTACTGGCTTCGGCCGCATCGTATTGGTATGTAACCTATCAAAAGCGGCATCCAGCTACCGCCCAAACTTGAGCTGTTGTTTAGGCGCTAACCACGGTATAATGGAGGTATGAATCCTCCTGCTGACAACCAGCCTGGTGGCATGAATCTGCCCCCACCGATCGCCGGAGAGGCCTTACCGCCGCTACCGAATGGCCCCGTAAGTGCATCGCCGGAAGCCGCGCCTAGTATCGAAACTATGCCGATTCCTGCCGCACCCAGTGCAGCTGTTTCAACGGCTATTCCGTTGCCAATTCCATCAGTGCCGTTGTCCGATGGCTTAGCAGGTGCTGTAAGTACAACAGCAACTACTGATGTGCCAGTTACGGCAGACGATACGGATTTGATTGAAAAAGAGTGGGTTGAAAAAGCCAAACAAATCGTTGAGAAAACGCGTGAAGATCCGTACTTACAGAGTAAAGAGATCAATGTTTTCAAAGCAGACTACATGAAAAAACGGTATAACAAAACAGTGAAGCTTAGCGAGTAGTGTAATAATGACAGCGTTTTTAATTATTCTGGGAAGCCTTTTAGTACTGGCGGCGATCGCAGCGCCGATAGTTTTTATGTACATTCGCAAATCTTTCCGTGAGCAAAAAAATTATGAACGTGGCCTTAAAATCGTACCGCTCATTATCCACTTGCCGCCGCCCAGCGACGACGTCCAAGTCGGCGGCAGGGACATCCGCGACGTCAACGAGGAAGTCGTCAGCAAAGCGCAGATTATCTACAATATTATTGCCAGCACCTGGCAGAAGGGTTTTAAAGGCACCTTCTATGGCCAGCGCCATTTTGCCTTTGAGATCGTCGGCAGCAAGGGCTTCGTCTATATATATGCGGCCGTGCCGGTGTCACTCGTAGAGGTGGTGAAGCAGGCCATTAGCAGCGCCTATCCGACGGCTCGACTGGAAGAAGCCTCTGAACACAATATCTTCAACCCGGTTGGTAAGGCGACGGCTACGCTCGGCGGGGAACTGACGCTGAAAGAGCCGTATGCCTACCCGATTGCAACCTATCAGGATTTGAAACGTGACGCCATGCAATCGCTACTGACGGCGCTGTCGACGCTGGATAAAGAAGATGGTGCCGGCATCCAGATCCTGATGCGCCCGGCCAACCCGAGCTGGCGCAAGACGGCCAGTGCGATTGCTAGTAAGAAACGCAAGGGCAACGACAAAAAATTGGGCGGTGCCGACCTGGCTAAAAGCATTCTGACGGCCTTTAATAAGCCCCCAGAGTCTAAAAAGGAAGACGGTGGTAACAAGCCAGACCTGTCGAATATGGACCAACAGGTGCTCGACGCCATCGACGATAAGACCAGGCACCCCGGTTTTGAGGTCCTGATTCGTGTCGTGGTGTCATCGAATATTTCGGCGCGTTCGCAGGCCATCCTCAGCAACATTGTGGCCAGCTTCTCGTTGTACGATGCACCGGGCAAGAACGGCTTTAAGTACACGCCCGCCAAAGACACGACGGCGCTGGCGACGGCCTACATCATGCGCTTTTTCCCACAGCAGAGTAAAAAGACCATCTTGAACTCCGTGGAGTTGGCGACGCTGTTTCACTTCCCGGACCAGCGCAATATCCCGACTTCGCAGCTGACCCGCCAGGATTCTAAGCAGGTCGACGGCCCGCGCAATATGCCCGACGACGGCATGCTGCTCGGCTACAACGTCTTCCGCGGCGCCAAAAAGGCCATCCGCCTCGCAATCGGCGACCGGCAACGGCACATGTATGTGGTAGGGCAGACCGGTACCGGTAAGTCGACCTTCCTCGAGAACTTGGCGCTGCAGGACATGCTGTCTGGTGGCGGTTTTGCATTTGTCGACCCGCACGGCGACACGGCCGAGAAGCTGCTATCGATGGTGCCGAAAGAGCGCA
The DNA here is from genome assembly GCA_028289245.1 of Candidatus Saccharimonadota bacterium. Taxonomy (GTDB): domain Bacteria; phylum Patescibacteriota; class Saccharimonadia; order Saccharimonadales; family UBA4665; genus UBA4729. The sequence continues at coordinate 13,512 of JAQGGT010000003.1, read as the reverse complement.
CTGAAGACGTCATCTACTTTTGCCCGTCCGACATGGACTTCCCGATGGGGCTCAATTTATTTGAGTTTAACCTGCCGGAACAAAAAGACTTCTTGGTGCAGGAAGTGCTCAACATGCTCTATAAGCTGTACGACCCGCAGCACCAAGGCATCATGGGCCCGCGCTACGAAGATATGTTCCGTAATGCCGCTTTGGCAGTGATGGCCGACCCGAATGGTGGTACGTTTGTAGATATTCCGCAGCTGTTCCGCGACCCGGCCTTCCTCAAAGAGAAACTCAAGCACGTCACCGATAAAACGGTGCTCGACTTCTGGACCAAACAGTTCCCAGCCCAGCAGCGCTCCAATGAGTCCGGTGAAGTGACGGCTTGGTTTGTGAGTAAGTTTGGCGCCTTCTTAAGTAATGAAATGATGCGTAATATCATCGGCCAAACGAAGTCGGCCTTCGACCTACGCGACATCATGGATAACAAGAAAATTCTGATTGTTAACCTTAGTAAGGGTAGGACAGGGGAGCTCAACTCCAAATTGCTCGGTATGATCTTTGTGATGAAGTTCCAGGCCGCTGCGATGAGCCGGAGCAATATCCCCGAGGATGATCGCGTCGATTTTAGTCTGTATGTCGATGAGTTCCAAAACTTCTCGACCGATTCATTTGCGACCATCATGTCCGAGGCTCGAAAGTATCACCTCAACCTGATCGTAGCCAACCAATTTACTACTCAGCTGACGCAAGAAATCCGCGACGCCGTCTTCGGTAACATGGGTACGGTAGTGGCTTTCCGCATTGGCCAGAACGATGTCGAGAGCCTCGGCAAGTACTTCCAACCGACCTTTGAATCTGATGATCTGCTGCGCGTGCCGAACTACAACGCCATTGTGCGGACGCTGGTCGGCGGTGTACCGACGTTGCCATTTAGCATGGCGTCGCTGCCGCCGCTTGGTTCGCCGAACTCACAGCTGGGCGATGCCCTCAAGCAATTGTCGGCGGCTAAGTATGGACGGCCGAAGGCAGCTATCGAGAAAGAGATTTTTGAACGCTTTACCATTGCTGACGAACCGGCCAAGCCGGCCTTTGGGGCGCCGGCAAGCGCTGCGCCGGCCTTCGCAAACGCTGGTCCAGCGCCCGCCGCTTCGCCATTCCAAAGTGCCCCGACGGCCGGTTCGACAATGGCCTCACGGGCTGCCGCACCGGCTCCAGCCCCGGCTGCGCCGGCATCTTTCCTGGATGATTGGCTCAATAAGCGTAAGGCCGGCTTGCCGACGCCGAACGCTCTTGCCGCAAGGCCGGCACCGGCTCCAGCTCCAGCTCCGACCCCTCAGCCAATGCCTAGCCCAGCACCGGTGGCGACTCCCACTCCCGCACCCTCGGCGGCGCCGGCTGCGGCAACCGCGCCTATCGCTGCGCCTGCGACCCCTGTTAACCTTGCTCCCACCCCTGTAAATATGCCGGCTGCCGGTGTGACCTCCTTCCACTCGACAGGGCAGCTACCGGCCCAGCCGACCGGCCCGGACGTTTTCAGGCCCGCTGAGCCCGCTTCTAATGCTCCGCAGTCAACGACACCACTTACGCCTGGAACGCCGCCTGAGAAGGCTCAGAATATCTCTAGCGCCGAACTGGAGAAGAACGAGATTGATAAAATTGCCGACGAGTTGCGCCAGCAGCTGCGTGACAGTCAGCCGGCCGCTGCTCCAACGCCAGCTGCGCCCGCGCCCGCCGCGCCCAAGCCCCAGCCGGTACCGGTTGTAGCTCGACCGGTTGAAGATAAGCCGGAGATTGCTGACGGCGATACGATCCTTATCGATAAAGACGGCAACTTCTACACCTCCTAGACCCCGTGCTGCTATCGTAATTGTAGAAACGCTAGACTGGGCTCAGAAAGGCCTCCCGCGTCGAGGCTGTATCAGATAGTTTGGGACGGCGCGTGGAGATCGAATTTTACAAACAAGAAGCAGATGACCATGCCGACAAGTTGCAGACTGACACTGACTACAATTGGCAAATATATAAATACGCCCCAACCACAACCCCCGAATTCGCTGGCCTGAGCCAAGACTCTACAGGTGCTAGCTTTTTCTGTTAGTAGTCCAGCCGCATACCATATGATTACGAGCTCCACAATCATGGAACACCAGATGCCGGTATCTGTCAGTGGTCGCCATTGCGGCTTCCGAAGGTATTGCGGCCAGATCAATAAGCCGACGCGTACTAAGTATATGGCAAGTAACACCGCTAGCTGGTCAAATAAAAAACTGACTGTTGGCTTCGCATAGCCCAAATCGTCCTGGCCGGCACTGGCCGCAGAATCGCGGTAGAGCCCAAAGGCGATGAGGGTCGCCGTTGCGATGGCGTATAGCAGCAGTATGATGGTTAGTTTATGGGGCGTAAGGCGAGAAAACGTCGCCATCTCTAGGAGATTTGATGCTTGCGGCGACCAACGGTGGCCCAGGAGAAGAGTTCGGCGAGGAGGCCGACGCCGAAGCCGGCGGCAAACAACGCTAAGAAGACGAAGTAGTTGTACTCAAAGCCGTAGTGCTTGGCGAAGTACAAGTAGAGGCTCGTACCGAGCAAGGCTAGGACGCCACCGCCGAGGAGGCCTGAGGGGCGGCTAACGGTCTTGCCGGCAGCATTGGAAACGACGCGGACAGCCCGCTGATGGATGACTTTACTAAAGGCGCGTGCGGGCGCCGATTCCTGGCGCTGGATGCGGCCAATCACTTGGTGGAAGCTGAGCTTTAAGTCCATGGCCATGGGGGCCTGGTCGGCAGCGGCCGCCTCAGCGGCTTGGAGCTTGGCCAGCGGGTCTTCTTCGGCCACGGTGGCGGCTTCGATGGTGTCGCGAGCTTTCTCGGCGGCGTGTTCGGCTTGTTGCTCGATGACGCTTGGGTCGATCTCGGCGCGGTGCTCGGGCTTTTGGCTGAGGGCTTCAGCGATCTCGCGTTCGTTAGTGCCGAGGGCCTCAGCATGCTCGGCGATTGTTTTAGGAGCGTTTTCGAAATTCATTTTATAGTCCTCCGTTAGTGTCTTCTTGGATTGCTAATTTCGTCTCGTTGGCCAGCAAGCGGGTGCGGGCGAAGAAGAAGCTGGCGAGCATGACGATGATGCCGGCGACAAACATGCTGGAGCCGGGACCGGTGTGTGGCATCTCGGCAGCAACAGCGGCCACGGCCTGGGGTGGCGTGCTTGGCAGCTCGATGTTGACGGTGTTGCCGTAGGTGTTGCTCATCACGAGGTCAAAGTGGCCTGGGTCTGAGGTGCTGCGGGGCGTGCCGGGGATGACGTCCATAACCTTGACGGTGAAGGTTTGGGTGGCAGTCTCGCCAGCCTTGATAGTGACGGCGGGCCAGCTGATGATGTTATCGTCGGACTTGGTGCCGCCATTGAGGTCTTCGATGTTGGCGTAATCGAGTACGTCACTGATGTTTTCGCGGAAGATGTAGTCTTTGTAATCGGCCTTGGAGCTGTTGGTGGCTTTGAGGGTGTAGACGATCTCGTCCTTGGCAGCGGCCTTTTTGGTAGTGGCATCTTCCAGGCCTTGCGTCTTGTTACTGGCCGATTTGGCAACGTTTATACAGGCGCTGAGGTCGCTGGCAGTGGCTGATTTATCGCAGGCCTTACACTCTGAGTTAGAACCGAGAATGCCAGGGTTGTACTTGCAAGGTGCGCAGTCGGCGCTATCTTTATCGATACTGTGATCGAGGGGGCAAACTTCTTTACAGGCGGGACTAGTCTGGGTGACATTCGGATAGCGTGGGTTGAGACATGGTTGGCAAAGCTTATTGCTCTTGAGGATGCTGGTGTCCTGGGGGCAGGCCTTGCAGGCAGCATTGTCGACGGTGATTGAGTGGTCTTGCGGGCAGGGAGCTGGTGGTGGCACGCAGCGGGCATCGCCGACGACGTAAGCCGCGTTGTAGGGGCACGGTACTGGCTTGACGACGGGCTTTGGCACGCCGATAGAAGTTAAGTTACCGCAGTTGTAGAGAATAAAGTACTGCGTGCCGTTGACGACGACTGAGAGGGCTTTGTAGCTGGAGTAGGCGTGTGAATCCCAGGCCCAGAGGTAACGGACGTAGAGCGTGCCGGCACCATCGATGGTAACGGGTTGTTCGCCGGCCTTACCGTAGGGGTTGTGACCCATCGAGAAGAGCTGCTTGTTGTAGTCGGTTGATTTGAGAGTAACGGTGCCAGCGGCGGCTAAGGCGTCACAGCTGATGCCGTAGTTAGCCAGAATAGTGCCGTAGTTGGTGGTATTGGCCCGACAGTGGTTGGCGGCGTCGGCCGCCGAGGTGATACCGCCGTTGATAAGGTCGTTGGGCGACTGAGCCAAGCTTGATTGGGGCGGGCTCATAACGGCAAAGAACTGCACGAAGAAAGCTAATAAGAGCACGACTACACCGGCGCGGCGGACGGCTTGTTCGCGGCGCAAGCGGCGACCGTAGAAGCTTAATTGCTGCACTAAACTAGGGTTGTAGGGCAGGGCGGCGAGGAGTTTTTCGAACATTTTGGGTTATCTTTATGTTTTTTAGATTATTTTTGATTTTTTATCTGTCCCAGGTATTTAATCATAACCGGTACACCCAACGCAAGGGTGATATTGCATACAAATTGAGGGCCTCTAAGAGGTTGTTCGGGAGGGGAGAAATTGGTATACTATAATGAGTGGGAAAATTCTTAATGTATGAACTTGTTCGCGAGTTCTTGAGAGGGTCTATAAGTGGCAAATAAAAAAAATAACGACGAGTATTCTTCAGGTCAAATTACCGTTCTCGAAGGCCTAGAACCAGTCCGCAAACGTCCGGGTATGTACATCGGTAGTACCGGTGTCGAAGGCCTGCACCACATGGTTTGGGAACTGGTTGATAACGGTATCGATGAAGCACTGGCCGGCCACGCGACGCACGTTGCGGTTAGCATGCTGGCCGATGGCGGCATCCGCGTCTTCGACGACGGCCGCGGTATCCCAACCGATATTCACCCCAAAACCGGTAAAAGCACCGTTGAAACCGTACTGACCGTCCTCCACGCCGGTGGTAAGTTCGGCGACGGCGGCTACAAAGTCTCCGGCGGTCTGCACGGTGTCGGTTCGAGCGTGGTTAACGCCTTATCAAACGATCTACACGTCAAAATTTGGCGCGATGGTAAAGTCCACGAGCAAGACTATGCCAAAGGTATCCCGCAAGGTGATCTTAAAGTTACCGGTAAGACCGACAAAACGAAAACTGGTACCGAAATCACTTTTTATCCCGATGACACGATTTTCCAGACCTCGGCGTTTGACTACGAGACAATTCTCGACCGCCTCCGCCACGCCGCCTACCTCACCAAGGGTATCCGCACCAGCCTGATCAACGAAGCAACTGGCAAACGCTACAGCTTCTACTTTGAAGGTGGTATTCAGAGCTACGTCAAACACTTAAACGTCGGTAAGGAACCAGTCGACGACGACATTTTCTACGTCGATAAGATCCAAAACGATGTCCAGGTGGAGATCTCGCTCCAGTACACCGATGCGTACACTGAGACCATCAAGGCCTTCGCCAACAACGTCCTCAACCCCGAGGGCGGTACGCACCTTACCGGCTTCCGTTCGGCACTGACTCGCGTGGTCAACGATTACGCCCGTAAAAATGGCCTCCTCAAAGAAAAGGAAGAGAACTTGAGCGGTGAAGATACCCGCGAAGGCATTACGGCTATTATTTTGGTGAAACTGCCCGATCCACAGTTCGAAGGTCAGACTAAAGGCAAGCTCGGGAGCCCCGAAGTCCGCGGTATTGTCGAGCAAGTCATGAATGAATACTTTAATTATTACCTTGAAGAGCACCCGGCCGTGGCGCGCAAGATTGTGGGTAAAGCTTTGTTGGCCGCCCGTGCCCGCAAGGCCGCCCGCGCCGCTCGTGAGAACATTTTGCGTAAAGGCGTGCTGGACGGCGCTTCGATGCCAGGGAAGCTGGCCGATTGTTCAAGCAAGGACCCAGTGATCTCAGAAATTTATCTGGTTGAGGGTGACTCGGCTGGCGGCTCGGCCAAATCCGGTCGCGACAGCAAGACCCAAGCCATCCTGCCACTCCGTGGTAAGGTGCTCAACGTCGAGCGGGCCCGACTTGATAAAATGCTGGCTAACAATGAAATCCTGAGCCTTATTAAGGCACTCGGTGTCGGCATCGAAGATTCCTTCGACCTTTCCTCGCTGCGCTACCACCGCATCATCATCATGACCGATGCCGATGTCGATGGCAGCCACATTTCCACGCTGCTGATGACATTCTTCTTCCGTTACATGAAAGCAGTCGTCGATGGCGGCCACGTCTATCTGGCCAAACCGCCGCTATTTGAGCTAGTTAAAGCCGGTCGCAAGACCAGCCGCTTCATCTACGATGAAGACGAGTTAGAAGTCTTCCTAGACGAAGAAATTGAGCGCCGCAAGAAAGATGGCACGGTTATCGATCCGATGAGCGAGCGCTACAAGCAAGCCGGCTATGTCGAGCAGAAGCGCTACAAGGGCCTCGGCGAAATGGATGCCGAGCAGCTATTTGAGACCACCATGAACCCTGAAAAGCGCGTCTTGGTGCAAGTAAAGGTCCGCGATGCCGAAAAGGCTGACGCTATCTTTAACAAGCTCATGGGCACCGAAGTTGAGCTGCGCAAAAACTTCATTCAAGCCAACGCTAAATTCGTAAAGGACCTAGACATCTAATATGGAACCCGACGCTCTTACTCCCGAACCTATCAATCCTGATGAAGCAAACGTGCCAGTCGATCCTAACGCCATGTCCACCGGCCTGACGCGCGCTGCCGACGTCGAGATTCTCGACGGCTTCGACCATTCGCGCATCGTTGAGCTGCGCACCGTCGAAAACGTCATGGAAGATAGTTATTTGCGCTATTCCATGAGTGTGATCATCGATCGCGCCCTTCCTGACGTCAGGGATGGTCTTAAGCCGGTCCACCGCCGCATTCTCTACACCATGAACCGTGATGGTCTGCGTTCCGGTTCGCGCCACCGTAAGTCGGCCACGGTCGTGGGTGCGGTGATGGGTGACTATCACCCGCACGGCGACTCTTCGATCTATGACTCGATGGTTCGTATGGCCCAAGATTGGTCGATGCGCTACACGCTGGTGAACGGGCAGGGTAACTTTGGTTCGATGGACGGCGATCCACCGGCTGCCATGCGTTACACCGAGGCCAAGCTGCGCCGCCTAGCCGACGAGCTGCTGGAAGATATTGATAAAGAAACCGTCGACTTCCGCGACAACTACGATGGTCGCATGCAGGAGCCCACGGTGCTCCCAGCCAAGCTGCCAAACCTGCTGCTCAACGGCCAGCTCGGTATTGCCGTCGGTATGGCCACCAACATCCCGCCGCACAACTTGAGCGAGCTGATCGACGCCGAGGTGCTGCTTATCGACAAGCCGGAATCGACGCTCGACGACCTGCTCGAATACATCAAGGGGCCAGATTTCCCGACCGGTGGTGTAATTTATGGCAAAGAGTCCATCCGTAGCGCCTACGCTACCGGCCGAGGCGGTGTGATTTCGCGTGGTATCGCCGAGATTGTCGAAGGTAAAAAAGGCCGCCACCAGATTGTTATCTCAGAAATTCCGTTCGGCCTTAATAAAGAGAGCTTAGTGCTCAAGATCGCCGAGCTAGTTAACACCAAGAAGATTACTGGAATTAGCGACCTGCGCGACGAAACCGCACGTGGCGCGGTGCGCATTGTCATCGACCTCAAAAAAGATGCCTATCCTAAAAAGCTATTAAACCAACTGTATAAGTTAACGGCGTTACAAACGACCTTCCACTTTAATATGATGGCCTTGATCGACGGCATCCAGCCGCGGGTGCTCGGGCTACAGGACATCTTGCAGGAACACATCAAGCACCGCCAGGTAGTAGTCCGTCGCCGCACCGAATTTGAGCTGCGCAAAGCTCGTGAGCGGGCCCACATCTTGGAAGGTTTGAAGATCGCCCTCGATAATATCGACCGGGTGATTGCTATTATTCGTGCCTCCCAGACCACCGACGATGCTCAGAAGAACCTGATCGCCGAATTTAAACTCAGCGAGATCCAGGCCAAAGCCATTTTGGCCATGCAGCTGCGGGCGCTGGCCGGCTTGGAACGCCAGAAAATCGAAGACGAATTGGCCGAACTCCACAAACTCATCGAAAAACTGGAAGGCATTCTGGCCGACGAGAAGAAAATTCTCAAAATTATCCGCAAAGAGCTGCTGGCGCTCAAGGAGCAGTATGGCGACGAACGCCGCACCAAGGTTGTCGACAACGAACTAGGTCGCATGAGCGACGAAGACCTCATTGCCGACGAGCAGGTGGCCGTGACGCTGACTGCTGCCAACTACATCAAGCGCTCACCGCTGGCGGAGTACAAGAAGCAGGGCCGTGGTGGCAAGGGCCGCCGTGGCATGGCTACCCGCGAGGAGGACGTTATCGAGCACGTCGTCAACGCCAGCACCCATGACTTCTTACTGTTCTTTACCAACAAGGGACGCGTGTTCCGTATGAAGACCTACGAAGTGCCGGCCGTGGGCCTCAACGCCAAGGGTGTGGCACTCGTCAACCTGCTGCAACTGCAGCCAGAAGAGACGGTCAGCTCGGTCATCAATGTCAGCAAGACGCACGAGGCCAAAAACCTGATCATGTGTACCGTCCGCGGTGTCGTTAAAAAGACGCCCTTCGACCAATACCAGAACGTTCGCCAGAGTGGCTTGATTGCCATTAACCTCGATGCCGGCGACGAACTAAAGTGGATTCGCATGACTAATGGTGATAATGAAGTCGTCATTTCGACCTCGCTCGGCCAAGCGATTCGTTTCCACGAAAAAGACGCCCGCCCAATGGGCCGTGTCAGCCGTGGTGTCCGTGGTATCCGCCTGCGACCAAACGACCATGTGATTGGCATGGACGTGGTGGAAGAGGGCAGCAATATCTTCGTGATTTCCAAGTACGGCTACGGCAAACGCACCAAGGTCAGCCAGTTTACCCCACACGCCCGCGGTGGTGTTGGTATCCGCTCAGCCGTCGTCAGCACCAAAACCGGCGAGCTGATGGGCGTCAAGCGGCTCGATGGCGACGATCAAGAAGTCATCATCATCAGCAAGCAGGGCCAGACAATCCGCCTGGGTCTGCAAGATATTCCGGCCCTCGGCCGGGCCACTCAAGGCGTCCGCATCATGCGCCTCAACGACGGTGATGAGGTCGTGTCGCTAGCGCTGGTGGCCAAAACAGACGATGACGAGCTCGTTGACGACGACGTCGAAACGCCTATCGAAGCCCCCGCTCAATAAAGCCCTGCGTGAACTACTAGCATAAGTACTTTAGCCCTGGTACAATAGGCCTAAGATAAAGGCCCCCGGGCCGCTTGATGAGGGTATGACCAATGACTTACAGACAAGTCCACAAAAGCTTCCTAACTGGTAGTTTACTGCTGCTGTTGGTGACGGGTTTTGGCTTGATCATGACCTTTAGCGGGCCCGGCAAGAAGATCACTAACAGGGGTGCTTCGGCTGACAGTGCGACTGCCAGTAACCCGCTGCCGTTCGACCAAGCTTCATCGGCAACCTATCAAGCATCGTCCAAAAAAGTTTTTGCCCACTATATGGAGAGCTATCCATTGTCACTGTCCAACACCGGCGTGAGCACCAACGATTACTACGACAGCCACTTTGTGCCGCCGGGTACCATCGAAAACTTCCCAGGGGCCAAAAACTATCCCTTAGTCGGTGGCATGTGGCGCGAGCGACCCATCAAACGGCCGGCTTACGCCGCCGGGGTCGATTGGCAGACCGAAGATGCCAAAATTGAGATTAAGAACGCCATGAGCGCCGGTATTGACGGCTTTGCGGTCGATATCATGACACTCAATGCGTCTGATCAGAAGACGGGCACCTTGAAATCGTTGATGAAGGCCGCAACCCAACTCAACAACGGCTTTAAGATCATGTTGGTGCCAGATGGCACCATTTTGGGCAGTGCCAGCACCGATGCGACCGCCATGGGCAATCTATTTGCCGATCTGGCGAGTAGTTCTGACGGCGGCGCGCTGTACCGAGTAAATAACAAGCTGGTGCTAGCGCCGTTCTATCCAGAGGCCGATGGCAAAACGCCTACCTATTGGTCGGGGGTCATCAGCCAGCTATCGGCTCGCGGCATCGGCACCTACTTTGTGCCGACCTTCCTGACGCTCAACACCACCAATGCCGACGACTACGCCTCGATTAGCGAGGGCATGGGTCGCTGGGGTGATGCCTCGGCTTCAGCTAACACCGATGCCAGCATGAATAACTACGCCAACATTGTGAAGAGCCGCAAGGGCGTCGGAGGTCAGTCGCTGTTTTACCTGCAGCCGGTCCGTGCCCAGGATACCCGACCGCGCGGCGGTAGTGGCGGTTCGACCATCGCCGACGGCACCTATTGGGAGGCTGATAATAGCGAGAACTTGCGTGATACCTGGCGCGGCGCCGACAATAACGCCCAATGGGTGGAGCTGATGACCTGGAATGATTACGCCGAAACCTCGGAGATTGCACCCTCGACGCACAACGGTTACAACCTGCTCGATATCAATGCCTACTACATTCACCAGTTCAAGCTAGGGTCTAACCCGGTTATTAAACGCGACGCTCTTTACATCTCCAATCGTGATGAAATGGCCGGTGCCTATCCGCCGACCAAGCCAGCGGTGACCGATAAGACCGAGGTCTACTTCATGAAGCTGAACAGCGGGGGGCCGGCCCGCAATAAAGTTGAGGTTATGAGCTTTTTGGCAGCGCCACAACAGATTAGCGTGACGATTGGCGGCGCCGTGCAAACCTATAACGCGCCGGCCGGGCAGTTCGTGCAGCTGTATGATGCCAAAATTGGCGCCGTGAGTGCCAGCATCAACTACAGCAACGGCACCAAGCGCGTCGTCAATGGGACGACAATCACTACTACGCCTTTCGTACAGGACTTTATGTACCAGTATGCCGGATCGGCGCGGCAGGGAACCACTGTCGGTAGCCCCACCACTACGCCGACTTGTCCAACAGGCCAGACCGGCACGCCGCCGAACTGTGTCACTCCAGTTAAGACTTGTCCAACAGGCCAAACCGGCACGCCACCAAATTGCGTAACCCCGGTTACTTCGTGTCCAACAGGCCAAACCGGCACGCCGCCGAACTGTGTCACCCCAGTTACCGGCGGCAAGGTCGACCTGATAGTTACCAACCTTACCTGGTCACCGGCCAGTCCGTTGACCGGTAATGCCATCACCTTTACGGCGACGGTGAAGAACCAGGGGACGGCGGCTACGCCGGCCGGCACAATCGTCGGTGTCAGCTTCTTGGTGGACGGCAAGCAGGTTAGCTGGAGTGATACCCAGACGGCCTCCATACCGGCCGGTGGCTCGGTAACGCTCAGCGCCGACAACGGCCCGACGAAGTCGGCTACGTGGTCGACCACGACGGCTGGTAACAAGACGGTAGCCGCCTACGTCGATGACATCAACCGCATCAAGAACGAATCCGACGAAAACAACAACACGCTTACTAAGGTGATGACCGTCAACACGCCGGCACCAAAACCCGACCTTATCGTCAGCGACCTTACCTGGTCACCGGCCAGCCCGAAAGCCGGCGACAATGTTACTTTCAGCGCTACTATCAAGAACCAAGGTAACGGCGCCACGCCGGCCGGCACGATTCACGGCGTCAGCTTCTCGGTGGACGGCAAGCAAGTTTCCTGGAGCGATAACTACACCAGCTCGATCCCGGCTGGCGGCTCAGCTAGCGTCACCGCTGATTTTGGCCCTAACAAACTGGCTACCTGGCCAGCCACTGCCGGCACCAAAACTGTCTTGGCCTACGTCGATGACATCAACCGCATCAAGAACGAATCCGACGAAAACAACAACACGCTTACTAAGAGCCTCACGGTGACTGCCACCACCCCACCCACCACCACTGGCCCAGACTTGGTCATTACCGACTTTAGCTGGTCGCCGCTGAGCCCGAAGACCGGCGAGGGCGTCATCTTTAACGCTACCGTTAAGAACCAAGGTACGGCGGCCACGCCAGCCGGTACCATCTTGGGAGTTAGCTTCTCGATAGATGGCAAGCAAGTCTCCTGGAGCGATAGCCACACGACGGCTCTGGCAGCGGGTGCCTCCGTCAAGCTGACTGCTAACAGCGGCCCAACCGGATCCGGTATTTGGGCAGCCACTGCTGCTGGCACCAAGACCGCCCTGGCCTATGTCGATGACATCGACCGCATTAAGGGTGAACTCAACGAAAGTAATAATACCGCCACCAAGACGCTTACCGTGGTCACGGTCAGTAACCCGACTGGTCCTGGCAACCCAGGTACGCCACCCGGTAGCAACTTACCGCCGGTAGTAGTCACCACCGGCGGTAAGGTCACGGTACCGCTTACCGGTGGCACGAACACGCCGATCCAGGTCAGCGGCGGCGGTAAGGTAGTCGTGCCAACGCGCTCGTCGACCGGGGCACCGCTCAAGGTAACTATCGATGGCGAAACCGTCGATACGGACAGTAGTGACCCGAGCAACTCCAACGATGACAACAGCACGGTTACTATCGATACCTCCAAGCTCATTAACGGTGACCATACGGTTACGGTCACCGACCCGACCACTGGTGAGACGACCACTCAAACAATTGTCGTGAGGAACAACTTCCTGCGCGACGCCGCCAACCGGGTCCGCACGCACGCTGTTACCACCGGCGCTACCACTGTCTCGATCGCTCTGGCCGGGCTGGCTATCCTGCACTTCCACTTGATCGCCCTTGTTCGCCGCCGCTTCTTCCACGAAGCTGTCGGGGTGCCAGGCAACGACTTTGACCTCAAGCCCCTCGACCCCCACAGCCACCTCCCAGGCGACGTCATTACGCCGCACGACGACCGCTCCGACCACAAGTAGTATCGTGGTGGCGCGGCGGTCTGGAGCGTTCTTAGACTAATAGATCGGCAGGATGTGTATGCCGAGACTAAAACCGGCGGTAATAATTGTCCGAATTACTACATGCAAAGTCAATTTACCTCTTGACCTACGGCTGTTACTTGGGGTATGATCATGGGAACGCTTTTGAGGTCTCTTCATGTGTCTCTCAAATAACTGCCTGTTTTTGAGCAGTAAGCGTACGTTCGTTAAAAATTGAATAGTGCAAATCAACGTCAGTTCACCGTAACCCCTCGGGGTTACACAAGAATTGTTTTAGGAACATCTTAATTAATTTTAAGTTGTTCCGCTATTAAGTCAGCAGACTGAAAGTTAAGATCAATTCTTTTTTGGAGAGTTTGATCCTGGCTCAGGATGAACGCTGGCGGCGTGCCTAATACATGCAAGTCGAGCGGTAAGGCTACTTCGGTAGTACACGAGCGGCGGACGGCTGAGTAACACGTAGGAACGTACCCCAAACTGAGGGATAAGCACCAGAAATGGTGTCTAATACCGCATGTGATCTTCGGATTAAAGCTTCGGCGGTTTGGGAACGGCCT
>JAQGGT010000007.1 GCA_028289245.1 Candidatus Saccharimonadota bacterium | reverse complement strand
TCGGTACCGGCCTCACCGTCACCTCCGGAGGTGCTACCATCACGGCTGGTGATCTAACGCTCACCGCTGGCAACCTGATTACCGGTACAACGCAGCGCCTCAGCAATGCTGGTGCGCTCGGTAACATTACTGGTTACGACCAGACTAGTGGTGGCCAGACGATTGCGCTGGGAGCAGGCAACACTGCTGCTTACTCTACCTCGGGCGCCGTTGCCCGCTCGGCTGATATGATGACCCTGCAAAACACGAGTGCTACCGCCCCAACCGCTGACGGTGTGAACGCCATCCAGGTCACTTGGTTTGGCAAACCAACCGGCACTAACCAGAGTAGTGGCGCCCGCGTCAACGTTACCAACGCAAACACCGCTGCGGGCGGCCAAGTCCAGGGCTTCCGTATTGTCGCTACCGGTGCCGGTGGTGCTATCAACTCCGACACCGTTGGTCTGTCAATCGACCCCCTGACGAGCGCTTCAAGTGGTACTGCGAACGAAAATGCCATCGAAGTTGGCACGGGCTGGGATAACATCCTGAGCTACAATGGAACGACGCCGATCATTACTGGTACTGGTGTCCTGGGCAACGCTGCGCTGACCGGTACCTACAGCAATAACCTGACGCTGAGCGGTACCGTTACCATCAGTAACGCCGCCAGCACCTGGAACGGTGGTACCATCGCTGTCGCTAAGGGTGGCACCGGCCTCACTACTTTGACCCAGGGCGGCGTCATTTACGCTTCCGGTACCACAGCTATGGCCGTCACTACCGCCGGCACTAGTGGCCAGTGTCTGGCCTCCGGTGGTACCGGTGCCCCAACCTGGGTTACCTGTTCTACGACTGCTACCGGCACGGCTAACACCATCGCCATGTACACTGGCGCCAACGCCCTCGGTAACTCCATCATTACCCAGAGTGGTACCACCGTCACGGTGGCCGGTACACTGAGCGCTAACACCGCCCTCAACAGTGCGGCTATCACCGGTACCACCAGTGTTACCACCCCGAGCCTGCTGGCCACCGGTGTCCTTGACATTAACTCGTCTTCTGCAGCTACGACCGCTATTACTATCGGCACCACTACCGGTGCCCGCACCATTACCATTGGCAACACCACGGCTGCCAGCACGGTTAACATCACCGGTGGTACCGGTGCCACGGCGATTACCCTCACCGGCAACGTCGGTATTGCTGCCAACAGTAACTTCACCCAGGCCGCCGGTACGGGCACCTTCACCACCGCTTCCGGGGCCGTCACCCTTAACGGTAACGTCACGGTAGCTAGTGGTAAGACCCTGACCCTGACCGGTATTGCCCAGGGTGGTATCGCCTATGGCGCCGCCAGCGGTGTCCTGAGCGTTACTGCCGCCGGCACCAGTGGCCAGTGTCTGGCTTCTGGCGGTACAGCGGCTCCAACCTGGGTTACCTGTTCTACGACTGCTACCGGCACGGCTAACACCATCGCCATGTACACTGGCGCCGGCGCCCTCGGTAACTCGATCATTACCCAGCAGGGAACCAGCTCTGTTACCGTCGCCGGCACAGCCATTGCTACTACCGTCCAGGCGCCTACCATCCAGACTGCCGCCGCTACTGCGCTTAGCGTGGAACCAGGTACTACTGGCGCCCTCAACCTCGGCAACCTGACCACTACCGCCATTAACATCGGTGTCAGTGCTTCAGTAGCTAAAACTATCACCGTCGGCAACTCCTTTGGCGCCACCAGCCTGATCTTCAATAGCGGCACTGCCGGCGCCACCTTCAACCAACTGGCTGGTGGTACCTTCAATATCGCCTCGTCTGGCGCAGCCGCTCGCACCACCGACTTGGCTGCTATCTCTAACGTCGCAGGGCAAGAGCCAACCGCTGATGGCATCAACGCCTTACAGCTCACCTGGAATACCAAGCCGGCCACGGGTAATACCTCGAGTGCCCAGCGTATCAACGTCCTCAACAACAATACTGCTACCGCTGGTCAGGCCCAGGGCCTACGCATCGCTGCTACCGGTGCCGGCGGTGCTGTCAACTCGGACACGGTCGGTATCTCCATCGATAATCTTGCCAACTCGTCCACTGGTACGGCCAGCGAAAATGCCTTCGAAATCGGCAGTGGCTGGGATAACCTACTAGTCTACAGTGCTACCAACAGTGTTATCCTCAACAGCACGGGCATTCTCCAGAGCTACGCCCTCAGCGGCAGCTACACTAATTCACTGACACTTAACAACAGCGGTAACAGCTACGCCGGTACCTGGGCAGGTAATACCATCGATGTCGCTCACGGCGGCACTGGTGCCACCACGCTGACTCAGAACGGCGTCGTATTCGGCAACGGTACCAGCGCAGTCGGTATCACCGCTGCTGGCACCACTGGCCAGTGTCTTGTCGGCAACACCGGCGCGGCGCCATCGTTCGGCAGCTGTTCTGCTGGCTCGATCACCGGCAGCGGCACGGCCGGCACCTTGCCTGTCTACACTGGCTCTGGTACCACACTCGGTGATTCCATCCTCGCCCAAAGCGGTAGCGTTCTGACTATTACCGGTACTGCCAGCGCTACCTCGGGCTACAACGTCGGCGCTTCTTCGGTCATCACCTCTGGCCGTATTTTGCAGAACATCGCTTCGGTGAACCAGACGCTGTCGGGGACGGTTAGCAACACCTACGACCTCGGTACTACCGGCGCCACCTGGCGCACAGGGTACTTCGGTACTAGTGTTGTCACCCCGGCCCTCAACGCTACCAGCTCCGGCGGTACCGTTACTACTAACCTCGGCACCCTCCAACGCACCGCCGCTGGCACCACTACCTTGGACCTTAAGGATGCTTCCGCTACCACCTTACTGGTTACCAACAGTGGTGGTTCCGTAGCCAACTTAAGCGTCAGCGGTGATCTCTTAACTGGTGGCAATACTCGACTTACCAGTGCTGGCGTGATCCAAAACATCACTGGTTACAACCAATCGAGTGGTAGCGCTATCTACACCATGGGCCCCGCCAACCAGTACAGCGTTACTACTTCGGGTTCCGCACCGCGCACGGCCAGCCAGTGGGTTATTACTAACACGGCAGCTACCGCTCCTACGGGCGATGCTGTCGATGGTCTGTTATTCAACTGGAACACGGCTCCAGCCTCTGGCAACAATAACGGCGCCATCACCGTCAACATGCTCAACGGCAACTCAGCTGCCGGCGGCACCGCCAGCGCCTTACGGTTGACGGTCAATGGTCCGGGTACTACTATTGCCTCTGACACCAATGGCCTCTTGATCGACAGCTTATTTGGCTCCTCGACTGGTGCCACTGAGGATGCCATCAAGGTTGGCAGCGGTTGGGACAACATCTTGGCCACTGGCGCCACACCGATCATTAACGGTAGTGGCGTACTACAATCAGTTGGTTTGAGCGGCACCTACAGCAACGCTCTAACACTTAGTGGTGCTGTCACGATGAGCAACGCCAGCAGTACTTACCTTGGTACCTGGAACGGTAACACCATCGCCGTCAACAAGGGCGGCACCGGCCTGACCTCGCTCACCCAGGGCGGCGTCATTTACGCTTCTGGTACCACGGCTATGGCTGTTACTACCGCTGGTACTAGTGGCCAGTGTCTCGCTTCTGGCGGTACTGGTGCTCCTACTTGGGTGAACTGTGCTACCACCGGCACTGGTACTGCCAACACCATCGCCATGTACACCGCCGCTGGCGCCATCGGCAACTCCATCATCACTCAGAGTGGTACCACGGCTACCGTTGGTGGCACGCTCAGCGCCAGCACTGCGGTTACTTCACCGTCAGTGAGCGGTACTACCAGTGTTACCACGCCAAGCCTGACTAACAGCGGCGCTATCAATATTAACTCCAGTGCTGCCGGTACTACCGCCATTACCCTTGGTACTGCCACTGGTGCCCGCACCATCACTATCGGCAATACCACCGCTGCCAGCACGGTTACGATTAACGCCGGCACTGGTGCCGGCGCCATCAGTCTCGGCGGTGCCATCAGCGCCAGCGGCACCTACAACACCAACACCTTTAGTGCCACGGCTCTGAACTTCGGTGGCGCTACCGGTACGGTCGGCGTCCAGACCACCAATGGTGGTCTCACGGTAGGCAGCAATGGTACCGGGGTCCTGACCCTTAACGGTGGTAGCGGTGCTACCGGTATCTCCGCCAGTGGCAACTTCGTGCAGAGTGGTAGTGCCCAGTTTACTTCTGGCACCGGTACAGTGACGCTTAATGGTAACGTCATCGTCGCCAGTGGCAAGACACTGACCCTGACTGGTGCCACCCAAGGTGGCATCGTCTACGGCGGTGCATCTGGTGTCCTCAGTGTTAGCGCCGCCGGCACCAGTGGCCAGTGTCTCATCTCCGGTGGCACTGGCGCACCGACCTGGACGGCTTGTGCCACCGGCATCACCGGTAGCGGCACCCAGTACACCTTGCCAGTGTTTAACAACGCCGGCGGCACCACCCTCGGTAACTCTATTTACGCGCAGGACTCAGGCGCAACCACTGCAACCATTAGCGGCATTCTCACCGTGACGGGTAATGTCGGGTTTGGTAACCTGACACCAGCCAACCTTCTCAGTGTCAATACGCCGACCACTGCCGATGCTAATGCTGACGTATTGATTGCTGCCAGCTCGCTCACTCAAGATGCCCTCGTGATCCAATGGGCTCCTGGCGCTCAGACGGCGAGTAGCGGTAAACCATTCGCCATTGAGGACAGCACCGGCACAGTAAAGGCGGGCTACAACAGCTTCTATCAGAACCTTTTCTCCTACAACGCCTTCTCAGTCGGTTCTCTCGGCGTGCCACTTAGCGGTGCCATTGTCTCGTTGGCCGGTACTAGTCAAGACGTTGTCACTACGCTGGTCCGTGGTTCTAACGGCCAGACTGCCGATCTGATGCGCTTGAATGTCTATGGAACCAGCCTGAGCGATCCTGGCACCACGGTTGCCAAGTTTGATATCAGCGGCAAGCTCACCGCCAACGGCGCCAGCTTCGGAAATGACGTGGCCATCACCGGCGCCAACGATTTGACGATCAACACCAACAAGTTCACCGTCGCCGGTGCCACCGGTAACACCGTTATCGCCGGTACCGCCAACATTACGGGTAACAGTGCTGTGGCCGGTACCCTGCGCGTCGGTTCTGCCGGTACGGCTACCTACGCCCTTGATGTCATCAATACCCAAAACACCAACTACGTTGCCCGCATTCAGAACACCTCTACCACAGCTAACACCAGTAATGGTCTCCTTATCCAACTGATGGGTCGACCCAACACCGGTACTGCGACTAACAACTATCTTGGATTTGCTCGCAACGATGGCACTGTTGCGGGTACGGTGAAGACTACTAACAACTTAAACGTCTCCTTTAACACCGCCAACGCGGACTATGCTGAGTACTTCCGCGCAAGCCCATCTGACCTGCCACAGGCTGGTGACGTCGTCAGTCTAGCAGCCGGCGGCAGTGACAACACAGTAGTCCGCAGTAATGGCAACACTCCTGTTGGTGTTATTTCAACTAACCCAGGTTTTGTCGGTAATGGCCCTATCTGCAATCCTGATGACACCAACTGTGACGCAAATTACGCTAGCTACAACGTGCTCGTGTCTCTTACTGGCCAGGTTCCAGTTAAGGTTAATGTGGCTAACGGTGTTATTCGCTCTGGTGACGCGCTGGCCTCTGACAATAACGGTGTTGCCACCAAGGCCACTAAGGCCAGCGAAATTATCGGTTACGCCTTGAGCGCCACCGACTCTGACGGCACCGTCCAGGTCATGATCAACCCTGGCTTCTGGACCCCAGATCCAGACAACATCCAGGCTAACAGCGCTACGCTCAACGCCCTGACCGTCAACGGCGCCATGACTGCCGATGACATCAACGTCGGTAACCTGGCCACTATCAAGACGCTGACCGTCACCGGCGACGCCACCATTGGCGGCCACCTGACCGTTGGCAACGGCCTTAAGGTTACCGGCCTGGCCGAAGTCGACGACCTCCAGGTCAACGGTCACTTCATCACCGCCGGCAACGCCCCAACCCTCCAGGTCCTGCCAGCCGCCGGCAATAGTAACTCATCGGTCAGCGTCGACGGTAACGACACCGCTGGTACAGTCACCATCACTACCGGTGACGCCGCCGACCCGACCAAGCCGTCAGTGGTCGCCCCAACTGCCGGCGATATGCTGCACCTGACCTTCAGCAAGGCCTTTGGTAAGCGCCCACGCATCGTCATCAGCCCCGCCGACGGTAAGAGTGCACCGATGCTCGTCTACCCAACCAGCCAAGATGCCACCGGCTTCAACTTCGCCCTTACCGGCACGCCGGCCGCCAACACCAGCTACAGCTTCGACTACTTCATCGCCCAATAACAGGGGCGGAGCAGGGCACTAAAACAGCCCACCGAAGTGGGCTGCCATACGCTTTTATCGGACGCCTAGTTGAGGTGACCGATGCAGGTGTTGCCGTTGTCGTTGCTGTTGGTGCCATCGGAGCACACCGTGTTGTCCCAGGTAGCGCCCGTCAGCGTAGCACCAGAGAAGTCTGACCCCTGAATATTCCCGTCTTTAAACTGGGCGCCCGTGAAGTTCGCACCCGTAACATTGACGTTAGTGAATGTTACGCGGGGCAGGGCGACATCCTTAAAGCTGGCGTTCGTCAAGTTGGTGTTGAGGAAAGTGGAGGCAGCACCGGCGGAGAAAGTGATGTCGTCTCTAAAGTGGCTGCCCTCGAAGTTAGCACCGCTGGCGTTAGCATCCATAAAGCCGTAGATCTCAAAGTCTATAGTAGCGCCTCTGTAAATCGTGTTAGTCATGTTTGATTTGATAAACCGGGGATCGTCGAAAGTTGTATTTGTGAAGTTCGCGCCAGAGAAATTTGTAGTGGGGGCATTAGCCGGATAGTCGGTCCCTCCGTCAAGATTAGTAACGTCTGCGCCGGTAAAATTAGCGTTGCTAAAGTCTGAGGCATTGACATGAGTGTTGAGCATGGCCGCACCAGAGAAGTCGGCGCCAGCGAAGTTTCGATTGTTCATGTATGCCGAGGCGAGGTTCGAGTTTGCAAAATTACTGATGTATTGCCCGGTGCTAGCCGAGTTGAGCTTGAGGGTTTTCTCGTTGTTTTTACAGGTGTGATTGGTGGCATTGATGACCCGGATATTACCCTTATCGGGGGCGCTGGTATCGACACAGGCGGTGATGACACCGGTGTTGGTATCCGGGATCGCCGCGGAGGTGATCGTAACGCTAAGTGCAGACACTGCCATCACGCCGAATGTGGCGATTACGAGCTTTTTGTAGGTAGCGCGAGACGCGCCCAATATGTTGGTCATACAACCCTCCTTAGTTAGTACCCGCAGTATAACAATAAGCATTTTGAATTTCATGAACTCACATTTAAGAATTCGTGTACACGTAGTGGCTGAGGCTAGCGGTTGAGGATGTATTGGTAGGCCAACGCCGAGACGTCTTTGATGGCATTGCTGGCGGCCGGATCGGCCTCGTTGACCATCATGCAAAAGACGTAGTGACGCTTGGGGATGTAGATAATACCGCAATCGCTCTCGGTCTGGTTGGAAAAGGTGCCAATCTTGTGGGCCACCTTAACGGTGGAGGGCACGCCAGCTTCAATCCGGCCATAGCTATCGCCGTGCGTCAGGATATTGAGTATGGCTTGGGAGTCATCGGGGGTGTCGTAACAGGAGTAGTAGAGGCACTTTAAGATCGAGCCGTAGGACTTGGCGGTGATTTTAACTTCTTTGGTGGGGGTGACGCTAAACGGCGCGTCGATCTCGTTAATAGCACTTTCACTTGCCGGAATGGCCTGGCTGGCGTAGGCGTAAACGGTGTTGAGGGCGGTGTTATCAGAGTACTGCAATGTCTGGCGGGCCGCCTCGCGGAGGGTAATTTTGGTCCCGGCACCTTGTTTGTAGAGGTCGCCAAAGTTGGAGTCGAGCCATTCTTGCTTAATGGTTACGGTGTCGTCAAGGTTAAGCCGCCCTAATTCGTCCGCCTTATAGAGGTCCATAGTAATCGGGAGCTTAAGTAGGGAAGCGCCTACCAGACCGCCATCGTCACTCTCGGCCCGGATCGAGGTACCGGTCGGCAGATATTCTAGGTAGAAGCTGTAGGGTACTTTAATGTTAGTACTAAAATAGTCGTTGATCTGCGTCCGTAACGGGTCGAAGTTGATCAGCTTATCACTGTTGGTTTCGCCGAGCGTTTTTTCGAGCAGTGGGTATTGGTCGGGAACTGGCTTGGGCTTGCTTGGTGCTTGGCGCTCGATCCAAAGCAAACCAAGTCCTGCATTTAACACTACAAGTATGGCAAAGAATGCCAACAGTTGCTTTTTGATACTACCCTCCAAATGGTATCAAAATTATAGCATATTTCGCTGGGCCGCGAACCGCTTAGCGCAGAATAACAAGCGCCGGCTGTACCACAATTTTTTACCACCAAAACCGCTCAATGCAAGCCTATCCACAGGTGGATAAAAAAATTGTGTTCAACTGCGCAAAAACTCCTTTACAACAGCGGTCAGAGCAGGGTATACTTAACCCAGTAAGTTAGCAAACAAAAAGCTTCCCCAAAAACACATGAAAAGCCAAAAAAGCCCCCCATCGCCCAGCGCCCGTAGCTCATAAGTTACCCGTGCTCCGAGAACACAAAAACCACAAAACAAATAAACAGAGAAAACTATGAAAAAAGACAAAAAGAAACAAGACGACAGATTACTTAAGCAGCTCTCGATGCACGAGCGCAGGCAACAAGAGCTGCTTCGCAAAATGATTTTGAGCGATCCCGCTTTTAAATTCGCCTAAGCCCCCTCTGTTACACGTACACACAAGCCTCCACCCCCTCTTCATCGTTTGAGAGACGCATGAACCACCAGCCTCCGGGTCCAAACCGGAGGCTTTTGTTATGCCTCCATTCCGAGTGGGTAGGGGACCTCTGTTAAGTAGTACTATACGGCTAGTACTACATGGCTACATTTGCAAATTACTAAGGGGCAGGGGAGTGCGCTATAATAGACCTCAGACATGCGTAAGACAACACAAAAAATTATTGCCGTGGTGAACCAGAAAGGTGGCGTTGGCAAAACCACGACCACCATCAACGTTGCCGCCCAGTTAGCTGCCGGCGGCGCCTCGGTGCTACTGGTGGACCTCGACCCGCAAGGCAACGCCACCTCCGGCCTGGGCGTCTTAAAGGATCACGCCATTACGGCCTACGACGTATTGTGCGACGCGCAACCTTTGGCCGCCGGCCTACAACCGACCTCGGTCTCTGGTTTGTTTGTGCTGCCGAGCAATCCCAATCTAGCCGGTGCCGAGATTGACCTCGTCAGTCGCGACCGCCGCGAGTACGCACTGCGCCAAGCGTTGCAGACCGCTAGCCACGACTACGTGCTGATCGATTGTCCGCCGTCGCTCGGGCTGCTGACCATCAACGCGCTGTCGGCCGCCGACCTAGTGCTCATCCCGGTCCAAGCCGAATACTACGCGCTCGAAGGATTAAGTCAGCTGCTCAACACCATTCAAGCCGTCAAACATTCTACCAACCCCCAACTGGAGCTGCTCGGTATCGTACTGACGATGTATGACAAACGCACTAGCCTGAGCGAAAATGTCCGCGACGAAGTCCAGAAATATTTTGGCGACAAGCTTTGTAAAACCGTCATCCCGCGTAACATTCGCCTAGCCGAAGCGCCAAGCTATGGTCGCACAATATTTGAGCATGACAAGTGGAGTAAAGGTGCCCGTGCCTACAAGGCGCTCGGCAAAGAGCTCAAAGACCGGCTGAGCTAAGCCTAACCCTGTACCGGTAGCTGCCAAGCGTGGTATATTTTAGGCATGAGCCAAACACCAAAACGAGGGCTGGGGCGAGGGTTTGATGCTTTGCTGCCGCAAAGCTATGACACGTCGCTGCTGCTCACAGATAGCGATGAGCGAATTCAGAAGCTGGCCGTCGGCGAGGTCACGCCTCACGCCGACCAGCCGCGCCGTCATTTTGATGCCAAGGCCCTTCAGGAACTGGCAGATTCGATAAAAGAACACGGCATCTTACTGCCGTTAGTGGTGCGGCCGCTCCCCAAAGGCGGCTACCAGATCGTTGCCGGCGAGCGCCGCTGGCGAGCGGCCCAGTTGGCTGGTCTCAAGCAGGTACCGGCAGTTGTTCGGACGCTTAAGGAGCTGGAACACCTTGAGATTGCCTTGGTGGAGAACGTCCAGCGGGTCGACCTCAGCCCGCTTGAGCAGGCCATCAGCTTGCAGCGGCTGCACGAACAATTTTCGGTGGCCTACGAATCGATCGCCAAGCGGCTCGGCAAGGCGCCGAGTACCGTGAATAATATGGTGCGCCTATTGCAGCTGTCGCCGGAGGCCCAAGAAGCCCTGACCGAACAAAAAATCAGTGAAGGTCACGCCCGGGCGATTTTAGCGCTCAAAGGCCAACCGGATCAGCAGGCCTCTTTATTACAAGCCATCCAAGATAATGGCTGGAGCGTCCGCCAGGCCGAGCGCTACGTCACCGGGCTGAAGCAAGGCGTCAAAGCAGTACCGGCTGCCCGCGAACGAGTCCAGACCGAAACGCCGGCCACCAAGGCCTTAGGCCAGCGGCTCAACGCCAGCGTCAACATCAAGCGCACCGCCAAGGGTGGCAAACTGGAGATCGGCTTTAAAACCGACGAAGATCTCCAAAGAATCATTGACGCCCTCGGCTAGAACAGCTCCGCTTTGTTGAGCGGGAAGACGCGCATCACCATCTTGCCGATGACTTGGCTAGCGTTGATTGGACCAAAAGTGCGGGAGTCGAGTGAGTCGGGGCGGTTGTCGCCGCAGGCGTAGAGTTGGCCGGCTTTAAGCGTGACATCGATATCTTGACCAGAGGTGGTAGGGATGTGGCCATCTTTGTTGTACTCGAGAGTTTTGTCGGGCTGGAAGCCGCTTGGATGCGCGTTATTATAGACAGTGATGCTACCATCCTTCACGACAATCCGGTCGCCTGGTAGACCGATGACACGCTTGATGAGCTGCTTGCTGTCTTCTTGGCCATAGGCGCTGAGGCCGGATTCCTGGAAGACAATAATGTCACCGCGAGCGGGGATGTATTCGTGGCCGGTGATCTTGGCCCAGGTGCGCGGTACTTTCCAGATGATCAACTTGTCGGCGTTTTGGAGCTGGGTTTCCATGCTGCGGCCATCGACCTGGTAGGTCCGGAACACAAAGCCTATTAATAAGAGCGCCACGCCCAGCGCCAGCGCCAAGATGCCGATGGTGGATAAAAAGTCGTGAAACCCGGAGGGTTCATTGTCTTTTTGTTTGGTGATGGTCGGTCCGTTAGTGGTAGGCCGCGTGACCGGGCTTGGAGTGCCGGCGGGGGTCGGAGTTGGTTTGGGTTGGCCGGGCCGAAAATCTTGATCCATATCAGTACAACTATAACAGACATCACCTCGCCGCCGAGCGGGGATTTGTGTTTTATACAGCTATTTCTTGTAATCCGCCGGCGAATGGGGGTGATGGCAGGGGTTTACTAATAAGCATTATCACGATACAATAGGGGTACAAAAGGTATGGATAGCACGCGATTTAAGCGGCGTGAAACAAACAACAAACGCCAAATAGTAGATGATTTTCGACGTAACCCCCCACGTTCCGTTAGTCGAGGGGTTCAGGCCGCTCCGACGATGGGAGCGCAGCCGCGAGCGCCGATTACTGCTCCTGTGACGCCTGCAATTGTGCCAATGCAACCGGCGCCCGTACATATTCCCTTGGTGCCCGGCTTTGTGGAGCACTCACCGCAACCACTGGCTCCTGCGCCTGGTGCCGCCGGCCGCTCCAAGAAGTTGCTGCGCATCGACATGGGCCTGCCGGGCGATGCCAGCCCTGAGAAAAGCTCGCGGCTCAAAATTTATCGCAGTCGCTGGATCGCCTTCCGGCGCTGGGCCTTCCGCAGCGTGGCGGTGATCCTTATTATGGTTATTGGTCTCGGTGGTGTTTTGTTCTCGCAAGGCTACTTCCAGGCCAAAAAAGTCTTTGGTGGCGGCAAGGCTTCGGCCGCGGCCCTCAGAGAAAACGTCGATCCCACGCTGCTCAAGGGCGAAGGCGACGGCCGCATCAACGTTTTGCTGCTCGGTCGCGGTGGCGGTGACCACGAAGCCCCCGACCTCACCGACACCCTGATGCTGGCCAGTATTGACCCGGTCAACCATAAGGCCACGCTCCTCAGCTTGCCGCGTGACCTCTGGGTGCAGGTAAACGGCGGCACCATGAAGATTAATGCTGCCTGGGAAACCGGCAAGTATAAGGCGCTCGGTCATATCAGCGATGATATGTCCAATAAGCAAGCGGTGCAGGCTGGTTTTAGCCAGATTGATCAGACCGTCGAAGAAGTCGTTGGCCTGCCGATTCACTACAACATGCTCGTCGACTTTAGCGCCTTCAAGCAGGCTGTCGATACGGTCGGTGGGGTGACTGTCAACGTGCCCAGTGATTTGGTTGACCCGACAATGGCTTGGGAAAATAACTGGAATCCGGTGCTGGCCAAAGCCGGCGTCCAACAGATGGATGGGAAGGAGGCTCTGATCTACGCCCGGTCTCGAGAGACTTCCAGCGACTTCGCGCGGGCCGAGCGCCAACGCGCCCTGCTGCTGGCCCTCAAAGAAAAGGTTAAAACGGCCGGTACGCTGAGCAATCCGGTTAAAATCTCGGGCTTATTCAGCGCCTTTGGCGACAACGCCCAGTCGGACCTCAGCTTGTCTGACGCCAGCCGGATGTATAGCATCATCAAAGATATCGATAACAGCAACATCACCTCCATCAGCTTGGCTCAAGAGGGGAATAGCTATGTCACCACTGCCAACATCAACGGCCAATCGGTTGTGCAGCCGAAGGCCGGCCAGTTTGAGTACAGCGCTATTCAGACGTATGTTCGCAGCCAGATTAAAGATCCTTACTTGCTCAATGAAAACGCTAGTGTCTTGGTGCTCAACGGCACTACCGTAGCAGGGGAGGCGACTACTGCCGCAAACACCCTTAAATCCTACGGTTACAACGTCATTGGTACCGGTAATGCGCCCACCAATGACTACTCCGAGACGAAAGTTATTAGCCTCAACCCAACTAAGAAATATACCAAAAACTATCTGGAGCAGCGCTATGGCGTCAAAGCGCAAACCACGCTGCCCGACACATCAATACAGCCAGGCGTCGCAGACTTTGTTATCATAATAGGAAGTGATGAAGCCACTACTAACTAAGGTTAAGCCCACCAGCGGCTTCTCCAATCTATTCCACATCGCGCTCCTGGTAATTCTACCGGTGCTAGTATTTGTGCTGGTCCGGCTAGAATTCGTTCAGCTGGCGCTCAGCGTTGTGGTGTTAAGTAAGTGGAGAATGTTAGCGGTGCGACCGCGGTTCTGGGCGGCCAATGTCCGCGCCAACGCCGTCGACATCATCGTTGGCATCTCAATTGTTCTTTTTATGGTGGAGAATGCAAACTCAGCGGCCATTCAATTGCTGTTCGTAGTCCTGTACGGCAGCTGGCTGATTTACGTCAAGCCAGCCAGCGGACTGTTTGCGACCTCGGTGCAAGCCTCAATCGGACAACTGTGTGGGCTGATGGCGCTGTACGTCGTGTGGCCGGATGGACCCTTGTACGGCCTAACGGTTATCACCGGCCTGATTTGTTTCTTGGCTGCTCGTCACTTCTTTGATGCCTTCAACGAGACCTACGCCAGATTACTGTCGTATCTCTGGGGCTATTTTGGAGCGGCGCTAGCCTGGATACTAGGGCACTGGCTATTGTTTTACGGCTTTGTAGCCCAACCGGCCTTGCTGCTCAGCGCCCTGGGCTATGGACTGGCCTCGTTGTATTACCTCGACCACAAAGATCGTTTGAGTATCGGCGTACGCCGGCAGTTTATTTTTATTATGCTGGCCATCGTCGCCGTCGTCCTAGTCTTCTCGGACTGGGGCACCAATATCGTCTAAACTAAGCGGAGAACCCATGGCAGAAGTCGAAAAAAAATTACCACCCGTGGCACCAGTAACGCCGGCAGCCCCCTTACATACTGTTTCTACCCACCCGGACGGCCCGATCATCAACTTCGCCGCCTTGCACGCCCGTAGGCGTCGTATGCAGGGCTCACAGCGCTTCCGCACCGGCTCGCTAGCCGTCGCCTTCCTGTTGGTGGCGCTATTGAGCGGCGGACTCGGCGGCTACATCGAGTCTCACGATCGCGGTACCACCGTACTCGGCGGCACGCTCAGCAGCGAAAAGAAAGTCGTTACCAGCCAAAGCCAGCTCATCAACCAAATCGCCAAGAGTGCCGGTCCCAGCGTGGTCAGCATCACCGTAGCCTATACCGCTTCCAGTGGCACCACCGACCCGTATGCACAGTTATTTGGCGGCACCCAAAGCCAGGCCGGCGAAGCCGCCGGTACCGGCATTATTCTGTCCAGCAGCGGCATTATTATTACCAATCGCCACGTTATCCCTGACGGCACCACCGATGTTAATGTCACGCTGAGCGACGGCACCGAACTCGATAAAGTCTCGGTCATTGGCCGGACTGCCGACAGTGACAGCCTGGACATCGCTTTCCTCAAGATCGACGATACTCAGGGCCACAAGCTAACTCCAGCCAGTATCGGTGATTCATCCAAAGTCGAAGTTGGCGATGACGTCGTGGCCATCGGCAACGCCCTCGGCGAGTTCCAGAACAGCGTTACCTCCGGTATTATTTCGGGGTACGGCCGTAGCGTCGTAGCCGGCGATTCCGGCTCCAGCGACGCCTCCTCCAGTGACTCCGAGAGCCTCAGCAACCTGTTCCAAACCGATGCTGCCATCAACGAAGGCAACTCTGGCGGTCCGCTGGTCAATCTAAACGGCCAAGTCATCGGTATCAACACTGCCGTCGCCGGCGATAACGCCCAAAACATCGGCTTTTCGATTCCCATTAACGACGTGAAGGGACTCATCACCCAAGTTCTCAAGACCGGCAAATTCCAGCGGCCATTCCTCGGGGTGCGCTACGTCCTACTCGATAGCTCGCTCGCCAAGCAGTACAACTTGAGCACCAACACCGGCGCCTACGTCGCCCCTAGCACCGATGCCACCCAACCGGCCGTCATCAGCGGCAGTCCGGCTGACAAAGCCGGCATCAAAGAGAAGGACATCATCACCAAGGTGAACGGCAAAGCCATCGATGACAAGAACACCCTCATCAGCCTGCTCGGCCAGTACCAGCCTGGCGACAGCGTGACGCTGACGATCCTCCGCGATGGTAAGACCATCACCGCTGAGGCTACGCTTACTACCCAGCCCAGCAGCTAGGTCGGCGCCCGATCCAATCGCCCCGGCAGACAGCACCGCAGCCCACGCTTCGCTTGGGCTGCTCTGGGCTTAGTCTGCCCGGTCACTTGGATTCGGCCACCTTGTCTCCCTCGCCGCATTTGCAGTGAGGGGGTTGTCTTATTCCTCGCCGAAACTTGTTACTAAGACGTGGGTGGCAAACTTGCCGGCTAGGACGTAGCCAGTGCTGCCTTTGAATACCACGTTTGACGGCATCTCGTAGGGTGCTAGAACGCCTTTTTTAACTAGGTCGTCATACGTAACGCCGAGTCTCTCTCCTGCAATACGCACCGAGCTGCTTACATCTATATCCGGCTGCGCCGAATAACTGTTACTGGCATCTTCCATCGCAAATAAAGTCACCTGCCGCTCGGCTGGCGTGAGATGTTCGGTGTCGGCAGGTGAGAGCTCGCCGTACGTATGGTCGGCGTCTCTGCGTACATCGATGTAGTGTTTCATTCTGGCCAAAAATTCTTCATCAGTCATATCACGGTCCGGCACACCAAAGCGACGCCACTCCATGAACCTGCTGAAGGTATTGCTTTTCTTAAGAGCAGCCTGCCACTCAGATTCAAAAAGGCTGTGCGCGGCACAGGCGGCAAACCATTCATCACGTTCCTGGACGCGCAGAGCTTCGACCGCTTCATCATCTAGCTGCTTAAAATCTTGAAAGGTCATATCTTTGTAGGCTGCGGATGTTTCCTCTGGGGTCGGGGCTTGAAAGTAAAACTCGCTCATGTGAATTACTGTAACAAACTTACTCCATTAGTTCACCGCAATACCTATGTAAGACACACCTAACAGAGGTGATGTATGCATTGATGGTTATCGGCAACATCGAGTGGGTGCGCGATTGGGCCTGAGTGGCCCGGGGGACTAAGCCCAGAGTAAGCCGCGAAGCGGGCTTACGGCCCCGTCCCTCGGGATGCTCAGGCCCGATCGCGGAAGACGGCTGGTTGGCGGACGCCGTGCGTCGAGCGATAAGCCCGGCGGAAGCGCGAGGTGCTGACGCGCCAGGAGGTGTGGCAGTTGAAGCAGTAGTAGTGGGCGTAGTCGTCCTGTTGGAGGCATTTGGTGGCGCATTTGGGGCAAATGCTGCGCTTGTAGAGCCAGTCGCGGTAGGTGTCGAGGCAGTCTTGGACATGATCTTCGTCGATGGCGACGCCAAAACGCTGGCCGAGCTCGCGGGCCTTGGTCCAGGCGGCCATTTCCATGCGGATCAGCTCAAAATCGGCTTTGTAGGCGGTGTGGCCGAGTAAGCCGTGGCCGGTTTCGTGGAGCAGGGACCACAGGGGTTCGGGGCCACTGGCTTCGGCGCGGTAGATGACTTCGCCGCTCTCGGGCGACCAGCAGAACTGTTCGCCGGGCGTAAAGCGCAGCTCCGGAAAGGCGGCCTGCAACCGAGTCAGCAATGTGGCGAGCTTAGGCATAGTGCAACCTCGCCAAGTCGTAGCAGCCGTAGACGACAGCCTCTTCGGGTCGTTTAGCTTGGATAATGCGCGGCAGCGGCACCATTGGCGTTTCGTACTTTTTAAGTTCGTCGGCCAAAAACTTGTGGTAGCGGTCGTAGTAGGTGCCGATGCTGCCGCCGATGATGATCAAATCCGGCTGCACGACGGCAATATTCTCAAAAAAGCCGAGGGCCAGGTTGCGGGCAATGTATTTCCAGGCGGCCGGGTCGGTGATGTCGGCGGCTTTTTTGCCAAAGTGTTGATAGATGGCCCGGCCGGAGGCAAAATCCTCCCAGACCCGGAGTTGATTGCGGAAGGGCAGCTCGATGTTGCCACCTTCGATGTCGAGCAGTGCCGGCACCAGCTGTCGGTCGTAGGTAACGCCCGTACCGATGCCGGTACTGATGGTAATGTAGAGGATTTTTTTGTCGGCTGGCTGGAGCTTGGATTCGGAAAGCGCGCCGAGATTAGCGTCGTTTTCAATGACCACCGGGCAGTCAAAAATTTTTTCGCAGTCGGCCAGGATGTTCTCATTCTTCCAGCCCAGGTTACCAAGGTTCCGTATGCGGCCGTGGCGGCGGTCCAGTACGCCGGGAACGGCTACGCCGGCGGCCCGGAATTCTCGGTGTTCCAGCTGCAGGGCGGCGTGACGCAGCTCCAGCAAAAAGTTATCGTAGGTTTTGGGTGTCGGGAACTTTCTAGACTCGCGGATGACGCCGTCGTTATTTAACACCGCTAGCAGTGTCTTTGTTCCGCCAATATCGACCCCCAGATACATGCGCCTAGTGTAGCACTCTTAGACGCGCTGAGCGATGCCCAAATAGGCGCTTTGGCCGAGCAAGCCGGCCATACCAAAGTGGATTTTTTGTTGGTACTGGGCATCTTCTAGGGCATGGTGCGTGAAGTCGCCGTCCGGCACGATAGCCCGGGGTAGTTGGCTTTTACGGGTCTTGCTCCAGTCCCAGTTGCCGTTGAGCTGGGTGGCGAGTGACTTGAGGTCGAACGGCGCGACGCCGAAGGGATTATTTTCGATGAACCCGGCTTTGACAAAGCCAAGGTCGACATGGGCCCAGTCGAACCCGGCGTTAAAAGCGGTGAGAACGGCTCGCTTGCCGTGCCTGGCGCGGAGCTCGGTGGTCCAGTTGTGGAGGCCAAACATGACCACGCTCAGTTCCGGCGCTTCGCGCAGCAAGCGCTCGCGCTGTAAGCCGTGATTTTCGCAGAATTCGCGATTACCGGGTAAGAAATCTTCGCTATACGGTTTAATTTCGGAATAGAACGATTCGCCCGTCGGACTCTGGGCGCCGATAGACAACATCGAGCCGTGGCCGGCGATCCCGTCGGCCTCCACATCAACATCAATGAACAGCTGCGGGGCGTTGAGCACTACAGCTTTGCCGAGATCCAAAATGTTTTCGCGTACTCCTTGAGGCATGCTTACTCCTAATTCTGCCGGTAAGGGCATTAGTTTACATTGTTACGCAAGAGATATTTGTTTTGAAGTTATTACCATAGTATACCATACTTAAGCCATTAATGCTTGTGGGGCCTCGGATGGAACAGTATATTTTGCAGATGGACGAGTCACCATTCGTCACCGAATTCTACGATGTCAACGGCATCCAAATTACCGCCGAACGCGACGCCGACAAATTCCAAACACATACCGAATTTTATCAGCGCTCAGCTGCCAAACAGCGAGCGGAAGCGGCCGAAACAATTCGAGACTATGGTCGGGACATGCCGGCTTGGCTGGAGGCTTGCCGGCGTGAGGCGTACGCCTTTATTGGCACGCTGGGTCTCAGTTCCACGGCAACCATGCACTTGATCGATCACGAGAGCCTCAGCGCCGGTGGGAAGCCGTCGGCTTTTGGCGAAAGCTTTCCGTTCCACAACACGATCTACCTGTATAATCGGCAAATCCAACGACTCTATGAATCGGCGCACGGCAGCCCGGCGGTAACGCGGATTATTATCCATGAGCTGGTGCATAGTGCTACGAACTGGACGACCCGCTGCGTGCTTCGAGAGGGAGCCAAACCACGTGGCAGCTATATGGCGTATCGTTCTGGTTTTGAGGTGCACAAACGCGGGCGCCCGCTCGGTGCTTTCTTTGAAGAAGCTAGCGCCGAGTATCTTGCTGGTCTCTATGATCCCAGCGGCGAGCAGGCGCGCTTGGAGCCCCAGAGCCATGACCTACCGTCGCTAGAAATTCCCATGCGCTACCAGCACTTCACTAAAGTTTCTGGCCCGGACGGCTACGCCTTCGAGCTGATTGGCTGGGCACTCGCACGACGCGGTGAAATTACCCAAGATGACTTTACGACGCTGTTGGTAGCGACAACCTTGCCGGAAACTCGGGTAGCGGCGCTGCGATTATTCCCGCGCCTCCTAAATAGTTTGGAGCCGGGCTTGTACCGTACGCTGCAAGCGGTACCGTATTCGACCCGAGCCTTCCGCGCGGCGTACAAGCGGGTATATACACTCACCACCGGCTCCCAGCGGCTGCGTGCCGGCTCAGGGGTTGTGGGTTTACTAACAGATCAAAATCGGCTATAATTGTAGGTAATCTTGTGAGAGCAGGAAATACACTACAAAGGAGGCACCTGAAAAATGCCAAAAACTACACTAACGATGGACGAGCTGCTTGCGGGCAGCGAACTGAATGGCCTCGCTACCGGCGATGTCATCGAGGGAGTCATTACCTCGGTCCGCAAAAATGAAGTCTGGGTTGACCTCGGCGCCCGCGGCGTCGGCGTCGTTATGCGCCGCGAAATCGGCCATGGCCAAGCCCTAGAAGAGGGCACGAGCATCACGGTGAGTGTCATCGATCCAGAGATGGAAGAGGGCCACGCGCTGCTCAGCATGAAACGCGCCGTCAAAGACCGCGGCTGGGACGAAGTCCAGCGCCTCTTCGACGCCCAAGAAATCGTCGAAGTGACGCCGTATGACGCCAACCGTGGCGGTTTGCTCGTCGAGCTGGAAGGCATCCGTGGCTTCTTGCCGGTTAGCCAGCTGGCCGCCGGCCATTACCCCCGCGTCTCTGGTGCCGATAAGGATGAGATCTTGCAGAAGCTCAACGCCTTGACGCAACAGGTACTGCGCGTCCGCATCCTTGACGTCAGCCGCAAGGACAACAAGCTGATCTTCTCTGAGAAGGAAGCCGTTAAAGACGACATGCAGGCTCGCTTCGCCGAGCTCAAGGTTGGCGACGCCGTCGAAGGCGTTATTACCGGTGTGATCGACTTTGGCGCCTTCGTCAATGTCGACGGTATCGAGGGTCTGATCCACATTTCCGAGATTTCTTGGGAACGCGTCGACAATCCTCGCAACTACGTCAAAGTTGGCGACACCGTCAAAGCTAAGATCATCGCTATCGACAAAGATCGCCTCAGCCTCAGCCTCAAGCAGATGCTCGAAGATCCCTGGCTCAGCGAAGTTAAGTCGTTCAAAAAAGGTGATGTCGTCGACGGTAAAGTCACCCGCATCACCCCGTTTGGCGCCTTTGTACAACTCAGCCCGAGCGTCGAAGCCCTGGTCCACGTCTCCGAAATGAGCGACGACGAGACCGTCGACCCAGAGCAGCTGTTCCAGCTGAACGAAAAGAAGCAGTTCAAGGTGCTCGACATCGACACCGACAACCGCAAGATCGCCTTGAGCCTCAAAGAAGCCAAGAAGTAGCTTTCCGGCTACTG
This sequence comes from Candidatus Saccharimonadota bacterium, assembly GCA_028289245.1. GTDB lineage: Bacteria > Patescibacteriota > Saccharimonadia > Saccharimonadales > UBA4665 > UBA4729. Next base: position 146,985 of record JAQGGT010000007.1, on the reverse strand, counting down.
CACATTGCTGCGTTGCTGGCTTCAGTCCGCACTCACCGTAGACAATTAACGTAAAGGCTTCGGCCAGAAAGTATCGGCATTAAGAAATGGCAGAAGATATTACTACCATCGAAATCGAAGACATGATTACTGTCGGCACTCTGGCCGAGCGTTTATCGATTCCGGTTTCACGTTTAATCGGTGAGTTGATGAAGAACGGCGTTATGGCGACCGTTAACGAGCGGATCGACTTCGATACCGCTGAGATTATCGTCGAGGAGCTCCAGCTCGGTGTCCAGCTGAGCAAGAGCACCGTCGACGCTTCGGCGCCGGCTGTTCGCGTTAAGGCCGAGGCCAGTGCGGGCGCGCCTTCACGCCCGCCAGTCGTGGCTGTGATGGGACATGTCGATCACGGCAAAACCAGCCTGCTCGACGCCATTCGTGGCGCCCACGTCGTCGACCGCGAAGCCGGCGGTATCACGCAGCACATTTCGGCCTATCAGGTGGAGCACGGCGACCGCAAAATCACCTTCCTCGACACTCCCGGCCACGAAGCCTTTGCTGCCATCCGCGAGCACGGCGCCTTATTAACTGATATCGTCATCATTGTCGTGGCCGCCGACGACGGCATTAAGCCCCAAACTATCGAGGCCATCCGCTTTGCCCGCAAGGCGGGGGTCAAAATCATCGTTGCCGCCAACAAAATGGATAAAGACGGCGCCGACATCAACCGCCTGTATAGCGAGCTCGCCGAGCAAGACCTGATGTGGGATGGCTGGAAGGGTGGCGACACGCCCGTGTTGCCAGTTTCGGCCAAAACCAAGCAGGGCATTCCTGAGTTGCTGGACATGGTAATTCTGGTCACCGATGTCGAAGAGCTCAAAGCCGATACCGATGTGCCGGCTCGCGGCCTCATTATCGAAGCCCATGTCGAGCAGGGCCGGGGCCCCGTTGCCCACGCTCTCGTCGAAGCCGGTACCCTTAAGCCTGGCGATTTCGTGGTGGCCGGCTCGAGCTACGCCAAAATTCGCAACCTCGAAACCACCGATGGCAAGCCGCTCAAACAAGCGCTGCCGTCAACACCGGTAGCCATTACCGGCTTCAAGACGCTGCCGGAATTCGGTGACGAGTTCCAGGCTGTGCCCAACGAAAAGGCCGCCCGCAACCAGTCGACCACCAGCGCCAACGAAAAGAACGTCGGCAGCCGCAACAACATCGGCTCCAGCGAACTGATCCGCCTGATCAACCGCAACAATGAAGTCCAAGAGCTCAACGTCATCGTCAAAGCCGATGTCCAAGGCTCGCTGACCTCTGTTATTGATAGTATCAAAGCCCTCGATACCACCGAAGTCGCCGTCCGCGTCGTCAGCTCCAGTGTCGGTGCCATCAACGAAAACGACCTCCACCTCGCCCAAAGCGCCGGCGCCATCATCTACGGCTTCAACATCGAGTTGCCCTCGAGCGCCCGCCAGCAAGCTGCCCGCGACAAAGTCGACATTCGCCTCTACAAAGTCATTTACGAGCTGATCGACGACGTCAAAACTGGTCTTTCTGGCCTGCTACGTCCCGAAATCGTCGAGCACGACCTCGGCCGCTTAGTCGTCCGCGGTATCTTCAACACGACCAAAACCGCTGTCATCTGCGGCGGCGAAGTCACCAAGGGTAAACTGACCGCCCCAGCCCTAGCTCGCGTCACCCGAGACAAAGAAGTCCTCGGCGAAGTCGAAATCACTGGCCTCAAGCGCGGTCCGCAGGAAGCCAAAGAAGTCTTCGAGGGCGAGATGTGCGGCCTCAGCTTCACTACTACCAAGCGCATCGACCTTCTCGAAGGCGATCACATAGAAGTCTTCACCCGCGAAGCCATCCAGCGAACGCTGTAGCGGGCACATCTCGGGCGAATCACTCCGCGCTGCGCTCCACCGTACCATCAGTACGGCTCCGCTTAGTGCTCGCGATTCATCCCAAGCTGCACTCCGCTACAGCGTTCGCTCTTGCGTACCATGGGCGTTGCCTTTTCTGTTGAAACATTGTAAGATACCTCTGTTTTGAGAGAGACTTTCTCCAAAACATGACAAGCAGATAGAAGGGTAGGCCATGCCATGCTCGAACCGATCGTAGCCCTCACGCTGGTAGTGCTGTGGAACCTTTGCGGTTTCATCGCCGTCCGCATCGACGACTCCTACGAGAAGGGTGCCTGGAAAGATCCACTCGTTTTGCTGCTCGTGTCAGGAGGGCTTTTCACTCTCGCCGTGATCCTGATGGATCGGCAGGAGACCAAGAGGGTCCCGTCATGAACCACTTCTGGCTCATCTACGGCGTGATGTTCGTGCTCACGGCTAGCACCGTTCAGATCAAGCTCGAGAACCAGTTCGCGAGAGACTTTGGCCCGCTGTACGACCCGAGCTATGACAACACCGATGCCGCAGTGGTCGCCGGTATCTTGGGCGCACTGTGGTTCATCACCGTTCCGGTCTGGCTCGCTTGCGTCCTTTGGCGCCTGATCGCGTTCGTGGCTTCGTGGCGTAGGGGGGAATAGCACCAAGTGTGAAGCTGGCAAGTGGCTATGGGTGCAAACCTAGGTTCACGGCTTCCGTGATGCTCCCCTCGACCCCATATCTGCTTGTCATCTTCACCCTAGACCATAAGAATTGCTCTTTAAGTAGTTTTATTATAAAATAGCGTTGTTTTGTTGAGGCACTCAGGTGATCCTCCAAAGCACATTGACAAGCAAACAATTAGCACAAGATGAGACTCCGCGGCCTATAACGGCTTATCGGCCATGCAGCCTCATCTTGTGTGTAAGGAATACACACGCTCGCTCCGCGAGAGGCAGCCCCGCCAAATTTGAGGAGAGAGTATTGCCATGGCTACAAATGTTATGCTGCAACTGCGCTACATCCAAAGCCCGGAAGTCACTTTCCACCTGGATGCCAAGCTCATGCAAAACGGTTCCCCCGGCAGTTATGTGAACGCCAGCTGGTTGCGAGAGCGCGGTGGAGATGATCCGTTCACGCCTATCGGCAACCAGCTGATCGATGCGCTCGAGACCCTCAGCGGTCTTCAGACGATGTACGGCCAGTTTGGCTTCATGGTTCAAGCCCCCGAGATCTTCACCCTGCAGGACGTCCTTTGGGATGTCTTGGGCAAGATCAAGCAGGTGCTGGACGACGACATCAGGTTCGCCACCACCCTCGGCGACGACGCCTTCACCAAGCCCGCGTTCATCACGAACCCGAGCCGTGCGCAGTTCGTCGAGAACATCGACGCCATGCTCATCGAGCTCCGCCAGCGGAACAACCTCAACGCCACCATCGACCGACTCAGCAGCCAGCTCGAGCAAGCCAGGCACACCGCCTACCTCTTCTAGGGAGAACGACATGAACTGTCATCTGAAGTTCAAGCGACACCTGCGCGAAGGCGCGGAGTACTGGGAGCGTGGAACGAAGAGCGGCTTTGCGTGTGCCCGACCGGGTTGCAATGGCAGCTTCTTTGTCTGGACGACCAATGAGCCGATCGGTGCGCCCCAGGAGCACTACGATAAGTACGACCGCCGAGACTACGAGTGTGAGCAAGCAGCCACTCAGCAGGAGATCAACACACTGCGCGAGCGCATCACCGAACTCGAGTGCGAGCTCGAAGCCCAACGCTCCCAGTCCTAGCGGTGGACTCAAGGCATCATGCCTGACGAGCGAATCTGGCAAGTGGACATTGGTTCATAGGTCACGGATTCTCGTGTGTTTTCCTACCCCATGTCTGCTTGTCATATTCGCTCTACAAACGCATAGTTGTACTGAGGAGTCCTGCGAGGACGAAAGCGAACCATCACCGGTGCTGAGATATTGCTTTTTTAAAGCTTTTATGTTAAAATACTAGTGTTTTGTTGAGGCGTGTTCCTCCAAAGCACTTTGACAAGCAGACAGATACGAGATGAACTGTGAGTACGCTGAGCGCGTTTTCGCAGTTCATCTTGTAAAAGTAAGAAAACACCCGCTCGACACCCTCACACTATCCGGCACTTCCACCCAAGAGAGGTATGCCATGCTTCTGCACAGCAACCGCCAAGCCACCCTTCCCGAAGACCTCGAGGCGCCGACCGTCGACAGCATGACCACCGGCCAGACCGCGTACATCGTCCCCTGGGGCATGTGGGTCGATGCCGACCGTCAGTGCTGGCTTCACCCGAAGTACTCCATCAAGGACCGGCCCGACGGTAGCGTCGAGATGCGCATCAAGCTGACGAGAGACGGCTTCCACGTCTGGGTTCCGCCCGGCGCGACCTGGTCTCCCGAGAAGGAGCCCAGCTACGTCAGCCCCGCCGACACCAAGTACATCCCGGTCGTCAAGCTCCACCGCTAGCTCCCCGAGCGACTATGGCAAGTGGACATTGGTCTACGGTTGTCACGGATCCTCGTGTGCTTTCTTCCTAAACCCCAATGTCTGCTTGTCATATTCGCTCCACGAATGTAAGTCGTGCTGATGAGTCCTCAAGGACGAAAGCGAACCAAACCAACTCTTACCTTAGGATACGTACTGCCGAAGTATTGTATTTTTTACTCTTTATGTTAGAATACTACTGTTTTGTGAGAGATTACTCCGAAGCACTTTGACAAGTAGACAAACACGAGGTGAGATGCCAGCGCATAAGCTTTGGCATCTCATCTTGTGTCTTATTAGGAGCACACAACCAAGCGGTGCTTGGAGGCATTCCGCCGATGAGGAGAAGGGCAGTCCCATGACCGTCGACCACCACAGGTCCAAGTTCACGCACGACAAGTTCAGCGTCAACTTCTTCGGCTTCACCGGCTACAAGACGCCCGGCGGCCTGCGCTTCACCGGCGTTCTCGACAACGAAGCCAGGATGGCGGTGCGCGTGCAGAACAACACCATCTTCGACCGCATCCGCACCTGCATCAAGGAGGATCGCAACAAGGGCATCAGCAAGCAGATCGCCATGGTGTACATCTCGGCAGAGCACGCGGTGGTGCTTTGGCTCAACGGTGAGCTCTCCGACGAGCTGCTCGGTCAGGCCACCCATGGCTTCGACCACGCCGAGATCCCCGGCTTCCCCATCGACGACGACACGTTCACCCTTCGCATCATGGCCAACCCGGCCCAGCCCATCGCCACCGCCAATCAGTACGGCCAGTACCTGTAGCTCGTACCCCCGAGCGAATCTGGCAAGTAGGCATTGGTCTACGGTTGTCACGGATCCTCGTGTGCTTTCTTCCTAAACCCAATGTCTGCTTGTCATATTCGCTCCACGAATTTTTTAGTCGTGTTGATGAGCTGTAAACAGCGAAAGCGAATTTTCTAGCAAGCGCCCCACGGGGGTCATAGTGTACAATGGAAGCATATGTTAAAGATTGATGACAACTTACTTCAGGAGATCGGGCTTGGCGGCCTGCCGGACGCCGAGAAAAACAGCCTGCTCAAGCATATTTACGAGACGCTCGAGATGCGTGTCGGTATGCGCCTAGCCGACCAAATGTCTAACGAGCAGCTCGACGAGTTTGAGCGTTACTTCGAGGCCAAGGACGATGCCGGCGCCTTCAAATGGCTCGAAACGAATTTTCCTAATTATAAAGACATTGTCCAAGAAGAGTTCGACAAGCTCCGAGCCGAAGTTGCCGCTTCGGCGCCACAGATTTTAGTCGCTAGTCAGCAGCAAGCCCAGCTGCCGCCCCAGCAACCAGCCGCCATTCCGCAGCAATATGCCCCGCCGGCGCCCCAGCAATACGCTCCGCAACCACAACCGCAGCAATACGCACCGGCGCCCCAGCCATATCAGCCACCACAACCGGCGCCACAGGGTGACCCTGGCTACCAACCGCAACAGGCACCTGCGCCGGCGCAGCCCTACGCCGCTCCGCCTGAGCCGCAGCAATACGCCCCGGCGCCCCAACCCCAGTATCAACCACCACAGCCCGTTCAGCCGCAGTACCCTAGTCAGCAGCCACCAGCTGGACCCGCCGTCTAGCTAGGTTAAGTCTTGGCTCGGCCGATAGCCCGCCAGAAAGGCCGCGGCATCCATCTCTTTTTTGCCGGCTGGGATCAGGCGGTCAAAGACCAGCACGCCAGTTTGGCAATACATGCCAAAGTTCTTGTCGCCGAGCCATAGAGCGCCTTGCGCGCCCTCGCCGTCTTCGACGTGAGCGGCCGTTATCACCACATCGATATCGGCAATGCGCGTCCGGCTGCGCGGCCAACCAGCGAAAGCCCGGACTTCGCGCTCTAGTTCCAGGGCGGTTTTATTATAATCGAGCACGGCGTCTTGTTTGCTGAGCTTGCGCGAGTAGGTAGGCGTCTTATCGTCCAAAATGCTGGCTTCTAGCTGGGGCTGAGGCGTGATGTCACCGGTCAGGTAGCCGGGCAGCGTGTCGGCCAGCGCTTGATCGCTCAGCTTGACCAATTGGTCGGTGAGTTCCGGCGTGGTGATACCATGCGGCAGCGTGTAGGGGACTTGCTTGAGCAGCGGGCCCTCATCGAGCGCGGCCACAATCAGCATCAAGCTGATGCCGGTCCGCTCCTGGCCGCTCAAAATGCTGAAGGTGATCGGATCGGCACCACGCCATTCAGGCAGCAGGCTAAAGTGGCTATTTACGATGCCCATCGGGAAGTAATCAATAACGTCCTGGGCGATGATAATACCGTAGTCGATCACCACGCCGAGGCGACTGGTAAATGGTTTTGCGGCCATCAGCTCCGACAGCTCGGCCTTGTTGCTGGTAGTGCGCACCGGCAGACCCAGCTCGGTGGCCGCGGCCAGGACAGGGAACGTCGCTTTATGGTGCTCCGGCTGCGGCTTGGTAACCACCGCCTCAATGATAAAATGCTCCGCCAGCAAGCGCAGACTAGCGGCCGCCACCGGCCCACTGCCCAAAAAGACAATCGGCTCCTCGCTCAGTCGGCTGGCCATAGCTCAGCGTCCTCGCGTACTTGGTCGTAGTCGATTTTTCCGAGCTGACCATCGTCTTGCAGGCGATAAAATGCCTCCGGATCATCCCGAATGTGGTCGATAAAAACAATACCGTTCGTGTGGTCGATCTCGTGCTGAAAAATCCGCGCCAAGAAGCCCTCGGCCGTCACCCGAAACTCCTGACCCTCGATGTTGAGTGCCTTGACCTTCACTTTGCTGTAACGCGACACTTTGCCATACACATTCGGCACGCTCAAACAGCCCTCAAAATCCGCCTCCAGCTTACCCTCGAATTTAGTGATCTCCGGGTTAATAAAAGCGGTAAACGTGTGGTCGCTTTTATCGTCGTAATTGTTGCGGACCACCACAATTTTATAGAGCCGGTCGATCTGCACCGCCGCCAGCGCCACGCCAACCTCATGGTCGCGACTTTCGTCCCAATTGATAGTAGCCGCTTCCATGTCGGCCACAATCTGCAGGATCTCCGGCGTAATAATGCCGACCCGCTCCGACTTCTGGCGTAAATGCGTGTTTGGCAGGGCAATGATGTCGTCTTTGGTCATATTCTCACCGATTATACCCGAAATAACTCCTTACGTCACCTGTTTTGACTGGCTCTCTTAATGCAGCTTTCGCCCGATGACATTTTTTTGTTCCCGCCACCAGCGGGCGTGCGCTTCACCGTTGAGCTGACGTGTCTTTATCATGAGTTCGGCGTCGCTCATACGAGCAGGATGCTCTCGCAAACTAGCGAGTAACTCCCCGCGTTCCTTGACCGCTTGGCGCAGTAATAGCTCTACCAACTTTGTGAAATCGATTCCCATCTGATCGGCAAGAATTTGGGCATCTTTTTTTAACTCTATCTCAAGGCGCATTGACGTCTGTACTTTCATTGCCCAGGAACTTTGTATCAAACGTAGTTGCTATGTACATTAAGTCCCGCCGAGTCCCAAACTACAGCAGGTCGACGGGGTCGATATCGTACGACCAGTTGGCGGGAAGGTCGGCGATGATGCGTAGCAGCTCGCCGCGCTCAACGGCTTTGACGATGATCTGCCACTGGAATTTGCCCTGCAGCTTCTCGTAAAACGATGGGGCCGGGCCCTCGACGCGGACTTTATAGCCGCCAGTTTCGAGCAGCTCGCGGAGCTTGTTGGCGGCTTTCTCGGCGGCGGCCACGCTGGCCCGGCGGCAGGACAGCTTGAGCATGAAGCAAAAGGGTGGGAACAGAAACTGCTTGCGGACGGCGATCTCGTAGTTGTAAAAGGCCTGGTAATCGTCGCGAATGGCGAAGCCGATCAGCGGGTGCTCAGGGTGGTAGGTTTGTACAAAGGCATGGCCGTCGACGTGGCCGCGGCCAACCCGGCCAAGCACTTGGTTGAGTAGCTGATAGGTGCGTTCCTCGGCTGAGAAATCGGGCATGTATAAGCTGGTGTCGGCCAGGATGACGCCGAGTGTGCTTAACTTCGGTAAATCGAGGCCTTTGGCCAGCAGTTGCGTGCCTACCAAAATGTCGACTTCGCCGCGCGTGATGGCTTCGTAGTGCTGCTCAAAGCGCTCGGCCCGAACGTTGTCGGTGTCGAAGCGGGCAATCCGGGCCTGCGGAAACAGCCGCTCGGCTTCTTCGACGATGGCTTTGGTGCCGGCCGTCTTAAATAAGATAGACGGATGGCCGCATTCGGGACAGCTGGAGGGCGCCGGAGCGTGGTAGTCGCAGCTGTGGCAACGCAGCTCGTGGCGGTCACCGTGATAGGTGAGGGGTAGATCACAGTGGGGGCAGTCAGCCTGCCAGCCACAGTGCTCACAGAGCACCATCCGGGCGGTGCCGCGGCGGTTGAGGTACAAAATAGTCTGCTCGCCGCGCTGCAGGGCGGTTTGGACAGCTTCGATGAGCGGTTGGCTCAAATATGGCGAGCGCGAAAACAGGCTGCGCTCACGCATGTCGATGATATTCATCGACGTCGGCTGGAGCTCGCCGCGTGCCAGATGGCGTAGCTCGATGATTGGCCGCTGCTTTTGCAGGGCCAAAAAGTAATCGCTGACCGATGGGGTAGCCGAGCCGAGCACCAGCTTGGCGCCGGTGAGCACCGCCAGCTGGGCTGCCACCCGACCAGCTTGGTACTGCGGCGCCTGCTCCTGCTTGTAGGCCGCCTCGTGGGCCTCGTCCAGTACGATCAAGCCTAACTTACGGACCGGGTTAAACAGGGCAGAGCGTGGCCCGATAATGATCAGTGGCTGGTCGGTACGCAGGCTTGTTAGCCAAGCCTGACGACGCTCGGCGGGCGCTTGCTGGGAATGCAGCACTAATACCCGGCTGCCAAAGATCTTCTGGAAGTTCGCAGCCAGCTGCGAGGTCAGGCTGATCTCGGGCGTCAGAATCAGCGCCGACTTGCCGGCGGCAATCGTCTGCAGAGCCAGCTCAATGTATAAACGCGTCTTACCGCTGCCGGTTGTGCCGTGCAGAAGGTAACTATTGCGGGCTTGCATGGCAGCGAGCGCATCGGTTTGCTCGGCGGTCAGCGGCGGCAGGCTGCTCGGGTCGGGCGGTGCAAACTGCGGTAGCTCGTGTTTGGCGAGCACCGCCTCACTAAAGGCCGCCGGTACCAGCTGCTGGCTGATAATCCCCAGCGGTGCGGGGTAGTAGCTCTGCAGCCACAGCGTAACTTGCAGCAGGTGCTGCGGAATCGGCGGCAGCTTATAGACGGTGCGGATCGGCTTAGTCTTAAAGCGCGGTTCGGCCGTGGCGCCGGTAACTACGCCCATCACCACCTCGCGCTGCATCTCCACCTCTACGAGCGAACCGGTTTTGATGACGGACTCGTGGCTATAGGTGAGTGCTTCTTTACCGTGGTAGCGATTGCTCCGGACCCAAACAAAGTAATAGTACATGCCTTAAGTGTAGCGGCTTTGCTGGCAGCCTCCCAAATTTTATGGTCAAATTTAATAATTTCTTAACGAAGCGCGAGCACTAACCTAAGAGATCAATCAAAGCTTGCTCTTGAGAGAAGATGCCGGCCAGGCGGTTGAGGTGGTGGATCACATTGTATTCGGCCAGCATGGCGTCAGAAACTGTCGTCAGCGCCTCCGAACCAAACTCAGCCGGCTCAAAGAACTCCATTACACCTTGTGGCGACGGAGCGATAACCATAGACAGGGTCTGCTTGTCGAAGATAGCAGCCATAGTCTCTGGGCTCATCGGGCGGTCGAAACCTGCCATGACTTCGGCAATTTTTTTGCGCTGGCGCCGGCTCGGTGTAAATTCATATATTCGGGCATCGGTTTTCGTAGAGGATGTAGCGGCCAGAAGATAGCTTTTGTCGGAGGCGCCGACGACATAACACGGCGTATATAAGGTATACCGCCTATACGTAGCATATTCTTGCTTGTAAGTACTCAACCATATAACGTTGCTTAAAATACCGTGAGCCTGCAGTTCATCTTGCGGCTTGAAGGTGCCGTAGGTGCCTTTCGCCCTAGTTATATCTTGGGGGTGATCCAGCGGCGGTTTGCTCTCGGCCGGTAGGGCATCTACCAAGCCCCGGATGAGGGCGCCGTTAGCGCGTTCGCTCTCTTCTTTGGCGACCAAGTCGGCAAAGCTGGCCTTCTCGATGGCCAGGGCGCCAATCAGGTCGCGGCGCATGCCCTCATAAAGCGGACCGAACTCTTCGGCAAAAAATTGTACATTAGCTTTTGCCAGCTCGGCAGCAGTCTCGTCCATTGATATTATTATGCATATTTAAGACCTATACGTCAATAGTTTGGGCTACAGTTTTGACTCAGTTAAAAACTGCCTATGTGCCATCATGACACTAACTCAGCCAGCAGGGTCCGTATCTGTTAAATTGAGCAAATAAATTGTACAATAGGCTTTTTGGCGGCCGCTCGAACGCGGCGGATTCCGCCCCAAAAATGGCCAGCCGGGGCACCCGAAACCACAAAATTTCCCGATCACATTTGTTGAACTAAATTACGTGGGGTATACTGCTTGTATAACAGGGTAGTTCTAATTAAGAGGATGACATGCCACAAGTCGTTGAACCAGCAATCGAGACATTTGCACAAATTAAGGTAATCGGCGTCGGCGGTGCCGGCGGCGCGGCCATCAACCGCATGGTTGATGCGGGGATTGAGGGCGTCGAATTTATCGCCGTCAATACTGATGCCCAAGCATTGCACCACTCCAAAGCTAGTCGCAAAATCCACATCGGCAAAGACACCACCCGCGGCCTCGGCGCTGGCGCCGACCCGAGCGTCGGTGAACTAGCCGCCCGTGAATCGTCCGACGAAATCCGCCAAGCCATCGAAGGCGCCGATATGGTCTTCGTAACTATTGGTGCCGGCGGTGGTACCGGTTCTGGCGCCGGCCACGTGGTGGCCCAGATTGCCCGCGACTCCGGCATTCTGGTGGTCGGTTTTGCCACCAAGCCATTTGCCTTTGAGGGTGAGAAGCGCCGCAAGAACGCCGACCTCGCTATCGACCAGCTACGCCAAGCCGTCGACACACTCATTATTATTCCTAACGACCGGCTGCTACAGACCATCGACCGCCAGACCCCGCTCATGGAAGCCTTCAAAGTCGCCGACGATGTTCTGCGCCAGGGCGTTCAGGGTATTTCCGACCTGATCACCGTCCACGGTCTTATTAACCTCGACTTTGCCGACGTCAAAGCCGTCATGAGCAATGCCGGCTCGGCTTTAATGGGCATCGGTCGCGCCAGCGGCGAAGATCGCGCTATCGAGGCCGCCAAGCAGGCCATTGAGTCGCCGTTACTCGAGGTATCCATCGATGGCGCACGCGGCATCTTGTTTAATGTCATCGGTGGCAACGACCTGTCGATGCACGAAATCAACGCCGCCGCCGAGACTATCACCACCGCCGCTGATCCAGAAGCCAACATTATCTTTGGTGCTACTATCAGCCCCGACCTTGATGGCGAAGTCATCATCACCGTTGTAGCTACCGGCTTTGACGCCTCTTATTATGGTAAGCGCGCCGAAGAGCCCGCCACACCAGCCGTTACGGCCACGCCGCTCAGCGCTCCTCAGGACGACCAAGCCATGGCTAACCTCGATATGAACCTCGACAACGAGCAGCCTGCCAGCGATTTCAGCAGCGATACGCCAATGCCCAACATTTGGAGCATCGATAGCGATAAAGAAGAGGACAAAGAAAAAGAAGAAGCTACTTCCAGCTTTAGTCTCGATAGTCACGAGACCGACAGTAATCACGACGATGAACCAAATGCCCATATCATCACCAGCCACACCGAGGATGACCTAGAGAAGCCCTCATTCCTGCGCCGCTTAGCTAAGCGTAGCAAGGATGACAAGCCCAAAGACGAGCAAGACAGCCCCGAATAACCCCTGTTATACGCTGTAAAATCATCGCCAAAAAATACAACAAATTGTGATAAATTCGGCTTGCAAAGCGCTACTGCTAGGGCTATAGTAATGGATCTAGACGCTATATAGAGGGGATGCGCGACCAGTTTGGACGTACTGCACCACTCCGAGGGGCTAGTACATTTAAATAGCACAGTAAATAAAAATGGGTAAAAGTAGAATGAGACGCTACAGGCTTATGTATAAAAGCCTGCTTTCGTAGCCTCTCGTTTCTGCCGGTAACCCATGGAGGAGGCAGCATGAAATGCACCCAATGCTCCAGCGACGACATCAAGGTTATTGAGTCTCGCGATGTGAGCGATGGCCAGGCAATTCGCCGCCGACGTATGTGTAACGCGTGTGGACAGCGCTTCACAACCTATGAACGAATCGAGCGGCCGCAGCTCATCGTCGTCAAAAACGATGGCACCCGGCAACTCTTTAGCCGCAATAAGTTGTTGGCCGGCCTGTATCGGGCCTGCGAAAAAACGCCGGTTACTAGTTTGCAGCTCGAAAAAGTCATCAATCAGATTGAGCAAGACTTATACGACTGCGGCGAGACCGAAGTGCCATCCTCGAAAGTTGGAGAGTTAGTCATGACCCAGCTGGCAGCACTCAACGAAGTCGCCTATGTGCGCTTCGCTAGTGTCTACCGCCGATTCAAGGACATTGCCAGCTTTGAGCGCGAACTTACCAACGTTCGGCAAGGCAAACATATTGCACACGAAGAACAAGAGGTCAAAGGTTAGCGCCAGACGCTCAAATAACGCGCGCATAAGAAAGCGCTAATGGATAGTCAAAAAACCAAATATAATATAAGACCGGTTGAGAACTGGTCCAAGAAGTGAGGGGAACAATTATGGGACAAGTAACAACTTTGAGTGTGCAGCGCATGTTCACGCCAAAAAAGAGCAAAGCCTACGATCTGCTGAAGTGGGAAAAGCGTGATTCAATTATTACCAACCCAGGCACCGGCAAGAACGTCTTCGAGCAGCTCGGCGTTGAGTTCCCGGAGGGCTGGTCGCTTAATGCCATCAACATTGTGGCTCAGAAGTACTTTACCGGTACTCCCGGCGATGCCGACCGCGAAAGCTCCCTGAAGCACTTGATCGACCGTGTCGCCGACACCATCACTCGCCAGGGCCTGCAAGAGGGCTACTTTGCGACCGAACTCGAGGCCGAAGATTACTGTGAAGAGCTCAAGTACATCTTGGCTACCCAGCGGGCATCATTTAACTCACCAGTTTGGTTTAACATCGGTGCCAAAGACCGAGCCCAGCAGGCCAGCGCTTGCTTCATCCTCGGCGTCGAAGACACCATGCCAGCCATTCTCAACTGGTACGTCGAAGAGGGCATGATCTTTAAGGGCGGTTCTGGTTCCGGCATCAACATCAGCACTATCCGATCTTCTAAAGAAGCCCTCGGCAAGTCGGCTGGTACTGCCAGCGGTCCGCTCAGCTTCATGCGCGGTGCCGACGCCAGCGCCGGTGCTATTAAGAGTGGCGGCAAGACCCGCCGGGCCGCTAAGATGGTTATCTTAAACGCTAGCCACCCTGACATTGAAGAGTTCATCGACAGCAAAAAGCTCGAAGAGCGCAAGGCCCGCGATCTGCAGGCAGCTGGGTGGGATATGAGCCTCGACGGTAAGGACGCCTTCAGCATCCAGTACCAGAACGCCAACATCTCCATGCGTGTTACCGACGACTTCATGATGGCTGTCAAAAATGATGAAAACTGGGACCTCAAGGCCGTCACCGATGGCCGCGTCGTCAAGACGGTTAAAGCCCGCGCTTTATTCCGCCAGTTTGCCGAAGCTGCCTGGGAGTGTGCCGATCCTGGTATGCAGTTTGACACCACCATTAACGAGTGGCACACCACGCCCAAAGCCGGCCGCATCAATGGATCCAACCCGTGCTCCGAGTACATGCACCTCGACAACTCGGCCTGTAACCTGGCTAGTCTCAACCTGCTCAAGTTCCTAAACGACGATGGCAGCTTCGACATCAAATCCTTCATCCACACTGTAGAAATCATGTTTACCGGCCAGGAAATCTTGGTTGGCTACAGCGAGTATCCCACCGAAAGCATCGGTAAGACGGCCAAGGCCTACCGCGAGCTGGGTATCGGCTACGCCAACCTTGGCGCACTATTGATGGCCCTCGGCCTGCCGTACGACTCCGACGAAGGCCGCGCCATTGCTGCCGCCATCACCGCTTTGCTGACCGGCCAATCCTACGCGACTAGCGCTAAGCTGGCCGGCCGGGTCGGACCGTTCGCCGGTTTCCACAAAGACCGTGACGGCATGCTGCGCGTACTGCGCAAGCACCGCGAAGAAGTCTCTAAAATCGATGCTGGCCTGGTATCCGAAGATCTCCTCAATGCCGCCGCCAGCGCCTGGGACGAAGCCGTCGAACTCGGCGAGCAATTCGGTGTCCGTAACAGCCAAGCTAGCGTGCTGGCTCCCACTGGCACCATCGGCCTGATGATGGACTGCGACACCACTGGTATTGAGCCAGATCTCGGCCTGGTCAAGATGAAGAAGCTCGTTGGTGGCGGTACTATGACCATCGTCAACCAGACCGTCCCACGCGCTCTCAAGGCCCTGGGCTACACGCCATCCCAAGTCGACGAAATCGTGGCTTACATCGACGTCGAAAAGACCATCCTGGGCGCTCCGCACCTCAAGAAAGAAGACGAAGCCGTCTTTGCCTGCTCGATGGGTGACAACTCGATTCACTATCTCGGTCACGTCAAGATGATGGCCGCTGTGCAGCCATTCCTATCCGGGGCCATCTCTAAGACGGTCAACATGCCCGAGGAAGCTACCGTCGAAGACATCGAGCAGATCCACATCGATTCTTGGGAAATGGGTCTCAAGGCTGTTGCCATCTACCGCGACAACTGTAAAGTGGCCCAACCGCTCAGCATGGCTAAGAAGGAAGGTTCCGAGAAGTCCCTCGAAGCCGCTCCAGCCATCGACGACCGCATTGTCGTCAAGGGCGCTGTCCGTCGCCGCCTGCCACGGGTTCGTAACAGCCGCACCTACAAGTTCGAAATTTCTGACCTCGAAGGCTACTTCACCGTTGGCGAGTACGAAGATGGCACTCCTGGTGAGCTGTTCATCAACGTTTCCAAGCAGGGAAGCACCTTGTCCGGCCTGATGGACTCCTTCGCCGTCAGCGTGAGCCACGGTCTACAGTTTGGTGTCCCACTCAAGAGCTACGTCAAGACGCTCCGTGGTACCAGCTTTGCGCCCAGCGGCATTACCGACGATAAGGAAATCCGTACCGCCAGTTCGATCACCGACTACATCGTCCGCCGTTTGGCACTCGATTACCTCAGCTTCGACGACCGTCTCGAACTCGGCCTCGCCTCGTTCGACGACATGCCGCTCGAAACCACCCAGGTGTCGCTGATTGAAGAGCCCGCACCAATCGCTGAGCCGGCTCTCGCTCCCAAGACTGTTGCCGAGGCTGTTCCAGCCTCCCCAGCCGTCAGCGAAGCTCCAGCCATGCCTACCGCCGATGCTAAAATGACCGTCGGTGATAGCACTGCACCACTGTGCTACAACTGTGGCAACCAGACCCAGCGCTCCGGCAGCTGCTATGTCTGCTCTAGCTGTGGCTCGACCACTGGCTGCTCATAGTCTGCTATACTAGCTAGTACTACAAAAAGGGGAGGGGGAAAACCTCCCCTTTTTAATACGAGAGATTATGACGCGCAACAAATTTGAATATATAGATCATAGTTTTTGGACCCTGAATGCGATCGATAAGCAAGCGTTAGCTAGTGTCGTGCTCGGTAAGCCCACGGCTACGGGAAGCACGACTGAGTTTCATCCGCTGGGTCGGCCGTGGCGTAGTGCCCAGGCCACCAGCACTCGCCGGCAGCTGCACATAGGCTTCAAGACTGGTCTACCCGGATGCCATACCGAAGCGGCCCGTCGCTTGCAGGTCGAGTTACCATTTTTTGCGCTGCTGGCCGACCGTGTACCCGACCTACGTATGCTGCTACCCAACTTTTTAGGTCGACTGACTATTGGTGGCCTTCCCGCCGGCATCCTAACTGAAGATGCATCGTTCGGCGGCAGCCGGCGAGTGACTCCCAGTGTTACCTCTGCGGCAACCCGGAGACAGCTGGCAACAGTTTTTTGTTCAAAGGAAGACCCGGCTGAGGCAGTCTTCTATAGTGAACCACTCAATAACTCGTTTGCCTCCATTGTGGCGGGACATGAACGTCTGCTGGATGCGACGCCGCTGCCAGTCCTTGCTGATAAGGTCGAGCTGCTTGGCCTTACCGAGTACCAGCAGTACGTCATCGAGAACCTTGGCGCCCTGACAGTTGACCTGCCGCCTGACTCACCGTTTAGTCGTTCATTGGGCGAGCGGCGAGTACAACAATAAAGCCGTCCGTGGCTATCACACGGTAGCCCAACCCGCTCTCGCCACTAGCTAGATGGCTAATGGCAGCATGTTGGTCGGGAAAGGCCTCGATTAATATGTACAACGGCTTTTTTTCAACGATTTGGAGCTGAGCGAAAAGCTGTCGAAATATATTTAGCCCATCCGGTCCACCAAATAGGGCAATTCGTGGTTCAAACTTGGCCGCCCTATTAATTTGATAATCATCTGGCACGTAGGGCAGGTTACACAGTAAGATGTCGTAGTCCTGTGGCGACTGCGCTAGCAAGTCACTTTTTATAACTTTTTGACCCGTTGTGTGATTTATAACGTTTGCTCTTGCAACTGCCAGGGCGGCTTCATCAATCTCCAATAGGTCCACCGAGGCCTCCGGCAGCTCTAATTGCGCCGTAATGCCCAGTGCGCCACTGCCGGCACCTACATCCGCGATCCGCAGACCCTTTTGTATTTTTTGCGTCTGCATCATGGCATCTTGCTGTTTTGATGCATGGGTGTGATGCGCTGATGCATTAATGCCATGATGCTTTGATGCGGCGGCTCCCGGCATTAGGCGAACCCCACTCGGCCAGTCGGATACAATTTTTTTGAGGGCCTCGATCATGGCTTCGCTTTCCGGCCGCGGCTGTAGCACGGCCGCCGAAACTACGAACTTCCGGCCGTAAAATTCGCTGTGTCCGCGCAAATGAGCCAGCGGCTCGTGACTCACCCGGCGGCCGAATTGCTCGTCGAGCACATTTTTGTCACTAGCCGTCAACTCATATTCCGGGTGGGCCAAAACCCAAGCTCGGTCATGGCCCAGCTGGTCCTCCACGAGCACCAAGACGTCCAGCCGAGCAGAGCCAATCCCGGCCGCCTCCAGTCGACGCTGTGCGACCTGTATAAAATCTCCCACAGTCATGCCACTAGCATAGCAGACGAGAGCACTAAGAAGCGTTGGGGGTGGGGAGGTATATAACTTGGTCGACGATGGCTGTAAGTGGTTGGCTGGCATCAATAAGTATTGCGCCGATAGTTTGGGCTTCTGCTTCAAGTATGGCTTGCCCGCGAAGCGTCACAGCCAGGTCATCGGGATGCTTACCATAGTTATTATTTGTTCGCGTCAGGATCCGGTGAGTCTGCAACGCTGGATCGAGCGATAGCACTATGGTACGGCCAAAGTACTTTGAAAAGCTCAAGACGTCCCGCGCGCTGCCGCAGAGGTAGAGGTCATCATCGGTGGCAAGTAATTCCTCAAGCACTACCGGGTCCCATATCCAGTCAACTGTTTGGAAATCGATGGCTCTCGTGGTGTCGACGGCAACTGGTTGGTGCGTCTGGATGTCGCGCCAGGCGGCTAGCCCGGGGATCTTATCGCCGTCGAAGGCGTTATAACCGCGTTCGCGGAGCTCGCGGCAAATTGAGGTTTTACCAGTGCCTGCCCAGCCAGTAATCAGGGTTTTCATTATGCTTCTTCGGATAGTAATTCGTATTCGGCGGCCTGGAGGGCATCGATGATATCGTCGATGTCGCCGGCCAGGGCGGCGGGGATGTTAGAGCGTGAGTAGCCGATGCGGTGGTCGGTGATGCGGTCCTGGGGGAAGTTATAGGTACGGATTTTTTCGGAGCGGTCGCCAGAGCCGATGAGTTTTTTGCGGGCGTCGGACAGGGCGGCCGATTCGGTATCGATTTTAATCTGTAGCAGGCGTGCCCGTAGTACGCTCATGGCCTTGGCCTTGTTTTTGATCTGCGACTTCTCGTCCTGGTTGGAGACCACCAAGCCGGAGGGCAGGTGGGTGATGCGAACGGCTGAGTCGGTGGTGTTGACCGATTGGCCGCCGTGGCCGCCCGAGCGGTACACGTCGATCCGCAGGTCGGCTGGGTTAATCTCGATCTCGGCCTCTTCAGCTTCGGGTAGTACGGCTACCGTCACGGTTGAAGTGTGGATGCGGCCCTGGCTCTCGGTGGTCGGCACCCGCTGGACGCGGTGGACGCCGGCTTCGAACTTCATATATTTGTAGACGTCGACGCCTTTCATCGAGAAGGTGAGGTCTTTATAGCCACCCACTTCGTTGGCGCTTTCGGTGAGGATCTCTAGCTTAAAGCCGCGGTTCTCGGCCCAGCGGGCGTACATCCGGTAGAGTTCGCCAGCAAACAGGCTGGACTCGTCGCCGCCGGCAGCGGCCCGGATCTCGACGATGACGTCGCGCTCGTTGTTGGGGTCTTGTGGCGTCAGGGCGGTAACTAGGGCCTCGTGGTTTTGTTCAATTTTGGGGGCCAGCTCTTCGAGCTCGATCTCAGCCATTTGCCGCATCTCGGCGTCGGAGCCGCCACGCAGCTCCTCGGCCTCGGCGTGGGCCTTGAGCAGCCGGGCTTTCTCGTCGAACAAACCTACCACGTCTTCGAGGGTCGAGCGGCGCTTGGCCAGTTTGGGGTAGCTTGGGTCGCTGTAAATTGACGGGTCGGAATCGATCCGCTCGCTGAGCTCGGCCAATTCGGCCCGGTACTGCTGTTCTTTGTTATCCATTGTCTATATCCTATCAAAAAAGCCGGCGCGCGTATGCAAGACTAGTTAGCTGGCGTGGCGCCACTGCTCATCAAGGCTACCCATGCCATCGTCAAACACGGCGACGTCACCAATGAGAATGGCAAGTTTTTGACAGTGGTAGGCCATGTCGTAGTTGAGCATCATATCTTTGGTGACCGATGAGCGGTCGATGAGGCGGTTATCCCAATATGGATTTATGGGTAAGCCCCCCGCACGAATGCCCTCAACAAGTTCGCGTTGCTGGCGGATAACACCGCGTTCGGTGCGCGGCGTACGGGTTAATGATTTTAGGTCGGAAGCCCAACTCGATGTCCGGCGTAAGCAATTCCAGTCCAAGCGTAAGCGCCGCCGGCCATCTTTGTCGAGGTAAGTGTCGGCGTTGGTTTCGTCGATCGGTCGGCGTGACTGCTCGATTGTTAAATCCTCCAGAACGTCGAGGGCACGAGCGGTAGTTAAGACGGATGTTAGACCGGTCGAGAAGTAAAGGGCACTGCGTCCAAGGTCTGCGTGCCGTGTATTTCTTTCTTCGCGCGGCAATGCTGGCGCAAACAGCACTTCTACCAGGCTGTCCCGGGCTTCGTCGAAAGTCTTGATAGTTCGCTGGCCGACAACAAACCCTGGGACACGCATACTGAAGCCGCCGCCACCAAAGTCGTGGCCGTTCGGGTAATGGGTATGTTCACGTATACCACCAAACGCGGTAGCTTCGATCAAGCGCAACGTTACGAGGTCGTCGTTGCGAAATACTAATTGCTTGTCATCACCGAGTTCAATAACCGGTAGAGTGGCATGAAAGCGTTTAAAGCAGGCATTCGCGGCCTGGTTTTCGCCGCGCTCGATATCAGCACGCTCACTGGCCACTTGGGCAGCGAGCTGACGTTCCTCGCCGATCAACTCCGCGGCCGGCAGAGTGCTGGCGACAATTTGACGCAACAAATCGCTTGAGGCACGCATGTGCTCTCTCATCTCGGCAGTGAGCCGATCTTGTTCGGCTTGGGGGTGAAGTTCCATGATTAAACTAATATTACAACATTTTCATGCTGTTTGCAAGAGGAGTAACAGAGAGAACTAGGCTTTGGCTTCGGTGGCTTTTGGTGTGCCTGATTTGGGGTTTGTGGTCTTGTTGGCGGTCGCAACGGTTTCGGCTTTTTCAATCTTGGCAGCGGTGCGGCGGGCGGCCTTCTGGGCAGCAGCGACACGCTTGTCTTTGGCAGCAGCACCGGCAGCGGCGCGGGCCTTGAATTTATCGACGCGGCCTTCGAGGTCGAGGACGCGCTCTTCACCGGTGTAGAACGGGTGCGTAAAGCTGGTGATGTGGACTTTGACGAGTGGGTACTCGTTGCCGTCATCCCATTTGGTGGTTTCGTCGGTGGCGACGGTCGAGCGGGTTAGGATGCGGGCGCCGTTGTTGAGGTCTTCGAAGACGACATGGCGGTAATTGCTAGGGTGCAAATTTTTTTTCATAACAGGTGTTCCTCTTGCTCATTAAAAATACGTTGGTTAGCGGTGAGCGACGCCGCAGTCAACGGTTAATCTCGACTAGTATACACCTCTGTTACCATCCGGTCAAGCGAGGGCCGGAGGAGCTTTACCAACAAGTAAAAGATGGTATAATCAGCAATAATGTGGATTGATGTAGGCACAAATTCTCATAAACCGGATTTCGCCGTGGTTGTCCCCCGGTCAGCTGCTGCTGAGATAGCGTGCAAGCAGCCATACTTCGAAGAGAATCTTGCCGCGTTACTGGCCTCGGGGGATGTAGAAGCAGAGTCGCAGGGGCAGGACCAATACTATCATTTTATGCTGCAAGAGATCGGAGCCGAAGAGCCAAGTCGCCGTGAAGCCCGGTTGCGCCCTTTAATTCGCCTGCTTGATAGGTTTTCGGCGCTCCGAACTGGCAATTCCGATGTCATGGCCATGCACCTCTGTGTGAGTGACGAACAGATGATGGATGGCTCCTATTCGGCGGGTTTTGTGGCGCGCAAGCCGACGCTTGAGATCCCGAGCCAACTAATTGCAGCCTACGCCACTAATACCATGGTGGCACGAGCTGAGGAACTTAACTATGGCACGGCTGACCAACGCCAACGCTTTATCCGCGCCGCGGTACGGTTCAAAGCAAGTGATAGCAGCCCGGACCTTGGGCATAGGATTGGTGCACGAGTAGCAACCAACCTGTACGAACCACTCACGCTGGCAGTTCCGTATGTGGAGGCTAGCCCGGGTGTAGATATGTTCCAGCCGGTCTCGCAATTTATTAGTTCGCATGCCGAGCAGTTGGTGTATCTGACAGGCGCCGCAGCTGTCGCCCGGGCCGAAATGTTTACGGAGTAGCAGTCGCAACGGGCTTGTAACTTCTTAGCTCATCTGTTAATATAGGGTTACCACAAATTAAGCAGGTTGGGATCACATCCTCCCCATCGTCACCCGTGTAGGGCCGGCGGGGCACCCATCCGAAGAGAAAGGACACACTATGGCGGCAGATGTCGACATTAAACAATTATTAGAAGCTGGTGCTCACTTTGGTCACAAGACCAGCCGCTGGCACCCCAAAATGGCGCCGTACATTCACTCTAAGCGCAATGGTACGCACATCATCGACCTCACTAAGACGGTTGCCAATCTCGAAGAAGCTCTCAACTTCATTGACGACACGACAGCTGCCGGCAAGCAAGTGCTGCTGGTCGGTACCAAGCGCCAGGCCCAGGATATCGTCCGCAAACTGGCCGAAGACACCAATATGCCGTTTGTAACCGAGCGCTGGCTCGGCGGCATGATCACCAACTGGAACACCATCGGTGGCCGTGTTAAACACCTCAAGAGCCTCGAAGAGCGCATGGCTAATGGCGAGTTAGCCAACAAGTACAACAAGCTCGAAGTCCAGCGCTTCCAGGAAGAAATCAATGAGCTCAACCGCCTCTACGGCGGCATCAAGGATATGAACAGCCGCGTCGGCGCCGTCGTCGTTTTCGACATCACCCACGACGCTAACGCCGTCCGCGAAGCCAACAAGCTCCACATCCCCATTGTCGGTATCACCGACACCAACGCTGACCCAAGCCAGGTCCGCTATCCAATCCCGGCTAACGACGACGCCATCAAGACCATCCAGCTGATCGCTGACTACGTCAAGCAGGCTATCGAAACCGGCAAGAACAAAGTTAAAAAAGAAGTTGCAGACAAAACCGACGTACCTGCAGAAACAAAGGAGTAATTTTTATGGCAGTAGACATTGAAACCATCAAGCGACTCAAAGACCTCACCGGTGTCGGTCTGACCGACGCTAAAAAAGCCCTCGACGAAGTCGGCGGTGACTTCGATAAAGCCCTCGAGGCAATGCGTAAAAAAGGCCTCACCAAAGCCGATAAACGCGGCGAGCGCGAAGCCCGCGAAGGCCTGATCGGCACCTACAACCACGACGGCCGCATCGGCGTCGTCGTCGAGATCAACTCCGAGACCGACTTTGTCGCCCGCGGCGAAATTTTTGGCGAACTCCTCAAGGATGTTGCCATGCACATTGCCGCCAGCGCGCCGCTCTACGTCAGCAGCGACCAAATTCCCGCCACCGAAACCGAGAAGGTGACCACCGAATTCCGCGAAAAAGCCCTGGCCGACGGCAAGCCTGCCGACATGGTCGACAAAATAGTCGAAGGCCAGGTCAAGAAGCACTTCGCCGAGCGTTGTCTGCTCGACCAGCCTTACATTAAGAACCCCGACATCACTGTTGGCGACCTCGTCAAAGACCACAACGCCCGCCTCAACGAGAACATCGTTGTTCGGCGCTTTGCCCGCATCGCTCTCGGCGAACGCGACGATTAGTTAAGCGTCTCCGCAAGCTATGAAAAGAGCCGCTTTGAAGCGGCTCTTTTCGCGCTTGAGCAGGGGATTAGTGGCGGTTACCCCTAAGTCGTTGCAGCGAGCCCTTCATACGGCCCATCATGCTGGTGTGCTGCTCTTTATCGTCCGACATGTAGTCGTTGCTACTGCGGGCGTTAAGTTTTTCCATAATTTTGTCGGTAAAGTTCATTATGCGCTCCTTACTGTTACGTATATTTAGCATAAGCTTGTCGAGCGTGTTTGATTGTAAAAATTCTTGCACATAACAGGGAATGTTATACTAAAACTGAAATAAAGGATATTCATGAACCCGAGCCAAATTATTACCCAAGCCCAATCAAAGTTTCAACAGGCGGCCGACTTTTTTGCCGCCGACCTCAAGTCATTGCGTACTGGTCGAGCCAGCGCCGCCATGCTCGACGGCGTCAGCGTCGAAGCCTACGGTGCGCCGATGCCGCTTATCCAGCTAGCCACTGTCACCGCACCCGAAGCCCAGCTACTCCAGATCTCACCCTTTGATCCAAGCAACCTGCAAGCCATCGTTACCGCCATTCGTAACAACCAGCAGCTCGGCCTCAACCCAACCGACGACGGCCGCGTCATCCGCATCCCCATTCCACCCCTTAACGAAGAGCGCCGCCGCGAAATCGCCAAGCAAATCGGCCAAAAACAGGAAGAGTGCATGGTCCGCCTGCGGGGAGCTCGCCACGACGCCATGGACGCGATCGATAAGGCCAAAAAGGACAAAGAAATCGGCGAAGACGACGCCAAACGCTTCGAGAAGCAGGTTGATGATGCCATGAATAAGGCCCGCGCTGAGGTTGATGGCGCTGCCAAGGCCAAAGAACAAGAAATTATGTCTCTCTAGCACCGCTGCGACGTGCGACGTGCGACGTGCGGTGTGGGCCCTTACAAACGCGGCGCATCAAAGCGTATCGGCATACTGATGCTTTGATGCGGTTTTATGGCCCAGGCGGGCGATGCGATAATGCGAATATGCGATGATGCCATGATGATTCGAATGAAAACAAGTCATGATCGCCGCTCTAACTGAGACAAATCTTAAATGTTTTAATAAATCAGCGCTTGAGCGGGCCGCGAAGCTTTGCGGGTGAGCGCAAGCACTATATACTAGATGAACATGTCCGTTGTCCTGCTCGTTATTGGTATTTTGCTGTTTATTGGCCTGATCGTCGCCCACGAATTTGGCCACTTCGTGGCCGCTCGACGTAACGGCGTGGTAGCTGAAGAATTCGGCATTTTCTTCCCACCGCGGCTGTACAAAAAGCGTATGAAGGGCGGGTGGGACTTTACGATCAACCTCTTACCGCTCGGCGGCTTCGTCAAACTTAAGGGCGAGCACGATAGCGATACTGCCAAGGGCAGTTTTGGCGCCGCCAGCCTGTGGGCTAAAACCCAGATCATGGCGGCCGGCGTAGTGATGAACTTGGTTATTGGGCTGGTGCTGCTGACCATTTTGGCCATCATTGGTATGCCGAAACTGGTAGATAACCAGTTTACCGTCGCCAGCGACACCAAAATCAGCAAACGCGAAGTACTAATCACCTATGTTGAACCGGGATCGCCAGCCGCCAAGGCCGGTCTGAAACAGCGCGACCAATTACTCGGCATCAGCGCGCCAGGCAAGAGTACGACCATTATCGACTCGGACAGCTTGCCGAATGTCACGCAACAGTATGCCGGCCAGCAGGTCACCGTCCACTACAGCCACAATGGCCAAACTAAGTCCGCCAAAGCTACATTGCTGACCAAAGCGGTACGCGATGCCAGTCAAAATACTGATAACCCTAAGGGTTACCTAGGCGTGGTGCCAACCGAATTTACGCTCCAGCGCTCCACGTGGTCGGCGCCGGTGGTGGCGGTCGGCTTTAGCGCTCAGATCACCGGGTTGACCTTCGAGGGGCTCGGCAAGGCGGTGGCTGGCCTTGGTAGCATCTTCGCCGGCACTGCTACCGGAAACACGCAGGCCCGCCAGCATGGCCAGTCGGCCGCCAGTAGCCAGGTAACCGGGCCGGTCGGCATCTTCTTATTGCTGCAGAGCGGCAGCTCACTTGGGTGGCAGTATATTTTGGTGATCATTGCCATTATTTCGCTCACCCTGGCGATTATGAATATTTTGCCGATACCAGCCCTGGACGGCGGTAAGCTGTGGATCACCCTCATCGCCCGCGGCATCTTCAAAAAGCCGCTGAGTAACAAGCTCGAAGAGCGCATCAACGCGATAGGATTCTTAGTACTGGTCACATTAATTATTGTTATAACTGTGGTTGATATTCGGCGCTAGCCATGGAGGCAGAGCAAACGCCCGCCACCAAAGTTACCTGGAATCCGGTTCTAGCCACGGTGTATTTGATTCTGGTGTTTTTTGTGACCCAAATTATTGGTGGCGTGCTAATCAGTGTATACGCGCAACTGCGCTACCACGATGCCACCCGGATTGCCGATCTGATTTCTAATTCGCCGGGCATTCAATTTAGCTATATTTTGCTGGTTGAGGCCATGTCGGTCGGTGCCATCTTCCTATTTGTCAGGCACTTCAAGACAAAACTCAGCCATATCGGCCTGCGCCGCCCGAAGTTTAGCGACATCGGGTGGGCGGTCCTGACGTTACCGATCTATTACATCATTTTTCTTGTAGCTGCATATGTCGGCAAACGGGTATTTCCGGGGCTCAACGTCGATCAGCAGCAGGATATTGGCTTTAACGGGGTCAGCGGCCCGGTCGCGCTGACGCTGACCTTCATCAGTCTGGTGGTGCTGCCACCGATCGCCGAGGAAATTATGGTCCGCGGCTTCCTCTATACGAGTCTCCGCAAAGTCACGCCCTATCTAGTCTCGGCACTACTGTCATCGGCTTTATTCGGGGCTGCCCACCTCAATGGGGCATCATCCGGGGGCCCGCTGTGGATCGCTTTTATCGACACCTTTATCCTCGGTTTCTGCTTGGCAACGCTGCGCGAGAAGACGGGCGGGCTATGGTCGAGTATGCTGCTACACTCCTTAAAGAACAGCGTCGCCTTCTATCTGTTGTTTATCCGGTAGGGGATAGCGTACAATAGAGGCACAATGACGTACTTGATGTGCAGCTCGTTTTCTATCCCGGCACTTGGCCGTACTATTTCTATTGCCTAAAAACCTTACCAATCTGTAAACGAGACCCATCATATGAGACGAAGCAAACTTTTTACTAAAACTACCAAAAACCTGCCCGCCGACGAAACGTCCAGAAATGCCCAGTTGCTGATCCAGGCCGGCTTTATCCACAAAGAAATGGCCGGAGTCTACGCCTACTTGCCCCTCGGCCTGCGGGTGATCGAACGCATAAAAGCCATTGTACGTGAGGAGATGAACGCCATCGGCGGCGAAGAGCTGATTATGAGCAGCTTGCAGCCCAAAGAGCTCTGGGAGACCACTGGCCGTTGGGATGATGAAGTTGTCGACGTTTGGTTCAAATCGGCGCTCAAAAACGGCACCGAAGTTGGATTTGGCTGGTCACACGAAGAGGCCATTGTTGAAACCATGAAGCAGTACGTCAGTAGTTACAAAGATCTGCCGGCCTACGCTTACCAGTTCCAGACCAAGCTGCGCAATGAGCTGCGGGCCAAAAGTGGTATTATGCGCGGCCGTGAGTTCGTCATGAAAGATATGTACTCCTGCAGCACTGACGCCGATCAGCACGAAGCCTTCTACCAGGCCACCATCGAGGCCTACAACCGTGTTTTCGAGCGCGTCGGCATCGGCAGCGACACCTACGTCACTTTTGCCAGCGGCGGGGCATTTACGCAGTTTAGCCACGAGTTTCAGACCATCTGTGACGCGGGTGAAGACATTATTTACCTCCACCGCGGCAAAAACATCGCCGTCAACGAAGAAGTGAGCGATGACGCTACGCTGGCCAAGCTGGGTATCGCTCGCGATGAGCTCGAAAAGGTCAAGACCGCCGAAGTCGGCAATATTTTCAACTTTGGCACCCAAAAAAGTGAAGACATGGACTTTGCCTTTACTAATGAGCAGGGCGAGAAGCAATTTGTCCACCTGGGGAGCTACGGCATCGGCATAACCCGCCTGATGGGCGTGGTTGCCGAGAAGTTCGCCGATGACAAGGGCCTGGTTTGGCCGCTGGCCCTGGCGCCTTGCACGGTGTATCTGGCGAGTCTGGGTACCGACGCGAAAGTGGTAGCCGAGGCCGATCGCCTCTACGACCTCTTGACCGACAGGGGCGTTAGTGTACTATATGATGACCGTGATGTTCGCCCGGGCCAGAAGTTCGCCGACGCCGAGCTGATGGGCATACCATACCGAGTTGTGGTGAGCGAAAAAACCCTGGCTGCCGGCCGATTTGAATTCCAGCCGCGTGTTGGCGGCGAGCCCCAGCAGCTTACAGAAGATGCATTGTTACAAAACGTAGTCAGCCCCAGCCAATAGTTTGGTATAATACCTGCGAAACTGGGGGTAACCAAGTAGGAGGAATCACCCATAATGAAGAAATTATTTCGACTTACCCAATCGGGCGTAGATGAATTACAAGCCGAGCACGATTTGCTAGTTAGCAAACGGGGCGATCTGGCCGAGGCTATTCGCAGTGCTCGTGAGCTCGGCGACCTGGCCGAGAACTCAGAGTACCAGAGTGCCCGCGCCGAACAGGAGCGTACCGAGAGCCGTATTTCCGAGTTGGCTGCCATTCTGCAGAACGTCGAAATCATCGCTCCCCCGAAGCCGGGCTCCAAAGTCCAGCTTGGCTCTAAGGTAACGCTTAAAGGTGCGAAGGGCAAAAAAGAGTTCCAAGTCGTCGGCACCGTCGAGGCCAACCCACTCGAGGGCAAAATCTCCGACGAATCACCCATCGGCCAAGCTTTGCTCGGCAAAAAAATTGGCGACAGTGTCGAGATTAAAACCCCTGCCGACACCACCAGCTACGAAGTAGTCGACATCGCGTAGCCGGGCCCCTATAATTACTACCCATGGCCACCCTAAAAGAGCTCCGCGATGAGCGCCTCCGCAAACTAGAAGATCTGAAAGCCCTCGGTATAAACCCGTATCCGGCCGATGCCCACCGCACGCACGACGTGGAGCACGTCCATGCTCAGTTTGCTGAGCTAGAGGGGCAGGAAGTCTCGGTAGTAGGACGGATTGTCTCTATCCGCAAGTTTGGCAAGATCGCTTTTATTGTTATCAAAGACGATGGCGCCTCCGAGCTCCAGCTCGTTTGGCGGCACAACGAAGCGGCTTCTGCCGATCGGGCGCACAGTGAATTACTGTTGGCAGACATTGCGCTGCTCGATAATGGTGATTTCGTCGAGGCCACTGGTAGCGTTATGCGCACCCAGACCGGCGAAGAATCGGTCGAGATCAGCCGTTTACGGCTACTCACCAAATCGCTGCGTCCAATGCCCACCAAGCAGGATGGCTTTACGAACAAAGAAGAGCGTTTGCGTCGCCGCTACGTCGACATGAACGTCAACGAGGACGTCCGCCAGCGCTTTGTGCGCCGCTCCAAATTCTGGACATTCACTCGCCAGTACCTCAACGACCACGGCTTCCTAGAAATTAATATCCCAGTGCTGGAGCACACCACCGGCGGGGCAGACGCCAACCCATTTGTGACGCACATGGACGCGCTCGACCAAGATTTCTACCTGCGCATCAGCCACGAGCTGCCACTCAAGCGCCTGCTGGGCGCTGGCTTCGAGAAGGTCTACGATATCGGCCCCCGCTTCCGTAACGAAAACTACTCCGACGAGCATTTGCCGGAGCACGTCGCCATGGAGTGGTACTGGGCCTATGCCAACTGGCAGGATGGCCTCAATTTTATGACCGACATGTATCGCCAAGTTATTTCACAGACATTCGGCACGCTCAAGTTTACACTGAATGGATTCGAGGTTAATCTCGAAAAAGAATGGGAGCAGTGGGACTATGTGGAAACTATTCAAAATCGCTACGGTCTTAATCCCTTGGATTGTACGCTTGAGGAAGTCAAGCAGGCGCTCGCCGACAACAAGCTCGAGGTAGCCCAGACCGAAAACAAGGCTCGCGGTATCGACAAACTCTGGAAAAATATCCGCAAGGATGTGGCCGGGCCGATTTGGCTGGTTAATACGCCGACCTTTATTAGCCCGTTATCCAAAACAAATCCGGACCGCCCAGATACCGTGCAGCGTTTTCAGCCGGTGATTGCTGGTACCGAGCTAGGCAATGGCTTTAGTGAGCTCAACGATCCGATCGACCAGCTGAGTCGTTTCGTAGAGCAGCAAGCTATGCGTGAAGCTGGTGATAACGAAGCCATGATGCTCGACATCGATTATATCGAGATGCTGGAGTATGGCATGCCGCCCGCTTGTGGCTGGGGCTTTAGCGAGCGGGTATTTTGGATCTTTGAGGGCGTGACGGCCAGGGAAGGGGTACCGTTCCCTCAGCTGCGGTACGAGGTTGATGAAGTCACCAAAACGATTTACCCTGAGCTGTATCCCCCCAAGCCCGCCGCCGAATCCGGAGCCGCCTAGCGTAACCAATACGGTTATGCTATATTTAGTATAGTGTTAGATAT
This sequence comes from Candidatus Saccharimonadota bacterium, assembly GCA_028289245.1. GTDB lineage: Bacteria > Patescibacteriota > Saccharimonadia > Saccharimonadales > UBA4665 > UBA4729. The sequence goes on along the minus strand of JAQGGT010000007.1, from coordinate 117,358 downwards.
AACAGATCAGCAGTTTCATGAACTCATCAATCTTGGGCTGGAAAGCCTGCCGGGCGAGCACGTCAAAAATATTCAGAACGTGGCGATTTTATTAGAAGACCAGCCGACGCCCGCCCAGCGCACCACACTCGCGCTGCGTCATGACCAAACGCTTCTCGGTCTCTACGAGGGCGTGCCGCTGAGTCAGCGCCAGGGCCGGGAACCGACCTTCCCCGATAGGATTACGCTGTTTAAATTGCCATTGCTCAACCGCGCGGAGACGCTGCAGCAACTCCAGGAAGAAATTCGCCATACCCTCTGGCATGAAATCGGCCACTACTATGGCCTCGATCACACCCGTATCCACGAGCTGGAATAGACTAACTAGCGGCTGACAGCGATTGGTGGGCCAAGCGTAACTGCAAAAGGTAGGGCGCGAAGTATAATATGACGGGCCGCCGCCCGTTGATCCTCGTTTGCCCGCTTGGAAGTCCAATAGACAGTCAGGTCGCGATGTTGGGTACCAAAGGCATTATCCGGTTCTACGCCAGCGAGTTCGGCTAAGGCGGCGGCCGTGTCGCGGTGTAGATTGTGCAGGTGGCGCCTGGTCGAGGCGTCAAAATCGACGACGCCATACGTTTCTCCGCTCTTAGGCTTGGTAGCCCTAAAGCTGGTCGCCGTGCCTAAGACTGATTCATTATAATTAGGCACCGTATCGCTTAAAAAGCTCTGAACCGCGCGCACGGAGTGGTCGGTAAGCTCATAGTATTTTAGATCCATCATACCGGCGATCATGACGCCGTCGACCTGCTCGTCATCGGGGGTAAAACGGCGCGGTTCAACCCGACCCGGTGGGGCAACAAGGTCAATTTCCGCAGTAAGAGCCGTCAGTGCTTCGCCACCGGCAGGACAAAGTAGGCCCAAGCGTTCAAATGGTGATGTCTCCGAAACTCTATACATGGTAGATTGTTCTCACTGTATCATGGGGCAGCCAAAAAGCGCTATACTGATGCAGATGAATGACATTATAACAATTGCGGTACTTGCCGGCACTACTCGCGTTCAACGCGAATCGATTAAAGCGGCTCACTACATCGCCGAATTTGGCCGCGAGCTACCAGGGGTGAAGATTATTTTTGTCGACCCGGTCGACTTTCATTTTCCAGGAGATGGTAACGATCCAGAGGGCAAAGACCCGCGCTACACTGAAATTACGCAGACGGCCGACGCATTTTTTATCATTACCCCCGAGTATAACCACAGTTTCCCGGGCTCGCTCAAGCGCATGCTCGACAGCGAACTGCAAACCTATAATCACAAACCGGTAGCTTTAGCCGGCGCCAGCAATGGCAACTGGGGCGGCGTCCGGGCCGTTGAAGCGCTAGTACCGGCGGTACGCGAAACCGGTTTAGTGGTATTGAGCTGGGATCTCTACTTCCCGCGGGTCCAAGATATTTTTGATGCAACCGGCCGAATGGTACCTGCGCAGCGCGCGCGATACGACCGCAATCTGGCAAAAATCTACGACGAACTGCTATGGCTGGCCCGGCTTCTGAAGGCCGGTCGCGCGCAGCTCGAGGCCCAAAACAGCTAGTTTGCCAAGCCTCAAAATTCAGGGTATGCTAGCACTATGTCAGAGGCGTTTCCCGAGTCGAACCACGAGGAGCTTGTGATATCCGACCGTATTAATCACTGGAAGTATGAGCTTGCACGGGCCCATCAAACCGGCAGTCAGCCCCAGCTCGATGCGACGATTACCAATGCCGAAGAAGAGCTTAATACGCTGTGGCCCCACTATGGCAAGGAGTGTACTTTTAGCGGCGTCGGCCGCGTAGTGTGTAATGGCCAATTGCAGGGGGAAACGGTAATCGATTTTGATGGTGGGGAGAGCCTGGGCTTTCGCGTAGTGCCATTTGGCAAAGATGGCACACTGCCACCGGTCATTAGTTATTTATTCCGCAAAGATATCGTCGTGGACGACGAACACCGAATACAGGACACCTACCTGGCGGCGACGCCAACTGACCGCCGCTATTATGATGTATTCGGCAACATTTCCGAGACTAACTTCCACATCCAACAAGAGTTACGCAGTAAGTCTGAAGAGCTAGTGCAGTTTATCTCGAGTCGTGATTTTCGCTGGCAAGATGCCGCCGATCAGCGCTTGGCTATCGAATCATTTATCAGTGGAGTGACGATGACGGCTCAACAGTATGGTGGTATTTTGGGCCGCGGCGTGGTGGCCACAGCCGATTACGTCTTTGCGACGGTTCCGTATGGACCGCCCGAGAGAGTGCGGCAATTAACCGTCGAGGGCAGGGTATTGCAGGCGGCTTGCCGCGGGCTTGGCTCGCTGCTGCATAAACAAATGCGCGAAGGCGTGGCGGTTAAACCCGACGATGCGTTTCACCCACTCCAGACGGGATTGTCGCTCGTGCTCGAAGCAGACGCCGAGACGCTGGCTAGCTTTGAACTCGACGAAGACTATTTGCTGTATTTGCCGCTATCCGGTCAAGCCACGGAGCTAGACTTCGTGCTGCCCACCAACCAGTAGTCAGCCGCATTACTTCCACATCGCGCTATACTATGTATAGGAGGAATTTTAATTATGAAAGCAACCTGGAATGGCCAAGTTTTGGCCGAAGCCGATAAAGACGACCTAATTTATATCGAAGGTAACTGGTATTTTCCACCAAGTGCCCTCAAACATGAGCTAATCGCCCCAAGTAATACCCACACCATTTGCCCCTGGAAGGGCGAGGCCAGCTACTACGACGCCGTCGTGGACGGCCAAACCAATAAAGACGCCATCTGGTACTACCCTGAACCGAAAGCCGGCTCCGTGGAGCGGGTCAAAAAAGATTTTAAGGACTTCGTAGCCTTCTGGCACGGCGTCGAGGTCACTGAGTAGGCGACCGGCCCTATACAAGTTTGTCGGCGAACTGCTTGCGTAGTTTCTGGATCTTCGGGTCGATTACTACCTGGCAGTAACCGGCATACGGATTGCGATTGTAGTAATCTTGCATGGTTTCGTCGGCTTCCCAGAAGGTCGGCACTGGTTCAAGCTGCGTAACAACCGGATCCGGATAGAGCGGAGCTGCGAAATTTGCCATCATGTCCTCGGCGATGGCTTTTTGCTCGTCGGAATGATAAAAAATTACTGACCGGTATTCGTCGCCAATATCGTTACCTTGGCGATTGAGGGTGGTCGGATCATGCATCACAAAAAACACCTCGAGGATCTCGCGGTATGTGATCACTGAGGGGTCGAAGCTGAGCTGGACGACTTCGGCGTGGCCGGTGTCGCCTTCGTAGACGCGGTTGACCGTTGGGTGATCGACATGGCCGCCGGCATAGCCGGAGATAACTTTCTCAATACCCTTGAGACGTTGATAAAAAGCTTCTAAGCACCAGTAGCAACCACCGCCGAGCGTGGCAAGTTCAATCATAGGCCCAGTATAGCTACAGCAGCCGCCAAAATAAGTACATTATCTTACCTAAAACTTGTACACTACAAGCAGTGAAGACGATTCTCTTTGATTTTGATGGTACCATCGCCAATAGTTACGATTTTGTGCTCGATTTTTTGCTGCGCGAAAGTAAACATCGCCACAACGCCGACTTTGATCGGGAGTCGATGCGTCACCTCTCGATGCTAACCATGGCCCGTCGCTTAGGGATTGCTTGGTGGCGGCTGCCGGGTCTGTTGACGCGAGGTCGTCGAGCAATGCGGCGCCATCTCGATACGGTTGAGTTATTTTCGGGGATGCCACCATTAATCCGTGAACTGCGGCGTCAAGGCTACCGCATGATGATCCTTAGCTCTAACATCGAGCCATCAATCCACGAATTTTTACGCGAATACGATATTGATGATTATTTTGACGATGTCCGCGGCAAAGTCGGTATGTTTGGCAAAGGTCCAGCACTGCGCAAGCTGCTGGCCAAGCACAAGCTGGAGGCGCACGACTGCGTCTATATTGGTGACGAAGTTCGGGACGTTGGTTCATCTGAGGTGGTGGGAGTCGAGTGTATAGCTGTGACCTGGGGCTTCGCCGATCCGGCGGTACTGCGTAAGCTCAAAACCTTTGCTGTCGTCGATACTGTCGATGAGTTGCGGGCCGCAATCGATACCTTTAACGCTAAATAATCATTTGCTCCATAGCCAATTCTCGGTTATGCTTACGGATAGAAAACAGAGGAAATGATTGTGGCCGAGCGTGGGCAGTCAGCGGCCACGGTCGTTGGCAAAACAAAAATTAAAAAATCCAAGCCAATAGTGCTTAAGGCGCACCACCGCAAGCCGTATCGTCGGCGGCATTTGGTATTGCTGACGCTGGCGCTGCTGGTGCTGGTGGCGCTGAGCCTCCAGGCGGGCATCGCGGTTGGTCGTACCCAGCCCACGGCCACGCCCGTGGAGCAGGCTACACCCCAAGTCAGTGTCTCGACGCTGCGTTCGAGCTACGGCTTCTGGTTGGCGCTCGACGCCAACAGTTTTGATGTCGCGGCCACCCGGGTCGACGACAAAGGTATTGCCCACACTGCCACCCCAGCCGAGCTGCGGGCCACACAGCCGCTCACAACGGTGGTTATCAAGCCGCGCAAGGGCACCGTGCCACGGATTGAAGCTGCTACCCAGCTGCAAATTCAAGTCGACCCGAACGCCGACGCGCTGACGCGCCTCGAATCACTGCCAGCTAACGTTGGTCTGACGCCGGCAGCTGTGGCCGCCCAATTGTTTCCAGTCACCGCTACTACTGAGCTCGATGCCACCGTCGTGAGTTCCAAGGCCGAAACGCTCAATAGTGTGCCGGTCCAAAAAACGGTCTATCAGTTTACGCCGAAGTTCAGCGGCGGTATTAGTTATGCGGTGGTCTGGACGGCGGTTAGCCATGGCCGGGCCGTTGGCATTAAACTCCAAGGCTTAGTCGGCGATTCTAGCTTACCTTCGGGCTTCGCCAGTGTCATTAATAGTTTGGTTATCGACGGCGACCAGAGCGTCCAGGGCGCCAGCACCGATATCACTAAGTTGCCGTTGCCTAAAGCCAGCGCGAGCGACGCCACGACCATCGATAGCCGCTATTTATCGGATGCCTTGAGCCCGGCGGTGGTCAAAATTTATAGTGTTACCTGCGGTGTACTCAATCTCGGTGGCCAACCGGTTACTAACGAATCGTGCGTCGGCTCGAGCGGCAGCGGCTTCTTCGTCAGCAAGGATGGTTACATCGCCACCAATGGGCACGTCGTTACCTATACCGCGCAGGACGCCTTGGTTGACATTATTACTTCGGACCAGAGCATTATGACCGGCTTCTTAGAGAACTATGCCGGCTTCACGGCCGCCCAAGTAACAGAGGTTGAGAACAATCCAACGCTACTGGCGTCGGTCATCGCCAAAATTTATGATTTGCCGGCCACCGATCTCAGTTTGAGCAACCAACAGCAGGTGACGATGGTGTCTATCGGCAGTACGGCACCTGATTTAGCCGCGCTTATGGCCTCGCCGCCCAGCCACGATCTGAGGAAATTCAGCCAAGAAACCCAGACCATTAAACGCGCCAAAATTATTGGTACCGACTACGCCGCCAAAGACCTCTACACGGCGGTAGCTGACCCAACGAAAGGCTTTAGCTCGAGTGACGTCGCGCTTATCAAAGTTGATGTCAACAACGCCCCTACCATTACCCTCAGCAGTACCGACGCCCGTCAAAACGAAAAAATTCTGGTGATTGGCTTTCCGGGCGACGCTGACAATTCGCTGACCGATAATACTAGCCTTTCCGTCTCGGTGACCGACGGTTCCATCAGCTCCATCCGCGAAGCGGCAGGCGGCAATGGTAAGCTCTATCAGTCCGATGTCGACGCTTCTCACGGTAATAGCGGCGGCCCCGCCATTGGTGACGATGGGACTGCCATTGGCTTGCTGACCTATCGCTACAGCGATGGTGTGTCCGGTAATGCCGCTAAGAGTTACATCCGCGACATCAATGATTTTCGCAATCTTGCCTTGTCTCACAACGTAAAACTCCAGCCTGATAGTGACACCCAGGTCGCTTGGGAGAAAGGCCTCTCCGATTACAGCACCAACCACTACAGCAAGGCCCTCAAACAGTTTGCGATCGTCCAAAAAGATTTTCCATCACATCGTTTAGTCGATAGTTACATTGATTCCGCCCAGCAGTCGATCGATGCCGGCAAGGACGTCAAAGACATGCCGGTGACGTTGCTGATCGCCGGTGTTGCCGTGGCGCTTTTGGGCGCCGCTGCAGCCGTGGTATTGATTGCCCGCCATCACGGGCGCCACAAGCTCTATAAAGCTAATCAGCACGACATGCCCGACGGCAAACCGGGTCCGCAGGGCTTTACCTTACACCCACCGCTGGCATAAGTTGCTACAATAGGCAGATGCCTAAAACACTTCCCACCGAACTAGCAACAATTACTATCACTAAAATGGTCCATGGTGGCCAGGCGCTCGGCGAGCTAACCGACGGCCGCAAGGTCTTTGTGTGGAATGCATTACCCGGCGAAACGGTGCAGGGCCGCGTCATCAAGCAGAAGCGCTCCTACGCCGAGGCTATCGCCGAATCGGTTGCCAACCCATCGGCTGACCGCGTCGAGCCCGAAGAAGCCAACTATCTCTCAACCAGCCCCTGGCAAATCATGACTTTCGAAGCCGAGAACCGCTACAAACGTGCTATCGTCGAGGAGCTTTTTACCCATGAGAAAGTAAGCCTCCCCAGCCTGAGCGACACCGTCCACGACGACCGCGTCTGGCACTACCGCAACAAAATGGAATACTCCTTCTGGGGAGATGACGACGGCATGCATCTGGCGCTGCACCAGCGGGGCAGTCATGGTAAACAGATTGTACTTGGCAGCAAATTGGCCATGCCGGCCATCGATGCCGCCGCCAACGCCATTGTCAGCCAACTGACGGCGCTCAAAACCCGAGCCGGCGACGTAAAGACCTTAATCGTGCGCTGTACTCAAGACGGTCAGGTGGTAGCAGCGCTGTTTACTAAGCTCGAAACTTTCTCCAAACTGACGCTGCCCGCCGAGCTCAAGGGCTTACGCGTCTACCATTCTAACCCCAAGAGCCCGGCTTCAGTGCCCACTAAATTGTTGTATGAGCTTGGTGATACTAGCCTCGAGGATGAAATTCTGGGTACGCCGCTGTTGTATGACCCGATCGGCTTTTTCCAAGCCAATGTGCCGGTTTTTGAGCAGGCCGTGGCGGTGGTTGCCGAAGCTGCCGGGCAGGGGCCAAATATTGATTTTTACAGTGGTGTCGGCTCAATTGGGCTGGCGATTGGCCACACGAAAACCCTCGTCGAGACCGACCCGGCCTCAGTGGCTATGGCGCGCCACAACGCCGCCGGTACAACCGTAGAAGTTGTCGAAGCCACGGCTGAAACAGCACTCGATTACGTCGCCGCCGACGCCACGCTGATCGTCGACCCGCCACGCGCCGGGCTCCATCCCAAAGTCACTGCCAGAATCCTCGAGGCGGCACCACCCAAAGTCATTTACCTTAGCTGCAATCCGGCTACGCAGGCCCGTGACCTTGCGCTGCTCCAGGCAGATTACGAGATCACCCAGTTCGAGATCTATAATTTCTTCCCGCGCACGCCACACATCGAAACGCTGGCCGTGCTGATACATAAGTAATTTGTGGCCGGCCTCGGTAGCGTGCTATTCTGCAAGTAGAATAAACGGGTACCCTCACCATGCAAGATGATCCATATCAACAACCGCAGCCGGGCCCAGTGCCCCAGCCGCCAATGCCACCACAACCTTTTATCGCGCCGCCGGCCGATATGTATCAGCCACAAGCTCCGGCCGAAGACCCGGCTTATGTCTACCAGTCAGCCGCGCCCGCGCCAGACCAGCAGCCCCAGCCCCCCGAACAGCAACCCGACCATCATCAGCAACACCAAGGTCACCATGGCCATCATCAGCAGCCCCAGCCCCATCCAGCCTATGTCCCGCAAGCCGTGGCCTACGAGCCAGCACCAGTCGCACCAGCCGTGCCGCTGCCACCCGCACCGGTCTATGAGCAGCCAGCGGCTGCCCCAGCGTCCCTAATGCCCCAGCCGGTCATACAAGTCTATAGCCCGCATGGGGTAGAGTATGTATTCTTGGCAATCGTGTTGTTTATGAGTGCTATCGGCTTGTCATGGTTGCTGGACGCCTTCGTTAATGGCGCCTTCAGCTTTTCGGCACTGTCATTCCCGGTTGCCATGATGCTTATAACGATGCCGGTGTTTGCCTGGCTCTTCTTGCGTCTCAAAAATGCTGAGCTCAGCGATTCGTCCCTGGCGCTTGACGCCTCCAAGCGGCGTACCACCCAGTCTATTCAGATCGTCAGTTTTATTATCTGTTTGATCGTGGCCATTGGCATGCTCACCTCGGTCTTTACCGCTCTCGGTGGTGATTTAAGCGGTGGCAGTTTTGTGCGCGTTTTCTTTAGCTTGTTGATGGTTGTCTTGGTCTTCGGCGGGATTCTAGCATACTACTGGCGCGACGAGCATAAGGGCTAGCTATGCCAAACAAGCTCCGCAAATACCAACTTGGCTTCGCCGCCATCGGGCTCGTAGTGTTCGTGGCGCTGTTGATAACACTCTTCAGTGCCGGCCCGGCCCGACACGACAAGGCTACCTATAAAGCCGCCACCGCTGCGGCCACGGCGGTTGATAGGTACGTCACCAAGCATCAGGCTGTGCCCGATTCTCTCAGCGCCGCCGGCGTCGATAGGACAGTGAGTACCGTCAGTTATCAAAAAATTTCCAATAACACGTATAAACTTTGTGCCACTTACCAGGCCGATGCCGATTTTGGCACTAATCCTGGCGATGCGCTGTACCAGTCGTATTACAGTGGCAGCACCCTCAATACCTCAGACGTTGTCGGCCAATCGGTCTATTTCACAGACTTCTACCATAAGGGCACCGAGTGCCACACCGCGCGCCCCAGTTTCTATACCAGCAGCGATGACATTTTCGGTGGCAGCAGCAGCGATCAAAGTGGTAACAAATGTCACTACGACTATAGCAAATCGGATGCAGACAACAACGATTACTATCTCTGCTTGCAGGCCCAGTATAATTAGCTGATGGCACAAGCATACTGGCGCGAGCGCTCCCAACCATATAAACCCGGCCAAACCGAGCCGTTTAAAGTCTCGCGTTCCAAAATCGAGCTGTTTATGCAGTGCCCGCGCTGTTTCTGGCTCGACGTTCGCAAAAAAATTACTCGTCCGAGCAGCCCGCCGTTCAACATCAATAAAGCCATCGATGAATTATTCAAGAAAGAGTTCGACAGTTACCGCGCCAAGGGCGAGCCCCACCCGCTGATGGTGGAGTACAAGGTCGACGCCATTCCCTATGCGCACGACCAACTCGACACCTGGCGCGAGAACTTCGTCGGTGTCATCGCCGTCCATGCACCGACCAACTTGCACGTTTTCGGTGCCGTCGACGATTTATGGGTGGCACCGGACGGGCAGGTGATTGTCGTCGACTACAAAGCCACCTCCAAAGACCGTGAGGTTAGCATCGATAGCGACTGGCAGATCAGCTACAAGCGCCAAATGGAAGTCTACCAGTGGCTGCTGCGCCAGAACGGCCTCCCGGTGCAGGACACCGGCTATTTTGTCTACACGAACGGCCGAGCTGACCTCGATGCCTTCAATGACAAAGTCGAATTTCGCACCAAAATCATCCCTTACAAAGGCGATGACAGCTGGGTCGAGCCAACCCTCGGCCGCATGAAGGCCTGCATGGACAGCGACGATATGCCGCCGATCGGCGAGGCAGCCATGGGTGGCCCCTGCGATTACTGCAGCTATGCTCGGGCGCGCACCGAACTAACCCTCGCTGCCATCCAGAAAAAATCATGAAGCCGCTCGATTACTCAGCCCTCCACACTCGCCTGAACTTGAAGATGTTTTTATGGCCGCTATCGCTGTACATTCCGACGGTCATCGCGGCTTGTTCTAATGGAGATATTGGCCTGCTATTCTTCGGCTACACCTCCATCGCTTACGCTCTTATCGTCGCCTGGCTGATTAGCTGGCAACGCTCGAAGCGGATCGAGAATTTTGCGTTGGCCAACAATTTGCAGCCCAATCCCTATTATTTTTACGGCCAGGCACCACCGGCGCTGCAGGGCATGGGCCACTCCGAAGACAACGATTACATCTACGATATCCCGCTACGCGACAGTTGGGCCACTATCTTTCAGCACAAATATACCGTCGGCAACGACAAATACCAGCACACGTTCACTTTTACTATCATGGTGCTGACTAACCTCAAAAAATACCCCCATCTCTTCCTGGACGGTCAGCAGAACGGCGCCTCCTACGCCTACGCCGCCGCGCAACGCATCAGCCTAGAGGGCAACTTCGATAAGTCGTTCAAATTATACGCCCCGGAAGGTCTGAACATCGACGCTTTATCGATCCTGGCGCCGGATGTCATGCAGACCCTTGTCGACGGCGGCCGGCCTTATGATATCGAGATCGTCGGTGACAAAATGTACATCATTGCCAAAGGCAATCAATACACCGAGCCGGCCCTGAAGGCCATGCGCCAGTTCGGCCAAGACTTGCTCGACGAATTCGACCACAAGTCCGTCAGCTGGCGCCCGAATGATCTCCAAGACGCCACGCCGCTCCGCGAAAATTGGTTCCGCGGCTTCGTCAGCGGCGAAAGCCGCCCAGCCAGCCTGACCTACTTGGGACTTGCGATATTTATCGTCATCCTGTTTTTTGCCGTGATTGAGCCGGCCATCCTCTCGTCAATGAGCAACTAGTTGGGTATACTGATCACATGCTAGATATTCAGTTTATCCGTGACAACGCCGAGCTGGTCGCGGAAAAGTCCACCCAGAAGGGCTATAGTGTCAACATCCCTGAACTTTTGGAGCTCGATGTCGCTCGCAAAACTCGCTTGACCCAGATTGAGGAACTGCGCCGCCGCCGCAACGAGCAGGCCGCCAGTTTACAGGCCGGTAAGCCGAGCGAGGAGCAAATCGCCGCCGGCAGACAGCTCAAAACTGAGCTTGGCAATCTCGAGACCGATTTGGGTCTGATCGAGGAGAAACTGGCAGTTGCACTCCGGGCGGTGCCAAATATGCCGCTCGATATAGTACCGGTGGGCGCCAATGAGAACGAAAATGTCGTCGCCAAAACCGTCGGTGAACCAACCCACTTTGACTTTACCCCTAAGCACGACCAAGAGCTCGGCGAACAGTGGGACCTCATCGACAAAGAGCGGGCCGCTAAAGTTGCCGGCAGCCGCTTTGCCTACCTCAAGGGCGACCTCGTCCGCTTGCAGTTTGCCCTTATCCAGTACGTCTTTACGACGCTAGGCGACGAAACTATCATCCAGTCGCTCATCGACGAAAATAATCTCAACCTGGTTGCCAAACCCTATCGACCGGTGTTGCCGCCGGCGCTCATCCGCACCGAACCCTATGTGGCTAGCGCCCGTCTCAATGCCGAAGAGGTAACCTACAAAATTGAGCAGGACGACCTCTGGCTCAATGCCAGTGCCGAACACTCCCTCTGTACGATGTACTGGAACGAGGTTTTGCCCGAAGCTGAACTGCCGATTCGTTACATCGGCTACAGCACCAGTTTCCGCCGTGAAGCCGGCACCTACGGCAAGGATGTCGAGGGTATTTTCCGGATGCACCAGTTCGACAAACTCGAAATGGAAGTTTTCAGCACTCCTGAGACCGGACTTGACGAGCACCTGCTAGCCGTGGCCGTCCAGGAATACTTGGTGGCGCACATAGGCCTGCCATATCGCGTGATCGATAAGTGCACCGCCGACATTGGCAAACCCAACGCTCGCGGCGTCGACATCGACTGCTGGTTCCCGGCGCAGGGGAAATACCGCGAGACCCACTCGGCCGACTACATCACCGACTACCAGTCGCGCGACCTCAAAATTCGTACCAAACGCCAAGACGGCAGTCTCGATCTAGTGCACACCAATGATGCCACCGCCTTCGCACTGGGACGCATTCTCAAAGCCATTCTCGAAAACTATCAACTGGAAGACGGCCACGTCACCATCCCTGAAGTGCTGCGTCCCTACATGGGCGGCCAATCTCAGATCTGATATTCAGTCACTTCGTTTCCTAAAAATCTCTCCGCATCAAAGCATATTGATGCTTTCGCATCATGACATCACTTTGCCGAGCCTCCACGATCGCATCAAAGTATCAATATGCTAATGTGCTTTGATGACTTCGGGGTTTTTATAGGCAAACGGCGTTATACTGGAAGGGTAACGTGAAGGAGAATCTAAGATGCTACAGAAATTTGAGATTCGTGGGGTCCACACCGAAGTAGACGACAGCCTTCGCAAGTATGTCACCAAAAAAATTGGCAACCTCGATAAATATTTATCGGCGCACAATCGCGCCAGTGCTCATGCCGAGGTGCAGCTCAAAGAAAGTAAAGCTAAGAATAAGCAGCATGCCACCTGTGAAGTGACCTTTTACTTGCCGGGCGAGACTATTAACATCACTGAAAGTACGCTAAACATTTATGCCGCCGTGGATATTGTTGAAGCCAAGCTAAAGCACCAGCTGCAAAAGTACAAAGACCAACGCAACAGCGGTAAAATGCACCGCCGCTTATTTGCTCGCTTTGCCCGTAATGGCCGAGCCCAGGCCCAGCTGGCGCCAGAGCCGCTTACAGAGGTGTAGGTTAGAGTCGCATTAGAGACAAAAAACGGCTATACTAGCTATATACTTTGTTGAGTTTCTAATACTGGTAAGAGGAAAAAGATATCCATGAATATTGTTCTGAAAAAAATGCTCGGCGACCCGCAGGCCAAAACGGTAAAACGGCTCCGAAAACGAGTAGTTTCCATCAATGCCCTGGCTGACAAATACAAAAAAATGTCCGACAAGCAGCTCAAAGAGCAAACTGAGGTGCTGAAGAAGCGCCTCAAAAAAGAGTCGCTCGATACTATCTTGCCGGATGCCTTTGCTGTTATCCGCGAAGCGGCTGAGCGCTCCATCGGCTTGCGCCACTTCGATGTCCAACTCATCGGTGGTATGGTGCTCCACGAAGGCAATGTGGCCGAAATGAAAACCGGTGAAGGTAAAACCTTGGTCGCCACGGCGCCGGTTTACCTAAACGCCCTCACCGAAAAGGGTGTCCACGTCGTCACCGTCAACGATTATCTGGCCCAGCGTGATGCCGGCTGGATGGGCGAAGTCTATAACTGGATGGGCATGACCACCGGTGTGATTTTAGGCGACCGCAGCTTCATCTACGACCCGGATTTTATCAACAAAGAGCACGACGACGAGCGCCTCAAGCATCTTAAGCCGTGCACCCGCCAAGACGCCTATAACGCTGACATCACTTACGGTACCAACAATGAGTACGGCTTCGATTACCTGCGCGACAACATGGTGCGTGAAGAAGACCAGCTGCGCCAGCGCGAGCTGAACTTCGCCATCGTCGACGAGGTGGACTCGATCTTGATCGATGAAGCTCGTACGCCGCTGATCATTAGCGCCCCCAGTGTCACCAGCGGCACGGCCTATGACCAATTCTCTAAAGTCGTTCGCCAACTGCGCAAAGATAAGCACTTCGAAACCGATGAAAAGCGCAAAACCGTTATCCTCACCGACGATGGTGTCGAAAAAGTCGAGAAAATCCTCGGCATCGACAATCTGTACGGCTCACAAAACATTCGCACCATCTATCACTTGCAGCAAGCCCTGCGGGCCCACGCCTTGTTTACCCGAGACAAAGATTACGTCGTTACTACCGAAGGTGAAGTCGTTATTGTCGATGAATTTACTGGTCGTTTACTAGCCGGTCGCCGCTACAACGAAGGCCTACACCAAGCCATTGAGGCCAAAGAGGGTGTCGAAGTCCAGCAAGAGAGCATGACGCTGGCCACCATTTCGTTCCAGAACTACTTCCGTCTTTACGATAAGCTGGGGGGTATGACTGGTACAGCGCTCACCGAAGCCGAAGAATTTCACCAGATCTATAAGCTGGATGTCGTAGAGATTCCGTCCAACCGCGTTATCGCTCGTAAAGACCTTACCGACAAGATTTACCGCACCGAAAAGGGTAAGTTTAAAGCCATCGTTAAAGAGGTCAAACAGCTGCATACCAAAGGTCAGCCGGTACTGATCGGTACCGTATCTATCGAAAAGAACGAACAGCTTGGCAATTTACTGAAGCGAGCCAACATCCCGCACGCCGTGCTTAACGCCAAGAACAATGAACGCGAGGCTGCCATCGTCGCCAAAGCCGGGCAGCGCGGGGCAGTAACGCTGGCCACCAACATCGCCGGTCGCGGTACCGACATCGTGCTCGATGAAGAAACCAAAGAGCTCGGCGGCCTATTTGTGCTTGGCTCGGAGCGCCACGAATCTCGTCGTATCGACAATCAGCTGCGTGGCCGTTCTGGTCGCCAGGGCGACCCGGGTGTCACCCAATTCTTCGTTAGTACCGAAGACGACCTGATGCGTATCTTTGGCGGCGATCGCATCAGCGGCATCATGTCACGTCTCAGTGTCGACGACGAAGTGCCAATTGAGAATCGTCTTATTAGCAAATCCCTGGAGGGGGCTCAGAAGAAAGTCGAAGGCTACCACTTCGACCAACGTAAAACCGTCGTCCAATATGATGACGTGATGAACCGCCACCGTAAAGCCGTCTATGCCATGCGCCGCGAAGTGCTGCGTTCTGGCGACATCAGCAAGCGTGTCAAAATCCTCATCGAAGAAGAAGCCCACTTACTGATTGCTTCGCCCGAAGCCACCACCGACAAGTTCGAAGACATGATCCGCGAAGTCTTACCGTTCGACGAGGCCACCTTTGACCGTTTATTCGATAGCGATGCCAGCAAGTTTGAAAAGGTCCTGATTGCCGAAGCCAAAGAGCTCTACAACGCCCGCGAATCGGCCTTTACCCCTGAAATCATGCGCAAAGTGGAGCGCGATATTTATTTACAGATTCTGGACGACCTGTGGATGCGCCACCTCGAGAATATGGATCACCTGCGCGAGGGTATCCACTGGATGAGTGTGGGCCAGCAGGATCCGCTCGTCGAGTACCGCCGCCGGGGCCAGATGCTCTTCGAAGAAATGCAGCTTGGCTTGCGCCACGAAATGGTGCGCACGCTCTTCCACGCCCAGCCAGTCGACCAAGCTGATCTCAACCGCGCCACCGAAACCGAACTGACCCGCGCGGCTCGTGGCTCGATCAGCAATGCTAGCCAAATCATCGACAGCGAACAAGAATTTGGCGAGTCCGACTTTGCCTCGGCCAACAAAGCCGAGAATGCTCCCAAGAAGAAGCAGGTTACAACCATTAAAAAAGCTCGTAAAACCGAACGTAAGCGCAAAACTGTCGCAAAGCGTAGAAAGAGATAACAGCGTATGAAGCATACCGTCAATGAAATCAGCCTCAAAAATGGCGCCAAAGGCCTGCTGATTCATATCCCCCACGCCTCTGTCATGACCTTTGATATCAACTTCCGGGCCGGCGAATATCTCGTCGAACCATCCAAATGGGAAGTACCACACCTGATGGAGCACGTGCTGCTCGGTGCCAACGATTTGCATCCCCGAGCCCGTGATTTCCAAGCCGAACTCGAGAAAAACGGTGCTTACAGTAACGCTACTACCGGTGTCTATGACATCACCTACGAGGCCGAATGTGCCGATTTTGAGTGGCAGCGAGTGCTCGAGCTACTGCTGATTGCCATCTCAAAGCCCTTATTCCTCGAAGAAGAATTTGCCGCCGAGTATGGCAACGTCAAAGAAGAAATGGCCGCCCGCAGCAACAACCATTTCCGTCGTTTGAGTCTCGAAATGCGCCAGGCCCTCGGCTTGATCGCTAAAACTGATGCTGAACGTCTCAAACTGATGAAAAATGTCAAAATCAGTGACGTCGTAGAACATTACCGCAACACGCATCACTCGGCCAATATGCGCTTTGTCCTAGCCGGGAATCTAACGGCCGGTCGTCGCACGGTGATCGAAAAGTTATTCCAGGAGATTGACCTACCGGAGCGCGGCAAACGTTTCCCGCTGCCGAGCGAAGTCCCCAAGCACTTAGCCAAGCCAGTTTACGTCTCTAACGACACTGTCGAGAACCTCTATTTTTATATTGACACCTTTATGAAGCACCGCCTCGATGATGCCCAGACCGATGCGCTGAATCTGCTCAATACCATGCTCACCGAAACGCTCTATTCGCGCATTCTGGGCACCGCCCGTGAGCGCGGCCTGGTGTACGGCATGAGTTCCGGCCTCAGCCAAACCAAAGGCGCCAGTAACTGGTGGTTCGGGGCCCAGGTTTCCGAAAAGAACGCGCCAGCCTTGCTCTACATTGTTACTAAGGAGCTCGAAAAAGTTCTCGCCGGCGAGATCGACGATGCCGAGATTGCTAGCACTAAGCAGTATGCCCTCGGCCGTTTCCAGCGCAGTGCCCAAACAGTGGGCGGGACCTCGGCCGGCTACGCCGGCCGCTACTTCTTCGACGAAGTCATCGACGATTACTATGACGTACCCGCCCGCATCCGGGCCGTCACCAAAGAGCAGATTATCGAAGTCGCCCGCGATATGTTCAAGCAAAAAATCTGGGGTTTTGGTGTGCTCGGCAACTGCGGTAAGACCTTTGCCGCCGACTTGCACACCCAACTAGTACCACTCTGGAAATAATCCGAGATTCGCTATGTCACCAGAACAGCTCAACAGCCAACTAGCCGAAACCAGTGCCGCCTTTGCTGCGATGCTCGCTCAGCTCGATTATGCGCAGTTGTTAGCACAGTATGAATCGAAGCGCCAGGCCACCGAACAGCCGGATTTTTGGGATACTCCTAGCCAAGCACAGCTCCACATGCAGCAGCTCTCTAAGCTGGAGGCCCGTGTCGGCCCGTGGCGCCGACTAGAAGACAAACTCCACGAGCTTCAGGAGCTCGCTGAACTCAACGACACCAGTATCCAGCAGGAACTAGCCAGTCAGTTTGCCGAATGGCAAGAAGACTACGACAATGTTCGCAAATTACTGCGTTTCTCAGGCCCGTTTGACGACTATGACGTCATTCTCGGTATCCATGCTGGCGCCGGTGGCAATGACGCCCAGGATTGGGCTGGCATGCTGTTACGGATGTACAGCCGCTATGCCGAAAAAAATAATTGGAAATACAGCGTCATCGAAGAGTCACCGGGCGAAGAAGCTGGCATCAAAAGCGTGACCCTACAAATTGAGGGTAGTTACGCCTACGGCAAGCTCAAAAGCGAGCACGGCGTCCACCGGCTCGTGCGGCTCAGTCCATTCAACGCCGAATCGCGCGAGACCAGCTTTGCCAAAGTCGAGATTATGCCCAAGATCGATGCCCCTGAAGACTTAGTCATTGATGAAAAAGACCTAAAGATTGATGTCTATCGTAGCGGGGGTCACGGAGGCCAATCAGTGAACACCACGGACTCGGCTGTCCGCATTACTCACCTACCGACAGGCATTGTCGTGGCCATCCAAAACGAGCGGAGCCAGCTCCAAAACCGTGAGACGGCCATGACCATCCTACGCTCTCACCTAGCTCGGCTGCAGCTCGAACAGCACAAAGAAACCCTCAGTGAGCTCAAGGGGCCGAGCCAATCAGCTGAGTTTGGTAGTCAAATCCGCAATTACGTCCTGCATCCTTATAAGCAGGTCAAAGATGTCCGGACGGGTTATGAGTCTAAAGACCCGAATGCAATCCTCGACGGTGAGCTCGACGGCTTCGTGAACGCTTATTTAGAACACACGCTTACGACGTAGCTGTGCTGGGGGCTAATGCTAATGGGGTGTTTTCTACCGCAATGCTGGCCAGCGCTGCACATGCTGTCGTTGGCGGATAGTTGCTGGTAAACTCCGCAAAGTTATGAAACATTTGCGGCGCCACGCCGCTGGCGGTTTGTAGGGTATAGCTGTCGATGGTCGGCAGGGCGGTGCTGCCTCGCGCACTCATGGTGGTTGCTGGTTTGGCTGTAAATAATACCTGGCAGTTACCGATCAATGGCTGCAGAAAGCGTATCGGGTGATCGGCGGCCTGGTCGTATACAAAACTACCCGGAGCTGGTGAAAAATCATCGTATCTAACCTCGGTTAGTAATTGGGATTCATAACCGGCAGCCGTGATCGTAGTGTCATCGCTCCCACCATTATCCTGGACAGTTTGGTCGATCAATACCCCGGCCACTAGCGAGAGGGCTATACCGCAGGCTCCAATTGCGGCCCAGCGCGTTTTGGTAACATCGTCAATGGCTTCCCAGCGGATCTTGCGACTGCGTCGGCGGAATTCCTGACCGTAGGCGTGCTCAAACTCTCGGAAGACCAGCCGCTCGCTTCTGCTAAGTTCGAAGTCCTCGTCCCCGTGTGGTGGAGATTTTTTGAACATAGTCATAATTCCAAAAGTATAAACCCGTCACGACTGATTGCAAGCGTAAGCTGAACAGAGTTTGCTATACTAGAACTAATGATTCTTCTCGACAGGGTAAGTAAAACCTATAACAAGGCGCTCGGTCCGTCACTCGATCGCATCAGCCTTCATGTGGAGCCAAAAGAGTTTGTGATTGTAGTAGGGCAGAGCGGTGCCGGAAAAACTACCTTACTACGATTACTAACGCGCGAAGAACGGCCCACTAGTGGCAAAATTATAATTGGCGGTATCGACTACGATAAGCTGCGCGACAAAGATATTCCGTTGCTGCGCCGTAAAATTGGCGTTGTCTTCCAGGATTTTAAACTGTTGCCAAACAAGAACGTGTACGAAAATGTGGCCTTTGCGCTCGAAATCGTCGGCGTGCCAAACCGCGAGATCAAACACACCGTGCCCAAAGTTCTCGATATCGTTAATCTGAAGGGCAAAGAAAAGCGTATGCCGCAGGAACTCTCGGGTGGCGAACGCCAGCGGGTGGCCATTGCCCGCGCCATCGTGCGCCAGCCGCGTATTCTCATCGCCGACGAGCCCACCGGTAACTTGGACCCCAAGCATGCCTGGGATGTTATCAAAGTGCTGGAGAAGATCAACCGCTACGGCACGACTGTGCTGCTCACCACGCACAACGTCGAAATCGTCAACAAACTTAAGCGCCGCGTCGTCACCTTGCAGCATGGCAAAGTCGCCAGCGATCGGGCCAACGCGGATTACAAAATTTAACCGGTCTTTTCATATGAAGCGTAAATTTATTACCTTTGGTCGAATCATCCACACCGGCGCAGTCAACTTTCTGCGTAATGTCTCGCTCGGCGTGGCCGCTATCGCCGTCATGGTGGTAACGCTGACGATCATACTATTTTCAGTTATTGCCAATGCGACATTTGCTCACACCATTCAGCAGATTACCGACAAGATTGATATTTCAGTGTATCTCAACGATTCCGATACCGCCGCCCAATCCAAACAGCTGGTCAGCAGCCTCAAGCAGCTGCCTAACGTCAAGTCTATCCAATATTTATCCAAGCAAGACGCGCTGCAACGCTACCTAGCCCAAAATAATGGCAATGATACGCTCCTCTCGGCTGTCACGCAGAGCCCTAGTAACCCCATCCCAGCCACCATTCTCATCAAGCCCAACGACCTCAACAAAATCAATGACATCAAGGACTACCTGAGCAAGCCGGATATCAAAGCTTTGCAGTCCAACGATCCGAGCTACTCCGGCGATCGTAAAAAGGCCATTGATAATATCACCGGCGCCACCAACACCTTGCAGCGCATCGGAGCAGTGGCCGTCATCGTCTTCACCGTTATTTGTGCGCTCATTATCTTTAACACCATCCAAATGGCCATTTTCAACCGTCGGGACGAAATTACTATCATGCGCCTGCTTGGCGCGCGCACGTCCTATATTCGCGGTCCGTTCGTGGTGGAGAGCATCATCTATGGCATTTTGTCGGCTGTCCTATCGATCCTGATTATCAACTCGGCCTTTATCGCCAGCAGCAACGCTTTGCAGGCTAGTAGCCTGGGTCTGTTAGACATCAGCTATGCTAGCCAGTGGTTTGGCAATAATTTTCTCAAACTTTTGACCATGCAGCTTACAGCCGGTATACTTATTGGTACTGTCTCGTCAGTCATTGCCACGCGCAGATACCTAAAGTTCAAAGTCCGCTAGGACCCCCGAACAACTACCGACCGCGCGTTTCCTCTACACCTTTCGCCTCACCATTGATACGACAACAAATATCTCTTTATATACAAATTTGCTAGCCATAAGCAGGAGGGTAGTGTACAACGCGCATGCAACATGCTATAGTAAAGCCAAGCATAACCAAAACAAAAACTATGCCAAAACCAAAAAACATCAAAAAACTACCATCAGTCCGTCTCAAAGCCGCCATTATGGCCGCCTTAGTGCTGCTATCCTTCGGTATTGCTACTGTGGTCCATGCCGATGTTTTTGATGACCAAATTAACGACCTCAACAACCAAAACAGTAGCGCCCAAAACAATCTGAACGAATTGTTCTCCCAAGCCAGTAGCTATCAGGCCGCCATCCAGCAGCTTGATGCCCAGATAGCCGCCGTCCAGGCTCAAATTGCCGCCAATGAGGCCGAGCAAACCCGCATCCAAGGCGAAATCGTTAAAAACCAAGCCGATATTGATCAAAAGAAGGCTACCATCGGAGCCAGCGTTAAGGCCATGTACCTTGACGATCAAATGACCACCATTGAGCAGCTGGCCACCAGTAAAGACCTCAGCGACTACATCGATAAAGAAGAGTATCGCAGTGCCGTGCAAAAACAGCTCGACGCTTCCATAAAAGAAATTAACGCCCTCCAGGCCCAACTTGCCACCCAAAAGACTCAGATCGATCAATTGGTCGCTTCCCAAAAAGTACAAAACGCCCAACTTTCCCAAGCCCAAGCGCAGCAAGCCAGCCTACTGGCCTACAACCAGTCACAGCAAGATGCCTTCAACGGTCAGATTGCCGCCAACTCCGGCAAAATTAAGCAGTTACGAGCTGCGCAAGCTGCTGCCAATGCGGCGCTCAGTGGCGGGAAGGTTATCGGTGGTGCCGCCTGCGATTCCGCTCATGGCGACACGTACCCGGCAAAATGGTGCTCCATCGCACAAGACTCAGTCATCGATGCCTGGGGCATGTATAACCGCGAGTGTGTTAGTTACACCGCCTGGAAAGTCTACGAAAGCGGCCGCCACATGCCATATTGGGGCGGCGTCGGCAACGCTAACCAGTGGGACGACAACGCCCGCGCTGCTGGTATTCCGGTTAGCACCACTCCTCGGACCGGCGACGTTGCCATCAGCAACGCTGGTGCCTACGGCCATGCTTTGTACGTCGAGTATGCCTATGGTGACGGTTCAATCTTAGTCAGCGATTACAACCAGCAGTACGATGGTGTCTACCGTCGCTACACCATCCCCGCCGCAACCGTCAGCGCCAAGAATCTGCAATTCATCCACTTCTAATCTGCTAAGCCTTCTCCCCGCAAAGCTGCTATAATGAGGGCTAATGAGACTAAAATCAAAACCAGGGAGCCCTGACCAGGCTATGTCAAAACCACCGCGTAACAACCAGTTACTCATCAAACGCGTCGGGCTGATTGTGGCGGCGTTCGTTATCTTTACCGTCGGTGTCGGCGTTGGTGATGGCCGCTTCGGTATTACGGTGAGCCATGGCAATAACAAGCCGGTGGCTACTGGCTTGCCAAGCAAACTTGACTACTCTTCGATCGACGAAGTCTACCAATCGCTCAAGCAGAACTACAACGGCCAGCTTACCGAGCAGCAGCTTATTGACGGTATGAAGCATGGCCTTGCCGAGTCTACCCAAGACCCGTACACGGTGTACTTTACGGCCAAGGAAGCGAAAGACTTCAACGACCAGCTCAATAACTCGTTTGCCGGCATCGGTGCGCGCCTCAGCCAAGATGACGACAAAAATCTGATCGTTGGCGAAGCCATTGCCGGTTTTCCGGCTGATAAAGCTGGCCTGAAAACCAACGATATCATTACCGAGATCAACGGTGCCGCCACTGGTACGCTCACTCTCGACGACGCCATCTCCAAAATTCGCGGTCCCGAAGGCACTAAAGTCACGCTGCAAATCGTCCGCGACCATGCCCAAACCCTCAATTTTACGATTACTCGAGCCGTGATTACACTGCCCAGTGTCACTAGTAAAACCCTCGACGGCAATATCGGCTACCTCCAGATCAGCAGCTTCAGCAACGACACCATGGACCTGGCTCAAAAGTATGCCCAGCAGTTCAAGGATGCGCACGTTAAGGGCATCGTGCTCGATATGCGTAACGATCCGGGCGGACTGCTCGAGCAGGCCATTAACGTCTCCAGCCTGTGGTTGCCGCAGGGTACCGAAGTCCTCCAGGAGAAGCGCGGAAACGTCGTGACTGAGACCTACCAGTCCCGCGGTGGCGACGTGCTCAAGGGTGTACCAACCGTTGTTTTGGTTAACGAAGGCAGCGCCAGCGCTGCCGAAATCACCGCCGGTGCCCTGCACGACAACAAAGCTGCCCATATTATCGGCACCAAGTCCTACGGCAAAGGCGTGGTCCAGCAGCTCATCAACCTCAAAGACGGCGCCCAGCTTAAAGTCACCGTCGCCAGCTGGTATCGCCCCAACGGCCAGAACATCAATAAGAAGGGTATCACTCCCGACGACACCGTTAAAATCTCCGCCGACCAAGCCAAGGCCGGCCAAGATCCGCAGCTGGATGCGGCCCAAGCATATCTGAACAAATAGTGCTTGCCTCACAGGGCACAAATAGGGTAGCATAGGAACAAGAAAAGAGAGGTGTATAACGTAGTGGCTGATCAAGCGACCAAGTACGTGTTTGTTACAGGTGGTGTGCTTTCCGGTTTAGGAAAGGGTATCACTGCCGCCTCCATCGCCAATCTCCTTAAGGCTCGGGGCCTTACCGTCAACCTCCAAAAATGTGACCCTTACCTCAATGTCGACGCTGGCCTACTCAACCCCCGTGAGCATGGCGAGTGCTTCGTCACCAAAGATGGCGCCGAAACCGACCTCGACCTTGGTCATTACGAGCGCTTCATCGACCAAGAACTGACCCAGGCTAGCTCGCTGATGAGCGGCCGCGTGTTGCTCAAAGTCATCCAAGACGAGCGTCATGGTAAATACGAGGGCAAATCGGTGCAGATTATCCCGCAAGTTACTGGTGTCATCCAGGATTACATCATGGAAGCCGGGCAGGGAGCAGACGTGCATATCGTCGAAATCGGCGGCACCGTCGGCGATTACGAGAGCCTGAGCTTCATCGAGGCCATCCGTGAGTTCGGCATGCGCGTCGGCCGTGAAAACTGCCTGTACGTTCACTTAGTATATTTGCCATATTTGGGCGCCAGCAAAGAGACCAAGACCAAGCCAGCCCAAAACTCGGTCCGCGAGTTGCGCGGTCTCGGCATCGCTCCAGACATTTTGATGGCCCGCTCCGAAGAAGCGCCCAACGAAGCCGTCAAAACCAAGCTCAGCCTGTTCTGTGGTGTCCCTGAAGAAGCTATCGCGCTGTTGCCCAACGCCAGCAGCATTTATAATGTGCCTCTGACGCTCGAAGACACCGGCATCGCTAACGTTATCACCCAGCGCCTCGGCCTCGACGCCGGCACTCCCGACCTTACCACCTGGCGCGCTATGGTCGAACGGGCTACCAAGCAGTTCGACAAAACCGTCCGCATTGGCATTGTCGCTAAATATCTCGATAACGCCGATACCTACCTCTGTGTCTTCGAGGCTCTTAAGGCCGCTGCCTGGTGGAACGACGTCAACATCGACATCGAATGGGTCGACGCCGTCGCCCTCGGCGAGGCCGATGACCCGGCTCCCATTCTTAACAAATTCGACGGCGTCGTCGTTCCCGGGGGCTTCGGCACTCGTGGTGTCGACGGCAAGATCAAAGCCGCGCAGTACGCCCTTGCCGAAAAGCAACCCTACCTCGGCCTTTGCTACGGTCTGCATATGGCCACTATCGCCGCTGCCCGTACGCACGGTTTAGCCGAGGCCAACACCACCGAGGTCGATCCAAACACCAAAGACCCGGTTATCACCACCATGGAGGGCCAGGCCGGCAAAGAATCCACCGGCGGTACCATGCGCCTCGGCGACTACGACTGTGAGCTGCTAGATGGCAGTCTGGCCGCCCAAACCTATGGCGCCACCAAAATTGTCGAGCGCCACCGCCACCGCTACGAGTGCAACCCCCAGTACGTCGACCAGTACGAGTCCTGGGGCATTCGGGCCGTCGGCACCAACCCGGCCACTGGCCTCGTCGAAGTTATCGAAGGCATCGACCACCCATACTTCCTGGCTAGCCAGTTCCACCCAGAATTCAAAGGCCGCCCAACTGCGGCCCACCCCATGTTCAACGGCTTTATCAAAGCCGCGATTAAATAGAGGGCACGCTTCGGGCGCAAAACTGCGCTCCGCACTTACCGCACCTGTAGTGCGGCTCCTTTACGGTGCTCATTTTGCATCCCAAATCGCACTCCTCTATTGAGTCGCCGAATCTGCCGCCTAGCTGGTGGCCTGGGTTGATCTGAGAGGCTAGATGCGCTACCATGAGCAGTATGGATCCAAACGCAACACCTCCCGCCACCTTCCAAGCACCGACCCACGCCAAGCGCATTCTGCTAGTCGAGGACGATGACGCCCTCGCCAGCGTTTATGTCCAGCGCCTTCAGGCCGAAGGCATGGACATCCGGCGCGTCGCTAATGGCGAAGAAGCTCTCGCTTCCGCGCTCAGTTATCACCCGGACTTAGTGCTGCTCGACGTCATGATGCCCAAAGTCTCCGGCTTCGACGTCCTGGATATTCTCCGCAATACTCCTGAGACCGCCAACCTCAAGATCATCATGCTCACCGCTCTCAGTCAAGAATCCGACAAATCCCGTGCCGAAGCCCTCGGCGTCGATGAGTATCTCGTTAAATCACAAGTTGTCATCGCCGACGTTGTCGACCGCATCAAAGCCCACCTCGGCTCAAACTAATCACACAGGGAAGTCCTCAAATTGACAAAATACAAAGCTTATGCTAATGTTTAAGCATGTCTACCGAAAACCAACATCAGATTATCGACCTGGAAGCCCACGAACAGGCAGTTGCTCAAGACCAGCAAATGCAGCATGACATGGCTGAGCTACGTGGTCAGCTCGATCCTACCGATGAGCACGACAGAGCCTTACTTGATACGGAAGACCCATCGAAGTTTGCCATCCCTGGTCTTTTAGGCTCGGGTGAGGCACCCAAGCCACCAGAAAATGTCGGCCAGGCGCTGGCCGATGCTGTCGCTGCCGAGAATGAAATTATCCAAAAAGCAATTCCTCAGAAGCAAGAAAACTTCGAGCGGCTGATGGACGCCCACAAAGGGCCATCCGCAATCTCTAAAATTATCGCCAAAGTCCGCAGCAACAAGTCCTAGCTCACCTAATTGACATTTCATAAAACTTATGCTATTATGAGCTATAGAACAATAAAACAAAAAGAAACTCCAAGTCATGCCCACCCCCGAAGCTTTACCAGTCACCGCTCCTCAAACTGCCCAGCTTGATCCAACGCAGGCCGAACAACTACCGCCTATCCCGGGGCAGGAGCTCGTTAAACCAGAAGACTTAGCCATGATCAATGGCGTAGAACTCGGTGCCCCTGCAGAAGACGGCAGCGTCGAGCCCGGCTGGAAAGTCGCTAGTTTTGATCAAGAGGAGGGTAAGCCAGTACGCGCTATCCTTCATTTGGACCGTGTTGGAGAAGATGGTGCAGTTGTGAGGGTACAAAAAGGTGTGCCTGTTTATGGTCTGATTGGCTACAACATACAGAAGGGCATTATCGCCGATCCGGACGCGGTGCCTGAGGCTACTTTTGATAAAGAAGCTCCAATCGCTGAATCCGTTACCGAAGCTGCAATTGAGGCTCACAGCGAGGACGCCACTGAATCAATGGAAGGTATCGTTGAAGACGTCGAGCGGAGCGAAGCCGACTCCGAAACTAAGGCTATCCAGGATGAAGCCATCATTAAACTTACTAAAGCTATGGGCATTAAGACTGCTCAAGTCATCAACGAGAACCTGCCGCAAATCGGCAATCGCCTGCAATATAGCAGCGAGCAGGCTACGGCGATAGCGAGTAGTTTGACCGCTGGCATTGGCGAGCTTACCGACCAGTTACGCCGTGACGTTCGTGTCATCGAAGAAGCGCTGAACCCACAGGGTTATTCTGATCCTGATGCGCTTCGCCAGTCCGGCCGTCGTATCCGTCAAGCAATCGAAGATTATTCTGCGGCGCAACGCCGTGCCGGCAATGCCTTGGAGGAGGGTCAGAATGAAGGCAGGTCCCTAACGACTAACGTCGAGGAAGTAGCCGGCTATGTAGTTGCTAACGTTCAACATACCAAGCTGGGCGTCAAGCAGATGAGTGAAGACCCAGAGAAAGCCAAGTACGATGGTGTTGAGGACGATGTTAAATCGCGCGCTAAGGCCGTAGAAGATAATAAAGGCCTCACGGCCGAAGACGAGTTGCGCCAAAACGTACAATCGCTCGAATCGATGGATGAGAGTATGCGCCAGTTACACGAGACGATCCTTACACTGCGCCAGCCTGGTAGTATGATGCGTATGCTCGATGAGTTGCCTAGTGGTCGGATGCTGGACACTATATCCGATAACTTAGAGTACGGCCTGCGTGGTAGCCGTGGTTCGCTTGAAGAAGCGGCTGGTATGATACATCGCGTGATCAACCAAATGGAAGCAGCCAGCCAGGACTTACCGCGCGCGGCAAATGCCGATCGTGAACGAAATGAACAAGCAGTAGAACAGATACGTCAACTTAAGGCTTTGGCCGAGCAACTCGCTTCCTAAAAATAGCCCCGCGGGGCTATTTTATTAATGGACAGCAATCTAGATTAGACAGCGTCGACGACGGTGACTTCGGTGCGGCGGACGCTCTTGCCGGAGAAGAGGCGAACTTTGCGGCTGGAGAAGTTGACGATGCCGTCGCGATCAGCGTGGATGGTGTAATTGGCGCTGACTTTGGTGCCGACGCCGCCACGCTTGCTCATGCCGACTTGGCGGACGATGACTTGGCCGGTTTTAACTTTTTGGCCGCCAAACAGCTTAACGCCGAGGCGTTGGCCGGGACTATCGCGGGTATTTTTGGCGGTACCGCCTGCTTTCACGTGTGACATGGGGTGTCCTCTTACTTCTTGATAATTACGATGAGCTGGCGGGCGACAATCTGATCGGCTCTGTAATAGAGGAGTTGATCAGCCCGGCAGTGCTCAAAACTTACCTGATTATAGCCCAACTCGTCTATCTGGTCAATAAGGGGTAGGTGGCGAAATTGATTGGGACGCATTTGCCAGGCGGGAACGGCCAGGCACAGGCGAGTGCCGGGCTTGATTTGCTTGCCGATATTCTTCAGAAATTTACTGATGATCAGATTACAATCGCCCATGGTCTCGGCGAGCGTCTCGGGCCGGGGCGTGCCAGTGAAGGCCTTGCCAAGGTAAGTTTCGCAGGCCACGAAGTCGAACTGGAACTCTGGTGCGGCCCAGTTGTGGGCGGTGGCGTCGCCTTGGGTGACGGCGGTGGTAGCCTCAAAGCCGGACCAGCCCTGCAGCCAGTCGAGGTTGGCACGGGTATATTCGACCATGCGCGGCTCGAGGTCGCTACCAACGGCGCCGTAGCCCATCAGCAGGGCTTCCTGGAGTACCACACCGGTGCCACAGAAGGGGTCGAGGATGCGTTTGTTGAGCAATGTAAGCGGTATCGGCTGGCCAGCCGGGATGTCGCAGATTGATTCTAGCGTGTCCTCCGGCAAGCGGCCGGCGCCAAGGTTGATGAGGATTTGGGCTAGTTTGGGTGGCAGCATGCCGACGCGAGCGTCGCGCTTGGGCCGGTCGCGGTCGCGGCGGGTGTAGCTGTCGATATTTTGGATTTTAACGGTCTGGGCGATGATGGTTTGCTGGCCGTCGCGGATAAATACTAGCTCCCAGCCGTGGTCGCTGACGAGTCTATTGTGGAAGACGGTGGCGCTGGATAGTTCCAGCTCTTTGTTTGGTATCAGGCGGACGGGGCGGCCGGTGGCTCGGATGGCTTTTTTGAGGCTGAGACCGGTGGCCTCGATCTGGCGGATGTTGACGCTGAGGCCTTGCACGCTGAGGCCGAGGTACATTTTGCCCTCGGGCATTTGCTGGGAATGGCCGGGCGAGACTTGTAGCAGGAATCTCTCGATATCTTTCCAGACAGTGGTGTCGAGAGTGGTCAGAACTTTGCAGAATTTGATGGAACCGCCGAGGCGGTCGAAGGCGAGCAGGCAGGGGTCAACGTCGACAATTGCCGCGCTGGAGCCGGCGCGGCGAACGGCCTCAGCCCCGTACAAACTTTCGAGTTCGGCCAGACCGAGCGAGGGCTGCCGGCCCAAAATAAGGAGTGATTGCATGTCACCAGTGTATCATTTGGGGCGGCGAAGCTTTAAAATACTGCTATGGCGCAGACTTCATTCTTTATGCGGCGGTGGAAATTGCTGCTCAACCTAGCGACGCTGGCGGCGCTGGCGCTGCTAGTTTTCTTTAGTCGCGATCAACTTGGCAGCACGCTGGGCGACCTCAAGCATATTAATTTGTGGATTTTGGCGCTCTTGATACCGATTGAACTGCTGAATTATCATGGGCAGACGAAGTTGTATCAACATCTGTTCGCGGTGATTGGCACCAAACTGAAATATAGGTTTCTCTTCCGCACGTCGCTCGAACTCAATTTCGTGAACCACATTTTCCCGAGTGGTGGCGTCACTGGTATTTCGTATTTTGGGCTGCGGATGCGCCGCGACGAACAGATTAGCGGTGTCCAAGCCACGCTAGTGCAGGTCATGAAGCTGGCATTGACATTTTTATCGTTTCAAGTGCTGATTATTGTCGGTTTGATCGCGCTGGCCGTAGTGGGCAAGGTGAACGGCATTTTGCTGCTAGTCGGGACGGCGCTGTCAACGCTGTTGCTGGTTGGCAACGCTATCTTTGCCTATATTGTCGGCGATAAAAGGCGGATTAACGCCTCGTTCTTGTTCATTACGCGCTTGCTCAACCGGTTACTGCGAGTTGTCCGCCCGAAATCGCCCGAAACCATCAACATCGATAATGCCAAAGGCCTCTTTAACGATTTTCATAATAATTATCAGTTGCTCCGCCACGAATGGCGGTCACTACGCTGGCCTTTTGCGTACGCCTTTATCATGAACGCGACAGAAGTTGCCGCGGCCTACGTGGTGTATCTGGCCTTCGGGGACGTAGTGAACATCGGTGCGGTAATTTTAGCCTACGCGGTGGCAAATTTCGCCGGTCTAGTCTCCGTGCTGCCGGGCGGGGTCGGCGTGTATGAAGCGCTGATGATCTCGGTGCTTGGTTCGGCGGGGATTCCGCCGGGCCTCAGTCTGCCGGCCACGGTGATGTATCGTATTGTCACTACAATCATTCAGGTGCCACCGGGTTATTACTATTACCAAAAAACCTTAGCCGAATCCGGCGCCAAGCCAGCGGACAACCATGCGTGAGGAAATTCATAGTCTGTCAGTCAGCGTCAGTGAATTTGTGGCCCTCACAAACCAGACGTTTGAGTATGCCATGCCCGATATTATCATCAGTGGCGAGCTGGCCAATCTGCGGGTTAGCAAAAACAAATGGATTTACTTTGACCTGAAGGATGAGGGCGCCACGGTTAAATTCTTTGGCACGGTCTACCAACTGCCGGGGCCCCTGGAAGACGGTATGCTACTCAATGTCCGCGGCATGCCGCGCATGCATGCTCAGTATGGCTTTAGCGTGACGGTGCAGTCGATAACCCTGGCTGGTGAGGGTACTATTCGGCGCGCCGCCGACCTGTTGCTCAAGCAGCTCGATAGAGAAGGTTTATTTGACCCGGCGCGCAAGCGGCTGGTCCCGTATCCGCCGGCCTCGATTGGGCTGGTGGCGTCGTCGCAATCGGCAGCCTACGCTGATTTTACTAAGATCATCAGTGCGCGTTGGGGCGGCATCGATATGCAGTTGATTGATGTGCAAGTGCAGGGTGAAATCGCACCGGCTCAGATTGTGGCCGCGATCGGGCAATTTAATGCCTTAGCCGAGCCACCCGAGGTGCTGGTACTAATCCGGGGCGGTGGCAGCCCGGAAGATTTGGCGGCCTTCAGCACCGAGCAGGTCACTCGGGCCGTAGCGGCTAGCCGGATTATCACCGTGGTAGCAATCGGCCATGAGATCGATACCAGCCTGGCTGAGCTGGCGGCCGACCTGCGAGCCAGTACGCCGAGCAACGCGGCCGAGTTACTGGTGCCGGACCGTCTCAGCGTCCAGGCCGAGCTTGCCGAAGCTGCCCGTCAGCTTGATTACTACGGTGCGGCCATCCTGCGCGGCGCTCAGGATGAACTCCTGGCGTTAGCGGATGAGCTGGCTGAAATTACTGACGATCGTTTGCAGCGCGAAGCCCGCAATCTACAGGACCAGAGCCGCCTGCTGTCGGCGCTTAACCCGGCGGCTATCCTGCGCCGCGGCTACGCCATTGTCCGGACCGATGGCCGGGCACTGCGCAGCGTTGCCCAGCTCAAGCCGGGCCAACCACTTAGCCTACAACTAGCTGACGGCCGGGCTGCGGCCACGTATACTGGAATAGAAGAGGAGACCCATGGCTAAACAAACCCGCAATTATCAAACCGTCCGCGCTGAGCTTGATGCGGTGCTGGTTGCCCTGCAAGACGAACAACTCGATGTCGACGTAGCGGTTGCCACGTACGAGCAGGGACTCAAGCTGGTAGCTGAGCTTACGCACTATCTGACCGACGCCGAGAATAAAATCACGAAGCTCAAAGCTTCGTTTGATGCCTGATGCTGCTACTGTTTGCAGTAATTTTTGTGCTGTTACTGTGTTTTGGCGGCGTACTGCTGTACGGTGCTCCGTACCTGCCAACCCTTAACAAACAAGTCCAAGCGGCACTCGAACTGGCCGATCTTAAGTCCGGAGAGACCCTTCTAGAGCTAGGATGTGGCGATGGCAAGGTGCTAATCGCCGCAGCCGAGCGCGGTTGGCAGGCAGTGGGCTACGAGCTTAACCCGTTACTGGCGTTGGTAGCCTGGATGCGGACGCGCCGCTATGGTAAGCGGGTCAGGGTAGTATGCGGTAATTTCTGGTCGGCCCAGTGGCCACCGAGCCAAGCGGTATTTGTGTTTCTATTGCCAAAATATATGAAACGGCTGAGTAATAAAATTATTCAAGATTGTGATGATTCTGTCAAATTAGTGAGTTTCGCCTTTCCGGTACCGGGCGCCAAACCGGTGCGCCAACTGGAGGGCGTCTTCCTCTACGACCACAACAGCTTGCGCCCGTAACCAAACTTCGCTACCATTACTACATGTCAAAGCATAACCAAGATGGTCACATCGATAGTTTGCTAATACCATTGGTGTTGGTCAGTCTCTTGCTGATTGCCGCGCTCGGTTTTGCCGGCTGGGCCTATTCCGGCAAACAGGATTACAAAAATAACGTCGACGCGAAAGTCAGCGCCGCCGTAACCATCGCGAAGCAGCAAGAGAGCACGGAAAAAGATACACAGTTCGCCCAAGCCGAGAAAAACCCGCTCCGGACCTATACCGGCCCAGAGGCGCTCGGCAGTCTGGTCGTGCTGTACCCCAAAACCTGGAGTAATTACGTCAGTACTTCGGGCTCAAATGGTTCGCAGCTCGATGGTTTTGCCAATCCGCAGACCGTCCCCACCGCTACCGACCCGAATTCAACTTTCGCCCTCCGCTACCAAGTCATCGGCCGGGCTTATAGCTCTGTCTTGGCGGACTTCCGTGACCGCCAGCAGAGCGGCAAGATTACGGTTGCGCCCTATGCCTTGCCCAAAGTTCCCAGCGCCATCGGCGTTCGTGTTGAGGGCAGTCTCACCACCAATCACACGGTCTCGATGGTAGTCCTGCCATTGCGCGACAAAACCATCGAAGTTTGGACCGAGGGTGCGCAATATATTTCCGATTTCAACAACATCATCTTGCCCAACTTTAGCTTCTCTCCGTAAGGCGGACATACGCGACGGGGAAGTGGCAAAATCTCCAAAAACATGGTTGCCAAAAAATCCTCAGCTGCGTATACTAAATCTTGACGTTGTTCGATTGACAATACAAGCGCGCGGAGACTTTTGCGGACATGCCGCGACTATAATAAGGGGCCATTTCACATGCTAGATATTTTTATTACATCACGGGTACGACGCAAAATTATCGTCATTTATGCTAAATACCCAGACTTTAAGACGCACGTTCGCGGGCTTGCCAAACTCATCAAAGAGGACGCCGGCAACATCCAGCGCGAGCTTAAGCGCCTCGAAAAAGTCGGCTTCCTGGTTTCTGAGCGCCAGGGCAACACCAAAGTTTATTCTACCAACAAGCAGTTCCCAATCTTCAAAGAATTGCAGTCCATCGTCCTGAAGTCACAGCGCCCGACCCAAAAGCGCGTCACCGGCTAAGTAACCTTTCACAATCTTGGCTTTGCAATTTGCTGCTAGTACGCTTATGCTTAAAACAGATGTAACGTAAAGGATTATTTGTAGTGCGTAAATTTCAAAAGCAGCAAGATGGTTTTAGCGCTGTTGAAGCAATTTTACTTCTTGTCATAGTAGCCATAGTTGGTTTTGTGGGCTGGTACGTCTTGAATGCCAACCAAAACACCGACGAAGTAAACGCCGAAACTCGTAATACTGCTACCGCGGCAGCGTCGGTGGCACCAACCAGCAAATCGACAACAGCACAAAAATATCTGACTATTAAAGAGTGGGGCGTGCGTCTCCCATATGGCGGTACGGACACATTGAGCTATACCTATGGCAACTCCTCCGTACAGGTTGTCTCAAAGCAGCTGGCCGACAAATATGGCTGTACAAGCTTTGGAGCCGGGATTTTCTCTCGCAACCATGGCACTGACACGCTTGACTCGGGCGGCCAAACCTACGCGGCTGCGGCTAAGGCCAATCCGAGTGCCTACGTACATGTTGGCGACTACTATTACGGCTTCTCCCACGACCAAGCTGCTTGCTCCGATACGGTGACCGTAGATAGTGAAAACGCTGCTAACGATTTCACCAAAACCTTGCTTCACAAAATCGAAGTTACGCCTACGCACTAAGTAAGTTATGCCGAAACTAAATGTTCAGGGGTTGCAAAACCCGCCTCTGTTATGTACAATAGGCACCTGATGATACAAGTAACCCGCAAAGATTCTAAGGAATCGCTCGAAAACCTCCTCCGCCGCTTCAACCGCAAGGTTCAGCAGTCTGGTGCCATTGCTGTCGTTAAGAACAATCAATACTTCGAGAAGCCGATCAGTAAGCGTGAGCGCCGCTCTAAGGCGATCATTCGCCAGGAACGCAAAGCCATCAAGCTGCGCAAGATCAAGCTCGGCCAACGCTAAAACCTTTTCTGAGGGCGTATTTTGAGCGCATCGCTCCGGTTGGGACAGTAGCAATAAGCGGTTTTTACCACCATTCGGCTTTTACGTGTCGGAGACGAATTGGCAAAAAGCTCGTGATGAGGAAGCAGAAGGCTATGTCTACGTGCTAAGCCGCGAGTCGTACGTAAAAGGTAACGGCTGGGTATGGCGGGGAAGCGAAAGAGCGGTACCGGTCGCAGTACTGCAAGTGGGCTTAGCTGATCTAACAGATGCAATCACTATCATGAGCGACGCCGACAAGGCGGAGTACGTTCTTCAAAATTCTTAAAGACACTCTGTTATGATTGAAGATAAACAAGGAGTTATTATGAGTATTGAAGAAAAGTTGGAAGCGGATATTAAGACGGCGATGATCGCCCATGAAGCGACGACGGTAACGACACTGCGCGGATTGAAGGCGGCATTTTTGAGCGCCAAGGTGGCCGCGGGGACGCGCGATAGCGGCCTCGGCGACGACGAAGCAATTGCCATTTTGAGCAAGGAAGCCAAGAAGCGCCAGGAAAGTGCCGACATGTATACCCAGGGCAACAGCCCGGAGCGGGCAGAGGCCGAACTGGCCGAGAAAAAACTGATCGAAACGTACTTACCGGCCCAGCTCAGCGACGACGAAATCGCCGTAATTGTCGACGAAATTATTGCTAGCAGCACTGACCCGAGTATGGGTCCGATTATTGGGGCGGTGAAGGCTCGCACGGCCGGGGCGGCCGATGGCGGCGTGATCGCTCGGATCGTCAAAAGTAAGCTTCTGGGCTAAGGTGTTCGTAAGAAGTTAAAAATAGTGTATTATTGAGGAGTAAATAAAAGGAATTGCTGTAGATGATTATTTTGATGGGTGTTGTTGGTGCCGGTAAAAGTATGCAAGGACGATTGTTCGCCGATGAGCATGGCTATGCCTGGATTTCGACTGGCGAGCTGTTTCGCGTGCTGGTTACCGGCGAGCGCCGCCAGCAAATGCTTGAGGGTAAACTGCTGAGCGATGACGAAGTCATCGCGCTGGTCGACAAAACTCTCAAACTGATCGATCTGCACGAAGAATTCCTGCTCGACGGTTTCCCGCGCACCAAGGTGCAGGCCGATTGGCTCCACAAGGAGATCGAAGAGGGGCGTCTCAAGCTGACGGCTATCTTCAACCTGACTGCCTCGCGCGAAGTTGTCAAAAAGCGCCTGCTGGCCCGCGGCCGCCAGGACGACACCGAAGAAGTGATCGAGAAGCGCTTCCAGGAGTACGAGACACATACGCTGCCATTGGTAGAATATCTGCGCGGTGCCGGCACGCCCGTCTACGACATCGACGCCGACCAAGATCCAATTACCGTTCATGACGAAATCATGGCGACTATTGATAAGCAAGTCGACGAGAACAAAAAGAGCTAATGCAAACCAAGGTCAAAACCGCCGACGAAATTATCGCTATGCGCGAGAGCGGCCATATGCTAGCCACGGTGCTGGAATATCTAAAGGCCAACATTAAGCCGGGTATGACCACTCAAGACATGGATGACTTGGCGGTGGCCGAGACAAAGCGCCTCGGTGGCGAGCCGGGCTTTTTAGGCTACCAGGGCTTTCCGCGTTCGCTCTGTATCTCAATTAACGACGAAGTGGTACACGGCATCCCTAGTAAAGAACGGGTTATCAAAGATGGCGACCTCGTTAGTCTCGACTACGGCGTGCGCTACAAGGGCATGGTCACCGATGCGGCACGTAGTGTAATTGTCGGCACGCCGAAGCAGCGTCGCCATATCGAGCTCATCGAGCGAACGGCTAAATCACTCGACGCCGGCATCGCCGCCGTCCACGACCGCGTTCGGACCGGTGACATCGGTTCGAGCGTCGAGGGCTATCTCAAAAAATTCCACTATGGCATTGTCCGTGACCTGGTGGGCCACGGTGTAGGACACCACTTGCACGAAGACCCAAACATCCCCAACACCGGCCGTGCCGATACTGGTCCCTGGCTTGACGCTGGCATGACGATTGCCATCGAACCGATGGTCACACTCGGCACTGAGCGAGTGTATGTGGCCGATGACGGCTGGACGATCATCACCGCCGATCACTCCTGGGCGGCCCACTTCGAAGATACGGTTCTGATAACCAAGGACGGCGCCGAGATCTTAACTCGCTTATAATTACCTTTTCGCCGTTTACGGCTCGTCAGTACAACTACTCATTTGTAGAAGGTAAGCAAGTAAACGGGAGGGCGGAAGGGAGAAGGGCAAGGGGAAGACCCTGGCGCATTCTCCCTTCCGGAGCCTGGACCCTCAGTCATGCCCGACGCTGGACGTCCGCAGGAACGCGTACAGTACCGCCAGGACGATGATCATGACGATACTAGCGGCGTAAAGCAGGTATGCATTCGACAGAACGAGCGCGAAGAAGCCGATCAGGTAGACGAGGGCGATGCCGACGTGGAGGATCTGAAGCAAGAGCGGCTCCTGCTTGTAGCTGTGGATGATGCGCTGGATGACGTAAGGCATGAGGTGCTCCTATCGTAGAAGACAGCGGGGGATGGGATCAGAGGAGGGGGTTTACTTGCGAAGGTGCGAAATATACATACAGTCTATTTGCATTACCACTATAACACAAGAATAATAAAACGTCAATTATAACAGAGGTGACTGTGCTTTGCTGAAGCTGTGGAGCTAACAGGTTGCTATTAGGGAAGCTATAGCGCTATACTAGTTCCAGATGAAGCCCGAACATTTTATCGGACTGGATATCGGCACTAGCAGCGTTCGCTGTATTGTCGGTATGTATGATCCCAACGGCAGCAACGGACCATCTATTATCGGTCATGGCTCGGCGCCCAACCAAGGGATGCGCCGCGGTGCTGTTGTGCATGTCGATGACGTGGCCGATGCGATCGTCCACGCAGTAACCGAAGCCGAGCGGATTGCCGGCGTCACTATTAAGCGGGCTACCGTGAACGTCAATGGTGGCCACGTCGAAGGCATTAACTCACAGGGCGTAATCGCCATTAGCGCTGCCAACCGCGAGATTACCGTCGAGGACCGCATGCGCGTCGAAGAAGCCGCTACCATCGTTAATTTGCCGGCCAACCGTGAGATTGTGCAGTTCTTTGCCAAAAATTATAGCCTCGATGGCCAGCGCAACATCAAAGACCCGGTTGGCATGCATGGCGTGCGCCTGGAGGTCGATGCCCATATTGTCACCGCCTCGTCGCCAAATTTGCGTAACCTCGATATGGCCCTCGAAAAAGCCGAAGTCGCCCCCTCGAACCACACCATTTCCAGCTTGGCGGCCGCCGAAGCCGTGCTGACGCGCCAGCAAAAAGAAGCCGGCACGGCGCTGCTCGACATCGGTGCCGGCACCACTAACTTAATCGTGTTTGAAGATGGGGAAGTGCAGCACATTGCCGTCCTGCCTATCGGTGGTCAGCACATCACCAACGATCTGGCCATCGGACTCAGAACCGACCTCGATGTAGCTGAAGCCGTCAAGGTTCAGCACGCCGACTTGCACACCAATCCCAAAAAAATGAACGCTATGGTTAAGGTTGGCGACAAAGCCTACAACTTCCAGTTCGAAACTATCGAATTGATTATCGAATCACGCGTCGAAGAGCTACTGGAGTACGTCGACAAAGAGCTCCACAAGATCAAGCGTTCGCGCAAATTGCCCGGTGGTATCGTACTCACCGGCGGTACGGCCAAGATTCCCGGTATTGATGAATTTGCCCGCGATCAATTGGAGCTCTCGGCCCGGATAGGCAAGCTACAGAATGTCAGCGGTCTGGTGGAGGCCGTCGAAGATGCCAGCTTTGTCGTACCAGTTGGCCTGATGCTGCTCGATATGCTGCTCACGCCGCAAGCGCCTGCCGGCCAATCCAAGCAAAATGAAGGCGGCATGAGCGGTATGCTCGGCAACCTCTTCGGTCGCTTCAAATAAACACTTAAGCATAAGCGAACTAGGTACTAAAATGTGCCAAGTTCCAAACCGGATTCTGCTATACTCTAAGTACTAAGTGAGAGGGAACAATTAAGCATGATAGGCGATGCATCGGCGCCAATTTTGTCACAGCAACTGTTAGTTACGGTCGCCGAACAACTTAAAATGCCTCTCTTACAACTCGCTCGCCAAGCCGAGCTAGGCCAGCTGGCCGGTAAAGCCGATTTAGCCGCCATGCAAACCACTGCCGACACGGCGCTACGATTAATCGATAATTACGTTTTGGGTGTCCGCCTCAGTCTCGACCAAGACCAGCTGGAGCTTGAACCGATCTCGGTGTCCTCGGTTCTCTACGACAGCGGCCACGAACTCAGTAAGCTGGCCCGCGGCTACGGGGTTGACCTCGAGCTGCATGTCGGCGGCCGCTACAGCACTGTTATGGCCAACCGCCATGGTTTGCAATCGGCGCTAGTGAGCCTCGGGGCGGCGCTTATCGAAGCACTGCCGGCGCTCGAGGTGCCGCAACTCAAATTGCAACTGGCGGCTCATCGCTGCCGCTACGGCATCGTGGCCGGACTGTACTCCGAGACCGAGCAGCTTACCAGTGAAGCCTTGCGTGGTGGTCGGGCGCTGGTTGGTGCCAGCCGCCAGCCACTCGGTACGCTCACCCATACTGCCGGGGCGGGGGTCTTTGTGGCTGACGCTATCCTCAAGGCGATGCAGCTGACTCTCAAAGCTTCGCGCCACCATAATCTCTACGGTCTGGGCACGACATTGCAACCTAATCACCAGCTGCAGTTAATCTAATGAAACACGTTTTACTCGTCGAACCGGATCGGGTGCTGGCCGATACCTATCGACGGGCCTTTATCGCCGACGGCTACAGTGTAACGATGTGCGCCAGTGCCCAATCGGCCATTTTTGCGGCCGACGAAAAGCGCCCTGATGTGGTGGTAGCCGAGTTGCAGCTCATCCGGCACTCCGGCATTGAGTTTTTGTATGAATTTCGGTCGTATGATGATTGGCACGACGTGCCGGTAGTCATAAATAGCCAAGTGCCGCCCAGCGAGTTTAGCCGTAGTTGGCAGCTGCTCAACCGCGAGCTGGGCGTTGAGCAGTACTACTACAAGCCCTCAACGACGCTGGCCACATTGCTGTCGGCCATCCGCCGCCTGACTAACCCCTTGCCGGCGTCATGAAACAAATCCAGACCCGCGGCATTATCCTCAGCCGCACCGATTATGGTGAAGCTGACAGAATTATTACCTTACTAACGCCCGATCAAGGCAAGCTTCGCCTGATGGCCCGCGGGGTCCGGCGCGTCAAAAGCAAATTGGCCGGCGGAGTAGAACTGTTTAGTATCAGCGACATTACCTTTATCCGCGGCCGCGGCGAGATCGGCACCATGATCAGCGCCCGGCTGCTGACGCACTATGGTGACATCGTCCGTGACGTCAACCGCACTATGCTGGGCTACGAACTCACCAAACAGCTACATCGTGCCACCGAAGACGAACCCGAGCCGGAGTATTTTGAGCTGCTGGAGCAGGCCTTTGTAGCTCTCAATGACGCCCGGATTTCGATTGATCTGATCCGTATCTGGTTTGCTGGCCAGCTAGTGCGTATAGCCGGGCATACCCCAAACCTGTACACCGATCTCTCCGGCGAAAAGCTGACGGCTGACCAAAAATACCGCTTTGACTACGATTCGATGGCCTTCGACCCCTCGCCCGACGGCGCCCTGACGGCCGACCACATCAAGAGCCTGCGGCTGTTTTTTAGCGGTAATACCCCGCACGTGCTGCAACAAGTGCAGGGCATGACCGGCTTACTGCCGGAGCTGGCAATCCTCATCAAGACGGCGCTCAACACCTTTATCCGGATCTAACAGCTGGCTCAAACATCGGTCATCGGGTATAATCAAGCCATTATGTCAGATGTAAAACTCGAAGATATTGTCAGCCTGGCCAAGCGCCGCGGCTTTATTTACCCCGGCTCCGACGTGTATGGTGGCCTGAGTGGCACCTGGGACTACGGCCCGCTCGGCGTTGCCCTCAAGCGCAACATCATGCAATTATGGTGGAAAATGTTCGTCGACGACCGCGAAGACATGTTCGGCATCGACGCCGCCATCCTGATGAACCAAAAAGTCTGGCAAGCCTCCGGCCACGTCGACACCTTTACTGACCCGCTCGTCGAGTGTTCTAATTGCCACGCTCGCTTGCGCGCCGATAAACTCGATGATCCGAACAAGTGTCCGGTCTGTGGCAAAGAAGGTACTTTCGGCGAGCCGCGCGCCTTTAACATGATGTTTAAAACCTTCGTTGGCCCGTCATTTGAGGGTGGCAAAGTTACGCGTGTTGGCAAGCCAGTTGATGCGAATGGCAATGAGGTCGAAAACAGCGATGCTGATAAATATGATGTAATGTCCTACGACCCGAAAGCTGTTTCATACCTCCGTCCAGAGACAGCCCAGGGTATTTTCACGAACTTCAAGAACGTGGTTGACTCATTTTATCCGGATCTGCCATTCGGTTTGGCCCAGCAGGGCAAGGCCTTCCGTAACGAGATCAGCCCGCGCGACTTTATCTTCCGCTCACGCGAGTTCGAACAGATGGAAATCGAGTATTTTGTACACCCTGACCAGTGGGAGGCCGAGTTCGAAAAGTGGATCAAACTCGTCCACGAGTGGTGCGACGCGCTTGGCCTACCCGCCGACAGCATCCACGAACTGGAAGTCGGCGACGACGACCGCGCCCACTACAGCAAGCGCACCATCGACTTCGAGTTTGATTTTCCAATCGGCCGCGAAGAACTGCTCGGCCTAGCCTACCGCACCGACTTCGACCTCGGCAACATCCAGCGCGAAAGCAAGAAGAGCATGGAATACCGTCCTAAAGATGGCAGCCCTGCTTTCGTGCCGCACGTCATCGAACCGAGCTTTGGCCTGGAGCGCGCCTTGATGGCCGTCCTGACCGCCGCCTACACCACCGATGAAGTTAATAGCGAAAGCCGCAGCTACCTCAAGCTACCAGTACATCTGGCACCCGTCAAAGTTGCCGTCTCGCCACTACTCAAGAACAAGCCCGAGCTAGTAGCCAAGGCCCGCGAAGTCTATGCCGCCCTCAAAAAAGAATTTGGCTCTGTCATGTGGGACGACAACGGCAACATCGGCAAACGCTACCGCCGCCAAGACGAAATCGGTACGCCGTACTGCGTGGTCATCGACTTCGAGACCCTGGAAGGCGACACTAAAGACAGCGTCACCGTTCGTCACCGCGATACCACCGAGCAGACCCGCATCAAAATCGACGAACTCGTCGACTATGTCCGTACAGCCTAAATACTGGATCAACGTTGTCAGCCGCGACCAAATGTTGCTATGATGAGCATATGACAACAAAACCAAAACTCCCCAAATCCCGTTCGCTCTGGTACTACATCGTTCGCATCGCCCAACGCATCAGCCTACTTATGACACTCACCATCGCTATCGCGCATTGGGCGGCATTGATTGCCATCACAATCAGCGAGGAGGCTCTCTACGATCAAGTACAGGGCAGTGCCATAAATGCAGCGGGCGCAGACAATGCCAAGCACTTCTATTCGCGCGCCGTCGACACGTTAGCCTATGCCTCAGTGCGCTGGATGGTTATTTGCGCCGTTATAACCATAGGCATGCTGTGTTTTGCGCGCGTCCGTAAGTATGAGAAGCGGCTAATTGTCGATACGGCAGTGGTCCTGCTATTCACGCTCGTTTCGCTGTGGTTCTCGCAGGATGTGGTGCGCGCTTTTGTCAACCACCTCGTCTAGCCGTGCTACCATAAGGGCATAACTATGGATTTCTTAGGACATTATTTGCTGGTTGGCGTGCTATTCGCCATTATCGACTCGGTGTAGCTCGTGGTGATTGCTAACAAGTTTTATAAGAAAAAGCTGGGCTATTTGCTGCGCGACAAGCCCGATGTAACAGCAGCCGTGGCTTTCTATCTACTCTACATTCTAGGCATCGTGGTGTTTGTGCTGAACCCAGCGCTCGGCACCGGCAAGCTGAGCTACGCCCTGGGGCACGGTGCGCTGCTCGGGCTGGCGATGTATGCGACCTACGATCTAACTAACCAGTCAACAGTCGATAAATGGCCCAAAGTTATCACTATTATTGACCTCATTTGGGGTACTTTCATTACTACGCTCGTTAGCGTCGTCACCTTCTTGATTCTCAAATAATCTGGCGCGGTCTGGTATCATAATTTAATGACGAAACAGATTAAATACGTAGTTGCAGTAATTCTCCAAAACAGCGCCGGCGAATTTTTGGTGGTCAAGCGCCCCGATGACGACCCAGATCTTGGCGGCCACTGGGGCTTTCCGGCTGCTACCATGCGCCCCGGCGAATTGCCCGAGCAAGCCGCGCTGCGGATCTGTAAAGAAAAGCTTAATTGTAACGCCACTCCTACGCGCTTTCTCGGCCTGATGTCACAGAAGCGCAATAGCTACGACATTTTCCTGATGGACGTCGAAATGCTGCTCGCCGAAGACCAGCAGCCCGATGTCCACGCTGCCACCACCGAAAACACCGCCTACGTCGACCAAAAATGGTCTACGGACCCAGAAGATTTGCGAACTTCCGCCAATGGCGGCTCTTGCTGCAGTAGTATCTTTTTGACCGATCGCGGCCTACTCGACAGGGAAGAATGGATCAGCTCCTTGGAAGGCTCGGACAAAGTCGGATGATTACATATTACACCGACGGCAGCTGTGATCCGAATCCCGGGAAGGGCGGTTACAGCGTTATTAAGGACATGGAAGTTTGCGTGCTTGGCGGTGAGCCAGCCGGCGCTATTCAGACCACCAATATCCGCATGGAAGGTTTAGCGATTATTGCCGCCCTCAAAGACGCCGCCGGCGCGGAGTGCGAGATCTACACCGACAGCGAATTTTGGATCAACGTCATTACCAAATGGTCGATTCCATGGGAGAAGGCCGGTTGGAAGAAAAAGGGCGGCACTATCAAAAACCTCGATATCGTCCAAGAAGTGGTGCCCCTATACCGGGCGAGTAAGGCCAAACTTACCTGGGTCCGCGGCCACAATAACGACCCGGGTAACGAACTGGCCGACCACTGGGCCAACGAAGCCCGCAAACAGCATAATGGCTAAGTTTGCTTGCCTTTGATCCAGTTTTCGATTTCCAGAGCGGTGTCCGGAGAAGTTGGGCCGAGGCCGTCAACTTCCGGAATAATACGATCCACTACCTTGAGCCAAACGAGTTTTTCCTCCGAGGGTAACGCTTCATCAGTATATAACTCAAGTTGGGTGACGATTTTTACTTCGCTCGGGTCTGCGCCATCGTCTATATTGCGGCGTGCCCAGATTACTTCCTGTATGACTCTCGCGATCCGATGCTGCGCTTCGAAATAACTCGTCCAGTACATCTTTGAGTGCTCAGGCATGGAAGTTGTGTTATTGATAATTTCCAGTGCTGGGCGATAGCCGTCAGTTATGTCACCGATCGACATCCCTGGATTTTTATTGAGGGTATAGGTAAAGTCTCCGACGTCAACGCCTTCGAGCGTGAGTGCGTCCAGCACGGCCCATTGGCAAGCTACGTTGCCGAGATCCCATTCGACAGTCGTCGTTTCCTGGGCAATACCTGCGACCAGGGAGTCTTCTAGGAGCATTTCAATTTCGTGGTCTTTTGCCGGTTCTGCAGACTCAGG
The DNA here is from genome assembly GCA_028289245.1 of Candidatus Saccharimonadota bacterium. Lineage (GTDB taxonomy): Bacteria > Patescibacteriota > Saccharimonadia > Saccharimonadales > UBA4665 > UBA4729. Next base: position 74,230 of record JAQGGT010000007.1, on the reverse strand, counting down.
TGTCATAGTTTATCTTATATCATAGTTATATAATTTAATCAAAAATACATTGCAATTTTATTATAATTTTGTTAGTATGAAACTATGATAATTAAGTCCGTTCAAAAAATTATTAAAGTCGGCTCAAGCATGGCCGTGACTCTACCAGCACGCGATGCCAAAGCTGCTGGGCTACAGGTGGGTGATGAAGTCGAAGTAGAGGCGCGTGCAATTAAACCTGCCGCTCTAAAAATCGACCAAGCGCTCGTCGATGATTACGATGCCTTCACGAAACAATACGCCCAGACCTTAAAAAATCTCTCACAAAGGTAGGACGTATGCAGGGTTTTACGCTCGAAGAACTGTTATTTTTGCACTTCAAAATAGCAGAAGATTTTAAGGGCGCGCACGGAGTTAGGGACGAGAGCAGGCTACAATCGATCATTGAGGCGCCATGGCAAGAAGCGTTTGGTGTGCCGCTTTACCCGATGATTTTCGAAAAGGCTGCCGTATATGTCCGTTCAATTATCGGTGACCACCCGTTTGTAGACGGCAATAAGCGTATGGCAATCACTGCTAGCGTGCTGCTGTTGATGCGTGGCGACTATCGACTGACGGCGACTCCGAAAGAGCTCGAAGATTTTGCAGTCCAGGTTGCCGTCGAACATCTTGACGTGCCAGTGATCACAGCTTGGCTCAAAGCGCACTCGACCAAATAGCACCAAAGCGCTTATTTTACAGCAGATTTTTGACAGCCTGTTTAGTACAATGAGGCTCTATGGACGAAACTACCGAAACCGAAGCGACCGCGCCGCAAACGCTGACTAAGCAGAGCGCCACCGCCGATATCTTAGGCGGCCAAAAGCCCGAAAACTACGAAGAGTCCGATGTTTTTGCCTGGGCCAATAATCTGGTGCAGTTCAAAGATGAACTCAAGATTGAACTGTTTTTGATCAATAAAAACTATGTTTTATACAAAACCACCATGGCCTCCGAGCTCGGTAAACAGCTGGAGCCGATTTTTATTGATGAAATGCTGGAGTACGTGCTCAACGGTGCCGCCGAAGGGCTAATCGTCCGCGGCTTCGAAGAAGCCGAGCAAGAAGACAAAGTGCTGCAGCGGACGTTGCTTGGCAATGTCGAAAAGCTCAAGGAAGTGCTGAACTGGGTCAAAACCCAAGAACACGAGATCGAACTGTTCGTCGAAGAAGAGCACGATTTTAAGCGTATCAAAGGCCTCATGGCCCGTGTCACTCACGAGGGCTCCAAAAAGCCATTTTATATCTTTAAAGTCTTACCGCAGTCGGCCGTCATGAAGGGCAAGACCGGCTGGATGCTGCGCGGCGGTAAATTTATGCCGTTCGACGCCGACGCCGCCGTCCGTATCCCGACCGATCCACAGCTGCTGCTACTAGACCAAGACCTCTACGTTTTCAACCAGACCAAACTCAAGCAGCTCTTCGGTTACGACGCCAAAGAAGCAGCCATTGCCAAGCAGAAGGTCAGCGAGATCATGGAAAATTTCCGGCTCAGCTTTGATGAAGGCCAGGACATCAACTCGCTTATTAAAGATAAGAAAGCCATGATCAAAAAGCTCCAAAAAATCGAGCCCGGCGCCATCCGCCAGGAAGACCTTATGAACCACGCCGAAGAGATGGAAATCAACCTGATGCAGGATGATGCCGGCTCGATCATCATCATGGACGACAAGGACATGAGCAAGTTCATCAATCTGTTAAATGACGATTATATTGAGTCGCCCCTGACGGGTGAGCGCTACGAAATCATCAAGAAGCGTTTGCTCAAACCAGACGAAGATGAGGACGCCAAGTTCCTCAAAGAAGTCCGATAATTAAATAATCATTAAGTACGGCCAATCCGTTGCCTTAGCAGCGGGGCAGAGTGGTATAATCGAAGTCCATGCGACAAAAACAAGCACTAGCAGTAATGATGGGAGGTGCCAACGTCTTCTTAACCGGGCCGCCAGGCGCCGGTAAAACCTATGTCTTGAATGCCTTTGTAAAACGGGCCAAGCGGGCTGGTAAGGCCGTAGCCGTGACTGCGAGCACTGGCATTGCTGCCACCCATCTCGGCGGTAATACGATTCATGCCTGGTCTGGTCTGGGAATTCGCGACTCGCTGACGCCCGAGGACGAACGCTGGCTCAAAGGCAGTGACAAACTCATTAAGCGCTATAACGGCACCGATATTTTAGTAATTGATGAGGTGTCGATGTTGCACGGTGCCCGTCTTAATATGATTAACCGAGCCGCCAAAATCCTGCGCGACAACGACGAGCCATTCGGTGGGCTCCAGGTTATCTTAGTGGGCGATATGTATCAGCTACCACCGGTCACGCGCGGCTCGATGCAGGCCGATTTCGTGCATTTATCGGCTGCTTGGGACGAGCTCAATCCCAAGATCTGTTACATTACCGAACAGCACCGTCAAGCCGATAGTGACGGCTTGCTCGACTTGCTGCAGGCTATGCGCGCCGACGACGTCACTGAGAGCCATTTTGAGTTACTCCAGACCCGGATCGGTGCCAAGGCCCACGAAGGCCAGACGCTCACCCGTTTGTTTGCTCACAACATCGATGTTGAAGCCATTAACGACCGTCATCTCAAGGCACTTGATAGTACTAGCAAAATTTATCACATGTCCACCAAAGGCAATAAATACAAAGTTGAATCGCTGGTCAAAAGCTTGCTGGCACCTGAAGAACTGGAGCTGAAAGTCGGCGCCGAAGTCATGTTTGTAACTAATAACTTCTCCGAGGGCTATGTCAACGGCAGCCGCGGTATGGTCATCGAATTCCGGAGCGACGGCCCGTTGGTGCGCTTGCTCAACGGCAGGGTACTACTCGTCGAACCGTTTACCTGGACGATGACCGAAGACGGCAAGTCGGTTGCCGAGGCCACCCAGCTGCCGCTCCGATTGGCCTGGGCTATTACCATTCACAAAAGCCAGGGTATGAGCCTGGACGCCGCCGAAATCGACCTCAGCAAGGCGTTCACGCCCGGCATGGGCTATGTGGCGCTCAGCCGGGTGCGCAGCCTCGACGGCCTCTACTTGCAGGGTATCAACAACATGGCGCTGGCCATGCATCCCCAAATTCACGAATTCGACCGCGCCCTCCGCCAGGTCTCGGCCGAACTGGCCGCTGCCACCGAAGATATCGCCGACGAAGCGCCCGTCGAGGAAACCGTGGCCGACGTCGTAATTGACGAAGCATTATTACAAAAACTCAAAGATTGGCGTACGGCTCGAGCGCAGCGGGAGGGCGTGCCGCCCTTTATGATTGCCCACAACACTACGCTGACGGCCGTGGTTCTTCACCGGCCGATCACGCCCAATCAGCTGTTAACGGTACCGGGTTTTGGCTCGCGCAAGGTTGAGGCTTACGGCAATGACATTCTAGCGATCGTCGTCGCGCACCAAGCCTAAATTTAATCTTTCCAAACAGATACAAACGCCCGATTTTCTTAACTCTACCATTCGATCTTTTGACGGCCCTACTAATTGGCTGGCATGCTAAGGCAACTAACTAAATAGGAGCCAATCATGCATACTTTATCCAAACCTTTCGTCCGCGCTTTTGTTGTCATTACAGCTGTCGTAACCATGGTAACGGGCGTGACTTTTGCGGCCTTACAGAGTGAAGTGAACATTCTGCACGGCAGTACCATTCAGACCGCGGCGGCCCATCTGCAGCTCAGTACCGACGGTGTCGGCTACGCCAACAGTCTCGACGGTTTCAATTTTAACTCGTTGATTCCCGGCGGTCCGGCGGCGCCTGTCGGCGGCTACAAACTCTATATGCACAACGATGGCGATACCAAATTGAAGGTTAAGCTGAGTGCTGCCGACGGTTTCATTAGTGAGAATGGAATTGATCTCAGTAAGGTCCATGTCATTTTGATGCCAAGCACTGGTGCCGGAAACAATGTAATCCTTCAAGACCTGATTGCCGCCAATAAAACCGGTGGCGTGGCCTTGCCGAACGTGGCTCCTTTGAACCCGGGCCAAACAGTGTCATTCGCCATGTCGGTTCAAATGGATGCCGATGCACTGTCAGGTTCGACTGCCACCATTAGTAACCTCGACTTCGTCTTCGACGCCGAGACAGTAATCCAGTGACCCGGCTAACGCTTCGGGGTGCTCTGCGAATCGGCAGCAGGGCACTCCTTCGGGCCAGCTTGCTTGTCGGTCTACTCGTTGTGACGGCGGTCATGCTGTTGCTTGTAGTATCCGGGAAACTAGTTACCGTTCAATCGGGCAGTATGTCACCACTGATCCGGAAGGGTGACGCGGTATTTTTAAAGCCGGTATCTCCCAAGCAACTCCGTACCGGCCAAATCGTAACCTACGACCGGGCGGGCCGATCCGGCCAATTAGTCACCCATCGGCTGATCCACATCACCGGTTCGCGCCTGACGGTGCAGGGCGACGCGCTGACATCGCCCGATCCACCGGTACCTGAATCGGCAATAGTCGGTAGGGTAGCAGTGATCGTGCCCCGACTAGGGGTTGTCATCAACGGCATCCGTACACCGCCGGGGCTGGCACTTGTCGTCTACCTACCAGCCCTCTATCTTATTGGGGGAGAAATTAGGCGAGCTTTACGGAGTAGCCGTCGGCCAAATTATCGGCTAAATAATGGCTAGTTAGTGTATGATTGAGTCAGGAGAACAACACTATCGCGGCAACTCGATTTATACGAAAAAAGAAACCAGCCCAGGGTAACTACGCCTTCATCGACAGCCAAAACCTCAATCTGGGTGTCCAGCGCATGGGTTGGAAGATGGATTGGCGTAAATTCCGCGAGTACTTACGACAAAACTACAATGTCACGCATGCCTATATGTTTATCGGCTACATGAGTGAGAATGAATCTCTCTACGAACGAATGTATGAGCATGGCTACCTGGTAGTACTGAAGCCAACCGTAGATATTACCCAGCAAGTGCACGACCGAGCGGTTGCCGATGGCGGCGAAGTCGTCCGGCCCGAGCAGCCGGTCAGCGAAAAAGACAAAGATAAGCCCATCATTAAGGGCAACGTCGACGCTGAACTAGTGCTCTATGCCATGAAGGAAATACCAAACTATAGTAAAGCATTGATTGTTTCGGGTGACGGCGATTTCTTCAGCTTGGCAGAGTACCTTGAAGAGCAAGGCAAATTAGAGAAAATTATGACGCCAAACTGGCAGTACTCCAGCTTACTGAAGCCATTTGAGGCTAAAATCATACGCCTCGACCAACAGCGTCGTCAGCTGGCCTATCACGATCGCAAACGCAAATAATACAATAGCAATGTAGGGCCTAAGTCGTTTATTTTACAGTCAGTCTAGCTGCCGTTTGGTATAACTAGAGTCGATAGCCAAAAAAAGGAGAGACTCTCGTGAAGATAACAAAGTTTAAGCACTCTTGTTTGCTGGTTGAGATGCCAGAACCAGTTAACAGGACGGCTCTATTCGACCCCGGTATGATGAGCGAATCAGTGCTCGATATAGAAGCCCTTGAGTTTCTAGACGATATCATTATTACCCACTCTCATGGTGACCACTTTAGCCTAGAACTCGTCAAGAAGCTCGTTGCCAAATTCCCGCAAGTTCGAATCACGGCTCCCGATGATGTTATCGCCGCCCTCAGCAATGAAAACATCACCGCCACCGACGAAGAAACTGACGGTATAGTCTTTTTTGATTCTCCGCACGAGGATGTCTCGCCGTTATATCCGCAGCCCGAAGAAATTGGCGTTCACTACCTCGACAGCCTAACCCATCCAGGTGATAGTCATAGCTTTAGTGAGACGAAGACCATTCTGGCATTGCCGGTCACCGGGCCTTGGGGATCTGTCATCAAAGCCGTGCAACTGGCACTTACGCTAAAGCCAGCGTACATCATCCCGATTCACGACTGGCATTGGAGCGAAGAAGCCCGCCAATCCACTTATAATGAACTTGAGCGGACGTTCCAGGCGCAAGGTATCACCTTTCTCAAGCCTGAGACGGGCGAGCCCTTAGTAATTGATGCAGTGGTAGCGGAGCCTGTTCGCTCATGACTGACTCGCTCGGTAAAGTCTCGGCCCTCAACGCCGGCACCGTCATGGTCGGCGATTTTCACATTAATCGCCTAGGCTTCGGCGCCATGCGTCTCACCGGGCAGGGTGTCTGGGGCGCGTTCGATGATCACGAGCTTGCCCAAAAGATACTTCTCGAGGCTATCGAACTTGACGTCAATCTTATCGATACAGCTGACGCCTATGGGCCGGAAACGTCGGAGGACTTACTCGCCGAAACGCTGGCGCCCTATGATGGTCTCGTCATCGCCACCAAAGGCGGTATGACACGTCGTGGCCCAGGCATTTGGACGGCCGATTGCAGCCCGGAACATCTCCGCCAGGCATGTGAGGCCAGCCTTCGTCGGCTCAAACTTAACCGTATTGATCTTTACCAGCTTCACACGGTCGACAAGAATGTGCCGTTTGCTGATTCGTTTAAGGCGCTCCTCGAGCTACAAAAAGAAGGCAAAATTCGTCACATTGGCCTCAGCAATATTGAGCCCGAACATTTCGAACAGGCCATGCAACTTGGCAAATTCGTCAGCGTGCAAAACAATTACAATGTCTTCAACCGCGAACACGAGGACGTTCTCAGGCTGTGCGAGCAAAACAATATTGCCTTCATCCCATATTTCCCGGTTGGGGGCGGCCAGAAGGATCTGCAACACGACACCGTGACCAAGGTAGCTGAGGCTCACGATGCTACCGCTCACCAAGTCGCCCTCGCGTGGTTGCTGGCGCACTCGCCGGTTATTTTGCCCATTCCCGGTACCTCGTCTCTCGAGCATCTCCAGGACAACATCGCTGCTGCCGACCTCGAGCTCAGTGCCGAAGAGCTCAGCCAGCTGGACGCGCTAGCCCCGGCGAGCTAGTGCTATCATAAAAGGTATGAAACCCACACCCAAAATCGCGCTTATCGGCGGCGGCACCGGCAGTTACACCTTGCTGCAGGCGCTCAAAAACTACACGCCGAATATCTCGGCCATCGTCAACATGGCCGACGACGGTGGTTCCACCGGTGTGCTCCGCGACGAGCTCGGCGTCTTACCTCCAGGCGATGTTCGCCAATGCTTGGTGGCGCTCAGCAATGCCTCACAGGAACTACGCGACTTATTTACCTTTCGCTTTCCCACCGGCAGCTTTGAAGGTCACTCCTTTGGCAATATCTTCCTCAGCGCCGTCGAGACCATGACTAGCCGCTTCGATGACGCCGTGCGCATGGCGGGCGAAGTACTCAACATCCAGGGCAGGGTACTGCCGATCACCCTCGACGATTGCAAGCTCAGCCTGCGCCTCGACGGCGAAGACATTCACGGCCAGCGAGCCGTCGAGCTTACCGCCATTCCCGCTAGGAGTAACCCCGATCTTTATCTGGATACGCCGGCTACCATTACTGCCGACGCACGCCAGGCGATTCTCGACGCCGACATCGTGGTGATAGCCCCGGGCAACCTCTATGCCTCGTTAGTTCCAGCGCTTATCGTTGATGGCGTGGCCGAAGTCTTGCAACAGACCGCCGCGCCCATAGTCTTTGTCTGTAACCTCGTTAATAAGCCCAATCACACCGCCGGCTTTGCCGTCCACGATTATGCCAGCGAGATTGAGCGCTTGACGGCCGCCGGCATTATCGACACCGTGCTCTACAACACCAACCTGCCGACCGGCCCGCTGCTCGAAAAGTACGCCCTCGAGCATGAATACCCAGTCGCCATCGATGAGCAAGCGCTCCAGCAGGCCAGCTATCACGCCGTTGGTGGCGATTTTTTGTCGACAGCGCCAATCGCCCGCGACCCTAACGACAGCTTCATCAACCGCTCACTCATTCGTCACGACGCCGAAAAGGTTGCCCAGGCCATCCTCAAAACTATCCCAAAAAACTAAGCTATACTACAAAAGAGAGAAGGTGGATACTCTCAAAGCATAACCTTGACAAAACCCGCAATATTTGGTAGAGTGATTACTGTTATGGTAAACATAAACACCAAAAATACAAACCAAAATGTTAAAGACTTCGCCCACAGCCTAGGCTTAACAGTTATGACTACCGCCGCAGTGCTGAGCACTATCGTTTTGCCTGAGCCGGTACTCGCAGCCGTTACCGCCCAGGAAACACCCCGCGAAGAGGGCATGACTGCTCAGCGCCGCGAGCGCGAGGAATCAGGTCCACATTACATTAGCTATAACACCTCGCAGCGCACCCCATCGCGCTCGGCAAGCTTGTAAAGGAGCACGAATAGTATGAAAATCACTAAAGAAAAAGTAGGCGGTGCCTTAGCTGTTGCGACGGCAATCGCACTCGGTGGCGTGGTATTGAACCACGTTAACCAGAGCGCAGAGCACGGTGAACGTAAGGTACAGGCCGAAACTGCCCGTCAGGCGCTAAATCGAATTGACGCCGCTGCTAATGGTGTTATCGTTCTCCAGCCGCACACAAAGCTACGTAGTAGCCCCGAACACCTCGACGGTACTTCTAACGATGGCGAAGCCAATAATGTGGTTGATACCGTTCCTCAGGGTGTCACCATGAGTTTTGGCAGTGCGCCGCACGTGCCCACCAAAGATGGTCACACTTGGTACGCGGTAATGCCCGCTGGTACAGATGCTAGTAAATTAACGAGCCCCGACGCGATCGTCAAAGCAGGTGTCGAGTTTGTCGACTTTACGGCTGCCTCGGAGCAGGATCACGCCGCATTTTACCAGGACGCTAAAGTGTATCGCGGTGATTCGTATCCCGTAACCCTAGGCGGTGACGGCCAGCTGACAGCGTCCGAAAACGGCCAGTCGTTCAGCTACACTATGCCGGTCGCTCAACTTAATGGCCCCAACGCAAAGTAAAGCATAAGCGTTAACAGGGGTCAGTAAGATCCTAAATAAGAGGTGGTGTCAAAAACACCACCTTTTTTGCTTAAAGTGTATTGCGGGGGGTGAGCGTGGGTAGTATGCTCTTGTTAGTGGGTAAAACGGGGTAGCCAAAAAAGGCAACCTCCTACAAAACAAAAACCACTAGCAATTAACAGGGAGCCAATGGCCACCGTAGACTACTTTGAACGGAAGCTGGATGACAAGCGGCGGTTAACTATACCGACCGAACTTCGAGACCAGTTTGCGAGCGGCGCAGTCGTTACGCGAGGCTTTGGCAAATATCTGCACCTCTATCCAATGGATGTGTGGAACAACTTAGTCGAGCCACGATTGGCCGGCGACATTCTCGACGAGCGCATTGCCGATCTAAACGTGCAATTCCGCAAAGGCAAAGTCGAAGTGCGACCGGACGGCAAGCAGGGACGAGTGACGCTCGAGCAACATTTGCTTGATTACGCGTCGATCGACCGCGACGTAGTCGCCATTGGCGTAGGCCAGTACTGGCGTATCGTCGCCGCTGAACTATCCGACTAAGGGCGGCTCAGGCAGCACAAACCCAAATTGTAGACGCTCCTTAACAACTAAAACAAACACGAACACCTTCGAGTTCAGCTATTCGGCAGTCAACAGTGGCACCTTGGGGCAAACCACCAAAAAAACCCTCGCACCTTGTAAAACACCTCCCAAAACTCCACCTCACACATAAGTCTCTCAAACACTTTTGACTACAACTCGTAAAAAGTTCGGCAACTAGCGATAGTTGTCTGTTCCTTTTTTACACATGAGCGGTAGTCTACACAAAAACAAAAACCATCCAAAAAAACAAAAAGTTGGCTGCTGAATAGGTGATCTCGTATTCAAAAACAAAAACCAAAGAATAGATGCACCAAAACAAAAACCAAAATAACCAACTACATGTACCTGTATTGCTCGACGAAGTCATTACGTATTTGGCACCAGAACCCGAGGATAGCTACCTCGATCTGACGGCCGGCTACGGTGGCCACGCTTCGGCGATTATTTCTCATACCCACGCCCCCGACAGGGCTGTACTTGTCGACCGTGACGAGAATGCCGTGCAGGAACTACGCACTGTCTTCCAGGGAAGCAGTCCCCGAATCATGAACGACGACTTTTACACAGCCAGCCAACAACTGGTGGATGACGGACTACAATTCGACATGATTTTGGCCGACCTTGGCGTATCATCACCACATCTAAACCAAGCCAATCGCGGTTTCATGTTTAGCGAATCGGGACCACTCGATATGCGCATGGATCGCCGGCAACTGCTGACCGCAGAAATAATGGTAAATACCTATAGCGAATCTGAACTGACCGACATTCTAAAGCACTACGGCGAAGAACCGAAGGCCAAGCAAATTGCCCATGCCATCGCTGAAGCCAGACCGCTCTCCACGACTTCCGAATTAGCAGAAATTGTTGCACGACAGTGGCCAGGGTATAGCAAAACGCACCCCGCGACCAGAACCTTCCAGGCATTGCGCATAGCCGTCAATGATGAACTGGGGCTCCTCGAGCGGACCTTACCGAACATGTTGCGTTTGTTAAACCCTGGCGGACACCTGGCCATTATAAGTTTCCATAGCCTAGAGGATCGCCTTGTTAAACGATATCTGGCTGACATAGCAGGGGATAGATACGATGCCGAATTACGACTCCTGACGAAGCGACCGGTCGTAGCCGGACCCAACGAAATAGTTACCAACCCGCGAGCTCGCAGCGCCAAGTTGCGCGCCGCAGTCAAAAATAAATAAGCCAAAAATAGCTTAGAAAGGGACTAGCATGCCTATCCAGGTCAAAAGCACATCCCGTGCCTACAAAGTAGTAGTCAAAGTCGTTTAATCGACCCCACTAGTACCTCGCCAGCCCTGCCGCTCATGGCAGGGCTGGCCCCACAAATATAAATACAAAAAGAAGCAAACATGACATATTCAAGTAGTTTAAGCATGAACCGTAGCCGCTTTGTCGGGCGCAACCAGAATTCCGTTAGTTTCCGACCTACCGCGCGTACTCTTGGCCCGGTTTCCAACACCATTATCCTCATCGTCTTGGCCTGCTTGCTTGGTCTCTTGTACCTTACCCAGGTCACCAAAACGAACGCCTACGGCTACCAAATTAATGGTTTGCAGGAGCGCCAGACGGCACTCAAGAGCGAACACGATGACCTCGAAGTGGCTTCGGCTCGCTTGCAATCGCTCAGCCGAGTTCAAAATAGTGACGTCGCCAAGAACATGGTGTCGGTAGCGCCAAGTGACTCATTGCAAAACTAGCCAAGGTAGTTTCTAGCAGCCATTTGAGGTATACTAAACGCTAATGGCTTTGCCAAATATAAACACGAATCCGATAAAAGCTGTCACGCGCGTCCGTATCTGGTACGGCGTGCTCTTGCTTGTAATGGCGGTTTTTGGCGTCCGGCTATTTTACGTGCAGGTGATCCGCTATGGCCACTTTAAAAATGCCGCCCTGAGCGACCAGCTTAAGCAGTATATTATTCCGGCCTCTCGTGGGGTGATCGAAGCTAACGATGATGGCCAGTTGGTGCCCATCGTGCTCAACCAAAAGCTCTACACCTTATTCGGTGACCCAACGTACGTCAAGGACGCTTACAAAACCGCGGCTAAGATTACGGCCATAGTTGGCGGTAATACCGATGACGTGGCTAAACTGTTGCAGACGCCAAAGACCCGCTACGCGGTATTGGCTAAGAAGTTAACACCCGATCAAAACGACAAAATCCTGAAGCTAAAACTGCCGGGCATTGGTACCACGGCCCAAGATTACCGGACCTATCCGCAGGGCACACTGGCCTCGCAAATTCTGGGTTTTGTCGACGATAGTGGTACTGGTCGCTACGGACTTGAGGAGTACTTCAATAAGGAACTAACTGGCACGCCGGGTACGCTCAGAGCCATCACTGACATTAGCGGTGTACCACTGGCCTCCAGTGCCAGCAATACCGAAATACCAGCCAAAAAGGGTGACGACGTCGTGCTGACGCTCGACTTGGCCATGCAGCAGCAACTAGAAACCATCTTGGCCAAAGGTGTTAAAAATGCCAAAGCACCGAGCGGCAGCGCCATCATCATGGATCCGCGCACCGGGGCGGTGAAGGCAATGGCCAACTACCCTAGCTACGATCCGGCCAGGTACTTTGACATCGATAGCAAGGACGTCGGTATTTTCCAAAACCACGCCGTTAACGATGCGATTGAGGTCGGCTCAACCATGAAAGCGCTCACCACGGCCGCTGCCCTCGATCAAGGTGTCATCCAGCCAAGCACAACCTATTACGACCCGGCCAGTTGGACCGTCGATAAATTTAAGATCACCAACATCGAAGAAGACGGCGGAGCAGGGACACGCAGCATCGCTGACATCCTCAACTTGTCGCTCAACACCGGTGCGACGTGGGAGTTGATGCAGATGGGTGGCGGCGAGATTAATACCAAGGCACGCACTGCTTGGAATGATTACCTCACCAACCACTATCGTTTTGGCCAGGCTACCGGCATAGAGCAGGGGTCTGAGTCCGAAGGTTACATCCCGTCGCCCAAGGAAAACGGCGCCGGCATTGACCTAACCTACGCCAACACCTCGTTTGGCCAGGCTTTACTAGCAACGCCGATCCAAATGGCTGGTGCTATGTCGGCGGTGCTCAACGGCGGCACCTACTACCAGCCACGGTTGGTCGACCAAACGATTGATTCGGCCGGCAAAGTAACGAAGCACAATCCGAAAGTGCTCAACAGTAACGTGGTGTCGCCAGAGGTTAGTAAAGAAATGGTGCCGCTGATGGTCAATGTGGTCGCCAAGCACTACTTCACGCCGAGTTTTGACCTCAGCAAGTACAACGTTGGCGGTAAGACCGGCACCGCCCAGATTGCTAAGCCGACCGGCGGCTATTACGACGATCAGTTTAACGGCACCTACGCCGGCTTTGTCGGCGGTGACACGCCGCAGTACGTCATCGTGGTATTTATCGATAAGCCGACCAACGGTGGGTACGCCGGCACGGCCGCGGCCCAGCCGGTCTTTGGCGATATCGCCCACATGCTGATCGATGAATCGCTGGTAACGCCAAAGAGCCATTAGAGGCCAAAAGTGATATAATTAGACCAAATTTACACAAAATGAACACACTTACCATTACCGTCACGAGCCATGAGCTCATCCAGATCCTGCTACTGGCGATCTTTAGCTTTGCGCTGAGTATGGTGGTAACCCCGTTGTACACCACGGTAGCCTACAAGCAGGAATGGTGGAAAAAGCAGCGCACCGAGAGCTGGGGCGGGGCGTCGGCCAGTGTCTATCAGAAGCTGCACGCGGCGAAGCACAAACGCCACGTGCCCAATATGGCTGGTTTGATTTTTGTATTTTCGATTACCGTCGTAACACTGGTGGGAAACCTTGATCGTAGCCAAACTTGGCTACCACTGGCGGCGCTGCTAGGGGCGGGGGCCATCGGTCTCGTCGACGATATCATGAACATTCGTGGCGACAGTAAGATTGCCGGCATGAAGTCGGCCATGAAGTTTGGTCTGTACAGCGCGGTGGCCTTGATTGGCGGTTGGTGGTTCTATGAAAAACTCGGCGTGAATACGGTCTACATTCCGGGCTTTAGCGCGGTGCACGTCGGCGTGTGTATTATCGCTATTTTCTGGTTTGTGGTGGTGGCTACGGCCAACTCGGTCAACATTACCGATGGCCTCGACGGCCTGGCAGGCGGCCTCCTGGCCTCGTCATTTGGGGCATATGCCATCATTGCCGCCTTACAGGGCAAATACGCTTTAGCGGCCTTCTGTTTGACGATTGTGGGTTCATTGCTGAGCTACATCTGGTTTAATATTTATCCAGCCCGATTTTTTATGGGTGATGTGGGTGCCTTTGCTCTTGGTACGGCGCTCGGGGTGGTAGCCATGCTCACCGATACCATTTGGGTGTTGCCGATCATCGGTGCGGTCTACGTTATGGAAACTGGCTCGGTAATCATTAACCGTTTATCACGCAAGCTGCGCCATGGCAAAAAAGTTTTCTTGTCGTCGCCAATCCACCATCACTTTGAGGCGCGCGGTTGGCCAGAAACCAAAGTTACTATGCGATTTTGGGTGCTCGGGCAGGTAGCGAGCGTGCTGGGCCTCATCTTGTATCTTTTGAGCAGGAGCAGTTAACGTGGGGCCGCAAGTCACTCGGCGCCGGCCTCGCCCGCAGTTGCCGACTGCTTCGGAGTTTGGCCGTAAACATCGCCCGGATTATGTGCTGGTGGTGCTGTGCGCCGCCTTGCTGGCTATCGGTCTGGTAGTTGTATTTGCCATCAGCCCGGCGCTGTCACAGGCTGCGAAGGTGAGCAATAGTTTCTTTGTCAGTCGCCAGCTCATCGCCATTGCCTTAGCGATCGTGGCTTTTATTGCCACCGCTCAAATCCCGCTGCACGTTTGGAAGGCGCTGGCCAAACCGATGCTGATCATTGCCGGTACAGCCACGTTGGTGGCGCTTGTGACCCCTGTAAATCCAGCCTATCCGGCCCATCGGTGGGTGCGGCTGGGAACGTTATCATTTCAGTCGGTGGAGCTAGTAAAGTTCGCCGTGCTGCTCGCGGTCAGTGGCTTTTTGGCGAGCCGGATCAAAGACGAGACCGTCAATACGGTGCAGTCGACCTTTAAGCCCTTACTGATTGCCACACTGGTGCTGGGGGTATTTATTGCCGGCCCTCAAAAAGTCCATGCTCAAAGTGACCTCGGCTCAATGATGGTACTTATCGCCATGCTCGGTGCCATGCTATTTGTGGCTGGCCTTAAGCTGCGCACTATTGCCTTGGCCGTCGGTATTCTGGCCATCGGTATCATTTTGGTGGTGTTGCCGTCGGCCTATCGGCGAGACCGCCTCACGAGCTTCTTGCATCCCGAAGCCAACTGCCAGGACGCCGGCTATCAGGCCTGCCAAGCACTGATAGCCGTTGGTTCGGGTGGCATGGCCGGGCTTGGTCTGGGACGCAGTGTGCAGGCCTATGGCTATCTGCCGGAGGCGGCCAACGACTCGATCTTTGCTATTTACGCCGAAAAGTTCGGCTTTATCGGCTGTGTGATCTTGCTGGGGCTGCTGGCGGCATTGTTTGGTCGATTGAAACAGATTGCCGAACGGGCGCCGGACGACTTTAGCCGTTTACTGGTCTGTGGCGTGCTGGCCTGGATTAGCGTGCAAGCCATTATTAACATCGGCGCCATGATCGGTCTGTTACCATTAAAGGGAATTACGCTGCCGCTGGTTAGTTATGGTGGTACCAGCGTAATTTTTGTGGCCGCAGCCATCGGCCTGGTATTCCAGGTTTCCAAGTACACTTCATTTAGCGCACCAATCCAAAACGAAAAATTAATCATAGGGAGGCAGGGCAATGACAATAGTCGTGACGGGCGGCGGTTCCGGGGGGCATATCACCCCGATCCTAGCGGTCGCCGCTGAGCTGAAGCGTCTGCAGCCAGACGTCACCATCGTCTACATTGGCCAAACGGGCGATGCGCTGGCTGACATCCCGGCCAGTGATCCCAATATCGATGCCAGCTACAGTGTCCGGGCTGGTAAGTTTCGCCGTTACCACGGTGAGACCTGGCGCTTATTTTTTGATCTACCGACGATGTTTCTCAATGTTCGCGATGCTTTCTACACGCTGATCGGCATCGCCCAGAGCTACCGCTTGATGCGCCAACTCAAGCCGGTAATTATCTTTACCCGCGGTGGCTTTGTCAGTGTACCGGTTGCTATCGGTGGCCGGTTTAACCACGTACCATACATCACGCACGACTCCGATGCCTTGCCCAGCCTGGCCAACCGGCTGATAGCAAAACACGCTGTACTGCACGCCGTTGCCTTACCCGAAGACGTCTATCCGTATCCGAGAGATAAGACCATTACCACTGGTATTCCGATCAACACCCATAACAGTTTGGTGACACCAGCCGCTCGCGTAGCGTTCCGTCAGACTATTGGCCTGGAGCAGTTTTCGCGCGTGCTGCTGGTCACTGGTGGCGGCAACGGGGCGCATGCCCTTAACCAAGCAGTGTTGCTGGGCGTGCCGGCAATCTTGAGTGCCAATCCCGATTGTGCCATTGTGCACATCGCCGGCCGGAGCTTAGCCGAGCAGCTAAGCCAAGACTACGACGCACTGCTTAGCCCAGCCGACCGAACGCGGGTTGTCGTTAAAGACTTTGTGACAGACTTCTATAAATACAGTGGCGCGGCCGACGTTATTATCGCTCGGGCAGGGGCGACTAATCTGGCCGAATTTGCCGTCCAAGCCAAGGCCTGTATTATTATCCCACCACGACAACTTATCTGGGCCGTCAAAAACAGTGAGGCATTAGCCGAACGTGGTGCTGTTGTAGCCCTCAGCGACGCCCAGCTGGCCGCAGACAGGGAAATACTGCCGCAGACGGTCAATGAGCTGCTTGGTGATGATATACGGCGCCAGGCGCTCGCTGAAGCCTTACACGGCTTCGCTCGGCCGGATGCCGCGAAGCGGCTGGCAATGGTATTATTAGAACAAGCCAAGAAATAACATGTTCCGCAAAAAACAAACACCACCGGCCGGCCGACAACGGCCTGATCGCGCCCGCAATATGGCGGCTTTTTCGTATTACGCTCGCCGGTCCGAACAGACTCACGCCGGTGAGCGTCAATCGGTCAACGCCGAGCCCCGGCTGCCCTCTCGGCGCCAGCGGGCCACTGATACTCGGACGCTGATTATGATCGGCCTGGCGGTGTGTGTGCTCATACTGCTGCTCGGTACTTCACTCACTACTAATCCCAAGGTTATTGTCCAAGACTCTAGCGGCAGCCAAGCCGTACTCCGCGGTAGTAGCGATTATCAACGGGCCGCCCAGCAGCTGATCGACAGTTCGATCCTCAACAAAAATAAGGTTACCATCGACACTACGGCTATAAGTAGCCAGCTGCAGGCACAGTTTCCGGAGCTGGCTAGTGTGCAATTGGTATTGCCATTTATTGGTCGCCAACCAACGCTCTATCTTCGGGCGGATGATCCGGTGTTGATACTCGGGACTTCAACCGGTAGTTTCGCCCTCGACCGTAACGGTACGGCGCTCGCTACGGGGGCGCAACTAGCCCAGCTCAGTTCACTTAAATTACCGCTAGTGACCGATGAGAGCGGCATTACCGTCAAGCTCCACGCTCAGGCCCTGACGGCCTCGAATGTTAGTTTTATCAGGAATATAATCTCCCAGTTAGCGCTCAAGAGTATGCCGGTGGCTACGCTCACCCTACCGGCAGGAGTTAGTGAGCTTGACGTCCGCTTAACAGGGCAGCCCTATTTAATAAAATTTAATCTGATGACTAATACCGCCCGGCAGCAAGCTGGCACCTTCTTGGCGGTAATCCAACGACTGAAAGAACAGGGGATTACGCCGGCGGAATATGTTGATGTACGCGTCGATGGCCGCGCTTATTATAAGTAGGAGTTAGGGGTAGGGCGCCAACCAGCTGGCTAAGCCAGGCCAGAGCGCCATCGGGCAATTACTGCGGTTCCCCTATTATCTCCCCTTGCATGTTCGGATTTTGTTCAAGCTTGGTTCAAGCTTACGTTTTTGAAAAAAACTATATAAACATACAAAAAGGGCAATATGTCAAAACTTTTCATACAAATCGTGAAAAGCAGGGAACGTGAAAATTTAATAATAATGTCGCAAAAAGTAAAGTTTTCACGACAAAACTGTGGATAAGTCAAATAGTGTCCCATATCACACCACGACACTAGGGCCTCGTAGCCATGAGGGCGAGATGGAGCGTGGCTACTAGAGGGCTATATTAACAGCTCACCGGACATCCATTTGTATGTACAAACGTATATACAAATGGATGTGGGCTGAATGACTCTGGGCGTTAATAGTGCTCCCCCGACAGGGGTATCAGTACATCACTTTATTTTCTAAATTCGAGTCGCAAAATATACATTGTGCGA
The DNA here is from genome assembly GCA_028289245.1 of Candidatus Saccharimonadota bacterium. Classification (GTDB taxonomy): domain Bacteria; phylum Patescibacteriota; class Saccharimonadia; order Saccharimonadales; family UBA4665; genus UBA4729. The sequence goes on along the minus strand of JAQGGT010000007.1, from coordinate 56,331 downwards.
CGTTGAGTCGATATGTCGTTCAGCGCTAATGTATGCAGTTGCCTGGCCCGACTTCTGCTGACAATGTTAAGCCCTGCATGTTTTGAAAATTTTAATTTCGTGCTCTGCTCATTCACCATACCCGCATTGCTATCTTGGGCCGATATATGGCTTTTGAGCGGCTTTTACAGCTCAGATCATCCGTAACACCTCTCAAACACCGTTTGACCCCTGTAAACCTAGAGTATGTTCGTAAAACGTTCGGTATTGCTCATGAATTAATTGACGATGGGATGAGTATACTACCAGGGGTGGACCCCTGTTTAAGCACTCAGGGCGTAGCGGTGCAACTCGAGGGCAAAGTCGCAGCCAGTGACGTCTTCATCGTCATACGGGCTCTCTAGGCCGTTTTTATCGAGATCAGCCTGCATGTATTGCTTGAGGTTGGTAAAGAAGCCAAGACGGGCCGCAGCGTACTCGTAGCTGAGCTCGTATTGCGCGGATTGGTTAAGGCGCTGGTGGATGAGGCTTTCCGAGTTTTGGCAGCGTAGCACTGCGCCGTGGCCGATAACCGCAAAATCGATGTATTCGTGCATGGCCCACAGGCCGCGCAGGTCTTCGGGCACTTCATTGCTCACCAGAATTGCGCCAGCCTGCTGGCGGGGTGGTATGACCCGTTTGGCGGGAAATGCAGCGGCTACGGCCATTGGGAATGGCCGCTGGTCTTCGGGGATTTCGACGGTGGCATACTGCACCGTTAGACCGCCGAGTTCATAGCTGGCTTGCGGCAGCGTCTGGCTGTAGCTCTGGAGTTGTTCAATGGTTTCGGGGGATGGAATTTTCATAGTATTATTGCAGTCTGATTATGGTTGGATATTCGAGCGCGTCTGCTTCCAGCTGGCGAGCTCGGGCTTCGGTCGGGCTGGCGAGATAGCGGCGGTGCCGCACCTCGGGGCGAATGAATATACGCTTCATGGCTTGATACGCTACTACCGCTGGGACTAGGCCGTATAGCGCGAGTTGTACCGGCAGGTTGGGGTGATAGCCGATCTCTTCGTCGACGCCATACCCCGAAAAAGCCGTGCCGTAGATGACTGCCGTGCCGGTGACCCAGTCTTTGGCGGCGATTTTGGCGCCGTGCCAGCGTTCGACGCGGTTGGCGGCCCGATTTGCTCGGTCCACGGCGTGACTGAGCTCGTGGACGGCTACTTGCTGTATGGAATCAGCTGCTTCAAACGCCGGTTTGTCAGCTTTTACAGAGGCAATAATAGCGTCGGCGAGATTCGTAACGTACGCTAGAGAATCGATTTCGGGGTTCTGCGCCGCTGCTGCGCGATACCCTGGTGCCAACAGCTCGGCTTGCTGACTTGTGTAGCTCTGAAGTTCGTCATCACTCATACGGAGGAAAGTGTCGGGTGCACCGGCCACACAGGTCCGGATCTTGCAGGTAACGGATTTGGGATTCCGAAAACTTCGCTGTTTCTTTTTGGTAAAGTTGCCCAAAACGATCTCATTCTGGGTGGAATGCATCGATTCGTAGCTGCTTGCTAAGAAGAGAAGCTCTTGCGGCTCCTCATCATTGTTTGGCCTGCCCTGCTCTAGTATTTGCAACGTAGCATTGAGGGCCTCGAGGTCGATGTCGATACTGTTGACCTCTGGGTTGTCGCGTACGAAATCCCCGAGTTTAACATCACAGGCAACGGCAACTTCGTAGGACATAGACTTTACTCGGCGTCGGCGAGTTCGTAGGTGGCTTTGGCGACGCGCTTGAACTGCGATTTGCCCTGGAGGTTCAGGAGGATGGTAGTTTCTTTAACGTACCGGCTCTCGAGGACGCGCTTGACGATTTCGTCGCGGTGCAGCGGCTCATTAGCCTTCTTGAGAACTTCGGTGATGATATCGGCGACGGTACCCTTGGCGTAGCCCCATTCTTTCAAGGCGTAGATGCCACGACCAATAAGGACGAAGCGCTTGTCTTTGATGAGTTCGTTGTGGATAGCCTGGGTGGTAACGTCCTTACGCTTGAACTCGCTGGCCTTGATGGCGTCGGCGATTTCGTTGAAGTGGAGGTGTTTGCCGTGTTCCTTAAGAATGACATAGATTTTGTCGCGGATGTTCTTAGGGTTGACCATTGGCCACTTAATGAGGCCCCAGCGGCCGTTTAGGGTGGCAAGATGCTTGCTGGTGCTGGCAAGCGCTTCGGCCTGCTTAGGATCATCGATTTTAGCCTTCTCGGCGATGGTTTCGATAGTTTCTGGCTCGCCCAGCTGCTTAATGGTGTCAGTAATAGTAGCGACGGCAGCTTTGAGGGCCTTCTCTTCGTAGACAGCTTTGATGGCGACACTGTAGTAGAAGTGGTCGTCTTCGCTGATGACGATCAGCTCAGGGCATAATTTTGACAGGAAAGCGGTACGGGCCTGCTCTACCTTACTCGCGTCTTTGACAATGGCGGCGGTGAGCGTACTTACACGAGCGACGTTGCCGCTCTGCTTAAGCTGCTCGACCAGCTTAGCTTGGAAATCAGTAATGTGTGGAAGGTTCCCCTGCTCCGCCGAGGTGCGGAGACGCGTAACGACGGACTTCTCGAGCTGGCGAACGCGCTCGCGGGTGATGCCAAGCATCTCACCGATTTGCTCAAGGGTTTCTTTGCGATCGAAGAGGCCAAAGCGGCGGGCAACAATCTCGCGCTCTCGTTCACGATCAATCGTGGCGAGGATATCGCTGACTAATGTTTCTGTCGATAACGCAGCTTGCATTTCGATACCGGCGGCGGTCTCCGTCATATGGGTAGTTCTTTCCTTGTAATACTATTCGTTAAAGTAGTATTATAAAACTTAAATTTTTAAAAGTCAAACTATTACTGTACTAAACATATAGTAGCACAAATATGACGTGTCTACCATTTTACTGTTGTAAATCTGTACATGCCGTCACCTCTGTTGTATAGAGGTAGTGCTTGGTGATATTCATCACAGAAGCGCTTATGGCAGTACTCGCCATTTCAGGGGTGACGCAACGAATCAAAAATAAAAAAGAAATTATTTTTTGGCGGGTGCGCGGCGTTTGAAGCCGCGTTTTTTGGCCGGAGCTGCCTTCAATAGGGCTTTGGCATCCTTTTCGGTCAAGCCCTTGGGGTCAACATCTTTGGCAATGCGAGCGTTCTTCTTGCCGTCGGTAACGTATGGACCGTAAGGCCCGTTCAGGATCTTGATGCCGCTCTTGAACTCGGCAATGTTTTTGGCGGCGTCTTTGGCCAGCTTTTCTTCGTATTTCTCGAGGGCTTCTTCGAGGGTAATGTCGTGCGGGTCGAGCGGTTTAATAGATACAAATGTCTTACCGACTTGGACGTATGGGCCAAAGCGACCGATGTTAGCTTTGATTTCCTGGCCGTCGTTGGTCGTGCCCACGAGGCGCGGTAGCTGAAACATAACCAGAGCTTGCTCGAGCGTCACGGTATCAATGGTGGAGTCTTTGGGCATGGGCGCAAAGGTTGGCTTTTTGGACTCATCTTCGGTGTCGCCCATCTGGAGCATTGGGCCGTAGCGGCCGAAGCGGGCGTAGATCGGCTCGCCACTCTTGGGGTCCGGGCCGATCAAACGGGCCTGGGAGACTTCTTGCCGGCTGATGTCGGCCGATGCCTCCACTAAGGGGTGGAAGTCCTTATAAAAGGTGCCGATCATTTTCTGCCAGGCGAGGTCACCGTCGGCGACGCTGTCGAACTGGGCCTCTACCTTGGCTGTAAAATCAAAGTCGACGACGGCTGGGAAATGATTAACCAAAAAGTCAGTGGTAACTTCAGCGATGGGAGTTGGGACGAGCTTATTGCGGTCGGCGCCGGTGATGGTCTTATTGATGGTGCGCTCGACTGCCCCGTGCTTGAGCTCGAGCTCGATAACGTCGCGTTCTTTGCCTTCGAGGTCGGTTTTTTCGACGTAGCCGCGGGTTTGGACGGTCGAGATAGTCGGCGCGTAGGTACTTGGGCGGCCGATGCCAAGCTCCTCGAGCTTTTTGACCAACATGGCTTCGCTGTAACGAGCGGCTGAGCGGCTGAAGGTTTCGGTGGCGCTGACAGATTGAGCCTCGAGCACCTGCCCTTGTTTGATTGGCGGTAGCAGCGTGTCATCTTTGCCACCACCATAGACTTTCATAAAACCATCAAAGAGTAAGACCTCTCCCTTGGCTACAAAATGTTCTTTATGGCCGCTAATGGCCACTTCTACCTCTGTTCGCTCGAGTTTAGCCTCAGCCATTTGCGAGGCGATCGCCCGCTGCCAGATGAGGCTGTAGAGGCGCTTCTGCTGTTCGTCGCCCCCGAGGGACAGGGCGTTAAAGTTGGTGGGGCGGATGGCCTCGTGGGCTTCTTGAGCGCTGGCATTCTTGGTCTTAAACTGGCGTAGCTTGTGGTACTGCTCGCCGTACTCATGGGTAATTTGTTCCTTGGCGGCCGCGATGGCCTGGCCAGATAGGATCGTACTATCGGTACGCATGTAGGTGATGTAGCCGGATTCGTAGAGCCGCTGAGCTAACGTCATCGTTTGGCGGACTGAATAGCCGAGGCGGCGCGAGGCCTCCTGCTGCAATGTACTGGTGGTGAACGGTGCGCCTGGGCTGCGGGTGCTGGGCTTCTTATTGATAGCTTCGACGGTGTAGCCAACCCCAGTCAGGCTCTCCAGCCACTTGGTGGTCTCGGCTTCAGAATCGAACTTGACGCTGAGCTCGGCCGGCAACTCGGCGCCATCGACTAAGAAGATGGCCGTGACCTTAAAGCTGCTGACGGCGTTGAAATCGCGGATTTCGCGTTCACGCTCTACGATCAACCGGACGGCGACCGACTGCACGCGGCCGGCACTGAGGCCGGTGCGGACCTTCTTCCAAAGTACCGGGCTGAGTTCGTAGCCAACCAAGCGGTCGAGGACGCGGCGAGCTTGCTGGGCGTCGACTAGCTTGATATCGACGGTGCGGGGCGCCTTGATGGCGGCATCAATGGCCGTCTTGGTGATTTCGTGGAAGACGATACGCTTAGTCTTAGTAGGATCAAGTTTAAGAGCGTAGGCTAAGTGCCAGGCGATTGCCTCCCCTTCGCGGTCTTCATCGGAGGCTAGCCAGACTTCGGCACCGGCGGCGGCCTTCTTCAGCTCGGCAACAATTTTGCGCTTATCAGCGCTGACTTCATAATGAGGGGTAAAGTCGTGCTCTAGGTCGATGTTCAGACCCTTTTTTGGGAGGTCACGAATGTGGCCAAAGCTACTCTTTACGACGTAGTCTTTGCCCAGAAATTTCTCAATAGTTTTGGCTTTCGCCGGACTTTCAACGATAACTAAATTTTTTGCCACGTCTTACATCCTAAGCGTAACCCCGGCATTTTGCAAATCATATATAAGAGAAAGTGCCGTAAAATCGACCTACCGGACCCTGTTAGCCGAGATAATTTTTGCCGACTTTATAGCCGACCCAAATACCAACGAACGAGCCGATCGTGCCGAGCGTCAAGCTCCAAGCGCCAAGCCCACTGGGGTTGTGGTCGAGTAAAGCTCCCAGCCAGCCGCCAATAAAGCCGAAGACTGTAATGCCAATAGTAATCATAAGCTTCATATAACTAGTCTAGCAGATAGGCCTAGCGCAAGGACCAGTGATTATTGCCGAGAGCCCGGATTTTGCCAGTAATCTCCAGCATGGTGAGTGTCTGATTGAAGCTTTGAATGCTCAGTAAGCTGTCGTGAAACAACGCTTCGCCTTCTTCGACTCCTTTTCTAAGCAGATCAAGCACAACTTGCTCGGCTGGGTTTCTGCCCCGCACCGGTGGGCTGTTAGCGGGCGTCATCTTGAGGGCGAGCAAAATGTCATTTAGTTCGGTGACCGGGGCGGCCTCGGGCATTTTGAGTAGGTTGTTAGTGCCATATGAATTCGGGCTATTGATGGGGCCGGGTACGGCAAAGACGGGTTTACCTTGCTCGATGGCAAAGCTGGCGGTATGCAGGCTGCCGCTGCCCTTCGCGGCCTCGGTTACTATCACGAGGTCGGCCAGACCGGCGATAATGCGATTGCGTTCCACGAAGCTGTATTTAAAAGAAAAGGCTTCGTCAGTCTCGTACTCACTGAGCAGTGCCCCGTCCTGGGCTAAAATTTGGCGGGCAATTGGGGCGTTGGTCTGCGGATAAATGGTGTGCAAGCTACACGGTAGCACCGCAATGGTGCTACCGCCTACCTCAAGGGCTGCTTGGTGGGCTAGCGCATCGATACCGAGCGCCAACCCACTGATTATGACGATTTCCCGTTCAGCAAGTTGGGTTGCGAGTTGCTTAGTTACGGCACTGCCGTAGGCGGACATTCTACGGCTACCGACAATCGCAACACTGGGTCGGGAGAGCAATTCGTGCGGAGATCTGCCCTTCCAGAAGATGGTGTGTGGGGAGTTGGGGATGTCAGACAAACCGCGGGGAAAGGTTTGGTCTGTTGCTGAAGTTTTGGAAATCTTCATGCCCAGCAGTATTACACGGCCCTGAAAAACCGTCGAATTTCAGATTAGATTTAATAATCTTTTAATCCTAATTTTTAGAGAGCAAGCGCGCACCTACCCCTGTTTTAAAAAACATAAGCCTGTTGCTAAAAAACATTAAATGTTTTGAAGTATTGACAATAAGCAATAAGTTTGCTAAAATTGCAAACTGTGAATTCTATCGATAGGATTCTTGTACCTTTTACCCCCCAATTCTAACGTTTGAGACCTCGGTCTTAAACATTGTTAGAGTGTTTTAGAGCGCTGACGAAGAGTTGTTACCCTCCACTTTTTCTAAAGACGCCTTCGGCATAAAGCCGTTGGCACGCTCTAAAACATACTAACCCCTTTAACTAAATCCCCACGTTGAGTGAGGTCCCGTATTCAAGCGAGCCTAAATGGTAGTTCCGCCTCCCGGGGTGGAACTGGCACGAGTCATTTGATTAATAGACGTCGATGCTTCGTCCGGGTGGGTTGAAGGGTATGGAGAAAAGCCTCGGCTTTTCTCCTGAAATAGGCCGGCGAGCGGTGCCCACCCCCTCTCGTCGGCCTTTTTTAGTGCCCAAAATGCACGGTATAATAGAGTTATTAACTGAAGGGTTAGCCATGGATTTACAAGGAAACACGATGATATTTACTGATCCGGAAACTGCTGCCGGTATGCCCGATACTATGGACCTGGTCCAACTCCAAGAGGCGCGTCAGCGAGTCGCTGCCCTTCTGGAATCAAAGCAGGAGCAATTTGCCGAAGCCCAAAGTAGTCCGTTCCACACCGACAGGGCCGTTGTCCAGACAGTTGGCCACCACATCGGCGCCCTGAATTTGCTCAATACTCAGCTGGGTACTATCCAGAATCACGGCCCGGCTCACGGCGTAGAGGAGATCGTTTCGCGCTGGGCAGCCGGCGAGCGCTAGATCAAAAATGTCCGGGTTTCGGCTGGCAGCTGTTCGGTGCCATAGACGAACTCACTCAGAATCGCGTTGACCTCTTTAGTAAGGTTCGGTAATTGGGCTTGCTGCTCGGCCGAAAATTTTTGGAGTACGAAATCGGCTGTGGCCATGCGAGCCGGTGTTTTGGGGCCGATGCCAATCCGGACGCGGCCATAGTCTTCGCCGAGCAGTTTGCTCACCGATTTGACGCCGTTATGGCCGGCGCTTGAGCCGCCGACGCGCAGGCGGATCTGGCCAAACTCAATGTCTAGCTCATCGTACACGACGACGGTTTGCTCGAGCGGAATTTTATAAAAGTTGGCGGCGGCCAACACGGCTTCGCCGCTGAGGTTCATAAAGGTGGTCGGTTTTATAGCGATGACCCGGTTGTCGCCCACCTGGCCGCTGCTCACCAGACATTTGAGATCTTTTTTATTGATCCAGTCGGCCATGTCGGCGTTCTTGGCGACGAACGCGTCCAGGCACGCAAAGCCGACGTTGTGGCGAGTCAGATCGTACTCTTTACCAGGGTTACCCAGGCCTACGAGCAGTAACGTGCGGTTATTGCCGGCGCTGTAATATTGGACGGTATCGCCGGCTTGCGGACGACGTTGGAATAATGCCATGGCCCTAGTATACCAGCGCCCGGCGGCTAGTAGACGCGTCCTGACTGCTCTGGAGGCTGTTTGACGGGCTTTTTGGGCACCAGTCCGCCAGCAGCGCGTTGTTTGCCGTCGAACGGTACGGCAGCGCCTGGTGCGGTCTCGACCGCCCGGTTGGCGAACCGCTTTGGCTTGGGGCCACTACGATCAACACCGTTGTACTGGCGCTCGGGCTTGGTTGGCGAGTTGCCGTGTTTGTGGGCAACGTGCTTTTCGATAAACCACAGCTGGATTGGCGTGCCGGTGTATTCGTAGACGTTCCGGAGGCGGGTCTCCAGGAAGCGGCGATAGCTCCAGTGGACGTATTTGGTCTGCGAGCCAAAGATTTTGAAGGCCGGAATCGGGTTGTCGTCCTCTTGGACCATGTAGTTGAGCTTGGGGGTGCGGCCCTTGAGGCCGGCCGGCGGGTGGGCGTCGATGGCTTGCTTGAGCCACTTGTTGAGATCGCGGGTGGCGATGCGTTTATGGCGTTGGACGTCGATGTCGAGCGCCAGGTCGAAGAGCTTGGCGACGTTCTGGCCGCTAATAGCGCTGGTAAAGATCAGCGGCGCCCACGGCACGAAGTCGTAGGTGTGAGCGATCTGTGGGGCCAGCGCGTCCCGCGTGTAGGCGTCTTTTTCGGCAGAGTCCCATTTGCTGACGACCAGCACCAGGCCCTTCCCGGCCTCTTTGATCATACCGGCGATTTTTTGGTCAAGCTGCACGTTGAGTTCGTTGACGTCCATTAGCATAAAGCACACGTCGGACTGCTCGATGGCACTAATGGCTCGGATGACGCTGAAGCGCTCGATGCCAACGCCGATTTTGCCGGCGCGGCGGATGCCGGCGGTGTCCATCAGCTCGATCTCCCTGCCCTGGTAACGGACAATGGTGCGGTTGATGTCGCGGGTAGTGCCGGCGCGGTCGGCGACGATGGCCTGCTGCTTTTTGGCGAGGGTGTTAAACAGCTGGGACTTACCGACATTAGGACGGCCGAGAATGGCGATGCGCAGGCGGTCATCGTCGTCGAGCTCCACGACGCTCGGGATGACGGTGATCAGATGATCGAGCAGCTGCTCGACGCCACGGTTGTTCGAGGCGCTAACCTTAAAAATTGGCTTAATACCCAGCCGGTCGAAGGCAAACAGATCGGCGCCGCGGGCTTTGTCGATCTTGTTGATAATAAGGAAGACGGGCTTGCGGCTCTTGAGCGCCATCTTGGCAACCTTGCGATCCTCTTCGGTAATTGGCACGTCGGCCTCTACCATTACCCAGATGATATCGGCGCTGTCGGCGGCCTGAGTGATCTGTTCTTGGATGGTGAATTCAAAGTCGTCTTCGGCGTCTTTCATACCAGCGGTGTCGACTAACCAGAAGTTTTGCTCGTTGTAGGTGGCCTTGGCGATGATGCTGTCGCGAGTGGTGCCGGCTTCGCGAGCGACAATGGCTTCCTTGCGCTCCAGAATGGCATTAAACAAGCTGGACTTGCCCACATTAGCCCGGCCGACGATTGCGATAATTGGTAACTTCTTTGCCATTTCCCTCATTATAACAGATAAGGGGTATTGACAAAAGAACCAAATGTTATTATTATCCCACGCATGCCTACAACCTCAGGAGAAGATTTTCCTAATTTACCGATTATCCAGCAGACCACTCAGCACGATCGTGAATGAATGTAATGACTATCTGGCTCGATTAGACCCAGATGAACATGTGGAGGCGGCTTTGACTGATCTAAGCGAGAGCTGCAAGATAGCCATCCGCGTTCAGTCTGATCGTATATCGATCTGTAATATGGATCAGAATTCCCCTGCCGTGCATGCAGATGGAGTAACAAAGGGCATAGAGGTCTACTTCCGCGTCAAGTAGTACTTTGACATTATTCCTATTGGAATGTTTAATATAATAAATAACTGAGGTATGATATGTCTTTAGCTGTGGCGGCGTGGAATGTAAAGAGTGGTCTGGGTAATCCGGAGACTAGCTCCGAGATAATTGCGGCTGTCGATGCGATGGACGTCGACGTGGCTATCTTTAGTGAGGCCTACACTGCCGGTGAAACTGATAATCTTGAGGCTGCCCTCGCTGGCTTCAGAGCACTCGGTTACACTAGTGTGGTTCATGCAGAAAATGATGATGCCGACCATCGTCTCGACCGACGTGCCACGATGGTGATTAGTCGCGTTGGTGGATCGATCGATGTTGTTCGCTTGGTTTCACGCAATGCGATGCTGCTTGAACTTATCGACCCCGATACCGACGTGCGCCTGAAAATGGTTGGGGCCCACCTCGATGACCGCCGTGAGACGACCCGCGTCAAGCAAACTACCCTGGCGTCTCAGCTGTTAGAAGGTGATCCTGCACTAGTAGTCGGTGACTTAAACGCCATGCCGCGCATCGGCTTCCGCCAGAACTTCCTAAATGACCTGCGGCCACTCACCACACGTTTACCGTACCAATACCCTACCGAGCTAGAGCCTAAAATTTCCAAGCTAAATCGTTTTAGTAACATTGCCTACCGCCTCGGCGATATGGCTACGGGTGACGCCATAGCCGTGCTCCGTTCGGCTGGCTTTATTGACGCAGACCATCGCTATAGTCCGACGTTCAAAGGGGTGGCGCAGCTGGATCACATTTTGGTCAAGCGAGGCGACAGTGAGGTGAGCGCTGCGAATTTCCAACGGTATCCTAAGAAAAAACTCTCCGATCACCGAGCTATTTCGGCTACGATTCTGACCTAATTAGACGGCACTGTCCCGGCGCCAGCTCCTCGAGTACATATGGCCCGAAGTGGGTACGATGTAGCCGTGTAACCGCATAACCCAGCGCCTCAAAGGTACGGCGGATCTGGCGATTGCGACCCTCGTGCATGGTAACCCGCCAGGCAGTATCATCGCCGTCACGGAGGCGCTCGAGCTGCAATTTGCTTAAGCCATCTTCCAATTGTAACCCGTGGTCGTTGATCATTTGGCGGTGCAGCGGCTGGAGTGGTTTGTGCAAAACAATTTCATAGATTTTCTGCTTGCTGTAACGGGGGTGGGTCAGCTCGTTAGCAAGGTCGCCGTCGTTGGTGAGCAATAAGAGACCAGATGAGTTTTTGTCGAGGCGACCGATTGGTTTCAGTAAGCGGTACTCGGCTGGCAGGATGTCGTAAATGGTTTGGGCGCCCTGCCCGTCGCGGCTGACCACGGCGCCAGCTGGTTTGTGAAACATAACGGTGGTGGTGCTGAGCGGTGTGACTGCTCGGCCGTCGAGTAGCACGGTGTCGTTGGCTGCGATGGCCGTGCCCTGCTCAGCGAGCTGGCCATTGACGCTGACGCGGCCTGCGGCCACGGCTTTATCAGCCATCCGGCGACTAATGCCAGTGGCTTGGGCAAGGTATTTATTAATGCGCATGGGCCTAGTATAGCCTGCGAGGGCTAAAGTGCGATGCTGTTGGGGTCAAAGGGCTTTTCGCCGCTGTCGGATGGTGAGACATCACTGCCGGGATTGGCTGCGCCACCCGATGGCTGATCTTCGCTCGAAGGCGGCGCCGGTGTGACGACTTCGGGGCTGAGTTGTTGTGATGGATCGGTCACAATACCGGCCTGGATTTCCTTGGCTTCTTCGCGGGCTAGCAGCTCGTTGATATCGGGCTGAGCTGGTGTATCCAAAGGCGCGACGATCTTCTTGGCATGACCACTTCCTGAGGTGCCATCGTTGGGATGGAGTGGAGTGTCGCCACTGAGATCTTGTACGGCCTCGGCCATAACTTGGTCATTGGTGGCTGGTGATGCGGGTGTTGCGGCGGGCTCGGGCGGTGTTGCTGGTGCTACCGGTGTTGCGGCTGGGGTGGCAGGTGCTGGGTCAGGAGTAGTGGCTGGAGCAACGACTGGTTCAGGTGCTGGGGCGGCTGTGGACTCAGGCTCGGGCTGCATAGCCTCATCAATGGCGGCTTGCGGTGTGGGAGTGGGCTCAACGGCAACTGGTTCAGGTGCTGGGGCGGCTTCAAAATCGATAATTTGGGCTTGGACATCGGCCTCTTCGCTCGCGGTACTGGCCGCGGTAGATGCCTCAAGCTCGCTCAAAGTCGGCGAAACAGCAGCACTGTCGATTGGCGTGGTTGCCTCGACAGTTGGTGCTGGCGTGGCCGGCTCGGGCTCGGTCGGCTCGACCACTGGGTCGGGTGTGACGACGGCTGGCGTGGCCGGCTCGGGTGCCGCGGCTGGTTCGGGCGGTGTTGCAGGCGCTACTGGTGTTACGGCTGGGGCGGCAGGTGCTGGGACTACTGGTGCCGGGGTGGCGGCTGCAGGCTCAGGTGCCGCGGCTGGTGCCGGTGCTGCTGCGGCGGCTACCGCCTCTGGTACGGCTTCGTCTTGACCGAGTAAGTGCTGGGCTACCTTGACGATGTCCTCGAGAGTTACCTGCGATTTGACCAAGTAACGGTCGGCACCGAGGCGGTCGGCCCGTTGCTGGTCGTCGGCCTGGCCGAGAGCGGTCAGCATGATAACTTTGACGTCTTTGAGGCCGTCGGTGTTACGCAAGATGTCGAGCATCTCAAAGCCGGAGATTTTGGGCATCATAACATCGGAAATAATCAGGTCGGGACGCTCAGCCTTAGCCACAACCAGTGCCTCCTCGCCGTCATGAGCGGTTACGATATCGTAGCCCTCGGCCTGCAAGCGAGCTTCATAGATCTCGCGTAGGTTGTTGTCATCTTCGACTAACAATACTTTTGCCATTAGTGTACCCCTGTTATATATGTTATATGCTTATGTTTAAGTTCATTGTATCACGAAGAAGCGAGTGAGTTAATCGGTGCCAGCTCCTGGTGGGCGGCCTCGGCGGCTTGCTTTTCGGCGGCTTGCTGGGCGGTGAGGCGCGGGAAGTTAATAAAGAAGGTACTGCCCTTGCCCAGCTCACTCTCCACCCAGATACGGCCATTGTAGAGCTGAACGATCTTCTGGCAGATGAACAGACCGAGACCAGTACCGCCGATAGTGCGGGTTGCTGAGTTATCGACGCGGTAGAATTTTTGGAAGAGATGCGGGGCGTCTTCGCTTGGGATGCCCGGGCCGGTATCGCGGACATAAAACTGGACGACTTGGTCGTCGCCGGTCAGGCCGATCGATACCTTGCCGGTGTCGGTGTACTTAACGGCATTATCGAAGAGATTGGTAACAACCTCGCGCAGGCGATCGGGGTCAACCAAGACGTAGTACAGCGGCCGAATAGTCCGCTCGCCGCCGGTTGACTTACTGGCATCTTTATGACGGCTGGAGCCGACTACGAACTCCATAAACAGGCCCTTCTTTTCGGCGGCAAACTTGAGGTCGTCTGCCAGCTGCTCAAGATAAGCTCCCAATTCAACCACCACCGGGTGGCTGCTGAGGCGGCCATCTTCGGCCTTAGCACTAGTGAGAAGATCCTGGAACAGCTGGCCCAGGTGTTGGGTGGAGGCGTGGGCTTTCTCGAGGTAGTCGCGGGCCCGGTTGTCGATAGTAGTGACCTTGTTGTTGAGTGCCAATGCCAGGTAGCCTTCAATGGCGGCCACCGGAGTGCGCATCTCGTGGCTGGCGGTGCTAATAAAGTCGGCCCGGCGCTGCTCTTCGGCGCGCTCTTCCTCGACGTCGCGGAAGACGACGACAGCGGCATTGACAGTGCCGTCCGGCCCGATGAGTGGCGAAATATTTAGGCTGACGGGCAGCTGTTTTTCGGATTTTGTCTTGAGAAATAAGGTGTTGTTTCGGACTGGCTGGCCGGTGCTAAAAACCTTGGTTAGCGGATCATCGGCGTCGGCTACCGGCGTATTCTTATTGTCGACAAGCTTGAGCACCGAGCGGCTACTCAGTCCGCGGGCCTCATCGCAGTTCCAGCCGCTGATTTTACCGGCTCCTGGGTTGAAGAGTTGAATAACGCCCTCGGCATCGAGTAACGCCACGCCATCCTCGATGGTGTTGACGATCAGCTCAAATTTTTGCTGCTCACTCTTGAGGTCGGCCGCTAAGAGCTTGCCGCTTTTGCCAGACTTGCCACCTTTACTGAGTCCGAACATCGTGCCCACACCAAACTAGGGCAACCGCAGCTACCCTGCCCACATTACTTGTTTGCTGCGTTACGGTATTCATATATAACGTAAGCATTATTATCGCTGTTAGCGCCGGAATATGCAACGGTTAACGGTGAGCGAAGTGTAGTCGACGAGCAAAGGCTAGCAAATCTTTCCTGGCCCCCTGATCAAGTGGTATGCTACGCGCGTCCAAAATACGCTCCAGCTGTGTCGGGCTGGATTTGGGGAGCGCCGGATAGCGGCTACTAAGGGGTCGCCCGGCCTTTGTGGCACCAAGAGCTTTGGCTTGCTCGGCGGTAATGACGCTATCTGGCGCTGCATAGTGCACATATTCTAGGAGTGAGGCCTGCTCATGGAGTGCCTTAATAACGTTGGCGTTATTTTGCCTGCGGATAAGGACAGTACCGGCAGCTCCAGCAAGGGCTATAAGCCCGACCCCGCCGCCTAGGATTTCTTTCCACGGAATATACAGATGGGACTCATCTTTGCCGGCTGGTTGCCCGCCCGGTGTCGGGTCGCCGTAGTTGCCGGTACTATTAGTGAGCCACATGTGGGCCTCGTCGCTACGGAGCGTGGCATCATTATCATTTTTAAAGCCTATCACCGGGTCGATGGGTTGCTGTTGGGCATCGACGCCGCCAGTCATTAAGAAGCTTTGCATGCTGGCAACGTTACAATTGGCGCCGGAAAGCTGGGCGGCCGTCTCGCCAATGGCGACGAGTGAGTTTGTATCTTTGATTGGGATAAATGTGCCGGCCTTTTGCTCGTCGACATAGGGTGTGTAGCTATAGTGGTGAGCGGTGCGTACGGCTGCTACGATATGCCCGGGAGTGGTATCTGTGTCCGTATGGTGGCCCGGCAGCGCCTGCAATACGTGCAGCCTATCCGACTCTGTCATCGCCGCAGTGATTGGCATGTCCCGAGCGTTATAGCGAGCTACACTCACCGGTGCGGCGGCCCGGACCGGTAGCGGCTGGTTGCTCGGCGTGACGGTATAGGTAACTGTCGGTGAGTGATTAGGGGTATCGTGTAAGACGCGGAGGCTGTACGTGCCATCGGGTTGCGCAAAGACGGCGAAGGTATCAGGACTCAGCTTGTGGCCGTCTATCTCGGCATTCACGCTTGTAATAGTAGTGCCTTCCAAGACGGGTAGCTGGTAGCCGATACTAAATGGAACGTCTCGCTGGCTCAAACCGGCTTTAAATTTTTCATCCGAGAGGAATGAGTACACTCTCCGGTCGTTACTGGCCAGTTTGTGGCTAACGACGATATACGGATTATTCGTCGTGACGGCAGTAGGAAGGGTAAGCCGTTCGCTGTCCTGCTGGTAGTTTTGGTAACTGGTGCTGAATTCAATGCCAAAATTGTCGGGTGGTAACGGATTGCCACCCCCGAGACCGTCCGGTGCAAGCAGGAGCTGGTTGCTGACGCTTTGCGCCCAGTAGCCGGCCGACGAAGCACCGTTATGACGTTCGATGTTCCACATAGTTGTTGGATGGCTGACTTGCCTGCTGTCAACATCTCCAGTCGAGCCGCTAATACTGGTGGCCTTCGAATTACCACTATGCCCGCCACTTCCGGCAATTGGCGACGCTAATGCCAGGGTCGTTAGCGCCGCCGCGCCTAGCCCGATCAAGAACCGAGGGGTATGATTGTAGTGAAAGCTGGCACTTTCGTGCTTAACGCCACGGCCGTAGCTCCCCATATATGGCGCATGCCGGGGGCGATGCTCCAGCGTTCTGGTCTGGAGTGAATCATGGATGGCTGCGCTAGTGCCGGCTTTTTTGATAACGACCTGTTTATAATCTTCGATCTGTAGCCAAAGGGCTTGCTCAAGTATATCGATAGGCTTTCCGCCGCTCGCCACTGCTTGGCGCGCCTGCTCAACGAGCTCGCTGGCCGGCCTGGTGCTAAGCGGCGTCTGCCCGTCCATTCGTAAGCGTTCATTGCCATTGTTGTCGAGGCTACTCGCCACCAACTGTAGCTGCCTACCGGATAGTATGCCCCGACTCTGGACGCGGCTGTGCTTCCAACCGGTGTGGTCGTCGTTACGCTCGGCGGTCCGATACCCGTCATGGGAAGCGTTCTCTATGCGTGGTCGAAGGATGCGTTGCAGGCGGGCATGATCCCTAATGCCACCTTCCCGGTAAGCCTGCAGTATGGGGTGGAGCGGATTTATCTCGTCGAGTAATGTCATAGCTGGGTCGAGTAGCCCGTCGGACCGTTTGTCGAGTAATCGCGCAACCAGCGTCTGTGCTTCCTCAATAGTAAGGACGGCTACCGCTGGGTCGCTATAAAAATCTTCCACCCGTTTGTGCAAGAACGTCATGCCACTTACTACCGTTGGTTGGATGGGGTCATCGCGGGGAAACAGCGCCTCGATGGCACTATTAGACACTGCAATCTTGGTAATGCTGCGCCCCGGAGCATCATTAACCACTTGCTGAAACTCCGGCAGATTGTCAGCTGGATCAAAACCTTCTCGGTGATAGCCATAGTCGAAGCCGTACCAGCGCAAGACGTCTCGCTTCTGGTCGACAGGCTGTCCCCATACTGCTTGTAGGGCTTCGTGTTGGCGGATGGCCATTCGCAAGCCACGTTTATTCTGCGCTCGGGCCATAAAATAGCTGGTCGCCATCCCAGCGCCCATAGCCGGCAGACTGGCGCTGACGGGTGGCAATACGGTTTCTCCCATTGAATGCCCATTTGTCACTACCGAAGATACAAATGCGCCAGCGCCCATGACGAGTGGGATGAGAGCAAAATTTTGGTGGTTTTTGTCCCAGCGCTCCAGAAACAGGCTAACGCCCGGCATGTTCTCGAGTACATTTTTCTGGGGCTCGTACTCGGTAACTTCTACCGGGATAAGATTCTCAGGGTCTGACATATTCTAATACTATACAATTTTATAGATGTAATGGCAATAGTTTACTCTAGCAAATCCAGAGGAAGCATGGTACTATGACACTGCTCAAATTTGAGCAGTGGTATTCCTTCCTCGCGGCCCCTATCTCTTCGAGATAGTGACCTTGTCGGAAGACACGAAAATATGCAAGCACATTTTCGCCACTTCCTGCCGCGGCCCCTTCGTCTAGTGGTCCAGGACATTTGGTTCTCATCCAAAAGATCGCGGGTTCGACTCCCGCAGGGGTCACCAAATAAAAAGCTCATCCGAGGATGAGCTTTTTACTTGGTATTCTCGGCGAGGGTAGAACAATTCGATGTGCATGCGGTTAGCACGAACCTATCCTGAAGCCAGGCGAGCCCGGCTTGAAGCCAGACTCCCGCAAGGGTAATCTTTGCAAATAATCTAATAAAATGATATAAAATACCTTATGACAGATCTAGAAACAATGGAGCCAAACGGTGAGTACTGGCGATTACAAGCTTATATCTCTAGCGATGTGGTCTTCGCGATGCGAGGCATAATGAGCTATGCGGGTATCACAGGGACAGAATTAGTTCGTCATGCGATTACCGTCAATAACTTTGCCCACGATGTCGAGATGAATGGTGGCCATCTTTGGGTTGCCAAAGACGCTCAGTATGATCAAGTCGACCTGCGTCGGCCACTCGACGCCGTGTATCGCCCAGTAAAACTAGGCGTAAATCTTAACGGTCCAACTATGCAAGCAATCTTGCGCATGTCCGCTACCGACGGACTTTCTTATGGCGAAACAACCAATCGTAGCGTGCTACTCTACAATCAGTTACTTACTGAGGTGACTGCCGGTGCGGAGGTCTATGCAGTAAATAACGCCGAAGCCACGCAGATCAAACTCTTTCTTGATGCTCCCGTACAAACTCCTCTAATTAAGGACCTGTACGCCGAATAGCTTCTCTCCTGGCACTCCCTAAGTACATAAGCTTTTGTGTATTTAGGGAGCTACGTATCCCTGTTAATACTATTGACATATAGAAGAGTTTATGCTAGTATGTTGGTACTTCGTTGAGGTGGTTATCATTACCTTCGAGGTTCTTTGACAAGCAGATAGCACAAGGTGGGACCCCACCTCTTTAATGAGAGGCGGGGCCTCATCTTGTGTGTATAGGAAAACACACGCTCACTTTTGTGAGAGGCATCTCAGCCAAAGATGTAGGAGAGAGACAATCATGTCCGAGACCATCTCCATCGCTGACCTCGATAAGGCAGCCGTCCTGGCCGCCCTCTTCAACGGTTCGCGTCCTCAGGGACTCGGCTTCCTCGCCTACAACGGCGGTGAAGGCATGACCACCGAGCAGGCCCAGGCCATCCTCGACAGCGGTCAGACCGGCTTCGACTACCTGCAGGGGCGCGTCATGAAGGTCGACCTCTCCGGCGACAGCTTCGACCCGTGGGGCTACGACCGCGACAACGGTCAGAACGCCGCCAAGGTCGTCATCGACGAGCTGCGCTCCAGCGGCGTTGTCAACGGCAACATGACGCAGGGCATCCACGAACACGGACGCGAACGCGCCGCCATCATCGCCAGCGAGCACCTCGGTGGCGAGTCCCACTTCACCAGTCCCGGCGTGGTCGAGATGGGCTTCGACGAGCTGAGCGGTGCCGTTGGCGAACGCATCAGGCCGTACCTGAACAAGTAGCTCAACGAGCGAATGTGGCAAGTGGCTATGGGTTACAACCTGGTTGTCACGGTCTTCCGTGTGTTTTCTTCCTAACCCCATATCTGCTTGTCATATTCGCTCTACAAATGCTTAGTTGTACTGATGAGTCGTAAACGACGAAAGCGAAACCATATTACCGCGGGGGCTTATTTGCTAAGATGATGACATGAAAGTAGCCGTCGTCGGTCACCTAGAATGGGCCACGTTTTCTAAAGTAGACCATGTCCCTGTCGCGGGCGAAATTATCCATACGCACAGCTCGTGGGAAGAAGTTGCTGGTGGTGGCGCCGTGGCAGCAATGCAGCTAGCGGCGTTAGCGGACAATTGCCTGTTTTTCACTGCTGTTGGCAATGACGAACATGGCCGCCAAGCCATCGCCGATCTCCGGGCGAAAGGTGTCGAGGTGTATGCTTCTAGTACAGCCGAGGTACCGACGCGAACCATCTTCGTAGACATTGATGCTAACAACGAGCGCACGATTACCGTCAACGGAAATCTAGTGCCGAGCGGCCAAGATGCCACACTGCCCTGGGAAAAACTGGCCGAAGCCGACGCCGTGTATTTTGTGAGTGGCGATGGTGCGGCGCTTGTGGCCGCCCGGCAAGCTGCGGTGCTCGTTTCGACGGCGCGTGTACTGCCGCTGCTGCAGCAATCGGCGATCCCGCTCGATGCACTGGTGGCGAGCAGCCAAGATGCCGGAGAGCACTATGAGCCGGGTAGGCTGGAGCCTGTCCCTACTCTGATCGTGACAACGGATGGCAGCGATGGCGGTAAGACCGCCAGTGGTGAAACGTATAAGGCCGAATTCATACCCCCGGACAAATTCATAGACACCTATGGCTGTGGCGACTCATTCGCGGCCGGTCTGACTCTTGGCCTTGGCCAGAATTTGGTGGTTTCCGAGGCGCTCAAACTGGCTGCGCACTGTGGCGCCCAGGCTGCTATGCGCCGGGGTGCTTTTCAGTCCCATTAGCTACGCTTACGACAGATCGATACTATTGACGTATAAACGTAATTAAGGTATTGTATACTTTATGTCAGACTTCAGCCCCGTTCTCCAAACCGAATTCTACACCCAGCAAATTGAGCAGCTGCAGCTCGTCTCACCTACTTTAGCAATTAGTCCGGTATTACAAAACCGCATGCTACGCCATGGCCGGACGCTCGAAATCAATGAAGTTTCCTTAATCCAAGGCGTTAGCGAGCTAGAAATTGAGCGCCCCACTTACGTGAGTTTTGATTCTCTACCCAAAGATAGCACTACTGTTGAGCCAGCCTTATCTCTTAACTGGCCCCGAATCCTTATCCCGGTCCAGGCAACGGTTCGAATCCACCCTAACTTTACTGCCGAGATGAACGCCGCCGGCGCTGAGAAAAAAATGAACGCCGCCTTCTGGACTGGCGTTTTAGCGACCGAAGCGCTCAACGAAGGCCGCGGCCCAGAGTTGATGCAAGAGCGCCAAAAGCTGAATAGTGCCAAGTGGCAGGAATATGTCGTACCGGCCATCGGTGGCTTTGCCGTTGATGAGACTTTAGGGCTTACGACGGGTATGGGCCTCAAGGCCCTTGCCATTGGGCTGCCGTTACAATTGGCAGGCGTGGTAGCATATGCAAGGCATCGTAAGAATTTGCGTGGTACGGACAGTGCCGACTTCGTTCTCAAAAAATACGCTGAACAAGGCCGCCAGCTTGGCGAATCATACCCGGTGCTCAGCCAAGGTTACACGCTGGCCTAGCAAGTCCGCTCAGATTGACTATATGATAGGTTTATGATAAAATAAGCACGTTTTGAATACCCATTCAAGGCACCTTGACAAGCAGACAATCAATCGGAGGAAGCAATGAGCAACCTCGAGCTTTTCCTTGGCATCGCCCCGGCGCTGGCCGAAGGCCGTGGTCTCCCGACCGCAGCCAGCGATTACAAGTACTCCCGCCAGCTAGGCGCCGGCGTACGCACCATCGTGCTCGACACCATGCTCGCCCAAGTCGCCGTCCTGCCACAGCAAACCGACCAGGTCACGCTGGTGGTCTACGGAGGCGATGACGAGATGATCGGACGGCTCGTGCCCGTCGTGACGAACGGCGTGCTGACGCTCAAGGGGGATCTTCCCTACAAGCCCGGCAGCGCATCGCAGAACATGCGAGGCGGCAACGTCTTCATCGGCGGCAACGTCACGATCAGTGGCGGCAGTTTCTCCAGTGTGGACAACAACGTGTTGATCATCAATGGCCGCGAAGTCGACCTGGAGCGTGCCATGCAGCTCGTGCTGATGGTGCCCCAGGGCATCAACCTCAAGGTCAGGGGCCTCGTCGGCGCTGTCGGCGTGGGACCTGGACTTGGCGGTGAGATCGACTTCTCGGCCTCGCTCAACACCCGGCTGTTCGCCAATGACGCCACCAGCCTGACTGGTGACGTTGCGGGTAGTGGCAGCGCAGAGGTCCTTCTCGTCGATGGCGACGTGGACGTCGAGATCAGCGGCAGCGGCCGGTTCAATATCGGACAAGCTACCGGCAAGATCGAGGCCAAGATCTCCGGCAGCGGACGAGTCACCATCGCTGGAGGACGTTCGCGTTCGCTGCGTGCATCGGTGTCGGGCAGCGGCAAGATTACCCATCAAGGTAGTCTGGTCGGTGACGCACGGCTGCGCGTGTCAGGCAGTGGCAAGATCGAAGTCGGCACTGTCGGCGGCGAGCTCGACCACAACATCTCTGGTAGTGGCAAGATCACGGCCAACGGCCAGACCTACAAGTCCCGCTGGTAACCCTGCCCGATCACTCGAGCGACTATGGCAAGGAGATATGGGTCTCAGGTGTCACGGTCTCCGTGTGCTTTCTCCTCCCCATGTCTGCTTGTCATATTCGCTCTGTAAATGTGTAGTTACACTGATGAGTCCTAAAAGGACGAAAGCGAAATTGCTCGTGCTTGCACGTTTGAATTATTCAGACACAATGAGCTATATGCCTAAACCATTTGCCGCGCTAGACGTAGACGGTACAATCTTTAAATCGAGCTTGGCTGAAAAAGTTGTCGATGCCTGCATAGATGCCAAGGTCTTTGCTGCCGAGCCCTTCAACCTAGTATTTGCCAATAAACGTCGCTGGCAAACTAATAATAATGAAGGGGTCTATCAAGCCTATCTCCACCGCCTGGTGAGAACATTTATATCCCAGATGGCTGGCATTGAGGTAGAGCGTTTTGATCGGGTTATAGCCACTATGATCTCCGAGCATTCGGTTCGTAAATTTGCCTTTCCACGTAGGCTCATAAACAGCCTGCAGACCAGTCATCATATCGTTGCCATATCCGGATCACCCGATATCCTGGTACGGCCGTTTCTGGCAGATCTGCCCGTTCAAACGGCTTTTGGGAGTGCATTCGCAGTTGAAGATGGCATATTTACCGGCGCGGCGAGAGCGGTAGGTGACAAGGCGGCAATCCTCCAGGGCCTAGTGGCGGCGAATGTGGCGAGCCAAGCTGGCAGTGTTGCCGTGGGCGACACGTTTAGCGACGCACCAATGCTGGCCTACGCCGAGACAGCTATTATGTTCAATGCCAGCCGAACGCTAACGAAGTACGGGCAGGAGTTTGGTTGGCTGCGGGTCAACGAGGTTAAGGACCAACAGTCGGTGCTTGAATATAACATCGACCGGGAGTTATACGAAGAAAAGGCTGTCGATGTGCTCCTTGATAGACTGCGAATTGCTGGCACTGACGAGCAGAGCCATTCTTGACAATTTACCTAAAATCTAGTATCATACTGTCTGATTCGTAGAGTAATTTCACTCCGATGTACCTTAGTTTCTTGAACATCAAGCCCTCGTTTTCGCACGGTCCCTCCATCCCGTCCATCACCCAGGAGTAATCCCATGAGCACTGTTGGCAGTACGACATCCCTGTCTACCTTCCGGAACAAGGCCAGCGTCGTCACCCCCTTTCTACTTGGGCTGACTTTCGTCTTGCTCGCCGTCTACGTCAGTCACTGGTACTACCTCGGCTACGCGGCCCTCGGCATCATCATCGGTCGGCTCATGTATGGCAAGGAAGTCGAGCCCGTCGTTGGTGATTTTATTCTGGCCATCACCGGCTGGATGTACACCTGGATCGCGCTCATCGCCTGCTGGCAGCCCCAGTACAAGGACATGAACCTGGTCCAGATCCTGCGGAAGCTCTGACGGCTCGGTTTCAAGAACTTCCGGGAGAGGAGGCGGTGACGTAGTGTCGATGGTCGGTGCGCAATGTGCATCCACTATCTTCCCTATTTCACCCCTTCTTTCCTGGCGCTCTCCAAGCGCATGAGTTATCTCGTGCTTTTAGAGAGTAAGTGTGTAGCCACCCCCGTTATAATATTGACAATTAAAAGTATTTATGCTAATGTTTTCCTTATCCGTTGTTGAGGCAGCTCCACGGTGTTCTTTGACAAGCAGACATACACGAGGTGAGAAGTAAGTGCGCCCGAACCGCGCATTAACTCCTCATCTTGTGTGTTAGGAAAACACACGCTCGCCAATGCGAGAGGCCCCTGTGCCGTGAGGAGAAGGACAGAGTTATGACTACTGCACCCACCGTCATCAAGTCGGAGCCCATCCACGACAACCGGATCGGCATCACACATCACGATGCGGGTCGCACAACGCGGTACTTCTACGTGACCGGAGACCTCACCAACTGGTGCCAGACCAGCGGCATCACCGACGTGACGGAGCTCAACGAGCAGACGGACGACGCCACCAAGCAGTTCGTCTCGACGTTGCTCGCCATCCGCGGCGTCAGTCAGATCATCTGGCTAGAGAAGAATCGCCTGATCCTCCAGATCAACCCCATGTTCCTGTGGGAGCAGATCCAGGACCAGGTACTCGCCGCCATCCACATGCGTCTCGGCTGGACGACGGACAACACCACGGTCCTCTCCTACGAGGACTTCAGCAAGCTCGCTCGTCAGCACGATGCTGAGACTCTGCCGGTCAGTCATCTCGGCTAGAACGACGTCCATGGGCGAAGGTGACAAGGAGATATGGGCTACAACCTGGAATCACGGTCACCCGTGTGCTTTTTCCTAACCCCATGTCTGCTTGTCACCTTTGCTCTATGACTGTGCGGTCATACTGATGAGTCCAAAAGGACGAAAGCGAATCATTGCAAAATATCAAAAAGTCTTCAACAGAAGATTGTGTTTTCAAAGCACCTTGGCGGGTAGAGAGTAGTTTGGGTTCCAGACGATGGCTTTCGCCACTCTCACCCCAACTATTGTCTACTTGTCATTTCCACCCTTATTATTTCTTTGATAGTTTACAATTAGTTATTTTTGGCGGCGTCAATGACGCTCAGCAGTGCCGAGGCCGACAGGCAGACTCGTGGGTCGAGGGTAGCCTGGGCTTGCGTGGTGTCGAGGTGCATTTTGACGATCACCGGATTTTTGCGGTGGATAATAGTGCCGGCCAGCGCCAGACCGCCCTGCCCGTCGCTAGTGCTAATGGTGTAAGTCTGGGGTACGAAGGCAAAGATTAGGGCAATAATATCGCCAAACGGCAGCACTTCTAGCCAGCGGCGCGCCAGAGCCAGGCCGCTACTGGTTTCCTGAACATTGCCAAACACGCCACCATGAGCGTCGAGCAGATCCCAGTGGTCGCGCACGAAAGTCGACTTGAGGCCTTTGCGCCTGAGCGAGAATAATGGTTGGCCCTGGGCGCTGTCAAAAACATCGTAGGTAGCCCCAAAGTCGATGATTTGGCGAGCGCTAATGCGCAGCAGCTCTTGCTGCAAGCTGTCGTCGCGGTAGAGGCGAATATCTTCGCGCAGCTTCCAGGCTTTCATTTTGATGATACCAAGGGCTTCCTCGGTGTGGGCGTCGCTGAGCCGAATTTCGGCGCCGAACAGTTTTAAAAATTTACGTCGAAAGTCGATTTGCTTGTGTTGTGAATAATCCATGGCGCTAGTATACCATCTTGTACATTACTCATATTTATTGTATAATGTATATTAACCTGCAAAGGTTGTTGTTTTACAGCTAAATCATCCCAGCCACACCGACATGGAAGGATTTGATGCACATGTGCGTCACCTCAAACCCAGCCAAGATCCGCAACACGCGGACCTACGCCTACGCCACCTCCCGGGACGGCCAGCCGTTGCACGTCTGTGGCTACCAGAACCAGGCCGAGACCGTCAGTGCTCCGAACTGCATGTTCCTGAACTTCGCCGGCCGCAACCTGGCGCTGGTGCGCGAGGCGCTGGGCACCAAGAGCCTCATGCTCGATATGACCAAGAGCCTGTACGCGCTGGAGCCCGTCGTCGTTACCCGCGGCATGTCCAAGTCGCTCTTCGGCGGCGGCGTCTCGGTGGAGGACTACGGCGACTACACGGTCGTCCTGTCCCAGCACCCGGCAGACATCCTGTCGGTGCTCGAGTCGGAGGAGATCCCCATCGAACGTCGCGTCTACCGGACACCGCTCCTCGAGGAGATGGTGAACTTCTACATGGCGTACTACCCGCACGACACGTTCGTGCTCGCCTGCTTCAACGGAGCGGTCAAGCCGTCGCACCCCATCACGGTGAGCTACACGCCGCGCAACCCCGACGTCCTGACCGTCCCCGGTCTCGACGCGCACGACGGTTTCGCCCCGCAGCCCAACGCCCCGCTGGCGCGCGACTTCTACGTCGCGTTCGGCATCGAAGGCGTCAAGCTGCCCCACGAGGTGCACTACCACGACGACGTCGCGGGATCCTTCTGGGCACCATCCAGCGTCGCGGGCTTCCGGGACAACCGCTACGCCGGCCCCAACCGCGACTACGTCGTCCGTCTGGACGATGTGGCAGCTGGCTGTACCGGCTTCGAGCTGGCCGATGCGCTGATCTAGCAACACCTGCAGGTTGGGTGAGTCGGGTCGAGATTTCGATAGATGTGGTCACCTCCAGTGACATCCATCCCTCGTCCTCGCCCCGCTCCCCATCCGCTCTACGAATACTGAGTCGTACTGATGAGTCGTGCTACGACGAAAGCGGATTTATCTAGACTGGGCGAGGTGCTGGTAGGCTGCGCGGCCGAGTGCTGATACCACCAACTTACCGTCCTGGTTGAGTTCGAGAATGTCTCGGACTTCCAGCTCGGTGATGAGATTTTGGCCATCATAGGCGTCTGGAGACCAATCTTTGAGCACGGCGGCAGTATCGATAGGTTGCGGTTCATCGAGCTCGGCGTAGGCTCCGAGAGCTTGGAAGAAGCGCTTGATAGTCGGCGATAGCCCCTCCGCCAGGTAGACATCCTCGGATACGCCCCGTACTTGGGCGTAGTGCGGACGGCTGTGACGCATGCTCCGTTGCATGTGCTGAAGTGTCTCGCTCAGCTCGGCGCGATCGGTTGGGGCCAGCTGTTGACGCAGCCAATAAGCCATGGAACCGTGGAAGCTCGTACTGAACTGGCTGCCAATGTGGACGTACATGCCAGTCTCAACTTCGCTGACATTTTGAGTATGGACCTCTAGGCCGCCATTAATCCCTTGCCAGGTCGCGGTGTTGCTGGCCGTGACGTCACTGATCTCGTCGGCTAGTTCGAAGGAGTCGGCGCTAGCAGTGCCGTTGCGTTTGGGTTGGACTTTGACCATGGCGATGGCCACGCGGCCGCGCCAGGAGCTGAACGCTTCGCTCTGGTGCTCAAACTTGACTTCGAATTTGATTGGCTCGAAACTGGCTTCGGAAAAACTAGCCAACATACCAATTGAGCCATTGGACCCGTCTAATACTGAGACTGGCTCACCCTCAGAGCGGGTGACCAATCGGGCCATGGCCAAGGGCGCCAGATAGTTTGGATCGTGCTCACTGGCGCCTTCCTGCCAGCTGCGACCGAACATCGCGGTATAGTACAGCCGTATATCTTGCGTTTCCCCTCCCAGCTCATCGGCTATGTACGTGGCGGTCGAGCGAGCAATCCGAGCCCGTTCCGGCGTAAAGGCCTCGAGCGTTGCTAAGTTTTGGGCAACTTCTGGATTAGAAATTTCTTCGGGGCCACCCAATCGGTACGGTTCTTGAAACGGCATGTCAGTCTCCTCTGTTACTGACACTTAGTGTACATCTAACACTATTTAATGTCAAGTCCTACGCCGTTGGCGCTTCAATGCCCCATTTGGTGCGGGCAGTTTCTAGCGCCAAATCTACCGTGGGTGCGTCGCGGCCAAGCAAGCGGTCCGGGCTGCGTAACTGTTGCCGGGCAAGCAGCTCGAGACCGTGTGCAACTGCCTGCTCACCGATGTATAGCCGGAACTCCTCGAAGGCGTGCTGGAGCTCTCGGCCGAAGGTGATGGTTTCATCACTGTACTGAGCGCTGTAGACGCGGCGCGTTACGGCTAAGCGATAGGCCTCGCTGTTGCTATACTGCCGATCATACGGCACAAGCGGGATGTGGTAATAGCTCTCGTCCGTAACCAGTGGCTCGGCAAGATAAGATTTGCCGTCTCGGCGCTCGATCTGCGTCGAAATAGTGGTTGCCGTCGGCAGGACGAGAGAAATCTCGTGTACCGCGCCCGGAGCTACGGTATTGTCTTTGTTCAAAACTGCTGGCCGACCCAAATGCAGCGGCATGAGCGGCGCCGTGCCAAGCGCCAGGCTGTGCGCAGCTTGCGAGCGGGTGTTGCGAGCATTCGGTAGGTCGCTCTGGACTTCCCGCACCCAGAAGCTGCGCGCGAGCAGTACTGGCTTGGGCTCGCCGGTCTCCAGATAGTCCGAGAAGTCCGTGAGGGCAGCTGCTACCCGACTGGCTTGCTCGACACTACGCCGGTTGGCGCCCGAATCACCGATCGACAACTCGTAGGCAGAGCGGCTGAGCGCCCCAAGCTGGCTGACGCTGGCCCAAAACTGCTCAATCGCGCCGCCCTGCTCACTGGTAATGGCTTGGCGGCGGCCATCAAGTGCTGCCTGGGCTTGGCTGGCGCGGTCTGATTCAGCCCGTTGATCGGCCCTGAGTTCGTCGAACGCTACGCCGAGGCGATCGAATTCTCCAAAGAGCGCTTCGGCGGGGGTGGTAACGGGGCTGCTGGTGGTAATTTCTGCTGACATGGTTGCTCCTCTTATTGCCTTTATATTCGCCCGCTGGCCAATAAAATGCAAATATATTCCACCCCTGTTTTGCTCATGCTTGCAAAACATACAAAAACAGGTCATTATCAGTGCTATTATGGAATCCGATCACCTATTACATGAGCAGTTGCGGGCTAAGCGGGCCGAGCTCCAGGCTACGCGCACCGAGCAAGCCGCTCAGGCCGAGTTAGCCTACGTCGAGGGTGTACTGGTCGCCGCTAGCCCGGAGCGGGCAATTTTGGATTCCGCCACTGAGATGAGGAAGCGGATTATCGAGCTCCAAGCGAAGCACTTGCGGGCCAGCCGCATCGCCACCCTCGGCCGCCGAGTGATGCGCCGCGGGCCGCTGCCGGACCTTCGCTTTGGCATGGACGATGAAGAAATTCTGCCAGGTCATTATCTAAGTCATGACCTGACGGTCGAGACGGCGCCGCTACTGGCCAGCGAAGACAGTACGCCTGAAGCCACTGTGGCTTACGGCTGGGTATTTCGCCTGCAGAGCCGCCAGCCCGGCGCCATTTTGAGCCATGGTAAAATCCTCCCACCGCATCACTATGCCCGGTATGAAAATAGCTCGCTTCGTATTTATCGCTCGGCGGAAGACCGGGTCACTGGCTTACAGGCTAAGGAATTGTGGTTTAGTATCGATGAAGAAGGCCGCCAGCCAATATACTGCTGGCAGCTGGCTCGTGAACGCCAAAGTGCCGCTGGCTACAAATACAGTGGAACACCCGATGATGACTACCAGGCAGATGAAGTTACCAGCTTGCACCTGCTCGGTATCTTGCAAGCCTCGCTGGAGGAGATCAGCTAGTGTTTGGTCGAGGTCGCCAGGATAACCTGCCGCAGCTCCCGGAGATCGCGCCGGAAGCCTTGCCCTACCTGCCGATTGCCCAGAGTATGCAGGAGCGCGTCGCCGAACGCCTTTCGCAAGTCGGTCCAGCCGATATGGACGCCGCTCTCAGCCGGATCATCGCCGAGCAAGAGGATGCCTTGGTGCAACAAGGCATTGAGGCCAAAATCGAGGCTCTGCCCACTTTGCAGCTACTGGGTTTATACGCCCGGGTGCTCGGGGACGACAGCGTCAACGAGCCAATCCGCCGCCTTGGCGAGCTCCGTCGCAAGCAGGCCGAGCGCGAAGCTGCTATGGCCGAGCTTAAGGCCGAAACTCAGCATACCAACACCCTTGACCTTAGCCGTTTGCATGTCGGTCAAGTCGTAACTGCCGGGCTGTATCACCCAAACATGGCGCGTAGGAGCGAACCTACAAGACGCGAAGTGGTGGCTCGTAAACACGATGACCATAGGTTTGTGCTGGTGAGCGACACTATTCGTTCAGTTTCGTATTCTCCGAGACATGGAACCATGCGCGCCGGCGCGCTCGGCGCATTTGGCAACCCCATGAGAGTAGACAACAGGGATTCCGTGACGCCCTTTATCAGCAAATTTTCTGCAATCGCCATGGAAATTAGCCAACATGGTGACGGCACGCCGGTAGTAGCGACTATAGATGACCTTGCAGTAGGCTGGGTAGAAGTCGACAATGAAAAAGTAATCCGCCTAGGATTGTAATTTATAGATAATTATGTTAAAATAATAACAGTTTGTTGAGAACCAATCTCCAAGCACCTTCCCAAGACCTCTGTTTTACCTACCTTCCAAGGAGTCGACATGTTCAGCCTGCGTAAGAAGCCAGCGCTAAGCACCGTGCACACCAGCTACCGGGCCGGCGACACGTACTTCAACGAGTACACCATCGACGCCGTCACCGACGAAGGCAAGCGCCTCGTCAACGTGCTGCGCACGCGCCCCTTCGGACCGTCCGAGATGGCCCTGCCAGTCCAGCGCTACCTCAACAAGCACGCCGCGGCCTTCGGCTCACAGCCGATCGCCAACCTGCGGCTCTCGCTGTACAACGAGGTCGAGCGTCTGACGCCCGAGCAGATCGCCAGCCGCCTCGAGCTGATCATCACGCTCGCCATCGCGCGTTGCCACGAGGAGTTCGACACCGAGCGCTTCGCGCTCGACGCACCGTAGTAGGTACCAAGACAGAGGCGATCCGAGTGTCGGGTTGAGCGCTCAGCGAGCAGGTTTATCACATCCGTGATACTCTCTTCTCGCTTCGCTCAACCTCCACTCCTCGCTCCACAAATGTATAGTTGTGCTGATGAGTCTTTAGAAGACGAAAGCGATATTGAATAAAAACACATAAAATTGTATAATAAGCATTAAGCTGCATGGTGCAGTTCGTGAAGAGCGACTTTGTCGTCTCTTCGTTTACATTTTGGGAGTTGCTATGACCTACACCCGCGGACGCCGCGTCCACGCCACCGCACGTGAGATGCGCCAGCTGCAACGTCTGATCCATCGCAACATGAAGCGGGCCATCAAGCTTGGCGCCACCGAACGCTTGGCTGACAACACCGGCATGGTCTTCACTCTCAGTGGCGACTACTTCGGTTTCCGCATCGTTGTCACCGAGGATGCCATCGTCATCACCGTCAGCGCGGTCGGCAGCTGCGACTACCGGGTGCAGATCATCAACGGCGTGGCCTCCAGCCCCGACATCGATCACTACCTGTCGGGGATGAATGTGCCGTTCTTGCTGAACCACATCAAGGAGTGCACCGTGGCTCCGCCACCGGGTCAGGCCTACGGCTTCGTGGCAAACAACGAGCTCATCGGCGTCTGCTGGCTGACTCCGCAGGTCCACTTCGACTGGCCCGGGCAGAGTCCCCGTGAGCGCGATTGTGAGTCGGCCCGCGGCGAGATCGGACTCGACATGGTGTCGTACTTCGCTCGCGACCCGCGAACCAGCTTCGACTTCGTGGGGCAGAAGGACCGCACCAAGTGGATCAAGTCGTTCTGGCGACACTACCACAAGTGCAACATCTACGCCTTAGTCGACGATTGGCCCTTCACGGTCAGCGACGATGGCTCAGTTAGCACGCTGCAGTTCGATCGGCCGCACGACAAGGACCGGTTCCTCTGCGCAGGCGATGCCTATCGTCGCTGGTCGCCCCTGCTCAACAACTTCGCGGACTACCAGCCCAGCAGCGAGGTTCGGCACTAAGCACCCCAGAACTACCCCAAAAGCACCACGCAGCGGACACGCAGGATGTCGCAATAATCCTGTAGAGGGCGGCCGGTGGCGGTGATTTCGTGAAGTTTCTTCACAAGTCACCTCCCCGCCCCCTTGTTCGCTCCACGAATTACTAGTCGTGCTGACGAGCTGTAAACAGCGAAAGCGATTGTAAAACTCAATAAAACATAGTATAAATAGTCAGTCTTCATGAGATGAAGCATTGCCTAAGGGCAAACTTGTGAAGTGCACGTTCCCAACTTGTCGCCCCTATCTTTGGAGTTCGCATGACGCACGCCGAGCTGTATCGAGGTTTGTTTGAGCCGAAGCCGTTCAATCGGCCGGATTCAAGCGTGTTCTTCCGTATTAGCAACAAGCTGTTGCCGCCGGCACCAACCGATCAGTCCACTCTGCGCTACGGCAACCTCAAGCGCCTGTTCCGGTTCACGCACTACCTGATGGCAGTGCCGCTGCTGGGCACGTTTTTTGCGCTAGTAGCCTTGCAGATCCGGCTGATACCGTACTCGAACCAGAGTCCGCTGACGCTGGCCGTCCATGCCGCTGTCTGGTACTGGGATAAAACCGGCTTTCCGTACGGGCTACTGGCGCTTGTCCCGGCCTATGGGGTCTGGCTGGCTTTGAAGCGACGCGTCAAGAAGCGGCGAGCGCAGGTGAGTGTCGGGGGTATTGGCTTCCTGAACAGCATGTCGGTGCTCGAGGAGCAGTGGTTTCGCGAAGGTTCGGAGAACTGGACGCCCTGGCAGCGGTTTCGGAGCTGTGTTAGCTTCGGTTTCGCCCACATGGCCAACCTGTACTACCCCTTCTGCACCATTTTGCCGCTGAGCCTTTGTGGCTACGTGTTCATGCGGGTTTACCTGCGTGACATCAAGCGGGCGCATAACCGCGAGCAGGCCGTCTTGGCAGCCGCCTTGGTGCACCGCGTCTACAACCGCGTGGCGCTCAGCGTTGCTGTTGTGGCGCTTGGCTACCAGCTGCTGCACTTCGTGATTGGCTGGACTGGCCTCAGCTGGCCGTGGTAGCTTCACCAAATCCGGATTTTCCGGTCAGGTGAGCGATGGCTCGTGACGGTTCGCCTCGGCGACCTCCCCCCATTTCTCACCTGCTACACCAGAACTCACCACTGCTGGTGATTTGTGTTGTGGCAGGACCCTGTAATTGTAAAAATTGTTATTTTATGCTAAAATATGCTCACTTTGTTGAGTATTCTCCAAAGCACCTTAACAGTTCTCTGTTCTACCTTCTGAAAGGGGTGGAAGATGACAAGCTTTATTGTGTTCCTACTTGTGCTGGCACTGATCGCATTTGTGCTGGCCTGGGACATTGACATTCGTCGGTTGCCCAACGTGAAGCGCCAAAGCCTCGAGTTTGGGCTTCGCCGTTTGCGTCTGAGCTGCATCCTCGCTGGCTTCGGCCTGCTGCTGTTCGTTGTTCTGGTCCTCGTCGTCTAAGAAGGAGTCACCATGCCCACCACCTGTCAGGCTCAGCTGTTCCGCTCCGACACTGGCAAGTCCATTGTCTACCTGAACCAGTTCGTCCACGAAGGTGATCTGCTCTACAGCCCCGATGGCACGGTGTACCACACGCTGGTCATCCATAGGTATGAAGCACATCAGGATAGCGACAACATCGACGAACACGTCGGCGCGGAAGATCTCCTTACTGGGGTGATCGGTGTCATCCATCGCGTCAACGACCGGCTGGTCTTCCGTGGCGAGGACTACCACCTGCGTCCGGGGGACTTCGACCCGAGCGAGCTGCGCATCCTGTCGCTGCCGAGCAAAGGTCGTCACCCGTTGTTCCTGTGTCAGGCGCGAGACGGCTCGTTCGTCTACGTCAGTTCCGCGACGCAAGCTTTCGGCCTGTTGCCCGACAGCATCAAGCTGTACTTCGGTACGGCGGACGCCTTGCAAGAGCTCGAGATCATGAGCGTGGTGCTGCACCGCGACGGCGACGCGATGCAACACGGTACGGTGTACATCAACACCTACCAGGGCATGTTCTACGGTCCGACGACTTCGCGAGCAGATCGCCCCGTCCCGATGTGGCAGAACAACTACCTGTCGGAGCTCAACCCGAACGACTACCACTTCGTGGAGCAGCCCGACGGCACCGCCAGCTTCACCAAGCGTAAGGGCTCCTCACAGAGCTAAGAACAGAGGACTGCGCCGGGAGGGTGAAACAAGGCTTGGACGCTTCGCGTTCATTACCCTTCGTTTCGCCCTCCCGCAGTTCCCCTTTTATACCAATCGTCTACACTAGTTATTATGCAACCCATCACTAAAGCCCGCTTCGCCGAGGCTGCCCTCGAAACTTTTTGGCACTGCTATGACAAAGGCCAGATGGACCCTTCACTTGAGGTCCTGGAAGACCTGGGCTTTTCGGCCGTGGCCATGAATTTTGCCCTGGATCAAGACAACTACTTTGTGCCGGTACTCGAAGCTGGCACCTACCAAAAGCCGAAGTGGGTCAGCCCAAATGCCATTCCGGTGCTGGGCCTGGAGTCTGGAGAAGGCCTAACCATGCCCCATCAGCCGGCACTGCACCATTTACAGCGCTTTGCGCTGGAGCGGGCTGGCTTTGAACCGAGCTACATTGCGACGCGGGCGGCGCAGATAGCAGACCTGGGGCTCCTCGATAGTAAACCCCAGATGGCGGCAATTTCGGCGGCGGTGATGACCTCGACGGTACTTAGTACCGATCCGGATGGTCGACCAATCCGTTTTCGCACCAAACCGGCCATGATGTTGATCGTTCCCGAACAGCCACAACCGCCGGAACCGCCTTGCCCAAGTGTCATCATGCACGAACTGGTGCACGTCATCCAGGCACTCGATCGGCCCAAATACAACGCTGCCGACCAGCTGAATGAAGAGCTAGAGGCCTATGCCGTGCAGGCGGCTTACATGGTGTCGGGTATGCCGAATTCGACGTTTATGGAGCGAGCCCTCGAAGTTGACGCCTATCGCCGCCGTCAGTTAGGTGATGATGTTTACCGGACCACACCGCAGTTTACCCGGATGGTGGCTGAGCACACCTCACTCAAGGGTATTATGCTGTAATTAGACTTACCAGTTGATAAATTCGGGATCGAGGCTGCGTAGGCTGTCATAGACGGCGTCAGTTATGGGTTCGTCGGGGACACCTTTGGGCTGTGGTATGCCAAGCTCGTCGCGCAGGCTGCGTAACCGGAGATGAAACACACTGCGGTAGTTAAATCCGAGCCACTTCATCTGTTGTTCGACGCAGTATTGTAACAAACTGGCGGTATTACGGACAACTTCTGGCCGAGCCGTTTGGGCTAGCTCGCGTTTGTCGGGGTGCCGTAAATCGCGTAAGTGGCTGGCTAGCGTTCCCACCGCCCCAATGTAGGCGATATGCGAGGTTTCAAGATCGCCATAGTGCGGCCGCAGCTCTAAAACAGTACTGCGAGTTCTGCCGAGTGGCGTTTCGTCCGGATTGCCATTTTCAACCGGTTTCAGGTCGGCCCAGCGGTTGAGCCGCAGGGCAAAACTGAGGGCATCGGGCGCGATTTCGCGCAGGATAGTGTCTTCGTCATTAAAGTTTTTAGTCACCATGTCACTCGCCAGGTGCTCGAGCGCGTGTTGGGCGTTAGC
The DNA here is from genome assembly GCA_028289245.1 of Candidatus Saccharimonadota bacterium. GTDB lineage: Bacteria > Patescibacteriota > Saccharimonadia > Saccharimonadales > UBA4665 > UBA4729. The sequence continues at coordinate 21,844 of JAQGGT010000007.1, read as the reverse complement.
CTCAAATCCCTCGGATTCGTGTGGCCAGGCGCCCTGCTCGATGTCGAAAGCCCGCAGGTTGTAGGCCATACTTAACAATTCTCTATTCGGTATCATATTCATACTTTCCAGCCTGACATTTTACAGTAGTGATTGCAAGCATGAGCGGCGTATTTTTAGGTGATGTTGTGCTCGACAAAATCTGGGAATAACCGTGCCATATACTCCTGATGGCTGCCGCCCGGAACAAAGGCATAGCGATAACTTTCTTGCCCATCTGGTCGATCGGTGACGGTAAAGATTGGCTCGCCGGCTATGGAAGCGGCGCGCTGCATAGCCTTGGCGTAGCTCTGGGCGGCATAGGCCGCCGTCGGGCCCGGGACGGGGACAATTGGTCCGTCGCCTTCGATCGAGTCGAAATAGCTGAGTATCGGCTCACGGTAGCCGTGCACAGCGATCGTGCCGGCGTGTTTTTTGATGAGTTGGTGATACTCCTGTAGGTGTTCCCAGCTATCATTAGCTTTCAGCTTAGTAATGACCCACAGCCGCTCCCGGTCGTAATCCTTAATTTTTTGCCAAAGTTCTTCTCTCATAGGTATATTAGCGTACTACATATTGCCCGTTTGTGAAAAAGAGGCTCAGAATAAAGCCTCTTTTTACTAGGGGTGGACGTTGCTAGTTGCTCACGCCGACGCCGGTACCAGTGTTGCTGACGTTGCCAGCATTGCCGCTACCAGTTTGGCCACCTTCGGTGTTGTGGCTGTCGCTCGTGCTGCCACTACTGGCCGACTGGCCAGTAGTGTTGCTGACGCTGATGTTGGTAGTGTTGGTAATGCTGGTCGAGCTGTGGTAGCTAGTACTACTCGTGTTGGTTGAGCCAGGCCCGGTGACCCAGCTGCTGGAGACGCTCGCTACGGGGGCCGGGGGGCTGACTACGGGAGCAGGCGCGGGCGCGGGCATTGGAGCGGGTAGCGACGCACTTGAGATAGTAGCAGTAGCCGTTGGCGCTGCGTTTGCGGTGGTACTAGTAGTGACGTGGTAGGTCGGCGTGTGCCAGCTAAAGTTGCCGCCGCTGCCGGTTGCGTAACGAGGTTGCCAACTAGTGGTGCTGCCACCGCCGTAGCCACCAGTGGGCATGCCAGGCACTGCCGGTTTTTCGCCGCCCCTACCGGGTGCAGAGCTGCCGCAGCTGCCGGACATTGTCGCTACAGTTGGTACCGGAGTGCTGTTCATGAGGTTGGCAAAGAATTGAGCGGCGCTCGCATTGGAAGCATTGCCACTAGTGGCGGCCCCATCTTCAGTATTGTGGCTGTCGCTCGCGTTACCACTGCTGGCCGACTGAGTGGTGCTATTGCTAACCGAGACGTCGTTGTTGTTGGTAACGCTAGTGTCATTGGTGACAGTGGTAGTCACGCTATTGTTGGAGTCGGGGCCGGTAACTACTGAGGTTGGTGCGGTAGCCGGTACAACCGGTGCCATGCAAGCGCAGCTGGTGCCGCTGTTGTCGATGCTGACACTTGCGCTGGTCGTATTGTGGTTGGCCGCATCGCCACTGGTGGCATCACCACCTTCGGTGTTTTCGTGGACGCTGGTATCGCCGGTTTTGGCACTCTGCGAGGTGCTGTTATCAAGGCTTACGTCGTTATTATTGGTGACGTGGCAGTCATTACTGACTGAGGTGTCTACTCGGTTTGATGAATCTGGTCCGGTTATTGTGGCTGCGGTTGCAAGTCCGGTCATGCCAAATAATGCCATGACAATTGCAGCGGTCGCGGTGACTGCTCGCTCCTGCCACGACTTAGTAGTCGTCTCCATAGGATGCCCTCCTGAGTTACTAGTATGTTGCTCACTATGCTCCTGGGCGCCGGAGATTACCTGTACGAATTTTTACACGTAAGCGTTTTTATGGTATTGCTATGACGCTTATGGTAAGCCGGCTATTTGTGATATGGCATGCCGGCATTGATAGAAGAAGCTCGGTACAATGCTTCCAGCAGGACGACCATGGCTAGATCGTGTGGAAAAGTTAGTTTGCTCAGGCTGAGCTGGTGGTTGGCTTGGGCAATAACTTCGGCCGGCAAGCCTTCCGGGCCGCCGATCATAAAACTGACTTCCCTGGCGTCGAGCTCTTTTTTGCGTAGAAAGTCGGCCAGCTGCCGGCTGCTCAGCTGCGCGCCTTCGATCTCCATGACCACCAGACTGGTGCCGGCCGCCGCCGCCAGTAGGTGTTCGGCCGTATTGGATTTGTCCGCCAGATGCGTTACCCGGACCGTGTGCTGGCGCTGTAAGCGCTTGTAGTACTCTTCCCAGCCGAGCTTGGCGTAGTGGAGCTTGGGCGTGCCGACAGTGATAAGGTGGATTTTCATGTTCTCATACTAGCATCTTCTCTGTTATTCTAACCGCAATTGGGCGGTTGGCAATTCATTCCAGCTGGTGGTGTAGTGCGGGCTGCGCAGCTGGTGCTTGGGCTGCCAGGCTTGGCTGAGGTCTTCGGCCGCGAAGCGGACGGTGCGGTTGCCGTAACGTTTGTTGAGGCTATCGACGGCTTGCATTCGTGACCGGCTGAGGCGGCTGCCGGTGATATCGACCTCGCCGAACAGGTCGGCCTGTAGGGCGTCTTCGGCCTGGAGATCGTAGAGCAAGATGTTGGCCCGGTGGTAGGCGATGCTGGGGCTGTAGACTTCGCCGAGGGCCCGGATGAGCGCCGTGCTCACGCTGCCGGTATCGGCGGTAGGCGTGCGGAAGGTGATGTACTGGCTAAGTTGTTGGTAGCCGGGCTTATGACGGTCGGTGCTGAGGCTGAGGGCCGCCCCGCGAGCGATTAGCTGCGATTGGCGCAGCCGCAGACAGGCCTTGGCGGTCAGCCCAGCGATGGCCGCCTCCAGCACGCCCAGGTTGTGGGTGTCCTCGCCAAACATCCGGCCGTGCATGACGCTCTGCCGGACGCGTCCGCTGTGCTCCAGCGGGTGGCAGCTCAGGCCACCTAGCTCGTTGACCATTTGGCGGCCGAGGATGCCCATGAGCTGCTGGGCTCGGCGATGACTCATCTGGCGCAGGTCGAGGGCCGTAAAAATACTCTCAGCTTTGAGTTTGGGCGCTAACCGCCGGCCGACGCCCCAAATGTCCTCGATAGGCGTTTGCCGCAGTACAGTCTCGAGTTGCTCGGCCGGCATGTCGACCATACTGAGAACACCACTAAGCGCGCGGGATTGCTTGGCATGGGCGCTGCCGAGCTTGGCGAGGGTTTTGGTGGGAGCGATACCGATGGACACCGGCAAGCCGATCTCGCGCCAGATGCGTTCGCGGACCATGGCACCCCAGGCGGCATAATCGGTGATCTCGAGCCGGCTGAGATCCAGAAACGACTCGTCGACTGAGTAGACCTCAATCCGCGGCGTGATGGCCGTCAGCAAGCGGGTGATGCGGTCGCTAATGTCGCCGTATAGCTCGAAGTTGGCCGAGAACTGGACGACGCCATGTTGCTTGAATAAGTCTCGGTATTTAAAGGCCGGCGCGCCCATCGGGATGCCCAACTCTTTGGCTTCTCGGCTGCGCGAGACAGCACAACCGTCATTGCTGCTGAGGACTACTACCGGTTTGCCAGTCAGCTCCGGCCGGAACAGCCGCTCACAGCTGACGAAAAAGTTGTTACAGTCGATGAGCGCAAACACCGGCGCCGGACTCATGACGGCCGCCGCTGCCGCTGATGGATGGTGGTGCTCACCACGCCCCAGAGTGAGTCGTGGAGCTGCAACTTGCCAAACAGACAGATGATGAAGCCAGCCGGCTGCCAGGCCAGGACCAGATCGCTCGCGCGCGGCTGCAGCCCGCGGTCGATGACGGCAATATCGCCGTCAAACAAACCATAACTTTCGTGGCCATGGCCGGCGATCCGGAACAGGTAGGTACTGCTGGGGTGCTGAATGAGTAAAGCGTTTAGGTCGAGGGCTAGCTTACTTCCCTTGCCAATCCGGTCAAGGGCCGGGTTTGGAAAACCGCTGTGGATGGATACCGCGTCTGGGTCGCTGCTGGCCAAAGTTTGTAGATCGTCTTGCATAGAGTGTTCTCCTTTTGGATGTTCATTTAAGCTGCCTTGGCGTTTACCAGTGTCCAGCGGTCACCTTCTTGGCGCAGACGGTACAGCATGTCACCGTCGCTGACGTCAAACAGGCGGATCAGCTCCTGGCCTTTGCGGACTAAGAACTGCATGCCCGACTCGAGGAAGTTGTACTCTCGTCCCTGGTAGACCATCCGGCGGGGGTAGCTTTCTAAGTGCGCTTGCCGGCCGCCGCGGAAGTACAGCGCGGTGATTTCGACGTCTTGGTTGCCCGCAAAAGATTCAGTTTGATCGTAGTAAGAAATAGTCATATTCGTTCTCCAGACTAAAGTTATAAATAAAGAGATCTACTAGGGTTATGACCGAAGTAGTGAACGGGTTTTTGGAGAAGCTATCTGGATAAGAAGTAAGCGACCGTTCAGTGCTATTTCCGTGACCAGAGAACTGTGAATATGAAAGGAATTGTAGGGACGCTTAGCTCGAAAGCCAGTGTGTGTACTCCTTGTAAATAAGTCTGCGCGGTGGAAGGCTAGGCCAGCCCGCACATGGCTAGACCATTACTATAGTCCCCGTCCGGGAGACAAAACAAGCCTTGTTTTTGGCAATAATTATGGCGGACTTAGGGCTAGAGCCAGTCGCGGAAGAGCTTGTCAAATTCCTTGCCGCTACCCTTAGCCCAAGCGCGGCGAATGGCGGTCGAAGCAAAGTTAATGCCGCGCTTGCTGTGGCTATCGTTGGTGGCCAGAATGCCGGCACGGCGAAGACGGTTGAGGAGCTGCTTGAAGCGCTCGTCTTCGAGGGATGCGCCTTGCTCTTGGTGGGCGTGCAAGAGAGCTTTTGGCGTACGGCCTTGGTTTGGCGTGATCGATAGCAACTCGTTAAAGATCTGGCGGCCGGCTTGGCGATCAGTAGGGCTGAGCTCCGTCTCGGCGTCGCTGGGCTGCTCGTCAACGACAGGACGGGTAGCTTCGATGGGCTGAAGGCTGATGAAGCGTTTCCCACTCAGGTTGTGCTTAAAGATTAATTCGGCTTGGCTGAGATCAGCCACCAGCTTCTCGGCCAAGGCGTGTTCGACGCCCATTCGTCCGGCCACCCGAGCCACGACATCTTTGGCCTTAATGCCTTCGGGGCCAGTGGCGCCAGCATGGATGATGTCCTGAACGCCGCGCAATAAGCGGTCGGTAAACAAAATGGCTCGGCGCTCTTCGGCGGCCGCTAGCTCTTCAGGGGTCTTTTGGATGCTTGGCGCAGGCGGCTTCGGCAAGGGAGGCTGGACGACTTCGCCAAAAAACGTAGGCTGCGCAGGCTCCGGCGGCACAAATAATAGATCGGCAGCTAGTTCGCGGGCCCAGGCCGAGTCGATGCCCTTGTCACGTACGATGAGTGTGTTCAGTGGTGGGTGCATGTCGCTAAAGCGGTGCCACCAGGCGGTTTCGTAAGCTTTGTCGGCAAACAGCTCAACGATGTCTTTCTTGGCCGCGGCCAACACTTTTGTGAAGCTGCTGCCCTCCTCGACCTCCAGGCCGGCGTATAGGCGTACTTCCTCGGCCGTAAACAGCGGTTGCTCAACCACAAACTCTAAAAGACGCCGGGTATTAGGCACCAACAATTCATTAGCTCGTTCGGCGGATGGTTCTAATTCACTCATTATTATAATTATAGCATTTTATGTCAATAAAAGCAATTACCGCCCCTGTTCTGGGATTAGGCTTCGGGGTGGAGAATATGTTGCTGGCTCGCGGTCAGTTCGGCCTGAGCCGTGGCCACGATGGCGGCGTATTCGGTCTCGGCCTTGGCGCGAGCGGCTTGGGCGGTCAGGAGGGCGGCTTCGGCAGTAGCTTGTTCGGTACGCGAAATGGCAACCTCTGCCGGGGACATGTCTGAAAATAAGCAATTGCGGCATAGCATTTCGCCGGCTTGTTTACGTAGTTCTTGGAATGCGATGGCGCGGGACTTCATATTGTCTTGCGTGGTTACACCGACGCGCTCGTCTTCGGTGCGGGGGCAATGAAGTTTGGCCTGAGTACCGCCGTAGCGGCCAGTAGAACAGTTCGGGTCGGCAAGCCGTCTTTTGGCCGTGCCTACTCCTGTAGCCGGATAGATATACATGTTGTCGCGCTTTACATCTACAGCGGGATCGAAATCGTAGTCAACCAACTCGACGACTTTGACGTCGCACTCTTCAAACTTTTTGTTGCCGGCTCTACTCATAGACTAGTATTTTATACTAAATTCGTAGTGGTGCAACGGGCTTAGGCGATGGAGTCGACGAAGGCAGCCAGCTCGCGCGGCGTCAGCTCGGCCTTGACGAGGTAGCCGTCGGCCTGCTTCTCGATGTCTGCCCGGACGTCTTCGCGCTGTTCGAGGTTGGTGGTGATAATAATTTTAGCTTTGAGCTCGGGCGTCTCGATCTTGTCACGAAGGGCGCGCAGGATTTCGATGCCGGTTTTGTTGGGCACCATCAGATCGAGCAAAATAATGTCGAACTGGTTGGTCTGGGCTAGCGCGAGACCTTGGATGCCGTCCATCTCGACCGTGACGTCGTAGCCGGCCTTGGTAAGCGAGCGCGAATAGAGCTCGGCGATGAAGTGCTCGTCCTCGATACACAAGATTTTGCGGCCGGCACCGCGACCAGTGGGGGTGGCCGTCTGGGGCTGGGCTACCGGGGCGGCCCCAAGCTGGGTACCCGTGGGCGCGGCCGGAGCTGGAGCATCAGCAGCTGCTGGCGTCGGTTCTGGTACGGCGGCTGGAGTTGGGGGCGGGACAGGATTTTGTGTTGGTTCCATAGGTTTATTCTAGCAGGTTAGCGGCGGTACATTGAGTGGTTTTTGATCCAGCCGTGGGCGCCGCGGACGATTTCTTGGTTGTCGCGTTTGCCTTCGGCCGCCAGGTTAGCAAAGGGCTGGATGGTAAACCCAAAGGTGCTGCCCTCGCCTTCCTTGCTCTGCACCCAGAGGTGGCCGCCGTGGGCCGTGACGATGGCCTTGGAAAGATACAAGCCGAGGCCGGTGCCGCCGATCTGGGCCCGGTTGCGATGGTCGCGGTAGAACTTGGTGAAGAGGTTCGGCATAACGCTGCCACTGATGCCGAGGCCAAAGTCCTGGACGGTGGTCTCCACCATGTTGTCTTTGGTAAGGTGAGCGTCGACCTTGATAATCTGTGATTTGCCGCTGTACTTAATGGCGTTATCGACCAGGTTGTTGATGACTTCGAACAGGCTGAGACGGTCGATGGCTACTGGTGGTAATCCGGGTGCGATGGTGCACTCTAGCGTAATACCGCGGACTTTGGCGCGCAGCCCGATGTTGGCGATGGCCGTGGTTAGGACTTTGTTCCAATCTTCTTCGTGGAGCTCCATTTGCATTTGGTCGGCGTCGACCCGAGCGACGTTGAGGATGTTGTTTACAAAGGCCATCAGCTGTTGGGCGGTGGCACTCATTTTTTCCATAAAGCTGGCCAGTTCAGGGTTTTGGGTGGTGGCCATTTCTTCTTCGAAGACTTCGATGTAGCCCCGCAGCAGCGTCAGTGGTGTACGCAGCTCGTGGACGCTGAGGGCAATAAAGCTGACGGCCTGCTCGTCTTGGCTGTACTGCTTGGTGTGGTCGAAGAGTACCAGCATGGTTTCGTTACCGGTGCCATTATCTTTGTTATAGTAGCTGGCCAGGTCGAACAAGCGGGTTGGGTGGTTATCGCGAACATTCAGACGGACGCGTTCCCAACTACCAGTGGCTGTGGCGACATTTTGCTTGGCTTGGCGAAGCCAAGTATCGAAGGTGTCGATGCTGGGGAAGGACATGTCGAGGACCATATAGACGTTCTTGCCAGCCATTTCATCACTGGACTGGCCGATGTAGGCAGCGGCGGCCTCGTTGGCGTAGACGATGGTCTCCTCTTTGTCGAGGACAATGAGCGGCAGTGGCAAACTATTGGCGATAAAGTTTTTGTGCAGATCATAGCTCTCTCTGCGGGCCGCCACAGCAATGCCATCGGCGACGGTAATCAGCTGATTAATCTGCCCGGCCAAGTTGGCCACTAGTTCATGGCCAATTTTGAGCTGCTTCATATCGGGCGCGGCCACCGACTGGGTGTCGGGGCTGAGGTGTAACACTAGTTGCCAGAGGGCTTTGAGCGGTTGGGTAGCGACGGCGGTCACTTTGCTGCTACACAGCAACGCCAATACAACTGCCGCGAGCAGGCAGGCAGCGGCATCGAGCCAGAGTGGCAAGCTACTGTAGCGGCTCAAGGCCCAGAAGCTAGCCACAACCACCACGTTCTCCAGCAGCATCCAGGCCAGCACATAGCGACGGATTTGTTTGAGGGTGAGGTGGAAGTGGTCCATCGAGGGCTAGGGAGCGTAGGTTACTTTGGAGGTGTCGGAGATGGCGGTGAGCCAGGTTTGGCCCGGGTCAAGCGCCAATGGCTTACCATCGTCGGTGGTAAAGAGTATTTGGCTGGTATCAGTGGCCTTGCTCCAGTTGCCGATAGTAACGGTGCCATCCTGGAAAACGTAGGCCTTGCCGCTGCCGATGGTACCGTAATCGGAGTGTTTGCCGTCGCTTTGAATGCCGTATGGAATAACTAAACCAATCACAACTTTGGGGCTGATCTGCACATTGCCGTTGGCGTCCATGTGTGGTGCCCCACCCTCGCTGCGCTTATAACTATTGCTCGCAGTGTCGTAATCGTAGTGTGAGTTGTAGTAGGCTCCCGAGACGCTAAAGTTAATTGTCTTGGCGGTCGGGGTTTTGACGGGTGCCTCTTCTTTACGCTTCCAGGTCGTGAACTGGCTGGTCGTCCAGCCCTTAGCGGCCTCGAGTTGGTTGAGGGTAGTGAGACCGGTATAGACGTTGTGCGGTGCGGCCCGGCTGGTAATCCGGTGATAGCTGCCGCCGTTGTAGAACTGGTCGAGATCCTTGGCGCCCCAGGATTTAACGTCGCTAAGCGCTTCGGGACTGCCGCCGACATGAGCCAGCGGTGCGTCAAAGCCCATGGCCCATTGCAGGTAGTATGGCCGGACGCTGCGAATCGGACCAATGTCCTCGGGTGAGGTGTCTTGGAATAGGGCAACGAAGCGGGTAATGCCGCCTTCGGCTACCGCCTCAAACACGACGCCGGCTTGGCTTAATCCAGATTGGGGCCGAGCGTCGGTACTATTTTCGATCATCACGGCGGTTACCGGCTTATTATTGAGCGCCGGATCGATCTGACGACCGGTTAAGTTCGAGGGCACAGTGGTGGGTGCGACTGGCTTGGCGGAAACTTTGACCTTGGTCTTGGCAACGGGCTCGGCAGCTGCCGGTTCGGCCGCCTTGTGCATCAGTAAAACGCTGCCCAAGCCACTGACGACCACGACTATTACCAAGGCGAAGGCAATGGCTTCTTTTTTGCTAGGCGGCCAGCGCAGCTTGAGCTTGTCGAAGCGACCCTGGCTGGGCTTGGGGCTGCCACTGTCGGCGACAGCGGCATCAATCTCAAATTTTAACGGTGGTACTAACGGCAACGCTCCTGCCGTCTCATCGGTGGTAGGCGCCTCATGGGCGGCGACCTGCTCGGGCGTCTCAAAAGCCGATTTGGCGTGTGCGGGGGTTTGTTTTGGCGTTTCTACTTTGGATTCGGTGTTTGTTTGGGCGTCCAAAGACTTGGGCCGGCGCCGTACCGGCTTAAAGTCATCAATCATAGGCATATTATAGCATAAGCGTGTTTGGCTTAATTGCTCTGGAGTTGACCGAACTGACTGGCAAATAACTTCTGTAACTGGGTGAATGTGCTGATGTCGGCATTACCGACACAGCTGGTGCCAGTGACCGGATAAAAGCTGTAAGTGTAGTTGCCTATTTTTTTACTGGCTGCTGGCTGGAAACCGGTGCGAGCGGCTTCGGTGCCCTGCAGGCTGATCAAGATGTTACCGATGATAGCTTTATGCCCGGCGGCGTCTGCGGCGCACTTCCAGCCTGCATCAAGATGTGGCGCCAGCACGCTCACCGAATCATCGTTGGCGTTGTAGGCCGATGGCTGCGGACTGCTCTCTTTAAGGTCGGCGAGCTCGCTGGTAAGCGGCAAGCGCACGAAGTACTTAGAGATAATAAAGTAGCTGGTGGCGCTGCGCTGACTCGACTGGTGCGAGCTGCTGTCTTGGCTGTGGTTGTGCCAAACAAAAAAGCCCACTACCACTACAATGGCTCCTACGGCTAGACAGATGAGGGCTTCAGTGGCCGAGAAGCCGCCTTGAGAAGATAACCGTTGCATGCTTTGAGCGTACCATAAGCGGCATACTGCTTCAAAAAAATTAGAGCTTGGAGAGTTGGGCGTCGATGCGGGCCAGCGTGCGGTCGCGGCCGAGCACGGCCATGGTGTCGGCCAGGCCTGGGCTGGCTGGCGCCTGCGTGGTAGCGATACGGATTAGACTAAACAGCACGCCCGGCTTTTGGCCGGTGGCTTCGAGTAAGGCGTTTAAACGGTCGGTAAGGTCGCCGACGCTAAAATCGCTGTCTAATAATGATGCCTTGGTTTGTTCGAGCCAGTTACCAAGCTCGCTGGCATCAAATTTTTTAAGTTGTTTATTGCCAGCAATTAGCTCCGGGTTGAGTGGCAAATCGGCAAAGAAAAAGGTCGTCAACTGTGGTAGCTCGGTGAAGAATTTGAGACGTTCCTGAATTAGACCGAGTACTTTTTTGCGATAATCGTCGTCGTAGTCGGCGGCTTCGGGTGGCCAGAAATCGGTAACGCGGTCGAAGAGGTCATCGAGCGCTAACTCGCGGATATAGGCGCCGTTCATCCACTCTAGACGGCGTTCGTCGAAGCGGGCGCCACTGCGCTGCACGTGGTCGAGGCTAAATTTGGCAATTAGTTCGTCGCGGGTAAAAATCTCCTGCTCAGTTCCATCGTTCCAGCCCATCGAGGCGATGAAGTTGATCATGGCTTCTGGCAAATAGCCGTCGCGTATGTAGTCCAGGACGTCTTTGGCACCGTCGCGCTTGCCAAGTTTTTTGTTGCCGGCTTCATTCATGATGTGCGGCAAGTGGGCTAAGATTGGCGCTTCCAAGCCGAGCGCCTCGTAGAGGTTGAGGTAGTTTGGTGTGCTGGACAGGAATTCCTGGCCGCGCATGACGTGGGTAATTTCCATTTCGGCATCATCGACGATGTGTGCGAAGTTGTAGGTTGGGTAGCCGTCGGATTTGATGAGTACGAAATCATCAATAACTTCCGGCCCGGTAGTCAGTTCGCCCATGACGGCGTCGGTGCGGGTGTAGGCTTTCGGTTCAGCCTTGAAGCGTAAGGGCTGAGAACCATCCCACGCTGGCGGGTTCTCGGGTCGGTGGTTGCGGTACAAAAAGGGCTGTTTGGCAGCTTGAGCGGCTTCGCGGAAGCCTTGGACCTGCTCGGGAGTGTATGGGTCGGCATAGGCTCGGCCAGCCTCGATCAGCCGCTGGGCCCAACGCTGATAGCTCTCGAGGCGTTCACTCTGGGTATACGGAGCGTAAGGGCCACCGATGTCCGGACCTTCGTCGTATTCCAAGCCGAGGTCGCGCAGGCTCTTTATAAGGTGCTCGCGGGCGCCCTCGACTTCACGTTTTTTGTCGGTATCCTCAAAGCGTAGGATAAATTGACCACCGGCTTGGCGGGCCACCAACCAGGCAAATAAGGCCGTACGGATGCCACCGACGTGCAAAAAGCCGGTCGGGCTGGGAGCAAAGCGAGTGCGTACGGGCTTCATATCGGCCTAGTATAGCATTTTACTGATCGGCGGGGATCAGTAGCGGCGTGCGTTGGAAACTGTAAGCTGTGCCGTTGGCCGCCGGGGCCAAGGTAAGCGTGCTGTTGTAGTTTTGGGTGTAAAACGACAGATAGCTGCCGGCGGCAGGGCTGAGGCTGTGGGCATTGAGGTGATCGTAATCAAAGATTAACTGTTTGCCGCCTGAGACGTAGGTCAGTCGGTTGCCGTCCATCCAGGTGGCATGGATTTGCGGGCTGTCGAGGGGCTGGCCGGTGGTGTAGGTGTAGCGGTTCAGATTCTTGAGATCGTAGACGGCAAAACTAGTGCCGTTTTCGATCATAATGTACTGGGTGTTGTCCGAGAATTTCATAAAGTTCGGCGCGGTGACCCGAAGTACCTGCTCGGGCGCGGCGGCGGTGAGATTCTGGGAATTGATCTGGCCGATGGGGTCCTTGTAAATAAATACTCGGTTGTCGGCGCTCGCCCCAGCGGCCACGTAGAGCGTATTGTTGAATTTCGTCAGATCCAGCAGATAGGTTGCGCTAGTGTCGAGAGAGCGGATGGTGTAGGTGTGGGTACCCTGCAAGAGACGGATGGCTACTTTGTCGGCTTCGCTGCCTGGGGTGGCATAGAGCATCATATCATCGGAATACGACTGGTAAGCCAAGACATTCGTAAGATACGCCGTCGGCGTCGGCTGGCTGAGGGTGGCCTTTTTGAGGCTTTGGTCGGCCCTGTTATAGACCAGATAGTGATCGTATTTGCGGTCCAGCAGCTTGAGTTCGGTAAAACTGCCGGTGATAACGCTCGACAGGTTGACTGAATCGGTCGGGCTCTCCCGGTTGATGAGGATGTACTCGGTCTTGTTGTCGTAGTGGTGCTTAACGAGGAAATGGCTGTTGTCGGTGGACCACTCGCTGAGCTCGAGTGTCTGGGCTCCGGTGGCCGTCGTGAGTACCCCGGTGGGCAGGCTGATGCTAACCGGAGCCTTGGTGAGGTCACGGGTGTCGTAGACATCGAATTCGCTAAGTGAACCGGCCTTGGCGATGACGATCCAGCGCCGGTCGGGACTCTGGGTGGCCAGTGCTGGAGCCGAGGTGTAGTCGGCAAGTTTGACCGGTGATAGTTTGTTGGGGATGAGCAACGGATAATCAAAACTGAGGATCTGGCCGCCGGGGACGCTGATGGTGCGCTTCCAGGTCTGGTAGCCACTGCGGCGAAGTTCAAACTTGTAGATGTCCGCCGGCAAGGTGACGCGAGTATTGGTGTCGGCCTTGTAGCGCTTGCCATCGATGTAAATCTGGGCCGGATTGGGCTGACTCGAGAAGAACAGTAGCCCGTTTTGGATCACGGTGCCGTCTTTGGCGACACCAAACCCGTTGGCCTGGTAGACCAGCACGGTCGTGCCGATAATGATGGCGATGGTAATGAGGATGTAGCCGGTGAGTAGGAGGATAGTGTGCCGGCGATGCTTTTTGGGGTCGAGATAGTCCATGAAGCTTTATTATACGCAGTTTATATCGGTTATGGATAGGATTTTCTGGCCAGACGGCACTTTTGGCTTGCGGTTATATATAAGAGGCGGTACTATAGATACAAATCGCTTATGTTGCGGTGAAACAAAGAAGTAAAAAATCGTGGCCAAAAACAGCACACATATCACTATCAACGGGAATACCTACGACGCTCACTCGGGCGAGCTGATTAAAGCCGGCAAGGCGGCTCCTGCCCTGACAATTGATACGGTGATAGGCAAGTCCTATATTCCAGAGATTATTCCGGCTCCCGCGTCTGCCCCCGGGCCGGCGGTGTCTACAACCGCAAAACAGTTAGCGGTGACCCGCCACCCCGCGAAGCACCTGGCCAAGCACCAACCGCAGGCCGGCAAAACGCTGATGCGCCGTGCCGTGCTCAAGCCGTCGGCCAGCCTCAAGCGCCAGACGACAGTAACTTCCCCGCTGACTAAAAAGCCATTGGCCACTGTCGTCGCCAAACCATCAGTGGCATCAGTTGATCCGCGCCGCGCCCTGCATGCTGAAACGACCGCCAAGCATGCCATGATCAATAAATTCAACCACGCCACCACGGTACGGAGCGCTGCTACCCCAGCCCCACGCGTCCACCAGCCGGCTGCTCCTGCTGCCGCTCAGCCCGCTGCCCACCAGCCGTCTATGGATATTTTTGAGCGTGCCCTGGCTGCGGCCGAATCGCACAAGCACAAAGCTCCGGTACTGGCGAGTGATATCAAAGCGCGCACCCGCCGCCGCGCCTTGACGGTTGCTATGTCCAGCCTGGCTGTAGTAGTCATTGGCGGTTGCATCGCGTATAACAATGTTGCCAATATTAAGATGCAAGTTGCTTCGTCGCGAGCCGGCTTTCACGCTGTTTTACCCACCAAGCGCCCAGCTGGATTTTCAGTTGGTACGCTGAGCGCCACACCCGGCGCCGTCGATGTTAACTTCAAGAGTAACAGTGATAACCGCAGCTTTGTGGTAACCCAAAAAGCTTCCAACTGGGATAGCCAAGCGCTGCGCGACGTCTTTTTATCCGGTAGCAGCGTTGCGGGCAAGTATCAAACCGTCGAAGCTGGTGGCCGCACCGTGTATCTCTACGGCGATAATAATGCCACTTGGGTCAATGGTGGCGTCTGGTACCAAGTCAAAACCGACGGTACCCTTAGCTCCCGCCAGCTCCTCGATCTCGCTAGCTCGCTGTAGACTGTAGAATTGATCGCCAAAACTGTGGCTAATTGTCGCGCGGTTGGCGGGTCCAGCGAATAACCAGCGCAATTGCCCCTACAATTACCAACGTAATGACCGCCTTACCAGCGATGGTGGCGGCTAAGCGGCCGAACAGCGTCGGGCCATTTCCGGGTAGGGTTGAGGCGGTGGTAGTGGCAGCGGTGGTTGGAGTGGCCGGTGCGGCGTTTGAGTTTGGATCGGGCGAGATCTGTTCACCAATGATCGCCAGGCGGTGGAGTGTGGTACCTGGCGGGTCGCAGGTAATGAGCGTCGCCGTGGCGGTATGGCCTGGCACGGCATCTAAAATGCCGACGTCGGTCGGATCGACCACCTTTTTGTCGATGACTTTATAGACGAACATCTGACCGTTGTATGCCAGATAAAAGGTGTCCCCCGGCACCAGTGTGTGCAGTAGTACGAAAGCAAATTTATAGTGACCCTTATTAAAAATGTTGTTACTGGAGTGGCCGAAAATTGCCGTATTGCCCTGCTCGCCTGGCTTGACGGTACTGGGGTAATGCACCACCCCGTCTTCCAGGGAGTTCTGGATGTCTTCTTCGTTGATACTGGTCTGGTTGTAGTCGACCGGAATCTGGACATTGATCTTGGGGATGATCACCAAGGGGTCTTTGCTAACTTCGGCGCTGGCCGTGTTGACGATAATCGGCGTCGAGGCCGTCGTACGACTCGGTTGGATAAACGGCGCGATGATAATTTCGTTGAAAAAGCTGAACAAGAAGATGAAAATCACCAAAAAGCCCATGCCAAGGCCAAACAGCAGCGACTGAAGGTGATGCTTAGCCGTCAGCTTGCCGTTGGCGCTGACGGTATCGCGGACGGCGGCCCGGATGTCCTCCGGCTTGCGCAGGTCGCGCTTGGGGCGGGCGGCCACTTGCTTACGTCGGGCTTTGTGCCGGCTTGAACTCATCACTTGATGTTTGTGGCTGGCTTCTCGCTGCGGTGCGGCCGCTGGTAAAGTAGCCGGCGCGGCTGCCTGGGTAGCGCTGCTCGAGTAAAATTCTTGCCACACCTGATGCTTTTCGTCGTCGGGCAGGCTGATGTAGTACTGGTGCCACTCGGTTTGGATGGTTGCCAAGTCTTTGCCCGAGGTGCTCAACTGGTGCATGAACTGCTGGTGCTTGCTGCGGTGCGGCTGGGCCTCGGCTTCGGCCAACTCCTGCCCGGCGTCCGGCTCACCGGCGTAAATACGAGCAACTTTGTCGCGGATCAGGTCGGCGGCGGTACCGTCGCCCGGTGGTTGGTCATCTGTTGTTTTGATGTCTGTCATAGGCGCCTTTGGGGGCTTATTGGAGCTTCTGTATCAATTATAGTACAATGACCCCTTGTAGCCTACCGTGCTTACGGTATATCCGGGCGAGTGGCGGAATTGGTATACGCGCGCGACTCAAAATCGCGTTCTTCGGATTGAGGGTTCAAGTCCCTCCTCGCCCACCAAAATAAAACAACCTGGCATGTCCAGGTTGTTTTATTTTGGTGGCGGCCGCTAGTATGAAGCGCGCCGGCAAGGACTAATTCTCCGCCACCCACGTATCATGGGCTTCAAATGCCAGCTCGACATTGCTGCGGGCAATCTCCAGCGGGCGCTCCAGCGCTTGGGTAGTGCCGAATGTCTCCAGGGCGCTGCCGAGTTCAATGAACTCCGGCGTGGTGGCCACAAAAAGGTCTCGATCGGCGTAGAGAACCGTAACCTCATCGGCGTAGCGGGCTTCCGTGGCTTCGCTCAGGAAGCGAGTTTTAACCTGGACGTGGCGGAGACTGGCAGGCTCCGGCTGAGCGCCTTCGTAGACTAAGTGTATGAAATCAAAGGCTTGAATACTGCGGGCACCATCAGGCGTGTTTCTATAACCGCCATTTTCTACCAACCAGGGGCTGTTCTGGCGCGGTGTAGCGGGAGCTACGACCGAGGTTGTCGTTTGCTCGCCTAGCGTCAGCAGCACCCCGGCTACGGCGGTTTCACTGAGCATACCAATTAACTTGGAGTAGTCATCTCTCGGCAGATCGTCAGTCTCCAGTCGTGTAGCGAGGACAATTGTTTGGCGGCCGATTTCGGCAATGGTAGCATGATGTTGCGTGCCCTTTTGTCGCTCTTCGGCGTAGAGACGGTTTTTTTCGAGTCTGATAAGCTGAATATCGCGCTCAAGTTGCGACTGAAAACTAATCCGGTCGTTGGCAGAGCCAGGCATTCGGAGGGACAGCTCGGCGTGCGAATAGTGGTCGCGGGCGGCGCCTTTGTCACGGTTCCGCTCAGCGGTGGCGAGTTCGTAATCGAGCCAGCCGCTGTAAAAGTGGTAATGCGGGATTTGGGTGTTGTCGCGGAGACGGTCGAGTTGACTGCGAAAGTTTTGCAGCGCTTCAAGGTCGTCACTGCTGGCGATATGCGTTCCGTGGCGCAGATAACCACCGCGAAAGGTGGCCCACGCTTCCTGGTGGTTAAGCTGTACAGGTGATCTGCGGCTGTCACTCATAACCTTGATTTATATAACGTCAGGTGAGCAAGCGCAAGCTTATTCGGTGAGCTGGAGTTTGGCGAGTAGCCGGTCTTGGACGCGGTCAGTGGCTTTTTGGAGATGCGGATTAACATCCTTCATCATGGTGCGCGCGATGCCTTTAGTGACGATCAGGCTGTGCGGCGGAATGCCGAGCTTACCGGCGGCACTGAACGGAGTCGTCAGCATTCGCTCGGCGCAAATCATACCCGACCAGCTGACGGTTTTTAGATAAGAGCGGCGCGTCCGCATGGCACGCTGATTACCCAGGTCATGGCTGCCATCAATCAGGATGATCCGATGCTTGTCGTAGTTGTTGGGACGCTCACCATCGATGTAGCTTTTGACTTGCGCGCCGACCACCTGTTCACCGAGCATGACTATAAAGTCAGTGTTGCGGTTTGGGCCGGTGAACTTTTCGCCATTTGGTGATGTGCCTTTGGCGTAGCGTGGCCGGTCGTGCTCGAACTGGTCGGGAGCTGGTAGGACGATCATCCCGGGAACACGCTTGGCGACTTCGAGCAAGACGACGGCAGCATCATGTTCTCCAATGATACCTTCGGAAGACGCCCGGTATTCATTATTTTCTTCCTCGAAATAAGCGTACCCATTGGCTGCGGAGGCGTTATCACTTTTGATCTTGTAACCCATCATGCCGTGAAGGGCCAGACTGTCCTGGGCTCGTTTGATCTCAAGCTTGGTCGGACGAGTGCCACGTAGGAAGTGCTTCCACATGTTGGTGAAGTGCAGCGTCAAGCGCTGGAAATTGAGCTCATTATTCTCTTTCATCCAGGGCTCACCACTGTCGATAAAGGCATCTTCCAGGTTGGCAATAGCATGCATGCCCCAGCGTGGGTAGAGGCGTAAACGCTCTAGATCGGCGGTGTTAGGCTCATAGTTGCCGGAGAGTTTGTCATGCAAAAGCACACCGAAACTATGAGCGACTTCTCGGGCTTCGTGCATTTGCTCGGCCCAAGGGTCACGGTGCAATTCGGCGTCTGGGATTTCTCGACGGTATGGTTCGACAAACTCAGCTGCAATCATTAACGCTAATTATATCACAGAATAGATAAATTTACAAGCACCTTCAGATCAGTTAGGCGACGAGAGCGGTGGTGAGGGCTTCGAGTGGTTTTGAAGGGTTTTGGAGCCACCACACACTGGCCGCGGCAGCGGTCGTCAATCGCCATATTTGCTGCTCCTCGGCCAGCTGGGTAGTGGTCACCTGTCCGTCGACGGCCACGAATATAGTATTGTCGCGTTTGGTGATCAATGTGAGGTGGTGCTCGGCGCTAAAACTATGCAGTGCCTCGATAAGATGTAGAAAATCCATAGCGTAGGTAAAGGCGGTGGTAGCTTGGGCGGCCTGCCCCAATTTTTGGAGCTGGGCGAAGCTGAGTACCAGCAGCGTGTTATCGCGGCCCAGGGCGATTCGGGGGGCGCTCAGCGCGTAATCGACGGCATCACAGGTTAGCGTCAGGGCGGCAGTATATTTAGTGGCAAATGACTCGAGGAGGATGGCTGTCTCACTGTTACGGCTGAGATCGCCGGCCAGTAGCACGGCGTCGGCCCAGTCGCTTTCGTTGAGTAGGCCGCCGAGTGCTTCGCGGGCCAGGCTGCCACTGGGCGTGCTGGGCAGAAAGTCGGCCTCCATAAAGCCGCGCGGCAGCATGCTGCGTAGCACGTCGGGCAATACGGCGTGGACTGTACCGGCGCCGGCTTTGCGAGCGGCTTCGTAGGCCTGGGCCGGTTTAGCAAAGCCCTGGGCGCTGCCGCCAATGACCAGTAATTTGCCGGCGTGGGCTCGGTTCTCGGGCCGGCTCCAGATCATATCCGGATATAGCGGTCTATCTTTAGTTTGCTTCTGCCAGTAAGGATACATCTTAGGCGGCCAACCATTTGGCTACCACGCCTGCAAACGCATCTTCGGCGTCGTGGAAGCTGTGGTCGGCATTGGCCACAACCTGGTAGCTAGACTGTTGAGCAATAGCCGGATTAGTGTGCTGCTTGAGAAGTTGGATGGCCTGCGCAGCGCCACCGACGGTAGCCAAGTATTGGTCTTGGTCGCCCACGATTACCAGCAATGGTGTCTTGATGGCGGCAAACTCCTGGAAGAGTGGCTTTGTCCCAAGGCGGCCGACAGTAGCTTCGTAGTAGGGGAAGTTGTTATACGGGCCGTTGGCATCGAGTAATTCGTGGGTCGACTGGGCGCTATAGGGATGCATACCGCTGTACTTTGGCATTACGCGCAATGGTTTACCAACTGCCATGAGCTCACTAGATTGGACGAGGGCGCCCTCGTAGCGCCGGCTACCGAGTTCCTGGCGCCATAGGCCAATGTCGTCGCCGGGACTGGCTAGCACGTACTTGCTGATGGGTGTCTGCTTGGTGAGCCAGTCGTAGATAGCAATTTTGTTGGCGCCGCTGCTGTGACCGACGAGATAAAAGCGGTTATAGCCACCGCCACGCAAATAGGCGACGGCTCCGTCGATGTCGGCGACACAGTCCTCGATGCGTTCATAGAAGCTGCCGCCCTGGTAGCCGAGCTCGGCCTGCGGTGCGGTTTTGTCGGCGTAGCGCAGGCGCTTGGCGTTATGGGCGCCTCGATTATTGAAGGCGAGGAGCGCGATGCCGCGGGCTGTCAGTGCTTCGGCCAGGGCGGTAATGCGCCGCGGCGTATAGAACACCCCGCTGTCACCCATGCCATGCAGCCAAATTGCGACCCGCGTGGTGTCTTTGACGGGCGTGTAGAGTAAGCCTGGCAGTAGCAAGCCGTCAGTTGTAGTGAGTTCGATGTGTTCGGCGCGGACCATATCCTAAGTCTAACAAAGGCTGGCAGCTAGTAAAAATTCGAAAACAGGCTATAGTAATGTCTCGATGGAAGAAAACCCCGAAGTTCAGCTGGTGCATTTTGAGCCGATCGACCCATTGCACCAAAATGCCATTTTTTCTTGGGGTGGGTACCAACTGCTGTGGTCGGCCTGCTTGGCGGCCCGCGCAAACCGCGACCGGATGATACCGATTGAAGATCAGAGTGATGGCGAGTTGATCATCGGGATGATTGCGAGTTCACGGCCTGGAGTTACGGGCGACAATGACGTACCGGTGTATCTCAAGCAACCAGTTGCGAAGGCGCTTGAAGCTGTGATCGAGGCCTATGCCGACGCCAAGGCCGAGACGTTGCTTGGCAGCGATGCCCGGTCGCTCTCAGATCAGTTTAAAGCGGGTGTCAGCAGTTGGTCCAAGGGCGAACTTGGCGACGAAGACCAAACCTAAAAATCGAGGCTAAGACTGACCGGACAGTGGTCTGACCCAAGCACGTCGGTGTGGATGGCGGCGGCTTTGACGTGCGGCTTTAAAGATGTCGAGACTAAGAAATAATCGATGCGCCAACCAACATTGCGCTCGCGGGCGTGGGCAAAGTGACTCCACCAACTGTAGTGGCCGTTACCTTGTTCGAATATACGCAGTGTGTCGACAAAGCCGGCATCGACGAAGCTCTGGAAGCCGGAGCGCTCTTCGTCGGTGAAGCCTTTCTTACCGCGATTGGGCTTAGGATTGGCGAGGTCGTCCTCGGTGTGAGCGACGTTGAGGTCGCCGCAGAAAACCACGGGCTTGGTTTTTTCGAGCTGCTGGCAGTAGGCCAAAAAGGCTGGGTCCCAATGCTTGTGGCGCAGTGGAATGCGGCTCAGATCGTCCTTCGCGTTGGGGGTGTAGACGGTCACTACCCAAAATTTTTCAAACTCGGCAGCTACTACCCGGCCCTCGAGGTTCGGATCGCCGTAGGTGTCGCCGGTAACGCCATACTTCTCGATGATATCCTTTGGGAAGCCGGTGATGACCTGTAACGGATCGACCTTTGATAGAATGGCCGTGCCGGAATAGCCGGGCTTTTCGGCGGAGTTCCAGACGGCCTTGTAGTCGCCAAGGGCAATATCGATCTGTTCCGGTTTGGCCTTTATTTCCTGCAGACATAAAATATCGGGCTGCTCTTTAGCGATAAACGGGTCCCAGAGGCCCTTCTTTTGGACGGCGCGGATGCCGTTGACGTTCCAGGAATAGATTTTTAGCATGTCCCTAGTATACTAGAACCAATGGCTGATGACTCATCTTCTCAAACGTACAACCGAGTCCTCTTAAAACTTTCCGGCGAACAGCTGTCTGGCAAGTACGACAGCGGCATCGATGCCGAGTTTGGCGCTTGGCTGGCTGCCGAAATCAAAAAAGTCGTCGATAGCGGCACCCAAGTGGTGATCATGGTCGGTGGCGGCAACTACGCCCGCGGTGCCCAGCTGGCCGGCCACGGCATCCGCCGCGTGACTGCCGACCACATCGGTATGTTGGCTACCATGATGAATGCCCTGGCCCTGACCGACATCTTTGAATCGTGCGACATTCCTACTCGCTGCCTGTCGAATATCTTTGCCGAGCAAGTCGCCGAGCCATTCGTGCACCGTCTGGCCAACAACCACCTCAAGAAAGGCCGGGTGGTGATCGTGGCAGGTGGGATCGGCCGGCCCTACTTGACCACCGATACTGCCGCTGTTTCGTTGGCCCTCGAGCTCGATTGTGAACTAGTAATGAAAGCCACGAAGGTCGACGGCGTCTATGACCGTGACCCTGCCAAGTACCCTGATGCCGCCAAGATTGCGCACCTTAGTCTCCAGGCAGCTGTCTCGGATGACAATATTAAAGTCATGGATAAAGCCGCGCTCGGCCTCGCTATGGAACACCAACTACCAATTATTATCTTCAACAGCACCGAGCCAGACAATATTCTCAACGCCGCCCATGGCCGCGGCGGCACAACCATTAACTAATTCTTAAACCAGCATCCGCATAAGCG
>JAQGGT010000001.1 GCA_028289245.1 Candidatus Saccharimonadota bacterium | reverse complement strand
TGTAGTAATTTACGCCTTTTTCAGCATAAGCTTTATATTTTTTCAAACTCTCTGCACAATATCTGTTGCTACTTTCTGTATAATACTGGAAGCCTGGCCCTTTGGAGGGGTCGCCTAGTGGCCTATGGCGCACGCTTGGAAAGCGTGTTGGGTTCACGCCCTCGAGGGTTCGAATCCCTCTCCCTCCGCCAAATAAATAGAACCTGCGAGAGCAGGTTCTATTTATGTACCACTAAGCGCTAGGCTTGAGCGATATAGGGAATATATGAGATGGTCATTAGTATGGAGACCAGGTCGCTTTTCGTCCTATGAGGACTCATCAGCACGACTTAGATTCGTGGAAGCGAAATGACAAGCAGGCAAGGAGGAGGAGAAAACCATACGGATGCCCGTATCACCTCTACCGAGCCGCTTGTCATTCGCTGTCATGCGAACTGCTGGCTAACTGCCGTTGCGGTTGGACCGCAGCAGGAGCTTGGGACGGGTGGCGCGGACGGGCACGGGCGTGCGGTAGGGGCCGTTGTGGTGGTCGCGACGGCGGCTGGCGGGCGGGCGAACGGGCTGGTTGCGGCTGAGGGCGGTCTCGCGGTCTGCGTGGTGCTGCGCGGCGAGTGCCTCGGGGGTCCGGTCGATGATCTCGGGGCCACGGGACCACTTGAGGTACATCGACATCATGTCGATGACCTTGGGCTTGAAAGCCGTCCAGTCGTCGTTGTCGACGAGCGTGACACTGAGCCTTCGACCGCTGGCCTCGACTGCGAAGACGACGCCGTCCTCATGGAGGATGGTGTCGAGGAAGCTGTCCAGGTCGGAGCGGTAGCGGCTGGATGCCGTGCAGTGCGACTTGCTGACGCGACCGGCCAAGAAGGGCTTCTCGACTTCGAAGAAGCGCGTGCTGAGCGACGACTTGGACGCCTTGATGACGAGCCTGGGCTTCGCGGGCATGTTCGATCTCCTAGGTTGCCTGATTGTCAAAGAACTCTGATAGCAGAATGCTACAAAGCATCTAGGATTATATAATAATTACTGCCAGGTGGCAATGGCTACGCTTTTCGCTCTTGGAGAGCTCATCAGCACGACTAAACATTCGTGGAAGCGAACTGACAAACAGACAAGGAGGATAAAAACTACGCAGATTCGCGCCATCCGGGATCTTGTCCGTCTGCCAGCTCGGCCGTGCCTAACCTTGTTCCCGCTTGCTGATGATGTGCTCGAACTCGTCGAGACCACCCACCAGCAGGTCCGTCAAGTTGAGGACGCCTTCGATCAGCGGTCGGAACTCCTTCGGGGCTGCCATGCCGGCGAGGGCAAGCCGCTGCTTGATGTGCTCTTCGTACCAGTCCTTGGCGGTGACGGTTTCGGGCTCAGGTTCGGGCTCCAACGCGGGCGCGGAAAGGTGCGGCGGCTTGACGAAGGGTTCGTCGAGCGTGTCGTCGACGACGAGCCAAGGAAGGTCCTTGCCGGGCAACTGCTTGATGATCTCAGTGACTTGATTGATGATGTCGTGGCGCTCGAAAGCGATGCCGATGCCCACCGTGATCGTATAGCGATCCATGGTCACAAAGGTCACGCCTTCGACTGCCTCGATCATGCTCTCCAGTTCACCGAGCACACTCGCACCAGGACCATGAAGGCTGCTGCGCTGCGGAAACTTAATGAACTCGCTTACACTCACCGGGTCCAGCGACTGGTCGACGCAGAACTTCAGCTCGTACACCGACGGATCGGTGGAGATGCCGTTGATGATGCGGAGGTGGCGGCTAGCACTCATGAGGGGCTCATCTCGGGGTAGTTTCTCACTTGTCTGATTGTCAAAGAACCTTATACCATGGGGTACAAAGTACGCTTATCATACAATGTTTTTGGAATTAACGTCAAATTTAGGCTTCTAAAAATAAACTGCTAGTTTATGTAACAATCAGTTTAATATCCATAGGCTTAGGGTATGGATAGCGCTCGCGAGCAGAAACTGCTAGAAAACATCGGTAAACAGATCGCCCACACCCGCCGGGCCCACGGTCTTACGCAGCAACAGTTGGCCGAGAAAATTGACCTCAGTGTAGTCGCCATTGCCTACATCGAGACCGGCAAACGCTGGCCGCGCCTCAAAACACTTGACCGCATTGCGCGAACATTAAAAGTACCGATGAGCGATTTTTTTGACGGCGTCGACAGTCCGAATAAACTGCGCACCACGCGCTACATCGTCGAACCAGAGCAATAGCTTCAGCATAAGCTGAATGGTGTATACTACAGCTATGAATTCGCCAGAAACGCAAGCTTCTCAGCCACGGCGTAAGCGCGGTTGGGTGCATTACACTGGGGCCATCTTGCTGGGCACCGGTATTGCCGTCGGCCCCGGCATAGCGCTGGGCATGCTCGACGCCCATCACGCGAAACACCAGCTGCGCGAGGAACAACATGAGCTCCAGGCGGCCCAGCCCGCCGCCAGCGCTGCTCGTCTTACTGAAATCAACGACACTTTGCAGAGCCCCTTACTACTCGACGGCGCCGTCCTAGGTGGTGTCGAGAATTTATGCCTCACCGGCGCGGCGGCGGTCAGCTACTACCTCGTCACCGATCGTAACCCAACTTCGCTAGTACTGCCCGCACGGCACTTCGAACAGTCTGCCGCCTAATCGTACCGGATTGCCGTAAGCGGTATGACAGTGGTACGATGGCTGCATGTCTGCGCACACCAAAACTGTCATTGAAGTTATCACTGACCGTATGCTCGCCAAGAATAGCGGCGTCGAGTACCACGATGATTACCACCTCACGCTCGGCGTCGAGGGCGGGGCAATGCGCGGCATCATCTCCGAGGGCATGCTACTGGCGCTCTACGATCTAGGCATGCTCGATGTTTTTGATGACTACGTCGGCACTTCGGCCGGCAGCCTCAATCTGTGTTACACGCTGGCAGGTCAGGGTGCGCTCGGACTCAGCGTCTATCTAGAGGACATGCCGAGTAAAGACATCGTCAATTTGCTACGCTTTCGCTCTGAACTACACCCAATGATGGACATGCGCCGGCTCTATATACGCACCACCGAAGACAAACAGCTCGACCTACCTACACTGCGAGAGAAATACGGCAATAATTTATACATTGCTGTCTCTAACATCACTAAAAACCGTGGCGAATTATTCACGCTCAAATCGGCCGGTATTCGTTTTCAGGAGTTGCTAGTGGCCGGCGCCCTGATGCCATTCGTGGCCGGTGAACCGTGGATAGTCAAACAAAACGAATATTTTGACGGCGGCATGTACTACATCGAACCGGCTGAATGCCTGCCCGAACTTGGCAGTACCCACGCCCTGATTTTAAACACCCAGCCGCAAGATATCGGCGTCAAACCCTGGGGCAGTCTCGTGGAGCGCAAGATCAGAAGCCTCAACAAGCAGCATCCTGGGGCAGGGAGCCTCTACCTGAGCAAGCTCCAAACCTACTGCGAAACCATCAACAAATTGCCACACGGCGAAACCGAATACCGAGGCCAACAGCTCTATCGCCACGCCCTCAAAACTAGCGTGGGCGTTGGCCGTTTAACGATGGATCACGATAAGCTAGTCGAGGGCGTCAAAGCCGGTTACAAGTCCATCATCGACATATTCTACGGCCAGGGCCGCGTGGGCATCTTGCCCACGCTCATGTAGGCGCAGCTCCGGGAAGGCGTCGTTAAGGTAATCGTACCCAGCAATTATGGTACCGTGGACTAGGTAACCACCGAGAGCAACATCACCTACCGCTTCGGCCGCTTTGGAGACGACACCTTCGGTGTACTTTGCCACTACATAGGCACAGCTGGCAGCCCAAAAATCAAAACCGCCAAACTTACCTCCCAGAGACGGATGAATTTCGTTCCCACGGGCTTTGGCCACCATACTCGAACCGTTAACGATAACCCGGCCGGCGGCTAACAGGTTTAATGCTGGTCGAGGGATGAGTTCTTTGCGACGAGCCACGCGAAGTGCTATCTGGGCTAACAGATTATCGCCGCCAGCATCGAGAGCTTCGCCCTTACCACTTTTGGTACCCTGCAAGTCAGAAATCTTGCCATCACCAAGATCAAGCGTGCGGCCAAAAGCCAGCAAGGCTAATCCGGATTTATGATTGTCCTTATCGAGCTGGTACATACCGGCAGCGCTACAGATAAACCCGAGGGCTGTTATAGCATTGGCGGGAGTGATCCAACCATGCGTGCGGGCGGCCAATTTTTGCCATCGATTCCAGTCTTCGGGCGGTATTTTTTCCCAATCGGGTTTATTCTCGGAGCGGTGTAAATCCATAGTTGCAATGTAACATGCCAAGCCGCTTATGCGGATGCTGGTTTAAGAATTAGTTAATGGTTGTGCCGCCGCGGCCATGGGCGGCGTTGAGAATATTGTCTGGCTCGGTGCTGTTGAAGATAATAATTGGTAGTTGGTGTTCCATAGCGA
>JAQGGT010000004.1 GCA_028289245.1 Candidatus Saccharimonadota bacterium | reverse complement strand
AATTGTTTTTGCAAAGCGCTGAGCTCTGCAAAGGGGTCCCATCTAACTAGACTGCTCATTATATTTCTCCTTTCATTATAGTTATATAAATCGGTGAGAAGCATAAATAGCTTCTAGTGAGATTGTAGAAAATTAGCACTCTCATGTCAAGAGTGCTAATTATTATTATTTTTACAACAGCTTCAGTACCGTCAATGCCAAAAACGTTGACAGTCAATAATTGCTATACTAGCTCCATGACCGAAACGCCCCTGCATGAGCATACTTTCGATAAAACCCAGGTTATAGTAGAACGCGCTGTACCGGCTGATGCCGCAGTGATGTGTGATATCCGTGATCGCGCCTGGCTGGCAGCTTACCCAAACCCCGAGCTTGCTATTACTGAAGCCGATATCTTGCTCAATGCCAAGGGCCCAAACGGCCAGTTTGTACCTCGTCGTATCGCCTACCTGGAGCAACAAATTGCAGCCGAAGATGGCATTCACGACATAACCATGGTTGCCAAAGTCGGTGGCAAAGTGCTTGGTTTCGTCAACCCGAGCCGTGATGAGCAGAATCGTCGACGCATCGGCGCTCTCTACGTTTCACCCGAATCCCAAGGTTTAGGTATCGGTGGCTTGCTTATGCGCCGAGTACTAGAATGGTGGGGCAATGACGAGGACATTTATCTCAATGTCGTCAGCTATAACAGAAATGCAATCGGTTTTTATGAGCATTTTGGCTTTGAGGCCACCGACAGTGTTATCCTCCCAGATCCGGCGCAGCCCAGCTACATGAAATCCCTGCCACTCACCGAGATGGTTCTTAGGGTGCAAGCTAAGGTGGCATAGCGAGGCCTATGATAAGCACTAATTTTATTTGGGTCGCCCTGGTGGTGGCCGTACTCGGCAGCCTATTTTACGTCAAAGATACGCTGGCTGGCATAACCAGGCCTAATCGTGTCACTTTCTTTTTGTGGGGTGTCGCGCCGCTAGTGTCGTACTTCGCCCAGCGCAGTGCCCACGGTGGCGAGCAGATACTCTATACCTTGGTAGTAGCTTTGACGCCGTTTGCCATTGTGGCGGCTTCATTCATGAATAAAAAGGCCTACTGGGCGATCACCAAATTTGATGTGGCCTGTGGCGCACTGTCGGCGCTGGCCTTGATCATGCTGCTGGCAACACATAACGGCCAGCTAGCGTTGGTACTCAGTATCATTGCCGACCTGGCCGCCGGTTTGCCTACCGTTCTAAAGTCGTACAAATACCCCGAAACCGAAACCGCCCTGGCGTACGCCGCGGA
The DNA here is from genome assembly GCA_028289245.1 of Candidatus Saccharimonadota bacterium. GTDB lineage: Bacteria > Patescibacteriota > Saccharimonadia > Saccharimonadales > UBA4665 > UBA4729. The sequence continues at coordinate 426,338 of JAQGGT010000004.1, read as the reverse complement.
AGTTGTCAGTTCGTTGATTGTGTTGCTCACCATCCAGCACTGGGTGTTTGTCGACTACAGCTTCGTTGCCTACATCCTTTTCATGAACGTCTTGTTTACGACGCTGTTGATTTTCCCGCGCCCAAAAACAATCGCTCGAGCTAGGCGTAATACGGGCTGAGCTGTGGGGCGCCGTTGTGGACAAAGCTGGGATGCGTTTGCATGACATCGCGCAGCATGCCAGCAGAGGTTTGCTGGGCCGGGTAGAGGCAGAGGCCAACGAAATCTTGGTGCGCGTCGCAGATGCTATTGACGTCACTCTCATAGTGGATGGCTTCGGCGATCGACTCCGGATGCACGCTGATCCAGGACATCTCGCCGGCGGTGCGCAGGCCATCGTAGCCAAGCGAGCTAGCTTCATCAAGAAAGTTCCGAACATTTTCTAGCATATAGCCTGACACAAATGTGCCATCTGGTAGGTAGGTTTGCTCCGCCTCGAAGATACGTAGCGCACCGGTATCCACAGCGCTCTTGGCATCGAAGCCGAGGCTCAAAAAATCTTCCAAGACTTCGTCGATATGCTCAGAAGTCACCAGTACACACATTTCATTGCGAGCCACGCCTTCCTGAAAGTAGCTGGCGAGCAGTTTGAGGCGTTCCTGAGGGCTTTCGTACAAAACCGCGAGGTGACCCTGGGTATTAGATCGAGTGATGACATGTGGTGCTTGCATTGGTCTAATTTTACGCTCATGCTTTTGGGGCGCTGTAAAAAAGTTAGCATACAGTGCCTGCTATACTGCCACTCTGGCGTTATGATGACTCCGCGCTTCATATGCGGAAACTTAACAATAGCTTTGAAAAAATTACAAAATAAGAGTATGGTACTGCTATCGATATAGTATAAGGAGCTAGTATGACTGAGCCAGAACAGCCTAAGAAAACCGCCGAGATCCTTGCTGCTCAGGGTGAAGGGCTGGACGCTTTACAGAACATGCGTCTCAACTTTGCGAGCGATCCGGTATATGCACATTTGGCTACCCTGGCCACTGCGGGGGCCCTGGCTGGAATAACTTGGGAAATCAGCGACCGCAAGTTTGGCCGCAGTGGTCTGGTTGCCGTCCAGCACCGCGAGGGCAAGCGTGACACTAGGCGCCCTGGCGCAGTTAAGCGCCAAACTGGCAACCTAGTGCTAGACGGTGGTGTGGTAATTCGCGGTCAACTCGACTTTGCGCAGGATCTCATCGGCAAAAACCGAGTGTTGCCGCTGTCTATCGACCGCACGGTGGTTAGTAAATCAGCGGACTTTCTGGACCGTAAACGGGTTGGGCAGCTGTGCTCATCGACCATCACGCTCAACCGTGAGGCAAGCGGTATCTACGGCGTGCCTGCATTGCAGATTGGCGTCAAGGCCGTCCACGCGTCTGCCTCTTATTTGAGAGATGGCACCGCCGTTGGTATTATCAACGAAACTGCCGACAAAAAAGCCTTTGGCCCACTGCTCAAGCTGCTTGAGCGGACGAGCGACCTCGAGTTTCCAGTAATCGATGATGGCGAAAGCTCTACCCGCGATCTGATAACTCGGATTCAGCACCGGATCGACACCACGGTGACCAGCGATCCGAATGCTCATTTTGCCTTCCATGAGTCTCTCGGGGTGCCAGAAGCAATTGTCCAGACCGGCCGTACTAACTTCGGCGTCTTGGTGGCCCACATGGACCTGCCGTATCAGCTGCCGACACCAGAGTAATTTCACTGCTGAACTATTGCTAAATTTAAATACTTATGCTATAATATAGCAATAATTAGGTTTGTGATGGAAAATATCGAGATTTTGAGCCCGTACCCTGAGCAAGTTGCCGCCGCCCGAGAGCGGTTGGCGGCGCTGCAGGCTGAACTTGTTACTACTGGTGATCCGGCCCTAGCGCCGCTGACCGCCCAGCTCGATAATCACCTCAAGCACGTCAGCTATCGATTCCAAGTGGCTGGCGGCATCGATGATTATCCTTATGATATTCAGCGCAGTGAACCGTTCCCGGCCGGCCATACCGAATGGGCGCTGGAGCGCGCCGAGCGCTTCTTTGATTTGCTTGAGCAGCCAGAGGCACCTGCTGGGCTGCCGCGATTTAGCGCCGAATTAGGTGTGCAGGCCCGCGCTGAGCAGCAAGCCCAGGTGCGTCACATGCTCGACTACCCGCTCGAGACGTATGATGATTTTACTCGCCGCCGCGAACGAGCCGGTGACGAAGCCGAATTCCCAGAAATGGGTTGGACTATCAAGGCTCTGGCCAGCGACTTGGCTACTAAGCCCGAAGTGCTGACCGCCTGCGAGCAGTCGCCTGTCTTACGTAAGCTGCGGGCTCGGACGCTGGAAACGTTGGCCGCCAGTATCGATGAGAACCGCTTTGCCTACGGCGCCTCGCTCGATCTGATCGAAGACGCTATGGGCTTCTTTGACCTGGCTGTTCGCATCAATGACCCAGAGACGCCTCCACCGTATCACACCGCCCGCTTCGAATATAACTGGCACGCCCTGCGTGATGACCCGGAGCACACCATTCTGCCAACCATGGCCAGCCTCAACTTGACCGATCTGATTCGCCTGCGCGGCGTCCAAGTTGGTTTGATCGGTGTCTCTACCGACACGCTGACCGTCGATGGCTATCCGCAGACGCCCTACGAGTTCTTCCACCACGACGTCGATCACACCCGTCGCATGCACCAGGAAACGCTGGCGGCCATCGAGCGTGAAGGTATGACGCCACGCCAATATGCTGAACAGGCTACCGAGCTGATGCTCAAGCTGTTACCGGCCATCGACGTCAGCGGTTTCCCGCCGGCTGCCGAGCGCAGCCACGAGCAGCAGGCCGACTACGACCGCCGTGTGGCCCGCATGCTGGTGCTGTTTGAGGTCTTGCACGAGGACGCCTACGACTGCTCACCAGACAGCATCGCCGACGCGATTTTGCGGGCACCAATGGAGAAAACGCCCTTTGAGCGTGAGGTTGGCGATGATCTTATTGAGTACTACACTGATCCGCGTGCCAGTGTGCTGGCTCACGTCTACCGTAAACTGGCCCACACGTTTTATGATCTGCCAGAAGACCGCGGTACCAGTAACTGGACCGATTACGCTCGCAATCGCATCAGCATTGCTAACGCTGCCGCCGATCTCTATCGCCTCGTCTCCGATGACCCGATCGCCGACGATGACCTGCTCAACACCTGTATGCAACTGGTGTCGTCCGACGAAGGTTTTAGCAACACCTTTCTCGGTAACATCGCCCATGACATTCGCCGCCGAGCCATTGGCCGCGACGCGCTGCGCCTGATGGTGGCCCGGCCGCTCAACGTCAACGCCGCCATCCGCCACATCCGCAAACTCGACTTCCCAGGCATGAAGATTCACAGCTTGTTTGGCTACTCGGCTCTCGAATACGAACAGCCCGACTTGCTAGAGCAGACCATTCTGCGCGACCTCGAAGCCCTGGACCCGGCCGAAACGGCCATCGCTATTGGTGCTACGCCCTACGGCATTGGCCGGATGTACCCCCTCGTCAAAGCGCTCGGCTTCCAAACGCTCGGCATTGTGGCCAGTAAAGCGCTTGGCCTGAGCGAAGAGTGTGCCGAGGGCGTCGACAAAATTGTCGTTGTTAATGACAGCAACTGGGGCGGTTACCGCTACAGCCCCGAGACCAAAGGCCTACTATCGCCGACTACTCGCGTCTTCTTGGGCGCCAGCGATTCGATTGCCGCCTACGGCGGCGGCCACATTACCGCCGTGACACTGCAAGAAGCTCACCGCCGTCAGAAATCGGTCAGCTACACGCCGTTCGAAATGAGCCACTTCATCGCTAAAATGTTGCAGCAGCAATCCGGCAACGACGCACCGATCAACTACTATGGCCCGGCCGTCGAAGCCTGGCAAAAAATCACCGAAGCCGCCTAATGTTTTAGAGTGCTCGTGCTTGCATTAGCGTAGCCGTCAGGAGATCATGTATGCATGTACGAATCTCTTGGGGGTACTGAGGATGTTTTTGCTATTCACGTAGCATTTGCCGCCACGGAGTATGGAGAAAAGCTGGCTGCTAACGTCCGTTATGAGCGCTATAACCTGGCCCATGTGGCCAACGAAACCTGGGTGGCGCTGCTCGGTGCTGACGTTAATAATTTGCTGCATATGCCACTTACCTATGGTCTGACAAAAAGCTTTATCAGAGCCACCGACGTAGCGCAGCCAGGCTACTTCGATGCGGACGAGAAAATTCTACTCCAGGTGGCTGCCATCATTCATGACCAAGGTGAAGCGATTGTGGGTGACATCAGCTTTGGTGATAAAACTGATGCTGACGAGGCATCAGAGAAACTCGCCTTTGAGAATAATCTTGAGGCGTTCTGCCCGGGCGTATCGGTTGCCATGAAGCAGTGTATCGTTGCAGCGCGCGACACCGTCGTCTTTGATGCTACGACGAAACTCGGCAGAATGTTTAACGCCATTGAGCGCTCCGGTTATGTCCGAACCGCGCTCAGGGCTGCCATGCGCCTGCAGACGAATTCGGCGGGCCAGTCTGACGCAGGTTTACGTTGGATTCTCGCCGACGTCCTAGGCGTTCAGCCGGCAAAACTTATTGAGTATGCCGCAGACTACCCAGCGGTGGACGGCTATTTGCACGCTCAGCAAGATAAAATTTCGACGGCCTACACCCTGGTACATCCGGAGGATTTTCGCCACTATGGCGACCAGGAAATTGCTAAGCAAGAACAATTCATAGCAACGCAGGCTTTGTGGCAACGTTATCGCAGAAACCACTTAATGTCATAATGCGGAATGGTATAGTTTAGCTGTGGTTGCGCAAGAATTCTTATGTATCACTCAAAATGGCGTCTCGGTCAGTTATGATCCGATTGATTCACATGCTGCCACCCATTTTGACGATACTCCGCAGCTCAAAGAGCTAGTCATTGAAGTGCTGACCACCAGTACGTTGGTGGCCGATCGTGAAGCCTTTGACATCGATCTGGGCCGGGTGGTGGGCACGACTGACGTAGTTACCGTCGATACCAGTGATGAGATTGTCTATGCCGTCCGCAAAAACCGCGACGATAATGAATACGTACCGTTCACCAAATCCCGTCCGGCCGAGCCAAGCTCGTGGGTAACCGTTTCGTTGGATAAGCAGCCTGACGGCCACTATATCCTGTTTAGTGCCTGGATCGGCCGCTATGACGATCCGCCTTTTCCTGGAACTGAGTATGAGACGCCCGAAAGTCGACCCTATTGGACGGAGCATGCCTTCGTGTGGGGCAGTCAAGTCATCAAGCCGGGTACTGAAACTACCACCTGTCCATGGTAGTGTTCAAATAATATTGACAATTTGTAAAAAACTTATATATTGACAGTATGCCTGTGGTATACGAAGCCGCTGATATTCTTGAACCGCCTGAAGCAGGCGAGGCGATGGGTCTTGTGCGACCATTCGTCGCTAGCCATGATGCCGATGACCGTCGTAACTACTTACCGGCCCTGGGTCTTTTTGGCACGGCCGGCAATCCCGACCTTGTCTACGACTGGCGAGCCGACCAAATTCCGGTTATCTCGGAGCAGCTCGCCCTGCGTGGCTTGGCTGAACGCGTTAACATTTTCAACCCCTTAAAGCGCGAATGGAAGCCCGAGGATGCCGCCGAAGAAGCCCGCCACCTGGCCCGTGATGCGGCGGTAGTGTTACCGGTACTCGACATCACTACCGGCCACGCCAGCTTGGCCGAAACTGGCTTTGCGGCGCTTGGTGGTACATTGCGCCCCCAACGGGTTCACATGTTCATCGAGTCTGGCAGTGACCACGACGACGCCGTCAAACGCGCCCGGACGCTCACCACCTTACTGGCCACCAAAACTCTCAAAGATTTTCCGGTTAATGCTGCCATGGCTCCCGACATGCAGACTATGATCGATAATGGCGTCCGCGACGTCAGTGACTTTGCTGATAGAGTAGCTAGCCGGGTGAGCCACGATAGCCGCTTTACCATCCCGCGGCGTACCGATTTATCACCTACTATTGCACTTGTTGGCAGTGGCGCATCTCGTTACGATGGCTCGTGGTATGAAGGCATGCGCGACCGACTCGATGACAACGGCGTCGCTCGCCGTGAGCAGTACAGTGCCTACACCGATGACTGGACTCTCGACAACGCCATAACCGAGCTGGAGCACAAAACGAACGACGCCGTAATTCTGTTTGCGGCCACCGAAACTGAAAATAGTTTTGGTGCTCTCGGCGAACTCGGTTGGCTGTTGGCCTACTGCGCCTTTAATGGTCAGAAACTCGGTGTGTATGTTGAGAAACACGACAGTGATCCCAAGTCCGACCAAAATCGTCAGCGCAAGCTAGCTATGGCCCACCTCGGCCGCCACCTCCTCGACTTTCCGGATTTGCCGGTCTTTATTGCCAGCACCCCGGCTGAGCTCGCCCGCTACGGCGCCTCTGAGCTAGCCAAGTACAAGCAGCTGCAACGTGCCAGCCAGATCGCTCTACAAAGCCAAAGTAGCTAGTTCCGCGTCGCCTGTGCCTCAATTTGGTATAGTAGTAGGCATGAGTGATGACGCTATTTTGCAAAATCCCCACCTCGCCTCGCTGGCGGTACTAGTTGGTAAGTGGCACGTCCAAGTTACTAATGCCTCATTTTTGCCCAGTCTCCAAGACTCGATCGAAGGTGCGGCCAGCTTTGCCTGGCTCGGCGGCGGCGCCTTTTTGGCAATGCGCTCCGAAATGTACGCCCCCGGCCCGCCAAAATCGTTTACTATCATTGGTCGCGACATGAAGCAGGCCGAATATTCGGCGCTGTATTACGACGAGCGTGGCGTTTCCAGGACTATGGAGATGGATTTTATCGGCGGCATCTGGAAAATGTGGCGCGACGCCCTCGACAATCCCTTCTCGCAACGTTTTGAGGGCCATCTGAGCGCCGACAATAACACTATCACTGCCCAGTGGGAAAAGTCCTTCAACAACCAGGATTGGGAACTGGACTTCGACATTATCTACACTCGTATCACTTAAGGCGGTTTCTTAAATGGCGGCTTACGCCAGCTGACCACAGGGCGCTGGCAGTAGCGTATACTATACAGCTATGGAAGCAGGCCCGGAGAGTTTATTTGTTATTGGTATCGACGCCCAGGCGCGCAATCAGTCGCTCGAAATTGTCGAGGCGGCCGAGGATTCAGCGGCCTTGCTGCTGGCGAGCAAGCAGCACTTTAATGAGCGTGTTACCTCGCTCGACGCCGAGCGGGTGCTGGCCGAATTAGATGATGATCGTTTGAGCCCGCTACTGCAGACGACGGTGGGCTTTGACCCCGTGCTCTACAAAGCGGCGGCTCTCTTTGAGCTGTCACATCTCAGCGGCGACGAGTCAGCGCTGCCCGATTACCTACAAGAGTTGAGCAACTTTTGGCGGGGGGAAAATGACCTGAGCGCTGAGGATCTAGAACGCGGCTTTACCGCCGAAACAAAGCGGGCCCGTTATGAGCCATTTCCGGTGCTGTCGCTGCATGTACTACTGCTCATTAGTGCCGCTGCCAGCAGCCGGATGGCTGCCCCGGTTGAGGCACTGGAAGAGCCGAAGGACCCCCTCAAGGAGGCCATCGATGGCAAGGACTACAAAATTATTCTGGGCGGACGGGTTCTCAAATTCGATGAGCACCCGGTGTTAACGCGGCAGCTTGAACGCGATTTAACCAAACTGTTTCCGCGGCCCGTGGTCCAAGAACTCCGCTATCGGTTTCCTGAGAACGGCACCTTTGGTGATGTGTATTCGTTGCTGACCATGATCCAAACTGATCGCCAAAACGGTGTCCTGCCGCCAGACGATGAGCTGGTCGCGGCCTATCAGCGCGAGCGTGACCGCCAGCATCGTACCTTTAATGTCCGCCGGCCGCTGTCCGAGTGTACGGTCGAGCAGGCCCGAGACAGGTTTATTGCCCGGCATCGCGATCCCCAGGCCCGAACCTACACACAAGAATATTATGTGCCGGCCCTTGGGCGTTGGTTTAGCACGGTGGTACTCGAATCCGATACCGAAGTTGCCACCTGTTACCGACGTATTTTTTATGGTGACCGGAGCGATGCATCGCCCGTGGAAGTGCCGCTGGATAGCCCCGACCGTCAAGTCGTTTATGAGGAAATTGCTCGTGAACATCAAGAAGCCGTCGAAGCCTTTGGTGGTAATCGTACCGCCGATACCGTGTACGACTGCTGCGACTCGTTCGATGTCTGATTTTGCTGTGGTCAAAAGTTTTTGACTCAAATTGTCTGCACTGTGACGGCTACTACTCCTCGGTATGATAGAGACATGCACGAACAACTTACCCCCAGCCCCGAACAACAAACCCATGAGCTCTTTGCCGAGCTGCAGCGTCCAAAGCCGACAGTCATTGCCCTGGAGGGTGGTCCCTGCGGCGGCAAGACTACCATTCTCGAACACTTGCAGACAGAAGCCCGGCTCCAAGAGCGGCCGCTGGTGCTGCTGCCGGAAGCCGCTACCGAGCACATCGCCAAGCTACAAGCTGCCGGCTTGACTATCCCCGAGTTAGCCACCAACCAGCGGGATGGCTACGTTGCCTTTGAAAAAGACGTGCTGGCCACTATTATTACCAATCTCGAGCAGGCTAAGCAGGCATTCCGCGGCACTGACGCCATTATTGTCACCGACCGTTCGGATATCGGTGCCTACGTTACCCCCGAGGAATATGCTGAGGTGTTGGGCGAGCTGGGCCGGACTCGGCCGCCCTACCTCGACCTGGTAGACAAAGTAGTCTATCTGCCGAGCCTGGCGCGTGAAGATGCCGCCAAATATACCGAGATCGCCTGCGGTAACCCATCACGCTTTGAGGACGCGGCCGGTGCGGCCGCTACCTGCCAACGGACGCTCGACACCATAGCCTTGCATCCCGAGCTGTCAGTGCACTGGGGCGGGGAATTCATGACCAAGGTCCGAGCGGTGACGCAGGAGATTTTGCAGCCCGAGCGAGAGATTGAGGCCAAATATACGGCTCGGCCGGAGCTTAGTTATACGGAAGTTGAGGCGGTCTTACGCTGGATGGGCGCTAGGGAACTAAATGCCACCGCTATTAGCCAGAGTTATCACCAGCTGGCTGGCCAGGAATTCCGGCTCCGCCATGGTATCACTGAAGCCAATGACCAGTTCTACCACTTTGCTATCAAAACCGGCAGCGGAGACAGCAAGCAGGAACTACGCCGTAGTCTTAGCCGCCAGCAATTTGACCTGCTGCGCCAAGCGCCGAATTTTGGCGAATTACATAAAGTTCGCCGCCGTTATCTCATCGACCTCGATGGTGATGGCCGCCAGTCGATCGTGTCGGCTGATTTCTACGCCGACCGCCAGCTCTGCGTCCTCGAGTTTGAAGGCATGACAGACGAGCTAGCCGCTCGCTATCAAGTTCCCGGTTTTGACAGAGGTGGCGTGAGTGCCCGCAACTTAGTACAATGAGAGGTATAGTGATCGAACATCATATCCAGCGCAGTATTATCGACCGTCTGATGCACCACGCCCAGTTGCGCTTTTCTGAGCTCAAGCCGGACGGTATGGAAAGTAATATTTTCATGTATCACCTCAAGCAGCTGATAAAAGCTGGATTAGTTGCCAAAACAAATGATGCCTATCACCTAGCCTATGCTGGATTGCAGTATGTCGACGGTTTGAGCTCGGATGATCTCCGGCCACGCAAGCAGCCAAAGCTGATTGCCATCATGGCCCTGCATACCGCTACCGGCCAGTGGCTTTTAGCCGAGCGTCTCGTGCAACCGTATATTGGTCAGCGGATGTTCGTAAGCGGCAAACAACACTTCGGTGAAAGCTTTGCCGAGCAGGCGGCCCGCGAAATCCATGAAAAAACTGGTGTTGACGTAGCGTTGACCTATCGCGGTATCGCCAATATCCGTATCCACGATGGCCAAATGGCCTTAACGCATGTGGTGGCTCATGTACATCAGGGAGAAGTGGCCCAAATCCTGCCTGCTCCGAGCGATCGCTTCCGGTATGTCTGGCATGATTTTTCTGAGGACCAGGCGCCGCTCATGCCCGGCACGCGTGAGCTCTATGAGCAGCTACAAAAGCCCGGTTTATTTACAATTGAATTAGACGTTTGAAAAGTCGTTACCGATCATTAGGCGACGCGCGGTCGCTGGTGCTGCGGGGCGCTCCAGCGGGCGTTCGCGGAGCTGCGGTATGGGCCGGCGAGCCGGCAGTTTAGTAGGAGCACCAATGTCAGTGATAACTCGTCCCCTCTGGACGGGCTGGACAACCGGGGCACGCTTGATGGGCGGTACGAGGTGGGTGACATGGTTGATGGTTACCGGTTTGGGAAGGGGCGAAGCGGCAAAATCTTCGTCAAGCAGGTCATCAAAGGCTTCATCGAATTGGTCGGCAAAGCTTGGCTCAACCGACTGGTCGAGGATGCGGGCGAGCCGGGCTTGGCGTTTGGCAACCCGTGCCCGCTTGCGGTTGGTCATCATCACTAAAAATACGCCGAACTGATACAAAATGATCATTGGCACGGCCATAATCGTCTGGTTGAACGGATCGGGCGTCGGCGTTAGCACGGCTGCCACGATAAAGCTTATTAAAATCACCCAGCGCTGGGCTTTCATCATTTTGCTCGGCTTGAGCGGCTTAATTCGGTTAATAAACAGGATGATGAGCGGCAGCTGAAACAAAAAGGCAAAGCCGCCGACGTAGGCAATCGCAAAATTAAAATACTCGTTAGCGCCGATTAGGGCTTTAACTTTATCGCCGCCGAATCCGGATAAAAAGTGCAGGGCAGCCGGCAGACTCACGAAGTAGGCAAAAGCTACGCCAGCGTAGGCCAGCATAAACGACCACACAATGTACTTAACCAGGCCTTTGCGCTGATCTTTCTCTAGTACCGGTTCGACAAATCGGAAGGTGTTATATAGAATTGCCGGCAAAGCAAAGATAATGCCGGTGGTAATACACAGCTTGAACAGAAACGCGATACCGCCGGTGGGTGATGAGTAGTAGAGGGTTTGATTGAGCGGCTTTTGCAGGAGAGTGAGGAGTCTGTCCTGCAGAAAGTACCCAATAAGCCCGCCAGCCGTCACAAAGATTGCCATCCACGTTAGGTGGGCGCGCAATTCCTGGACGTGCTGAATCAATGGCTTTTGAATAGTGCTGACATCGGCACTATCCATGACCCTCCCCTTATATCGTTAATTGTTGTCTATTGTCTAGCTTTGGTTGGTCGAAGTTTCGACGACGACTGGTGGCTTTTCTGGCGCGCGGTCGGCACCATTCTGGAAGCCCTTTTGCAGTTCACCGGCGGATTCGCCAAGGCTACGAGCCAACTTCGGCAGGCGTGTTGCGCCGAAGAGCAGCAATAAGATAAATGATATTACTAGCAGTTCTGGTAATCCGAGTCCAAACATGATTTTCCCCTCATTTTTTTAAGACTATGCCCGCAATTATGAGGCAGACACAAGCATTATGCAAGGACTATTTGGCTTTGTGAAATAAGCGAGAGGGTTTGAGGAGTAGGAGGGCGGCAATGATAAGCAGGCAGGAGAATCCAATCGGGGCCCAGATACCGGCGCCAGTATTTTGAAGGCCGTTACTAGTTCCGGTGCTGGTCGTGGTTGTAGTAGTGGTGTTGGCAGCCGTGTTTGAGCCGTTGTAGATGTTCGTGTTGTAGTTACCGGCTCCGTAGGAGCTGGCGCTCGAGGCGACGTAGTACAGGCTGCTGATCATTACTTGCCACCGTAAGCTGAAGCACCATAACTACGATTGGTGCTGTGTATCTGCTTGTGGGGACCTTGGCTGCTACCGGTGTTAAATTTTTGGAGATTCTGTAGCAAGCCGGTAACACCGGTCAGACCGAGCACGCCGACGCCTGCTAAACGCAGGAATTCTTTGCGGCTTATCTCCTTTTGTAAGAGCTGATCCAGATCTATTTTTAATGCACTCATTTTTCAGTCTTTATTTTTTACGTTTGTACTTATTTAAAATGTATATGCTTTCTGCGGAATTGGCAAGCTTTTTTGCTATATTAAAGGGCATATGGTGGAAACGCAGCGACGCTTTGGCTTACGACAGTTCAACCACCTGCTGACGCTAGCGGTCATTCTGGTAGCGTTGTATATTTTTGCCCTCCCCCTATTACCGGTAGTCCAATTACGGTTTGCCAAAGCCACCGACAAGCGGCACGGCTATGCCTACCAGAATAATGTGCAGCCGGCGGCCATTGCCAAAACCGCCCCAGCCATCCCAGCCGACAACCGTTTGGTTATCCCGGCGCTCGAGCTCAACCAGCCCATTAAAGAGGGGCGCTTTATCAACGTTTTAAACGATGGCGGCACCTGGCGCCGTCCCAAAACATCCGACCCGAGTAAGGGCGGCAACACGGTGATCATCGGCCACAGTTACACCTATAAAGGCCTGTCGACCTTTTATAATCTCGATAAGCTGCGGGTTAACGACATAATTTTGGTCTATTGGCAGGGCAAGGAGCACGATTACCAGGTGCGCGAGACTAAAATACTGCCGCCTTCCTCCGGCGAAATCGAAGCCCCGACCACCGACACTCGGCTGACTCTCTACACCTGTACGCCGGTCTGGAATGCCAAAAATCGGCTGGTGGTGATTGCCGAACCGCTTGGAGGCTACCAATGAATGAAAAACTGAGAACAGTGCTGCTCTTATTGCTGCTGGCAGTCGGCATTGGCTTTATATTTTGGATGCGCAGCCAGTACACTGGCAACTTCACTGACGGCCTGTAACCCGGTATCCTCACAGATAGGGTATAATGAAGTACGCTCACGGCGCCTTGGCGGAGCAGTTACGCGAAAGTCTGCAAAACTTTTTAGGCGGGTGCAACTCCCGCAGGTGCCTCCAATAGCATTCTTAGAGCCCCTCGGGGCTCTTTTTATTTAACCTGTACCAGTTAAATTGGACTGCGGTGCGCCTTTTGTGGCAGTTGGCGCAAAGTATTCGACATTTTTTAATTTCTTCCAAAATACGTTCCCAGCTATACCCAAGCCGAGTACCTTGCGATATAGTAAATAGCTTTTTTGAGCCATCAATATGGTCGAACTCAAGTACTCGTATATCGCCTTCACCACAAATCTCACAAGCTTTAGTCGAGAGATACTGAAACATCTTAACTTGGTATTCGTGCCGCATCTTTTTATTTCGTGCCGCCGCGCGCAACAGATAACTGGCTCGATATGTCTCATAGTGCTGTTTAGTATAATGCTCGCGATGCTTTTTATAGCAGGCCTTGCACTGCGCATGGAGCCGTCCGGACTTGCGGTCTTTCACAAAGTATTCGGTCTCCGCTTTGGCATCACCACATTTAGTACAAATCTTCATGGTATAATTTTACTTCTACCGATGTTACGCGGTCAATAAAATATAAGAAAACTTAAGGATTATTTAATAACCAAACATGAAACCAACTGAGCTAGCCAGTTGTGTAATTACTGATGAGTATGGTCGTGTGCTCTTGCTGCACCGCGTCGTTGATGAGATCGGTCACTGGGAGCTCCCCGGTGGCCTAGTCGACGAAGACCAAGCACCGGCCGAAGCTGCTGCCCAAGCGCTGCTGACGCAACTCGATGTGCGGGTGTCGGTTCGGGCCGAGCTTGGCAAAGAAGCCTTCGAGCAGGCCGGAGACGACTACCTGTCGCACTGGTTTGCGGCCGACATCGTCCAAGGCACGCCGGTTATTACGGACAGCGACAATTTTGATGACGCCGATTACTTTGAGTTCGAGGATATTCCGGCGCTGGCGCTCTCGGTTGATCTGCAAATCCTGTTTGAAAAAATCCAAAACGGCGACATCGTCCTCGATCCTGGCGACGGCACCTATTTTTAGCCTGTTTCTCAGATAGCATTTGGTTTGTTACAATCAGTTCAGCGTAATTCCGGGCGAGTGGCGGAATTGGTATACGCGACGGACTTAAAATTCGTTGGCCTTACGGTCTTGAGGGTTCAAGTCCCTCCTCGCCCACCAACTAGAAAGATCTCGGCAGCGCTGGGATCTTTTTAGTGGGGGTGATTGAGGCCTCCCAGAGCATGAGCTATAAGCTAGCTAAAGAGTAAAATATGTGACATATAGATATTCCCCAACAATAAGGTTGATCAATTAACAAAAAAGTATTACAATACGGCCAAATGACAGATATTAACCCGATTAACCCCGAAACATTATTTGATCGCACCATTGGACGGCCTCATGCCGAGCCTGCCGCTGAGCCGGCGCCCGCAGCAGTTGCCGCCCCGAAACCGCCCCGCACCGGCCACCGCGTTGCCGCCGAGGAGAAGCCAAGCCACGGCCGCCGCAACGCTGCCGCAGTACTTGTGGCAGTCCTAGCCGTAGCCGGTGCTAACAGAGCTGGGATGATTCCTGGTCCGTTGCACCATGATAGTGCTGCCTTAAAGCAGCCGGTTGCCACCGCACCTGGTTTGCCCAGTGCGAAGCCGGCGCCGACTGTCGCTCAGGGGCCTTGCGACGGTCCTGCTATGAAAGTCATTGAGCGCAGCGCCGTCAACGGCAAGTCTGCCGAGCTTAATAAGCGTTACTACCAGCTGCGCGTTAAAACCAACGGCGAGACCGCCGCACAGTTAGCCACCAAATTCTTCCCCTATTCGAAGGTCGGCATGCAAAGTATTGCCCTCGCTAACGCGACTAACCAGCTCAAAGATGGCGTGGCTAGTATTCTGATCTCATCACCGGAGCACGCCACGTTGCAAATCGGCCAATCACTGCAAGAGTTCGCCAGCAAAAACGCCGTCGATACGAACGCCCTGGTTTGCATGAACGGCCTCGGCGCTACGAATCCCAGCAAGGCTCAAACCGATATTATTCTGCCCCGCCAGGCAATGGTGCCCCATGGCGACACCGAGGTAGTGGCCGGCGCAGGCGATTCATACTTCAAGATTGCCCAGGCTAACAGCTTGAAGGCGGCAGATCTACAACGGCCGGATCTCAACCTAGTCAATGCCGAAGAATTAGGTGTTGGTGAAATTATTATTCTGCCTGCCGGCGCACATCCGGCAGCGGTGCCAACCCCAGTTACCCCTACTCCCAGCGCAGTAGCCCACCCTTAACGGGGATGCGTTAGCCGCCAGAGCGGTGAGGGGCCTTTGATCTCTTTTTGCAGGGTCACATTCACACTGGCCGACTCACTGGTCGGTGATTTGCTAATGCTGACCGTGCCAAGTTTATCACCAGGTTTATTATGCTGGGTAGGATTGTCGAGACTGACTGTAACGGCCGGCTGCGATGCCTTCCAACCGAACGCACTGAGCGGTTTGACGGTAATAAGCGAGCCGGTTTCACCCCAAGCCGTGGTGTAGCGGCCAACGGCGGTAGCGGCTGGCAATGCGGTGAAGGTGCCAAACTCAGCAGCCGTGGAACTAGCGAGCGGTGGTGTAAGCGATAGGGCTTGGTAGAGATCGGTGGCCCCAACTATGGCCGTAATGAGAGTCAGCGGGTGCCCATTGACGGTAGTTTTAGTGGCTCCTAGGAAGACGCCGCCGGCTTGGTCGCTGTTACCGGTTTTGATGCCGACAATATTGTGGGTACCGACGAGAAAATTGACGTTTGTAACCGTGCCTGCGTCTGGGATGACGGCCGACTGTTGGTTGACGATAGCGGCGAGTACCGGGTTTTGCATGGCCGCTTGGCCGAGCAAAACTAAATCGCTGGCGGTGGCAGTGGTGCCTGGGTCGAGCCCGCTGGCGTCAGCTCCAATAGCGGTGTCCTTCATCCCTAACTGGTGGGCGTAGTCGAGGGCGTAGCTGGCGTAGGCGGCATGGGTTCCGAAGGCCCAAAGTGACAAGCTGTCGGCAATGTTATTGGCGGAGGGCAGCATCATAGCCTGGAGCATCTGATACTCGGTGAGCTGGTCGCCTAGACTAACTTTGGCAACGGAACCGCCAGCGGCGACGTACTGGTTATAAATATCGACATTGCGCTGCGTAAGGGTGATGGTGGGACCGGATTCGCCCTGGGCCAGCGGATATTTTTTGAGCACGCTTAGCGCCGTCAGAACTTTTGCCACACTTGCCGTGGGCGCAGGGGTCTGGACGCCGTGGGTGGCCAGTACGCCAAAAGGTGCTAATCCAACGGCGGCCTGACCGACCGACGGCCACGACAACTGCGCGGTGGTAGCGGCGGTAGCCGGCCGGGCGCTCACCAGGCTGGTCCGGATGGCCGGTAACGGTCTGCCGAGAGCCCAAATGGTGTAACCGGCAAGCGCAATGACAACGACTAGGCCGGCGGCAAGTATGTACTGTTTATGGTGCTTTTTTGAAGGCTGCATAGCTCCTAGTATCATACATGACTACGGCCTGCCATGCCTGAAATCCGCCTGAGAATAACCCCAAAGCTTATATAGTGAAAAACACGGCATTCCTATATACTGAGAACAGTAAGAACAATAAGGAGAACTCACAAATTATGGTTGTCATTGTCATTATCGTCATCGTTTTGGCCCTGCTGGTCCTGTTCGCGATTGGCGCCTACAACGGCCTGGTCAAGCTCAACCAGCGTGCCGAAGAAGCCTGGAGCGATATCACCGTCCAGCTGAAACGCCGATACGACCTCATCCCAAATCTCGTTAACACCGTTAAGGGTTATGCCGCGCACGAATCCGGTGTCTTTGAAAAGGTCACCGAAGCTCGAGCCAGCGCCATCAATGCCCAGGGTACCGCCGAGAGCGCCCAGGCCGAAAACACGCTCACCAGCGCCCTCAAAAGTGTCTTCGCGGTTGCCGAGGCCTACCCGGACCTCAAGGCCAACCAAAACTTCCTGGAGTTACAGGCTGAGCTGACCGATACCGAAGACAAGATCCAGGCTTCGCGCCGCTTCTACAACGGCGTTGTTCGCGACTTCAATACCAAGCGCAAAGTCTTCCCCACCAACGTGTTTGCGGGCTTACTCGGTTTTAGGACCGACAAGCAGTACTTCGAACTCGACGATGCCGCCGCTGCCGCTGCCGCCCAACCAGTAAACGTACAGTTCTAACTCAGCCACCCAGGCTAGTCTAATCCGTAAAGGTTCATTAAATGTACAGTGAAATCGCCGCCAATAAACGTAAAACAGTAATTATTATGCTGTTTTTCGTGGCGGTGATCTCGGCGCTGTGCTACATCTTTAGCCTCAAGTTTGGCGGCAACCATGCCATCTTTTACGGTGGGCTTATCGGCTCAATTATCTACGCCATTATTACCTACTTTTCGGGCAGCCGCATGGCCTTGGCCGTCAACGGTGCTCGCGAGATCCAAAAATCCGACAATCCTCGGTTGTGGCGTATCGTCGAAAACCTGGCCATTACCGATGGCTTACCGATGCCACGGGTGTTTATTATGGATGACCCGGCTCCCAATGCCTTTGCGACCGGTCGCAACCCGCAAAACTCTGCTGTCTGTACCACATCCGGGCTGCTCGACATTATGGACGACACGGAGTTGGAAGGGGTGATCGCCCATGAAATGGGCCACGTCAAAAACTACGACATTCGGGTCAGCATGATCGCCTTTGCGCTGACGGTGGTGATATCATTTATCGCCGATATCCTGATGAATTTCTCCTTCTTTGGTGGCGATGACCGCGAGGAAGGCGGC
The DNA here is from genome assembly GCA_028289245.1 of Candidatus Saccharimonadota bacterium. Taxonomy (GTDB): domain Bacteria; phylum Patescibacteriota; class Saccharimonadia; order Saccharimonadales; family UBA4665; genus UBA4729. The sequence continues at coordinate 408,704 of JAQGGT010000004.1, read as the reverse complement.
GCCAGTCCCTTTACCTTTGTGCTCGGTCTGGCCGCCGCTATTTTGGCACCACTGGTGGCCACCATGATTCAGTTGGCTATCTCGCGACAGCGCGAATATTTGGCTGACGCCACCGGCGCCCTGACCACTCGCTACCCCGAAGGCCTAGCCAGCGCCCTCGAGAAGATCGCCCAAACTGGCAGTGCGACCCGCCGCCAAAATAACTCCACAGCGCACTTATTTTTTGCCAATCCGCTCAAGGGTAATGGACTCGCCAACTTATTTAGCACCCACCCACCAATCGAAGAGCGGATTGCCCGTTTGCGCGATATGGGCAGCCGTGCCTAAGCCTCGCTTGCTATACTGAAGTTATGCCAAAAAAGAGCGCGCCTGCCAAGAAATCGACCAAGCGCCCCGCAGCCCAACCCGCGGTGGCTCAAAAGCCGCCAGCCAAGTTGACGCTACCCGAAGCACCACCCAAGCCAACCGGTCGCCGCCTCAAGCCGGCAGAGTACAAGTCCTTTAGGCTGAGCAAACGGATTCGGCACCCCATCCGGCTGCCTAATGCGGTGCGCTTGTCGCGCCAGGCCCTCCGGCCACTGCTCACTAATAAGCGCTTATTTGGCAGTATTATTGTCGTCTATGGCCTGTTCAGCTTGGTGCTGGTGCAAGGCTTTGGCGGTACTGATGTCAGTGGTCTTAAGGACCAGCTGAACCAAATTTTGACCGGTAATCTCGGGCAAGTTGGCTCAAGTATTATTGTATTTTCCAGTTTGGTCAGTACGGCTGGCGGTAATGCTGGCGGCACGGCCAGCGTTTACCAAATGATGTTGTCGATACTGGTCAGTCTGGCGATAATCTGGACCTTGCGCCAGGTAGCGGCGGGGGCTAAGGTGCGAATGCGCGACGCGTATTATCTCGGTATGTACCCGCTTATACCATTTGCGATGGTGCTGATAACGATTGGTCTTCAGCTGCTGCCGCTGATTCTGGGTGCAACGGTCTACAACTTGGTCATAAGCAATGGCATTGCTACCTATGGCGCCGAGCGGCTGGTCTGGGCGCTGCTGTACGGCTTACTGGCGTTGTTGTCGCTGTATATGGTGTCGTCGTCGCTGTTTGCACTTTATATCGTGACGCTGCCGGAAATGACGCCGCTCAAAGCGCTCCGCAGTGCTCGCGCCTTGGTACGCTACCGGCGCTGGACAGTGCTGCGCAAGGTGCTGTTTTTGCCGCTGCTCTTGCTAGTGCTGGCAGCGATCATCATGCTGCCGATTATATTGTTGGTCACGGCGCTAGCGCAATGGGTATTCTTCTTGCTGACGATGGCAGCAGTGGTCGTAATCCACAGCTACCTTTATACTTTGTACAGGGAGTTATTACGTGAACAAGACTAAGGCATCCGAACGAATCAGTAAGTTACGCGAGTTGATCAACGATTACCGCTATCACTACCACGTGCTCGACGAGTCGATCATGAGCGAAGCCGCCGCCGACAGTCTCAAGCACGAGCTATCGCAGCTCGAGGAGCAGTATCCGGAACTGATCACGCCCGATTCGCCGACCCAGCGCGTCGCCGGTGAGCCGCTGGCCAAGTTTACCCAGGTTGAGCACAGTCAGCGGATGATCAGCCTCAACGATGTCTTCGACGAGGCCGAAGTTGAGGCCTGGCTGGCCCGGATTACCAAACTGACACCAGGTAAAACCATCGACTTCTTCGCCGATATTAAAATGGACGGCCTGGCCTGCGCGCTAGTCTACGAAGATGGCAAACTGGTGCGGGCCATTACCCGGGGCAACGGCTTTGTTGGCGAAGACGTTACGACCAATGTTCGCACCATCGAATCGGTGCCATTGGAGCTGCGCCATGCGAAGGGCTATGAGCAATTTACCCGCGGCCGTACCGAAATCCGCGGCGAGGTGATCATTCATAAAGATGATTTCACAAAGCTCAATGAAGCCCGTGCCGCTGAAGACAAGCCGCTCTACGCGAACCCGCGTAATTTAGCTGCCGGCTCAATTCGCCAACTCGATCCCAAATTGGCCGCCGTCCGTCCGCTCCGCTTCAGGGCCTACGACATACTGCGCGATGACCCTGCAGAAGTACCTACCAACGACTATGCCTACCAGGCTATCCGGGCCCTCGGCCTCAACGCCAACAGGCAGGCCAAGACCTTTAGTAAGATCAAAGACGTTATGGAATTTGTCCATCACTGGGACACCGCTCGCCACGAGCTGGCATTCAACACCGACGGACTGGTCATTAAGGTCAACGACCGGGCCATCTTCCGCGAGCTCGGTGTGGTCGGCAAGGCCCCGCGCGGGGCGGTGGCCTTTAAGTATGCCGCCGAAGAAGCCACCACGACCGTCAAAGACATCGTGCTGAGCATTGGCCGCACTGGCACCGCCAACCCGGTAGCGGTATTTGAGCCGGTACTGGTGGCTGGCAGCACCGTCCAACACGCCACGCTCCACAATGCCGACGAAGTCGCTCGCAAAGACATCCGCGTTGGCGACACCGTTATTATCTATAAGGCCGGCGACATTATTCCGCAGGTCCTCAAAGTCCTGACCGAGCTGCGGCCCAAAGGCACCAAACCGTTCGACATGGAAGCCGAGCTGCGGCGCCAATATCCCGAGCTGGAATTCGAGCGCCTGGAAGGCGAAGCCGCCTACCGCATGAAGAACGTTTCCGGTCCGTTGCTGCTGAAGCGCGGCCTAGAACACTTCGCGAGCAAGGGTGCGATGGACATCGATACGCTCGGCGAGAAGAACGTTTCGGCCCTGGTGGACGCCGAGCTGCTCTCGGACTTAGCTGATATTTATAGCCTTACCGTCGCGCAGGTGCTCACGGTAGACCGCTTTGCCGAAATCTCGGCCCGCAAGCTAGTCGACGGCATTCAAGCCACCAAAACACCACCGCTGCCGCGCTTCGTGTACGGTCTCGGCATCCGCCACGTCGGTTCCCAGACGGCAATTGATCTAGCGGAAGCCTTTGGTTCGCTAGAGGCACTCGCGGCGGCTGACATCGACGAATTACAGGCCGTCGACGGCATTGGCACGGTGGTGGCCGAATCGATCGCCGCCTGGTTTGCCTCCGAAGACAACGAAGCCTTACTGCGTAAATTCGCCACTTACGGCGTCCAGCCGCACTACGAGAAACACACCGGTGGTAAGCTGCAAGGCCAGAACTTCGTCATTACCGGCGGCCTCGACAGCATGTCGCGCGACGAAGCCGCCGAAAAAATCCGGGCTCTCGGCGGCACTTTCCAGAGTAGCCTTGGCAAAGACACCACTTACCTCGTGGTCGGTGCCAACGTCGGCGCGGCCAAGCTCGCCAAGGCCGCCAAATACGGCACCCAACAGATTAGCGAAGATGACCTGCTGGAGCTGCTGGGGTGACGCCCGTCCAGGCCGATATCATCGCCAAAACCGCCAACCATGTTGAGCAAACGTTCAGTGGCGAAGCTACCGGCCACGACTGGTGGCACATGTACCGGGTTTGGCAACTCGCCAAAACTATCATCGCCAGCGAACCGACGGCCGATCGCTTCGTCGTCGAGCTCGCCGCACTGCTCCACGACATTGCCGACTGGAAGTTCCACGACGGCGATGAAGAAGCCGGCCCGCAGGCCGCCCGCGCCTGGCTCAGTGGCCTGCGGGTCGAGGAAGCAGTGATTGCCCACATTGAAGACATTATCCGCACGGTGTCGTTCAAAGGCGCCGGCGTGGCGTCCAATATGAAAACGCTGGAGGGTAAGATTATTCATGATGCCGACAAGCTCGACGCCCTCGGCGCCATCGGCATCGCCCGGGCTTTCGCCTATGGCGGCGCCGCCGGCCGGCCGATGTATGACCCGGCCAGCAAGCCGCAGCAGCACGAAGACTTCGCCGCCTACAAGAAAAATAACGGCCCGACCATCGACCATTTTTACGAGAAGCTCCTGCTTTTGAAAGACCGGATGTATACCGACACCGCTAAGCAACTAGCTCAAGCTAGGCATGATTACATGGAAAACTTTCTGAAACAGTTTTATAGCGAGTGGCAAGGAGACCGATAGTAGCAACCGAACACAGCCTAAAAAGCAAAATTTACTACATTAAGGTGCGGAAGTCTGCACATTTTTTATGGCCGGACAGCGCCGAGCTGTTCTCTTCGGGCTGCCTAAATTTACGGTGTTGGGCGGTCGATCGGCGATAAATCCGTCTATCTACTTGGTGCAAAACAGCCTATAATTCAGATTGAATTATTAAAAAAACATTAAAAGATTTTTCTTGCAAATCTAACAGGCTAAAAATAAACTACTGGTTAATGAAAAACGTAACTACACCCACCCAGAAAGAGAACGGTTTCGGAATAGTCCCACTACTAATTTTATTAGTTGTAGTTGTACTTGTCGCGCTTGGAGGCTTGACAGTATGGCATCACCATAATACGAAGCAAGCTACGTTGAACTCTAGTTCAACCTCAAGCAAGACCCAAGTCACAACCAAAAAATCACCGACAGCTATGGGCGGTCAAATCCCCTCTGGCTGGAAATGGTACGAGGATAATCGGCTTGGATTTAAATTTGCCTACCCGGATTCATGGAAAATTCCAGAGCAACCCTTCATGGTTGCGACAACCGGCGGAGAGCAAGGTTGGACCGTTTCGGCTTCGCCAATTGTAAGGCAGAATGGCGATCCTGACATCAGTTTCAGCAGCTATCCCGCAAACGCCAGTATCCGAGATGTCGACGCTGGTACAACCGATATGAAGCTGCAAGATATTACGACTAATGATAAAAATATGTCGTTCACATTAGTGGGCACAGTTGATGATTCGAGCCAAGTGGCTAAGGCCAATGGCCTTTACGCCTCTAGGTGTTGGCCAAGAAATTGCACACCAAAACTCACCAACGGTAGGTTCTTAAGCATAGATGCCGGGCCGGCTAATAATGATTGCTCGGCTAGGACTTACTGCCCGACGACCCTGAATACCGATGGTGAAAACTACTCGATTTTCATAAATATTCTCAAGACCATCACCTCTCTTTAAATTCACTATCTCTTAACCGTTTAATCGCGCTAAAAGCGCGGAGGAGTTCCCTATGCCCAATAACTTTGAAACCCCACCCCACTTAGAACAAGCGAGCCATAATCCCGAAGCTGCTGTAGATCAAAGTAGCCACTCTCGTGTAAGGGTTTTGGCAGGTCGCCTGGCCTTAACACTAGTGTTAACTGCGGGAGCAAGTGTCGGCCTAGTAACCGGCGAATCAGCAATTCATCCTGAGGCCGCCCACGCTGCAACTACGTTTACTAACGATTATCCGGATGCTGGGGCGGCTCTCTATAATCAGGCCCATCTCGATTGGTGGGAAGATGAAAATAAAAATGGCATAGCCGATGTAACGCTCAACAACGAGAATGACAATGATGAGTCAGTGAGCTCACGTGGTTACTTCTACAAAAACTGTACCGATGGTGTCGCTTACTGGGTTAACAAGTACACTGGCTATGTAGTTCCGAGCGGCTGGGGCAATGCTATGGACTGGGATAACCACGCCTCAGTAGTGACGGGTATAAGTGTATACGATGGTACGACTAATAATATTGAGCCCGGTGATATAGCACAGAGTGACGACGGAGATTATGGCCATGTAGGTTTTGTCACCAGTGTCACTAAGGATAGCAATGGTAACGTAACTTCATTTAAGACCGCCGAATTAAATCAAAGAGATAATGGCGAATATAACGTAGATACCCCAAACGATTACAGTAATTATGGCACCCGTAACGCATCAGGCAAGTTCGCGCGATATGACGGTAAGGATTGGGATCACTTCATTGACGTGAACGGCACTAACAAAGGTCTGAATAATGAAGATCTAACGACTGTGTCACCGCCCGAAACTGTCACGACCACTCTGAGCCGCTCATCCTCGGGCCCGATAAGCTCAATCCTGGAGCCGTCGAACCGACGGGACATCTTTGTGGGCACGGATAGCGGCAAGCTGGATTGGTCGCACTTCGCTCCGGGCGAAAGCAGCTGGTCGACGGGAGAGATCGCTAGTGTCAGCAGTGCCATCAAGAGCGTCAGCAGCGTACTCTGGACCAATGGCAAGCTCGGCGTCTACTTTGGCACGGCCGATGGCGGGCTCTACGAGTCGTGGTACCAACCCGGCGGTGGCTGGACGACGAGCCTTATCGCGAACGAAGGCAGCTCGGTCAATGGTATTGCTGCCCAAGTGATTAACAGTTCCAGCGGTCACGACGAGGTCGATGTCTTTAGTGGTTCTAGCAACGGCAACGTCTACGAAACCTGGTGGCAGAGCAATGCCTCGTGGACTAATTCGCTCATCGACGCCACCGGCAGTCCGGTCAACGCCGTAGCTTTGCTGCGGCCAGGCGCGACGGCGGAAACCGACATTTTTGCCGGCTCGGCAAACGGCCAACTGTCGGAAGCCTGGTGGCTTGGCTCGGGCGGCTGGAATAGCGGAGTGTCAGCCAACTTCGGCTCAGCCATCACGAGCTTGGTGGCGATGATGTACGGCAACGCCGATACCGTCTACGCTGGTACGGCTTCCGGTGCGCTCGACGAGGCCTACTGGTCTCCGGGCAACAGCTGGAACACCACCACGCCCGGTAGCGCTTCAACGCCCCTTGAGGCCATCACAGGCCTGACCACCAGCAGCAATCAAGTTGATATTCTGACTGGCAATAGTAATGGCGGCATCGGCGAGCGGTATTGGTCGGCCGGGGCTAACTGGGCTGGCGGCGATATTACCACACTCAGTGCGATTACGCTCGGCATGACTAACATCCAGCAGGCATCGGGCGAACGTGATGTGTACTCGATTTCAGGTGCCAATACCGTCGTCGAAACCTACTGGGTGCCTACCTCATCGTGGGTGAGCCACCAGATTGGCACGGCCGGGCTGTAAAGAGCCGCGCTTGACAAGCCAGCCAAAAGCGGTATGCTACAAGTAGCTCGTGCGCACTATGCGGCGCTTGCAAAATAAAAATATCCAAAATAAACTAGCACTCGCCGCAAGGGTGGGCGCGCACGATACAAAAATAGTCGTGACCTCTGTTGAGGCTCGACTATTTTTGACAAATGTGCTATAATATAGGTAATACTAGGCTCGAGCTATGATCAAATACTTCTACCGCAACCTCCGAAACCCTGAGCTCCAGCAAATGGATGAGTTTCAGCGTGGCACATGGGTGTACGCCGAGGCGCCCACTGACGCCGAGATCACCCAGCTCACTAAGCGCTTCAAGCTCGAAGCCGGCCACCTAGAGGACGCCCGTGACGAAGACGAAATGCCCCGCCTGGAGCGTGAAGGTGACCAAACCTACATCTTCGTGCGCTTTCCGTTCCGTACCAGTCGCGGCGACCTGGACACTTCACCGCTGCTGATCATCTTTGGCGGCGAGTACGTCATTACCATTTCGCAGGTTCGCCTGCCGGCCCTGGATTTCCTCAACCGCACCAAGATCGACTTCTCGACCACCCAGCGCGCTAAACTGGTACTACTCATTTTGTCGCAGATCAGCGATCAGTACGACTCCTATATTAATAAGATCAGCCGCCAGATCCGCGCCATCCGCTCACGCTTGCGCGGGCAGGGCATTCGCAACAAGGACCTCATCGACTTCGTAACCATTGAGGACGACCTCAACGAGTTCCTCGCCTCGCTGCAGCCCACCAACGCCGCCCTGCGCCGCCTGCTGATCAACCGTCAGCTGCCACTGTTTGAGGAAGACCAAGACCTCGTCGAGGACCTGCTGCTCAACAACGAGCAGTCGATTGAAGCCATCCGCTCCAACCTGCGCTCGATCAGCAACATCCGCGACGCCTATACCGCCATCACCAGCAACAACCTAAACCAAACCATTACCGTGCTCACCATCGCCACCATCTTGATCACGCTACCTAACATCTTCTTCGGCATGTACGGCATGAACATCCCGCTGCCGTTCGAGCACTCCAAAGCCATTTTCCCGGCGCTAATGGCCATCAACATCGTGCTGCTGGCCGGCATCGTCATCTTCGCCCGCAAAAAACGCCTCTTATGAAACTTACCCGTAAGCCCCTCAGCCAGACTCGTCCCTGGGTAGTAATTGTCGGCCTGATTATACTGACGCCACTGGTCCTGTTGGGGTTGTTGATAGGCGCCTTTGGCCTCGTTGAGCTGAGCGCTCAGGCCCATGAGCGCGTCCTCAAGCGCAACTCACTGCTGGCTCTCAACAAACTGCCGGTACCGGCCACCTGCCACGAAGTCAGCCGCGACTATCAGGCGGGCATGCCCGACACGCAGTCGTGGTGGGACGTCCAGTATGCCTGCGACACTACTTTTATGGCCGCCCGCCAGAATCTGCAGCAGTCTCTGACGGCGCGCGGCTATGAGCATGTCGATCCGTACGTCAGCAAAAGTGACACCCTGGATACCGAAGTGACCTACGCTGGGCCGGTCGGTGCGCACTATTTTCTCGGCGAGGCTGCTTATGAGGGGGATCAACGGCCGGCCCAGCCCGACACGCCCGTAACGGTGATATACTTGGAGGCCTTTGCCGACTAATCACCAGGCCACGCTTTACACCGCCACCCCCGTTTGGTATGATAATCTTCGACTTCATGGGGATATAGCTCAGTTGATTAGAGCGCAGCGCTGGCAGCGCTGAGGTCCAGGGTTTGAGTCCCTGTATCTCCACCAAATAAAAAGGATCACCAACGGTGGTCCTTTTTATTTGGTGGCCCGGTAGGCGCCTCAAACCCTGCCCAGCGAAGCTGGAGTTTGGCAGAGCAGGGTCACGCGCACGAGCTAGCTCGGAGCATGTCCCTGCGGCGGAGCGCATCGAAGATGCGCGATCCCTGTATCTCAACCATAATACTTTTCATTTCCAGTACTGACCCCTGGCAGACAGGGGCCCGTTTGTTTTGGTTGGTACATACGGGGTGGAGTCTAGCTGAGCCATGGTACGTGATGAACTCTACTACAATTTGCTCATGCTTGCATGTGCACAGAAACTCTATATATTCTGTGGTATGGCAAACCCTGAAATTATACTCTTAGGTGGCGCTCCCGGCTCTGGTAAATCAACCATCGGCAAAAGGGTCGTTAAGAAGAACTTCCCAGAAGGCGTCCGGCATCTTGCAATCGGAGACCTGAAGCGTGACATCGTTGCTGGCAAGGTCCCATCGGCGTATGCCGAAATGTTGCAACAGCGAGAACATCCAGACCGTAAGACTGGTGCTGCGCCGAGCGAAGCCATGACCGGGATCATGGAAGAGTTCATCCTTGCAAGACCTGGCGGCCTTACCATTGTTGATGGCTTTCCTCGGTACATGGATCGAGTCAAACCATTCCAAGAATCCATGCAGCGTATTGGAGCAGAAGTGCTCGCGTTGGTGACTGTCGAAGTTCCCGAAGTAGTACTCATTGAACGGCTTACCGATAGGCCTACGCGACCAGGTCAGAAGATCCAAGATCCTCTTGAGCGGCTAGCTGATCATCGTGACAACATTGTGCCCACGCTCGAGGCGCTGGCTGTCGATTATGAGCACCACGAGCTCGATGGCACGTTGCCGATAGACTTCAACGCTGACTATCTTGGCCGGATTTATACATACCACCGCTTTTAAGTTGCTTATCGCTCCCACGGCTTCCAAGGCGTCGCGCTTATGAAACGCTCCCGTATCTCACAAAATAATAAACATGGAAGGGCAGGGGGAGAGAAATAAGCGCGAAAATCGCACTCAAACTTCTCTCGCCCTGCAGCCCTTTCCGATCGGTCGTTCTGACTAGTCCCGCTGGTAGCGGTAGAGGCTGTCCAGCTCGTAGACGTTGACGTCTCTGACGGGCAGCACGGTGGTGCCGAATTCGCCGGCGTTGTTCCAGCCATCGACCGTGATGGTCTGGTGCTCCGGGTCGATGGCCGTGATGATTCCGGTGACGGGGTAGACGTAGTAGATGGCGTACAGCAGTAAGCAGTACAGCAGGCCGACAATGCCGATTCCCGCAATGATCGAGTAGGCACCCCAGTGAGCCCGGTCAAGGCACGCACTGATGCTGCCGTAGAGCGCCATGAGTACACCGCCGACGAAGCCGGTGGTGAGCACATGCTTGTTCGGGGTGGTGTTGTTCGGGCAGGGCCTGAGCAGGAAACGCAGGAACTTTCGCATGATGCGAACTCCGATCATAGAGACGAGGGATCGATGGAAAAGGACACACTAAAGAGTAGGTCACTCCATAGAGTGAGCCGATTATAACATAAGTATGATAAAGAATCAATAGATCCATACGCTGATGGTACATTTCTTGTGAAGCGGCAGGGCATTGTTGGTATAATCGCGCTATGAGTGAACGGGAAGACATAACGCTTGCAACGTATCAAGCTAACGCCGATCAGTACCGCCAACTAACGGGGGCATTATCTGCGCCGATGCTACGTTTCCTGGACAAATTCGCAGACCTCGTCGGCACCGGCCGTATCTTGGAGATCGGCAGCGGGCCGGGCAGGGAAGCGAAATATCTTGAAGCCCGCGGGCTGCAGGTTGCCCGGACAGATGCTACACCGGCGTTTGTCGATATGATGCGCGCCGACGGCTTTGCGGCGGAGCTGTTGGATGTGCGGACGGATGAGCTCGGCGGTCCGTACGCCGGCGTGTTGGCTAACGCGGTGCTGCTGCACCTGAGTCGACCGGACATCAAAAGTGTCACAGAGCGTGTATCGCAAGCTTTGGTGCCTGCCGGTCTGCTGGCCTTTACTCTTAAAGAAGGAGATGGTGAGGCCTGGTCGAACGACAAGTTGGGCTCGCCGCGGTACTTTACGTATTGGCGTGAGCCGGCAGTACGGACGCTCCTCCAGGAATCGAACTGGGAGATAGTATCAATTGAACGGACAGCCAATTCAGAGCAGCCCTGGATAAATGTGCTGGCGCGTACGCCACCAAAATTGGCAAACGGCGCGCAAACTGTATAATCAAGCATAAGAACAATAACTTTTATAGGAAACTATCATGGATTCAAACCCGTCTACGCAACAGCCAACCGATGACCCCGACTTCACTCCTGCCGGTGGTCCACCTCCCGCTGAGGATATGATGACCCCTGAGCCCCAAGTAATTACGCCGTCAGCACCTGCCGCCGACCCAGTCCCGAGTGATACGCCGGCTGAAACCACCGAGCCGACGGTGAGTAGCCCTGAGCCGGCTGCACCAGCACCAGTCGTCGGTACTGATGTCACGCCACCAAGTGCACCTGCCGCTGACGCCTCGCAGCCCGAGCCGGCTCATGGCCCGGTCTTTCCAGCCGAACCAGCCGCCCCAGTTGTGACCGTGGGCAATCCGAGCCCTGAGGTTGCTGCCGCTGCCGCCGGTTTGCCAGCCGCTGCTGCCGCCGGCAATGGCGTTAACCGCTCGGTTAAACCACCATTTTTCAAACGCAAGCTCGTGATCGGCAGTTTAGCGGTCATCTTGATCTTATTGATTGGCGGCGGGGCCTTTTATTTTGGCTACTGGACGCGCCCCAGCGTGGTCTACAGCAAGAGCTTGTCCAAAACCGGCGCCGGCCTGACTAGCCTGGCCGATGAATTTACGCAGCTCGGCAGCGACAAAACTACCCAAGGTTACACCGGTAGCGGTAGCTACAAAGTCAGTGGCTCGAGCTTCAAAACCGACGGTAAGCTGAGCTTAAAATCAGGCGGTAATAATGCCGAAGTAACGGTTGATGTCGGCCTCGGCACAACCCGTGTGAGCCTTGATACTCGAGCTATAAGTGACGGTAAATCGACGCCTGATTTATATCTAAAGGCCTCTGGCATCAGCGGCCTTGGGGCCTTGCTCGGTTCGGATGAGGCCAGCAAAGCTATCGATGGCCTAGATGGCAAATGGATCGCCGTTGACCACACCCTCATCGACAATTTAGCCGGCACCGTTACGGCCACCTCGGCTGCCACCAGCTTGCCGACCGCTGCCCAGATTGATGATGAGCTCAACCGAGCCTCTCAAGTTAATGAAGATTACCTATTTAGCACCGACCCCAGCACGGGCGTGACTAAAGTCACCAAAACCATCGGCAAAGAGACCGTAGACGGCCACAAAACCTACCACTACGAAGCCGTGTTCGTAAAAGCCAATGTCAAGAAATATATAACCGCTCAGCGTAATGCCCTCAAGGCCAGCAAACTCAATGACTGGATCACCAAAAACAACTACCAATCCAGCGTTGACGATGCCTATAACAGTCTGCTTAAAGATGCTGACCAGATCAACACGAATTACAAGTTCCAAGTGTGGTCTGACATCAATGAGCACTACGTCTATAAAGTCCGCTTCCCAGATACTGCCAACAAGGCTACCAGCTACGCTGAGGTTGGGCTGGATTACCACGGTGGTAGCCAGTATCCCTTCTTCATCGGTGGCAAAGATGAGACTGGCGACTTCCGTCTCGGCCTGACGCTCGACGACAAGCAAACCTCGGCGGCGCTTAACTTTAAGTCCACCACCGGCACCGGCAGCAACGCCACTACCATCCAAGCTGACTTCACCCTCAAGCCCTCGACTACTAAGATTTCTGTCGACAAGCCAACTGATACCACGCCGCTGATGAGCATCCTGGAGCAGCTCGGCCTGAGCCAGTACCTGTCCGTGGGCGACGGCATTCAAACCAAGGCCAGCGACACTAAGCGCCAAACCGACATTGGCGCCATTCAATCCAAACTTGAAGCGTACTATGCCGAGCACGGTTACTATCCCGGCCTAGCCGACATCAACAGCGCTAGCTGGCGCAAATCAAACGGTTTTGACATCGACAGTTCGGCCCTGCAGGACCCTGATGGCACCACGCCGACCCTGGCTGCCGCACCGGCTGCTAAGGTCTATGCCTACAGCGCCAAGAACGCTGCTGGCGCGGCCTGCACGGCCGCCAGCATGGATTGCGAGGCCTACACTCTCACTGCCACGCTCTCCGATGGCACCGCTTTTACCAAACAAAGCCTGAACTAGTACAATAAGATCATGATAGTCAAAACGCTCGGCAAAGCAGTGCTCTGTACGCTGTTAGAGCACCAAGTGAAAGTCTTGCGCCGCCGCAATCAGTTCTTGGTGGTAGCGGTAGCGGGGAGCGTCGGCAAAACCTCGACCAAACTGGCGATTGCCCGCACCCTGGGCGCCACCCAGCGCGTCCAGTTCCAGGACGGTAACTATAATGACCGCCTGACGGTGCCGTTAGTGATTTTCGGCCACCGGGAACCGGGGCTCTTCAACCTAGCTGCCTGGCTGAAGATTTTGTGGCACAATCAGCGCCAGCTACGTCGCACCTATGACTACCAGTTTGTGGTTGCCGAACTCGGCACCGACGCTCCGGGCCAGATGGCTCGTTTTGCCTATCTCAAACCCGATCTGTACGTGCTGACCAGTATCTCACCGGAACACATGGAATACTTCAAAACCCTCGAGGCCGTAGCCATTGAAGAAACCGCCCTATTACCGTACGCTCGCGCTGTCCTGGTGAATGGTGATGATTGTGACCCGACCTTCTTGCCGGCCGAGACTGCCAAAAGTTATGGCTTTGGAGCCGATGCCGACTATCGGATTGCCGATATGTCACTCAATGCCAAATCGCGTAGCCAGCAAATAACCGTCCGCGGCGAGACCTTCAACGTCCGCTTACTCGGTCAGCAGGGGGCCAAAATTGCCGCCGCCGCCTACGCCAGTGCCGATATGCTCGGCCTGTCCAAAGATGACATCCTGACCGGTCTAGCGGCAATTGCGCCCACCAGCGGCCGGATGCAACTCCTCGACGGCGTTCGATCATCGGTGTTGATCGACGACACGTATAATTCCAGCCCGATCGCCGTCAAAGCCGCCCTTGATGTTCTCTACGCCTGGCCAGCCGGTCAGCGGATTGCCATACTCGGTACTATGAACGAAATGGGTGCCGTCAGCGAACAACTGCACCGCGAAATTGGTGCCTACTGCGACCCCGAAAAACTTGATGTAGTAGTAACAATTGGCGAGCCAGCCAACCAGTTTACGGCCGCCGCAGCCGAATCACGCGGCTGTAAAGTCCTGCAATGTATACACCCGCGTGATGCCGGCGAGGCGGTGCTCACATTACTCAAAGATAATGCCGTTGTGCTGGCCAAAGGTTCTCAAAACCGCGTCTTTGCCGAAGAGGCGTTGGTGCCGCTGCTGGAAAATCCCGAAGACGTTCATAAGCTTGTCCGCCAGTCGGCGCACTGGCAGGCTATCAAAGCCGGACTGCCGCACTAACCTTTATTGGCGCTGGCATGCGGCTTCTACTAGCAAAGATGTTAGACTGGCCATATTTATTCCAACCGTCGCAGCAGCTTTTGGTAGTAAGCTCTGAGTAGTCATACCCGGTAAGGTATTCGTTTCTAGTACCCAAATTTCCTGCCCACGAATAATCATATCCGTCCGGCTATAATCACGACAGCCGCATAAGATGTGTATCTCTTCCGCTAGAATCTGTGATTTGGTCTGAAGCTCCTGGGATACATTCTTTGGCGGGCATAGTTCCTGTGTTTTGCCATTATATTTATTTTCGTAATCAAATTCGGCTTCACCAGGTGGGATAATCTCGATAACGGGAAGGGCTTGATCATTTATTACAGCAACGGTGATTTCATCGCCCTCGATCAACATTTCGACGAGCATGGTGTCATGGCGACTAAATAAGTCCTTGACAACGGACTTATCGATTAGGCTTGTGTCATGAACAAGCAGAGTATCAATGCTTGACCCTCCATCATTTGGCTTAAGCACAAACGGTGAACTGATATATTCGCTAGTCCAAAATGAGTCGACATCAACAATTTCCCCACCCGGGGTGGGTAAATCGTGGCTCATTAAAAAAGACTTATACTGAATCTTGTCAAAGCAAAGGCTCGAAGCCTGTGCATCGGTACCAACAAAAGTAACGTCCAAAAGTTCCAGCTGAGCTTGAAGGCTGCCATCTTCGCCACCGCGCCCGTGTAAGACCGAGAAGACTACGTCGTAGTCTTTGAATAGTGATGGCTCAAATAAACCATTGTAATCGATTAATGTCACTAAAAACTTCCTATTATTGGCTAATGCATCGTATACAGCCTTCCCCGAGCGTAGCGATACTTCACGCTCATCGGAAATTCCGCCAGCAAGGATCAGTATGCGAGTCATCATTTAATTATACCTGCGCTATAATGAAAAACATGGAAAATACGCCCCCTCACGAACTTCCGTACAGTACTCCAACCGACTCTTTTGATAAATATGAGGATGTCATTTATCAACCAATCCCTCTAGAACTGCCTCCGGTCGCCGGTTGGAAAGATGTACAGCTTAGGGAGAATGGAGAGAAATTAGTGCCTTTTGGCCCGTTCTCGGACAATGATGATATCTTTACGAGCTCAATTTATTATGGTGAGCACAGTAATTCGCCCTATATTAATCAGGAAGGCCAGCTTGATGGCTCGCTAATTGTGATGTTTGCGCGCCGTGATTTAGTGAGTAGTGTGCGTTATGCACAACAGATGCTGCCAGCGAACCATTACCTCATAGTGCTTGACTCATACAGAACCTTGCAGGTTCAGCAGGCATTGTATGATCATTACTTGAGCGGACTTAAGCAAAACCATCCGGACTGGGATCCTGTGCGGCTGAGCAGTGAAACTCAAAAGTACGTTTCACTTCCTTCGGATGTACCGACGAGGCCGTCACCACATAATACAGGCGGATCGGTCGATCTTGCCATCTATCGTTTACCTGAAGCTGTCGATCAGGAGATCCGAGGAATCGATAATCAGCTCGATGTTTTAAGGGGCAAAGCGCCCAAGAACCCAACGCCCGAACAAGAGGCAACAGACCAAAATCTTCGTGAAGCCTACTTATTAGAAATGAAGAAGGTTAGCTTAATCAGGCGGGAGGCTGAGCTACTCAATTTCGGAACCCAGTTTGACCATGGCGGCGGCGAGGCCGCTCTAAACTATTTCGAAAAGCTTGCCCTGGAGCGTGATCTCACTCCAGACGAACAGGAGGCGCGCGATAATCGCCGCATGCTGTACAGCGTCATGACAGAAGCCGGCTTGCAGCCTTATGAAGATGAGTGGTGGCACTATAATTCTCCAAAATCGCAGATGGGGGCAAAAGTTGCCGGCAGGTCTCAGGCCGAGTACGGCGGGGTTACCCTCAGCCCGGAAAACCTTGCTCATGAGCAAATGCGTGAAGCACATCGCGCTGGCCTGGTACGCATCCAAGAAGGAATACTGCAAAATTATCACTACGCTGGTAAGGTAGATCCGTTGGCTGAGCTGCTTGCGCTTAACGAACAGGTGCTGAGTGAGACTGGTGATCCACGTTTGACTCACCTGTCTCGTGCTGCAATCATCGCGCCACCAACTGAAGAGGCCGCCTAGTTATAGCAACGAAGTGCGCGCTGATGCAGAGTCGACCATCAAACTCACAAAATCTGGCATACTTGTACCAGATGCAACTACAGCTTTAGGAAAAGTGCTCTCTTTGGTAAAACCGGGGATGGTATTGGTCTCCAGGACGTTGAGCTGGCCGCCAGCGTCGATCAGCATGTCGGTGCGGCTGATGTCACGGCAGCCGGTGGCGTTGTGGATGGCGAGGGCCATTTCTTGGGCTTGGAGCTGGATCTCCGGCGAGACATTGACCGGCGGGCAGAGCTCCTGCGAGGCGCCATTATACTTGTTTTCGTAATCAAACTCGCCGTTGGCGGGTGGCACAATCTCGATGATCGGCAGCGCCCGGTAGCCGAGGATGCCGGCGGTGATTTCGATACCTTCAATCAAGCGCTCCAGGAGCATTTCGGGATGGCGACTAAACAGATCACCCACGACATTGGCGTCGGGCTGAACGCTGGCGTCGCGGACCAGCAACATGTCGACGCTGGAACCACCACCACGGGTTTTGAGTACAAACGGACGGGTTATGAGATCGGAATGCCAAAAACTCACCGAGTCGACCAGCTCACCATAAGGATGGGGATAGTGGTTGGCGGTCAGCCATTCTTTGTAGGCCCATTTGTCCATACAAAATTCTGAGGCTTGCGAACCGCTGCCGACGAAGGGCACATGGAGCGCCTCGAGCTTTTTTTGGTAAAAACCATCCTCGCCCCCCTCGCCGTGCAAAGCGATAAACACTACGTCGGCGCTGGTCAGGATCGGCACCGTGGCCTCGGTTTGGGTATCATGTTCGAGGACTTCGTGGCCCTTGGCCTTTAGGGCCGCCACGACTTCGGCGCCGGAGCGGAGCGATACCGCCCGTTCGCTGGACAGGCCGCCGTAGAGGACTAAAACTTTCACGCTACCCGCTCATTCGCGACGGGCTGGGAGGGAATATCGACCGGCTCGTAGCCGCTCTGTAGGTGTGGCTTAGTGTCTGCGGTGCAATTGGCGTGGTCGATAAGTGGCGTGTCGGTAAACAGAATGATGGCGTGGCGGTTTGGCGCATACGTCGCTTCGGGGGCAATCACCCGCTCAACGCCGTGCCATAGCGGCTTGATAAATGAATCGTCGCCGTAGAGCTTGGCATGCTCCTGGCCGGCAAATAAGTAGGCCTGGCCGTGGGCAGTGTCGTAGTATTTGGTATCGGTTTCCGGGCCCTTGTGGCCCGAGGCACGGCCCCAAAACCCGGGGGCGTCGGCATAAGCCTGGATGGTAAAGCCACCGAGGTCGTAGTGCGGGCTGGCCACGGCCTTGAGATTATCGTGCGGCACGTAGCCATCGTAGCTGAGCACCCGCATAAAGCTGAGCGTTTGCGGTGCCGCTTCGAGGAAGTAGGCTCGGCTCATGTTGGGGTGGCTAGCCTCTAGCCGTTCTAGATGTTCGCGGACGACGCCGAGCAGAATATTCTGGATCTCAAAGCCGTCATCCAGAAATTGGCGCAGCATGTCCGGGGCGTCGGCGTGCGTTTCGTCCCAACGGTTGCGGGCAAGCTCGCTGAAGTGAAAAATATTCTTGGGGTCGGCTATCTGTTGCTGGCTCCGGTTGAGCTTGAGGTCTTTACGGCGATAGCCGGCTTCGTGACCCTTGCGAGCATCGACATCAAAGTAGGGCGGCAATAGTTGGGGGAACTCGCTGGTACAGATGTCGAAGGCGGTAGTGAGTCGCTCGAAGTCCGAGCCCGATAGTGGCATGTCGATGCGGGCCACTCCGTCTTCAGCGAGTGCTAGCTCAACCTCGCTGGCATCGTTAGGGAGCGTGGCGGCCGGCAAGTTGTAGACCTCTCGCCCCTCGGCAGAAGTAAGTAGCGTGTATGGCAGCCCCTGTGACATGTTTTTGTACCCTCGTTTGGTTTTTATTGTACTAAGCTAGCGGCTATTACACAATTATTTTACGGCGTTTGGACAGGGGTCAACACCGTGGTACGATGATAGGATGCAACGTTACAATCCCAAAGACATCGAGCCTAAGTGGCAAGCCGCCTGGGCCGCGAGCGGTATTTATAAAGCCGAGGACTTCAGCAGCAAGCCGAAGTACGTCATGCTCACCGAATTCCCGTATCCTTCCGGCGACGGGCTGCACATGGGCCACACCCGCGAATATACCTATGGCGATATCCTAGCCCGATACAAGCGCATGCACGGCTACAACGTGCTGTTCCCAATGGGCTACGATGCTTTCGGCCTGCCAACCGAAAACTACGCCATCAAGCAGCACATCACGCCGCAGGCCGCCACCGATGCCAACGTCGCTAACTTCCAAAAACAGCTAGAGAGCTTTGGCCTTAGTATCGACTGGTCGCGTAGCTTTCGCACCACTGACCCGGAGTATTACAAGTGGACCCAGTGGCTGTTCCTGCAATTTTTCAAGCATGGCCTGGCCTACCAAAAAGAGAGCGCCATCAGCTGGTGCCCGTTCTGTAAGACCGGCCTCAGCAACGAAGAAGTCGTCAATGGACGCCACGAGCGCTGCGATACGCTGGTCGAAAAAAAGGTGCTGCCGCAGTGGATGCTGCGCATCACCGACTACGCCGATCGCCTGATTGACGGCCTCAAAGACCTCGATTTCCCCTCACGTATCGCCGACCAGCAGATCAACTGGATCGGTCGCTCCGAAGGTGCCGAAGTCAAATTTTACGATGTTGATGACGATGACGAAACAAACCCTATCACGGTCTACACTACGCGAGCGGATACTATCTACGGTGCCACCTTCTTGGTTTTAGCCCCGGAGCACCCGCTTGTCGAGCAACTGACGCGTTCCGATCACGCTGGCGCTGTCGCGACCTACGTCAAAGCCGCTGCCGCTAAGTCCGACATTGAGCGGCAAGATACCGACCGCGAAAAAACTGGCGTTTTCACCGGCGCCTACGCCACTAACCCCCTCACTGCCGAGTACATGCCCGTTTGGGTCGCCGACTACGTGCTGGCCGGCTACGGCACCGGCGCCATTATGGCCGTCCCGGCCCACGACGAACGCGACTGGGCCTTTGCCAAAAAGTACGACCTCAAAATCACCCGGGTGATCGACAGTGACACGCCGGAAGACAGCGTGTCCACCGGGCCGGGCAAACTCATCAACTCCGGAAACTTCGACGGTATGCCCAATGTCGAAGCCAAAACGGCCATTATCAACTTCCTGGCCGAAGATGGCCTCGCCACACTAAAAACCCAATACCGTCTGCGCGACTGGATTTTCAGTCGCCAGCGCTACTGGGGCGAGCCGATCCCGATTATCCACTGTCCGGAGCATGGCGCCGTCGCCGTGCCCGAGGACCAGCTACCAGTGGTATTGCCCGCGGTCGACAACTATGAGCCAAGTGACGACGCCAAGAGCCCGCTGAGCCGCGTCCCGGAATGGGTCAATACCACCTGCCCGACCTGTGGCAAGCCCGCCCAGCGCGAAACCGACACCATGCCCAACTGGGCTGGCAGTAGTTGGTACTACTTGCGCTATTTTGATGCCCACAATGATACCGTATTCGCCGACCGCAAAAAACTCGACTACTGGGGCGAAGTTGACCTTTACATGGGCGGCATGGAGCACACCACGCTGCACCTGCTGTACTCACGCTTTTGGCACGAATTTTTCTACGACCAAGGTCTGGTGCCGACCCCCGAACCATACAAAGCCCGCCGCGGGCAGGGTATTATTCTGGCGGCCGACGGCACTAAGATGAGCAAGAGCAAGGGTAACGTCGTCAACCCGTCAGAGATCATCGACAGCGGCTATGGTGCCGATGCGATGCGCTTGAGCATCGCCTTCCTGGCGCCGTACGACCAAACTACCCCTTGGAATCCCGAGGGTGTCGCCGGCACGCACCGCTTTCTGCAGCGTCTGTGGCAACTCGTGCAAGGCTTTATCGAGGCGAACGAAAAGCGCGAGGGTGAGCCGCTCGACGATTCCATCGTCCAGGCCGACATCCTGCGCACCACGCACCACGCTATTAAGCGGGTTACCACCGACCTCGACACGCTGGGCTTCAACACTGCCATTTCGGCCCAAATGGAAGCCCTCAACCAACTGTACAAGCTGCGCGATCAAGATGAGTTTTTGAGCGTCAATGCTTGGCAGGCTGGCCTGGAGGCCATGGTACAGCTGGTTGCGCCGTTTGCGCCCCACTTTGCCGAGGAGCTCTGGCAGCAACTCGGCCACGAAGTCTCGGTGCACACCAGCGCTTGGCCACAGTACGACGAAGCCAATGTGGCCACTGATGAAGTTACGCTGGCCGTGCAGATCAACGGCAAACTCCGGTCTGAAATCACCGTTGCTGCCGAAGCTGACGAAGCTACTACCGTGGCTGCGGCTCAAGCTGACATAAAAATTGCCCCTCTGTTGGAAGGCAAAACGATTCGCAAAACGATTTATGTCGCCGGCAAGATCGTCAACTTCGTGGTTGGCTAAGCCGTAAATTACATATTAGGAAACCTTGAGCAGCATAATACAAATATTTCACTTGTTTTTAAGGTGTTTCTGCTATAAAATAGGAGCAATTCATTAAATATAAACTTCAATGTGTAAGGAGTTATGACGTATGGGTAAGCCAAAGAAGCGCACCAGCCCGCGCAAAACCGGCACGCGCCGCAGCCACATCGTGCTCGAATTAGCGCGTAAGGTTAATAGTAAGTCCCCGATCAAAGTCCACACCACGCGCCGTGAAACTGGTGCAGTGAAGAAAGCCGCCTAACACGGAATCCACCTATCCGGTGGGAATAGGAATTAACAAATAAAATGGCATCCAACCGTCACCTCGGTCGCATCATCGCCCTGCAAACGTTGTACGAGCAGGATTTTCGACGTGATGCTGGCGATGATGGCTGGAACGATCCTGAGATCATCGCCCGTAACATCGCTCGCTACCAGCAAATGGTCGATGATGTCGAGTTCATCGCCCAGCTGGTTAAGGGTGTAACCGAAACTTCCGCCACGCTGGATGCCAAAATCCAGCCGGTGGCGCCCGAATGGCCGCTCGACCAGATTGCCCGCATGGATCTGATTATTCTGCGTATCGGTTTGTATGAGCTGGAAAGCGCGCCGGATGTGCCAGCCAAGGTGGTGATCAACGAAGCCGTCGAGCTGGCCAAGGCCTTTGGCGGCGACAATTCGTCAAAATTTATTAACGGTGTGCTCGGTACACTGCTGCGCGAACGCGAAGCGGCTGGCTCCGAACCGACTGAACCTGCTAAACCTGCCAAGAAACCTGTAAAAAAGAATGCCACCACTAAACCAAAAAAGGACACATAAGATGAAGCGACCCAAGCCAATTGCCGGGATCCGCAGCCTGGTGAATAAGCGCCGCCCGATTATCGACGAGGTGGTCCGCGAGACCACTTCCGGCGGCATTATTTTTCGTCGCAACCCCCAGGGTGCACTGCAGATCCTGCTGATCAAGGACGCCAAGGGTCGCTGGACCATCCCCAAGGGCCACGTTGAGCCCGGTGAGGAGCCCAAAGCCACCGCCGAGCGCGAGATCCGCGAAGAAACTGGTCTGCAAGAAATGAAGGTCTATAACTGGCTCGGTAAGGTCAATTTCCGCTACCGTCGGGCCCACACCTTGGTGCTGATGACGATGCATATTTATCTGGTCGAGGGCAAGGGTGACACCGATAAACTGCACGGCGAGGAGTGGCTCACCGACATGCAGTGGTTACTAGCCGCCGACGCTGTTGATAAGATCGCCTATGACGATATTGGTAAACTAATTTTGGTCGGAATGAAGAAAATCCGCGATAACAAACTATAATCTAGATATTCACCTATGGATGTTTCCGCTTACAAAACCTTTGCACTAGAGAAAATCGGCGTTGAGTTCAACAACATCGAGCTGTTGATCACCGCCTTTACGCACCGCTCCTACTTAAACGAGCACAAGAAAACCGTGCTTGAACACAATGAACGCCTGGAGTTCCTCGGCGACGCCGTGTTAGAGCTAGTTGTTACGGAGTACCTTTATGGTAACTTCAAGGACCCGGAAGGGATTTTGACCAACTGGCGCAGTGCCTTGGTGCGCACCGAGAGCATCGGTGCCGCCGCTGCTAAGTTTGAGTTTGAGCCGCTGCTGCGCCTCAGTCGTGGTGAAAAGCGCGGTACCGACCGTGCCCGGGCCCAGATTTTGGCCAACAGCTTCGAGGCCGTCGTTGGGGCGCTCTACCTTGATCAAGGCTACGACGCCGCCAAGGCGTTTATCACCAAAGCCATCTTGTCGACCTTTGACGGCATCCTAGCCAGTGGTTCGTGGATGGACCCGAAGTCGCACCTCCAAGAACTGGCCCAGAGCCAGGACGGTGCTACGCCACAGTACAAGGTGATGGGCGAAGAAGGTCCCGACCACGACAAGCTGTTTACCGTTGGTGTCTACGTTAACGGCGAGTTGCGCGGGCAGGGTAACGGGCCAAGCAAGCAGGCCGGTCAGCAAAAGGCCGCCGAAGCCGCGCTCGTCTACTATCAGACCAAAGCCTAACTTCTATTAGGCTCGTGCTTGCTTGCGGGGCGCGGGCCGGCTACACTCGAGGCATGGATCCAAAATATGAAGGGATTTTCCGGTTAGCTATCCATAGTGGCTTTAACCCGATCGAAAATGACCCAGCTCGATTATTGCTGCTTCATGAGGCTGAGCCGCGCGTCATGGACCCTGATGTGGCCGCCCGTTGCCCCGAGGTGCTGGGCCGGACGGTCGATTTACTGTCCCGCATGCAAGCTGCCAGTGAGCGGCCCCCGATACTCGGCACCAACTTTGTGGATTCGCCGTGGTTCGCCTACCATACTCCTGAAAACACCCGGGGCATTATGAGCCTGCACGGCATCTTCCAAGTGACGCATCTGCTCACCGAGGCCGAAGCCGAGCTGCCCAAGCATCAGCAGCCCCCACGCTACGACCTCACCAAGGCGCGGGCTCGCTTAGTTTTCCATCAGGCCGATGATATCGTGCCCTTGCTGTCACTCGAGCACAACAAATTGCGCCGCCTGACCACGCCAAACCAACCTTTTGGTGGCCACGCCCAGCTCAATTACTTCTTGGGTATTGTCGACAAGCTCACCGAAGCAGCTTTTCCTAAACCAAAAAGCCGTTAAATCAGGTCTGTGGTTGACAACAGAGGCGCTTATCTGTAAAATACATGAGATTGGTTTCAGAAACTTATAAGCGATTAAGGAAGAGAGTTTTATAGAATATGCTAGCGATTCGTATGCAACGTACCGGCCGAAAGGGTCACGCCATGTTCCGCGTGGTGGTCCAAGAATCTCGTGTTACCCCAACGAGCGGTAAAGTTGTCGCCCAACTCGGTAGCTATGACCCCCACTCAAAGGCCGTGACGCTCGACAAAGACAAAGCCAGCTTCTACCTCACACACGGCGCCCAGCCCTCAGACCGCGCTGTTCGACTGTTTAAGTCAGAAGGCATTGAGCTGCCATCTTGGGTAAAAGTCAGCGCCGACCGCACCCGCACCGTCCGCAACGCCGACAAGCGTCGCAGCACGACACCAGCCGCTCCCGCTCCCGTAGAGGAAGCCGAGCCTGAAGCAGCAGCCGAGCCTGAAGCTCCCATAGAAGCCGAAGCGGCACCCGAGGCTGTGGCTGAAACCCCCGCCGAAACCGAAGCCTAGCGTTTCGCCCATAGTCTCTTACCATTAAAATCTCCGCAAGAATTTTCACTTACAGTGATAAGCATTTTGCTATAATTACTAGATCAGTTAATGAGGACTTGACCGTATGAGCAGTATTGACCAGCAGTTTGTTGAATTTGTCGTCAAATCTTTAGTCAGCAACCCGGATAAGGTAATCGTCGATCGCCGCATCGACGAAAAAGGTGTGCTCCTTGAGCTTACCGTCGACCCGGAAGATCTCGGTCGCGTCATCGGTAAGCGTGGTGCCACGGCCCAGAGCCTACGTACGCTGCTGCGTGCCCTCGGTACCAAGAATGAAGCCCGCTACAACCTCAAGATCGTCGACAACGGCGTGGGCACCGGCTACGCCGGGAGCAGCGACAATTCCTCTGATGATAGCGCCGCGCCCGCAAGTCAGCCTAGTGATGATGGCGACAGTTCCGTGGCTGTCACCGATGAGCCAGCCGTCGAAGAGGACAGCCCGAGCGACCGCGTCAGCCAGCACCGCCGCGATCTTGCCGAACTTGACGACCTCGATGTCTAATATAGTCTAAACCGGCCAAAACGTTGTAGGAAGCGTCGATACCTCTGGAAAAGCAGAGCGTTTTGCGCTATAGTAACCCCAGTCCTTTGTGACGTACGTTCATTTCAAAACAAAAACTTGAGCTCATGCGAGCCATTCGACGGAAACGTGGAATGGGAGCTTTATGTGACAGAAGAACCCCGATGTATCGGGGTTCTTCTGGTTTTCGGGGCTGTTGAGCGGCGCCCGTCGGACGCAGGTTGTGAGCTAGGAGATAATGTGGACGGGTTCGTTACCTTTTACGGATAGCACGTAGTCGTTGAAGGTAGTATCGGCCGGCAGGTTGAGCGGCGGCGCGCTGACGTGAGCGGCGCGGAATTCCCCGTTGAGGTACTCATGCAAAAGCGGGCGATTGGTGCCGGCCCGCCCGGGTTGTTGGTCAAAGACGGCGGCAACCCGTCGATTACCGGCAATAGATTTTATGTAGTTGAAGAGCGAATTAGTAAATTCATCAACTTTTACTTTTTGGATGTAATTTTGGATCGGGTTGATGCCTCGGACAACAAGGACTTTTTCGCCGGTTTGTTCGTCGTGAGTGTCGATCAGGAGACAACTGCCGATGAGCCGTTCCTGGGCGCTGCCCGGGTCGCGGACGAAGGTGAGACTGGAAATATGTGGGAACTCATTGGCGATGGAGTCATATTTTGAAGCCCAGCACGCGTCCGCCACGTGGCCGGACAGCTCAAGTAATAGGCCGCGAGAGGGGACGAACTGCAGCTTGGTTTCGCCGGTGGCCTCGGCTTTTTGGAGCTTGGCTAACTGGTTGCGTAGAGCAACGGTATCGGTTATTTTGGTGAAGGACTTGCGGGCATGATCAGTCGTGAAGAAATCTTTGTAGACTTCGTCGTTGACCACATATGAAACGAGGTTATCGAGCTTGCCGAGTGCTTCGAAGCTGATCTCGTCTTTGCTGACTTCAGCGGCGGCTTTGCGGGCATCACTTGATTTAGTGAAGGCCCGGGCGAAGGCCACGGTGCGAATGATGCTGTCGAGGCCTTTGATTTTGAGGTTACCGAGAGTTTGGAAGTCTTCGCGCAGCAACCGGCCGAAGTCTTCGGGGCCGGCGTTGAGGACAGCTTCGAGGTTTTGCAGTTGGTTATCAATATTAAAGAGTCCCTTTTCGTTACCCTGGGCGACTAAGTTTTGGCGGATGCTGTTGAGCCTTCCGAACTCGTCCGAGAGCAGTTGCTTGCCTTGAGCTAGCACTGGCTGATAGCGCTCTTTGTTGGGGTCGTCGGTGGTGAGTCCAATCTGGGCGATAGCGAGGCCGGCCGCCATGTCGGAGGCTAGCAACTGGTAGCGATTGCGGGCATCTTCATCAATTTTGCTCGGATCAAACTCCTTGGCATCGATTTGGTGAATGGTCACGATCTCGGACTTTTTAAAGGTTTCTGGCATTGGCGCGTGGTTTTCGCGGGAGGCAAGGTGCTGCGTAATGGTGCGTTGCCATTCTTCTTGGTCGTGACGGCCCCATTCGGACTCACCAAAGCGAACGACCTGTCGTGCGACGCCGCCCGCATAGCGATTGGTAGTGATTAAATCACTCAGTTCCCCGAGCTGAGCCGAATCATCACCTTGCGAGAGCAGTCGGGTTCGTATTTGCTGCTGTAACGTGCGCAGCTGCTCGTAGCCTTGCTGACCCTTGCTGACTACGCCGAGCGCTTGCAACTCGGCCGGGATCTCGGCCTCGTAACTCTCATTAATAAACTCGGTAGCGGCCAGTAAGGCCGGAGGTGAATCGGCGCCGAGGAGCTTGATGCCGGTATCGAGCCAGGCCACCTTTTCGTCACATTTCTGGTACAGCTCAACGGCGTGTGTATCATCGCCACTCAGGGCAGCCAGGACTAGTTCTGGCGAGATAGGACCAAATTTTTGCGGTGATTCGAGAATGATACCGGAAAAGCCGTTCCGGGCCAGCAACAGTGCGGCGTCGTCGCTCAGTGGGCCTTCCAAATATTTCATGTAGCTGATGATCATCGTGCTTTTCTTGTCGACAAGTTGGGCCACTGCTTGTGCCTCAGAGTAGTCGGGTAGGCGGTGGCGGTATTTGATGGTTAGCGCGGCCGCGCCGTCTTCTAAAAGTTCGTCAAAACTTAGACCACTGAGGTCGCGTCCGTACAGTTTTAAGCCTTCCCGCGAAGCGTAGCCGTCGAAGCCTTCCCTAAACAATAGCTTAGCAAATTCCCGCCCGGTAATGCCGATCTCGGGCAAGCAGTCGGCGCAGAGCCAGGGTGTGCCTTCCTCGATGGCACGGTACATGAGTTCCATGCGACGGCTGGCCGGTACGTACTTAATCTGATTGAGGAGGGTGTCGGTATAGCCATTTTCAAAGCCAGCTTCGACCAGCTGCTCAATCGAGATTGCGGCGGCCACTTCTGGAATGCGGTCATGCGTTTGGAGTAATCGTCGCACGCCGTCCGCGGAGGTAAGCAAAATAGGCAACATGGTTTCCATAGGAATCCCCGAAGATAAGAAATTCTCAAAGTTGAAGGCTAATTTAAACTTTTCTTCACTACTGGCGACAATGTCGTAGAGGGGTCGTAGATCTTCGTCACTAAAATAGGGTAAGTGCTCAATAATTGCTTCGGTGCCACCGGGACGTTGCAGCAGGTCTTGGTAGATTTCGGTACTATTTAACACGCTTCGGAAATCCAAGAAGCTGCTAGCAATGTGCTCCACTAAATCATTATCTTTAAATATCTGATACAACTCCACCGGAGGGATTTGCGAGAATCCACCGAACATCGTCAGCAGGCAGCCCTCGTTGCCCTCAGCAATTCGGTCGGCAATAAATTGCCGCTGGTCAATCAGCTCACCAAAATGGGGCATTCCCTGGACGATTTCTTTGTAGCGTTCTCGTTCGGTGAACTCTTGGAGTAACCATTCTTTATCAAGATTTGGCATTTGGCCCATGCTACAGGCGATTTGCCAAGAGTATTTTCTGTTATAGATGCCGTTCATGGCTTCTAGGAGTAGCTCTTTGTCGCTGCCATCGGTCCAGGCGGATAGGTTATTGGCAACACTGTTCATATGGTTGGTGGCTCGAGCTTGAGCCATAAAATCTTCCTTGGAAATAACCCGGAAGCCCTCAGGGTTGGTGTAGATTGCATAGGGCCATTGTTCTTCATCGTGTTCGGCCAGTTGTAGTATTTCACGCTGGTCGTCATCATCGAGTAGATCGACCATACCCATAATGGTCCACTCGTTGGCCTCGAAGTCTTGTAATAATCGCAGGCTGCCAGGTGGTAGGGCCTCAAAACACTTAGCAGTATTGTAGATGAAGCCTTTACCGCAGGTCTCCAGGAGCTTTGGGAAGAGCTCGGGGCTCAGCGGGTCGGTAATGGTGTACCCCATCCATGTAGTAATGTCGTCCGGAGCGAGCTTCTCGATGGCCTGACTAATCACGGCTTCGCGCCGTTCTTTGGGCAGTTCCGTGAGGCTGTATCCGGTCAGAGCGGCTGGATCGTGGATGAGGGCGTCATCGATGACTTCGTCGCGGGGCAGCACATCGCAGAACGGCGGGTCGGTGCGGAGCAGGGTGCGATGGATAGCCATACCACGGCCGAGCAGATCGTGAGCCATTTCGGTGCGGAATTCACCATTAACATCGGCTAGGTTGTAGCCGACGCTCAGCATGTCGCCGGCGCTGACGCCCAGCTCGATCAGCCAGCTAGCTTGCTCGCGGTCGGCGCTTTGCATGACGTCGGTATCGACGGCGGTGCGGCCTTCGTAGTGCTTGTCGGTGACTTTAAGCAAGTCCGCATAGCCGCCGCTGAGCTGTTCGGCCACCGATACGTACGGGGGCTCGCCGTTGGCGCTGATGGCGCACAACCCAATATTTTTCTCGGCAGCTTCGACGATGGCTTGGCCGTCGCGCGTTTGGGCCATTTCCCAGAGGCGATTGGTGATAAATGGCTTAGATTCCTCAGGAGTCATGCCATAGCTGGCGAAGGCGTTGCCGACAAGGATGTTGAGGGCCAGCGCCTCGCGCTTCGTCGGATCTTCTTCGGTGGCCAAGCTACTACATTGCTCGCGGAACACTGCATCCCAGACAGCGGTTTCGGTCGACTCCTCCGGCGACAGCTCATTTTGAGCCCGGCTAACATACGCTTCGAGCAGTTCGGTTTGCTCGCTCGCGGTACCGTGTTGCTCCGGCGTCACCAAAAATTGGCGCCCTTCGGGGTGGCTAGCAACTTCGGTCACCTGGGCTACTTCTGCCAGTGTGCCCAGGTGTTGGAGCTTGGCCGCTATTTGGGCTTGATCAAGCTGATTTGGCTGTTGGTCTTGCTCTGTCATTTATGTGTTGTTTTATTGCCTTCAGTATAGCAAGTTTTCTGCTCATCTTATAGTCGGTATACCTTCCTAAGATGGTCGAGATATTGTATAATTAGTAAAATATGAAGATACAGATTATTACGTTGTTCCCGGAAATGTTCGAGGGCGTCCTGGCTACCAGCATGCTGTGGAAGGCCAGCGATCGCGGCATTGTCGAGTATTCGTACATTAATTTACGCGAATATGGGTTGGGACTGCGCCACCAGGTGGACGACACGCCGTATGGCGGTGGTGATGGCATGCTGTTGATGGTCGAGCCGCTGCTCAAAGCGATCGAAACGGCCAAGGCTAATGACCCGGGTGCCAAAGTCTACCTGCCGACGCCGCGCGGAACGCTCTACAAACAGTCCCAGGCCAAGCAAATCGCCGCCGCGGCCGAAGGTATGGTTATTATTTGCCCGCGCTACGAGGGCTACGACGAGCGCATCACCGAATGGGTCGACCGCCAGTTCTACATTGGTAACTACGTACTCACCGGCGGCGAGCTGCCGGCCATGATCCTCATCGACAGCGTCGTACGGCTACTGCCTGGCGTCCTCGGCGGCGAAACCAGCACCGAAATCGAGTCCTTCCAGGACGACGACGTCAACATCGAGTTTCCGCAGTATACGCGCCCGGAGAATTACGACGGTCGGCCAGTGCCACCGGTGCTGCTGAGCGGCAATCATGCCGAAATCGCCAAGTGGCGAGCCGCCAACAGCCAATCGGCATAAGG
The DNA here is from genome assembly GCA_028289245.1 of Candidatus Saccharimonadota bacterium. Taxonomy (GTDB): domain Bacteria; phylum Patescibacteriota; class Saccharimonadia; order Saccharimonadales; family UBA4665; genus UBA4729. The sequence continues at coordinate 379,039 of JAQGGT010000004.1, read as the reverse complement.
TTGCCAGAACTTCTAGGTGCGTGTATCGTATCTGTTATGAGCGGTGAATATAGCCCCCAATCGTATGACAGCCAACCGCCCAGCGATGAAGCCATCGCCTTGTTTGGCGCCAAGCTACGCGGTGCATTAAGCAAGAACCCTATCGACCCAGCGATGAAGGTGTATGAAGATGATGGCCTGCTGTGTCTAACCATCGAAGAGACCGTCGCGATCGCCCAAGGCGACAGCGATATCGTCTATACGGATTACGTTCTACACCCTACGGGCGAGATATCTAAGCATGTTGAGACAATATCTGGCGAAGAGGCCATGCTGCTAGCCCTGAATAAAGAGCTAAGAACGGAGACGGAATACGAGTTGCGGCAAGCGTCAATTATGGCCCAGACCGGTTGCACCGAAGCCGAAGCTGACGTAATTGGCATCAAAGATATGTTGGAGTCCGACGGCGGCAAACGAGCTGCCGATATTCTGCTTAATTTTTTGCAGTCTGAAGGCGAGGCGGATGAGTTGGGACTGGCGACCGTCAATGCCGCCGAGCTGGCCGAGCTTAGTTTGCGGCTGGAAGCGAACTTTCCTGACTAGCTTCGGCTTCTACCACGGCTCTGATTAGGTCAATCGTTTCGGTGAGGTCTTGAACGAAGGCTTCGCGCTGCGTCAGCGTCAGAGCGCTTGGGTCCACGAGGTGACCGGCTTCGCTGAGCGGCATGACTGGATTTCCGAAAAACTCTGATTTGGTTATGATGGCGCGCGGCTGAATGGGGCCGACGCCGCGCATAATGCCGGTGCCTATGCTAAAGTGAGCTAAACGGGTAAACAATACCCCACCGTAAACCTGTGAAAAGTAGGCCGACATTAGATAATCACTCGCCAAGCCCCCGGCGCGATAGTAGGCAGTGGGAGTGTGTGGTGTGTCAAAACTAGTGGGTGGCATAATTTTATCTTTGATAACCCGCAGCGCCCGGGGTTTGGCTGGCTTTGGGAGCAAGCTATGGGCTGTCTCGGCGAGGCGTTGCTCTTGTGACTTGATGGCGCGAATGCGGTTACGGTTACGGGCTTTAAAGGTGTCGAATTCTGGACCGAGTGGGGGCATAACGTACCTCTTATTTATGGCTTAATAATACACTTATTCGATTTTTGTACAAATTTCTGAAACAGAGGAGTAAGTATCTTTACAACCTGTATGGGTAGTTGCAGTATAATAGAGTCATAACTGGAGGCGCCAACATGAAGCTATTTTCGATTAAACCCGTCTATGCTCACTGCGACCTGCCGTGTGGAGTCTACGATCCAGCGCAGGCCAAAATTGAAGCTCAGAGCATCAAAGCCATCATGGAAAAATATGAGGGTTTTGACGAGCACAACAAAATTCGGGCCATCGTCATTAAAGAGGAGCGAGCCGAGTTGGTCAAGCATCACTTGATGGTGCTGTGGGCCGACTATTTCAAACCGGAACACCTCGAACAGTATCCGGATTTGCACGACAAGTTCTGGCACGCTATCAAGCAGGCCGGCGAGTGCAAACACCACCTCGAGGTCGAAGAAGCCGATAAATTATTGGAGCAAATCGATGAACTTGCAGATATTTTCTGGGCAACGAAAAAAGCCTAAATACTTTATGATGCGCCGCGTCGTCGGCGGCAGCATGAGCCCCAAACTACACCCGGGGCAGCTGTTGCTAGCCTCACCGCTGTTTAAGCGCCACCTCAAGCCGGGTCAGGTGATTATCTTTCGGCATCAAGGCCGCGAGAAGATCAAACGTATCGAGCGGGTTGAGCAGGGCAAACTGTTTGTGATTGGCGACAATCTCTCGGCCAGCACGGACAGCCGCCATTTTGGCTGGCTGTCCAAGCGTGACGTCGTCGCCAAGGTCGTCTGGCCCAAGCTCGCCAAGTAGCAGGGCTACTCGACGGCTGGTGACATCGTGTGGGCTTCGTCTTTGCCGCCGCGCAGTTTGGCGTCCTTCAGGAAGAGTGATGCAATGAAAGCGGCAATCGCGAACGGTATGGCGTAGAGGAAGACGTCCCGGAACGATAGGCTGAAGGCCTGGAGAATGGTGTGGACCACCTCAGGGTGGCTCTTACCGGCCTGGCCAATGCTCGAGCTGAGGTTATTAGCATTAACTTGGACGCCGCTGGCATCAATGCCTTTCAGGTGGTAGTTGAGACGGGCGGTCAGGATGGCGCCGAATATTGCGGCACCGAGTGAGCTACCAATAGTTCGAGCAAACACGACGACCGACGTAGCCGAGCCGAGATCTTCGCGCTTGACAGCGTTCTGGGTGGCCAAAGTCATGACCTGCATGAAGGAGCCGATACCGAGCCCCAGGACGATCATCCACAGTGACAGGATGAAGTGGCTGGTGGTCATGCTGATGTGGCTAAACAGGAAGAAGCCGAGGATGACGCCCAGCGTACCCACGATTGGGAACATCCGGTACCGACCGAGCTTGCTAATGAGACGGCCCGAGGTGATCGAGGCGGCCAGCAGTCCAAAGACCAGTGGCGTCATCAGTAGGCCAGAGGCGGTGGCTGATTCGCCGCGAACCAGTTGCTGGTACTGGGGCAGGAACAAAATGGCGCCAAACATTACCATGCCAGACAGCAGACTGAGGATGGTGGAGACCCGGAAAATACCGTTCTTAAATAAGCGGAGCGGAATGATCGGCTCGGCGGCTTTGGTCTCGCGTGCCAAAAATGCGGCTAAGGCAACCACGAAGCCGATCATGAGGCCGACAATGGTGTGCGAGCCCCAAGCGTACTTAGTACCACCCCAGACGAGCGTCAGCAGCAGCGAGCCGGCAGTAGCCGCTAGTAACAAGGCACCGGCGTAATCAACCTGGTGGTCGGTTTTGCGGACCGGCAGGTGCAGGCGGGCCGAAATGGCGGCCAGAGCCAGGATACCGATGGGCAGGTTGATGTAGAAGATCCAGCGCCACGATAGGTGGTCGGTGATCAGGCCGCCAAGCAACGGGCCGGCCACGCTAGAAACACCGAAGACGGCACCAAAGTAACCTTGGTAGCGGCCACGCTTACTGGGCGGCACGATGTCACCGACAATAGCCAGTGCCAAACTGAAGATACCACCACCACCGAGGCCTTGGATGCCGCGGAAAAGGATCAGTTGTCCCATGTTCTGGCTGAGGCCGCAGAGGGCCGAGCCAACCAGGAACAGGGTGATGGAAGCCATAAAGATTTTTTTGCGACCAAACATGTCGCTGATTTTGCCGTAGATCGGAGTGGCGATGGCACTAGTGAGCAGGTAGGATGTAGCCACCCACGAATATTCGCTGAGGCCGTTGAGCTCTCGGGCGATCTTCGGCAGGGCGGTGGAGACAATGGTCTGGTCGAGGGCGGCCAAAAACATCGCCAGCATCAGGGCGGTGATAATCACCATAATCTCACCGTGGTCGAGCTCGCGCGAACCGTCGTGGACGACGGCCTGGCTGCTCGATTTCTTAAATAATTTCATGCATGCTCCTTATAATAATTTTGTTTAATCTTTGGCGAAGGTATCTTGGGCGCTGGCGATGTCCGATGTCATCCGCTCCATCAGCTGGGCCAGCGTTTGCTTGTCGTGGTCGCTCCAGCCACTGAGGGCTTGCTCGTAGAGCGCCATTTGGACAGCTTTGATTTTGTGATGGATCGCCGCGCCAGCCTCGGTGAGCCGTAGACGGACAGCTCGCCCGTCCTTGTCGTCCGGCACGCGCATCACCAAACCATCGCGCTCCAGCTGTTGGGCTTTGCGGGTGACTGAGGGTGCTTCGACCCCTAGTGCGGCAGCGATGTCGTGCAGTTTCCAGCTACCTTTTTCGGTGTGATAGAGTACCGCCAATAGTGAAAAGCCCGGTCGGTCGATGTCGACGCCAGCCTGCTTAGTCACAGCGCTCCATACCTGTGGCCGGCGCATCGATTTGAATAAGTCGTGCAGGCAGGTAGCTACTATATTCGTGGTTTCGGTTCCGGTAACCATAGCTCCAGTATAACTATTTACTTAAAGTAAGTAAATAGTTTATTTCTTGGAGGCTTGGGGAAGTTTAATCAGCAGCTTATCAAGCCCCAGCGGGTCGAGAATTCCAGTGACAGCTTGTTGGAGGCTGTTATTAGTAGTGTCAACGTCGCTATTTTGCAGGCCGGTGGCGCCTTGGGTTTGGCCGGAGGCCTCGGTAGAAGATGTGCTGTTGTTCACTACGGCCGCCGTGTCGGTCGGGTCGACCGTGGGAGGTACCGTACTGCTGGTCTGGACGTCTGGTGATAAGGTGGGCGTACTCGGCTTTTGGACTGGTTGGAGAGTGGTCGCCTTAGTAGGCTTGGTATTGGTTTTATCGCTACTTACTGCGTTGCTAGAGCCGCTTGGTGTTTGGTCGACCATGCGCATGTAGCTCACGCTAAAAGTAAGCGCCACCAATAGCGGTAAGAGCACGACCAGGTGTCGGCTGATTTTACTCTCGGATGGTGCCCCAATGTCCTTAGTAGCTGGTAGATTCTTGCCGTTATTAGTAGCCATAAGCTACAAGAATTATACTACGCCCTGGCAAGTTTGTGCACCGCTAATGCTTAGATACCAGTGTAAGTATGTATAAACGCCTGGGCGTCGTTACGTTCATGAAGCGCCTGTCGGGCGGAGGCCTCAAGATTAGCCAACCAGCCCTCCATGACGGTAGTAGTTTGCAGCACAGAGCAAGCTGCCAAGGCAACACGGGCCTGGGCGAGGTGGTCGAGAATTAGCGCGCAGACGCCATCGATAGTCGTTTGCCAGAAGCAGTTCCTGAGCGAACTGCGCTGATCGTTCAGCACGAGGCTATGGGCCTGGGATAATCCGGCATCGTGGAGGAGCATCACCACCACGGCCGTCAGCTGGCCGGCCGCCACATCTTCTTCCCAATCGTGGGCATCATCGTTGAGTTGGCGAGCTATTAAATAATGCCGGAAAAAGCTGCGCAGGGTCTGATGCTCCGGGCTTTCAGCTGTCAGGCCTAGGCTGTGTAGTACTCCGGAGGCTGCCAAACTATGGCCCCAGGATCGATCGGCTAAGGTAGATAGGTCATGGTAGTCCGGCAGGGGCGGCAGCTGGAGCAGGCCATTACTCACGTCAGCTCGGGCGTGTTGCGCTTCCCAGGTGTTGACGCTATCCATGGTGTCGAGGGCAGCTTGGACCTCGGCGGCGAAGGCGGTATTGCCGGGTACGGCAGCCCGAAATTCGCCTATCAGCTGGCGTTGAGCGAAGTTGGCGACGCCTAGTAGGTGGCGATCTTTGGCGTCGTCCATGATGTCGTCGTAAATAGTGTAGGCCACCCAGCCATTGAGGCTGGCCCGGTTGCAATGGTCTACCGTGGCTTGGCTGACCGGGCGCTGGCAGGCCGTGGCAAAACTGCTGGCGATAGCGGTAATACTGCCTTCGCGGTCACCCGCAGTCAGGCGCGCGACGTAGTCGGCGTAGAGTTGTGCTAAGTCGCTAGCTGGCTTAGGAGTGCTGTTGCTGGCGGCGGTGTGGGCGACCGGCGCAACCGCACGACCAAACTCGGCGTAAAGCCCGAGCGCGGCGACGGCAAAAGCAGTGGTTAGGGCAGTCGAACCGGCATACCAGTTTTGGCCCTGACGTGGCGGCTCGTTATAAAAGGCACTGGCCGGCCAATGACCATCGGTTTGGCTGTCCAGCAATAACTGGTGTGCGGCCTGCAGGGCGGCCCGCGGTACTCCCGCGTGGCAACCGGCTAGTACGAGCAGGGCTAGCTGGAGCGGAGTAGTTTTGGCCGCCAGCTGTTGTGTGATGAGTTGTTGTAAGCGGGGGAGCTGCGGCCCGCGGTACCACCGGGCCAAAAAGTACAGCGTCGGAGCCTGGCCGTAATAATAGGGTGAACGTAGATCGCTGCGCCGCAGGCAATCCTCAAGATAGCCTTCCAATCCTTTGAGCGTAACGTCGTGTAGGGATAGAAAATAACCGATGTTGGCATTTACTGCTGCATCGACGTCTTTCCAGATTGGTTCGGCCGGCTCGCGGACGAGCCAGGTGGTGTAGGGGCCACTCGGTTTGGTTTCTTGACTGATGAGCTGCTTAGCTACAAAACCCAAAACCCGGCCATCAATCAGCGCCGGTTTGGTAAGGCTAATAGCACTGAGCGCACAGGCGGTGTCATCGAGATCGTCCGGATAGGGGCGAGTTTGGTCATCGATGCTGCCAGGTAGCCAATAGTTCCAGGTCCACTCTGGTGTTTTTTGCAACAACAGAAAGGTGACAGCTTTATTGCGCAGGCGCACGGTGCCAGGCACCGTATGCAGTACGCTGGCGATTAGGCTGGTAAAAAAAGCCGTGTAGTGAAGCTGGCTGTCCCGAAAGTCATCGGGCGCAGTGCTGGCTTGGCCGAGAAAGGAACCATCATTGGCCTGCTGGCCTCGGAGGTAGGTAACACCGCTGCGAATCGCTGCCGATGCCCCACCCCGGCGCACGGCTACGACCTGGCCTGGCTCTTAAGGATGCACTCAAAGCTGGTGCTGTGGCCGTCGCTTTCGGCGGTGATAGTGCCGTCAAAATCTTCTTCTACAAACTGCTTAACCATCGACAGGCCAATACCCATACTTTTGTTGGTTTCGACTTTGGTGGTGTAGAAAGGTTCGAAGATCCGGCTGATGGCGTCCTTGGGGATGCCTTTACCCCAGTCCTGCACCCGACAAGTAATTGATTTCCGGTTGCCACTGATAGTAAGGGCGATGTGCGGCTCGGACGCCGGACGTTTGATGCCTTGATAGGCCTCGATGGCGTTGACGAGCAAGTTAGCGATGATCTGTGAGAACTTGACGGCATCACCATACAGTTTGGGTTGTCCCTCGATGGCCACCTCTACCCGCACGCCCGTCTCGCGAGCATACGGCTCAACAACCCGCATGGTCTGCTCGACTTCTTGGCGGATAGAGAAAGTAGCCAGGGCGCTCTGGCCACGGAGCCGGCGGCGGGCGGCATCAACATAGCGCTCTAGCTGCTGTAGGCTGCGCTGGGCTTGGTGCACGTAGTTAGAGTGTTCGGCCTCGCTGAGCTGCTCCAGGTTAAGCGATGCTGCCGTCAGGGGGTTGGCAACCTCGTGTAGCAGATTGGCGCTTAGGCGGCCGAATTCGGCAAAACGGCGCAGCTCGGTCAGGCGAACCAGCTGGGTCTCTTCGAGTTCGCGAGTACGCTCGGCCACCTTTATCTCGAGGTTGTCGCGCTCTTTAAGGAGGGCGGCCTCGCTGTTGCGGGCCCGGGATAGTGAGCGGTCGATCTCGCGGTTGGATAGCCATGATACAAAAGCGATAATCAATAGCGTAATGGCGTAGCCGAGCGCATCCCCAAAGTCCAGGCCGGACTTTTTCCAGCTGATATCCGGCTGGAGGCTGCCGTTGGTCTGAAGGCGGCCGACTACCAATAATATGATGCTAATACAGACACCGAGTATCAGTGCTAGCCGGGCCCGCAGCACAATGCTGGCGGCGATAATCACCATGACGTAGGTGAGCAAGGCTTGTTGCAGATCAAAACTCCAGGCAAAGGTGAGTTGCAGGGCCGCGACACCAAGTAGGCAAATAAAGCCCATGCCCGAGACAGTGGAATGCCCCAGCCGCGACAGGAGGAGTAACACCCCGATAACGATGAAGAATATGGCCGTAAATAAGAAGCTGCCATTACTTTGGTCGACAGTTGGCGAAAAGAAGTAAATTCCACTCAAGAGCGTTGCGAGCCCGGCCAGCACCACCAAGGCGCTGAGCAGCACGTTTAGGACATACTCCTGCCGTTGGACTTCAATATCCTGGCTGCGTGGTTTGATAAAGATTACAAACAGACGGTAAAGTGAGGATTTCATGGTATTTGGTAATTATACGCTGTTATCGCTGTTATAAAAAAAGACGGGCCGCATTTGCGACCCGCCCCTGGCTACTCCAAGGTTACCCAAGGATTAAATTCACTCGCAGTCTTTGCAGCTGCGAGCGGTAGCGCCTCAGCTGACCGAACTGACTGGTCACTGAGAACTGCTTGTAACAGATCGCTCATATACATCCCCCCCTTTCGTTTTATTTACTACCGATCGTGGTGCCTCGATCTTGTAGCCAAGTCCATGGACCGTCTTTATGAGCGGTCTGCCAAATGGGCGGTCAATTTTGTCGCGCAGGTATTTGATGTGGACATCAATGGTATTTGTCCAGGGGTCTTCATTCTCTGGCCAGGCGTGCGCGGCCAGGATTTCGCGCGTAACGACAGCGCCACTGTTTTGCAGCAGGCACTCTAGCATCGCGAATTCCTTGCGGCGCAGCTTAATTAATTTTCCGGCCCGAGCTACAAAATGGGTGACGCTGTCGAGCTCAAGATCATCTAGATATAATTTCCGGGGCGTGTTGTCGCGATTTTGGCTCTGGCGGCGGTCCAGCACCCGGATACGGGCCTTGAGCTCGCCCAAGCTAAATGGCTTAGTGAGGTAATCGTCGGCACCGGCATCGAGCAAGCCAATTTTACGAATGACAGCCGTGTCGGCCGTAAGGATGAGAATCGGCGCGGTGACCCCCTTGGCCCGCATCTGCGTGCAGACCTCGAGGCCGTGCATATCGGGCAAGTTAAGATCCAGCAAAATAATATCGTAGCCACCGCGCGCAGCGCTGCTAATACCGTCGGCTCCGTTATCCACGATATCCATGACATACACCGTGGATAGCGCCTGTCGGAGGGCCAGACTGATGCCGTGATCGTCTTCTATAAGGAGTATTCTCATATTTTAAGGATTCTTTAATTATTACCTATGCATAGTATTGCAGGTAAAGATTAAATAATTATTAACTTTTTCAATTTTGTCGGATGTTTAATTGACGTTTGGCCGAAAGCACGTTCATACTATAGTGTATAAGACGCGGAGGAAATGATGACGCAAGACATGATGCAACAAACTGATGAGTATTGGAAACAGAAGCTGACGCCCGAGCAGTACTATCTGATGCGTGAAAAGGGTACCGAGCAGCCATTTACCGGCAAATATGTTAATAATTACGCCGATGGCACCTATCATTGCGCTGCCTGTGGCCAAGAGCTGTTTGCCAGTGACACTAAATTTGAATCCGGTTCAGGCTGGCCGAGCTTCACTGACCCGGTTACTACCGAAAACATCATTCTCACTGATGATGACAGCTTTGGCATGCACCGAGTAGCGGTGAGCTGCAAGAACTGCGGCTCACATCTGGGCCACGTATTTGATGATGGACCGATCGATCGTGGCGGTCAGCGCTACTGCCTTAACTCGGCGGCGCTCGACTTCGAGGCCAAAAAGTAAGTAGCGCAGTTAGCTGAGCTGCAAGACCGACAAAATATTGCCGGCCGGGTCCTTGAACCAAGCAATGTCTGGGCCGCGTTGGACCGATAAACCGCGAGCAATACCGGCTTCGTCGGTGAGACCGTCGTAGTGCTCCAGCTCGATGCCTTTTTGCCGAAGCTCAGCTACCGCTTCGTCGATATTGTCGACCGGGAAGTTGAGAATCGTAAATGTAGCTGGCTGGTGATCCGGCTTGGGGTAGACCAGGGCGATGGTTTCGCCACCGAGGTGCAGGGTGAGGTTGCCCATCATCGCTTCTTCGACGGTGAGGCCGAGCGTATCGGCATAAAACATTTTGGCAGCGGCGATATCGTTGACCGAAAAACCGCTAAAGGCATGGCTATCTTTAATCATATCAGTAGTATACGCCTGCTGAGAAACTGCTGGCAATTATTTGGTGGCCGCGGTATGATTAACGTAAGCATAATCTGTGGGAGTGAGGGGCTATGCCAACCGTGGGAGCTGCGGAATCTGACTTTAGTTTTGTGGGAACGCTCGTGAAGCGTCAATACAAGCCGGGCCAGCGTTACGTGCAATTTTTATTTGAGAACGACGAGGACAGCATGCTGACGGTGAGTCGGAACCTGCGCCTGATTCGCGGCCTCAAAATTGGCGGCCTGTACCGTGTCGAGGGACCAGAATATGAGCTTGGCGACAAGCGCTATATCCAGGAGCCGTCGCGGGTTGTCTCGCTTACATACGCCGCCCCTGAGGAGTTACCATCCACCCGCAGCCTCAAGCTGGCCATGATGGCAGCCTTCGCTAGTATTGTCGTTGTTGTTGGCTTAGTACTCGTCTTTGGCGTCCACAACGGTAGTGGCCAGTTGCAGGCCCGCGCCACCGCCAAACAGACCAAAGTCAGCACCACTGACACTAGCAAAGATACCAGTAAGTCACTGAGCCCCACCACTGCTGCAGGCGCGACCGCGTCGGCTAAAGTCAACACTACTCCCACCGAGCCAACACCAACTTCGGCGGCCACGAATGCCACGCCAACTACCCCTGATTGTGACATCATCAGCATCGCCTATACTGTCGCGACGCCCGTAGAAGACCCAGCGGTTACTAGCGGTGTGGTGACTATCATAAACCAAGGCCATGCTGGCCAGAAAAAGGTTTGCTACCCCACTGGCCGCAGCGGCGCGAGCGTAACGACGGTAATTACCCAGCCGGTAGATCAAACCTCCACCATTGGCACCTACGTTGCTCCCGTCGACCCGCCTCCGGCTGACCCAGGCACCGATCCGCCTGCCGATCCGTCAACCCCAGACGCAACCTAATACAATTGACAAATTAACCCAAGTGTGATATAATCCTATTGTAAAATAATAAAAAATAGGAGATGCAGCACATGTTAGGTAGAAATAAGCAACCAGTTGCGCCGCAGCCAAAACCTCGCCCTCTAGTTGACGAACGTCGCGAAAAAGCCCAAGCCATACTTGAGCTCGACACCGAAGAGCTCGAAACGCTCGCCGCCATTGCCCTAGTAAAGGGTCATGAAATATCCAGCCATTCACCCGAGCATGGCACGGCCTACTACACCGAAGCTAGCGCTTTTGCCGGGTTAGCAGTACTTTCCCAGCTACGGGCTATGGGCCACATCGAAGCAACCGCCGACCTCGCCGACCCGGCCGCCCAATAGATAGTTAATTTCGTAGCGGTGCGCTACAATCGATAGCATGGAACCGTTCGGCAAATCAGCTAAGATCGTTATCGTTGATGATAATGTTGCGCTCGCCGATATCTATCGGACGCGGATGGAAATTCTCGGCTACCAATGCTTTGTGGCCTACGACGGCGTCGAGGCACTGGCGTTAATCGAGAAAGAGCTGCCAGATCTGGTGCTACTCGACCTGATGGTGCCTAAAATTGCCGGCGACCAGATCCTGCAAACGATGCGTAAGAGCGACTGGGGTAAGCACATCAAGGTGATGATTATCTCGAATCTCAACGAAGCTGATGCACCTCCCGGTTTGCGTGAACAAGGCATCGAAGGCTACGCCGTAAAGGCTAATTTATCCAATGACCAGCTCGATGTGCTGGTAGACGCCATTCTCAAACCGGCCGACCAAGAAGAGGATACTTCGCTCGAACTGCCGGCTGCAGCCGCTCCAGCACCAACGCCTTCCCCAATGACGACGGTCGTAGAGCAAATGCCTCTGGCATCGCCGCCCCCTGAGCCAGTAGCCCCGATCACGCATACTTTGCCCGTTCAAGACCTCTTACCACCAACCTCGCAGCCCCTAGATGAGGGCGCTGCGGATAACGCCTAGATCGTCGTAGTCATGGCTATCGCCGGGCAACGATACTAGCTCAACGCTAGTGATGTTGTTGTCGCGTAAGGCTGCCGCAACTTCGGCGTATGAGGCGACAGGGTCGCTATCGTTTTGCAAAATAGTGATTGGGATTGTGGCGGTGCGCAGGGCTTCGAGCGCTGCAGGGTGCTCGCCGACCATTGGCAGTGCCAGACCGGTAAAAACTGCTCGATTAGGCCGTAAAATGCCTTGCTGGATGGCTTCGAGCGCTAAGATGCTGCCGGCCGATTTGGCGAAGACGGCGTACTCGCCGAGGGTAGTGGCAGCAGTGGCAATTTGTGATAATTCGTGGGCGAAGTCGAGGTTTGGCTCGCCAGTCTGCCAGTGACGGTAGTCAATAACGGTGCGGGTTGCAAAATCGCCGGCTAGGCTGTCGCTCACTTGATGAATCCAGGCCTGGTTGCGCAGGCTGTTGCCGCCGAGCAGTAGTAGATTCATGCTGCCTCGCGAATCTTAGCTTGAATAGCTAATAGCTCGGCGTCATCCATCTTCGGGCCTTCGATGGTGGTGATGTAGCCGCGGTAGTTTTCGACAAACTCGGTGTGATCGCTCCACACGTCGGTTTGACCGGCCAGCTCACCGTGTAGCGGGTAGAGTTTAGCATGTACGTAGGCCACGCCGGTACCCTCGAATACCAAGGCCACGCGTTGGACGCCGAGCGCTGTCTCCAGCAGCTTAGCGACAGTTTTGACGGCCGCTAATAAGCCCACGTAGACCGAATCATCGATGTCGAACAGGTAGTCGCCGGGATTGGTTTTGGGAATGACTACCGTTAGGCCGGGTGTATTAGGAAAAGGTGTTAGGAAGGCTAGATAGTTGTCATCTTCCCACACGCGGTAGCTGGGTATTTCGCCACTGACAATTTTATCGAAAATAGTGTCGCTCACCTAGGCAACTGCGCCTTCCTCAATCATGCGGAACTTTTTGGGTAAGGTGAAGCTAAGCGCCGAGATAACAAAGAGCAGCAAAATGATGTAGATGATACTGGCTCGGAAGGCACTGGCAAAGTTATGGGCGTTGGCTTCGCGGGCGCTGCGGCTAATGGCTTGGCTGACGGCTTGACTGCCGGGGCCGGATTGGGCTTGCTTGCAGCTGGCGGGCACGACACTCGAATCTTTTTCGGTGCTACGGTCGTGGAAGCAAGTACGGGTGCTGGCCACGATTTCATCCTGTACGCCAGCGGGGATGTGCTGGGCGCTCAAGCTGCTGCGCAGCCCGGGCTCGGCGTCGCTAAAGCTCTGCAGCGAACCGGTGTTGAGCTGGCCAAAGAAAATCACGCCTATAATGGCAATGCCGATGGCAGCGCCAACTTGTTGTACGGCATTTAAAATGCCGGAAGCCGAACCGGCGTGCGTTGGGTCGACATCTTGCAGCGCCGCGGAGAAAATCGGGATCATCAGCAGTGACAGGCCAATGCCGGTAATGAGGAAGCTCGGAATAAACTGCCACGGCGCGGCGTGCAATGTATAGTGCGTGAAAATGGAGGTGGTAATCAGCAGGCCAACAGCAAAAATTGTGGCTGCTACAATCAGTACCCGTCGGCCGAGGGTAGCAATCAATTTTTGACCTAAGACGGCAAAGCCGAGCGTCATACCGATGGCCACCGGAATGGCGGTGAGCGCGGCTTTGATTGGGCTATACCCAAGGCCGATCTGCATCACCAAGGTACTGGTTAGAAAATAGCCAATCAGAATCGATTCGACGATGATGTTGAGGCCGAGGCCGCTTATAAAGGTCCTGACCTTAAACAGTGCCGGTACGATGAGTGCCGAGTGATCGATAGAATCTTTACGTCGTTCATACCAACCAAAAAAGCCGAGCGCCGGTATCGACAAAACGAGTAGCAAGATTGACCATAGCGGCCAGTCGAGATCGCGACCTTCAATCAGCGGGAAGACCAACAAACTGAGTGCCACGATGATTATGCCCGTACCTACCAGGTCAATATGGAGCGGGTGCTCGGACTTGCCGTCTGGGAGATATTTAGCACCGGCAACCAGCGCAAAAATACCGACCGGTAAGTTGATCAAGAAAATTGGTCGCCAATCGAGATTAAAAATATTAGCTTTAATGAGCAGGCCGCCAATAATCGGCCCCAGTGATGCCGCCAGCCCACCGAGCATGCCGAACAGTCCCATGACTCCGGCCCGCTCTTGCGGCTCATAAATGACTTGCATTAGCGACATCACTTGCGGTACCATCAGCGCCGCCATGGCGCCTTGGATCAGCCGGGCGATTACTAAAAAGGTTGGCGTGGGTGCAATGCCGGTGAGCAACGAGGCAATGGTAAAACCGGTCACCCCAATCATAAAGATTTTTTTATAGCCAAAAACATCGCCCATGCGACCCCCGGTGATCAGCAATAGTGCGAAGGTCAGCGAGTAACCAGCCACTAGCCACTGGATAGTGCTGTAGCTAGCGCCCAAGTTGGCCTGGATGGAGGGAATGGCCACGTTAACAATCGTGCTATCGAGCAGATCCATCACAAACGCGAAGGCTACAATCAGGAGGGCGATTTTCTTTTGCTGAGCGCTGAAGCCTCTGGCGTGGTGAATGGCGGCTTTTTCTTCCATAGGGATCCTTTTTACGGAGTATGCCCCAATTGTAACAGATGGAACTGAATGACCGTTCTATTGTATTTAGATAACTAATATGGTAAAATTTGTAAATTATTGATCTTGGAGTGTTCGTCCGTGGCTAGCCCCGAAACTGATTCAGAACAAGTTCCCTCGCTGCTCGGCGGGGCGCTCGGCATGGAATTCTCGGACTGTAGCATTGCCGCCGCCGACCTGAGTCACCTAGTACACAAGAAATTTAAAGACCACGAAAAATATGCTGATCGCCTATCCGTAACGGCAGACTATTACGTAGTAGACAACGTCGAGTATCGATCGAGTTTTGACGTCCTCGAAGTTGATGTCGCAAAGAGCAGCCAGTTTTATGTTGATGGTCGGCCCGTTGATTTAGTCGTGATCGCCACACCAGTCTCAAAAGCTGAATCTATTATGGCGCCGGCTCCAGCCACGAAACGGCGATGGTTGGGCGCCAAAGCAGTATCGGCACCAGCTACCCGAGAGATTCCAGCAGCGCCGGCTGAACGGCTCCCCATGTTGGCCGCTAAGATCGGCGCCGACACGCTATTGCCCTTGGCAACATTTGCCCTCCGCGCCGATGGTTTGTGTAGCTACGTGCAACTCGGCAGCGAAATACATGATGACTCGATCTATGTCACGGCCAGTGATGACGAAACGCCGCGCTACCGCATTATTGAGTCTTTGCGGGCGCTGCTAAGGCAAAACCCGGCGACCCCGTACACTGCCGAAAATCAGCAGTACATCCAAGCCTTTATTGATGGCCAAGCCCAGCGCCGCAGCGAGCAGCTGCTGGTCGCCTACGAAGCAGCACTAGTTCGCAAAGCGAGTTGGGAGCTGCATAAATCCATGAATAAGCAAGGACTGCTACCTATTCCAGCATATGTATACCGTCCAGGCCGCGAAAGCGTACCCCAAGACTATGTACATCACTGGCTGAGCTATCCACTAATTGATGCCAGTGGCCGCCGCCTACAGCTAGCGCTCACTCAGAATGGCAATGCGCGGCAGTTGGTAGCCCGGACTGGCGGCGGCGTGGAGGTAGTGGTGGCGAATCTGCTACCTGATCAAGGCCAGGTGGTGATGGACGAGGCCTTTAGCCTGCTTCCGGAAGCCAAACAGCAATTAGTGCTGGGGCTGTATGATCTACTGTTGGATCCTTTAGATGGCAAGCACAGCCAGGAAGCAGTCCGCAAAGCCGTGGGCTACCGCGGGCCACAGATAGTCAACGATTCGGCGGAGCTTACCTTGGCTGTAACGTTAGGCCAAAAATATGGCCACCTCTTCTCGAGCCGTGATGAAATTATGAGTGGCCATAATAACTATCATGATTCCGATCGTACCCGCGAAGCTCCTCGAGCCCTGAAACGCTTCTTCCGTTATCCGAGCCAAGAAAATAATCCGTACCCGGATTCTCCGAGCCTGCAGACGGTGCTAGCGCGTATTGCCAACCGCGATAGCCGCCCGGCAGCTCTCCTGGAGTTGCTGCACGTGAGCCAGCGACTCGATGAATATTTGGGCGAGACCCGCCCCGGCGATCAGCTACTTTTGAGTTATGTAACAAATTTGGAACTGCTCGGCACAGCCGCGACCGGTACCTTCAAGGATTTGCGTATCGGGGCTACTACCGGCGACGCCGATATTAGTGCACAGGTCGTGCGGCGTGACCATCTGTTGGAGTTACAAATCAGTGGCCGGCCGTCGTCGATGCAGCGCAGCCCAATGAAGCCGTTATTTTCCTTTTTGCTGGACCCGACCCGTCCGTTACTCGGCCAGGACCAAGACCGGAATATCCTGCGCGATCCGCAGTCGGTGGCCCAAATCAACGACATATTGTCCGGTCTGTTAGACCGAAACCGTTCATAGGTCTTCGACGTCGCGGTTGAGATAGGCAAAATCCATCTCACCATTTTCGATGGTGAGCAGACTGAGAGCGGTGTTATCGACGTTAAAGTCATAGCTTTGCTGGTGCGACCAGCCATACAGTAGAGAGGCCAGGTATTTGATGGAGCCGTTATGCGTGTAGACAAAGTAACGGGCCGGGCTGTCGGCCGGTGGTGTGTCGGCAAACGTTTCGGTCACCCAGCCATGCATGCGCTGGCCGACATCGTTCATCGATTCACCGCCAGGCAGTTTGAAGTCCTTACCCTGAGCTTTCATATCGGCTAGAACGGCGGGCGGGTAAGCTTCATCACGCGGCTGACCTTCCCATGGTCCATGACTAAGCTCTTGGATGGCGTGCTGGACGAGCGGCTGGGTGTCGAGGCCCATTTCCTGGAGCGAGATGGTGGCGGTGAGCAGGCAGCGCTTGGCTGGCGAGGAAAAAACCTTGGTAGGAAACAAGTTTGCCTTTAGGAGTCCGCGGCCCAGCCGGTGGGCTTGCTCGACGCCTTCTTCGGTAAGGCCCATGTGATTGCTACGGCCGTTAACGACGTCTGGAGTTAAATTGAGCGGCGTCTGAGCATGGCGGATCATATAGAGCTCGGTTCTAGAGGTGTTCATTACTATTAGTTTAGCACTAAAGTGACTAGCTGATAATAATATTGTATTAAATTTTTGTACTGAGCGGCTTTACTTTGGCTAGTTCGTCGGGCCGATAGTTACCATAGCTGGCCAGTTGCGACTGGTCGAGCCAACTAACGTTAAAATCGAGGGTGTGCTTGTCATCGCTATCATGCGCGCCCTGGTAGTCCCGATATTTAGCGTTATCGGTAAACTGACGTATGGTGTAATAATCCCAATCGCCAATTCGGTTGGCTGGCCATGGGTCATCGGTAGTTTTCTGATGGCTGTACGCCGAGACCTTTTTAAACAGCTCGCCCGCGGTGCCGCTGGCAGTGGTGCCGTTACTGCGCAGGTAGTACGCCCACCATAAGAACGAGCCTTTCGGGCTGGCGGGGTTGCCGAGTTCGCCCTTGAGCAGCCGTCCGTTCTGGTAGCCACCCCAATAGCCGACCGAGGTGTAAATACCAAGCCGGCGAGCGGTCTTCTGGCTGACGCGGTCGTAGAAAGTATGGACGTCCTCGATGCTTGGACCATGTGGCGCGTCTTGGCCGGTTTTTTCGACGTCGACCACCAATACGGCCTTGGTGTGTTTGGCCTTTACCTTGCCAGGCTTGTCCGGATCGGTGTCGATCAGGGCGCCGATAAAGGCATCGGCTTGTTTCTTGGCGTTGCCGGGCATGAGGTAATGATAGGCAATACCTAAAATGCCGGCTTCGGCGCAATTGCGGCGATTCTGAGCTAGATCGCCGTCGACGTGCCGCTCGCCCTCATGGCCCTGGGTAGCCTTAAAGGCCAGCGCCGGCATGCCGTCTTCGCGTAGCTGGTGTGCATCAATTAATGGGTGGGGCTGCGGCTCGTGATTTTTGGATTGGCGATTGATCCAGGCGACGTCCGGAAACACTAGCGGGTCTAACCGGCTGATAGCGAGTAGTTCCATAATAGGATCTGGCGTCGGTGCAGGCGTGGCCTCCGGGCCCCCGCCACAACTACTCAGCAGCGCGAGGCCAGCCAGGCCAACGGCACCGCGTAACAGATCGCGGCGGCTAAAATCATGGTCAAACTCCATAGGTTGCAGTATTTTATAATGATTTATGACTTTTTACAATAAAAAGAAAAAAACAGAGTAACAACAGCGCGGAGCGGGGTACCTGGATAGGCAATCATCCGGTACCCCGCGACCACGTCTGTGATAGCTAGGCGTCTGCCTCGCTCGGGTCTTCGGCTTTACCGAAGAACGTCACGTAGGCGATCGCACCGAGCACACCGCCTCCGAGCGTGCCAACCAAGTAGGCCCACCAGGCGTCGTAGCTACCTGCCACGATCATCGGGCCAAAAGCCCGGGCCGTGTTGGCAGCGCCGCCGCTGATCGGGCCGGCGAACAGGATGCAGGCGACGAGTACCAGGCCAATGGCAATGCCGGGATCCACCGAACGAACTCGGTCGTCAGTCGCTACCGCCAAAATCACCAACACCAAGGCGAAGGTAATGACGGCTTCGGCGATCAAGATCTGCGCGTCCGAGAAGCCCCTTGCCGGTTGAGTGGCGCCGAGCAGACCGTTGGTGCGGGCCTTCTTGCCGTACAGTTCCCACACCAGCAAGCTGGCGCAGAGGGCACCGCCCATCTGGCTGATCCAGTAGCTCGGGGCGTACTTGGCCGGGAACTTGCCGGTGATCACCAGGCCGAGCGTGACAGCCGGGTTGACGTGGCAACCGCTGGTGTGCCCGAAGGCGTAGACCACGCCGGTGAGCGTCAAACCAAACGCAAAAGCGACTGCCAGTGAATCGGCAGGGCTCCCGGCGATGGTCTTCTGCGCACCAGCTGCGATGGCCGTCCCCGTACCGAAGAGCACCAACAGAAAGGTGCCGGTGAATTCCGCCGCCGCGGCGCGAAACATGTTCTTGCCAATCTCACTTCCGTGTAATCCGGTTGTAGCGGCCATGCCACTGCCTTTCGGTCGGAGTTGTTGTTACTCTGTTAAGGTGCGTACTGCACAGTGTATTTGTACCATTAGTTTGCTATTTCTACAATGAGATAACTTGACTAATTTAAAACTACTTGGTGACAGTAAAAAAGCCTTCGACTTCGTCGTGATCGTGATCGTGCCAGTGGAAGCTACCGGCTTGGTTGAGGGTGACCGTCAGGGACTCATTGGGCCCGACGCGCTTGGCAGCGATGCCGTCATAGGCCACGTGATTTTCGTGCGGGCCAAAGGCGATCTCGCGCGAGACATCGTCCATATTCGTAATGGTTAGACTATCGCACAGTTTGCCGGTTATATTGGCGGGTGCGACTTTGTCGTCCATGATCATCATTTGGTGTGACTGGGCGCTGGCGACCGGTTTATCGCAGGCCGCGCTGTTCCCGGCGGTGCGACCAATCAGCAGGGCCGTGCCGGCGGAGCCGAGCCCGATGCCGATCACGACTGCCACGACGAGGAAGCTGAGTTTCTTGTTCATAGTATGTCCTTTTAATAAGTGAGGGAGGCGGTTCTAGCGCCGCCTCCCCGGGTTAACACTGTCGTATGGTCTTAGCTAGAACTTAGCGGGATACTGCTTAACGATGCCACTGGCAAGGGCGCTGAAGATAGCTTCCATGTGGGCGTTAGCCATCTTGAGCTCGGCTGCTTCGCCACTGTAATCACCAGAAATGTGGAGGTCAATCATCTTGGCTGTCATGTTGACGTGCTCGCGGAGTAGGCCTTCCAATGTGCCTTCAGGCAAGTTTGGGTTGGCCTTGGCGAGGTACTGCGCCAGTGGTTTGGTGTAGTTAGCGTCGATGTCGGCCAGGGCGGCGGCTTGTGCGGCGGCGTCACCTTGTTTACCGGCGACGGCATACTTCACGAAGTCGTCGAGGTGAAGTTTCCAGACGGTGTTAAAGGTAGTCTCAGCATCTTTGCCGTAAATACTACCAACTGCTGCCCCGAGGTCGGTGCCGTTGGCGTAGAGGGCCGCGCTCGTGGCGGCAGCGTTTGGTGAGCCATCCAGGGCGGCATCGACCGCCTGGTCAGTGTAGGTCATGTGCTCAACGCCCAGCATGACCAGCGTTGAACGGAGGTCAGCTGCCTTGGTTGCTGAGGTTGGCACAGCACTAGTCATACTAGATTTTGTGGAGTTGTTGTCGCTGTTATCGGCTGCCTTGGTAATACCAAAACCGATTAAACCGCCGACAATCAGCATTGCCACACTGATGGTGACCAGGCTCTTTTTCGCTGCGTTAGGTTGTTCTTGCATGGGATGGCTCCTTTCCTGGAATCCAGGAATAATTTAGTTAAGTAACTTCATTACATAACTTAACAAAATTAAAGTCAGCAAGAAATCTTACAGTTGCCTATTTATTCGTCGCGGGCGTTGCTAATAATTGCTTCTAGCGTCCGTTGGAAAGCTTGCGCGTCTGCTGGGGTGACACCGTCCATTAGCAAGCTGATCTCATTACTGAGTAATGATTCTATTTCGGTAGATAGTTTTTTACCTTTGGCCGTAGCTACTAAAAGTTTGGCGCGCTTATCAGTGTGGTGCGGCACGCGATTTATCAGTCCCATCTCTAGTAGATCATCGGCCAAGACGGTGATTAACGGCGCTTTAACGTCCATAAGTCGGGCGACGCTGGCTAACCGTATACCTTCTTCAGAATTGACGGCTGCGCTCAACAATGCCCAGTAGGAAGGGTTTAAACCGTATTGCTCCAGAATGCGATAAATATGCACCCGCACCGCCTTGTGGGCTTGGGTAAACAGTAATCCGCTTTGGTACGTCCGCTGTGTCATAGGCACTACCTCTAATTATTAAATGGTTAAGTATATTAACTAAATAATACTTTCATTTCTTAATTTAGTCAAGAGCAGCTCGCCATCACGGTTTTTTCATGCCAAAAAATTGTTCCGTGCTAGGCTTATAGCATGAGCACTGACAAAAAATATCTGGCTGGAGCGACGCTGTGGCTACTGAGCTGCCAGTACTACCTGGTGCAGCTGATTGCCGCTACCGCTTGGCCGGTGGGCCTTAGCTATAGTTGGCGCTATAACACCATTAGTGACCTGGCCAACACCGTCTGCGGTCCGTACGGCAAGCGCGTGGTGTGCTCGCCGGACCACAGCTTAATGAACGCCTCATTTATAATGCTGGGGCTGACGATGATTGGTGGCGCCGTACTCCTGCACCATAGATATGCCGCTGGCCGCCTGGCCCTAGTTGGCTTTGGCGCGCTGGTCGTGGCTGGTGTCGGCACGATTATGGTGGGATTATTTCCGGAAAATACCGTGAGCGGGTTGCACGTGCTCGGTGCGGCATTGCCGTTTACGCTTGGTAATCTCGGCATGATACTGATTAATGTGCGGGCCCCAATGCTGCCGCGCTGGCTGCGAGCTTATGGCCTGCTGTCTGGCGTGGTCGGACTAGTGGCCCTGGCGCTGTTTACTACCCACGTCTACCTCTGGCTGGGTATTGGCGGCATGGAACGCTTTGTCAGCTACCCGCAGAGTATCTGGATGACCATCTTTGGTCTCTGGGCCCTACTTCAGCGTAAGAGATAAAACGTTACAGTTTGATGAGCGTTTTAATAGCGCGGCGCTCGTCCATGGCTTGGTAGCCTTCGGCGAGATCGTCGAGGGGGATGGTGAGCGTAAAGATAGGCGACACGTCGAGTTTACCGCTTAGTACGTCTGGCAAGAGCTCGGGAATGTAAGCTCCGGCTGGCGCGACGCCGCCACGGATACCGATGTTGGCCCGAAACATGCGCATTAAGGACGGGTCTTTGGCATGCGGCGCGCCTACAAAGCCGATAATGCCACCGGCCCGGGTCATGGCAAAGCTTGTCTCCCACGATTCGTCGGTACCGACGCACTCTAACATTGCGTCAACCCCGGCATCGTCGGTGAGGGCTTTGATTTGCTTAACTGCGTCGTCGCCGCGGGCATCGACGATATCGGTGGCCCCGAACTGCTGGCCGATCTCGGCACGGTCCGGGTGGGTACTTATCAGAATAATTTTAGTAGCGCCCAGCCGTTTGCTGGCGGCTACGGCGCACAAGCCGACGGCCCCATCACCGATTACAGCTACGGTTTTGCCCGGACCGACTTCGGCGCTGACCGCCACGTGGTGGCCAGTGCAGAGCACATCGCTCAGCGGCAGTAGTGCCCGCATTACCTGCTCGTTGAGTTTGTCGTGATCGGGCACGGCCGTCAAGGTACCTTCGGCCATTGGCACGCGCACCATGCTGGCCTGGCCGCCGTCGTTATCATCCCGGCCCCAGTTTGAACCGTGGCGGCAGGCCGAAGTCATGCCGTTACGACACTCTGGACAAGTACCATCAGAGATGGAGAAAGGGGCAATTACTAGGTCGCCTACCTTGAATTTGGTCACCGTGTCGCCAACGGCTTCAACGATGCCCATAAATTCATGGCCGACCGGTCCGCCCGTCTCACGTTTATTAATAGCCCGCCAGGCCCAGAGATCTGAGCCACAAATACACGAGTAGGTGACTTTGACGACGACGTCGGTTGGTTCTTGGATGGTTGGATCGGGCCGCGTTTCGACACGAATGTCGCCGGGGCCGTAGAATATGCCGGTTTTCATTGGACTATTGTAGCAATGCTGAGGGCGTTTGTGTTCGGTAATTCTTATTGCGCTGGTGGCTAAAATGTACTAGAACCGGGAGTTAACGGGCGATTGTCAGCTGGCCGTTTACCAGCATCGGTAGTAGCCAGTCTCGGAGTTCGCCAAGTTTGGCACTTTCGGCCAGGAGGGCTTGCTTTTGCTGTTCATACACATCGTTGATTTCGTAGTAACTGCGGAGCACGGCCGCCTTGGGACGTACCGTCAGATAGGAGCCAGCAAATGAGTCGAACAATAAGTTCTTGATGCCGCTGGTCTTGCCTTCGTAGTTAAAGAAGACACCTCGCCGATAGAGCATTTGCCACAAGTGGCTGAGGTAGTAGACGGCAGTTGGATTTTTGAGTGTCAGCGCCTTGCAGAAGTTAGACGTAACGAGCGGATCAGAAAACCGCCCCAATGAATGCTCGGTGACGTACGCTATCCGGCCGGTCGACTGCGAGGGGCTACCGCCGGATATCTCGATAATAACGTCATTGGGCTCAAGCAGTTTATGGCTATTTTTGGCGGCTATGTAGCGCTGCGGCGGCTGTGATTGCGCCAGTCCATTGAGGCTGTTGATGTCGGCACCTCGAATGCAAACTACTCGTTGATCGTGCTCGCTCGTGGCCTCGGCGTAGCCCCAGTCGCCTGATTTGTCGTGGGCAATAAAGTCGGCCAACAGTGCCGCCGACCAGTCTGCTGGTATGTGCATTTTTAGGACCGGATTGTAGACCATGGCACCGCCCGATGATCGATACGGTTTGCCGTTTTGGTCAGGAAAATCAAATTGTAAAAACCAGTATTCAAATAGGCTGTCTGCCATGAGACTCAAGCGCTTGTTTATAAGGCTATTGGTCTCAATCTTTTTATCAATCAGCGACAGAATGGTAGCGATTTTTTTCTGTTCGGTACGGTCGCTGGGTATTTCGAGGGCAATGTCCGCCAGATCGTCCGGGGAAATTGAGGGGTAGGAGGAGACACTGCCGGAGGCGATCCGGTGTAAGAAATAGGTGATTGGTTTTTGGGTGAGGGCGTAGTAGAGGAATTTGGCGTCGACGTCTTTGTCGGTGACGTCTATGGTTGTAAAACCGGTAGAAACAATCAAATGTTTGCGTGCAGTATCAATAAAGCCGTGGTGCTCTAAGTTTGGCCGGACGGTCGAGTAGATGATGGTATTGTCTTGGACTTTACGTTGGGCCCGGCTGGGCAGGGGCTCGCCGGGCGCAATCAACTTGACTTCGTCAATAATATTTCGGGTCAAGTTGCCGGTGTCTAAATATGCAATGCGCTGCTGCTTGTCGGCTTGGTTGATAGAGCGCTGGTTGAGGGTGGCTATACTGCCGACCACTATTCGCCTAGTCATAGCGGATCTCTTTGAGCCGCTGCCGGAGCTCTGTTTCTAATTGGGCACTGCGGTCGAAGTACTCAGATAATTCAGTGATGTAGCCGTCCATTTTTTGCGTGAAGGCTTCGGGCGTGATAACCGTGTGCAAAATCTTAATTTCGAAGTACTGGCCGGCACTAAGCGAGAAATTTTTGCTGGCAATTTTTTCGTACGATACCACGGCCGAGAAATCATCGATGGCGCTGTGCTGCTTAAAGACTTCAATAATGGTATTTTCTTCGGCGGTTGATAAGACCGTTTTCTTGTTCTTGCCTTCTTTGGTTGTGGAGCCTAAGTTAGAGGCGTCCACTAACATGATGTCGCCTTTGGTGTTGGCTTTGTCGATGAACAGAATTGAGACATTGGTGTTGGTGGTGGCAAAAATGTTGCTTGGCATACTAATGACGCCGCGCAGCATGTGCTCGTTCACCAGCTTTTCGCGAATCTTTAGTTCGATGCCGTTTTGGGCGGTTAGAAAGCCGGTGGGGACGACGACGGCGGCTTTACCGTTCTCGGATAGGGAGTACATGATGTGCTGAATAAACAGTAGGTAGATTGCCATACTGTCCTTTTTGGCCTTGGGGATCTTGGGGATACCGGCAAAAAACCGTTCGGTATTTTTGGAAGCTGATAGTTCTGGCTGATAATCGCTAAAGTCTAGCTTGAAGGGCGGGTTGGAGACGATGTAGTCGAACTTGTCGTTTATGTGAGCTGGTTTGAGAATCGTATCGCCCTGAATGACATGGTTAATAGAGTGGGCCAGATCGTTAAGGATGAGATTCAGGCGTAGCAGTCCAGATGATTTTTGAGAGATATCTTGCGAATAGATGCTGCATTTATCCGGCCCGATAGCATGCGCTAGGTTCATAAGTAACGTCCCCGATCCGGCCGAGGGGTCATAACAAGTGACATTTGAAACGCCATCGTCGACTAAGACTTGGGCCATGATTTTGGCAACGGCGTGCGGGGTGTAATACTCAGCATATTGGCCGCTGTCTTTGTTGTAGTCCTTGATCATGTATTCAAAAATGGTCGAAAAGAAGTCGAATCCTTCTGAGAAAATATGCTCAAAACTGACATTGGACAGCTGATTAATAATTGCCCGGCAAAAACTGCTGCGCTCTGAGGAACTCGAGATGTATTTGCTGAGCTCGGTGTCGAACAGCAGGATACTGGCGCCCGAATCGTCGTGCGCCGAGAAAACAGCATTGTTGCGAGTGGCAATGTCGCGCAGTGTATCGTCAAATAATGAGGCAAAATCTGCCATAGTCTGGTGGTTGAAGAGGTAAGAGATGAAATGCTCGGGCCGCAAGCGGGCGCTGCCCGGCGACATGCGTGCCAGCAACAAGTTGTAGTCATTTTCAGAGTAGCCTGCGATGTCTTTCTCCCAGTTTTCGCTGGCCGCTAACTTTGGATCGAGCCGCTTGGCTTCGTGGCCAAATTTGTCGTTGAGGTATTTGTAAAGAAAGCTCTGCGTAATAATCTTAAATTCGTTACCGTCGTTGCCGAGCCCGTAGCGGGCACAAATGCCTTTGAGGTTATCGATCAGGAGTTTAGTCTGGTTGGCATAGTCTTGGTTCATACGGTCACTCCATTATATTCGTCGATGTACTCTTTCGTGAGCTGCTGCTGGATAACCTGGGCCGCTTCATAGCTGACGGCGAGATGGGCTTCGTCAAAACTATTGATGGTCTTTTGCAAGATCAATTCCGAGAAGTAGCCGCTGTTTTCGACAATACTCTGACTGTTCTGGATGGCACCGTCTATTTTGTCTTTGGTGTGTAGTAGGATTTGATAAATCACCGTGTCACTGTCGGAAATGAGATGGCGCTCCTTCATACGTTTGTGGGCCCGGGCGTACTTCTTGTCGCCCTTATATTTGCCGCTGAGATTTTCGTTTTGGCGGTTTAGCTCCCGAATTTTTTTGTAGAGTTGCTCGAACTGCTGCATATTACTTCGTAATTCGTCCTGGCTTTGCTCGGCCATGTTGCACTTCTCAAACAGCCGTTTGAATTCGTCGTAGAGCGAGACGAAGACTGGGTCAGCTGGGTCGAAGTTGCCGCCTAGGCCGCCACGGGTTTTACGGACGATGTCTTTAATCTCGTCGGCGAGGCGTAGTTCTGTCTCGGAGGTCTTTTTGAAGCTAAACAGCACGTCTTCCAGGGCGGCGTTGAGCAGGTGGCGGCTTTCGGTGCCGGCTTCCATAGATTGTTTTAGGTTAAGCAAATCTAGGCGGCGGCTGGCTTCGTTGTAGAGCAAGCTGAGCTTCTTGAAATCGATTTTCTCTAGCAAGTCGTAGTGGCCGAGCAGCTTAATAATATTGTAGAGGTTACGAGCTTTTTCGAGCAGGCTTTTGAGCTCTGACATTTGTGTGCGGTCATCGATTTGGTTGATCTGCTGTGAGAATATCTCGGCGTTCTCGATGTCGTAGCTAAATAGTTTCTCTTGTATCTCGGCAATGTCGGTTTCAATCTCGGCTGGCGACATGAACAACGAGTTAAAAATATCTTTTTCGTTTTCGCCATTCAGCTCGTCACCGTACTCACGGTTGAGTTCTTCAAAGTAAGCTTGGTTAGTGGCGTCGAACTCCTTACTGATATCGGCAAAGTCTACGACGTAGCCGTAACGAAACTCCTTGTACGGACGGTTGACGCGGGTGAGGGTTTGCAGCAGGTTGTGGGCCTTGACCACCCGGCCGAGGTAGAGTTTTTTGAGGCGATGTGAGTCGAAGCCGGTCAGGAGCATATTAAAGACAAACAGCACGTCGATCTTGCCGGCCTTAAAGAGTTTTACGTTGGCATCGCGGTCTTTTTTGGAGCCTTCATCGTGTAGAATGAGCGCCGAGGTCAGCGGTTGCGGAGTTTCGGCGCGGCTGGAGTAGCGTTCCGCAAATACGGTCTGCATCATGCGGGCTTGGTCTGAGCTAGCGCATACCACCATGGCGCCGATGGTTTTGTCGCCAAACCGAATGCGGCTGTTGCGAAAATCGTCGATGATGTATTCGAGCATGGGTTCCACGAAGTTCCGGTGCGCGTAGATCGCTTCTTGGTCGAACGACTTATGCAGTACAGCAATTTCTTTGAGAATAGCCTCCAGCTTGAGTTGGTAATACGACTCGATGCCTTCCCGAATCAATCGCAGCGTGTACCCATCGGCAATCGAGGCATTGTAGTAGTACTTGTGAATGTAATCACCGAAGATACTGCGAGTCGTCTTGGCGTCTTCTTTACCATCGGCATTCTTTTTGTTGCTGACGATGAGCGGCGTACCGGTCAGGGCAATCTTGACCGACGACCGATCGGATTCGTAGAGATTGGCGAGGAAGCTACCGGTGGGATCGTAACTACGGTGGGCTTCGTCTAAGAAGTAGATACGCTGGACCGAAAGGTCGTAGTCGCCGCTGGCGAGGACACGGGTATCGTTTTTGAATTTCTGGATGTTGACGACAGTTATTTCGGGCTGGCCGGTGAGACCGTGAATGGCTTTAGGCTGCTTGAATTCCTCACTGAATTCATCGCGAGAATCGACAGTGCGGACAATCAGACCGCGGTTGGTGAATTCGCTGCTAGCCTGGGTAAGTAGGTCGAGCCGGTCGACAATAAAGTAGAACTTCGGGATGATGCCCTGTTGCTGATAATAGTTGGTAAGATAGCGCACATTGTAGTAGGCCAGGGCGGTTTTGCCACTGCCTTGAGTGTGCCAAATAATGCCACGATTGATGCCGGCGTTAAGCTTGTTTTCTAGGGCCATGGTGGCAAATAGCTGCGGGTAGCGCATGACATGTTTCTGGATGCCCTCCGGGTCGTCAACGTAGGCAATAGCAAAACGCAGCAGTAGTTGCAGTCGCTCACGGCTAAGTAGTGAGGTCAGAAGGCGGTTGGTCGGTGAATTGGGGTTTTTGTTAGTAATGAACTCCGGATTGTGTTTGATGACTTGCTGGTTATTGTCGGCCAGGACAAGGTCTTCGTCTTTGGTGTTTGGCGGCAATAAAAGGGTGCCGAGATCAAAAGTGATTTCTTCGCGGAAATTGTTGAACTGCACATCGCTACCTTTGGCGGTGGTGGCATAGAAAGCGCCGGGTAATGGGTTGACGCCGGAGTTGTCATACTCCATGTTGTTGGAGAAAATTAGTAGCTGGGTGATGTTTATAAACTTTTTGAAGCGGTCATTTTTGAACCGCGTGTTGATGCGGTTGCGCTCGGCAATAATACCTTCATGGTTATTGGGTTTTTTGACTTCGATAAAAGCCAGCGGCAGGCCGTTGACCAAAATCGTAATATCAGGGCGAAATTCATCTTCGCCGTTGCGGCAGGTTAGTTCAGTGACTACGTTGAAGGTGTTTTTATCAAAGTTTTCAAAATCGATAAGCTTGAGGCCGTCCTGGGAGATGAGCCGCTTATAAAAAGCGCGGCCTAGGTCGTCATTGTCGAGCTCCAGCGATATGTCAGCCAGCAGTTTTTGTAAGTCGCTGGCGGTGGCCTGGGGGTTTATTTTAGATAGACTATCCATGAACACATCGGTAAATATATCCGTTGCCGGATCGATGTCGTGCGCTTTCAGTGATAGGTAACTATAGCCTAACCGCTGTAGATGCAAAATTGCCGGAATTTTCACCCGCGTGTCTTCGTTAAATGCCATGACCGCTTATTATTGTACTGAATTCCGAGCTTTTAAGCACTGCCTTTCACGCGGTTAGATGAGATCGCGGATGGCGGCTCGGGCGTCAGCGGCTTGCCGTTCGGCGGCCTGAAGTTCAGCAGTTTGGTCTTCCAGGGCCATGGCCGTACCACGGAGGTGATCGCCAAAGGCAGCGCTACTGTCCTGGTGGTTTTTTTCGCAGCTCGCTGCGTACTCGCTGGCATCAGCGCGTTCGGCGAACTCCTGCAGCGGACAGCTTAGGTGGAGTAAGCCTTTATACCCACGGGCGTCGACAATCACCTCGGTCTGCATGGCGCAGGCCCCAGCCAGTTTGCACTGGGGCAGGCTTGGTTCGAGTTTCTTGGTGAGCCGTTCGTCGAGGTTTTGCCAGCCAGCGCCACCACCGAAGCTGACGTATTGGACGTCGTCGTAGGTCTCGATGGTTTTGCGTACCACGCTGGTAAATGCTTCTTGGGTGGCGACGGGCATGTGGTCGACTTCAAAATATGACTCGGGGCTAGTGGTAAAAACGTGTTTTTCGGTAACGGGCATGGCAAGGCTCCTTAATTATTTATCATTGTATACGACGGTCAGTACAGTGCAAGCAGTAGCGAGATATTTTTGGTATATGGGCGTAAAATAGAGCTATAACGGAGGTATCAGCATGACAATTCAAGAATTATTTGTAGCAGCCAATCGGGCCTTGGAGGCCTCAATCTCGCAGATCAAGGACGACCAATGGGAACTAGACATGCCACCGGGTACCTCCATGAAGCCCAGTACCCTTAGACAAGCGGTACAGTATCACACTTATGATGACGCCTGGGTGCCGGACGTGCTGGCTGGCAAAACCAAAGACGAAGTCGGCGACCAGTACGAGGCGCTGCTTACTAACGACACCGTGCTCGAGTCATATAAAGAGTATAACCATCGGGCAAACGAGGCGGTGAGCAGTTTTAATGAACTCGATAAGACGACCCACTTGTCATACGGGGATTTTCCGGCTGGCGAGTACCTGCAGCATATCACCAGCTTCCGGGCTTTCCGTTCGTACGACATCGCCAAACTAATTGGTATTGATACCAGGATGGACCCAGAATTTGTCCAAGCTTTGATCGATGAATTCACGCCAGTGATCGAGTTTTATCGTTCGGTTGGTGTTTTCCCGCCGGCCCTACCGGTGGCCGATGACGCCACTCCCCAGCAAAAACTATTGGCCATGGTTGGCCGGCAGTAGTTTTATTTGCCGAGATATTTGTAGTAGTTGATCGACTGGATGGCCATGGTGGCGGGCAGGGCTTTGGCATCAACACCATCGCCGGGGTAGTCGGCGGTGTCGGTACCGGCCCAGGTGCCGCCGAGGGCCAAGTTCATTGTCAGGTAGTAGGGCTGGTCATAGGGCCACGAGCGGTAGTCGGCACCGGGCTGTTTGGTTTGGGTGTAGTACGCCTGCCCGTCGATAGTAAAGGTGATGCTGGTGGGCGTCCACTCAATGCCGTAATCGTGGAAGGTGCTGGCGCTGTCGGTAACGTTAACGGTACCGTAGTAGCCTTTGCGGCCGTCAGGTGGATAGGCCAAGCAGTGAGCGATACCGTAAATGACCCCGGGCTGGGTGCCGACGGCTTCGGCAATGTCGATCTCGCCGTCATTAACATCATGGGTTGGATCGGCCAGGGCGGCGGCGTTTTTGTACTTCCCAGTAGAGGGTAGCATCCACAGAGCGGGCCAGGTGCCACCGCTAGTCGGCAGCTTAGCCCGGATTACCAGCTTACCGTACTGAACATTCAACCGGTTGATGGTGCTGACGCGGGCTGAGGTGTATTTGTAGCTGCCGTGCGAAGTGTCTTGGGCTTGCAGCACCAGGCTACCGTTTTCGATGCGGAGGTTGCTTGGGTTGGCAGTGTAGAACTGAGCTTCTTTGTTGGCTTCTGGCGCGCCGACATAGGCTACGATGCGTGGATCGGTCATGGCGCCGTCGGCCTGATGTGCAAAATCAATGCTGACATCGGCGCAGTTCGAAAATATGCCGACCGGCTGGGCGCAACTTGGCATGACTGCCGGCGCGGCTTTTTTGGACTTGCTGGGCGCCGGGACGGTTTGCTTGATGAGCCAGTTTAGCGACTTGTCTGGCTTGGCGGTAGTAATTTGGGCGGGGGCGCTGCCCGGAACGGTGCTAAAAAGCACTAGGACCAGCAGGGAAATGATCGCTATAAGTACGCTGTCGAGTTGTGGGGATGCCAAGACGCTGGCGAACCAGTCCTTGAGCGGCTTGAATTTCGGCAATGCCTGTCCCAGTGGCAGGGCCCTCTCTGAGGGAAGTTGACCAATCATATTATTTATATTATAGCATCATTAAGCATTTTCGGTCAAATATAATTGACAAATATGCAACAAGGTGTATATTAAGAGCAATAGATAGTTATCGGGTGGAATTCATAAACTAATCAATTAAACGAAATCAGTTTAGTAAGGATCACCCTTGAAGCTCACCAAAACCCTCGCGTCAGTCTTTAGCACCGCGATATTACTCAGCGCCAGCGTCCTGCCGCTCTTTGCTCAGCACGCCGCCGCGCTCGGCACGAACTTGGTTGCCAACCCGTCGGCCGAAACCGCTTCCGGTACGGCGCCAACCGGCTGGAGCCAGGACACCTGGGGCACCAACACCCATACCTTTACCTACGCCACCACCGGCCACACCGGCTCGAAGAGTCTAGAAACCAAAATCACGAAGTACACCTCCGGCGACTCCAAGTGGGCCTTTACGCCGGTCGCGATTACCGGTAGTACTGCCTACACCTACAGTGATTTTTATAAATCTGGTATCGCCACTACGGTGACGGCAGAGTTCGACAACGGCAGTGGTACCTTGACCTACCAAGATCTCGGCACGGCAGCTGCTGCCACCGGCTGGACACAATTCAGCGTCAACTTTACGGCACCCGCCACCGCCAAAAAAGTCACCATCTACCACTACATTGCCGGCGTTGGCACCCTAGACATCGACGACGTTTCTTTGGCTACTGCCGATACGACCACTACTCCCGTCACCCCAGTTACACCGGTAACGCCCACTCCAGGCAATGAATTGATCACCAATGGTGGCTTCGAAACTGCTAGCGGCAGCCTGCCAACCGGCTGGAGCCAGGACACCTGGGGCACCAACACCCATACCTTTACCTACGCCACCACCGGCCACACCGGCTCGCGCAGCGGCACCGTCAAGATCACCAAATACACCTCCGGCGACTCTAAGTGGGCCTTCACGCCCGTAGCTGTCACAGCCGGCGCCCAATACACCTTTAGTGATTACTACCAATCAACCGTCAAGAGCGACGTCGTAGCCGAATACAATGACGGCAGCGGCAACTTCACCTACGTCGACCTCGGCACGCCGGCTGCCGCAACTGCCTGGACTAAGTTCACGGCTACGCTGACGGCTCCAGCTAACGCCAAGCAGGTCACGGTCTACCACGTCATCGCTGCTGTTGGCACGTTGAGCATCGACGATGCTTCACTCGTTGGCACGAGCACCACGACCACGCCAGTTACTCCGGTAACTCCGGTAACACCCACCGCTGCAAACGTCGTACCAAACCCTTCCTTAGAAACGGCTAGCACCACCGATACCACCACGCCGAACGGCTGGTACAAGGGCCAGTACGGTAACAACACCACCACCTTTACCTACGCCACCACCGGCCACACTGGCTCGCGTAGCGGCACCATAAACACCACCGCGTACACTGACGGTGGCGCCAACTGGACCTACAGCCCGCAAGCCATCACCGCCGGCAAAGAGTACAAGTTTAGCGATTACTACCAGTCGACTGTTAGCACCGAAGTCTTGGTAGCTGTAACCATGAACGACGGCACTACCCAGTACATTTGGCTCGGCAACCCGGCCGTCTCAAACGGCAGCTGGACCCGCTTCTACGCCACCTTCACCATGCCCACCGGGGCCGTCTCGGCCGTAGCCTACCAGACACTGGCCGCCGTCGGCACTCTGACGGTCGATGACTTTGACCTCGAACCGTATGTGGCTGCCGGCTTCAACGCGCCGCTGGTCAGCATCACCTTCGACGACAGCATCGCCAGCCAGTACAACAACGCCCTGCCGGTCCTGAATCAAGACGGCTTCAAGGCTACCTTCTACGTCATTAGCGGCTACCTCAACCTTTGCGACCCCGATGTCAGCTCTATCTGCTACATGACCAGCCAGAATGTTAAGGACCTCTATGCCCAAGGTATGGAGATCGGCTCACACACCGTCGATCACCCCCACCTGACCCAGCTCACCGCCGCCCAGGTGGCCTCGGAACTCGCCGATTCTAAGACGGCCCTGCAAAACTTAATCGGTTCGACCATCACTGATTTCGCCGCTCCTTACGGAGAAGTAAACGCCGCTGTTACTAGCCAGATTCAGAGCAACTATGGCTCCCAGCGCGGCGTCGAGATCGGCTACAACGACAAAGACAACTTCGACAAGTACAACCTGCTGGTTCAGGACATCAACTCCAGCACCACCGTGGCCCAAGTCAAGAGCTACATCGATCAAGCTAAGGCCAGCAACACCTGGCTGATCCTGATGTACCACGACATCAACGTCGACGACACGACTGATCCTGGCTACAACACAACGCCTACTGATTTCGCTACTGAGATGGCGTACCTTAAGGCTTCGGGCGTCAGCGTCCAGACGTTGGCCCAAGGTCTGGTTACTACCTCTGCTCAGATCTCGCAGTAATATTTACTGAGCATTCACGCTAGGCACTCGAGGAGACACCGCTCGACTTCGCTTCGCTCGTCTCGACTGGTTCAGTCTCCTCGATCACCTAGCGTGAATGCTCCCCACGTCTCACTAAAAACCCGCCAGCTATGGCGGGTTTTTTCTTGGCACCTTTCGTCTTGATAGTAAGACTCATCAGTACGACTTATATTCGTAGAGGTGCTGCGAGAAGTTCTTGGAGGTTTGTAGCCGCGTGAGCGACGGAAACGATTCCAAAGAACCTCTCGCACTCGGCGTGAGCCGAGATTTTATCTCATTAAGGCTGAGACTGCCGACGTGCGACTAGCGAGCTAGTCGGTGGAGACGGGTGCGAACGTCAGGCCGTAGGTTGTCATCTTCTCGATGATTTCTTCGGCGATGACCGGGCTAGTCGCTCTGATCGTGACGAACTGATCGGCGGTGAGTCGGCGCAACTGACCAATGGTCAGGGTGTTGAGCGCTGCGCTGAGTAGCCGCTGGGCCGGCACACTGAGGTCGATGGAGTCGAATCCTTTATCGTCGGCTTTGCCAGCGGCGATGTACTGCTTGAAGTACTCGCGCTCTTCCTTGAGCAGCTGGCTGATCGCCCAGTCTTCTGGAACCAGTCCTGCGGCTTTCAAGCCGTTGAGCTGGGTCGAGCGGCTTCCGGTGTAGTTGCCGCTGAGCGACCAGCTGCACAGGCGATTCGCGGCCGTCTCCAGCTCGCGCTTGAGGCGCTTGCTAACGGTGCGCGGGGCGCGCTGTGTGAAGGACGCGATCCGTTCGACCGTGGCGGGCACTTGAATGCTTAGCCCGAAGTACAGATTGGCAATGCCGTCGAACAGCTTCAGGGCGAGCTCGTAGCGATCCATGAACGGCGACACCTCGTTGGCTGCCTCATCGAACAACTGCGTTGCATCGAACGTGGAGCCATGGGGGAGTGAGAGCCCCGCTTCGCTTAAGGCGACCTGCAGCCGTTCATTGAACGTGTTGAGCAGGGGCCTGCCGTACACCGGCTGCCACTGCGGGAGCATGTCATCCCTGATGAGGGCGACGATCTCCTGGCGCAGTATGGGGCGGTTGCTGACGCGGTTCATCAGTTCTGGCGTCATGCCGGACTTTTCGAGCAGATTGAGCCACTTGGCGAGTGCGTCGATCGAGGCTGAGCTAGGTACTCCGGTGTTAGCCATCGGAAGTCCCTTTCTGTAGGGTGAGTCCTGCGACTCATCTCCAAATTTTCAACGTCCATTGTATATGGATACAACCGTACTATTATACTCTTTTTATGCTTAAAAGTCAATTTTAACACTTCTGGATAGGCTGTAGCGGCAAGTATTAAATAAGTTAATCTTTGAGGCTTTTCTTTTGCAAAACGCGCCAGCACTTATCATAATAGTCGATACTATGAGCCACGACGAAATGACCATTATCCTCACCCGTCTCGATACCATCACCGGCAGCATCGACGATATAAAATCAGATCTTGCAACGGTTACAGTGGATCTTGCCACAGTTAAGGCAGACCTAAAGACCACGAATACTCATATCGATGCAGTAAATGACCGGACTGACGTGCAAAGCTTTGCAATTAATGCCCGATTTGATGAGCAAGAGGGGCGTTTTGCCAAGCTTGAGCGCAGTATTAGCCATATCTATAGCATTCTCGATAGCTTACGTAAGCGGCAAGAGAGTAGCGAACAGGAACAGCTAATCGCCAATAACGAACTAAAGAAGCTAAACGGCTGGGCGCATACGCTGTCTAGAAATCTAGCGTTTGACTAATTGAGGAGGCCGCCGCTGCGGGCAGGCGGCACGGGACGAGCGATTCGTGAACGTCCGCGCCCATCAAGTAAGCCTAGATCGCGTGCCTTCCGAGTGGAATCAAAGCTTGACGGCTGAGGGGTATCGGCTTGGCCCTGAACGCCTGCAAAGGTGTTAGTAGCGAACTCATCGAGGGTGGTGTAGCCGGCATCGCGGAGGGTCTGCTTGCATTCACCGTCCCGGAAGGGAGCCACAAATTTGAGGATAGCGCCCGGGGCTTCTGGCTCAAGTGGGACAATTTGGTGAACTATCGGTAGAATGTCGCGGCGCTGGGGCAGGATAAATCCGGTGCCGGGCTGGAGAATGCCATTAAAGATGCGGGCACCAGGAGCGGCAAAGGCCATGGCGCCGATGACGCGGCGGGCTGCCTCGGCATCTTGGGTGCGCTCTGGGTAGGTGGCACGGTAATTTCGATGCATGGCCGAGTCGAGCGTGGTGGCCGAGATAGCGGCACGGCCCGCAAGGTTATACACGGCGGCGTACGGCCAGTCAGGGTCGAGCAGCCCGTCGTAGACATCAAAGTGGGGGCCTCGGCCACCAGGCTCACGGTATTGCTGCTGGACGTACAAGCTGCTGGTGTTCATCCCCCGGAAGGCCGCTTCGGCAAAGCGCAGGGCGCCGCCCTCGAGCTCGCCGAGGAACATTTTGGGTTGCTCGTCCAGCGTGCTGCGGGTTATTGCCTGTTGAAAAGACAAAACGTCGGTAAAAGTCTCTAGAGATCGGGCCATAATAATACCTCGCTAAGTTATAACCTTACTATGCCACAACATGGCAAATAAAAACAGCCCAACGAGTGGGCTGCTTATATCACGGCAAACGAGTTGCCGGAGCCTGGCCGATTACGGGCGCTGGCTAGCGTTTTTGCGCATCGTGATGAAGACGCGAACGAGCAGGAAGGCTGCAGCGGTGGCGAGAGCGATAGTAACGCTCCACATGACCCAAGATGCTGCGGCGATACCGGTCGACAAAGTCGTGGCGGTAGTTTTTTGTCCGTACATACGTTAGTTAACCCCTTCTGCCGCATATTGCATAGACCAACGGTCTTTCTTGCGGCGTGTTACTTTACTTACCATAACCTCATACCAGGCCGTCAGGAACCATCCGGCTCGCATCCAGGCGAAAATCTCCTGGGGGACTAGCGAGGCGGCGAGCAAGATGTCCTTGCGATCGCGGTGTGGTATCAAGAAGGCTTGGGCGGTGTCACTGATGATGAACAAGAAGGGCAGCAGAATCCATAGAATGTTGTGGCTGATGCTACCGTACGGCGTAGCCGCGATGATCAGTAGGACAACCCACATAATGCGGACGGCAGCGGCGAACAGGCCAAGAATTTGCTGCCACCAGTCGATGGCGGTCAGGCGGTTGAGGCCGAGGATGGTGAGGTCTTCGACGGTGCCAACTTGCCACTTCATGCGCTGCGCCCAGAGGGTCTTAACAGACTTCATGGCATCGGTGTAGGCCCGAACGGTTGGCGAGATCTGGCACAGGTAACCCATTTCGCGGAGGCGGTAGGTGAGCTCGAAATCTTCGACGACTGAGTTGTAGCTCCAGGGACCTTCGCGGTCGTCGCGAGCAGCGAGTTCTTTGAGCGCGGTGTTGCGGATCATGCAACCGGTACCTGCCAGCACGCTGGCCCAACCGCGGCGTAGGCCGGTGGTGGTCCACTTGGCAAACTCGGCCCGTTGCAAGCGAACAATCATCGGCGTACCAAGCATTGTAAACTTCGAGGATGAGCCACCGAGGTTTTTGTCCTTACGGAATTCGGCAATCCAATCGCGGACCGCGTTATCAGGCAGGACGGTGTCAGCATCGAGGCAGACAACTAAGTCGGCGTCTTGGGCGTAGTTGGTCCAGGCCCAGTTGAGGGCACCGGATTTTTTGTGGAGATTGCCTTCAGTCTTGAGGGCGGTGACAGCGGGGTAGCTTTTGGCAATTTCATAGGTGTTGTCGGTGCTGTTATCGCTAATGACGATAATCTGATCAGCAACGCGCTTTTGGGCCAGCTGAGCTTCAATAGTAGCAGCGATCGAACCAGCCTCGTTATGGGCCGGGATTAGAACAGCAACTTTTACTTTCCTGTTGCGCGATACAGAATTCTTGCGCTCAGGAGCAGGGGCATGTTTGAAATAATTACTATGTATACTCATTAACTCTCACCAAATTTCTTGTATATCATACATATTAGTGTCGGATAAGTCAACTATATTCTACAATTGTGTTTATGCTTACCATTCATAGAGTGAACGGAGCAGTTTAGGCGTGATTTTAATTTGTACAAAAATCAATAACATTGCGCAGCAACATATATATGGCTATACTGGAAGCAATGAGGGAAGCATGAGACTCGTTACATCGAAGTCCATACGGTATACAGTAACGAGGGGTTTGGTTACAAACGCCCACCAATTGCGCACGCGGCGTCTGCAGTACTTGGCCGCTTGCGCCGCCATCGTCGTACTGACGAGTTTTGTAACCGGCACAGCCAGTGGGCCATTACAGGCACGCCATCGACGGGCTATTGCTACGACAATTGCTCAGCAACAGCGTGACCAACAGGCGGCTGCCACCAAATTGTCGACAACGACTGCGCCAACCAAGGTATCGAACCCGATACCGACTAGCCCCACCGGCGTTGTCTCGGCCGCCTTACTACCGTCCTGGACAAAATTACCTTTCTACACTGATCCAACCAACGACGCGCTACGCTATGTGGCTGCCAACCCGGCTGTCGCAGGAGCCAGTCTTATTAAACGCGTCGGTACGACGCCGATTGCCCAATGGATGGGCGGCTGGGAAACAGATGCTACCGCCACTGCCCGCAACTATGTGAGCGCTGCGGCCGGTGCCAATGCCGTACCGGTGCTTGTCTTATATGACATCCCGGAACGTGATTGCGGGAGTTACTCGGCTGGTGGCGCCACCAGCAGCGCGGCCTACATTCAGTGGGTTCAGAAAGTTGCCGCCGGTATTGGTGGTAATACGACGGTCGTGGTGCTTGAGCCCGACGCCTTGGCAAGCCTAGACTGCCTGTCTGCCGGGGACCAAGCGGCTCGTTATTCGATGTTGTCGCAAGCAGTTACTATCCTTAAAGCGAACGCGAAGACTTCGGTCTATCTCGATGCTGGTAATCCGGAATGGCAGTCGACGGCAATTATGGCTAGCCGTTTGAAAGCGGCCAATGTGGCCGCTGCCGACGGTTTTAGCCTCAATGTTTCCAATTACGTATCGACCGCGAGCAACCAAACCTACGGCAATACCATTTCCAAATTGGTGAGCAACAAACACTTCGTCATTGATACTTCGCGCAATGGAAAGAGCGGCCTATCGCCCACTGATTGGTGCAATAACTACTCGGCAGCGCTCGGCAGTGTGCCGACCGCCACTACCGGTGATTCTCTCAATGACGCCCTACTGTGGGTCAAGGTACCTTGGGAGTCGGACGGTACCTGCAATGCGGGACCGGCGGCGGGGATGGCCAACTGGCCGTTCATTGTCCAACTCGCCCAAAACGCTGGCTGGTAATAGCTGTCCCTAAAGACGCTTGTGTTTAACCCTTGACAAAAGTGTATACTGACGTTAAAGATAATAATTGGAGCGTCTATGAAGTACATCAAGCGAGTGTTAATATTGGTAATTCTCATGGCAGTGGCGGCGCTGCCGGTCACGCCGGCTAGTGCCCTCCAGGCGCCGGTAGCCTTTACGGCCAACAATTTATCAACCTATCAAACCAATGGCATTGCATGGTCGGTCGCTCAAGCGGGCGGACTGGTATTCGTGGGCGGCACATTCACGGGCATTAAGCCGCCAGGCGGCTCGACGCTTACTACGCGCAATAACTTTGCCGTCTTTAACGCTGCTACCGGTGCACCCACTGCGTGTGCATTATCGTTCACTGGTACCTCGGCTACGGTGCGGACACTTAACGTCTCGCCTGATCAAAAAACGCTCTACGTTGGTGGCTATTTTAGCGCCGTCAACGGCGTAACCCGCCACAACCTTGCGGCCATCACTATTGCTGGCTGTTCGCTTAACACCAATTGGCACCCGAGTCCAAACGCAACCGTGCGGGCAATTCAATCGACTAGTACAGCTGTGTATTATGGTGGCGATATTAATCTAGTTAATGGGGTATCTCGTCATTACGCAGCCGCTAACAGTGCGGTTGGTACGGCGACGCCTGGTGCGCTCTTGCCTTGGGCTCCAGTACTTAGTAAAAACTTACGTGCACTCGGCCTGAAGCCTGATAATTCGGTGGTACTGCTTGGTGGCGACTTTGACACTGTCAACGGCGCCGATTCACACGCGCTGGCTGTAGTCGATGCGACCGGTAGCGGCGCCAACGTGGTGACCTATCCCAACTACTTCGTGCCGGTACACTCGGTGGTGAAGGATTTTGCTGTCGACAGCACCGGCTTCTATACCGGTAACGAAGGCACCGGCAGTGGCGTGTTTGATGGCCGGATTGCTATTGATTGGTCGAGTTATACTCAGCGCTGGCGTGATACCTGCCTCGGTGCTACGCAGGCGGTGGTAGTCTACAACTCGGTACTGTATAGCGGTTCCCACGCCCATGACTGCTCCTCAATGGGTGAATATCCTGACGGCGCCCGTCACCACTTGCTTGCCGAAGGCGTCAATGACCCCCACCTACTATCTTGGTTCCCCCAAACTAACGAAGGTCTTGGCGAAGGCCTCGGCCCACGCGATATGGTAGTCGCCACTGGCAGCGACGGCGCTAAATACATGTGGGTGGTCGGCGAGTTTACGACCGTCAACGGTAAGGCTCAGGAGGGCATCACCCGGTTCGGCGCTACCTCAGATTTTGTTCCTTCGGCTCCAACCGGTGTGGCTGCTACTACAACCGCAGCTGGGGTAGCCGAGATCAGCTGGGGAACCAGCCTCGACAACGACAATATCAGTCTGACCTACAAAATCTACAAAGATGGCTCGTCTTCGCCGCTGTATACGGTGGCCGCCAACTCGACTTTCTGGTCGCGCCCGTCACTCAGCTATACGGACGCTGGCAATACACCTGGCTCGACGCATAGCTATAAAGTGACCGTCAGCGATGGTAAGAGCATTGTTTCCAGTGCTACCGTCAGCGTCAAATTGTAGCCCACACAGAGCACATTGTTGTGGATAGCAGGGAAACTATCTATAATGCCTCATATCCTCTGCTATGAGCAATCAACAACAAACACTCCACACCTATCTCGAGCTAGTTAACCGCTATCCGTCGCCGCACAATGGCCAGCCGATCCGGCTCAAGCCGCTGGCCGAAGGCCGGTTCGAGGTCTACTTTGAGCGGAGTCGTGGGCTGCAATTATCCGAGATT
Organism: Candidatus Saccharimonadota bacterium; assembly: GCA_028289245.1. Classification (GTDB taxonomy): domain Bacteria; phylum Patescibacteriota; class Saccharimonadia; order Saccharimonadales; family UBA4665; genus UBA4729. Next base: position 338,798 of record JAQGGT010000004.1, on the reverse strand, counting down.
TCATATATTTTTAGCTTTGTATCGATGGGCGTGTTTATGCGCCACCTGGCCCTATGCGCCGAAGCACTCGGGCATAGCCTGGACTACGAGCTGAGTTTACCGAAAGTAACTGAGCTTCGCGGTGAGGGACCGGTACGTTTCGCCATGGCTACGTTGCAGTGGGATGTAGGCACTGCCGACGAAGCATTGCACAAAGCACTGCAGTTTCGGCAGACCTCGCGCAAAAAATACCACCAGGGAGTAACAGATGAGGTGGCGGCGGCCGTGGTCGAATTAGCCGCCAAAGTCCACATGAAGCTGACGCGTCTTAGCGCGCCGCAAGCCAAGCAGGCTGTTTGGCTCAATCAGCGGGCGGTGTTCGATGATATGTTTGATGAGCCGGTGCGTTTGGAGCTCGACCACTGGCTGCGCTACAGCCAGGCCGAAAAGCAAGCCAAGCGTGATGGTCTATCGTATGACTGCATGGAACTCAACGGCCGCAGTATGAAGTGGATCGTGGCGCATCCCAAGATTCTGCGGGCCCCCGGCATCTCTTGGCTGCTCAAGCAGTACTACTTGCGGACCATGACTGATTCGAGTGACGTCTTTTATATGCTGGCGCCATTCCGGACGGAACGCCAGTCATTTGACGTCGGGCTGACGATTATGGATATGTGGACACAAATCTCGGCACAGGGTTATTATTTACACCCCTTCGGGACAATTATGAGCAACCAAGCTGCCCACCGCGACTTTCTGGAGTTGGCCGGCGTGCATGATGAATCGTTGGCCGAAAACTACCTGGTGTTCATTTTTCGGGCTGGTACATCGGCGCCGCCTGTACCGAGCTTGCGCCTAGACTACACCCAACACTTACTAATGGAGGAGTCTTAGATGTTCGAAAAACTGTATATTGCTATCGTTGCGCTGCTCGATAGAATAATTTGGACGATAGATGTTGGGCCGTCGGTGCACAAGTTTTTCTTGTCGCCGCAGGTAGGTAACTTTCGGGTGGGGCTTGGTAAGGTTCGGGCCGTTCGATTGTACCGTCGCGCCGCCAAACGCGTGCCGGCTTACCGTCAACACCTCGAGCAGCATGCCCACCGAGGGCCGCACGTAGGGTTGCGCAAAACCACCCTCGGTGATGTCCCAGAAATGGATAAAGCCAGCTATATCAAACAGTATCCGTTGCTTGATAAACTTTGGAACGGCCGGCTACCAGCTACCGGCGTAATGTTTGACGAGTCCTCTGGCAGCAGCGGTACCCCGACCAGCTGGGTGCGTGGCCGCAAAGAGCGGCGCTTTACCCAGCGCATTATGCAAGTAGCCTTTAAGCAGTATATCCAGGACCGTCAGCCGATTATGATCAACACCTTTTCAATGGGTGCCTGGGCCACCGGACTCAACACAACGTTGTCGCTACTCGGCGTGGCCCGTGTTAAGTCCACCGGCCCAGATATTATTAAGGTCATTGATACGCTTAAAGAATTGGGCCCGGATTTTGATTACGTCATTACTGGCTACCCACCGTTTCTCAAGTTGGTCACCGACAGCCCGGAAATCGATTGGTCCAAATATCGGATTACCGCCATTTACGGCGGCGAGGGCATCAGTGAATCAATGCGCAGCCAACTGCTGGAATATTACCAAGAAGTTATTGGTTCCTATGGTGCTTCCGACTTGGAAATAAATATTGCCCACGAGAATCCGTTTACCATCGCTCTGCGCCGTGCACTGGCCGAAGACGTCGAGTTGCGACAGGATTTAATGATTGAAAACCGCGGTATCATCCCCATGGTCTTCCAGTACAATCCCTACGATTATTTATTTGAAACCAACGAGAAGGGCGAGTTGCTGGTGACGATTTGTCGGTTGGAGAATCTGAGCCCGCGCATCCGCTATAACATTCACGATCTTGGCCACGCCGAAGATTTTTACAAACTTAAAAAGAAACTTAAAGCGCACGGGCGCACTGACTTGCTCGAGCTAGCCGAGCTTGATTTTGGCGTCTTATTCCACTACGGCCGCAGTGATTTATCGGTCGACTACAATGGGGCAGTCGTGGGTCCAGAAGAGGTTAAACAAATCCTCAACGCCACAAAGCAGTTAACTAGCCTGATCAGCGCCTTCCGACTAATTAGCTACGAAGACGCTAAGGCTCATAAGCATTTGATGATTGCCATCGAATTGCACGCCGGTAAGTCACTCGGCGCCGAGGACCAGCACGATTTACTGGAGCACCTGATTGCCGAACTAAAAACTATGAACCTCGACTTTAAGTCGGCCATCAGCACGGCGGCGTTTAAACCGGAAATTAAAGTGTATGAGGCCCAAACCGGAATCTTCGATACTGCTCACCAAAAACTTAAAAATGACTACGTCTGGAACATCGACTTCGCCCGCGCCAAGCACGAAGGCATTGTTGATTAAGTCCACTCAGCAGATTGTTTCTTCCTCGAATGATGCATACCTAGTGCTTGGCTCCCGGTTAATCACGACTAAATAAATCGCGGCTGTAAATTTTGTGGGTGATGTCAGTAATTTCTTCGGTAATACGGTTGGCTACCACCACGTCGGCCTGCTCCTTGAACTCGTCCAAACTTTTATAAACGGCCATACCCTCGAAGTTGGCGACAGTCAGGGCTGGTTCGTAAATTACTACTTTCACACCGTATTCGCGTAGAAAGCTAATGACCCCTTGGATGGACGACTGGCGGAAATTATCGGAATCCATCTTCATCGTTAGGCGGTAGATCCCGACGACTTTCGGCTTGAGCATCTGGATCATGTCGGCAATGTGCTTCATGCGCGTCGTGTTGGCTTCGACGATGGCCGAAATTACATTATGAGGAATGTCATGGAAATTGGCTTGGAGCTGCTTGGTATCTTTGGGTAAGCAATAGCCACCATAGCCGAATGACGGGTTATTGTAGTAGTCGCCGATGCGTGGGTCTAATGAGACTCCATGCACAATTTGTTTGGTACTGAGGCCATGGATTTCAGCGTAAGTGTCGAGTTCGTTAAAATAGGCTACGCGCATGGCGAGGTAGGTGTTCGCGAATAGTTTAATGGCCTCGGCTTCGGTCGAGTCTACAAACAGCACGTCGATGTCGCGTTTGATGGCAGCTTGCTGCAATAGCTCAGCAAAGCGGTGGGCAGGTTTGCTGTCACTGCCGACAATAATGCGGGAAGGGTAGAGGTTGTCGTGCAGAGCCTTACCTTCGCGCAGGAACTCAGGCGAAAAAATAATTTTCCGTGTTTTGAATGTTTTGCGCATTTCTTCGGTAAAGCCGACGGGGACGGTTGATTTGATAATAATTGTAGCCCGTGGATTTTGAGCTCGAACGTCGGCTATCACCGCTTGAACGGTGGAAGTATCGAAGTGCTGGGTCTCGGGGTCGTAGTTGGTGGGTGTGGCCACGATCACAAAATCGACGTCTTGATAGGCCACGTCGGCGTTGGTGGTGGCGATTAAATCAAGTTTTTTGGTGGCCAAATATTCTTCGATTGTATCATCGGCGATCGGCGACTGCCGCTGATTGATCATGGCTACTTTGTCTGGCATGATGTCGAGCGCCACCACCGTGTTGTGCTGAGCCAGCAGCACCGCGTTAGACAGCCCGACGTAGCCGGTGCCGGCGATGGCGATTTTCATACGCTGCACACTAAAAAACCAGTGGTTGTTACCCTCTTCATCACTCCAGTTATACAGGGCAGCTCCCGGAATCACAACCACGAGTACTAACAGGTACCGTTCTGACGGTGTCTTATATATTGTTGGAGTTATTGACATTAAGCATAAGCGTTCATATACTTTGAAGTAAGATTAACAATAAACGCTGTAGCGGAGTTGGAAAAAAATGAAAAAGTTCCTAAGAAGTATAAAAAACAAGACTTCGATGTGGCAGCGGCTGTTCGCGGTTGTTTTTGTCGTCGGTTTTGCCGGCTACGGTGCGTATGTGCTGGTGCATGGCCACGCCGACGTCATAACTAACCAGAAATTAGTTTGGGTGCACAGTATACCGATTCCAAGCCCCACGCAAGTTTCCGGCACATCATCTTTTGGCGCCAACTATCCGTACTTCTTTATGAATACCCCTGACAACGGTGGTGATTCTCGGGCAGCCGCTTCGGTCGCAGATGCGATAAATGCCGGTTTTGACGGTATCAACCTCGATGTCTTTGTTTCGGGGAGCGGCCGTATTCGGAGCGCTATTACGGGCTACCTGAATGCAGCCGATAAAACCAAACTGCTGGTGGCACCAACTATCGATCTCGGCACCGCGCCGACAGGAGATGCTGCTCGGATTCCCATCCTCGAAAGTAACATTATGGATTACTGTACGCTTGCACCGCAGCACGTCTCGGCTGGCAAAGTTGGCGGCAAACCAGTTATCTTCGTATATAGCGGTAACGGTATGAGCGCGGGCGGCTTTCAAACGGTTAAGAATTTCTTAAATTCTCAAGGCTGTGACACCTATTGGGTCGTCAATGCTCCCCAGAGCCAAGGGGGCACCAATGCCAATTACTACCAACCCTACTTCTCGTTCACCGATATGGGTTGGGGTTGGTCCGGTGTTAATACGTCAATCTTCCCCGCCGTTAAGACCATCTGGAACGACGGTGGCAAGCCGTACATTGGGGGCATTTGGCCAAACCTGTTCGCCAAAGCCAACTATGACAGCACCGGTAAACTAGTTTCGCCTTTTAGAGCTAACCCGACCGACGAGCGCGGTACCGAACAATATCGTCAGGAATGGGAACAACAACTTGGCGCTAACTTGCCTTGGATGAGTGTCAGTACGCTCGATGACTACCAAGAGCACCACAACGTTGGCCAAAGTTCCGAATGGAACACGACCCGGAGCGATCTAAGTAAGTGGTATGCAGCTAAATTCCATGGTGGCGCGCTCCCATACACCACGCCACAGCTCTACATTTCTTCTCCGCAAGCCCTCTACAACGACCGCACGGCTATCGTCGAAGGCCTAGTCTTAAACGGCAGCACGAGTCCGGTAAATGTATCGGTACAGATTTACGATCAGACCGGTGCGGCCGTCGGCTCGCCAACCACCAAGACCATCGCCGGTCTTGGCCAGGACGCCGCCATGGCCCCCATCAGTTGCGCCGGGTCAACCGCCAAGGGTAAGTGGCTCTATGCTAAAGCTACGCTCAGCAATGGCACCACTGTCACAAGTGCCCCCGTACTCTGCTACCCAGTAGCGACTGCCAGCACTACACCGTTTGTCATTTACCAGAGCATCCCGGCTGCCCACCAGCTCGGCCACGTCGACCTCGAAGCCAGCGGTAGTGGCGCCAACACTGTCGTCACCGTTTCGGCGCCCACCGGAACCTCGGTTCGCTTCAATGATGTCCTGCGCAACACCCAGCTCATCGGCACCGCCTTTAAGACGCTATACTCCGGTACTACGGTGAGTAAAATGGCCCAGTACACCAGTGGTCCAAAGCAAGATGATCGTGCTGACACCACCGACTATGGTTTCTACGTTGCCCGCGTCACCGATAACAGCGGGAACGTCGGCTACAGCTACCCGTACAACTCCGACAACCCCGCCGCCGCCGTACCGGCGACCATCACGACGCCCCCGCCAGTTACAACGCCGCCGGTAACCGCTCCACCTACCCAGCAACCCGCGCCAGTCGTTACACCGGCACCTGACCTAGTGATTACGAGCACGGCCACTACGCCGGCTAGCCCGAAGGTCGGCGACACGGTTACCTTTAGTGCCGTCGTCAAGAACAATGGCACGGCCGCTACGCCGGCCGGTACTATCATCGGCGTGGCCTTCTCCATCGACGGCAAAGTCGTTAACTGGAGCGATACCACCAAGACAGCCCTGGCCGCGGGCGCCTCGGTCACTTTGACCGCTAACAGCGGCCCCACCCAAAGCGCGACCTGGAATGCTGACACCGTTGGTGTTAAGACGCTCAAAGCAGTCGTGGACGACGTTAACCGCATCAAGAACGAGTCGAACGAGACCAATAACACCTTCAGTACGAACCTCACTGTCCTCGGCCGCCCAGACCTTGTGGTCACCAGCGTCACCCAATCCCCCGCTAAGCCAAAAGTCGGCGAAGCGGTCACCTTTACCGCCGTAGTTACTAACAACGGCACCGCGGCGACGCCAGATGGCACCCTCATCGGTGTTGGCTTTAAGGTTGACGGTAAAGTGGCTACTTGGAGCGACACTGACACCACGGCTCTCGCTCCGGGCGCTTCGGTCACACTTACGGCCAATAGTAGTCCTTCGAAGAGCGCCACCTGGATCGCCGATGCCGCCGGCACTCGCACCGTTACGGCCTTCGTCGATGACGTCAACCGTATTCCTGACGAGTCCGACGAGACCAACAACACCTTTAGCCAGAGCTTCGCCGTGGTGACGGCCCCGGACCTGGTGGTCACTGATCTGAGCTGGACCCCGGCTTCACCAGCTAATTACAGTAGGATCTACTTCCATGCTACCGTCAAAAACATCGGTAGCGGCCCAACGCCGGCCGGCACTATTATCGGTGTCAGCTTCTTAGTCGACGGCAAGCAGGTCACCTGGAGCGACACCGTCACGTCGGCGTTGGCACCTGGTTCCTCTGTTGCGGTTACGGCGAACAATGGTCCGACCAGAGCGCCATTTTGGAAGCCAGCTTCCAAAGGTACTAAGTCCGTCATAGCCTTCGTCGACGATATTAACCGCATCGGTGAGTCAGACGAATCTAACAATGTGCTCATCAAGTCGATCGTCATAAAATAATCGCACTGGTTGAGTTACTAAAAGAGCGCTCTCAGGCGCTCTTTTCGGTTTGTCAAAGATTATGCCAGCAATATATCAAAATAAAATACAGTTGAAATTATTACAAATAAGTACTACAGTAGACTTTATGCTGCATGGTGTAGCACGCGCTCCGGCGCTTTAACAACAGGGAGATGACTGCGATGACATCGCTGGTCACATCTGATGAAGAGACCCCCGTCTGTGGACACGGCTACATGGTCCCGATCGGGAAGGAGTACTGCTTCATGCCCGCCGCCGACGGCGTCGTGACGGCGCTGGTGAAGTGGGCCAGCTCCGACGATGCCGATGACCCCATCGGCAGCTTCGTCTACGCTCCTTCTGAGGAGCACGCCGCTCAGCTTCTCGCACTGCTGGAGGGGCGCATGGGCAACGCCATCCACGAACTCGTGGAGCAGGGCAAGTTGGTGCCGTCTCACCCATCCATCATTGCCTCGCGAAGGCTGTACCGGATCGACGATCGTCGCCTCGACTACCTGTGGACCTACCTGGTCTCGCTCGACCGCCACACGGCAGGCCTCACCCTGCTGCCGAACACGGTCTATCACTACCTCGGCCCAGACAAGTCGGCGCACCGCTATCCGCGGTTCGAGGACTTCGAGGCCGTCGTCGCGCTCATGGACCAGCCCAATGCGCTGTTCATCCGCGATGCCTACGACATCCCCGATGGCACCAGTCTCGGCGACGAGGTGGTCAAGTCCCGCTGGGACATGAACGACCGCGTCGTCGTCTGGGATCTCGGATCCATCGAGCGCACCGGCAGAGCTCGTCGGCAGAACTAGCACACCATGCGGCCGCGAGGGACGAACATTTCTCCTTCTGGAGAAACTCGTCCCTTGCACCGCACTAAGTTTTATCAATGAACATCCATTTAGCGCTATAATAGAGCTATGATACGTAAAGAGTTGGCGTCCATAAAATCGCCTTCTAATTTTATGAACTGTAACCGGAGCAATAGTACCGGCAATGCTGAGCGTAACGGTTCCCCCTACGATTGTCGCGCCAACATCGTCACAGCCGCCACTGCCTAAGCTCCGCGGTACGTAAAGTTAATAACTAAAACCAAGGAGTATCTATGCCTGAAATCAAAGCCGCTATCGACCCAAAACACGCTATTTTACTGGTAATGGATTATCAGCCAGGCATTCTCAGTAATCTGCCCGGTGCCAACGAGCTGCTGGCTCGCATGGCCGATACCATCAAGCTACTGCGCGGCCGGGGCGTTCAGATCGGCTATGTACGCGTGGCCTTTACCGACACCGACCACGAGACTATTCCCGAGCACAATAGCCGTTTCAAAGAACTCGCCACGAATGGCAAAATGCATCACGAGTCGCCGCAAACGGCCATTCACGCCGAGGTGGCACCGGAACCAGGCGACATTGTCGTCCGTAAAACGCGGGTCGGACCGTTTACGACCACTGACCTCGATAGACAACTCCATGACCGCCAGATCGATACCCTAATTTTAGCCGGTGTGAGCACCAGTGGCGTTGTACTATCGACCGTCCGCGAAGCAGCCGATCGCGACTACCAGGTGTTTGTGTTAGAGGACGGCAGTGCCGACAGTGATCAGGCCGTGCACGACATGCTCATCCAGCGCGTTTTTCCGCGCCAAGCCCGAGTGATTTCAGTAGCTGATTTGCCACAACTGCTGGAATCTCGGTGAGCCCAGATTCGCTTGATGGTCTGGAAACCACACGGCTCGGCCGAGCCTTCCGCAAGACATTTCAGTCGTTGCGTACCCGTAACTTCCGGCTGTATTTCTTTGGCCAGCTTATTTCCAATACCGGCAACTGGCTTACCAATGTCGCGCTGACTCTACTAGTCCTCAAGCTCGGGGGCAGTGGCCTAGCGGTTGGCGTGCTGGCGGCCTGTCAGTTTGGACCGATTTTATTTTTATCGGCTTGGGGCGGCGCGATTGCCGACCGGGTTGATAAACGACAGCTGCTGCTCGTAACGCAATCGCTGGAAATGGCTCAGTCAATTTGCCTAGCCGTCCTGGCCTTTATGCCACATCCGCCCTTGCTCGGGCTGTATGCCCTGGCCGCAGCCGGCGGCATTTTCTTGGCGTTTGATAACCCGCTGCGGCGGTCGTTTGTTAGTGAGATGGTGCCACCAGAAGATACCTCAAACGCCGTGGTGCTCTACGGCACGATCGTTAACACGTCACGTATTTTTGGGCCAGCCTTAGCGGGACTCTTGGCGGTGACCGTCGGCTTTGGCTGGTGCTTTGTGCTGGATGCGAGCTCGTACCTGGCGGTACTGTATGCCTTGCAACGGATGCGGGTCAGCGAGCTACATCGGTTACCGCCCAAACCGCGCGCCAAAGGGGAGGTCCGGGCCGGCTTGCGCTACGTGTTGTCAGAGCCAGTACTACGGATCAGTTTTGGCATGCTGGCGGCGATTGGCTTGATCTCATATAACTTTAATGTCACGCTGCCGATCTTTGTGACGCGGGCACTGCACGGCACCGATGGAACGTACACTGTCATTTACGCTATCTTCAGTCTCGGGGCGGTCGCTACAGCCTTGCTAGTAGCGCAGCGGGGCTACGTCAAGCTGCGCCACAGTATTTATGGGGCAGCGGCGCTCGGTGTAACCATGCTACTGCTGTCGATTGTTCCTACTGTCGGCCTGGCCATCCCAGCGGTCTTTTTGCTTGGTACGGCCAGTATTATTTATATGACCGCGACGACCACACAAGTACAACTCGAAACCGATCCAGCGATGCGTGGCCGGGTACTATCACTGCAAACGGTGCTGCTGATTGGGCCAACGGCCATCGGCGGCCCCATTCTGGGCCAGCTAGCTGATGTTCTTGGCGCCCGCTCGCCAATGATACTCGGTGGGGTAGTGGCTTTGCTGACGGCGGCATTTGGGGCGGCGACTGCGCGTCGCCTGGCTGCAGCCCGCGCCCAGTAGTCGGCTACTGCAACACGGCTTTGATGCGGCGAATGCCGGCGCTGGAGCTTTCTTCTTTAATAATCTTGAAGTGCTTGCCGCCTTCGGTAAGCTGAAGGGTGTGGTCGACATGCGGGCCGCCGCAAATCTCAAAACTAAAGGGCTTGTCTTCGCCGTCGGCGATCATCTTATAAACTTTGACGGTGTCACCGTAACGGTCGCCAAACTGGCCCAGGGCACCCTTTTCTTCGATAGCAACATTGGTGGGGTATTCCGCAAAGCTGACTTTGAGATCTTTGTTGATTTGCTCGTTGACGATGGCTTCGACCTGCTGGAGCTGCTCTGGCGTGACCTTTTCGGGGTGGCTAAAATCGAAGCGTAGACGCTCCTCGGTAATGTTTGAACCACGCTGTACGACGTGATCGCCGAGTACCGTGCGCAGGGCTTGGTACATCAGGTGCGTAGCGGTGTGGTACTTTTTGTGCTGCAGCGTTTGGCCGCCCAGGCCGCCCTTGAAGGTCCCCTTGGAAGCGGTCTGTGAGCGCTGGCGCTGCTCGGCCATTTTAGCATCGAACTCTTGCTGCCAGCTGTCGCTGAGCTGCATATTGCGCTGACGGACCTCTTCGACGCTCAACTCTACGGGGAAGCCGTAGGTATCGTAAAGGGTAAATAGCGACTCGCCCCCAATGGTGCCTTCGAGCTTTTCGAGCTCGCGAAGGCCTTTGCGCAAGGTTTGGCGAAAGGCTTTTTCTTCTTTGACAAGGACGTCAATAACGGCGTCGCGGTTTTGGGCGACTTCGGGGTAGTCGTCAATATACAAGCCGGCGATGATCGGTACAACTTGTTCCAAAAAATTTTGCTCGATGCCGAGTTCAAAGGCGAAGCGAACCGCCCGGCGAATCAGCCGGCGCATGACGTAACCTTGCTCCTTGTTGCTGGGCTTTATGCCGTCGATGGCCAGGAAAGTGGCACCACGTAAATGGTCGGCGATGACTCGCATACTGGTGGTTTGGTCGGCGTAGCTTTTGCCGCTGAGGCTTTCCAATTTTTCGATGATTGGCCATAGCAGGCTGATCTTAAATACGTCGGGGCTGTCAATGGCAGCAGCGGCGATGCGCTCCAGGCCGCCGCCGTAGTCGACGTTGCGCTTCGGTAATTTTTCGAAGCCGGATTCAGACTTGAGGTATTCCATAAACACCGAGTTGCCGAGCTCAATGTAGCGGCCGCAGTCGCAGTTGGGGTGGCAGTGCGCGCCCCACTTCGGATCGTGCTCGATTTCGGGGTAGAGGTAGAACATCTCGGTGTCCGGACCGCCTGGCTCACCGACGGGCATCTGTGAGGCTTTGCCGGCCCGGCACCACCAGTTTTTATCGCTGTAAAAGAAGATCCGGCCAGCTTGCTCGCCAACTTCGTAGCCTTGTTCCTCAGAGCCGATGTCGACCTGCGTGGCATCAATACCAGCCTCGCTGAAGATCTGAGACCAAATTTCGGCACTCTCGGTATCCTTAGGGATGCCAGCGGCTTCATCGCCAATAAAACAGGTCACAAAAATACGATGGGGGTCGAGCTTGACGACATCGGTAACGAATTCCCAGAACCAGTGCAGCTGCTCCTGCTTGAAGTAGTCGCCGAGCGACCAGTTGCCGAGCATTTCAAAGAAGGTAGTGTGGCGGTTGTCGCCGATCTCCTCGATATCCTGGGCCCGCAGGCAGGTCTGCGAATCGACCAACCGGCTGCCGTCTTGATGAGGTTCGCCGAGCAGATAGGGAATCAGCGGCTGCATGCCCGAGCCGGTAAATAATGTAGTGGGATCGTTTTGTGGCACCAGCAGGGCGCGCGGGATGACCGCGTGGCCACGAGATTTAAAAAACTCGAGGTAGGCGTGCCGGATTGATTGTGCGTCCATCCGCCCATTCTAACAGATTGAAGGCTGAAATTACAGCCGCAAGCTAGCCGGCAAAATAATCATTATTAACCCGTGCCTACCCACAGAGCCTGCCGCTTAGTGCTGGACGATAAACACCGAGGCGTCGTCGTACTTGGGGTAGCTGGCCAGGATCTGGTTCGGTACGTCGGCAGCTTTGGTGTTGCGGACGATTGCGGCCAGCTCGCTGGTAGCAATGCCTTGACCGTCATCGTCTTGGACGCCGTCGGACATCCCGATTATTGACCACTCGATATCCTTGGGCAACAGCAGTTTGCCGACCGACTGTAGCACTTGTGTCACTGACCGGCCGGCGCCCAAAAACTCAGCCGTGTTGGTATACTGTCGGCCGTTTTGTTGAATAAACTCGGTGGGAGTGTGGGCGATACGCCGGAAGCTACCGGTACTTTTGTTATAAAAGTACAGGCTGGAATCGCCGCCGTTAAAGTAGTGAACGCTGAATGCCTCGGCCTGTTCGGTCACGCAGGCCATGGCCGCAGTAGCCTTACGCAGAAAACGTTCATGCAGTCCATCCATGTCGGCCACAACCGTGGCCAAAAATTCGGCCTGCGATTGCGGTCGGATAGCCGACCGGGCGGCAATGCTCGCCGGCAGCTGGTCCATAACCGCCTGGCTCAGTTCGTCGCCACCGGCGCCATCAAATACGGCGTACAAGCCGTTTGTATCATCGAGGAAAAGCCGGTCGTGGCCTTTGCCGGCATGATTGTAGACTATTCCGTGGGATTCTAAGTTGTTCGGCATGATAGTAACAGTTCCATGGCTGTAGTGTAACCCCAGACAAAGTACTATGCAAAAGATAGCTGCCAGTAGGTCAGCCTACTGGTTGGGAGAGGCTTTGAGAACAGCTACGAGGGTAGCGGTATAGGTTTTGGCGCTGGCGGCGAAGTCACTATCGGCGGCTTTGATGCTGGCGTCACGCGTGGCGGCTAGTTGCTGAATACTGGCCTTAATTTTGTCGGCTTGACGGGCGCTGTCTAAAGTCTGGTGAGCGGCTTTAATACTCCCCTTGAGGGTGGTGCGAGCGTTGCCGTCGCCACAGTTCGAGGCAGCAGTAGTAAAGGCGTCGGCGACGGCTGAGCGGTATGCGTCTACGCTGCCGTTGAGCTGGCTTTGGCGACTATCAACGGCTGCTTTCAGGGCGGTGCGATAGGTCGCTCGGGCGGCGTCGACGGCGCTAATACGCACTGTATTGGCGGCCACCATTTTGGTTTGGTAACTCTCGATAGCGGCGTGCTGGGCAACAGTTAATCCGGTTTGGGCCTCCATGTTGGTAATTTTGGCTTGAAAGGCACTGCTGGCTTTGGCTCGGTCGGCAGCTACAGCTTTATCGACGTTAGCTTCTTTTGCGTCTATGGTTGTCAGGCGATTGGCAAAGTCAGCGTGCATAGTGGCAATGTGGTTATCGATTGTACTGGTGCTAGTGGCTGCCAGACTGGCTAATTTAGTGCAGGCTGCACTCGAACTCGAGGTAGTGGCAGCAGCATAGGTCGCAGAAGGCAGAGCCATTACGGCGATAATGGTTGCCAGGCTACCTAGGAGCGAGAAACCTTGGCGTTTAGAAAGAATTTTCATTGATGCTACTCCCTACATTTGCTGAATCGTCGGCTGAGGTTGCTTGAGAACTATCGTCGCCGGCTGTTACGCTTGCTGCTTCGCTACTAGCACCACTAGTGAGGCTAGCAGCGGCGGCGTTTGCAGCACTGCCGTCGTTACTTGAACTAGTTGAAGTGGCCGCGCTAGGAGTCGCGGTCTTAGACGTGTTGCTGCGGTTGTGTAAGCCAAAGCCTACGGCAGCGACAGCCACCACTATTACGAATATGATTAGTAGCTCAATGGCACCAAAGCCGCGTTGGCTAGTTCGGACGCTGGAAGTCATTTTTGTCATAAAAAAGGCCTTTACGTGATATAGCAACGACTATAAGCTTAAGCACTGCAGTTGTCAAAATATTGTCGGCGACGCAGTACTAGCGGTTCCGACCGGGGTAGTTATGCTGGTGTTTGCATTGACCGAGTGCTTGAAGGGCACCCCAGGTCCTCAGGGTCCTATTCTCTTTAAGCTTGCCAAACTTGCCCATGAGATCGTTCTGATGTGTTATCTCCTACCATCAGGCGCAACGTCAAGGGCTTAAAAAGTACTTGCAAAGCTATCTGGAAAGGCATATAGTGTTAAATGTACACTAACTAACCTGCAGATAACGAGCGTTGGCATATCGGCTCGCCTGCATACGAAAGAAGGTAACAAATGTCCACCATCACTCTCACTCAAACTCCCGCACCGGTCACGGTACGGAAACCACTCATCGGACGCGTCAGCGCCCTCAATGAGAGCATTATTATCGGCGTTCTGCTGACAGGAATTTCTTATCTTGTCGGCATCGGCTTCGGCTGGTTATCGGCTGCGGCGCTCAACTGGCTGGAGGTATTCGCCGTCTTTACGTCCTATTCTTCGACCTGGCTGTGTGTGAAAGAGAAGCGCATCAACTACCCGATCGGCGCCGTGTCCTCGGCGGCCTATGCCGTCTTGTTCTTGCAGAGCGGCTTGCTCTCCAGCGCCGTGCTGAACGCCTACCTCGTACCGACACTCATCTACGGCTGGCTCCGCTGGCGCAAAGATAGCAATACTCGGCCGGTGACGCGCGTCAGCCTGAAAATGATTCCGGTCTACGCCCTGATCGCCGGGCTCGGTTACGCCGGCGCGGCCTTGCTCAGCCAGCACTCCGGCGGCGCCATGGCCTGGACCGACTCGGTCATCCTGGCCGGTACCATCCTGGCGCAGTTCTTACTCGACAACAAGAAGCTCGAAAACTGGATTATTTGGGCCGTGGTGAACGTCTTTGCGATTTACACCTACGCCACCACCGGCTTACCGCTGGTCGCCTTCCAGTACGTCTTCTTCCTGGCCAACACGGTATATGGCTACATTGAGTGGAACAGGAGTCGCAATAATGGCTAGGGCATACATACTCATGACGGCTATGCCGCCCACCACCGGACATTTACAACTAATCCAATTCGCCCAACTGTTGGCCGACGATGGCGTCAGTGTTATCGTCTGCACCCAACCCCACGAGCCCTTGGCCACCGAAAGGGTGGCCGCGCTCCGGGCGGCGGTGGCGCACCACGGCTTGGCCGACGTTACCATTGAGCACCTTCACAAAACACTCGAGCAAGACCCGGCAGCGCCGGGTTTTTGGGACATGTGGCGCGAGCTCATGCTCGGCTTCGGTATTACGCCGAGCGACATCGTAGTGGCCAGCGAAATGTATGGCCAGCATCTGGCGGAAGTCAGCGGCGCCCAGTTCTTTCCCTATGATGTCGGCCGCGACCTCAATCACGCCAAGGCGACGCCCGTGCGCAATGATCCGCTCAGCAACTTTGACGACATACTGCCAGAGTTTCAGCCACAACTGCGCACGACGGTAACCGTTTTTGGCGCCGAGTCGACCGGCAAAACGACGCTCTCGCGCCAGCTAGCGCGCGAACTTGGCGGCCACTGGCTGTTCGAGTACGCCCGGCCATACCTCGAAACCACGGTCAACGAAATCACGCCACGCTCCATGACGGCGATTTGGAAAGGTCAGGCCGCCTTACAACACCAGGTCGATAATTTGCCGGCTAAGCCGTATGTGATTCAGGATACCGACTTGTACTCGACGGTGGGCTACTGGCAATTTCCGCACTGGCAAAAGCAACTCGGTGCGTGCCCGGCCGGCCTCATTACCGACGCTGCCGCCCTCAAATCAGACCTCTACATCGTTACTAAAAGTAACATCCCGTTTGAACCGGATCCGCTGCGCTACGGCGGCGACGTCCGGGAGGGCAGTGATGATTACTGGCTCGACATTTGCGAACAGTACGAGCTGCCATACATCGTACTCGAAACTAATGACCCGGCCAAGCGCTTGCGTCAGGCCACACAAGCGGTGCGCAAAGTGGCTCGCCAAAAAGCCCAGCGCATTGCCTACGACCGCCACGGTTTATGACCGGATCAGCGTTTTTTCTTGGCGTCGTGAATAATCCACAAGATGGCTGCCGGTATCGCCAATACGGCGATTATGAGTAAGGCGAAGATAGCGGGCAGCATAGAACTCTAGTATAACGCATTCGCACTTTTGAGGCTGAACGTCTGTAAGAATTTTGCTAGTCATTCAGCGAGCATGAGCGCAATATAATTGCTTCACGTAACTAAGGGAGGGTAACCTATGACCAACACCAATGAAACATTCCACGACACTGCTGAAGCGCCGACAGACCCCGCCACCTTATTAGAACGCTACGGAGATATCCTGGCCGACTATGAGCGTTTTTCAGACGCCGCTCAACGCTTCTCCGAAACGCCCGAGGCGATTGCCGAGCTGAATCAGCATATTGCCAGTTCGAGCGATGCCCTCTATGCCGAATCCCGTATAACAAGTACCATTTATCAGCTTAATACGGTAACTGGACAGTGGGAGTATGTGTCGCCGTATGAAGTTGCCGGTCCACCACGCCCATACATTGGAGACGTACTGGCCGTAACGCCCGATGGTAAGCTGGTGCTCGGCGATACCGCACGGGGCTTGGGGATTAGTCATTTCTCAAACTTACAGATCCGGCCGCAGGCGGATGCTACGGTTGAAGAGTTTTCCGCGGATGAATCAGTCGATAAGCTACGTAAACTCGGGGAGATAGCGAGCGGCACTGATAAGATCCCGGTTATTACGCGCAACCGCTGGGGGCAGGAAAAAACTGATCCTGACATTGGCTAAAGCCCCTTCTAACACAGGCCTGTGTATGTAGGCCTGTGCTGTGGTTTTTTGCACCGACTAAATAAGACTATACTAAGGCCATACCGAGCCGAGGAGGTCCGCATGCCAGTACAGAAATTTGCCACCCATTTATGGTTCAACGATAAGGCCGAGGAAGCTGCTGAATTTTACACGAAACTCTTCGAGGAATCGCATATTGATAACGTGACGCGTGCCCCCGAGGGTATACCGGGCACCGAACCTGGTAGTGCCTTTGTGATTGAGCTGACGATCATGGGCCAGAAATACATCTTTCTCAATGGTGGCCCGGAGTTTCCGTTCAACTCGCAGGTGTCGCTGTATGTACTGTGCGAAGGCCAAAGCGAAGTCGACTACTACTGGGAGGCCTTAATCGCTGATGGCGGTGCGCCGGTGCAGTGCGGTTGGCTGACCGACAAATTCGGCCTGTCGTGGCAGATTATCCCAACCGAAATGGAAACTTTGATGATCAATGACGATCCGGAAGTTAGTAAACGCGTCGTCGGCGCCATGCTTACAATGGTTAAGATTGATATCGCCGGGCTGGCGCGTGCCGCCCAGGGCGAGTAGGCCCTTACGAGTGGGGCTGTTCGGTATGAGCGGCTAGCCGGAGGCGATTAAGCCAATCGCGGACCTCTTGTCTGAATTGGGGCTTGATTTGCGGCTTGGCGGCCAGATATGCCTCGATGTCTTCCACGGACATATCTTCGACGAGGGTATTCATCATTATGCCATCATCCAGGGCTGCATAGAGCTCTCTGGAGGACTTTGGGGATTGGACAATGTAATTTTTGGGCAGTAAGCCTGCCAGTTTTGCACTATTGTTTAAACCAAACTGGCTAATCAGCGTGGCGTAAAAGGAAACCTTGGTGCTAATGCCTTGACCATACTTGACCGAGCGCAGCGCCTCGGCGAGATTGAGTGGTGAGTAATCTTCGGCGTAGGAAACCATACGATAAATATCCGAGTAGAACTCCTGAAAGCCGAAGCCGGAAAAGACTTCGGCGCGGTACTCCTCGAGCAGCAGGCCGATGAAGCTGCTTTCTTCATCCTGAGCGTAATCGGTAAGCGATATATCGTCTTGGCTATGGGCGAACTCGTGTTTCATTAACGACCGAATGTAGTCCAAATTTTGACCGTCGTCTTTGTAGCCGATGGTTTCTGGCTCCAACAGCACGCGGGCTGTGGGCTCCATAATGCAGACGTAGCGCTGCCCAAGAATGGTTGAGACATAGCCATAGGGGATGACAGCAGCTGGGTCGGCGAGCTGCTCGCGCATAAAGGCCTCGCCTTTGGCATGGAGTTCGGCGACGTAATCTTTCATGTTGGTGTCGGCACCCTCGGCCTCACCGATGCCGGTGGTATGGATTGGTTGGCCGATGCTTAGCACCAATATTTTATAATCATGGGCCTGGTCCTCAATGCCCATTGCTTGCTGTATGCTGCGTAGCTCATCGTTAGTTTGGAACCAGGTTTGCAAACGATCACTTAATGCCTGATTAGTGTAGCGCAGATGCAGTGCCAGGCGTTCGGCTGGAGGTAAGCCAGCCATTGCTTTGACGTCTTCTAAGGGATGAGTCGGTGAGTAGCGGCCAAACAGCGTCCGGGCAAAGCTAGTGGCGATTAGTTCGTCGGAAGCTTGCTTGGCGGGTGACTTATCGCCGATACGGCTGGCGGTGTCGTGTAATCCGGCCGCTAGCAGCAGGCCAATGGCATTGTCATCGGCGGCGAAGAAGTCGCTGGTGACGGTATAGTCTCGGATAAGTTGTCCGGCGCTTGCCATAAGATTTGGCTTGCGGTCGCGGACTTCGGGGGCAGTTTCGCCAACGGTATCGACTAGTTGCTCAAAACTGCCACCGCTAAATTCGAGTTCTTGGGTAACGGGGAAGAGCTCGTCCAGCTCTCTAGGGACGGTTAGTTCGGACATACGGTTTCCTTTTCATCAAAATACATTAAATTAGCATATATTGCAAGAATATATTTCAGAATTGTTTTGTATGCGCTGTGAAAGCGCGGCTATACGTAAGAACTGCTAAATCGCGGAATAGGGGACGCCCAAGGTTTGGAATAAAAAGGCGTATTCCTTGGCCGTTTCCTGCTGATTGCGGGCGGCACCGGATAAACCGTGGCCGGAGCTGGTATCGATATCGATCAGAATCGGGTTGAGGGCTAGTTGGGCAGCTTGCAGACCGGCGATAAATTTGTAGGTATGGCTCGGCAGTACGCGGTCATCGTGTTCGCCAACGGAAGCGTAGACTACTGGATATTTGGCCGGTGCGGTGTTATGTACTGGCGAATAGCTGAGCAGGTTTAGAAACTCGGCTTCATTGTCGGTGGTGCCGTATTCGGCTTGCCAGTAGACGCCGGCCTCGGCGTGCTCATCTTTGTCGTAACGCAGCATATCAAGCAAGCCAGATGATGGCATGGCGACGCGGAATAGCTCGGGGCGTTGCAGTAAGCTAGCGCCTACTAGTAGTCCGCCATTACTACCGCCCATGATGACCAATGAGTCGGGGCTGGTGATTTTGCTATCGATCAGTTGTTCGGCACAGGCGATGAAATCATCAAAAACGCGTTGCTTGCCGAGCTTGGTGCCGGCTTCATGCCATTCGTTACCGAATTCGCCGCCGCCGCGGATGTAGGCTATGGCATAGACGCCGCCGTTTTCTAGCCAGGGCAATGCAGTGCTGTTAAAGTAGGGGCGCATACTACTGGAGAAGCCGCCGTAGCCATACAGTATTGTTGGCGCAGTACCGTCGGCAACCAGGTCTTTTGGCGCGCAATAGACGATCGGGACCTTAGTGCCATCTTTGCTGGTAGCGTAGTCGACGCCCACGCGGTAATTACTGGTATCGACCAGCAGTTCGGAGGCTTTTAAGAGCGCGGTTTCACCAGTCAAGACGTTGTACGAGTAGGTCGTAGCCGGCCTAACAGGGCTTTCGAAGGTGACGTAGGCCTCGGGGTTATCGAACTTGTAATAGCCGAAGGAGGTTATCCCTACTTCGTCGGGCGGGAGGATTGTATCAACCAGCTGGCCATTCATCTCAAATATTTTAAGATAGGAGCGTAGGCCGTCATTGTACCTGGCAATTAACCTGTCTGCCACCACCGAGGCGTTTTCTAATACGTCATCTGATTCGGGTACCACGTCTTGCCAGTCTTGGCCGGCCACTAGACGTATCACGCGTCCTTTTGGGCTGCCCTGTTCGGTCGCGAGAATGTGCGCATCGTTATGGTTGAAAATAACGTACGTCGAGGTGTCGGTGGTGTCGGCTTCGACGAGTCGCGTAGGGGTTTTGCTGCCACTCTGCAAGTCAATAACGTCGACGGTGTTTGAGCCGGCGGGCGGGTTGCCATAAATATACAGCCAGCGATTATCATGCGACAGGCTGGAGCCGTAATAGGTTTTGTCGTCGGCCTCGGGTGTGAAGTAGGCCTGGTCAGTGTCGGAGTGGCTGCCGAGCGTGTGGAAGTACACCACCCGTTGATTATTATCGAGTGTGCGGCAGTAGAAAAATCCGCTTTCGTCTTCTAGCCAGTGGGTAGCCGTGTTTTTGGCTTGGGGGAGGCTATCCGGCAGTTCCTCACCAGTCGTCACGTTAATGATCGTCCATTCCTGCTCGTCATTATCCTTTGGTGATCTGGCCTGGGCCAAGTAGTTGCCTTGCGGCGAGAGTTGTCGGCCGGCAGGCGCTATGCTGCCGTCGGGCGACCAAGTATTTGGATCGGTTACGACTCGCTCGCCCCCATCCGGTAACAGTTCGATGAGTTGGCTGTAGTTCTGGCCTTTGTAAAAGCGCTGTAGGAAGGCGCGGTCGCCGTAAGTAAAGCGAATTGAGTCCAATACGTCTGGATAGATATTTTCCATGCCCTCACGGATGCTCTCGACCATGGCCTCTGGTGGTGCGTACTGCTCGAGTAGTTCGCCTTGCGCGTTCATCCATGCCGTCCGTTCCGGGCTGTCATACTCAAGCCATCGATATGGATCAGCGACTTCAACGCCGTGATAGACATCCACGACAGGGCCGCGCATGGTCTCCGGGTACTGCGGTGCTGGAAATGGTACTGTCTCGGCTGGTTCGCTCATTTTGTGTAATTATGATACAAAATTAATAAAAATCAAGTGCAGTCACAGACGAAAAGGCCTACATTGCTCTATACTAGTAGCCATGAACGTAACTGCACTGACGCCGACCGGCAATTCCTCGAAGTTTCAAGTCATCACTAAAGGTGGTGATTTTAACTTAGCAGTTTCCTACACGCTAAAGGCCAAAATCTGGCAATTGGCCGACGCGGCGGCCGAGCTCGCGGCAGCCCAGGAACTCGCCGAAGCGCTGGTATCGCGCCATGATCCGGCCTTGCCGTTTAAACCGCTGTATATTTTTGCCGAGCATAATACCGATTCGTCGCTGGCAACTACGGTGCAGCTGATCCGCAAGAATGGATTTTCAGGAGACCGCTAACATGAAAAAACGTGACCCGGTAAAACACGCCAAAATCGACAAAGCCGCCCGCAAGCGCGCCGCCTACGAGAAGGCTCGCAAGCTGAAACTCAAAGCCCGCAAAGCTCAACTCGATACGTAGCGTCGTAATCGCGGCCGTAACAACAGGGCAGTAACCGTCGCGCCTCCCAAAAAACTCCACAACGGGTAGAGTGCAATATGCAGACTAAAACTGGTCAGCGCAAACAGATTGATAAGCGAGCCGACGCCATCGATGGCCCAGGCCAAGGTGTCTTCAGTTTCGGGATGGCTGTAGGCTTTGCGCCACGTGGGTATAGTACCGATGGCTTCGATGACGATACCAGTATAGAGTGCAGTTTGCGGGTTGTTGGTGGTTACCCAGAGCACGATGCCCAGCGCTGCGCCGATTAAACAAATGATATCAAGCTTGCTGAGCCCACCCACACCGTATGTAAGTGATAACAGAAAGACGGCCGCGGTAAGTAGGGTATAGACCAGGCCGACCCAAATTGTAGTACTGGCCCCGCCGGCGATGTAGCCAGTAATGGTCACCAGCCCGACCGCCGTCCAGATGCCGTAGGTAGCGCGGTGGGGTTTGGTTTTGTGTCGTATAATACTGCGGATGTATGGTACGAAGCCTGCCACCGTGACCAGGCCGGCGATAACTCCTAAAACGGCGTGGACATTCGGCATGGCGTTAGCTCGACAGGTAGTAGGCAAAGCCGGTGATACCAGCTTGTACGTCGTAGTTGGTTGGTGTATCAAACCGGATGGCGTCACCGGGCTGCAGCGACAGCTTGCCGTCAGCAGTCGTTATTGTGGCCGAGCCTTCGGCGCACCATACGGTCTGACCGGCCTGGGCCGTTTGCGGTGGTAGTGCGACTAACTCTTCAACGTGAAACCGCTCGGTCTGGACGCCGCGGCTGTGCAGGACTGCAATCAGTTCCTCTTCTGAGCTTTCGTACACTTTTGACCAGCGAGTTTTTTTGATAGGCATAACCTATAGCATAGCAGACTATCGAATAGGTTACTGTTGCTCGGCGGCGTAGCGGTTAAACAGTGCTTCGCCGAGGGCATCATGGCCGGCGGGCGTCGGGTGGACGCCGTCGGGCCCGGTGTAGATATCGGCATTGCCGGTACCATTTGGTTTGCTACTGTTGCCAGTGCCGGTAATGTAGGCGTTGGCGCCGGTAACATCTAAATAGTTATTGGCTAGACCTGCGGCGGCTGTTTGGAGCGCCGTATTGAAGTTGAGGTAGGCGGCGCTTTGGGCTTGGGTACCGGATGATGGGAAAGGTGAGGTAACGATCAACTTCACATTTGGCAGTGTCTGGCGGATCTGGGTGAATAGCGCCAGGGCTTCGGCTTGGACTTGCGCAACCGGATAGCTCATGTCGTTTTTACCTCCGGCGATGACGATGATGTCCGGGTTGTACATTAAGACATCGTGGACAATGCGCTGGCGGAACGTTTGGCGGTTCGCGTAGCCGGCCGAACCATTGTTCAGGTAACCGGTGCCGCCCGAGCCATCGACCCAACAATCATCCCAACCGGCCATTTCGCAGAGGGTCTGGCCGTATGTGCTAAAACGACCGTTGGCGCCAGTGCCTTCGGCAAAACTATCGCCCACGATGATCGCCCGGGTGGTGGGCGGCGTTGGCACGACCATGGTGTCGGTGCTCGAAACGGTGAAGCTATTGAAACGTGTAGCATCGGACTCGTAGCGGATCTGGTGCATCTGCGCACTCGGGAAGGTCAACTTGAGTCGGTACAGGCCACCATCCGAAGGAGCGGCAGTGGCATTCATATTGATAGGATGGCCATCCACCCAGACGCGGTAGCGCGTCCCCACGGCGTGGAAGCGAATTTCTAACTGGGGTGCGTCGGTATCAAGCTCAACGCTGTAGGTCTGGAAAGAGTTGGTACTGACCGGTGTAATGGAATCGGATAGAGCACCGACGGTATCGACCGATCGGGTAGTGTGCGCGCCGCGAGTCAGGACGTACGGTGAAGCTTCGGTGACCGAAACTGGGTTGGGAATAGTGCTCGCGGCGTTGGCGGCGCTGAGGGTAAGCGTTGGAGGATTAGGGTCAGGCGTCAGAAGACCAGCTGCACCAGGCATTGTGATAGAGCCGCCGCCTGTTGGTGGGACGGGGTCAGTGACGGGTGGGGTGGGATCGGTCACCGGAGGCGTTGGGTCGGCGACAGTCGTAGTATAGGTGATTGTCAGTTGCGGACGGTTGGCTACGGTGGTGGCGTTACTACTGGCCAGGTTAATCTGCGTTCCAGAGACACTGTAATCCATGCCCCAGTTCAGTGTGCTGCCAATTGGCACAGCAGTCGTCGGCAGGGTAGCAGTGGCGCGGCTGCCGGCTGCCGGCGTCGTTGAGGTGGCCAAGATGCTGGTATCCCAGGTCGGTTGGTTAGCCGAGGTGACAGTGGCTTCGTTCCAGGTGCTGGCTTCTGGGTGGATGCGTAGGCCGCCACTACTGGCGCTGCTCGCAGAGTAGAGTGATAGTGTAGCCGCTGTAATCGTGCTACCGGCTGGTATCGAGCTCGTACTGAAGCGGACAAAAGAATGGTACTGTGACATAGAAGTGATCAGTTGGGCATCTTTGCCGTAGTTGGTAGTCTTGGCTGATGTATTAACGAAAGCATCGGCGGTCGGGCTCAGCGTGACCGTGGTGCTAGTAGTGGTATCAGCCCAGATGGAGGGTGTTCCAACGCTGAAGAATAATAGTACTAACGCAGCAAGCGTGCTTGTAGCGCGATTAATAATGGGTAGTGTACGCATAATCCTCCTCAGGTTGTCGTAAGTAGTTAGATTATACTATCTAGTGGTATTTTTGTCCAAAGAATAGTCCCCGTCAAAATAGGTGGAGTGGGTTGGTGGTGTCGATGGCCCAAAATATTGCTATACTTTTTCGTTTATATCAGCTGGTAGGGCAGTGAATGCTAATCAGCTCCGAGTTCAAGGTGCTCTTAATAGCTCCAAACTTGCTGCTATACTGCTGGGCCACTTCGGACGGTACGGCATTATAGGCCGAGGAGAAGCCGGCACCGGCGGCTGCCATTTGGGCCTGGACACTGCGGACTTCGGTCGATTCTTGTTCTAGCAAGCTTTGATACTGCTGCTGGTAGCTGTTTTGGTAGCTAGCTTGGAGGCTGGTATTGCAAGCGGGTGTGGTCGGTGTGTTCACCGGGTCGGTGGTCGGATCAGTGGCCGGTGATTTGAGCGCCAGTGACAGGTGCGAGGTGCAGCCGGCGGCTTCGATCGCTTGAGAAAACAAACCGTAATCGTATTGGGCTGACTGGTTGTACTTAAAGTTCATCTCCGAAGGAGTAAGATAGGTCGCTTTGCTCCAGGTGATCCAGGCCGCGCTCAGTGTGTTGTTGTAAGTTTGCGCATAAGTTGCTTCGGTATTGGTGCAGCTTGAGGCGGTAGTGGTTGGCTTTGTCGGCGGCGTGGAACTGTGAGCGGGAGCAGGGGTTGGGGTAACAGGCTGCGAGGAAGTGACAGGGGTCTGGGCGGGCGCCGATGATGTCGGGGTCAGGGTGATCGGCTGCGAAGGACCTCGCGTGGTCGAGGTGGCTGCGGGAGTCTGCTGGTGGGCGCTCAACATGGCGGCTGCACTACCGCTAATCAGCGCGATGATGATCACTAATTCTGTTACGGATAACCCAAGCAGGGGCGTTCGTTTAGTGAACACCGAAGGGTTATATTTTGTCATCCATGACGGCATCGTCTCTAACCTTATGTTACAATTAAATAGTATAATACCATAAATAACAAAGATTTACAAGCTATGGCCATAGTACTGTATGAATGTCTGTCATGGCGCTGCCACGACTCCGAGAGTTTTAGTGTTGTCTGTTTGTCATGTTTTATCACTCGCAGCTCTTACGATTCGCCCCGCCAGTTGTTATATCGAAAACCGGGGATAGTTTCGGCCGGCCGATCGTTGGCTCGAAGCATCATCGACAATCGCGTGTCAGTCCGTAGGTTCTGCACACTGTGCTCAGGCCTAATCTCTTCGTTGCTAGAAATAAGTCCCGGCGCCCGGAGTAGGCTTAGGGCGCCCGGCCGAACCGGCAGGGCGATATCTTCGCCGTCTCGGGTGATCACCAAATCGCACTCGCCGTCGATGGCGACGATGGCTATTAAGCCGATAAAGCGCTTGTTATCACGATGCCTGCTGAGGCCTACTTTCTGGTCGTCATACAAATGAAACGACAGTTCATCAGCCTCCCAACTTGCCAGTGGCGGAAATAGTGAAGCCAGGTTTTTAACAAATGTTTCCGTGCGTCGATATAAGCCAGTCGTGGCCGGCAATGCCTCCAGCGGCGACTGGTCGCCCCGGCTGAGCTTGAGTGCAAAGGCAAAGTGATTCTGAACAATTGGTAAGCCGCGTTTATTGGTGTAGGTTTCGTGTACATCGAGCCACTGTACCTTGGCCGGATCTTGTGTTTCTTGTAGCACAGAGGCAACTTCGGCGGCATCGGCAAAATCGTCGATGATCTTTACTCCTGTGTCATGTGGATCGGCTAGGGCCTCGTAGCTCATAGTCCTAGTATGACACGTGCCGACCCTGGCAGATACGCCATAGGATTAATAAATGTGTCGATTATCGAACTATACTAATCATCGGATCTGGCGGGCATAGGGGATCGAGGAAAAGAGGATCAATGTAAAAATCCACTTCCATATACAAAGTATAGCATTAGCGCTTGTGGAATCACCTGAAGTCGGCTAGAGTAAAAGGAACACCATGGCTGACAAGTCAGAAGAAAAATTTCTTCAATACATCAAACCGCTCGTCATTGACGGGCTGCATGGGCGGGTACTGAGCTTACCGGCGCCTGAGGACCATGATCGTGAAATACTCTTCATCTACGGGCAGCATTCCACGATTGAGCGTTGGCGCGGCTTGAGCGCCGTATTTAATGAATATGGTGCCGTTACTATGCCCGATCTGCCCGGTTTCGGCGGTATGGATAGTTTCTACAAGATCGGCAAAGAGCCAACCATGGATAACCTGGCGGATTATCTGGCGACCTTTATCAAGAGCCAGTATGGCGACAAACGGCTGAGCATCGCCGGCATGAGCATTGGCTTTGCCATGGTAACCAGAATGCTGCAACGCCACCCGGACATCGCCGAACGCGTCGACCTGCTAGTGAGTATCGTCGGCCTGGCGCATCACGACGATTTTCTGTTCACGCCGGGCCGAATGCGATTTTATCGCATCGGTTCAACGATCTTTTCCCGGCGGCTACCGGCCTGGATTTTCCGCAACGTCTTTTTGCAACCAGCCTGGCTGCGACGCGTCTATAAATATTCCCGGAACGCCAAGCAGAAATTTGAAGACAAAGACAAAGCCGAGCTACGCCAAACCATGGACATGGAAATAATACTTTGGCATGCCAACGACCTGCGGACCCAGATGTTTACCAATTTGGAGATGTTTAAACTCGACAACTGCACCACCCGCCTACCCATGCCGGTCTGGCATGTTGATGTTGAGGCTGACCGGTACTTTGACGGCACGCAAGTCGAGCGGCACTATCGCATGATCTTCAGTGACTTTTACGTGGCCCGATCAGACGTCGACAACCACGCCCCTAGCGTCATCGCCGACGCCCAAACTGCTGCTCCGTACCTGCCACCGGCACTCCGGCACGAGCTGTCCAAGGCTCGCTAATTCGGCCCGTACTAGGAGCCTGGTTAATTCGATTGCAAGGCAGCTTGCAGTGCGTGAAAAGGTGGCCTACATTCTGTCGCCAACGTACATACGAAGCATTAGACCGGACGTCAAACGCGGGTATGTATACTTGCCCGTGTCCAGCAATGGTTGTAACCTGATTATATGGAAAACTTATCAGGTGTTGACGCGCAGAATCCGGCTCGCGAAGAGTCGGCCTGGATCGGTGAGCTCTGCCCCGAAGAGCAGGCTAGTTTTCTGGCTGACTTGCACTCCGCAGCAGATCCGATGAGCGGAAGCGTTCTAGCCGTGCAGCATACTTTGGACGCCTGGTGGTTGAGTGCAAGGTTTATCCGTGAGCACCCCGACCCGCTAGATGATATGAATGATGCTGATTACATTGAGATCGATCGACCGGAAGACGACTAGCTATTGATTCGGTGACGACTGTACATTTTAGGGCAGGTCAATCTGTTATACGCAGCTTGGCAATCCCGAAAACGGTTCTGAGGACTCCGCGGCGCTTACTGACCTTGTACTGCTCGGTTACTCTGGTTCGCGTAAAAATATCGGGTAACGTTACGGCCTTGTACTTAGTCCGTAAGGCGTCATACCACGGTTTGTCGTACACCTTCCAGAACTCATCAGCAGAATAATAGTTATGAGAATAAAACCACTTTTTGCCACCTAGTTCGTTTGTTTTGGCTTCTATCTGACGGTTGGCTGCAACAAATTTCTCATAAGGCTCCACGCGCAAACCATAAACCCCAAGGTTAAATACCAGATCTGTATCCATACCGTTGCACTGTAACGGAGACCGAGGCTCCGGCTTGATAGGACAGCCACCGAGCGGGTACATATTGAATTCTTTGTCCATGTAGTCGAGGAACGGCACCATGCCTTGCTCGGGCAGCATTATATCTTGGCAAATGTACGACTGGCTGGCTGCGCTTTCCTGTAATACCTGGTAGAGCTTCCGGGTGCGCAGTAGCGGGTCGAAGAGAAATCGCACCAAGCGATTAAAGGGAAGCCCGTAATCCTTAAAGCCGATTTCAGCCGCCCAGAAAGCGCCGCGATTGAATCGAAACAGGTAGTCCTTTAGGGGCATGCTGTCGGTGACTGGTTTACCTTTCGCGGCTATAGATTTAACATACAAAAAATACCAATTATCATGGGGCCGACTGAAGCGCAACAGCCGACCTGCTACCTCATTCGTCATCGTGCCAATTACCACCGCACCACGTGTTTTGCTGAACATGTACCATTCCACAAAATCACTGCCTTGGTTGGCATACTTTTTCATAAGCTCGACGCCCTCGGAGAAGCTCGAGATTTGGTAGTGGGTCACTTTCACGTATTTAGTTGCCGGTACGAGGTTCACTTCTGTGGCGGTAATGAGACCCAGTGATCCGTATGACCCGGCTGAGCCATAAAACAAATCAGCGTGCTCTTCCGGCGACGTCCGTACTAACGAGCCATCTCCCAAAATATAGTCTATCCAATTTACTGTCTGACTCACGCAACCATACGTATGAGATGAGGTCTCGGCCGCCGCTCCTTGGATGGCCCCGCCGATAGTAATGCCCGGGAACTCTGGGACCACCGGCGGTACCAGCCCATATTTCAGTGTAGCGTTTACAAGCTTGTCCATGGGCACATTAGGCTCAACGACTACCGTACGTTTTGCAGTATCTATCGAGAGCACGTTATTTAACGTGCTGATATCTACCATTTCGCTACGCTTAAACGTCAGTACGCGGGTGGAGTTAGTGGAGCCATGGTATACCCGGAAAGGAACTTTGCGTGCGTAGTAGTCGGCGATCTGAGTTTGCAAGCTTTGTACGGTGGCGTCATGCTGTGGATTCATCTCCACATCATAGCAAAACGGTGGCAGCAATAATTAATACTTACTTACGCTTCGGATATGGCTGGAGCCAACTTGCCTTCTAGGGCGGCAACGACACTACCCAAAACGAAGGCGGGATTATCGACGAATACGTCGCCCATTCCGCGTGGCAATACTCGCTCGCTCAGCCATGGTGTTTTTGGGTTGTCTTTTTCTTGCAGTGCCACGACGACTCCGCCATACCATTGCGCGGTCACTGGGCCTTCGAGCCGGGCGTGGAATGCAGGATCTTTTCCTAGCTCGTATCCGGCATTGAAAGCGGCTTGGTCTTCTTCGGTATTTATTACGGCGTTCAGTGTGTTCAATGATTCTTCGCTTAGTGCCACGGTGTCTTCTCCATTAATAATAGTAGTAGCGTATGCCTGTGTGATGACATTGGCAAGCATAAGGAGATCGGGAGTATGTGCGACTCCTAAAAGAGTGCGTATTTTGAAAGAAGTGCAGTTGCCGCTTGTAGTCTTTGTCTGCTGCACGCAGTAGTCCGGGATTCCGACAAGCTGTCGTGGCCAGATAATTTGCGATACTCGCCACTCTCGATAAGTTCTTTTTCGATTTGGCGTTCTTTCAGGCGCTTTTCTTCATAAAGCGCTTGTTCTGAGTTCATAACGTCTAGATGCACGGGAATTACGTCGGGCACATCTTCTGCTCGGAGCTCCAAAGCCGCCTGCAGTATTGCCGCTAGGTCGGCAGCATTCTCCCGCCAATTGTATATTCCTGAATCAGAGATCATAGGGGCAGGGTAATTATCTGGGGTAAATAGCCAGGTATAGTTAGGATTTTCAGCAATCTCTATGAGCGTTTTTTCTTTTTCCAGAATAGCGCTAGACTGGATAGTGATGTCGCGTTGCAAATCAACGCCGCGCTCGGTTAAAACGACGCCAAATGTTTCAACCGGTGAATCTATGGTTGAGCAGTCCAAACCGACTGCGGGTGCAATGAGTCTCCAGGCATACACCCTCGCTCTTCTGTCGTGTAAATACACTTCTGCCCGTTCTGACTTTCTGCCTTCCGGGGAGATGCTGGAAGCGGGGTCGTTCTGAAGCACGAAAGCAGCGACGCCAGCCGTGAACGCAGCTACATCTGGCGGGCCGGGCTGTTCTTGCATGTACAAAAACTCAGATAAGCCGTGCTCATCAAAGGCGTACACATCGTTAAACTCAACCATTGAAGCTCCGATCTATGGAGATATTTTTGCAGCATGTGCTCTATTTAGCAAGCGTGTAAGGCCATGATGAGTCCGAGCGCTCGCTACATAATCGATGTCATCAACGCTTGTACTTTGAAACTAACAACCACATAATAAGTCTCAACAACCAAGGAGACCATACATGTCTGATTTTGAGTACACAGGTGCGATCCAGCCACCGGCCAACGTGAGCTGTTCGGCTGCCCGCCGAGTCTTTATCCCCGATGCATTTTATGCGGCCGATGGAATATTCCAGACCACCAGCGCCGTTCTGGAAGGCTTTGGTGCCTACCCAGCCGTGATCAACCGTGAACTGGAACGGTATCTGCCATTTCTTACGACTACTAAGGTCCTGATGGCGGCCGTCAAAGCTGGCGTTGGCCGTGAGGAAGCCCATCGAATTATTAAGGAACATGCCGTAGCTATGGCGCTCGATATGCGGGAGCGCGGTACCGCCAATAACACCTTGCCTGACCGCTTGGCGGCTGACCCAAGACTGCCTGTTGATCGAGCAATGCTAGATCAGGCGGTCGCTAATCCTATAGAGCTAACCGGTCTGGCTACATTCCAGACAGGACGATTTGCCAATACGGTTCAAGAACTCTTGAAACAGTACCCAGCGGCGGTGGCTTATACTCCGTCCACGGTGCTATAGCTCCTTACGCTACAACAATAATTTTCACCTCGAGTACTCCAAATTCATTTACGAAATAGAGAGCAATATGCCGCTTAGGCTGCAGGGCATTGCGCTGAAGCTCATCAAAGCCGGTCAGATCGTTGACTACCTCCGTGAAGACGACAAAGCCCGCATTAGCAAAAAGCTCGCTCGCGCCAAAATTAGCGTGTAAACTCTAGGTCGTTCGCGTTTGGTTCAGTAAATTCTCCGCGCAGATAGTGACGATCTTACCACGGGTCTGCGCTCAAGCCATATTCTCGGCGTAAGTAGTACTTTTCTAATAACTTTGTCATGTGGTCTTGAATCTCTTCGCTGCTCTCAGCACTCAGGCTGATCCCGTCATAGGTAAGCTGAAAAGCGTACTGCCTTAGGCGGAGCGCTCGAATTTGCGGGACAGCCGCAACGAGCTCAGCCGACCAGGCTTCATCGAAAAGACTCGGCTCGGTAATCGGTGGCTCGGTTCGGTTGGGTGCGCTGAAGCCAGAGCTTAACGCGTAGCCTAATGCGTCTGGCAGTGCCTGTCCCGGACGCTGGCCTGGGAGTTGACCAGCTTCAACTAGCCACGGATAGCTGCTCCGATAATCGAATGCGGTTCGAAAGTCATGACGTAATGCAAAATTATTTGGATCTGCTAGCACGTTGCTTAGTAACTGGCGCCCTAGATCTTGAAAAGTATCAAGCTCGGCTTGTTCGGGTGTTGGTCGATGATTAGTATCCTGTGCTTCAATAGACATGAACAAGCTCCTCATAATATATGCACTAGTATGCCTCTACAATGTGCTTTTTGTAGCGGAGTTGCAAGTGATGAATGCTGTGCCGATGAGAGGTAAGGGGCTTGGTTTCGCTCAGGGTAGGTTTGTAGGCACGCCGCAATCACGTTGCTACGAGCATCATTGCAGCTATGTCGGCCACCTACGACTGAACATTATGCAGATTCAATCAATATTGAGCTTATGCTTATGTTTTGTTAGAATAAAGTGGTTATGCGAAAGAATGCATAGAGATCAGTTAACAGTTTGCGCTCCAAGTACGCCCAAGGAAAATTATTAAACATTTGAGAAAAATTTATGTGTTGCTGTTGATCGTTTTGCTGGTTGTGCCCTCGATCAAGTCGGCAAGTGCCGATGTCAATTCTTGTGCGGCTAATCTAACCCCCAATTCCGTCCAGCCAAACTCTCAAACGGCTTTGACGTTTACAGTAACGAATAACGGTCCTGAT
The DNA here is from genome assembly GCA_028289245.1 of Candidatus Saccharimonadota bacterium. GTDB lineage: Bacteria > Patescibacteriota > Saccharimonadia > Saccharimonadales > UBA4665 > UBA4729. Next base: position 307,246 of record JAQGGT010000004.1, on the reverse strand, counting down.
CCCGTGATCTGGCTACTTGTCCAGCGACCGTCGAGCGATTTTGTAATTAACGGTGCGTCATGGGGTGGTTCGTACTCTGGCGGCGATGATAATCTCGTGCTGTTTGACGGCACACCAATCGAATCGGGGGATTCGCTGTCGTTCGGGGTTTCGGTGCATGCCGATAACACCGAAGCCTCGAGCGCTGACTGGACGGTGTTGATGTCTGACGATCCAAACGGTAGTGGGGCAGTGGCGTGCAGCGGCAACTTAGGATTGGCGATCGCTGGCCCGGTCATTACTGACCCAGACGTTGCTCCACCAGTGATAAGTGACCTGCAGCTCTCCAGACTGACATCGACGTCTGTTGTGCTATCCTGGACGACCGATGAACCGACTACCACTGATATCGCCTACGGTCAAAATACCAACTTTGGGCTCGCCAAGCATGACGCCGTGTTAAAAACCCAGCACAGCATGCCGCTGCAGGGCTTGACGCCCGATGCCAGCTATCACTATCAGGTATCTGCTACCGATTCATCTGGAAACGTGGCCACTTCCGGTGATGGGACATTCTTAACTCCACTGGCAGAAGACACCACGGTAAGCACCCCTTCCCAGCCGGTGGCAACAACTTCGACTGTCAAGCCTCTCAGCACACCGATTGCTATCAAGGCTGTACCAACGGAACATATCGCACCCACCATCAGCCTGGCTAGCTCGTTTGCGAAGCCATATAAAGTCGCTCCACGTATCAGTGGAGTTGCTGCAGACAATGAAGCGCTGGCGGGTATTGAATATTCAACCGACGATGGACACGATTGGCTCCCCGTCGATACTGCCTCAGGGCTGGGTAGCAAAGCCGCTAGCTTTAGCTTTACGCCCCAGGACTTAGATGATGGCAATTATCCCGTGCTTGCGCGTGCCATTGATACTTCGGGGAATATCGGCTCAACGGCAGCGGTGACGTTGGTGATTGATCGGCTCGATCCCTTGGTGGGCGGCAATATTGTCAATGTCGGGCCTCAAGTGTTAGCGCCGCGGGCCGATGGGACACTACAAGCCCAACAAAACGTTGACCAAAAAATTACGCTCAGTGCAGTCGGCGGTCCTACAAGTATCACGCTTCAAGCCGCGACAACCATCAAGACGAAAAAAGGTGAGGTGCCCTATATGCAAAGTTTTAGCCTGACTCACTCAGAAGAGACCGGTCTGTGGTCGGGGGTACTGGGATTTAACAAGACGGGAGTGTATACACTGACCGCCGAATCGGTGGACGGCGCCGGTAACAAAGCCAGTCGGTCCCTCAATGAAGTCGATGTCGCCAGCCCCGGGCATACCCTGGATGCCAAGACGAAGGCCGCGCTTACCAGTACGGTAACCGCCTATTATCTTGAACCAGAGTCACATAGTTGGGTGGTATGGGATGGGGCGGCGTATGGTCAGCGTAATCCCCAAAAAACGGATACGGCAGGTAGTTTTAGCCTGTTTTTGCCGCCCGGCACCTACTACTTGCAAGCGAAGGCGGCCGGCTATCAAACGGTTACGGGCAGTATCTTCACGCTCCATCAGTCGACTCCGGTGTCAACTAATTTACTACTACACACCGTACACGAAATTCGTCTTGGCAAACATACCCTCGCCATGCCTTCGCTGTCGATTCAACACACGACTATCACCAGCAGTACTCCAAAAAAAGCCAGCACCAGCAGCCCGGCGAGTTTGGTAGGCAAGCAAGCCCCAGACTTCAAGCTGGTGGACACTACCGGTGCCACCATTCAGGCGGCTAATTTACTGGGCCGCCCGACGATTATGAGCTTTGAAACTACGTGGTCACCACTGGCCGCCCAGACTATAGCTACACTCAGCAAGTTACAGGCTAATCCTGATATTAATGTCGTTCCCGTAGCCTTGCAGGAGAATAGTAGTCGGGTGGAAGCCTATACGGCCATTGCTGACGTCCGCCTTCGCTGGTTGGTCGATCCCGATAGCACTTTAAGCGCACAGTATAACGTCCAGGGTCTGCCGCTCCATTACTTCATCGATCGCAAGGGTGTTGTCAGAAGCGTGGTGGTTGGTGTTCTGACTGAGCAGCAAATGCTCGACGGATTGGCGGGACTGTAGTATGTTACCAATGCAATTTTTTAGTCAAAACGTTCACTTCGCCATTAGCTTGTTTGCTGCTCTGGTATTCTTCGCCGTGTTTTGGTTGTACTTTGATGCCTGGACTGCCAAGCGTGACGCCAAAGCGTTTATAAAGTGCGGCGGTTTCCTACTGGTGGCACTGGCTTTCGTGTTGCACGCAACGATCATCGAGCAGTCGGTACTTGGTTCATCTTCGACGGGAACCCTGGCCGACATACTCTCGACGATCCTGCGCATTGTCGGCTATGCCGGCATTATTATCGGGCAGTTGGTTGATCCGCTGCAACCAAAGCCAAAGCTAGACGGTCTTGATGCAACCCAGTTTAGCAATGAGACGCCGCCACAGCCTGCTCCGGAAGCACCTCAGAAAACTCTGGCCGTTGGCTTCAGTGGTAGTGCTGCCTTAACACATCTTTTGCTGCCATTCGGAGCCTTTGCTATCGCCCTTCTGTATTTTCGTCGAGCGACTACCGGACTAGAACGTCACCTGCGGCCAATTGCCATCGCCTTTTTCTTTTTCTCAATCTTTGAAGTTCTGTCACTCGCCAGTTTGTGGCGCGGCAGTGATAATCCCATGGTAGTCCGGCTCGTAGCTTCGTTTGGGCCACTGTGGATGGCCGAGCAGGTGTTCTTACTTGCGGGTTCGATTTTGCTCGGCAGGTGGGTGTGGCATTATTTGACGCGGCGTTTCTTGTCGCAGCTGTTTATGATTTTCGTAACGCTTACCCTGGTGATCTTCTTAGTGACCACTGTCAGTTTTACTTTCTTACTGGTCAGCAATGTCCAAAAACAGTCGCTTAATAACCTGCAAACTGCGACGAGTGTGCTGCGCTATGCCCTTGACGCCAAAAAAGCCGAAACATTGGCCAACGCTAACACTGTTGCCGAAAACACTGCCATAGCCAGTGCTGTCGAACAGCACGACAATAAAGCGTTGGCCACTCTGACAAATGCTTTCCTACATGACAAAAAACAGTCATCGCTGGTCATCACTACGGCGACCGGCCAAGTACTGCTGCGCGCCGAAGACCCGAGCCGCTATGGGGACTCCCTATCATCAGATACCTTAGTGCGCCGGGCGCTGATCGGTCAGTCAAGCTCCACCATCGCCCGTCGCGACGGTGTCTTAACACCGGTGATGTATATTAACTCCGCTACGCCGATCCGGAACGATCACCAGCAGATCATCGGCACCGTAACGGTTGGCTTGGTGGTAGATAATGCGTTTGTGGATGGTATCAAGCACGCTACAGGATTGGACAGCACGGTGTACACCGGCAATGTTCGTTCCGCCACCACATTCGTGGCACCCGACGGCGTGTCCCGTCTAGTGGGTGTGAAAGATACTAACGGAGCTGTCACGGCTACCGTGCTAAAAAAGGGCCAGAATTTTGACGGCAGCGTCAGTGTAGTAAACCGGCAGTTCTTGGCGGTCTACGCCCCGTTGAAAGACATCGATAATGCAGTTGTCGGCATGTTGTTTATCGGCGTACCCCAGGCCTCTGTTTTACAGGCTGCCGGGCATTCCGTCGAGCTAACATTTGTGGTTACGGCCATTCTGCTGCTGCTCTCGATTGTCCCGGCCTTCCTCATCTCAAAGTACATAGCAGGGCAGTTAGAATAATTATGGAGTTAGCGACATGAACACCTATAAAAACGTAATCCGGCTTATGAACTGTATAGTGCTTGGCGGTATGCTATTCATTGGCGTGCAGCTGTTCCGAGCTGCAGAAAAGACCGAACACCTGGCAATGCACGTTACTAGCCTAGCAGTTATCTATTTTGTAGCTGCACTTGTAATGGCCGTACTGCTCGTCGTACTGCGGCTACGGGCCAATAGAAGCCGTTCAATCTTCTGGTTCACGATGTACACCGCAAGCGTGACATTGTTTATGGCATCGAGTGGACTGATGGCTGCCAGCGCCGACCAAGCAACTTATGTGTATTGGTACCACTTGCTTGGCTTTACGAGTACGCTGGTGGGGCCAATGTTCCTGGCATTTGTTATAGCCTATGTTGACCGTCAAGATTTATTGTACCGCCCGGTAACCTGGTTTGCTGTTTTTGGGTCAATAATCGTAGTGTCGCCCCTCCTTAGCGGCGGCACGCTATTGGCTGACCCGAGCAAAACAGTACTCCACACGTTCGGGTATCCTAACACAGCTCCGATTGGTCCGGCCGGAGCCGGCAACACTGCCTTGTCACTCGCTCTACTATTGACCGGCATGGTTTTGCTAGTGTTGCATTACCGGCAAGTTAAATCGATAACTTCTCGGCGTAAACAGGCCCGCATCCTGGTAGTCGGAACTGTTGTGCCGATGACCCTTGCATATTTGGCGGTCGGTTTACTGCCGCTATTTGGCCACGTATTGCCCGCTGAGCCGTTCCTTAGTGTGCTGCAGGTTATGCTGATTGGCTACGCGCTGATCCGCTACAAATTATTTAGTATCGACCCAACAGCACTGGCAAGCACTATCTTAGAGACGGTGAATGAAGCAGTGGTGACGATAGATGCTCGAAAAGAAATAGAGTACCTGAATGAAGCGGCCCTGCACATTCTAGGAGTGTCGCTAAAGAAAGTTCGAGGCCATCGTATAAACAGTATATTTGATGACAAAACCGCCCGGTTGGTTTTGCATAGTCTGCAGCGAGATGCTGCGCAGAGTTCGGCTGAACTTAATTTGCACGTCGGAGACAAAGATATACCAATTGGGTTGGCGACCTCAAAGATTTTTGCCAAGGGCAACAAGGACTCGATTGAGGGATATGTCTTGGTGTTCCGAGACATCTCTAAGGAGCAAGCGATCAAAAAGAATATCGAGAGCTTGGTAGTTGAGCGCACGCAGCAGCTCAATACTGAGCACGCCAAGCTGCAAGCGGCTATGGACGGATTGAGTGTTGGCCTGCTAATGACCTTTAAGGATAGCGAAGCTATTACCTATAATGCGATGTTGCCCGTTATCTTGGGCGGAAAATCACACCCGGCGCATCCTCATGGAAAACTGAGCCTCGCCACCTTAGGAGAGCGGCTCAAAGCGTCAGAATTTGACTTGATCGCAGCCATCGAAAAATGCCAGGAAGCTGGTGTGTCTTTTGATGCCAAAGAACTGACGTATGGTGATCGAATACTGCGTATTTACGGCGCCCCTATCGGGCATCATTCCAGCGCCGCCATTGGAGCGGTGGCAATGGTTGAGGATATCACCGAGGCAAAAATCATCGAGCGATCACGAGACGAATTCTTCTCGATCGCCAGCCATGAGTTACGGACGCCGCTAACCTCGATTAAGGGCAACACCTCTATGATTTTGGGCTATTACCCTGAGGCCTTGAAGGACAACAACCTCAAAGAAATGATCAATGATATCCACAGCTCAAGTGTCCGACTCATAGAAGTCGTTAACGACTTTTTGGATGTTTCGCGTTTGGAACAGAGCAAAATTAGCTTTAACTACGAGAGTGTCAGCCTCGAAGAAGTCGTAGAAAGCATTGTCTATGAAATGCAGGTTGTCCTGAAGGATAAAGGCTTGTACCTCAAACAGGATAAGCCGACTCTTGATAGACTGCCTCATGTCTGGGTTGATAAGAATCGTCTTAAGCAGGTTATCTATAATTTGCTTGGCAATGCGGCTAAGTTTACCCAAGAAGGTGGCATTACGCTGAACGCAGAAGTGGACGGAGACATGTTGAAAGTCCTGGTGATCGACACCGGCCATGGGATGACTCCGGCGTCGCAACAGTTGCTGTTTCGTAAGTTCCAACAAGCCAGCAGCAGTATCCTGACGCGCGACACCACACGCGGTACTGGCCTGGGATTATACATCTCTAAAATGATAGTCGAGAGCATGGGTGGCCATATCCAGTTAGAAAAGTCCGTAGAAGGCGAGGGTACAACATTTAGCTTTACCGTGCCGATCGACACGCCAGACCGTCAAGCCGCAACAGCTGCTACGGCTTCACAGACTGACACGGCAACAGGGCTTAGTGTAGCCTCAAAATAAGGGGGCATCAGCGCATTGTACTCTTGTACAATGCTTCTGCTTAGTCTATACTACTCGCATGACTAAAGTGTTTATTGTTGAAGACGATCCGTTAATGTCACGGATGTACCAGAAGATTTTTACCTTTGAAAAATACGAAGTTGAAACCGCCGGTGACGGCGAAGAGGCCCTCACTAAGATAGCAGCTGCCAATCCAACCATTATCTTGCTTGATGTGATGATGCCCAAGATGAACGGCCTGCAAGTACTTGAACGGCTTAAAGCCGATCCAGCGACTAAAAACATCCCCGTTATTATGTTAACCAACCTAGCAGGTACGCAAGACGCCGAAACTGCGCTCTCGAAGGGTGCCGTTAAATACATTGTTAAAAGTGAGCACGAACCAAAAGAAGTCGCTGATATGGTTGGCGAAATTATTGCCGGCTACACTCGCAACGATATCCCGACCGCCGCGTAAAGCGCATACCGCATGTCTTTCAGTACACCCATGGTCGTGGGTGGGTATCATTTACATTCTTAGAACCCAATACTGCAATAACTTCTGACACACACGCATGATTAAGTATGTGTTGTGACTTTTTTAATTGCCCACCAGAATCGTTGCCACATAATGAGATGCAAACAGTCTAACTAGGAGAGAGGCGGGAATACCATGAAAGCAGTTACGTGGCAAGAAAAGCGAAAAGTTGCAGTCAAAGAAGTGCCGGATCCAGTTATACAAGAACCCACCGATGCGGTAATTAAAATTACTTCAACTGCAATCTGCGGTTCGGATCTGCACCTATACGAAGTGATGACGCCCTTTATGGAAAAGGACGACATCATGGGGCATGAACCGATGGGTATTGTGCAGGAGGTAGGTAGTCAGGTAAAGCATATAAAAGTAGGTGACCGAGTGGTAGTTCCGTTCAATATTGCTTGCGGGGCGTGTGCAATGTGTAAAAAAGGGCTGACCACCCAGTGTGAAGTCACACAAGTGAAAGACATGGACCGTGGAGCCGCGTTATTTGGCTACACCAAACTATACGGTCATGTACCAGGAGGTCAGGCAGAATACCTACGAGTGCCGCACGCCGACTTTATGGCTAAAAAGGTACCCGAAGGTCCACCCGATGAACGTTTCTTATACCTTTCCGATGTGCTGCCAACTGCCTGGCAAGCTGTTAAATACGCTAATATTCCCGAAAACAACACCGTAGCGGTAATTGGCTTAGGACCAATTGGTGAAATGGCTACCCGGGTAGCTGCCCACCAAGGGGCCGAGAGAATAATTGGTATCGATCTTGTACCAGAACGTTTAGAGCGTGCAAAATCACACGGGGTAGACGTTATAGATGTACGTGACTTTGAGGGTGACCAACAAGCGCTCGCCCAGGCGGTGCGCGACAAACTGGGTGGACGGAGCCCGGAAGCGGTGATAGATGCCGTCGGCATGGAAGCCCACGGCTCACCGAATGTAAAAGCCATGCAACACTTGACGGGAATGTTGCCCGATAAAGCCGCGCAAAAGGTATTTACTACTGCAGGTATGGACCGGTTATTTGCGCTGCATAGTGGTATCGAAATGGTTGGGCGTGGCGGTACTTTGTCATTAGTAGGGGTATATGCCGGTCAAGCAGACCCTATTTCGCTCGATGCGTTATTTGATAAGCAAGTGCAGGTTCGTATGGGTCAAGCGAATGCACCTTTCTGGACCCAAGAGATATTGCCGTTATTAGTCGACGATAACACGTTCGATGTCGAAAATTTTGCGACTCATAGACTCACCTTAGACGAAGCACCGAATGCTTACGAGATATTCCAGAAAAAACAAGATAACGCATTTAAAATAGTGTTGAAACCGTAGGGGGCAATGATGGAAAAGTTATTTTCTTCTTTTCTTGGTTCAGGTCTGGTCGTACTGACGGCTGCGGGCTTTGCAGAAAAGGAACAGCCAAAACATCTATTTGGTCTGATGAATGTGGACACGCACCATAGCATATTGCGAATACCATTAACTTTGGCGCTATTATATGCAGGTTCAAAGCAAGCCCCTTTAAAAAATACCCGGGCAGTGCTAACGCTTGTCGGCGTATTTTATGTAACCATTGGTTCAGTGGGATGTATCGACAAAAAAGTAGGCGGTATATTGCCGTCTAAGTTAACGAATTTCGATTTGATGTACCACTTTACCGTTGGTACATCGGCGCTTTGGTTAGGGAGCCGTAGCGGTCGGATGATGAAGTGATCCTCCGTAAAGGTCTTACGTACTCGATAGTTCAACAGACTCTAGCTACATTTATTAGGCTAGACCATTCATAATACCGAAAGCCGCTTGTCCTCCAATTGTTACGGCGGCAGCTAAAGCGCCTTGCTTTGTAAGTAGTTGGCCGAGGGCATTTCCTATGTCGTATTGGTCAGAATGCTCTCCGATAACAGTCTCAGTGGTTTCCTGCTCGGTGGTGGCAACTTTTGTGCCGAGATGTAGCTGCGTATAAACGACCAGGGCGTTAACGGCGCAATACAGTCCGTCATATGCTGCCAGTAGTGGCTGAGAATTTAGATGATTAACTACTTCTACGCCTCCCAGAACTGCATTGGGTGCATGTAAAAGAGCAACGCCCCCGAGCGCTGCTATGCTCGTTAGCTTTTTGGAAGTCTCTCCTTGCTTTGCAGCATCATAGCCCCATAGAAATAAGGGTCGAACGAGATATTTACCTATCAGGGGTAACTTACCACAAAATTCAACAGAAGTACTCTTCTTCATATCATTATATTATAACATCAATCTTTTAAAAAGTAAACTAGCCCGGAATGAGAGTAGTAGTTGGAGCCCCGTCTTCTTATTCCTCCCGGCAATACCTATAACAGCTTAATAAGGTCAGGCATAAGTTATGAAGCCGACGAATAGACAAAAGAGTGTCACGAATGCAATTTCAAGGTATAAAACATATTGTCTAGCGTGCTCGCTAATGGCCAGTAATAATCCGCTTACAGTTGCGTACAATACAAACAGCCAGGTTGTAGTGATCGGTAAGACGCCGTTGAGTTTGCCGCCTAAAACAAGTAGCCAAGCGAATATACACATTGATGCACTCAAGATAAGCCCAGCGGCTGCATGAGCCCGAGAAGCGCGCCGCTTGTTGAGCTGAGCTGGTATAAGGGCAGTTAGAATTTGGGCAATGATACTTAGCACTAATAGCCACGCGAAAAACGGAGGATGGTACTTAGGTTTGAGGATGAACCAGAAAAGGCAGTAGTACATTGCCCCACCAATTATGAGAACTGACGCTAAAAGTGTCGACGCAACTCTGTCTTGTGCTGCGTGAACACTCATCGTCCTATGCCCGAGCGAGTGCCATTTTATTAATATGTACATGCACACAACTAATAGCCAAAGTGGGGGGAAGATGGAGAAAAGCTTTAGGATTGTTTCATGATTCATCTGATTAGTGTAGCTTATGTTCGGGTGGAGGGATATCACTGGGGGCGGGTCATTGTATTTGGCTGGCCATTATGTTCAGTGTTAAAACCATTGTGGTCACTGAAGCAGGCAAAGGGTTGCTTACAATTTGGTAAATCGAGGAGCGGTTTCGCCTTCCCACTCAACTTGCTCTAGCCAAATGTTCAGAGGACGTAAAAACGTTAACTTTTCACCATATTGTGCTTGATAGATAACGCAAAGTTCGTCAGTCGCTTCTAAAAATCCTAAACCAATAATTTCATAAACTTTATCTTTGCCTTTGTAGTGCCGATATCTAGCCCCGATAGTTACTTTAGATTTAGCGTCTTCAATTTCTTTTTTAAGTTCGAGTTGTTCTTTATGTGTTCTTCCCATGGCAAAATTATAGCAAAATAAAAAGACTCCCGAAGAAGTCTTTCATTCTGCTAATGCGTATGGCTGGGCATCGTAGATGTTGTTAGAACCGTTCTGGTGCTATCATGAGTGTATGAAAAATAGTCATAGTAATCAAAAAAGCGAGGGTTAGAATGGGAAAAAATGCAGCTCTAATACTTTATGTCGTCCTGATGATAGCTATCATAGTTGCCGTGGACTTCCTTTTCTTTAGACATCGGTTCCAGGAACGTCTCATAGTGAACATAGCGATCGTGCTGTTATTCGCCGTTCTTTATTTCATATCTCTGAGGCGTAAATAAAAACTTAATACTGCTTATGCTTGGCTGGGGATGAGGGATTCGAACCCCCGAATGCTGGTACCAGAAACCAGTGCCTTACCACTTGGCGAATCCCCAACGTGAACGACTGAGCGGGCAGTTACCGGGGGTGATTATAGCGGTTTTGCTGGAAAATTCCAAGTGGCGGACTGGTTACAGGGACTATAATGAAGCCAGAAGATGCGTACGGAGTAATTATGAGCGAACGACTGCCCGAACAACCACCAAAATCACACCGGCTACGACGGGTAGCGGCTCGACTATTGTGGATGGCGATGAGCCCCTAGCCCCATACTTGGCGAAGAATGACAAATATTATATAATGATACTGTTTTTGAGATATATTTCAGAAACATGACAGGCGTAATTCGCACCTTTCCTTCTCCATGCAAGTCCAATCCCGATAAGGATGTGACGCACAGTGAGCTATGGCGACAAGCAGAGCGGTAAGAAGAACTGCACCGGCTGCTGCAGCAGCTGCTCGGGCCGTGGCGGAACGCGATCGCGTACCGGCGGCACTTCTGCAGCAACTGCAACAACACCGGCCACGTCAGTAGCTGCCCAGAGCGCCCCGGCGGTCGATAACCGCTAGCGAGCGCTAGGCGCAAGAAGGAAGGGGACAGCGAGCCGCGGCTTGGATATATTTGATGCTGTCAGCCTTGGCTGCCAAACTCACCTATACCGCCTCATTACGCCTGTCCTTTCCCCAATTTCCATATGTCGTATGTGGGTGTTGGGGAAAGTAGTTAGCCGACTTTGGGCAGCTTGAGCTCGGGCAGGCGGAGCTTGTGGTCCGGCGTCGGGCCCGTGTCGTGCTTGGAGATGAGTTCACCGAGGTCATCGAGGTGTTTTTTACGGTAGGCGGCGAAGGCTTTTTTGTCGGCGCCGTTGCGGCGGACGAAGTTGTTGAGGTGCTCGTGGCCGATAAACTGCGGCAGGATCACATAGGCTGCACCGGCTTCGTAGAGGACTTCGGCGTCGTCGAGCGTGTCACCGTGGCACACAAAAATCGTGTCCGGGTTACGTTCGGCGAGGTAGGTGGCTAGCATTTTGTTGGTACGCTGCGAGCCGATGGTACTGATGATGAGCTCCGATTTGTGAATGCCGATTTCTTCGAGCAGTTCGGTGTCGGTAACGTCGCCGTAGAGGTGGTTGACGTGCTGGTGTTCCAAGATCTCGATGACATCCGGATCGTAGTCGATGACGATGTAGCGCTTTTTTAGGTCGCGGAAGGTCTGCACAAAACCGTAGCCACCCTGGTGGTAGCCGAGCAAAATTAGTGGGTAGTGGCTCAGGGCTCGCAGCTCACGCTTGGTGTTGCTGCGTTCAAAAAAGCCGAGCGGTTTTTTGAGCCAGCGATAGAGCTCGTCGTCGTACTTCATCAGGTAACTGGAGGTGGCAATGGTGATCAACGCCGTCAAGGTAATAATCGTGACTAGGTCGTGGCTCAACTTACCACTGTTTTTGGCCAGTACTACCAGGATGATGGAGAATTCGCTGTTTTGCATCATGTGCAGGGCGGTTTTGAAACTGGTTTGTTTGGTGTAGCCCAGTACTCCGAGGACGCTCATAATAACGAGCGGCTTAGTCACCATGAAGAGTGCAGCAAACACCACTGCCGGCACCAGGGCATTGGAAATATTGTTGATGCTCAGTTGTTCGCCGAGCTGGATAAAGAACAGCACGATGAAGAAATCGCGCAACAACTTGAGGCGGAGTGAAATTGCCTGCGCGTAGGGCAGGTGAGCGATCGCCACGCCAGCGAAAAGGGCACCGATCTCAATCGAGAAGCCGGCCAGCGAAAAGAGACTGGCAATGCCAAATACCCAGGCCAATGCAAATACGTACAACAATTCCTGGGAGCTAGCGAACAGCTTAGTGAGGCGTGGCATCACAAAGCCGCCGAGGAGCGCCATAGCAGCACCGATGCTGATACCTTTGGTGGCGAGTGCTAAGAAATCGGCATGGGAACCTTGGGCCTTGCTCGATACAAACAGCAGCGCCAAAGTCGCCACTATGTCTTCGGCGAGAAGCAGGCCGACGGCGATCTGGCCGTACAAACGCGACTGCTCTTTTTTATCACTCAAGGCCTTGACGACAATAATCGTGCTACTAAACAGCATGGCGGTGGCCATAATAGTGCTCTCATCCTGGGTAAAGCCAAAAAGCTTGCTGGTGCCGAAAGCCAAGCTGCCGAGCACCGCTATGACACCGATAAGCGTTAAAATAACCGGCTTACCAGTGTTTTTGATGGTGGCCACGTTCAGCCCCAGGCCGATAATAAACAGCAGTAGGGCGATGCCGATCTGACTGAATGATTCAAAGGCGCTGTGGTCACTAATGACGTTCAAGAAAGTTGGGCCAACCAAGAAGCCGGAAATGATATAGCCAATAATGAGCGGTTGTCGCAGCAACCGAACCACCAGTGACACGCCGGCGGCGATGGCCATAATGACGCTCAGCTGGTAAAAAATCGGTTGTTCCATAAAAATGTTTATTTAGGTGATAAGTACTTACGCTTAGTATAGCAAAACTAAGAGGCAAGCGCGTAGGGATAGGAGTATTTTCATCTGAAGACACACTTTACGGGCGAGCTACGCTCGGCCCGTGCGTTCGCTTATGGCCTTCAGATGAAATAGTCCTAACCTGCACGAAGATGCTAAAGCTGTGCTATAGTAGGAACTACTTAACAATTAAATATAAAGAGTGCAGCGAGAGATCTAGCTCCGTGACCTGCCAGCAACCCTGACGAGAAGTCGTAGTATGGGTGCTCCATCTAGTCCGCCTTGAGCAGGAAAGATATTTAAACTTTTTGAATATCCTTTCCGGTTCTTTACCAGGCAGAAAGGATATTTTTATGTCAGAACTATTAATCGAGAGCGCCGTCCACGGGATTGCGCCCCGCAGCGATCAGCTGCTGACGCTGGGAGGAGATGTTGAGCGTGGCCGTGCCACCCAGGCCAATTTCGACGAGCAAGTGGCTATCGAGACCGCCGACTGGCTCGCGTTGCAGGCCGAAGCCGGCATTACCTACCCAGAAGATGGCAAATTGCGCTGGCAAGATCACCTGCGGCCGATTGTGGCTGCCACGGATGGCTTCGCGCCGGGTATCGACGAAGCCCCGGTCACCCGCTGGTACGACAGCAACACCTTTTACCGCCAGCCGACCATAACGGGCGACTTAGAATTTAATCCGAAAGAATTTACTGAGCAGGTTGGACCGCTCGGAGGAAACGTTAGCCTACTGGCGCCCGATACATTTGCGTCGCTCTGCAGGAACGAGTTTGATGGCATCCCAGCTGACCGCAACGTCTGGCGCTTGTATACCGATATTTTGGCGCATCTCGAAGATAATGGCGTCAAGCGCGTACTTTTTGAAAACTACCTGCCAGGTAGCTTACAGGCAACGCCCCTGGAGAGTTTAGAACGCCACGCAGATTGGTTCGCCGATTTGCAGTTAGTACTTTTAACGCATCCGAAAGAAGGCGGCGTCGTATCCTTCCCGATCGAGCCCGCTAAGAATATTGGTCTGACGATTCGCCCAGAAACATTGGCACACATTCTAAAAACTGTGCCGGATTATTTGCAGCCGGAGCTAAAGGGTGTTGAGCTTATTCGACCAATCATTGACGCTACGACGACACGTTTGGAGCAGTCGACGCTTTATGATGAAGAGTTACGAGTGTTGGCACAGTACGAGTTCGGGCGAGTTACCTTAACGCATTCGCTCGACCTGGAACGCTTACCGTTAGCGTATGCCCAAGAAAAAGTAAAACGGCTCGGTGAATTAGCATATCAGGCGCAAGAAAAGGTGGCAGGACTATGAGCGAAGCCTTACAAACCCAAGAAGTCGGCAGCCTCGCTAAACCGGATTGGCGTGTGGCCGTAATAGCCGATAAACCGATTGACAACGACAGCTATCAAACCCTGGAAACGTGGAATCAGGACTATGGCTTCTTCGAAACCCCGACCTATGGCCAAGACGTTTTGCGCTCGGCCCAAACCGAATTCGCCGATCGGAACCGCTACAGCCCTGATACCAAAGCCCGGATACGCGACTTAGCGGCCGTCTACGCTACCAGACTGCAAGAGTTTGCCGGCCTGGACATCGTCTACGATGGCGAGCAAGATCGGGCTGAAATGTACCAACATTCGATCGCGCGCACCAACGGCTTTGAGTGGCGCGGCCGGGTACGGGCTTTTGACACGAAGTCCTATAAAAAGGCCGCCTGTGTCGATGAACCCTCGATTAGCGAACCGTGGCATAGCGATGAAGTCACCCGGTTGCAGAGCCTAACCGACAAAGACATAAAAGTGCCGATAACTGGTGCGTACACGCTAGCGGCCTGGTCCTATGACGAGCATTTTGACAACCGCGTTGATCTGGTGCGCGCCCTCGCGCGTAATGTCATCCGGCCGAACATCGAGGCCTTGCTGGCGCAAGGCGCGCACTGGATTCAGATTGACGAGCCGGCTGCCACGACGGTGCCCGGTGAGGTACCGCTGTTCGTGGAGAGTTTTAACGAATCGGTGCGAGGGCTAGCTGGCAAATTCAGCGTCCATCTGTGTTTTTCGGACTACACGCAGCTGTTGCCGCATATTGAGCAGCTCGAAAACTGTTCGCAGCTGTCGCTGGAATTTGCCAATCGGGATGCCCGCAGCTTGGGCACTGCCGCCGCGGATCGCCCGGCTTACGAAGTCCTCAAAGATATTACGCGTTACGCTCCCGGCACCAGCATCGGGCTGGGCGTGGTGAGTGTGCACGAAGATGCGGTCGAGCCGGTCGAACTGGTCCGGGACCGCATTTTGAGGGCCGTCGATATTGTTGGCGACCCAGCCCTGATCTATCCGTCACCGGATTGCGGGCTGCGGACGCGTTCCTGGCCAGTCGCCTACAATAAATTACTAGCGGTTGCTCACGGCAGCCGGTTAGCACGAGAACAAGTTTAAATTAAGTAAGGAGAACTATCATGCCACAACAAATACCAACCTATTTTACTAGCGAATCCGTTTGTGCCGGACACCCGGACAAAATCTGTGACGCCATTAGCGACGCGATCGTCGACGCGGTGCTGGCTCAGGATCCACACGCCCGTACCGGTGTCGAAACCGTCGCCGGAGCTAACAAAATTGCTCTGTTTGGCGAAATTAAAACTACCGCTGACATCAACTTTGAGAAAGTTGTCCGCGACAAGGTTCGCGAGCTCGGCTACACCAATCCGGCTTGGGGTTTCAGCCAAGAATCGGAATTTTCCAATGACATTCACCAGCAGTCCCCCGAAATTGCGCTCGGCGTCGACGCCGATGGCGCCGGTGACCAAGGTATGATGTTTGGCTATGCTTGCACCGAAACACCTGAGTTGATGCCCCTGCCTATCGCCCTGGCCCACGCCCTGGCTCGAAAAATTGACGCCGTCCGCGAAAGTGGTGAGTTGCCATGGCTCCGCCCCGACGGCAAAGCCCAAGTTACCGTTCGTTACGAAGGTGACAAGCCGGTAGCGATTGCCAAACTCGTCGCTGCGGTCGCTCACGATGAAGCCACCGCCGCCGACGAGGTCCGTGCCGGAATCATTGCCCAAGTGGTTACCCCAGTGTTGGAAGCTTACAACTTTGCTTTGCCGGCGGAGGCCGACATTATCATTAACGGGACCGGCTTGTGGCACATTCCGGGCCCAGAAAGCGACGCCGGACTCACCGGTCGCAAAATTGTCGTCGACACTTACGGCGGGTATGCTCGCGTTGGGGGCGGTGCCTTTAGTGGCAAGGACCCGTCCAAGGTCGACCGCAGCGGGGCCTACGCTGCTCGTTTCATCGCCAAAAACATTGTGGCAGCCGGTTTGGCAACCAAATGCGAAGTCGGTTTGGCATATGTGATCGGCCAGCCGCTGCCGCTGATGCAAACGATTGACACATTTGGCACGGCCACCGTTTCCGAAGAAGAACTTTACGCCTTTAAAGACAAGCTTATCGACACGTCGGTGAAAGGTATTATCACCAAGCTCGATTTAGCCCGTCCGATTTACGGCCGCACGAGCGCGTACGGTCACTTCGGCAAAGCCGACTTGCCTTGGGAAGAAATCGTCCCCCAGGCCTAGTCGTCAAAGACGTTAAAGTTTTTGAGCTCCTCAGGTAAAAAACCCTGGGGATGCTTGAAGCCGGCCTCCCACTTGGTGCCTTTGCCGTAACCGAGATCTTTCATCAGTTTGGTGGGGGCGTTGCGGATATGGAGTGGCACCGGCAGGTCAGGGAAGTCGCGGGCGGCCGCCTTGGCGGCCCCCATGGCATCGGCCACCTGCCGCGACTTCGGCGCTTTGGCCATGACACTGGCGCAGTGAAACAGATTGTATTCGGCTTCCGGTAGGCCGATGCGCTCCACCGCCAGAAATGTCGACACCGCCAAGTTGAGCGCCGCCGGCGCTGCCAAACCAATATCTTCGGAGGCAAAGATGACCATTCGCCGGGCGACAAACTTCGGATCTTCACCGGCTTGCAGCATCCGAGCCAGGTAATACAGCGCCGCATTGGCATCAGAGCCGCGCATGCTCTTAATAAAGGCACTAATGACGTTGTAATGATGTTCGCCTTTTTTGTCGTAACCGGGCACTCGTGATTGCGCTGCCGTCTCGACGATCTTTTGGTCGACTGGCCGTGTACCGGCTAGCTGCAGCGCTAACTCGAGGTTGCCGAGGGCCACTCGTGCATCGCCGCCGCTGAGCTCAGCGATCAAGTCAATCGATTTTGCTGGTAGCTGTTTGGCCTTGAGCTTCAGCGTCTGAGCGGCATTCTGGAGGATTTTGACAATGGCCGGTTTGTCGAGCGGCTCCAGCACCACCACCCGCGCTCGGCTGAGCAATGGGTTGATCACCTCAAAGCTGGGGTTCTCGGTGGTGGCGCCGATTAAGCTAATAAGTCCCGACTCCACATGTGGCAAGAATGCATCTTGCTGGGCTTTGTTAAAGCGGTGAATTTCGTCGACAAACAGAATGGTTTGCATGCCCAGGCGCTGATTTTGCTCGGCCAAGGCGATAACTTTCATGACGTCGGCCTTGCCCGCCGTCACGGCGCTGAGCTCGATAAATTCAGCTTCAGTTTCCTGGGCGATAATCCGTGCCAGTGTGGTCTTGCCGGTGCCGGGTGGTCCCCACAAAATCAAACTAACTGGCCGCTTATTGGCAATAATTTCATGAATGATCTTGCCACCAGACACCAGGTGGCTCTGCCCGACGACTTCATCGAGGGTTTTCGGGCGCAGGCGCTCAGCCAAAGGTTGCATCTCCATATGTTTATAGTATAGCGCCCTGGGCGCGGGGCTTTGTATGGTCTGTGCGGGCACATCCTTTTGTACATACAAATGTACATACAAAAGGATGTGCCGATTGGAGCAATAGGCGAAGTCGGACGAGGCAAGCGTAGCCGGAATACACCTCTGTTCTTACGAGGCGAATAGTGTTGACTTAAATACTATATCGTGCTACTATGGCAGTATTGTTTTGAATGAATCCGGGTTTGCTAGTTAGTATGTAGCCATATAATTACTCGATTTTCATCTGCGGCAATCGAAGTAATCAACTAACTAATAAGCGTAAAGGATTCTATTTTTATGCCTTCATACAAATACTCTGTATATTCATCAACTAAGCGTAATGGCAGCGGCCGCCGAAATGGTGGTGGTGGCCAACGCAGCGGTGGCGGCGGTAAGCGCCGCGGCGAATACATCGACCCGGCTCGCCTGGTTCGGGTTGCGAAGCCGGTGACCGAAAACGTCTACGTGCCGGTCAACAAGTTTAGCGACTTCGCTGTCGACCAGCGTATCCTGGACAATTTAACTGCTAAGGGCTACGTTTCACCATCGGCCATCCAAGACCAGACAATTCCGCTGGCTCTCGAAGGCAAGGACGTTATCGGGCTTGCCAACACTGGCACCGGCAAGACGGCAGCCTTTGCCGTCCCGGTTCTGGACCGCCTTATCAACGACCCTAAGAGCAATGCGCTCATCGTTGCTCCAACCCGTGAGCTGGCTCAGCAAATTGAAGAAGAATGTCGCAGTATCGCTAAGGGCAGCGGCTTAAATGGCGCTTTGCTCATCGGTGGCACCAGCATGGGTCCGCAGCTGCGTGACCTACGCTTTAACCCTCGTATCGTTATCGGTACACCTGGTCGCATTAAAGACCACCTGGAACGCCGCACCCTTAACCTAGCCAACTTCAACCTGGTTGTTCTCGATGAGGTCGACCGCATGCTCGACATGGGCTTCGTGAACGACGTGACCGAGCTGCTGCGCGAACTGGCTCAGCCGCGCCAGTCATTCTTCTTTTCGGCTACCATGGATCCCCGCGTCGAAGGTCTCATTCGCACCTTTGCGACCGAGCCGGTAACCGTCGCCGTTAAAACCGGTGATACTAGTGAAAATGTCCACCAGGATATCGTCCGCTTCAGCGGTACTGGCGACAAAATGACCAAACTGCATGACATTTTACTGTCTCCAGAAGTTACCAAAGTCATCGTGTTTGACGAGACCCAGCGCAACGTGGAACGCCTGGGCCAGGAACTGCTGAGCCGCGGCTTTAAGGCCGATACCATTCATGGTGGTAAATCACAGGGTCAACGCCAACGGGCTTTGGACAGCTTCAAGACTGGCCGCACCAACATTCTGGTTGCTACGGATGTTGCTGCTCGCGGTATTGATGTCTCGGACATTAGCCACGTGCTTAATTACACTATGCCGCAAAGTTACATGGACTACGTCCACCGTATCGGTCGTGCTGGCCGTGCCGGCAAAATCGGCTATGCCGTTACCTTCGTAGGACACAACTAGACTAACTAAACCTAACCAGGAATCCCTCACCATGCAAGGCACCCAAGACCCGACTAAAATTCGTAATATTGCTATCATTGCGCACGTTGACCACGGCAAGACAACTCTTGTTGACGGCCTTCTAAAACAATCGCAAACTTTTCGTGACAACCAAGCCGAGATGGGTCAGAGCCTCATCATGGACTCGGGCGATCAAGAAAAAGAGCGTGGCATTACGATTACTGCCAAGGTTACGGCGGTGCAGCATGGCGACTACCGCATCAATATCATCGACACCCCCGGTCACGCCGACTTCTCGGGAGAGGTTGAGCGTACCCTCAACCTCGCCGATGGTTGCATCTTGATTGTGGATGCCCAGGAAGGGCCGATGCCGCAGACCAAGTTTGTGCTCGGCAAGGCCTTGGCGGCTGAGCTTAGTCCGATCGTTATCATCAACAAGATTGACAAAGATGGCCGCCGTATCGCCGAAGTCGAAGACGAGCTTGCCGACCTGTTTCTCGAATTAGCCGTTCACGAAGACCAACTGCACTACCCGGTGTACTATGCAATCGGCCGCGCCGGCAAAGCTTGGACGGCTGTGCCCGACGACGCCGAAGCCGACACTGACTTAAACGTCATCTTTGACGCTATTATCGAAAAAGTCCCCGCCCCAAAAGTTGAGCTCGACAAGCCGTTCCAGATGCTGGTTACCGCGCTGGCTCACGACACCTTTAAAGGTAAGTACAGCATTGGTCGGATTACGCGTGGCAGCATCAAGCCCGGCGACCAAGTTGTACTTTGCAAAAAAGATGGCAGGCAGGTAAAAGCCAAAATTGAGAACGTTTTTATGAGCCACGGCGTTAGCAAATTCGAAGTCGCTGGCGGCGTCGCTGGCGATATCGTCCAGCTGACCGGCATCGCCGACGCCCAGATTGGTGAGACGGTTGCCGATGCTAATGAACCAGAGGCCTTGCCAACCATCGAAGTCGAAGCGCCCACGCTGCGAATTTACCTCGGCCCTAATACTTCGCCGTTCAAAGGCCAGGAAGGTGAGTTTAACACTTCACGCCAAATTAGCGACCGCCTGCAAAAAGAGCTGGAAACCAACGTTGGCTTGCGTGTTGAAGATGACGGCATTGGCTTCACCGTATCCGGTCGCGGCGAACTGCACCTTGGCGTACTGATTGAAACCATGCGCCGTGAAGGCTACGAATTCGAAGTTGGCCGCCCGCAGGTCGTTACCCACGAAGAAGATGGCAAAACCATGGAGCCGATCGAAGAAGTGATCATCGAGGTTCCGGCCGAACACGTCGGT
This sequence comes from Candidatus Saccharimonadota bacterium, assembly GCA_028289245.1. GTDB lineage: Bacteria > Patescibacteriota > Saccharimonadia > Saccharimonadales > UBA4665 > UBA4729. Next base: position 286,857 of record JAQGGT010000004.1, on the reverse strand, counting down.
ACCGTCCAGATGGAACTCGGCGCCCGCCGTGCCACCCTCAAAGAGCAGTTTGCCAGCCCGAAGGGTGTGACCAAGCTCGTCTACGAGATGCCGACGCGCTCGCTGCTCGGTATGCGCAATATTTTGCTTACCAACACCAAGGGCACCATCGTCATGAACTCGTTGACCATCGGCTACCAGCCCCAGGGTCCAGCTTTGCAGCAACTCCGTAATGGCGTACTGATCGCCTTCGAAACTGGTGTCACCACACCCTACGCCCTCCAGTCCGCCGAAGCCCGCGGCACCACCTTTATCGGTCCGGCCGAAAGAGTGTACGCTGGCCAAATCATCGGTCTCAATACTCGCCAAGAAGACATGGAAATGAACGTCTGCAAGGCTAAGCACCTGACAAACATGCGTTCTAGCTCGAGCGATGGTGTGGTCCAGCTTACCCCACCGGTTATTTTCAGCCTCGAAGAGTGCCTCGACTTTATTGAGAATGACGAATTACTCGAAGTAACTCCTAAAAACCTCCGCCTCCGCAAGCGCGAACTAGATCCTAAAAAGCGCAAACGCTAGACCGTCATGTTGCATAACCGTAAGAGCCGTAACCGCTACCGTAGCTTTCCTAAAGACACGACCTGTGCCTTCTGCGACCCTAATGAGATCAAAGGCCGCATTATACGGGAAACTAAGCATGCCTATATCATTCCCAACCGAGTATCGTATGATTTTTGGGAAGCCCAAGGTGTCAAAGAGCATCTAATGGTTATTCCGAAACAGCACGTCAAGAGTCTGTCTGAATTACCGGATGCTCATCTGCTAGATATCATAAAATTGGTGGCCGAATACGAGTCCCACGATTATAACGTCTACGCCCGGGCGGTGCGCAGCAAAACCCGCTCCGTCACGCACCAGCACACCCACTTACTCAAGCTCGACCACAAACCGGCTCGTTTCTCACTATTTTTACGCAAGCCGTATTTCTTACTTAAGTTTTAGCTATACTGCTAGCAGATGAAAAATCTCTTTAATCGCAACATCCAGGCCCGCGCCAATCTTGAGCTGCTGCTGGTGTCGGCGGTCAGCAGTCTGCTGTTGCTGCGATTTTACTTGTATGCCACTGGCTATCCGCAAGTCGGTGGCGGCAGTCTGCATATTGCCCACATGCTCTACGGCGGGCTGTGTATGCTGATCGCCATCGTATTGCAGATTGTATTTCTTGGCCGCCGGGCGCAGCGGCTAGCGGCGCTAATTGGTGGTATTGGTTTTGGCATTTTTATCGACGAGCTCGGCAAATTTATTACCAAAGACAATAACTACTTTTTCCAGCCAGCTATCGGGTTGATTTATGCTGTGTTTATCGTCTTATACTTGAGTTTTAGTTTTTTGACTCGACGAACCCGCCTACGTGATATCGAGTACCAACTCAACGCCCTCAACCAGTTCGAAGAAGCGGTGATGCACGACATGGACCGCGACGAAAAGCGCCGCGTCCAGGAGCTGCTCGACCAAGCCGACCCGGCAGACCCGATCACTCGGCAGCTACAAATCATGCTCGACCATGTCACCACCGTCAAACACCCCGCTGACACCTGGGCCGATCGGCAACTGGCGGCCATTAACCGGAGCTATCGTCGTTTCTGGGATCGGCGCGGTTCTAGCCGAGTAATTGGCGCGGTATTTATCGTAGAGGCGCTACTGTTTGTGGGGGCTTTGTTTGGAACCTTACTGAGTAATGTCGATGACTTCAGCAAGCTGATTCACGGCAACGGCGGTTACGGCACGGTGGTGATTATCGGTCAGCTGGTGTCGACGGTAGTCGCTGGCAGCTTTGCCTTGGTCGGGGCGATTCGACTGCCAAGATCGCGCGGCGAAGGCTTTGAGTGGTTCCGCCGGGCGGTCCTGGTGAATATTTTTCTGACCGAATTCTTTATTTTCTCACGTACCCAGTTTCAGGCCATGCCGGGTTTTATCGCCAACATACTGCTATTACTGGCGCTGAGTTTTGCCCTCTCACAGGAGCAGCACGCCGCTCCGGCTGGCCAGACGGCTAAAAAATCGATATAGTTAGCGCTATGAGTGAGCATAAGCAAGAAGGCGCCAAGCCGGGATCAGCCGACTGGCTGCGCCTTGGTGGCGTCGGCGGGGCAATTGCCTTTGTGCTACCCTTACCGTTCGTTGTGGCAGAATTCGCAAGCCGACCCTTCCAAACTGGCACTGCGCCGGAACGGGTAGTACAGACCGTAGTCGTGCTTGGCCTACTGGCGGCGCTCATCATTATTGCCGCCAAAGTTGTACGACATTTGCCGTTTCGTCGCCCGTGGCTGATCATTATCATCTCCACCTTGTTATCCCTATTAACCTTAGTACCGGCAGCCGTGGTGCTCAGTAATGCCAGCGTCGGCGATGTGCCAGCGAACGCCTATGTCCTCAATTATCTAATGCTCATCGTGACGCAAGCCGGCCTCAGCATGGCTGGTGGCTGGGCAGCGAACTACCAAAAGCCGCGCCGCGGTCGCGCTAAACGCTAGAATTTTTACGGGCCTTGCGCTTGGCGTTGGCGGTGGCAACAGATTGGCGTTTGGGTTTGGGGCGTTTGCGAGCGTTATGAATGCTCCGGTTAAATTTGCGCTCGGCGTCGATATCGGCAAAGCGGGCTAACGGACCATGGGCAATAACCGATGACTTGTTAGCTTCGTCTAAATCCTTCATCAGCGCAACGGCTGAATTCTCGATCAGCCATTCTCGACCGGGGGCTGTTTCGGCAATGGCGGTAATGTGCCATAGTGATTCGCCGGTTTGGTCTTCGGAAATGATGCGCAGTGGCGTGATAACTAAAAGTGGACCGATGGGCAACCTTTTATTAGTCTGCTCAATAAGACGTTCGCCGGCTGCCACGTTGGTCACAAATAACTCGAGTGCCAGGCTACGGATACCTCGTGGCGCAATCCTGACGGCCTGGATATTCTGGTTATTAACCCAGATCACCTCGCCGTTTAGGCCCCGAATACGAGTAGAGCGCAGGGTCACTCGTTCAACCACGCCTTGCATATCGCCAAACGGTTCAAGCTTAACGTGATCACCGACGCCGTACCATTGTTCGGCCATCATGAGTGAACCGGCGGCGACGTCACGGAGTAGGGGCCCCACGGCGCTGCTCACAAAAATCACGGCTAAGGCGCTAGCTCCGATAAGAGCTGTCGGTCGTCCGTCGGGGTGGATAGTTTTCCACCAGAGGTATAAGGCCAAAATGAATAAGGCCGTCCGCATTAGGGCGATGGATAACACGACCATTGTTTCATAACGCCGCAAGCGATTAACGGTTTGCAGATTTACGGCTTTATCGGCTTGGCCGCCAATTTTCGTCACTACATAGCGCAACGCCGAGGCCATAATCCGGCCGATAAGCCCGGCCGCCAACAACATTAGTACTAGAATTAGCAGCGATTCCCAGCTAAAAACCGACCGCGTCTCGCGTTGGAAGACTTCTTCGAAGGCTTTGGTAGTACTACTGCTATCAGCGAAAAAAATAATTGAACACTCCTTATGACATAAAAAAACGCCGACTGGCGTTGGTCTCCCTAGTATAGCCGTCATGCGAAGTCGCTTCAAGCCGCTGTGTGGATTTCTTCACGGTCCGCTCAGCTGGCAGCGGCTACAATACTAGTCTATGTCAGGCTTATTTACTGCTAACGAATTTGGTGATTACCGGATGCTCAATTATTTGCATAGCCAGATAATGTCGCGCTTTGATGGTCCTTGGGGCCAGCGCGATGCGGAGCTGACGCGGGCGGCACTATCGCGTCCTTTTCGCACCGCCTTTGGCGAGGAACTGTATCCATCGCGCTACGATAAAGCCGCCGCACTTATGGACTCGATCATCAATAATGTAGTATTTAAGGACGGGAACAAACGCACGGCTTTGGCCGCCGCGGCCCTGTACCTGGCACTCGACGATCTGGTGATCAAGGTGAGCGCCAACGAGAGCGAGTATTTTACGCATTACATGGTTACGGCCAAGCCAACGGTGCAAGAAGTTTCCACCTGGCTCCGCACGCACACCAATCCACAAACGCAACTAGCTTAAGGAGAACGTATGCCATTATTTAAAACCCTCGGACGCTTGCTAAAAGGCCAGCCGCCATATCAACCCCAAGACGACATGGGTTATAAAGTTGATCGTCCCAACGACGATGCCGAGTTCGAAAAACCGGCCAACCGCACGCCCCAGTATGCCGCTGACACCAACAGCGGTGCCAAGGTCCTACCAGCGGTATTGATCGAAGAGATAAAAAGCCATGTCAGTGGCAACCAGCTGGAGTGCTATGGATATGTTCGCAACGAATCGCCCTATAACGTCAGCCTCGATAAAGTTACCCTCTTCGGTAGCAAGCGCGAGATCGATGCCACCCTCAAAGCCGGTGAACGACGCGAATTTTTGCTCTACGCCGGCCCAACGCCGACCAGTCCGAACAATCACATTGCCGATCTGCAGTTTTTTGATGCCAACCATGATTACTTCGTAAGTCACCATGATGTGCTCCTTCGACACCACGACACCACGTACGATATTGAGCGGATCCATTTCACTGGCCTAACGGATATCTAAGGTTCGTTGCGTCCCTGCAGAGCGGCGTGATACCATGAACTTTTAGCAAAGGACGGCGCATGGCCAAAACTGATTACGTTATCGAAGTCAAGAATCTCAAAAAAGCTTATGGCAGTAATCAGGTGCTCGAGGGCATCAACCTAAAAGTCGAGCGCGGCACCATGCTGGCGTTGCTGGGGCCGAATGGTGCCGGCAAGACTACCACGGTGCGGATTTTGAGTACGCTGCTTGGCTTTGATGAGGGTATGGTAACTATCGAAGGCCACGACGTCAAAAAGGATGCTGATGCGGTCCGCAAGGTGATTGGTCTAACCGGCCAGTCGGCCGCCGTCGATGAGCTACTAACTGGCCGCGAAAATCTAGTCATGATGGGCCGGCTGTATCGTTTAACTAAGCGAAGCGCCCAAGCGCGGGCTGAGGAATTACTCGAGCAATTTGACCTCGTCAAGGCTGCCGGCCGGCCAGCCAGAACCTACAGCGGCGGGATGCGTCGTCGCTTGGATCTAGCGGTCAGCCTCATCGCCGTGCCGCCGGTCATTTTCCTGGATGAGCCAACCACCGGACTCGATCCGCGCTCCCGCATCGCCATGTGGGATATTATCAAGCAGCTAATGGAAGCCGGCACCACTATCCTCCTGACCACCCAGTATCTCGACGAAGCCGACCAACTGGCCGACCGGATTGTGGTTATTGATGGCGGCAAAGTCATCGCCGAAGGCACGGCCGCCGAACTCAAGAGCAAGGTTGGCAAAGATCGTTTGGAGCTCACGCTCAAAGACGGCAAAGGACTGATTGCGGCCGTGAAAGTACTAGGCAAACAGGTCGTTGACACCGACGACAAAGAACATTCGGCCACGATCATTATTAATGACACCAATAAAGACGTTCAGAAAGTGCTTGAGGCGCTGACGAAAGCTAAGGTCACGTTGGCTTCGATGGCCGTCCATAAGCCGACGCTCGACGACGTCTTCCTGTCGCTCACCGGTAAACAAAAGAAAGCCCAGACGGAGGAGGAAAAGTAGATGGCCGTAGAACTAGAATTTGAGCGTAAGCCGAAATTCCTACTAGATGTCCAGGATTCGCTGATTATGATCCGGCGCAGCACCACTCACATTATTCGCCATACCGACCAACTCCTCGGTACCTTTTTCCAGCCAATCATGTTTCTAGTGCTGTTTGCAGCGGTGTTTGGTGGTGCTCTTGAGCAGTCGTTGCCGAAGGGCGTGAGCTACATTAATTTCTTGATGGCTGGGATCATCATCCAAACGGTGGCCTTCGGCTCGACCACTACGGCCATTGCCGTTAGTAGCGATCTGCAGAAGGGCATCGTCGATCGTTTTCGCTCGCTGCCCATGAATAATTTAGCCGTCCTGACAGGACACGTTGTTTCGGATCTGGCCCGCAATGGTCTGTCGACGCTAGTGATGATCATTACCGGGTTAGCAATTGGCTTTCGCACCAGCGCCAGCCCGTGGGAGTGGCTGCAAATTATCGGCTTGATTGGCTTATTTACCTTGGCCTTTTCGTGGCTCGCTTCGATTATCGGCGTCATGGCCAAAAGCGTTGAGGCGGTGCAGTGGCTAACCTTCATCATCATCTTCCCACTGACGTTCGCCAGCAGTGCCTTCACACCTACCGATAATATGGGCAGCGTGCTGCGAGCCTTTGCCCAACACCAACCAATTACCCAGTTCGTGAACGCGCTCCGCGCTTTGCTGCTGGGCACACCAATCGGTAATTACGGCTGGGTTTCACTGGCCTGGGGTATCGGTACGCTGGTGGTGATTGTACCGTTTGCGTCCTGGCTGTTTCGCCGCCGCGGTGCAAATTAAATCATTCTTAATTTATTGGCATTTGATTTGTGGCAAGCGCCCATTACTGAGATAATAGGGGTATGAACGAGTTAGTCTGCCCCCATTGCAAAAAAGCCTTTAAAATTGACGAAACCGGTCTGGCCGACATTGTAAAACAAGTCCGCGACCATGAATTCGAGGAAGAGCTGCGCCAGCGGGAAGCGCTGCTACGCGCAGAAAAAGACAGTGCCGTCAAACTTGCCGAGCAGCAGACCTTAAATGTCTTAAAGGACGACTTGGCCAAAAAAGACGCTGAGTTAGCAGCGCGGAAGGCCGAAAGCGCCTTGGCGCTCAGCGAGCTAAAGTCACAAAAAGACGCTGAGCTGGCTGAGCTCAAAGCAAGGTTGCAATCTACCGAGGCCGAGAAAAAACTAGCCGTCAACGTGGCGGTAAATGAGGTAGAAAAAGAACGTACTGAACTCCGCATAGAACTTACCGCCAAGGCCAATGAGCAAAAGGTTGTTGAGGCAAGTCTCAAAGAGAAATACGAGAGCGAGCTAAAACTCAAAGATGAATCGATCGCCTTTTACAAAGATATGAAGGCAAAATTGTCTACGAAAATGGTTGGCGAAACTTTGGAGCAACACTGTGAAATTGAGTTTAACCGGCTGCGGGCCACCGGCTTTCAGAACGCCTACTTCGAAAAAGATAATGACGCTAAGTCCGGTAGTAAAGGTGATTATATTTACCGCGAACTCGACGAGAGCGGCAACGAAATAATCTCGATTATGTTCGAAATGAAAAACGAGTCAGACGAAACGGCCACCAAAAAGAAAAATGAAGACTTTTTGAAAGAGCTCGATAAAGATCGCTCGGAGAAGCGCTGCGAATACGCCGTGCTGGTTTCGCTACTGGAAGCTGACAGCGACCTCTACAACGGTGGCATCGTCGATGTCTCGCACCGTTTCCCTAAAATGTACGTAATTCGGCCGCAATTCTTCATCCCCATAATTACACTATTACGCAATGCCGCCATGAAGTCCTTGGAGTATAAGGCCGAACTGGCGGTGATTCGTAATCAGAACATTGATGTTACCAACTTCGAAAGCCAGTTAAACGATTTCCGCGACGGCTTTGGCCGCAATTACCGCCTGGCGTCTCAAAAGTTCACCGCTGCCATAGAAAGCATCGATAAATCTATCGCGCAACTGCAAAAAACTAAAGAATCGCTACTTTCTTCAGAGAACAATTTACGCCTCGCCAACGATAAAGCCGATGATCTCACCATCAAAAAATTAACGCGCGGCAATCCAACCATGACCGCAAAGTTCGATGAACTAGATTAATCGTGCCTTGCTGGTTGCGCTTGTGGTAGTAAATCAGGTACTGTTGAGCTATGAACTTTCACTACAAACACTTTACAACCGAACAAATCATCCCGATACTGATCGTGATTCTGGCGGCCTTCGTATTTCGTACGGCTGGTCGCAACATTATCGACCGTTTGGTGCGCCGGGCCGTGCGAGCCGATCGCTACGAGACAAAAGCTGACGAGCGTAAGCGTGAAGACACAATCATCAGTATTTTGCATACCACCTTGTCATTTATTTTATGGGTAATTGTTGCACTGACGATTTTGTCCATCCTCCAAGTGAATGTTGCCGGCTTACTGGCCGGGGCCGGCGTGTTCGGCGTCGTGATCGGATTGGGTGCTCAGAATACTATTAAAGATTTTCTGGCCGGTATTTTTATTCTTGCCGAGAACCAGTATCGGGTTGGCGACATTGTGACGCTTAGTGGCGGCACCACTGGTACGGTGGGGACGTCGGGCGTAGTGGAGGACATTACGCTGCGCATCACTAAGCTGCGCGACCAGACCGGTACGCTGAGTGTAGTCCGTAACGGCGAAGCTAGTATTATTACTAACCGAACCTTCCAGTTCTCGGCGGTGGTGGTTGATGTCACCGTCAGTTTTGACAGTGATTTGCATGAGGCCGAGGAAATTATCAACCAAGTTGGTATCGATATGTTGGCTGATGAACAGTGGAAATCGCAGATTATTGAACCCATCCGCTATCTCCGTACCGAAGATTTTGTTGAAAATGGTGCCGTTGTTCGCTGCTATGGCAAAGTGAAGCCGGCTAGCCAGTGGGACGTGGCCGGCGACTTTCGGCGTCGCCTCACGGTCGCACTGAAGGACACGGCGGTATCATTTGCCATGCCGCAGCGTGAGATACACGAGGCCGCGGCACTAAAGACTGCCAAAAAGCACTAGCAAAAATAGCAGTAAGAGAAAAACCTTACAGTCAACTCTTAGTTCGCCGCCCTATGATGAGCCAGTAAAGCTAAAAGGGGGTAGACATGGCAGTAGCAATGGACGCGACAGAAATCTTTAGTCGGTGTCTGGCACAGGCGACATTTGTCGTTAAACAAGTCTTGCCCAGCCACTATGCCAACCCCACGCCAGATGCCGATCTGGACGTCGAGGACCTGACTTCACACATGTTGGCAGTCATTGATAATGCACCGGCGATGTTGTCCGAGGAGGCGGAAATCGGCAGTGCAATCTCCGATGGTAATATTGACCACGACGCTATTGACCTCAGTGCCCGCTGGCAGATGGCCGCCGACCGGGCTGAGTTGGCCGTGAGCGATGCCGACCCGGATGAGACCATTGCATATAACAAGTCGGAAGTCACCGTCGAAGATTATTTGCTGGAAGCCGCTGGCGATTTATTGATTCACGCCTGGGATCTCGGCGAGGCCATCGGTATGCCGGTACGATTTGATCCAAACGTGGCCGAAGCCATTATCGAGACGGTCGGCCCGAGCGAGGCTTCGGCCGTTTCTCGCGACTTGTTTGACCGCCAAATTGAAGTGCCAGCCAACGCCGATTTACAAACTCGTCTACTAGCCATTTTTGGGCGGACCAGGAGCTGGCGCGGCAGTGCCTAAGCCCCCTCAACTGTGGTAGGATAGGGGGATGCAAAGCCTCCTCCGCCAGTTCAGCGTCTCGATAGTTTTAACGATGGTAGCGGTTATTGGCGCCTGGATATTGCTTGGTTTTGGAGCGGCAGTTACCACCGCAATCTTGATCGCCCTAGAGGTTGTCTTTAGCTTCGACAACGCCGTCATTAACGCTAAAACGCTGGTACGAATGTCGCGCGTCTGGCAACTGGTCTTTTTGACGGTTGGCATCGTGGTGGCCGTGATTGGTATGCGTCTGGTATTTCCGATTGTTATTGTATCGCTGACCGCCAGCCTGGGCTGGCGTGATGTGCTCGACTTGGCCCTTAATAACCCCCATCAGTATGCCCACTATCTTGCAGCGGCCCATATTGCGATTTCGTCGTTCGGTGGAGGCTTTCTGCTGTTGCTCACGCTGTATTTTTTCTTGGATGACGAGCGCGAAATTCTATGGCTCCACCGCCTGGAACGTCCGCTCCAAAAAATAGGTGGCAAGCTGTGGCTACCACCGGTAGTAGCCCTGGTGGTGATCGGGGTGGTTGGTGCCTTGGCTCCGGCGCATGCGGCAGTATGGCGGGGCGGCATAACTGGCGTGGTGGCCTACACAGCGATCCACCTGTTGATCGCCGGCCTGGGTCGCGCCACTGGCGACGATAAAACCGCCAAATACGCTGGCTGGGGCGCACTTATCGCCTTTGTATATTTGGAGATTCTCGACGCCAGCTTTAGCTTTGACGGCGTGCTCGGGGCCTTTGCCATCACCAATTCAGTGCCGCTCATTGCCATTGGCCTTGGTGTGGGCGCCCTTTGGGTGCGCAGCTTGACCGTGTTCATGGTGCGCAATGGCACGCTGGAGGCATTCCGCTATCTGGAACATGGCGCTCACTATGCCATTTTGGCCTTATCGCTGGCCCTGTTATATAGCATTTTTCATGAAGTTCCCGAAGTCGTAACCGGCACGGTCGGCATTGCGATTATTCTGGCGTCGGTAATTTCCTCGCGCCAGTTTAACGCCGCCCGCCCGCTGTCCTCTAAGTAAGGCCAACCGCGATGTATCCAAAGTTACAAACTCTTTGGCGTCGGATACTTCGACGACCAGCCGGTCTACACCGCGGCATTGATCAAGGCCGGGGTCCGCTCGTCGTGCTACTGCATGGCATAGGCCGGTCGAGCTCAGTTTGGGTGCCACTGGCCAGCGAGCTGGCCGGTACGGCTTGCCGGGTGGTGGCCTTTGACCTGTTGGGATTCGGTCAGTCACCAAAACCAGCTGACAGTGATTACAGCGTGCAGGCGCATAGCCAGGCGGTGTTGGCGGCGATTCAAGCCCTCCACCCCAAACAGCCGGTGATACTTGTCGGCCACTCAATGGGCTGTTTGGTGGCTGTGCATGTAGCTAGCCAGCAGCCCCAGCTAGTAAAACAGTTAGTGCTCTACGAAATGCCGATCTATGAAGGCTTGCCAAATAAACGTCGTTATAGCTGGCGGGTTGAGGCGTACCGAAAATTATATGAGCAAATTATTGCCATGGAACCGTCGCCTAAAACTGCTGGTTGGCGGCTCTTCCAGCGGTTGATCGAGCGCGCTACTGGCCAGACGGTAGGCAATGCTACCTGGCAACCGTTTATTCGCAGCCTCCAAAACACGATTCTGACCCAGTCTACCGCCAGTGAGCTGAAACGATTGGAAGTACCGGTCAATGTCGTCTATGGTCGTCGCGATATGTTGGTGATTGGTGGTAAGGTCCAGCATATTTTTGGGGACGATGCCAAACATATTACGGCTCATACTATTCGCGAGCGGCATCAGATTACCCAGCGGGCCAGTCGCTTTTTAGCCGGCCGGATCGAACAGGCCTTGGCGGCGCGCCAAACCATGGCCGGCCATAGCGTCGCGAAGGATCTACGGTCATGAGCCAGTTCGCCTTTCTGGATGGCCCAGTGGAACTGGCTGCCCCCCGTCTGCTTGGTTGCTTGCTAGAGCGGGAGATCGACGGACAGCTCCTGCGCGTCCGGATCGTGGAAACGGAAGCCTATCACCAATCCGACGCTGCCAGCCACAGCTATAAAGGCCGTACTGAGCGTACCAAAGTTATGTTTGGGCCAGCCGGATTTTTATACGTCTATTTTACCTATGGTATGCACTACTGCTGTAATGTAGTGACTGGCCCGGCCGGCGAGGGCTCAGCGGTATTGATTCGGGCTGTCGAAGTCATCGAAGGGGAGGCGGCGCTCGAGGCCCGGCGGGGGAGGAGCGGGATTGCGGCTACCAACGGCCCAGCCAAGCTCTGCCAAGCACTCGGCATTGATAAAGCACTCAATGGGCACGATCTGCGCCGGCCGCCACTTCGATTAATCGAGCAGCCCGAGCTGCCAGCTGCCGAAATTGTTCAGACCACCCGGGTGGGCATTTCGCAGGCCAAGGAGGTACCATGGCGATTTTATCTGCGAACCAGCAAATATGTTTCGCGTCAGTAAGATTTACGTTTCGTGGGACTTGCCATTAGCAGTATAATACATTGTTAGGAAGTGTGAGGCTTCCACTGATCCGGGTTTACCCCCGGATCTTTTTTTATCCGTCACCGCAGGTGGCAAATTTGCAAATAGATACAGCGCCAGGCACAATAGCCTCATGCTTCCAATGCTCCTTGCTGCCAGCACATTTATTTCAACCGCGCTTGGCGGTATATTTGCCCTCCGTCATAAAGATCGGTTGCACCGCATCCTCGGCTTTACGGCCGGCATTCTTATTGGTGTCGTGGCCTTCGATTTGCTCCCGGAGATTTTTGAGCTAGTCCAAAAGCACGGCGCCAACGCCCGTCACGCCATGATCGCCCTGGTCTGCGGCTACCTCACGTTCCATGTTATCGAGAAAAGCATTCTGATCCACCACAGTCAGGAGGATGAGTACGGCAACCACCATCACCCCGCCGTGGGTCTGTTGAGTGCTTCGGCATTGGCCATGCACAGCTTTTTTGATGGTCTCGCCATCGGTTTAGGCTTTCAAGCGGGCAACAGCGTTGGTATTGCCGTGGCTATCGCGGTAATCGCGCATGACTTTAGCGACGGCATCAACACCGTTAGTCTGATGCTCCTTAACCGCAACGATCGTCGCCGGGCGCTGACCCTGCTGACCATAGATGCCCTCGCGCCAATCCTCGGTGCCGCCAGTACGCTCCTATTCCAGGTCTCTGATCACGCCCTCGTGATTTACCTAGGCTTTTTCGCCGGCTTCTTGCTGTACATCGGATCCAGCGAGATTCTGCCCGAGGCCCATAGCCAACACTCCAGCTATCGCACCATCGCTCTGACCGTACTCGGGGCCGCCGTAATGTTCGTCATCACCTCGCTCGAAACCTAAGATGCTACACTAGAGCTATGATTATTGCGCTTATTGTTATGGGGTTGGCGATTGCCTTGCTGGGGTATCTGTTGCTCAAGCGGCCGCCCGCCAGTGGCGAGTCGGCCCTGCTGCTCAAGCAAGACTTGGCCAAGCTGAGCGCCGATATTACCAGCTTGCAATCCGGCATGCAAAATCAGATGGCCGACCGGTTCGACAAAAATCAAGCTATGATGCTCGGCAGCCTGCAAAAGCAGTTCAGCGAGAGCTCTAAGATTATTACCGAAGTCACCCGTAACTTAGCCGAACTCACCGAAACCAACAAACAAGTCTTTGCGGTCACTGACGAGCTCAAAACCCTGCAGAATGTGCTGCAGAATCCCAAGCAGCGCGGGGTGCTCGGCGAATACCACCTGCAATCAGTGTTAGAGAACGTGCTGCCACCGGAGCGCTTCAAACTCCAGCACAAGATCGGCAAAGACGATGACGGGAAGGACCTGATCGCGGATGCGGTGGTGATCCTCGATAAAGGTATCATGTTGCCAGTAGATTCTAAGTTTAGCCTGGAGAACTATAACCGCTTGGTCGAATCAAAAGATAAGCTCGAGCGTGAAAACCTTGTGAAACTTTTCAAAGCTGATCTTAAAAACCGTATCGACGAGACCTCCAAGTACATCCGACCCAAAGCTGGCACCATGGATTTTGCCTTTATGTTCATCCCCAGCGAGGCCATCTATTACGATCTGCTCATCAACAAAGTCGGCACGACGGCCAGCTCGGCCCGCGACCTCATCGAATATGCTTTCCGCGATAAAAAGGTGATCATCGTCAGTCCGACCAGCTTCATGGCCTACTTGCAGACTGTGTTGCAGGGCCTGCGCAGCCTGCAGATTGAGGAGACGGCCAAAGAGATTCAGCAGCGCGTCGGCGAGCTTGGTCGCCACATCGGTGCCTACGAGAGCTTTATGCAGAAGCTCGGCAATAGCCTCGGCACCACCGTCGGCCACTACAACGCCGCCCACAAAGAACTCAAGAAAATCGACAAAGATGTCATGAAAATCGCCGATAGTGCCCCGGCGGTTGAGCCCCTCGTGCTCGACCGGCCGCAAGAAGACGATTAGCGTTTGAGTAAGTCGATGGCCAGCGCGGCTGTCCAGGAGAAATTGGCGGCGCCAGCGCCAGAACCGTCGCGGGGGTCGAAGTACTCATACGGACCGCCTTTGTCGACCATTTCAAGCGTCGTTTCACGCAGGATGGCGGCGTGGTCTTTGTAGCCGTAGCGTTCCAGGCCATCAATGATCAACCAGTTCATGTTCACCCAGCTCGGGCCTTGCCAGTAGAGCCGCGGGTTATACCAAAACGAGTTCACCGGCACACTCGGGATCGGAAAAGCTGGCCCAAAGGCGTATTCGTTTTCGATGAGTTTCACAAGCTGGGCGGCCCGCTCGGGGCTGACACTGCCGGCATATAATGGCAACAGGGTAGCGATACTCGGCTCTTTGAGCAAGCGGTGCGTCACGAAATCACGGGAATAATATTGGCTGGAGGTCGGATCCCACAGCTGTTCAAAGGCTTTTTCGGTTAGCTCCATGTGGTCAACCAGTTCTTCGGGTAGCTCCTCTTTGAGGCTTTTGGCAATACTGCGCAAATGGCTGTTGGCGCGAATAAACATGCTATTAAAGGCGAGGTCCTCGATGGCAAAGAGGCCATGGTCGAGAATTTTATTAATGTCGTAGGCTTTGCGGCGTAGACGACGCTGAATATCGAATAAGCTGATTGCCTCGATGGTCGAGAAGCGTTCGTCCATCGGGACGGTGCGGGTGTCGCGCCGGAAGAGCGAAACGATGCTGTCCAGGTGCGTGCGTTCGACGACCCGAACCCATAATGACATCTGGTGCTGGTGCATCTCGGCCATCCACGGCGGGGTGTTGTCGAGACCGGTTTCCCAGGGATGGATCTGTAGGACGAGGCCCTCATGGTGCGGGTCGCGCTCATTGTAGAGCCATTGGTGATAGGCCAGCAAGGCCGGGTACATCTGGCGGTACCACGAGCGCCGCTCCGGCCAGGCCATACCTTTGCCAATCTGGACGATGGCTTCGGCTAACACGGGCGGCTGGGTAATACCGGTAGTGCTGACGTGGTCCGGGGCGGTGGGGTTAATCCAGCTGCGCCAAATGTTGCGGTCAGTGCGATATTGGGCGTCGTCACGAAAAATAATATTGGGGAGCATGCCATTGTGCCATTGGCCGCGCAGCAGACTGACCAGTTCCATTTTGGCGCGCTCAATGTCGATGTGGCGCAGCCCGATGGCGATAAAACAACTGTCCCATAACCACTGGTGGGGGTAAAGGCCATGTGCCGGTTGGGTATAGCTGCCGCGGTCGTTCATCACCAACACCGCCTTGGCAGACTCGAAAAGATCGGGCATATCGTGCATACGCTTAAGTATACTGTATGCATCGCTATTGATGTAATATGATATAAATGGTATGATAAATACCTAATTCAAACTGTTAAAGAAGAAGTAAGAGAGCCGAGAGCCCCTATGTCAGTAGAGAAATTTGTATCAAATACCTATCCCTTCCGCTTTGGTGACGTTACGCCGGAGTCTGAAGCTGCCGATAATACCCCGCCAGTTGCCACCCCGCCCCGCGGTGGCAATATGTTGGCGTTTAGCGACTCAGAGCCTTCCGATCCGACCAATTACTCTGAAACCAGCGTTCACTACCCGACATTTAGCGAGCAAACCGTCGTCGAAGCAGTACACATCGTATCGCAGGCACGTCCGAGCATCCAACCGTTCGCAAACGTTTAGCGATAATTGGTAAAACTGAGCGGGAAGTCGAAGTCGGCGGCCCGCAGCGCCTGCATGACCTGTTGCAGGTCATCTTTGCTAGTGCTAGTCACGCGTACCAGATCGCCCTGGATCTGGGTTTTTACCTTCGGGAATTTGTCGCGAATCAGGCTCGTAACCTTTTTGGCCTTATCTTGGTCAAGGCCTTTTTTAAAAGTCACTTCCTTGGTGGTCTTCATATTGCTCTCGACGGGTTCGCGGGTGGTGTCGAGTAATTTTTGGCTTTGCTCACGCGCTGCCAGCTTTTTACGGATGATATCGAGAATTGCCTCGATCTGCCATTCGCCGTTGCCGGTCAGCTTTAGGCCATTTTTATCGTCGAGCCACTCAATAGCGGCCGGTGTGCCTTTAAAATCGTAACGGCTGGTGATTTCGCGCTGCGCTTGGTCGAAGACGTTATTAAGTTCAGCTTTGTCGTAGTCGCTGACTGCATCAAAAGAAAAATTTGCCATAGGGTTAGTATACCAGAGGCCAACGCTACATGTGGTGATTAATACGCCAATCGTAAGCGTTATTTTCTAGCTTATGGTTAGCAAAAAATGTACACTGCAGTTAAATGACACATGAGCTCGAGCCGGCCTCACCAGAAGCACATCCTGTTGATATTGAGTACGTAGAATTCATGGAAAAGCCCCAGGACGAATGTGGCGTCTACGGCGTTTTTGCTCCTGGCGAAGAAGTCGCAGAGATGACATATCAAGCGCTTCGAAAATTACAGCACCGGGGCCAAAGTGGCGCCGGTGTTTCTGTTTGGAGCGACGAGTTTAACCGGCCGCAGGGCCATAAAGACATTGGTCTGGTCCAAGATGCCCTCAAACCGATCGCCCCGAGCTACAGCATCGCGCTTAAGCGAGTAGAGAGCCCACTCGACGAATGGACAAAATCGCCGGTTGCCATTGGACACGTACGGTATAGCACCGCCGATAGCAATAGCTCAGCCCAACCGTTCTGGGGTGAGCGAGTCAAGTTTGCTCTCGCTCACAACGGTCACATGGAAACTATTGAAAAGGTGGCCGATAAACTCAGTATCGACGTCAGTAAGGCAACTAGTGATAGTAATGTCCTGTCGATGCTAATCGACGCTCGCGCGGCCGAACTCGGTACCATCAACGAGGCCCTGGCAGAAGTATTGCCTCTAATCGATGGGGCCTACTGCCTATCTATTATGGACAAAGAGCAACTCATTGGTGTCCGTGACCCCTGGGGTACGCACCCACTGGTTTTAGGTGAGCTCAAAAACGGCAGCGGTTATGTCATTGCGTCTGAGACTCGCGGGCTCGATGCGTCAGTAGAGTTTATTCGTGACATCGAGCCAGGCGAGATAGTTACTATTACTAAAGATGGCCTGACCTCGTCATTTATCGAACGCCCCGAACCAAAGCGCATGTGTATGTACGAGCACATCTACATCGGTCATAAATTGAGCACCATCGAAGGTGTCGTGACGTACGAAGCCCGCAAAAACATGGGACGCAGTCTGTTTCATGAAGCGCCCGTGGAGGCCGACATCGTCGTACCGGTACCGTCATCCGGTATTGCCGCAGCTATCGGCTTTGCCGAAGCCTCTGGTTTGCCGATTGCGATGGAAGGACTGGTTCAGAACGATACGGCCCGGAGCTTTTTATACCGCGAGGGCGAACGCGACAAACTTTTGGTTTATAAACTCGAAGCCAACCCGTCTGAGCTAGCGGGCAAGCGAGTGGTATTTGTCGATGATTCCGCGGTGAAGGGGAGCGTTTCGACCGTACTCTACCGCATCGCGCGCGATGCTGGCGCCACCGAAGTCCACTTCCGCTTCTCGGCCCCTAAGTTCAAGAACAGCTGTTACAGCGGCATGGACACTCGCGACACCCGTCGCTTGCTGGCCCACGGCCGTAACTTGGTAGAAATGGCCGAAAAGATTGGCGCTGATTCGGTCGGCTTTAACACGGTGGAAAATATCGACTTAGCGATACAAGAAGCCGTCGCTCCTGGCCGTACCCGCCGCCTCGGTGAAATGTGTACCGCCTGCGCAACCGGCGAGTATCCATTCCCGGTTCCCAGCAGCGTTCATCTCGGTATGCCAAAAATGCGAACTGAGATGACGCCAATCGAACTGGCTCAGGCCATCTAAACGGTAGCGACGCCACCCCATTATTGCTATACTATTTATCAGATATGAACTATCAGAATCCTCAGATTGCTGAAACTGCCGAATTGCTGCTGCACCGCCTGTCAGAATTGCCCGTAAAGAGCGATATTTTTAAGGCCGCCGAGCTCAAAGCGCTTTACGACCAGCTGCGGACTTTGCCACCCGAAGCAAAATCGGCCTTTGGCCAAGAAGTAAACGCCCTGCGCGGGGCACTACAGGCCATCGTCGACGAAGCACAGGCCACCGAAGATGCCCTGCCGCCACTCGATGTGACGGCTCCATTCGCGCCCAATCTCAAGCCAAGCGAGCAGCCCCAACTGTTGCCATCCGAATGTGGTAGTATTCACCCACTGACCACCGAAATCACCACTATTTTAGATATTTTTTACCGCATGGGTTTTGAGGCCGTCGAGTCGCGCGAAATCGATGATGAACACCACATGTTCAACACCCTCAACTTCCCAGAAGGGCACCCGGCGCGCGACGATTATGACACCTTCACCACTACTCAGACTGACGCCAGTGGCCAGCCGTACATTGCGCCGGCCCACACTAGCACCATGCAGCACCGGATTCTTACCCAACATGCTCCTAGGCTGGAGCAGGGCATACCAATTGCCTGCGTCATTCCGGGCCGCGTCTTCCGTAATGAAGATCTCGATGCCACTCATGAGCACACCTTCTATCAGCTGGAGGGCATTTATGTTGCGAAAGGCGTCCATGCCGGTATGCTGATGGCGACGCTGCAGACATTCTTGAGCACCTATTTCGGCCAAGCCAATCTCAAGACCAAAACCCAGCCATTTTATTTTCCATTTACTGAGCCGAGCTTTGAGTTTGCCATTGAGCGTCCGCAAATTCTGCGCAAGGATGACTCCGCCGAGCAACAATGGCTGGAGCTAGTCGGCTGCGGCATGATCCACCCGAACGTCCTGCGCCACGCCGGCATCGACCCGCAAGTCTACACCGGGTTTGCCTGGGGCTTTGGTATTGAGCGCCTGGTTATGATGAAGTACGGTATCGAAGACATTCGTCACTTTGAGGCTGCTAAGTTAGATTTCTTGAGGCAGTTCGCATGACCAGTACGGAAGCCAAACTAGAACAGTTATCGCTGGCGATTTCGGCCGATGTCTACAAAGCCCTCGATCACTTTAGTGAAGATGAGCAATGGGGTATGCAGACCGAGCTGCGTCATTCGGCCCTCGACGTCACCACCGATACCGCCGAAGCTCTTGGCTCAATCGATCCGCGCGACAAACAGTACAGCTATGGCCGAGCCCGCAAAGCATTGTTTGTGCTTCGCGCCACCTTTAAACTAGCCCAGCGGACCGGTATTTTTGCCGTCGAACCCGATCTTATGGTGGCCATCCAGGAGGCCATTAAGCTGATTGATCCGGAGATCGAACGCGCCACCAAAGACATCCCGAGCTGGTTCACTCAAAATGATTACCGGACGTATGCCCCATGAAAATTAGCGTGAACTGGATACAGGAATACCTGCAGTTTGAACTGCCATCTATCGATGAGCTGGTGACAAAAATTGGCGCCCAGTTGGGTGCTGTCGAATCCGTAATCGACCTCACGGCTCAGTACCAAGGTATTGTGGTCGTCAAGGTGGTGGAGTGCAGCAAACTCGAAGGCTCAGACCACCTAAACGTCTGCTTGATTGATGACGGTGGCGTGGTGCAAGGCGTCGATCGGAACGAGCAGGGCTTAGTGCAAGTCGTCTGCGGCGCGCCTAATGTCCGGGCTGGTATTACCGTCGCCTGGCTGCCGCCTGGTGCAACCGTGCCAAGCAGTTTTGGTAAAGAACCTTTTGTACTCGGTTCACGTGAGCTGCGCGGCGTCGTCAGTAATGGCATGCTTGCCAGCCCCAAAGAGCTGGCTATCGGTGATAGTCACGAGGGCATACTCGAAATTGATTTTGATTGCTCGCCCGGTGCTGATTTTGCCGAGACATTTAAGCTCAACGACCAGATTATCGACATCGAAAACAAGATGTTCACTCACCGGCCGGATTGTTTCGGTCAGCTTGGTGTTGCCCGTGAGATTGCCGGCATACTAGGGCGGCCGTTTACCTCGCCAGATTGGTGGCTGGGCAAGCAAAGACCCATCGAAGTTCAGTCAGCCTTGCCGCTGGTAGTCAAAAATGAGCTGCCGGAGCTCGTGCCACGGTTTACGGCTATTGCGCTGGCGGGCGTTACGATCAAGCCGAGCCCCGTTTGGCTTCAGACGTACCTCAGTCGCCTCGGTATCCGCCCCATTAATAACGTCGTCGACGTGACCAACTACATTATGATGCTCACTGGCCAACCGCTCCACGCGTACGACTATGACCAAGTTCGTGCGCTCGATGGTGGTGAAGCCGCCACGCTGATTGCTCGTAATCCTCGTGACAGTGAGCGCTTAACGCTGCTCAACGGCAAAACTATCAACCCCCGCCAACAGGCCATTATGATCGCCACCGAGACTACGCTCATCGGCCTGGGCGGCGTCATGGGTGGGGCCGATACAGAGGTTACCGAGGCCACCACAAATGTCATCTTGGAATGCGCTACCTTCGATATGTACTCGATTCGTCGGACGAGCATGACGCATGGCATTTTTAGTGATGCCGTTACTCGTTTCACCAAGGGCCAGAGCCCGCTGCAAAACACCGCCATTCTGCAAGAAGCTGCCTTTATGATCGCTGATGTTGCCGGGGCCAGCTTTGGCAGTGAGGTTGTTGATCTCAACGCCCTCCCCGAAGAGGTTACCGCACGCGGCGCGCTGTATCCCGCTATTGCCATTAACGCCAGCTTTAGTAATGACCGCCTGGGTCTCAACTTGACGGCCGATGAAATGGCCGGCCTGCTGGGCAATGTAGAGTGTGCTGTCTCGGTTGATGGCGACCACCTCACTGTCACTATGCCGTTTTGGCGCACCGATGTTGAAGTGCGTGAAGATATCGTCGAAGAGGTCGGCCGTTTGTACGGCTTCGATAAGTTACCGCTTGAACTCCCGGAGCGGAGTATAGTAGCGGTTGTCAAAAACAGCTTACTGGAGACCAAGCGCCGTTTGCGCGAACGGTTGCGTCGGACCGGCGCCAACGAAGTCCTGACCTACAGCTTCGTGCATGGCAAGCTGCTCGAGCAGACCGGCCAAGACCCCGAACTCGCCTTCCGGCTCGGCAACGCCCTCAGCCCGGAGCTGCAGTACTACCGGATCTCCCTCATGCCAAGCCTACTCGACAAAATCCACGCCAATATCAAAACCGGCTACGATGAGTTCGCTATCTTCGAGATTGGCAAAAGCCATGTCCTGCAGCATAAAGATGATGGTGAAGATGGTTTACCGCTCGAAATGGAGACGCTGGCTTTGGCCTATGCGGCCGCTGATAAACTCAAGAAACCCGGCGATGCGCTCTACACTGCTAAAAAATACCTGGCTGCCATCGCCGATGAGCTCAACATCGAGCTGAAGTATGTTCCGATTACCGAACTGCCCGATGCGCCGATGGTCAAACTCTACGAGCAGCACCGCAGTGCCTTCGTGCGTGACGCCGCGAGTGATGAATTCCTGGGCATTGTCGGTGAGTTTACGGCCGTCACCCGTAAGAATTTGAAGTTACCGGTTTTTGCTGCCGGCTTTGAGCTCGATAACGAGGCATTACTGAAAGTGAGCGGCTCGCACAGTCGCTACCAGGCCCTGCCGCGCTTCCCGGCCACCGAGCAAGATGTGTGCTTCCGGGTGCCAAGCGAATTACCATACGCCGAACTCCACGATTTTGTAATTGCTACGCTCGCCGAGATCAAGCCGGAGCAGACTAAACTCAGCGTCGCGCCCCTGGATCTCTACCAAAAAGACGAGGCTACAAAACAGATCACATTCCGTCTCCACCTGGCGAGTTATGAGCGTACGCTAACCGACAAAGAAGTCGGCGTCCTCGTCCAGGTCTTGGCTGAAAAGGCCCAGCAAACTCTAAACGCTACGCTGGTCTAAATGCAGCACCGGCTGCGCTCCTCACTGGCGGCACTGTTGTTGTTGAGCCTGCTAGTTCTGCCGATGGCTCACGCCGCGGCTGATACCGAGGATTTCACGGTGAAAGATTTTAGCTCCGACCAAACCCTGACGCGTCAAGATAAACAGGGCACACTGCACATTCTTGAGCGCATTAAAGTCACCTTTACCGATCAAAACCACGGTATCTATCGGGCCATACCGGTTACATACAAAGGGCACAGCCTTACGCTCCACATTAACAGCGTCACTTCGCCAACCGCCGCCGCCGCCAATTACACTACCAGTAGTAGTAATGGCAACAAGGTTCTAAAGATCGGCAGTGCTGACCGCACCGTCACCGGTGACCAAGAGTACGATATTGATTATACTGTCCAGAATGTCATCGGCTTCTATAGCGGTTATGATGAACTGTATTGGGACGTCAATGGCGACCAATGGCCGCAGAGCTTTACGCACGTCTCCGTGACGTTACACACTCCGGATGGTCTGCACTACGATGCCCGCGGTACAACCTGCTACGCCGGCTCCTACCACGCCACTGGTCAAAATTGTACTATGACCCACACTGGTAACACCTTTACCTCGGAGACAACCGGTGAACTCGGCGCCAACCAGACCTTGACGTATGTTGCTGCCTTTCGGCCGGGCTACTTCGCTAAAGCCACGCTGCTCGATTCCTTGCGGGACGCATTGCCGGCACTACTGAGCACGCTGTTGCTGCCGCTCTTGGCTTTCATCTATGGCCTCACGCTGTGGCTACGCCGCGGTCGCGACGCGCCCGGACAGGGAACTATCGTGCCGCAGTACGATGCTCCTGATGGCTTGCTACCAATTGAACTCGGCGACATTATGGACTTTAAGGTCGACAACCGCGATATTACGGCCACGATTATCAGCTTGGCGGTGCGCCATTACCTCAAAATCATTGAGAAAAAAGACAAAAAAATACTTGGCAAAGACAAACTTAGCTACACCCTGGAGCTGGTAAACACCGATTACGGCCAGCTCTCGCCGCACGAAACCGTCCTTCTGCAGGCTTGTTTTAGCCAGCAGGTGGTCGGCGAGCAGTTCGAGATCGCCAAGGCCAAGAGCAGTATGTATACCACGGCGCAGGCAATGCGTACCAACGTTTCCAAGCAACTCACCGCAGCCGGCTACTTTCGAGCCGATCCTTTAAAATCCGCTGGTGGACTGTCGGTCGCCCTGGTGATCCTGGTCTTTGTTATATTTGTGGGTATTAGCTCTATCCATAATTTCTACCTTATCGCGGGGGCAATCGTGGCGGCAATTATTCTATGGCTGTTTGTACAAGCCATGCCGGCCCGTACTGCTAAGGGTGTAGCGGCCCGCGAACATGGTCTCGGGCTCAAGCTGTATTTGGAAACGGCCGAAAAAGACCGAATTGAAAAAATGCAGGCACCAGATGCCGCCTACACCCAGCGCAACGAACCGGTCAAAACTGTCGAGCTGTTCGAAAAGCTGCTACCGTATGCCGTGGTGTTAGGCGTCGAAACCCAGTGGGCCAAACAGTTTGCATCTATCTACGCCCAACCGCCCGATTGGTACAGTGGCAGCAGTATAGGCGCCTTTAATGCTGGGTATTTGGCCGGCTCATTTGGGAGTAGCTTCAATAGCGCTGTCGGCAGCTCGTTTACCGCCCCGAGCAGTTCGAGTTCCAGTGGCTTTAGTGGCGGCGGTGGTTTCTCGGGTGGCGGCGGTGGTGGTGGCGGAGGCGGCGGCTGGTAATGCTTGCCCAATCCCAAACACTGCCGCCTGAAGTTGCCGCCGGTGAGTATCGACTGGGGTCGCAAATGGTGGTATTCAGCCACGGTTTTGGGGTTGATCGCTATGGCAATGAACTGCTCAGTGATCTGGCCCAGGCTATGCCGGCTGGCTACGGCTACGTGCTATTTGATTACAATCAAAAGGCTGATGATGGCTCGATTTTGGTGAGCACCTTTGCGCAGCAGCAAGCAATACTTGACAGAGTGATAGCCTGGGCCGGTCAACAAAGCGGTGTCACCGCCGTGCATCTCGTGGCGCACTCCATGGGCTGTATTATTGCGGCCTTACTCGCACCTACAGCGATCAAAAACTGTATTTTCCTGGCGCCGCCGCTCAGTATTGGTGAAAATGTTCGGCAATATTTTACTTCCAAGGTCGGCGCCCAGAAAGATGGTCCGATCTGGGTAGTCCCCCGACGCCGTGGCGCCGTTACCCGGATGCCGGAAAAAATTTTTGATGAAATGGAAGCTACTGATGCCGGCGCCGTACTGTCTCGTTTCGGGACAGCGCGGCCCTACTTGCTGGCGCTCGCTGGCGCCGATGAGTTACTTGCTGGCCAGGACTATCGGATTTTTGCTGACACCAAAGTTGAGCTTGTCGGGATTGATGACGCCAACCACGATTTTAGCGATCACGCTCGTCAGCAACTCTGCACACTGGTAGCCGAAAGACTGGCAGCGTCATGAAGCAGATCTGGAAAATAGTGACCTTTACGGGAGCGTTGTGGCGCTATTACGTCAGCATTGGCGTGTTTACGATCTTGCTCGCCTTGATGAACTTGATGCAGCCCCTACTGGCGGGCTTTGCCATCAATGAGCTACGTCACGGCACCCAGGCCAACCTGACGTATCTGGTGTGGCTGGCCATCATCATCTTCGCACTCGATCTATTCTCCAACTTGTTCAGTAACATCAGTGGCCATATCGGCGATCGGCTGGAAACAAGGCTCGACTATCTGCTGAGCCATCGCTACTACGAGCACTTGCTGACGTTACCGCAGCAATATTATGATTCCGAGCTGACGGGCAAGATCATCAATCGCCTCAACCGGTCGATCGGTCAGCTAACCAACTTCTTCCAGTTCGTCACCAACAACTTCTTGCAGACCTGGTTCTCGACGGTCTTTACGCTGATTGTGGTTTTCCACTACAGCTGGCAGGCTGGCATTTTAATGACTATTGTCTATCCGATCTACATCCTGCTCACCGTGCGCAGCAGCGGCAAGTGGCAGGCCATGCAAAAAGAGCGCAATATGCATTTGGACATTGCGAGTGGTCGCTTTGCCGAGGTCGTCAACCAGATCAAAGTCGTCAAGAGCTACCTCCAGGAGAAGCGTGAGCTTAGCGTCTTCGACGAGCACTACCAAGCTGCCGTCGGTATCACTACGCCCCAGTCCAAACATTGGCACTCCAATGACTTTTATCGCCGGCTGGTGCTCAACCTTATCTTTTTTGCGCTGTATTTGCTGATTTTTGTGCAGGGGGCTCGCGGCGAACTGTCACCGGGTGCCGTCGTCGCCTTAATTTTATACGGTAACCAGATCCGTATCCCGCTATTTACTATCAGCTTCTTGGTTGATCGCTTTCAACGGGCCATTACCGATAGCCGCGATTATTTTGATATTTTGCAGATTGAGCCAAGCATCACCGACCAGCCCGGTGCCAAAAAGCTCGTAGTCACCGATGCGGCCATCGAATTTAAAGACGTCACGTTTGGATACGGCGATCAAACGGTGCTCAAAGGTATTAGCTTCAGCGTGCCGGCCGACTCCCGAACCGCCCTGGTCGGTGAGAGTGGTGAGGGCAAAACTACTATCACTAGTCTGCTGATGCGCCTCTACGATATTGGCAGTGGCACGATTACTATCGACGGTCAGGATATTTCGCAGGCCACCCAGAAATCGTTGCGGCAGTCGATTGCCGTCGTCTTTCAAGAGCCTGCACTATTTAGTGGGACGGTTCGCGAGAACATCTCCTATGCCAAACCAGATGCCAGCGAAGAAGAAATTCACGCCGCCGCTAAAGCCGCCAACGCCCACAAATTCATTAGCGAGTTCGAGAAGGGTTATGACAGCGAGATCGGCGAGCGTGGCCTCAAATTGAGTGGCGGCCAGAAGCAGCGCCTGGCCATCGCCCGCGCTTTACTTAAAGATGCGCCGATTCTGGTCCTCGATGAAGCGACTAGCAGCCTCGACACACGCTCCGAGCGTGTCGTTCAGGAGGCGCTGGAACACCTCATGAAAGGCCGCACCACGCTCATCATTGCTCACCGGCTCAGCACCATTCAATCGGTCGACCAGATCGTGACGATTCGCGGCGGTAGCGTCGACGAGATCGGCAGCCCTGCAAAGCTTGCCAAAAGCGGCGGTATTTATCAGCAGCTACTCGAGCTGCAAGCCGACAAGGGCGACAAGAGTAAGCAGAAGTTGCAGGGTTACGAGATCAGTGGCTAGTACGGTATACTAGAGTCAATATAAGGAGGAACTTCTACCCATGGCTGTGCCACGCGATCGTATTATTGCCGGATTTTTTGCCGGATTATTCATTATCAGCTCGTCGATTCTTACCATTACGGTAATCTACAGCATCGTCCAAAGCAACAAGAAGCCAAGCAACGGCGCTACCAGCACCCCAGCGGCCACCGCCACTAATGACACTGCAACTAATAAGGAGAAAACTACCGTGAACGAAAACGCGCTCGCCGGCAAGCCGCTGGCTAACTTTACCCCAACCCCTAGCATCCCCGAACTGCAGGAGATCGATACGACTCCTGGCACCGGCGACACGGTCAAGGCTGGCGACACCATTACCGCCGACTACACCGGTGCAGTTGCTGCAACCGGTACTGTCTTCCAGAGCTCGCTCGACAGTGGCAGTCCGGTCAGCTTCAGTTTGTCGCAGGTCATTGCCGGCTGGTCACAAGGTGTTCCGGGTATGAAAGTTGGCGGTACCCGCCGTTTGCTGATCCCAGCTGCACTCGCCTACGGGGCTAACCCGCCTGCGGGCTCCGGCATTCCCGCCAATGCCGATTTAGTCTTTGACGTCACTGTCAAAGCCATCGTCAAACAATAAGCGCGATCGTGTTAAAAAGCACAATATATAGCGTCTTGATAATTGCGTAAGCGCTATATATACTAGTAACTAGTGCAAATCAAGCTGTTGACACTCACGTCGTAACAGCGTAAAAACCAGCGATTACACGGGTAAAAAAGGGTAAAAAGGAAACGAGGGTAAAAATATGCCAAAAAAAGTCACCATCTTCACGACAAACACCTGCGGCTACTGCCAAATGGTCAAAAAATACCTGGGCGCTAAGGGCGTCGGCTACGAGGAGGTCAATCTTGACCTGTTCCCCCACCGTCAGGCTGAGGCCTTGAGCCTTAGTGGCGCGTTGACCGTGCCGGTTACAGTGGTTACTAAGCATGACGACTCGCAGGAAGTTATTGTTGGCTATAACCTGGCCAAACTAGCCCCAGCAGTCGCGTAAGTTTTTCAGGGTAAATTGCGGCGTTAAACGATCCAGTGCTCCTTCACCGTACTAAAGTACGGCTCTGTCCGCGCTTCTCGTTTGCCTTGCGCTTCACTCCTGAAAAACTTACGCCTTGGCTCTTTGGGTCGGTGG
The DNA here is from genome assembly GCA_028289245.1 of Candidatus Saccharimonadota bacterium. Classification (GTDB taxonomy): domain Bacteria; phylum Patescibacteriota; class Saccharimonadia; order Saccharimonadales; family UBA4665; genus UBA4729. The sequence continues at coordinate 259,777 of JAQGGT010000004.1, read as the reverse complement.
AACGTGCTAAGATGAACTGAGTTATTTTGATTATGGGGAGGAGTGAGCGGTGAGTGATGATGTGCAAGCAGTTCCAGTTCATGATGTGATTACGGTGGGCGCCGGCCCGGCTGCTTTGACGGCGGCGATTTATACGACCCGTGAAGATATCGAGACATTGCTTTTTGAGCGTGGCGTGATTGGCGGCCTCGCCGCCGTTACCGATAAAATCGATAACTACCCCGGCTTCTTCGAAGGCATCGAGGGGCTGACGTTGGCCGATAATCTGCAAAAGCAGGCCGAACGCTTCGGCGCTGTTATCGAATTTGGCGAAGTCACCGCGCTGCGCGACGAGGGCGAATTCAAAGTGCTGGAGACTACCAGCGGCACCATGAAGGCTCGGGCGGTTTTGATCGCTACTGGCTCGGATTATAAAAAAATCGGCGTCCCCGGTGAGCTAGAGTTCTATGGCCGTGGTGTCCACTACTGTGCCACCTGTGACGGTGCCTTTTACCGCGACAAAACGCTGGTGGTGGTCGGCGGCGGCAACTCAGCCATCCAGGAAGCAATGTTCCTGACCCGTTTCACCACGCACATTGATCTACTGGTACGCTCGACCATTAAGGCCAGCGATGTGCTGCAGCAAGACCTACAGAAGTACGTCGACGACGGCAAAATTACCGTCCACCTCGGTGTCGCCACCGACGAAATCGTCGGCGAAAATAATTCGGTCACCAAAGTCCTCGCTACTAAGACCGAAACCGGTGAGAAGCTCGAATTTACACCTGACGGCGTTTTTGTCTTTGTCGGTTTGCTGCCAAATTCGCAGTTCCTCAAGGACACACCGATCGAGCTCGACGAAGTCGGTTTGGTGCTCAGCAATGAAGACCTACAGACCAATATGCCCGGCGTATTTGTAGCCGGCGACATTCGCTCCGGTGCCACCATGCAGGTGGCCAGTGCTGTCGGCGAGGGTGCTACCGCCGCACTCAAAATCCGCGAATACCTCGAAGACCGCAAGCACCCCGTCCAAAACTAAATTTTGTCGTAGCCAGGGAAGAAGTCGCCGACCAGCTGGTGCTTTTTGAGCCCGGCATTTTTGAGGGCTGTTTGCAGGCTTTCTACCAAGCCTTCGGGGCCGGAAACATAGACCAGGGTGTCATCGCTCGGTGCTTCGAGCCCCATAATCATCTCGGCATTCAGCTCGCCGCGTTCACCGCCCCAAGCCGCGCTCGGCCGCTTAACAATAATAGTGGCGTGGATGCCGGCTTTTTCATACGTGTCTTGGAAGATAATTTCCTGCTCGGAGCTAACAGCGTGAATAAATTTAATCGGCCGCTGTTCACCGGTGTCGGCTAACCACTGGAACATACTATGAAACGGCGTGATGCCAATGCCACCAGCCACAAAAATCAGCGGTGTTTGGGTTAGCTTGGGCAGCACAAAGTCGCCCATCGGGCCAGTCATGGTCAGCTCAGCGCCGGGTTCCAGGGCCTGAAGTGCCCGTTTGAAGCTACTGCCCTCGGGATTGAGTTTGGTGGTAATACTCAGCAAATCCTGACTTGGCGATGATGACAGCGTAAACCAGCGGCGCGTGCCTCGGGAGTCTGGCTTGTCGTGCGGGATGGTAAGTTCGATAAATTGCCCGGCAGTGTAGCGGAACTCACCGGCTGGCTTGAAGTAAAAGCTACGGATGTTGTCGGCCTCGGCCTGAGATTTAACAAAGCTTACTTGCATGTCTCTAGTGTAGCAGACGTCATCATCGGCCAGTGAAGCGGTCGGGGAAATCGGTGATAATGGCGCTGAGGCCATGTTTTTGCCAGCGTTTGGCTTTGGCGGTGTTGTTGAGCGTATAGGGGGCGAGCTCGTAGCCGTGTTTTGTGAGCCCGCGGATGACCGGCCCCCAGAGCCACCAAGCATTCATGTGGAGTAGGGTGGTATCAACCTGTTTGGCGCGATGCACGGCGCGCAGGCTGCTCCAGCGCTCAATGACAAATTTCTGAATAGCCGGGTGGGCAGTGTGTAGCTCCCGCAGTAGGGCTTGGTCTTTTGAGCCAAGCAAGAAGTCGGCCGGCAGCCAGGCATCCTTAAAGAGTCCTTCAAGCACCCAGCTAATTGGCTTAATCGGCACGCCCGGTTTGACCTCGATGCGTACCGGCACTTGGCGCTTAATGGCTCGCAGCGCCTCGTCCAGCGTGACTAAGGCCGGCTGGTGCGCTCGCAACTCCTGGTGAGTATGGCCAACCACGTCTAGTCTGTGACCGCTTGGGTCACGCACCGCGGGATTGTGATGGACGATGGCCACGTCGTCGAGCGTGACGCGGACATCGAGCTCAATGGCATCGACGCCGTGCTCCAGGGCCTTGGCAAACGAGGCCAGGGTGTTTTCTGGCGCTAAGCCTTTGGCGCCGCGGTGGCCGATAATCTTCATCATGCTAGTGTAACAAATCGCCCCGGTGGGCGCCCCAAACTTGTAAAATGGGTGTATAATTTTGACTGAATCAGTGAGCTAAAACTAAGAGGAGCCTTGCGTGCCAGATTTTAACCAAGTTCTAACCCCCGGCGACTACCAAAATGGAGTCGTCAACACCGTCGTGGAAATTCCCCAGGGCTCGATCCTCAAGGTTGAGTGGGACCGCGAGCACAAAGCCTTTAAACTCGACCGCGTCGAGCCAACTATTTTTGCCAAGCCCGTTAACTACGGCTTTATCCCGCAGACCCTCGATGAAGACGGCGACGAGCTCGACACCCTTATATACTGTCACGATGAGGCTTTGCCGACCGGTGTCTGGCTCGAGGCCAAGATCCTCGGCGTTATGAAGTTTGAGGATGACGGCGAAGTCGACGATAAGATTGTGGTGGCCCCGGCTGACGAGCGTAATAATAGCGGCTGGCCCAACTCGCTGGCCGAGCTCGGCGAAGGTTGGAAGCAGCGTATTGAGCACCACTTTACCCACTACAAAGACCTCAAAAAGCCCGGCAGCACCAAGGTGCTTGGTTGGGGCGATGCCGAAGAAGCCAAGCAAATTATTGGCCAGTGTATTGAGCGTTACGCCGCCAAGTAACAGATCCTCCTATTGCAAAACTTTACAAAAAGTGGTATAATTAACAAAAGTAACATCATGTCTGAACTATTACTCCCTCGCTACCCGGATTTCGTCGCCGAAGCGCGACCAAACCCCATCACCTCGCCCAAGATCACTCACTGCGTGAAGGTCTTGCTCCTGAACCGCTACAACGAAGCCTTGCTGATCCGCCGGGCTGACAATGATCCTAATCGTCCTGGCACCTGGGACTTACCGGGCGGCGGCAAAGACCTTGGCGAAACTGTGTGGCAGACCGGCGGCCGTGAGCTCGGTGAAGAAACCGGTATTTTCGTGCCGCCCTACGAACTGCACCGGGCCAAAGACTTTACCTACATGGCCAAAGATGGCCGGCGTAACGACCGCACAATTATGCTCTACCGCGCCGACATCGGCCGGGTTGAGCCCGTGCTGAGCCACGAACACCAAGACGCGAAATGGGAGTCGTTTGCGGAAGCCGTCCCGATGATTGGCCACGGGGCTATCCGGGCGGCTATCGCGAACATCGACTTCTCTTGCTTCCCGATCGGCGATAATGTGACCCTGCTGCGCTCACCCGCAGAACTGGCCTTCGACCCGACCGCGTATGGTTTGACCGAGCGCCGCCACGACGCTGATGTGCTGCAGATGCAACAGCCTTACTTGCCAGCTGCCGCCTAAACTCTTACAATAAGAGCATAAGCGTAAAAACTAACATCACAAAAGGACACAAAATATGAAGACAATCGTCGCCATTAACGGATTTGGCCGTATCGGCCGTAACGCCTTTAAGGTCGCCTTCGAACGCTCGGATATGCAAGTTGTCGCCATCAACGACCTAACCGACACTAAAACGCTGGCCCACCTGCTTAAGCATGACAGCAACTACGGTACCTATGGCCACGAAGTCGGCTTTGACGACAAGGGTATCATCGTTGACGGCAAGCACATTGCCGTACTGGCTGAAATGGACCCGGCCAACTTGCCGTGGGCCGAACACAAAGTCGATGTCGTTATTGAATCGACCGGCTTTTTCGTCGATCCTGCTAAAGCCAAAGCTCACATCGATGCCGGCGCCAAGAAAGTCGTCATCAGCGCCCCGGCCAAGGGCGAAGGCGCCACCACCATTGTGCTCGGCGTCAACGAAGACAAGTTGGCTGAAGCCGGTGAGATTATTAGCAATGCCAGTTGTACCACTAATTGTATTACGCCCGTTGCCGCCGTTATTGAGCACGCCTTCGGCATTGAAAAGGCCATGATGACCACCGTCCACAGTTACACCGCTTCACAGAAGTTGCAGGACGCCCCAGCCAAGGATCTGCGCGAAGCCCGCAACGCCGCCGAGAACATCGTGCCCACCACCACCGGTGCTAGCATCGCTGCTGGCCAGGCTATGCCCGCCCTCCAAGGCATCTTCGGTGGCCTCAGCATTCGCGTGCCCACGCCCGTGGTCTCATTGAGCGACTTCGTGATTATTACCAAGAAGCCCGTCTCGATCGAAGAGGTCAACGAAGTCTTTAAAAAAGCCGCCAAGGAGCCCTACTACCAAGGCATTCTCGACGTGACAGAAGAGGAACTGGTCTCCAGCGACTTTATCGGCAACAGCCACAGCTGTATTGTTGACCTCAAGCTGACTGCTGTCGTCGGTGGCAACATGCTCAAAGTTGTCGCCTGGTACGACAACGAATGGGGCTACTCTAACCGCCTGGTCGAGAATGTCGCCGACATCGGCCGCTTGCTCCACCAGGGCGAGAAGCACGACCACGAGTAGGCCGCGAGCATGAAGATCTTCATCGGCGCCGACCATAACGGCCACGACTATAAAGACCGCATCGCAACGCTGCTGCGCAAAGCCGGCTACGACGTTATCGACGAGGGCAACATCAGCATCGATCCCGACGATGACTTTCCGCAGTTTGCCGGCCGCGTCGTCAATAAACTGCTGGCCGAAGGCGAGCCCGACTCCAAGGGCCTGCTGATCTGCGGCAGCGGCCAGGGTATGGTGATGGCCGCCAACCGCTTTAAAGGCATTCGGGCTAGCCTGTGTTGGAACCTCGACGAAGCCCGGGCCAGCCGCAACGACGACGACAGCAATGTGCTGTGTCTCAGCTCGCGCTACTTGCAGCCCGAAGAGGCCGAATCGATCGTCAGCGTCTTCATGAACACGCCGTTCGCCGCCGCACCGCGCTTCCGACGCCGCATCCAGCAGCTTGACCAACTCGGCTAACCAGAATTAGTCGTCGAACAGATCCCATTGTTCCTGACTGGTTAATAAACGGTTTTCGCCACCATTACCCGAGTAGGCCATATTGAGCACTAGGGCGCCGATTGCTCCCCCGACTACGCCCCCTAAGGCGTCGGTTTCGAGCATCTCAGAGCGAGAGATAGTGTACTCGTGTACCGTACCACCTGCTGCAGTCACGGTGGTTTGGTCTTTTTCCACATGTTGCGCGAAATGCGCGATGCCACCGAGTATAGCTCCGCCGATTGCAAACCCTATGACACCAAAGAAAAAACGATCGGATCGTATCTCTGCTTTTGACTTCCGGGGCATAACAACTCCTTATTTACGCCCAGTATACGCTCATAAACTGCCGCTGGTCTAGTACCCGAGTGACATTAGCGGTCTGCCTAGGTACAATGTGCTTATGGCTATTATCTGTCCGACCGTCACGGCCTTTACGGAGCACGAATACAAAGAACGCTTGCTGCAGCTGATGCCGTTTGCCGAGCGCATCCACATCGATCTGATGGATGGCGAGTTTGCGCCTACAAAGTCGCCGGACCTCGGCTATGTGTGGTGGCCGCACGAGCTGGAGACGGTCGACATCCACCTGATGTACCAAAATCCAATGGAGCACCTGGCGCGGTTAATCGAACTCAAGCCGCACATGGTCATCGTCCACAATGAAGCCAGTGTGCATCATATGCATTTTGCGGCCGAGCTGCACAAGGCTGGCATCAAGGCAGGGCTGGCGATTTTGCACGACACGCCAATCGAGTGGGCCTACCAAATTATGCATAGCTTCGATCACGTGTTGGTGTTTAGCGGCGATCTCGGGCACCAAGGCGGCCAGGCAGATCTGGGATTGCTCGATAAAGTCCGCAAAATTCGCGAGCACCATCCGGAGGCCGAGATCGGTTGGGACGGCGGCATTAATGCTGATAATATTGCCGAGCTGGCGGCGGGCGGCGTTGATGTGCTGAACGTTGGGGGCTTTATCGCCAAGAGTAGCGACCCCCACGCCGCTTATGGTACACTGGTAACAGCACTTAAACACTAAACATATGCCGAAACGCTCTCTCGAAAACCTGGAAACCATCGCCAACGATATCCGCGAGGATATCATTCGCATGCTGGAGCACGCCGGCAGCGGCCACAGCGCCGGCCCGCTTGGCCTAGCCGATATCTTCACGGCGTTGTATTTTGACGTCATGAAGCATGACCCTAAGAATCCCGACTGGGACGAGCGCGATATTCTACTGCTCAGTAATGGCCACTGCGTGCCCGTCCGATATGCCACGATGGCCCACGCCGGCTATTTCCCGAAGAAAGAGCTGCTAACCCTGCGCCAGCTCGGCTCGCGTCTGCAGGGTCACCCGGAGCGAACCCGCCTGCCGGGCATGGAAACGACCAGCGGGCCACTGGGCTGTGGGCTTAGCCAAGCCTGTGGCATGGCCCTGGCCATGCGCATGGACAACATCCTCAACCGCTGGGTCTATGTGGTGATGGGTGACGGTGAGCTCGACGAGGGCAACATCTGGGAAGCTGCCATGCTGGCGGGCAAAGAGAAGCTGAGCCATATCATCGGCATTATCGACCGTAATAACATCCAAATTGATGGTCCTACCGATGACGTCATGCCGCTGGGTGACCTTAAGGCGAAATGGGAGGCCTTTGGCTGGCACGTACTGGAAATTGACGGCAACGACATTGAAGCCGTCATTGACGCCTGTACCATGGGTCGGGCGGTTTCCGACAAACCAATTATGATTATTGCCTACACGGTGCCGGGTAAGGGCGTTGACTTTATGGAATATGACTTCCACTGGCACGGTACACCACCCAACAAAGATCAGGCCAAGCTCGCCCTGCACGAACTGCGGACCCTCGGCGGTAAAATTCGAGGCGAACATGAATAAAGCCGGCATAAATCAGTATTCCTCGAACCGCAAATCACCCGGCGTGATTATTGCCAGCTGGTTTGGGGTGGCTGTTTGTGGATTCTTGCTCTATGTCGCCGGCACTTTGGCGATTGCCAGTTTAGGGGCCTTTCGGTCGTGTAGTGTGAACAACTCAGGCCTCGCGGTTAATACCTGCGGTAAGAAGTCGGTTGACGTCTCGGATCTGATCCTACTGGCGATCTTTGCTGGTGTTGTCATACTCACTGTCTCGGCCTTGACCCACGCCATACGCATAACTCGGAGGCCCTCATGAGCGATCTACATTTAGCCGATATCCACAGTGAGCTCAACCAAGAGCCGATTCGCAAAGGCTTTGGCCGTGGCCTACTGGCCGCCGGGAAACTTGACGATAACGTGGTGGCGGCTTGCGCCGACTTAACCGATTCTACCCAAATGAGCCTGTTTAAGGCTGAATTTCCGCAGCGCTTCGTTGAAATCGGGGTTGCCGAACAAAACCTGGTGACCGTCGGTGCCGGCTTAGCGGCGATGGGAAAGATTCCGTTCGTCAGTAGTTATGCCGCTTTTAGCCCGGGTCGTAACTGGGAGCAGATTCGCACGACTATCTGCCTGAATGAACAGCCGGTTAAGGTTGTCGGCTCGCATGCCGGCGTTAGCGTTGGCCCCGATGGCGCGACGCACCAGATGCTCGAAGATGTTGCCCTGATGCGCGTACTGCCGCACATGGTCGTAATTGTGCCGGGCGATAGCCTAGAAGCCGAAAGGGCTACCCTGGCTATGGCCAAAGATGGTCGCCCCAACTACCTTCGACTGGCCCGCGAAGCCACCCCGATCATCACCACCGATAAAACGCCATTTGAGATCGGTAAGGCCTACGTCTATGAAAAGGGCAGCGATGTTACTATCATTGCCACCGGAACCATGACCTACCAGGCCCTACTAGCCGCCGAACAGCTCTATAAAGATGGCATTGAAGCCGAAGTCATTCACTGTCCGACTATCAAGCCGCTCGACGAAGAGACCATCCTCAAGAGCGTCCGTAAAACTGGCTGCGTGGTCACGGCCGAAGAAGGCCAGGTCATCGGTGGCCTCGGCGGAGCAATTGCCGAACTGCTCTCCGAGCACCACCCCGCCTTGCTTAAGCGCGTCGGCATGTACGACCACTTTGGCGAGTCCGGCGCACCGGAAGAATTACTCGAACACTTTGGCCTTGATGCCAAACATATTCGCTTAGCAGCCCATCAAGTTACTGATAAAAAGAAGAAATAAGAGGAACCCATGCCGCTGACACTCCGCCAAATCCGAATCAATTGTGACAAAGCTCGCGCCCGTATGGAACAGGCTCGCGCTGAGCATTGGGCGTTTGGCGCTTTTAACCTCGACGATCAAGCCACGCTCAAGTCCGTAGTACAGGCTGCGGCTGCCCAAAAAGCGCCGGTGCTCGTGGAGGTCAGCCAGGGTGAAGTTGATGACATCGGCCTCGACAATGTCCGCGATCTCGTCGACAACCTGAAGTTTCAATACGGTGTCGAGATGTACATCAACCTCGACCATAGCCCGAGCGTCCAAGCGGCGATTGCTGGTATTGAGGCAGGCTTTGAGTTTATTCACATTGATGTCAGTCAGGCCAATCACGATGCCACTGACGAAGAAATTATTACTGCCACCAAAGCCGTGGTCGAATACGCCCAACTGACAGGTGCGTTGGTGGAGAGCGAACCGCACTACTTTGGCGGCTCGTCGAATGTCCACACTGAAAAAATTGATTACCAGGAAATCCGCAAAACCTTTAGCACGCCGGAACACATGAAGGCCTTTGTCGAGGCCACCGGTATTGATACCTACGCTGCGGCTATCGGTAACCTGCACGGCAAGTACCCAGTTCCCAAGAAATTGGACCTCGAGCTACTACAGCAGCTGCGTGCGGCCGCGGCGTGTAATATTAGTCTGCACGGCGGCAGTGGTACGCCCGGACACTACTTCCGCGACGCGGTGAAGATAGGCGTCACTAAAGTCAACATCAACTCTGATATGCGGTATGTCTACCGCACGACGCTCGAAAAGTCTATGGCCGACAATCCCGGTGAGTACTCGATTGCCAAGCTCATCAACCACGAGGTAGTGCCAGCTGTCCAAGCTGTTGTAGAGAGTAAGATTGTTGACTTCAATTCGGCCGGTAAGGCTCGCCCGTAACTTCGGTAGTGTTAACTATTTCTTAACTTTTCGCATAAACTTTTGTGCGCGCCAGGCACGTAGTTTTATACTCATTATATGCGTTTAACCAAAGAGGATTTAGCCAGCATTCAAGCCATATTCGAGGCCCAAAATGCGAAATTTGGCGCCGAGTTCGGCCAAGCACTTGACGCCAAACTTGGTCCGGCAATTGACACTAAACTCGAGTCAGCTATTACTGCGGTACTCGATGAGCGCTTTGGTAGCGACAACTGTAAACTGCGGGCCATGATGTATGAGGTCGCCACCGAGGTGGTGAGCAAGGCAATCAACGAATTTGACGACAAAATCAGCCGTACCATCGCCGAGGGCTTTGCGGCTATGGATGTCCGCTTTGATGAACAGGAACGCCACATTACGAGTCATGATGACGATTGCGAGGAAGTGAGGCTATTTTCTGGCGATCTCGAAGCCCGGGTCATGCGACTAGAAGCCAGCTCGTTTCGCCATTCGGGAGTCTATCTGGACTAAATCTTGCAATCTGCTTACGCTTTTGGGAGAATAGAGCTAAGCATATATAACAGAAAAGGGTGGTAATGGCGCAGAAACTAGATGTGGTAAGTGTCGGTGATATCGTAACCGATGCTTTTATTAAGTTATTCGATGACCAAGCGCACGCTTACTCTAATGAGCATGGTAAGTGGTTGGCCATGCAGTTCGGCACTAAAATTCCTTTTGACCACGTGGAAGTGCTTAACGCCGTCGGCAATGCCGCTAATGCCGCCACCGCATTCTCTCGGCTAGGCCTTAAGACGGCCTTTGTCACGAATGTTGGCGGCGATCAGGCCGGTCGCGACATGATCACTGCACTCGAGAAAGAGCATATCGACCACCGGTTTGTACGTATCAACCCGGGTAAAAACAGCAATTACCACTACGTCTTGTGGTACAAGGAAGAGCGGACCATCCTCATCAAACACGAAGAGTATGATTATCACTGGCCGTCATTTGCGCCTGCAGAAATTCCTCGCTGGCTGTATTTCAGTTCAATTTCGGAGCACGCCATGCCTTACCACGACCAAGTCGCCAAGTGGCTAGAGAAGCATTCTGACGTTAAGTTAGCCTTTCAGCCTGGCACGTTTCAGATGCAAGCCGGTACCGAGCGCCTGGCAAAAATCTACGAACACACCGAAGTTCTAGTGCTCAACCGCGAAGAAGCTGTTTTTGTCAGCGGCGGCGATTACCATGACCTTCATGGCCTACTTGATAAGCTGCACGCGCTTGGCCCCAAGACTGTCGTGATTACTGACGGCCCGAATGGCGCCTATGCCTCAGATGGCACTCAGCGCCTGCAAATGCCGCTCTATCCCGATCCGGGTCCCCCGATTGAACGAACAGGAGCCGGGGATGCTTTTGCCTCGACGTTCGTGGCCGCGCTTGCCAAGGGCAACACTCTGGAGGGTGCACTGCAATGGGCACCCATCAACTCAATGAATGTTGTCCAGCATGTGGGGGCGCAAAACGGTCTGCTCACGGAGCGCAAAATTGAGGAATTACTGCGCGATTCACCGGATTGGTACCACCCGACGCCAATGCAGTAGGCATGGCCAAACCGCCAGTGCTTATGCTACTCTATAAGCAGTAGCTCTATGTAACAAAAACAAGGTGTAAGGATGACCCGCTTCCTCTCAGAATCGCTGCAAGCCCCGGAACCGTTCTTTCGGTCGGCACTCAAGCGCTTGGAACAGGCCCATGGCAATCCCAGTCAAGATATTCGGCTCAGCACCGAGGTGCAACGGCTAGTTCGAGGCAAATTGCCGCTCATGGGGCTTGACCCGCACGATACCACTCCCGAGGAGTTATATCATGCCCTCCAAGAAAGGGTACGGGCTGATGACGCCCGCCTGGTTAAGCGCTTACGGACGATTGCCGCCACCCATATATCACTCGAGGCCGATGTCGTTGCCGGTATGGTGCACGCCCTTCAGCACCTGCCGATAGATACGCAGTGCTACGCACTCAAGCCGGCCAGCTTAAAGGCCCTCATCAAAAAGCAGCCCCCCAAGAAGGCCATGAAACAGCTTGGCTACCGCTCGCTCGATTCGATGCTGAAGCATGAACCAATGGCCAGTATCATGGCGGCCGCCCAGCTCTGCGAAGCGCCAAGCTGGTACAAAAGTCTGACCGAGCGCTATAAAAAGCTCAGCCCGACCGACTTCGAGATGCGCACGCTGTCGATCAGCTATCCGGCTTCTAAGCGCTGGCAGAAGCTGGGCCATAGTAGTGTCGCCGAGCGGCACCATAATATATTGTCATTACCCGAACTGGGTGCGGTGGTACTCTTGCCGCTACCACAAGCGGCGCCGGCCGGCGCCGTGACCGCTAGCCTGGTCCTGGCACTCCACGGACTCAACGAGATAAAGGCCAGTAGTACCTTCCTCAAGTTATGCCAAGTCCGGCCAGACTTCGGTGCTATCGTCCAGACTATCGCTACCGAAGAGCCAAAGCTACAGACGCACTTGCTCGATCGCTCGGTGCCGTGGCAGCTCATCCAGCGCTATTATGCCCGCATGCAGCAGGCCTTCCGCGACGATCTGTTCGAACCGCATATCAGCCTGAGCGATTTGTCGTGGCACAATGTCGAGCATTCGCTGAGCTTAATTGAGCCGACCATGCATTTTTGGCAGGGCACGCCGCATTTAGCGCTGGCCCACGGCCGGCAGGCGGTATCACTGAACCTAGTCGACGCCGCGCTCAACCTCTGTAATCAACTGCCATTTGAGCAGCGCATCAATCAGTATTTCAAAACATCATTATGGCACGAGCTGATGCTGCGATATCTGCATGATGACACCGTCGAAGCGACGGTGCTCGCCGAACTGCATCCCCAGCTCGCATTTTCACCAGTAGCGGCCAATTAAGGAAGGAAGTTTATGTATCAGATTTGTGTATCCGGAGCCGCACGCGGCGATAGCGTCGAAGAGGGCAAACAGCTTGCTGAAGCCCTTGGAGTAGCGATTGCCAAAGCCGGACACAGTTTGCTGACCGGTGCTACCATCGGCTTGCCAAACTATGCGGCGGAGGCCTACAAAAAAGCCGGTGGCACGATGAGTATCGGTATTAGCCCTGCCTCGAGCAAGGTGGAGCATGTCATGAAATACCGCCTACCGGTCAAGGCTTACGACAGCATTCTCTACACCGGTCTACACTACGTCGGCCGCGACACGCTGTTGATCACCTCCAGCGATGCCGTGGTATCGATTGGGGGCCGGCTCGGCACGCTGCACGAGTTTACCATCGCCATGGAAACTGACACGCCGATCGGCTTTCTGCAAGGCGCCGGCGGCATTAGTGAGCAGATTCAGACCCTGATGAGCTTGGCTCACCCGTTGCGGACCGGCGCCATGGTGACCTTTAACGATAATCCCGACGCCCTTATTAAAGAGCTCACCGACCACCTCGACATCGAGCATGCCAAGTACAAACATCTGTACCAGTAAGCTAGATTACTTTGCGCAGCTGCTGAACTTGCTACAATAGTTGAATGCCAAAACTCGAGATCAAAGCTAAATTTGAGCCCACCGGCGATCAGCCGGCTGCCATCAAGCAGCTAACCGAAGGCTTGAAGAGTGGCCTAAAAGAGCAAACCTTACTCGGTGTTACTGGTTCCGGTAAGACGTTTACCATGGCCAATCTGATCCAGAACACCCAAAAGCCCACGCTGGTGCTAAGTCACAACAAGACCTTGGCGGCGCAGCTGTATGGCGAGTTCAAAAATTTCTTTCCGGATAATGCCGTGCACTACTTCGTCAGCTACTTCGACTACTATCAGCCGGAAGCCTATATCGCCCGTTCAGATACCTTTATTGAAAAAGATAGCCAGATCAACGAAGAGATCGACCGCTTGCGCCACGCCGCCACCGATGCGCTGCTTAGTCGCCGCGATGTGATCATCGTGGCCAGTGTTTCGTGTATCTACGGCATTGGTTCCAAGGAAGACTACGGCGGTATGTCACTGGAGATCGAGCAGGGCGAGACCCGCAAGCGCGACAAGCTACTACGCCACATGACGGACATGCAGTACCAACGCAATGATATCGACTTTCATCGGGGTACTTTCCGGGTCCGCGGCGATGTGGTGGACATTTTTCCGTCCGGTGAGGAAGTGGCTTATCGGCTGGACTTCTTTGGTGACGAAATCGAACGCATCACCAAAATCGACCCGCTCACCGGCGAGATCTTGGCCACCCTCAATAAACTGCGAATTTTCCCAAGCTCGCACTACGTAACGCCATTCGATAAGCTCAAAAACGCCATTTCACTGATTCGTGAAGAACTGCAAGAGCGGATCGCCCAGTTCAAAATGAACGGCCAGTTGATCGAGGCGCAGCGCATCGAGCAGCGTACTAGCTACGATCTCGAGATGCTTGAGGAAACCGGCTTTGTAAAAGGTATTGAGAACTATAGCCGCTACCTTACTAATCGTGAGGCTGGCGAGCAGCCGGCGACACTCATGGACTATTTCCCAGATGATTACCTGTTACTGGTCGATGAGTCACACATGACAATGCCGCAAATTCGCGGTATGTATAATGGCGACCGAGCCCGCAAGGAGACCCTGGTGGAGCATGGCTTCCGGCTGCCGAGTGCACTCGATAACCGGCCGCTGACCTTTACCGAGTTTGAGCGCCACGTTAACCAAGCAGTCTACGTCTCGGCAACGCCAGCCGAGTACGAGCTGAGCCGCTCGCCGGCTCCGGCCGAACAGGTTATCCGCCCGACCGGTTTGCTCGATCCGCCGATTGAGGTCCGACCGGTCGACGGCCAGGTTGACGATCTGATTGCCGAGATCCGCGACACTATCGCCAAGCACCAACGCGTGCTGGTAACCACGCTCACTAAGCGCATGAGTGAGGATTTAACCGAATACCTGCAAGAGCTCAACATGAAAGTGGCCTATCTCCATTCCGATGTCGATACTCTCGATCGCACTGACATCCTGCGCGACCTTCGCCTTGGCGTCTATGATGTGCTGATTGGCATTAACCTGCTCCGGGAGGGCCTCGACCTGCCCGAAGTATCGTTGGTGGCTATCCTCGATGCCGATAAAGAGGGCTTTTTGCGCTCCGAACAGGCACTCGTACAAACGGTTGGGCGGGCGGCTCGCCACGTCGAGGGCCGAGTAATTATGTACGCCAATACCGTCACCCGCAGCATGCAGGCTACTATCGACGAAACGACCCGTCGCCGCGGCATTCAGGAAGCCTATAACGTCGAGCACGGCATTACCCCCACTGGCATTAGCCGGGCGGTCGAAGAGGGCATGCGCCCTGACATGCCGGAGGACGCCAAACGCGCCAAGCTCGATCTTAAGAAGATCCCTAAGGATGAATACGGTTCGTTAATCAAAGAACTGACCGGTCAAATGGAACTGGCGGCCGCCAACTTACAGTTTGAGAACGCTGCTGAGCTGCGCGACTTAATCGATCAAATCAAAGCCAAACAAACCTAATTGACGATATTACAAAAAAGATATATTGTAATCTAATGCCAGAACAAAATCTCCCCATTACCCCTCTCCTTGAAGTCCTCGCTGCGCCATCCGACCGCGGTGCCGAACTACACTACCTTGCCCAACAAATGTTTTCTCACGATAATGATGCCGCCTTGACCACTGTAAAAGTTGACGACGACACCACTATGTTAGTGACGCCCAGTTTTTCGCCGCATCGCGACCTGTACAGCCATAATATCGATAGGGCCATAGCGTCACGAAGCTATAGCGTTGCCTGCCAAATTGATTCGACTCGCGCAGGCAGGTCACGCAAGGGTAATCCGCTCTATCTCATCGTCGACGGGAAATACCATAACCCGCAGCTTAGCTTTAGTATGACGGCCAATGGCTTGGAACGTGGCAATGGCTACGAATCCGTCGATGACAACTCTGTTGATGTGATTATGGCTGGAATTAACAGCAAAATCACCACCGTTATCAATCAAGAACGCCAGAAACGTCAGACGAGACATGCCGAAAATATGTGGCGGCTCAGAGTTGCCGGTTACGTGGGAACTGGCGTGCTGGCCTTGGGCGGTGTCGTTACCGGCATCACGGCCCTCGTCCACAATCATCACGTCCACCAGCACCAGTCGCAGGCGCGTGAGGCGCAGCGGAGGCAAGCCTATGATGCCGCAGGGCATGTCATTGCAGATGTGCCGGAGGTTTCTGTGGCCACCCCACAGTTCGTCCCCACGCAGCCGCTCTTCTTTAGCAATTACATTCCCCCGCTACATGCCAAACCAGACAAGGGTATTGTGGCGTCCCCCCGTAAGCTCTCGGTTGATGGCGGGACGTGTACTAACGTTGGTAACGTTGCTGCTGGCAAGTCAGTCTTGCTAACGACCGACGCGCCGTATCAGCAGATGCTAGCATCGGTTTCCGGTACCGGCACTGTCGAGGTGTGCGTCTTCGGTCAGCCACCGATTCACAACGATCACGGCGACAAGATACAACCGAGCTACCAAGTGGCGGTTGAGCTAGCCGACTAAGCCTAAGTTAAAATTGACAGACCTACAACAACAGGATATTGTGAATCGATGAATCAACCAGGAGATCCTTCGGAGCGCCGCCTCCAAGATGTTATTAACAGCCCCGAGCAACGCGGCGCAGAACTGCTTGCCCAGGCACGCGACCTGTTTACCGGCGAGAATGCTGAGGTGCCGGTGCTCCTTGAGATTGATAATGATAACAAATTCTTGGTCACTCCAGGATTTTATCCTGCCCGTGATGCTCGCGGAGATAATAGTAAACTCTCTTCCGACGGCCTCGCAGGGAATAACTTTCACGTGGCCTGCCGAGTAGATAAAAAAGGCAAGCTCAAATACCAAAAGGGTGCTCCGCTTTACCTGATCGTCAATGGAAACTATATCAACCCTCAACTACAGTTTGATGCCTTTAGCGATGGCTTGTTACTTCCCGATGGAACCAGTCTCAATGACGATCAAATTACCGATATTATGCAGGGTCTCAGAGAGGTCGCTAGCAAACGAGCTGATACGCTTAAACGGGCTCAGTCTGAAAAAGAAAGAATTAAACACGACCGTCACGTAACCTATGGGGTACTCACGAGCCTCCTCGCGATTGGTGGTGCGGCAACCGGGCTGACATTTTTCGGGATCGACCGCCATCACGACCATCAGCAAGCGGCGCTAGCGCGGGAGCAACAGAAAATTGCCGCCTATGATGCTAGCCATCCATCATTAGACACTGCGGCTATCGCGCATGGAGCCGCTGCTTTCATCGTCTCGCAGCCGGATTTCTTTGATGGCTATGTGCCAAAGCTTAAGGATACGCTGGCCCCCACGCCGCGCGAGCGTTCTGTATCGGCTGGCCCATGTACCCAGATTGGGACAGTAGGCCTCGGCCAGTCAGTTCGCTTGGTCACCAATGCACCCAACGAGCAGGCCCTCGCGTCGGTAGCCGCCAACGGCGACATCGACATCTGTATCAAAGATCAACCAGTTGCCAAGAACGCCAGCCAACCGAAGTACCTAGTCGCCGTTCAGGCGACCAGCTAGCAGAGTGGCCGGCGTCGGACCCATATACGTATAGTGTGCCACAGCAGGTTAGGCAGCTAGTGCCAGTCGCGTCTCTTCGTAGGTGTGGGCAGTCTCGACGGGGAAGACATTGGGGGCCAAGTGCCCAGCTTGCCGTGGTGTCTTCATAACGGTAAAAAGATTAACGGCGCGTCCAATTTTGCGAGCGGCTTCCTTAGGTGGGAAGAGCCCGTCAGCAACAAACGATATAGCCGCTGTCGGCACATCGTGGCCGCGCCGCAGCCGATCGAGCATTTGCAGCAGATTGCAGTGGCCGACGCTGAAAAGTTCGACGGCGATTTGCGGTCGCAGGGTGTAGCTGACTATTTCTCGCAGGGCTGTCGGGCTGAGCCGTTGGTTCGCCGTGAGCTGGCTGACCAGTAACTCGGTACTGAGCCGGGTTAAAGCCTTGATATTGTAAGCGCTGGTAATACAGGCTGAGGCCATAATGGTTAGAGATTCGATGTTTAGATCGGGACGGCGGCCAATAATGAGTTCACCGGCTTTGGCGGCGGCAGGACCGCCCAGCGAGTGGCCGACGATTCGAAAATTAGTGATGCCATCACGTTCCGATAAATCCTCGGCGACGTGAAATAAAGCGTCGGCCAGGCTATGAGTTCTTTGTTCGCGGACGGTCACCGCAGCGGTTTCGGGGGTTGCGAGGGCACTGCGGAAGCCGGCATAGGCGCTTTGTATACCGTAAAAACCCTGGGCAATTAGTGTTGCCGTATCGCCGTCCGCCCCACCTTCCACGGTGTAACGGAGGTGCATGCCATCATCGGCAACGGCGGTCCGCTCTTGGGCCGCTTCAGTCAACGGCTGAGGGCCTACTTCGACTGCTGGTAAGGGGTTATTCATTACAAAATGCTTAACTAGCGCACATTATACCACTAAAAGTAAAAAAAGTAAAGACATATTCTCCTAAAAAAGCAAGACCACTGCCGATTGCAAATGCAGTTCGCAGTCGTATTACACGAGACAGACCCCTCTCAATTTGGTACAATCGTAGACAGCAATGAGCAACCTAACCCGCGAAGATATCTTAAAATTGGCTCAACTTGCCCGCCTTGAACTCACCGAGGACGAGATAGCCGAGTACTCCAGCGAACTCAGCGAGATACTGCAGTACGTTGAGATGCTGCAGGCTGTCGATGTTGGTGACCTAAAACCAACCAATCAAGTGACCGGCCTCACTAATATCACCCGTGATGACGTTATTAAAGATTACGGCTATGCCATCGATGATCTGCGTAAAAACCTCCCCGACCAGTATGAAGGTCAAATTAAAGTTAAACGGATGATCGGCTGATGTCGGCTTGGTTGCCGATTTCAGAGATTGCCCGCCTGGTGCAGACCGGCGAGCTAAAAGCGGTGGATTTAGTCGAGCAGGCCTTGGCTACTATTAGCGAAAAACAAGATTATAACGCCATTATCGTCACGCTGGAGGCTCGAGCCCGCGAGCGAGCCATGGCTATCGATGCCCAGCCGACCGGTCGCCTGGCTGGTGTACCATTTATTGCCAAAGATAACTTCTTAGTTTTTGGTGCCGATACCACGGCTGCTAGTAATATTTTGCGTGGTTTCGAGGCTCCCTACCAGGCCACGGCTATTGAGCGGCTCGAGGCGGAGGGTGCCATTTGCGTCGCCAAGGCCAATTTAGATGCCTTTGCCCATGGTTCTAGTACCGAAAATAGCGATTTTATGACTACCAAGAACCCCTACGACACCAGCCGCGTGCCGGGCGGCAGTTCCGGCGGTTCGGCGGCAGCCGTTATGCTCGATATGGCGCCGTTTGCGCTTGGCACGGACACCGGTGGCTCGATCCGTTTGCCGGCTAGCTACTGTGGCGCCGTCGGCTATAAGCCGACGTACGGCCTCGTCAGTCGCTCGGGCGTAGTGGCAATGGCGAGCAGCACGGACGTGATTGGGCCAATCACCAAAACTGTCGCTGACGCCGCACTGGTACTAGACGTTATGAGCGGCCGCGATGACCTGGACGGCACGACTATCGACGCCGACCCGGCTGGCTATGCCGAGCTGGAGAAGTCGTTGGCCGGTAAAAAAGTCGGTGTTATTAAGGAGTATATGGCTGAAGGCGTAGCGCCTGAGGTTAAAGCCCAGATCGAAGCGGCCATCGCTACAATAAAAGCTGCTGGTGCTGCAGTTGTTGAGGTCAGTTTGCCGAGTTTGCCGTCGGCCTTGGCGGTCTACTACATCATCTGTCCGGCAGAAGTAAGCAGCAATCTCAGCAGATATGATGGCCAGCGTTTCGGTCATTCTTATGCTGATGCCACCAGCCTCGAAGAAAGCTATAAGAAGTCGCGCTCGACCGGTTTTGGCAAAGAGGCCAAGCGTCGCATCATGATCGGCACCTATGTTTTGAGCAGCGGTTACTATGACGCGTATTACAAAAAAGCCCAAACTGTTCGCACTAAGCTGATCAACGAGTTCAACGAAGCATTGCAGTCAGTGGACTTCTTGCTCGGGCCGACGGCCCCGGATATTGCCTTTAAGATCGGCGAGAACATCGATGACCCGCTCAAGATGTATCTCACCGACATCCTGACAGTGGCAGCTAACTTGGTAGGCGTGCCGTCAATTAGTATCCCCGCCGGTACTGCGCACGATATGCCGGTCGGGCTCCAAATTATGGCAGCCCAACGCCACGACCGTCAGCTGCTCGGTTTTGCTAAAGAAGTCGAGGGGCTGCTCGTATGAACAGCGAGCTGATAGCCATACTGATTGCGGCGGCGGTTATTGTTTTGCTGATAGCTATCGTGGTGTTCAAGCGCCGCCCGCGTAAAGTTAACGTCGACAGTTGCACTAAACGCTGGCAGGCCGTCCAGAAGCGGTGCGCCGACAAAGGTACCTGGCCACAGGCTATCGCCGAAGCCGACAAACTGCTGGATGACGTCCTGAAGCGCCGCCACTACAAGGGCAAGACAACGGGCGAGCGGCTGGTTACTGCCCAGCACGATCTTACCAATAACGAAGGTGTTTGGTTTGGCCACAAACTGCGCAATCGTATTGAAGCCGAAAGCCTTAAAAAAGTTAGCAAGCAAGATACGCTTGAAGCACTGGGTGGCTTTCGCCAGGCGCTGAAAGATCTTGGCGCCCTGAGTGAACGCAAAGTGGTTGCTGAGACCACCGACCCGGTGAAAATTGTTGCTCCCGGGGCCCCCGATGTTGCCCTTGTCAAGCCGGCTACCAAGAAAGTGCCCCGTTCAGCCACTAAACGGCCCGTAGCCGCCAAAGCGCCCGCCAAACCTCGTAAACTGCCAAAAGGGAAGATCCTGTAATGCTCAAGCCAGAAGTTCGCGACCAGTACACCACCACCATCGGTATCGAGTGCCATGTCCAGCTCAAGACCCAGACTAAACTCTTCTCGGCTGTCGGTAATGATGCCCGCGAGGCGCCGGCTAACACCCTGGTGAGCCACATCGATTTTGGTATGCCCGGCGCACTGCCGGTACTCAACCAAGAAGCGCTCCGCCTGGCTGTTAAAGCGGCTTTTGCGCTGGGTACTGAGCCGGAGCGATTTAGCAAATTCGATCGCAAACACTACTTTTATCCTGATTTGCCCAAGGGCTACCAGATCAGCCAGTACGACGAGCCTATCATCGGCAAGGGTAGCCTGCAAATTACCATTGACGGTGAAGTAAGGACAATCGGTATCACTCGGGCGCATATGGAAGAAGACGCTGGTAAGAGCACCCACCCGGCCGGCAAAGATTACAGCCTGGTCGACCTTAACCGGGCCGGTACGCCGCTGTTAGAGATCGTCAGTGAACCGGACATGCATTCGGCGGCTGAGGCCAAAGCCTACGCCCGCGAGCTCTACTTGCGCATGCGCTACGCCGATGTCTCCGACGCCAACTTGTACTACGGCAACATGCGCTTTGACGTTAACGTCAGCGTCTCGAAAACCAGTCAGCTTGGTACCCGTTCGGAGACCAAAAATCTCAACAGCTTCCGGTCGGTTGAAAAAGCCATCGAATACGAGGTTAACCGCCAGATCGAACGCCTCGAAAAGGGTGAGGCTATCGTCCAGGAAACCCGCGGCTGGGATGACGCCAAACAGCGCACCTTCAGCCAGCGCTCCAAAGAGAATGCCGACGATTATCGCTACATGCCAGATCCGGACATTCCGCCAGTAGTGCTGAGTGAGGACTATATTGCTGAGATTAAAGCTGGCATGCCCGTCATGCCTGATGTCTGGCGCCAACGACTGAGCTCGCTCGGCCTCGATACCGCCCAGACCGAAACGCTCATTGATGCCCATGTCGACTTTGCCGATGAGCATTACTTGGAGCTACTCGAGGCGGTTATCGACGAAGGTCCACTGGCCAAGCAGCTGGCCACCTGGCTGGTAAATGTCGACGTGCCGTTTGTCAGAGAGCAATCCGGCGAGCGTCAGCCCATCGAGCGCCTCACACTGTACCGCGCCGTGGCGGCGCTGGTTAGTGCCAATAAACTGAGCTCCACCAATGCCAAAGCGCTGATTATTGACCTGCTTGGCGCGGCCAGTCTACCGGCCAACATCGAAGCCTTCGCGACCGATAAGGGCTACATCCAGGAATCCGATGAAGGCGCGATTGCCGCCATCGTGAGCCAAGTCATTGCCGACAATCCGAAAGCTGCTGAAGACGTCAAAGCTGGCGAAATGAAGGCTATCGGCTTCTTAACGGGCCAAGTTATGAAGTTATCCCAGGGCAAGGCCAACCCGGCACTGGCCGGTCAGCTCATCCGGCAACAGCTCGGCGTCTAGCAAGGGGCAGACATTGACAATTATAAGCTTTAGTATGATTACTAGTGGCTGCTATTAGTAAAAACCGCACGAGCAGGGAGCGATGACAATAGTCATCATCTGCACCTGCTCGTGCGGTAGAGCCCTAGCCTGAATTGCTGGTCGGGACCGCATGGAGGGTGTAGAACTCGACCTTCGCGACCTCTTGCGGTGTGTGCCAGCCACTGCCACCACGCCCGGGAAGCGTTGCCATGATGCACAGGCGCTCTCCGGGACGTGGTGAGTCGTCAAAAGCATCGCCGCTGGCGTTGATGCTCACTTCGAGCCGCGCGGTGGCACGCACT
The DNA here is from genome assembly GCA_028289245.1 of Candidatus Saccharimonadota bacterium. GTDB lineage: Bacteria > Patescibacteriota > Saccharimonadia > Saccharimonadales > UBA4665 > UBA4729. The sequence continues at coordinate 237,737 of JAQGGT010000004.1, read as the reverse complement.
TTGTCGAGCGAGGGAACCGAATTGCCAAACCACCCGCGCTGATGCCGGCGCTCGTTGGCGATGATTGACTGGTACAAGGCCTCCAAGATGCTTGAGGTAGTGTGCTCGAGGTCCACCACCAGGCGGCCGGAACGCTGTTGGCTCTCTTTCTGCATACGCAGAGTGATGATCTGCTGGTCAGAGAGCGTTACCTTGATGCGGTCTTCAGGCGTAGCCTGGCTGAGATCGATGTATGACCGCGTCCTTACGGCGTAGTCGAAGGGCATGGTAATTCCTCTCAATGGGTAGAAAGGTGCTGGTTTCTGGCTAGAAACTGGCTTTACAATGACACCCCTCAATATATTAGTCAAGCCTGCCGGTAATTTAATTGGCAGCGCTCCGCATCTGTAGTACGATGTGTTTTTAGAGGAGGCACATGGCAACAAACACGACCGTAACCAAAGCTGTGATAGCTGCCGCCGGGTTTGGCACGCGCTTTTTGCCGCAGACCAAGGCCATGCCGAAGGAAATGCTGCCACTGGTCGATAAACCAATCATCCAGTATGTAGTAGAACAGCTTGTCGAGGCGGGCATTAAAGATATTATTATCGTCAGCAATTATTCTAAGCGGGCAATTGAAGATCATTTTGATGCTCCAAACCAAGATCTGGTCGCTAACTTACTGGCTGGTGGACCGAAGAAGCAACCGTATCTTGATCAGATTAACGAGATTGCCAATCTGGCCAACTTTGCTTTTGTGCGCCAAAAGGGCCCTTACGGATCCGCGACGCCGATCATGAACGCCGCCCATCTCATCGGTGATGAACCTTTTATTTACACCTATGCCGACGACCTGATCACCGCTGCACCGAACCGTTTTAGTCAGATGATTAGCCTCTACGAGCAGCTCGGTGGCAGTATTTTTCCGTGCATCGAAATTGAGTCGGAGGCGGAGTTTGAACGGTATGGTGTGGTAGCCGGTGAAACAGTGAGCGACGACGTACTCAAAATGACCAAGCTAGTCGAAAAGCCCGGCAAAGCCGCCGCGCCGTCAAACTTTGCTAGTGTTGGCGGCTATCTGTTGACGCCCGATGTACTCAGTTATCTCGATGGTGCCCGCGCCACCTTGCCTGATGATCAAGAGTTTTACCTCACCACCTATGTACTCGAGCCAATGATTCAGGCCGGTAAAGAATTTTTTGGTTGCAAAATCAAGGATAGCCGCTATTACGACACCGGTGACAAACTGGAATACCTCAAAACCGTCTTTGATTTTGCCTTGGACCGTGAAGACGTCGGCCCGGCCCTCAAAGACTTTCTGCGAAAAAAGTTACAGTAATTATTAAAAAGTACGCTACAGTGGGGGTATGAATACTACTGAAGATGTCCTACTTATTATCCTATCTGTGTTTCTGGCACTGTTCCTGTTACTAGCAATCACCGCTGCTATCCTCATTATTAAGCTCGTAAAAAGTGTTAAGCAAATCGTCGCCAAAGCCGAATCGGTGGTTGATTCGGTGGAATCTGCCGCCGATGTCGTCAAGAATGCCTCCGGTCCGCTGGCGGCATTTAAGGTTATTAAAAATATTGTCGACATGGTCAATAAGGTTAAGAAATAGGAGGCGCTATGGGTAAGGCTACCAAGAAACTCAAAAAATTGGCCATCGGGGCCGCGGTGGCCGGGGCGGCTGGCTATATCGCCGGTATTCTCACCGCACCTAAGAGCGGTAAGCAAACCCGTGCCGAACTCAAAGATGCCGTCGATGATGGAATCTCGGAAGTTGAGAAGCAGCTCAAGGGAGTGCACAAAGAACTCGACCACTTCGTCGGTGAGGCCAAAGATAAAGGCGGTGATATGAGCGGCAAGGCGCAAAAGGAACTCGACAAGCTGGTTGGCGTCGCCAAAGACAGCAAGGATAAACTCTCCGAACTGGCCAAGCTTGCCAAAAAAGGTGACGCGAGCGACAAAGACCTTAAAAAGGCCATCAAAGACGCCCGCCACGCCATCGACCACATCAAAGATTTCCTCCAGAAGTAGCCGGCCTCTATCCGGCCCCCAGTACCCGTGAGGTGACTGACGTACTGGCAGCCTTGTCAGGTCTTGTCCGTTGATTCTACGGGCCGTTAATTGTGTTGTAAAACTTGGCCCGGGGCTTAGCAAAATGCCGTTGCTGGCAGTATAATTAGGATAAGCAATTATTAGGGGTAAAACATCACGGGGGAGCACTAGCAGCAATGTCGTCCCAGGCACAGTTACAGGCGAGCGATTACGTTCATCTGCACAATCATACACAATATAGCTTGCTTGATGGTCTGACCAAACTGCCGGCGCTGTTTAATTTTGCCAAAGAGACTGGGATGGAAGCCGTGGCCATGACCGATCACGGTACGCTCTCCGGTGCCATCGATTTTTACAAGAAAGGCCATGAGGCCGGTGTGAAGCCGATTATCGGCATCGAAACGTATGTGGCGGCCCGCAAGCACACCGACAAAGACCCGCAAAAGGATAAGCAGCGTTTTCACCTGATCTTACTGGCCATGAACCATCAGGGCTATCAGAACTTGATGCAGCTGTCGACAACGGCCAACCTTGACGGCTATTATTACTACCCCCGCGTCGACCACGAGCTGCTCGAGAAATATAACGAAGGCATCATCGCCCTGAGCGCCTGTATGGGTGGCGAGGTTGGTGACGCCCTGCGTAATGGGCAGTACGACCAAGCCAAGGAGGTCGCCAGCTGGTACAAAAGCGTGTTCGGCGACCGCTACTACCTGGAGATCCAAGATCACGGCCACCCCCAAAATCCGCTCTACAGTGCCGAGCAAGGTGCAATTAACGAGCAAGTGCTCAAACTCGGTGCCGAGCTCGATATCCCGGTGGCGCTGACTTGTGATGCCCACTACCTCAAGCACGAAGATCAAGATGCCCACGAAATTCTACTCTGTGTGGGTACCGGCGCCTTCCTGGCCGATGAGAAGCGCATGTCTCTCAAAGACTACCCGCTGCATGTTGTGCCGCCGCTGGAGCTGATCGAGCGCTGGGGCAGCGCACACCCGGAGGTGATCACTAACACCAAGGCCATTGCCGATCGCTGTAACCTCGAAATTGAGCTGGGTAAGATTTTGATCCCCAAATTCCCGGTTCCAGCAGGCGAGGACGAAAAATCGTATCTTGATAAGCTGACTTACCAAGGCTTGGCCTGGCGCTATGGCGGCGTGGCCGAAGACGTATCAAAAACTATGACCATCGACGCAATCAAGGCGGTGCTGGCGCCGGCCGTTCTGGACCGCGCTGAGTATGAGCTTGGGGTCATCGAGCAAATGGGCTTTAACGGCTACTTCTTGATTATTGCCGACTTTATGAACTGGGGGAAGGACCAGGGCATTGTCTTTGGCCCGGGCCGTGGCTCAGCGGCCGGCTCGATTATTTCTTATGCCCTAAAGATCACCGAGCTCGATCCGCTGAAGTACGACCTACTTTTTGAGCGCTTCCTGAACCCCGACCGTATCTCAATGCCGGATGTTGATATCGATATCCAGGATACTCGCCGTGACGAAGTCATCCAATATTGCGCTGACAAATATGGCCAGGAGCGCGTCGCTAACATCGTTACCTTTGGCACGATGGCTGCGCGTAACGCCGTCCGAGATGTGGCTCGCGTGCTCCAGGTTCCCTACGCCGAGGCTGATCGCTGGTCGAAGATGATTCCGGCGCCGGTGCAGGGCCGTCACATCCCACTAGAGACTTCGCTCAAAAAAGACCCAGACCTCAAGCACGAGTACGAGACTAACGACAAAGCGCGCGAAGTCTTTGATCTAGCCGTGCGCGTTGAAGGCACGATTCGCTCACACGGTATCCACGCTGCTGGCGTGGTGATTGCCCCTGATGATATCGTCAAATTTGCGCCGCTGGAAATGGCCCAAAAGGGCGTCGTCGCCACCCAATACCCCAAAGACCCGGTCGAAGAGCTCGGATTGCTCAAGATGGACTTTCTTGGCCTCTCTAACTTAACCGTAATCAATAACACCCTGCGTATTATCCGCCGCGTGTACGGCGAAGAAATCGATATTAACAACCTGCCGCTCGATGATGACCTTACCTACGAGCTGCTACAGCGCGGCGACACTACCGGCGTCTTCCAGTTCGAATCGAGCGGTATGAAGCGTTACCTCCGTGAGCTAAAGGCCACCGAATTCGACGATGTGATCGCGATGGGTGCGCTGTATCGCCCCGGGCCGTTAAGTGCTGGCCTGACCGACAGCTTCATTAAGCGTAAGAACGGACTCGAGGATGTGGCCTACGCCCACCCGCTGATGCAGGGTGCCCTGGAGACTACCTTTGGCGTCCTGGTCTACCAAGAGCAGGTGATGCAGATCAGTCGCGACGTCTGTGGCTTCACCGGTGGTGAGGCCGATACGCTGCGTAAAGCCATCGGTAAGAAAAAAGTCGATGTGATGAATAAAATGCAGGTCAAATTCGTCGACGGCGCCGTCGCCAACGGCGTACCGCGACCGGTGATCGAAAAGTTCTGGAAGGATCTGCTAGGCTTTGCAGATTACTGTTTTAACAAGTCGCACTCCGCCTGTTACGGGATGATTTCCTACCAGACTGCCTACCTTAAAGCGCACTACCCGGCCGCCTTTATGGCCGCCCTGATGACCAGCGATTACGACGACACCGATCGCCTGGCCATTGAAATCGCCGAGTGTACTCACATGGGACTGAAGGTTTTGCCGCCGGACGTCAACGAGTCCTTCGTAGAGTTCGCCGTCGTCAAAGAAACCAACCAAATCCGTTTCGGTATGGCGGCCATCAAAAACGTGGGTACCGGCGCCGTCGAAGAGATTTTGCGGGCCCGCACCGAGGGCAAATTTACGACCATCGAAGATTTCTTGAGCCGTGTTAACTGCCGCGTAGTCAATAAAAAGGCCATTGAAAGTCTTATCAAAGCCGGTGCCTTCGATCGCTACGGCGAGCGCTCGACCTTGCTGCACAACATGGACACCTTGCTCGCCTTTGCGCAAAGGGTCCAGAAGCAGGTTAGCAGCGGCCAAACTGACATTTTCGGTATGAGCAGCGGTGATGAGCAGGTGTTTGAAGCACCGAAGCTAGACCTCCAACCGCCCACTACACCTGTCGACAAACGCGAACAGCTCATCTGGGAGCGCGAACTGCTAGGGCTTTACCTGAGCCAACACCCGCTAGAGATCTTCAAAGATTACCTCAGCGAACAAACCGTGCCGCTCAACACTATCAAAGCTGGTCACGACGGCAAAAACGTCACCGTTGGTGGTGCTATTGTCGATTTTCGCGAGATCACCACAAAAAATGGCAAGAAAATGGCCTTTGTAAAACTGGAGGATACCTCCGGCGAAATGGAAGTCATCCTGTTTCCTAACACCTTCATGCAAACCGTTGGACTTTGGGAGCGCGACCGGATCGTGCTAATTCGCGGCAAAGTTAACGCTAAAGATCGCGACGGCAATCTTAGCAACGATGTCAAGATTCTGGCCGATGACGCCCGCGAAATTACCACCCAGCAAGCCACCTCATATCAGGCTACTGGCCGCAATAAAACCTTGAAGGTGCCCAAGATCAAAGTCAGCTCCATGGTCGGTCCTGGCGCCAAAGCCATCACTGAAAAAACTCCCGAAGACCAGAAGCTCTATATCCGCGTCGCCAGCAGTAAAGACCAAGCGATGCTGCTGTCTCTCAAGCAAACTTTAGATGCCAACCGCGGCTCGACCGAAGTTATCCTAGTTCTTGGCGACGCCGAAGCTCGCCAAGCCATCAAGCTGCCGGCCGGTGTCGACCGGGCTAGCACTGCCGTCGAGCAGCTCCGCGAACTTGTCGGGGCCGATAACATCAAGCTCCAGTAAGGAAGCTGGTAGGCATGAAAAGCGAGACGGAAGCAACCGGAGCTGTGCTTAGCGGATGATGCCGCTGGTGCGCGTCAGGATGAAGCCGAGGGTGAACAAGACAACGATGCCAATATCGACGTAGGGATGGCTCACAATTAGGAACTCACCACGCGTGACGAGGCGTTGGACTCGGTAGCCATGGCGGATCATAAATACCACCAGTGCGATGCCGGCAAGAGCCGAAACCGCCAGGCTGGTCCAGGCTGCACCGCCGCCACTCAGAATTTGAATTCGGGAGACCGGTTGGGCATTGAGCTCTTCGGTTTTGTCACCGAGGACACTATTGCTGGTCGTCTCGGGTACGGAGAAACTAATATGCGAGACGCTATTGCCGGGCGAGGCATACATAGCTACCACCACGGTGGTGTTAGGCTTGCCCTGGAAGCTGGGCGATTCGGCCACCCCGAAGCCGACGTTTTTGTAACCGGCGTTCAAGATGTTGGCCCGGTGCTCGGGGCTATTCATCCAGCCAGTAATAGTTTGGCTGGCGCCATCAAAGCCATAGGCCAGATTTTCGCCGGCTTTTTCGTAGTTATAGCCGCTGGCGATAATAAATGTCCAGGGAGCCTTGCCGTCGGGCGTATTGTGCGACCAGTAGTTGCGGGCCACCATGTCATTGGCTTTGGTCTGGGCGGCGCTCGTCAGCTGCGCGTTCAGGGTAAGGCCGGATTCGTGGTCAGCCAGACGTTGGCTATTGGTGCTGGCGAGTAGGCTATCGGCGCTAAAGTCGCTGCTAGCGCCCAAAACGCCACCGGCGCTCGACCATAGTGAGTTCACGGCCAAACCAACGACGACTACTAGCAACATTGGAATGTAGGGCCAATAGTGCTTGAGGTAGTCTTTGTTCTTTTTATGGTGCGCGGCAACGCGTTTTTTATGATGCGCCGCGGGTCTAGTCGTTTTTTTGGATTTTTCTGCGAGTGGCATAGCTTTGTTTTTTATGGCTTACGACTAGTGTATCACATCAGCCGGCAATGGTAGAGGGCCATGGCGGCAGCCTGGACGACGTTAAAAGATTCCTTTTTGCCAAACATCGGGATTTCCACGGCCTCATCGCAGACGCTCAGGACTTCGGGCTCAATGCCCTCGACCTCACGGCCGACGATCAAGGCGAGCTTGCGGGGCGGCCGGTAATCGGGCAATTTAATAGCATTCGGCGTTTGCTCAATGGCGGCTATGATGTAATTTTCGGCTCGCAGGGTTTCTAGCACTTCAAATATGCTGTCGTCATGGGTCCAGGCTTGAGTTTTTTCGGCGCCGAGAGCGGTTTTTGAGATGGCTCGATCCATTTTTTGAGCTAGGTGCGGTAAGCGGGCATCTGCTGGGGCGGCCGGGTAGGGCGTATAACCGGTAAGGTACACGTGGCGGACGCCGAGACCTTCAGCAGTGCGTAACAATGAGCCGACGTTATGGGTGCTCCGTAAGTTGTGGGCGATCAGAACCAGTTCTGTCATGGCCACATTGTAGCGCGAAACTGCATTTATGGCAGCGAAGACTACAAAATTAACGCCTAACCCTTTATACTTATGCTTATGAGTCAAGACGCCCGTTTTGACGAAGAACAGGCAACCCAGCGCCGCGCCCGTGTGCTGGGCATGAATTACGTCGACACTTCGTCCATCGAAAATAAAGTTCTCTACAAAGATGTCTTCACCATCCCCAAGCTGCGGGAGCTGAGGATTATTCCTTTACGGGCCGACGAACACAACATTCTGTTTGGCGTGACTACCACGACGTCGCAGCAGACCATGAGCAACATCCGGCGCGATTTCCAAGATCAGCGCGTCGAATTCGCCATCATCTCCGATACCGGCTTTACCGACTATATGATGCTCTATGACCCCCCACAGCAGGTTGTCTACCATGACATTGAGCTCAATGAAGCCGGCTCGGCCAATGAAGTGCAGCAGATCTCGGTGCTCCTCGACCAAGTTCGGGCCGATGACATGCTGGCCTACCTTGTGGAGCAAGCTCACCGGCTGGCTGCCTCGGATATTCACATCGAGACGCAGCGTGATAACGTCCGGATTCGCTTGCGCATTGATGGCGTGCTGCATCCCATAGCCACCCTGGAACCCGATAAGTACCGGGTACTGATTGCTGCCATTGCCAGCGCCGGCAACGTCTCCACCTCATCTAAGGAGGCCCAGCAAGGCCACATTGCCCAGCGCGTCGCTATGGCCGATGGCAAGGCGGTGGACGTCAACGTCCGTCTGGAAACCGTGCCCACCATCAACGGCATGGACTGCGTGATGCGCCTATTTAACATGGATGCCAGCATGTACACCCTCGACCGCCTGGGCTTAAGCGACAAAGAACGGGCAGTGGTCGATGGGATTATTAGCAAGCCGAGCGGCCTCGTGATGGTGGTCGGCCCGACCGGTTCTGGTAAAACCACCACCCTCTACTCAATGCTTAACACGTTAAACAACGAGCAGCGCAAGATTATCACTATTGAGGATCCGGTTGAGTATCAGTTCCCGGGTATTACCCAGATTTCTGTGACGAGTCAAGAAGGCGGTAACGATGGCAGTTTTGCCGACAAACTTCGAGCCGTGCTGCGTCTTGACCCCGATATCGTCATGGTCGGCGAGATACGCGACATGGACACTGCCAAGACAGCACTCCAAGCGGCCCTGACTGGCCACCTCGTCCTCAGCACCTTCCACGCCAGTTCAGCCGCCGCGGCGCTGACCCGTCTGAGCGATATCATCGGTCAGAACCCGCTATTCGTGTCGGCGATTCGCCTCGTAATGGCCCAGCGCTTGGTCCGTAAACTGGATGACGCCCTTAAACAACCCTACGAGCCAAGTCAGGCCGAATGGCAGCACATCACCGAAGTGTTGGATACACTGCCGCCGGGAGTTGAGCGGCCTAACCTCGAGGGGCTGCAATTATATAAACCCGGGGCTTCGGCCGAGAATCCCTATGGCTTCCAGGGTCAGATCGCCATCCGTGAGCAATTTACTATGACCGACAAGCTGCGCGATCTCCTCGAAGAGCCTAAAACCGTCCTGTCGGCTCAGACTATCGAGGCAGCCGCGGCCGCCAGTGGCATGCGCACTATGATGCAGGACGGTATGCTCAAAGTTATCGCTGGTGAGACCACTATGGAAGAACTCTTCCGCGTCGTCGGCTAACTAGGCACTCAGAACTGGGGTGTGATCAACGACGGGTGGAGGACACTTCGGCACGTCCAGCGTGCTGAGGAAGTGCGCTTGGGCATCAGGGCCAAGCGCCACGACTTCGAGTTCGCTCACAGTGGTAACGACAGATTGGCCGACCGAACGGTGCTTTTGAACATACAGTTGGAACGAAGTTTGGTTTTCGACGGTGTCGCTACAGGCTTGGGCAATATCACCGGGGTCGAAGCTCATAACATTGGCCGTCGGGTTACCCTCGGTGTCCGTCGGGCTAACGGAAATGCCTTCGCCGGCTGGCAGAGTGATCAAAGCGCTATCGGGATATTTTTGCATTACCAAGTAGTGGTTAAGTAGCGCCGAATGTCCGGTAATGGCAGGAGCCGGTGTTGGTTTAAATGCTGGGCAGAGCGGGTCAGTTTCAGATAAGCCGTGCATGTACGCACACGCAACGGTGTTGGTTGTCGGACGAGGGGGCGTTTCGGCGGGGCCGCCACAGGCCGTTAGCCCAATGCCACTGGCCAGCGTTGCCGCTAGAACGAGACTAGGGGCGTAGTCCTTGCCGTACTTCATATAGTAGCATTATAGCACAAGTACTATCAAAAGTCAATTAGACAGATGACAAGCTGCTCTCAATGTGCTGTAATACAATGATGAATCAGAGAAACGAGGACTAAGATGGCCGAATATGTTTCGCTCAGCGATTTGGCCGAGGCGACCGCTCAAGAGGAGTCCCCCTATGATGTTGACTGGCACTTTGCCATGCCGCCGTCGGTGGATACAGAGCGGATTCAGCTTAACATTAGTCGACTCGACATGCTGAGCCGTATTGGTGGTATCGGTAGCAACGTTGTGCGCGGGTATCAAGGTGACGTCTCGCAGTACACGCCGGGTATTGGCGGCGTTAACGCAGATGGCACGGCCATGGCTTCGCGGGCTGTCTCGGTAACGAAAGCCCAAACCCGTAATACCGGCTCGAGCCGTGACCATGACATACTGCCGGCGCACTACGACACAATCACCGCTGACCACGCCATAAACCGCGCCGAAATGGCTAGCCAGATCACCGACAAAATCCGTGAGGGTACCACACCTGAAAAAGCCTGGGCTCAGCTCCTTGATTCCGAGCTGCGCGGATCAGTCCGGACCGCGGGCATTCGTTTTTTGGTGCCACCGCGGCGTGAACGCCTCGATATGCTTAATAAGGCCCTAGATATCTTTTACATGGGGTATGTACCGTGCAGTCTTGGGCTCTTTGGTTACGATATCAGCCAGGGTGTAGCTGGTCTAGATACCTTGCCATTAGGGATGACCACTATCGTCTACTCGGTCACCATCGGTTTAGATTCACTGTCGAACAAGGCCCATTTTGGCCGTACGCTCCTGGAGCTACGTCGCTGGTCAATTGGCGCTTGGGGCCACCAATACGACCGAGCGTTGGCCCTCAACGGGCTGTCGCGGGTACCTGGATTACTAAAAGCCCGTAAATAGCTGCTCGCGAGCAAAATGCAGTGGCTGATCTGTAAAAGGCTTGCAATACTGCACCTTTTGAGGTAGAATCGTACAGATATGCAAAGTGTGATTCAGAAAATCGAAGCTAAATACCAAAAACCAGCCGTCGTTGACGTCAAGTCTGGCGACACCGTTCGCGTGCACCAGAAGATTCGCGAAGGTAACAAAGAGCGTGTGCAGGTCTTCCAGGGCCTGGTTATCCGCACCGGCAAAAAAGGCAGCCACCTGAGCCGTATCACCGTCCGCCGCATCACGAGCGGCATCGGTGTCGAAAAGAGCTTCTTGCTCCACAGCCCCTTGGTCGTCGAGATCGAAGTTACCAAGCGTAGCAAGGTCCGCCGCAACTACCTCACCTACATGCGCGCCCGTACCGGTAAAGCCGCTCGTCTCCAAGGCCTGGACTTTGACCGCCGTGCCGTTAACAGCCTCCCCGAGGTCGAAGCTCCTGTGGCTGAGGTTGACGCCGAACTGGCTGCCGACACTGAAGCTGCTTCCGCCGAAGTTTAAAACAATTTCGCCTCTCTATAATACCGTCAGGAATGACGGTATTTTTTTGTTACCGCGTTACAATGAGAGCATGATAATTGGTATCGATGAGGTGGGGCGGGGGTGCTGGGCTGGGCCGCTGGTGGCTGCGGCCGTAGCCTTGCCGGATGTAAATGATAGTAACGCGAGCCTGCTGGCCGCGCTGCGCGACTCTAAAATGTTGAGCCGGGCGCAGCGCACAAAGTTGGCCGCCGAAATTCGCCAGCACGCGGTGGCCATTGGTATTGGCTGGGTGTCAGCCGCGCGGATCGACTTTTATGGCCTGACGGCGGCGGTGCGCATGGCCATGGAGGAAGCCCTCAACGCTAGCGGCCAGACGAGCGCCGAAGTGGTGATCGACGGCAATTTTAACTTCTTACAGCACCTTGACGGTGGCGGTTATAAAATTTCGACACTGATTAAGGCCGACGCCACCGTGCCGGCCGTCAGCGCCGCTAGTATTATTGCAAAAGTAGCCCGTGACGAGCACATGAGCCTGGCTAGCCGGGCCTTTCCGGAATATGGCTTTGAGAAGCATGTCGGCTATGGCACGGCGCTGCACCGGGCGGCGCTCGCCGAGCACGGCATCTGCGAGTTGCACCGGCTATCCGTCAAACCGGTCAAAGCTCTGGTACAATTAACGGATGAATAGCACGCAAATTGGCCGCAAGGCCGAACAAGCCGCCCGGACGTATCTGGAGATGCGTGGCTTCCAAATTCTCGAACAAAACTTTCGCCGGCCGAACACTGAGATCGACATCGTGGCCCGTAAAGACAACACGGTGCATCTGGTCGAGGTAAAATACCGCGCGAGCGACGACCAAGGTGGCGGTTACGACGCCATCACGGCGAGCAAACTCAAAAAGATGCGCTACGGCGCCGAAGTCTGGGTGACCGAAACCAAATGGGCCGGCGAATACGTGCTATCGGCTGTCGAAGTCTCGGAGCCGAACTTTCAGATCACCGGCTTTATCGAAAACGCTTACTAACTGGCCTTCTTGATCATTGAGCTTATAATCCTATTAGGAAGTTCTGGGGGCATGTCAGCAAGCTGTTTTGAGACTACTTGCAGCTCATCAGTAGCAGCACAAAGCTCCTCCTGTGCCCAGGTACGAACAACAGAATTAGAAACAACTTGGTCAAAAGCCGCGTTTGTAGATAGGCTCGCTTCGCCTAATACATGCTCGGGGATATTCACTATGCCCAAATGCCAGTCTTTAGACAGATCCCGGATACTGTAAAGACGACTCAAGTTCGTAGCGTAGGTCGGTATATCTTTGGCCCGCAGCGTACCATGCAGTGTAGTAGATAGCAGATTGAGGCTAGGGTTAACCGTGTTCTCATAGTGGCTATAGAGCATGCTTGTCGGTAATGTTTGACGTGATTGGCGCCGATGATAGTCAAAAACCAGGGAATTTATTAGAGTTATGAATTCTTGTTTGGGGTTGTCTTCTGGCAAAGCGACAGCTTGAAGTCTTGGGAGTGCGTATTGAATCAGACGTGCCATGCGACAATCTGGATCATACTTGCTAGTGGCAATTTGTTGTATGAGCCCTTCGGCATAGGTATCCGGTTGATGCGGTGATATCAGCTCGCCGTCGAGTAGATCGTCTAAATGGCGCGCAAAAAAATATGAAGCACGTAATGTTTTTGCGGCTTTTGCATCTCGAAGAGTTAATGCGTAAAGGCCTACGGTGAGAGCCACCTTAGAAGGGTCTTTTCGTAAGAAACGAAGCGCTTCAGAGGCAATTACACGTTCTGTTTGAATCATACCTGAAGTGTTTAAGGTACGCGCTTGGCCAGCCAGGCCTTGACGTCCGTTTCGTTGCGCTGGCGCCAGGCGATGCGGCTAGTGATTTCTTGCTCACCGAGGATGATGTCGCGGGCCAAGCCGAGCTGGCTCTTTTTGGGACCGAAAAAGTCCTGGAATTTCTGGAATTCGGCATCGGTGCTGTAGATATTGCTGGCGTAGCGAGCGAAATAACTGTAGCTCTTGTCACTGGCGAATTCTTTCTCAATCCAGCCCCAGTGGCTGACCAGCCAGTCCCAGGAGGCGTCACGGGCGAAGCGGTTGCGTAGTAGCCAGACCCACCAGTGCATTAGATCTTGGCGGCGAATGTCATCGCCGGTGAGCATTTCTAGGAGTTGGCTGTGGTTGGCCGGTTCTTGCGTCGAGGTCAAGGCACTGGCGATTTCGTCGCGCTCATCGGCGCTGGTTGAGGTATTGTGGAGGGCGATCAGTTTGTCAAAATCAGCTTTGGAGCCGTGGCGAGCACCGACGAAGTAAACGACTGAGCGAGTGCTGGGGGATAATTCCTCAGGCTTGGTGAAGCTGGCAAAGCGCTTGCGGCCTTCCTCGAGCAGTTCGGGTGTCTTGGCGCCGACAGCGAGCGAGATGACCAGGCCGCGCAGGCGCAGTGTGCTGGCATCGTCATCGGGGGCGTCATCCCAGCCCAGCTTGGCCACGAGCGGTGCGGTCAGTTTGCTGATGAGCCGGTTAAGCGGTGCCTCGCTTGGCTCGTGGCCTTCGATCAGGCGACGGGCCTCGGCGATCGGCATGGCTATGGCACCCCACACGCTCTCGGCTTGCTCGCCTTCATAGGCGGCCAATAGCTCAAGGGCGTCGACGGTGCTAATAAAGCCGCCGCGTTGCAGCATGGTGAAGTTGTCGAGTAGCAGTAGGCGGTCAATGGTGTCGATTTGACCGTCAGCAATGCCTTGGACGAGGCTCTGGCGGTGCGCAGCGTTCTCGTAGCGCGGTACGAAGTAGCTGTGGCCGTCGTGGTTGAGTAAGAACGGTACATTACTGGTAGGGACGGCCACTTCATCTTTCGCCAGGCTGAGGACCGGTGTACCGAGCTCGGCGGTTGCGGCCAAGGGTGTTTGCCAGAGATCGCCGGCTTCTATGCTGGCAGCCGGGTCACTCAAAAAGCGCTGCTGGCTGAGGGCTGCCTTACCGCTGCCAGGCGTCCAGTCGACCGAGACCATCGGATAGCCGGGCTTGTTGATCCAGTCGGCCATGAAGGCGGCGATATCTTGACCGCTACTAGCGCTAAAGGCTTCCCAGAGGTCACTGGCGCGGGTGTTACCGTAGCGATGCTTTTCGAAGTAGGCGCGCAGGCCGGTGCGAAAGGCGTCCTCACCGATGTGATGCATCAGCATGTGCAGGACGGTGCCACCCTTGGCGTAGACGATGCTCGGGTCGAATAAACTGGAGATTTCATCGGGGTGGTTAACTTCGCAGCGGATCGGCTGGACGTCAACTAAGCTGTCCCGGCGCTTGGCACTGGCAGCTTCGTGACTGATAAACTGCTCCCAGATGTGCCATTCCGGATAGATAGCGTCGACGGCGCGATACTCCATAAGTGTGGCAAAACTTTCGTTGAGCCAGAGATCGTCCCACCATTTCATAGTGACAAGGTTCCCAAACCACTGATGCGACAGCTCATGGGCGACGACGGTAGCGATGTACTGCTTGCTCTCGATCGTGCCGTTCTTGTCGTCGAGCAACATAGCGACCTCACGGTAGGTGACGAGGCCCCAGTTTTCCATCGCGCCGGAACTGAAATCAGGTAGGGCGGCCATATCGAGTTTGGGGAGCGGGTAGGGGATGCCGAAGTAATCGTCGAAAAACTCTAGGACTTTGACGGCTACTGCGAGGCTATGCGCGGTCTCTTGGACGTGGTCTGGCGTAGCGTACGTACGGACCAAAACGCCATTTTTGGTGGTGGCTTCGAGGTAGCCTAGATCGCCGAAGATAAAGGCCAGGAGGTAGGTCGACATTTTAGGGGTGGTCTCGAAGCTGGTGACGGTCTGGTCGCCTTCATTATGCTGGTCTTTGACCGGGGTGTTGGCGATGGCCGTCTGGCCGACCGGGCTGGTGAGCGACAGGTCGAAGGTAGCCTTGGCTTCGGGCTCATCGACACAAGGAAAAGCCTCGCGGGCGTGGTGACTCTCGAACTGGGTGGCAATCAGCATTTTGTCGGTGCCATCTTGGGTGAAATAACAGGGATAAATGCCGTGCATCGGTTTGGTAATCGTCCCCTCAAAGGCCATCGTTACCGAGTAGTCACCAGGGTAGAGCGGGCCTGCGGCGTGTAGCCGCACTTCGTCGAAGGAGTCTTGATTATTAATCCGAACGATCTCAACGGGCTGGTCGCCCTTTTTATCGTGCTTGATAATACGGGCGCTAGTGATTTTGAGGCCTTTCTGATGGAAGGTGAGGCGCTGAGATGGTCGACCGGCCTTTGTACCGCGGATGGTGACCGTGCCGGTGAAGGTCATGGCCTTCGGATCGGGGTTGAGGTGTAGTAGGTAGTTCGCGGGTTGGAACTGCTCATAGAGCCGACTGACTGATTTCATTAGTACCTCCAAGTTCTGTCCTCTCAGTGTATCAGCCAAAGCTGGGCCAAGCCAGTGGCAACCAGTACTTTGACGAGACTAAATTTCGGTGTTATGATCAACCATATTTACTGGGATTTGCAAACGGGAGTTACGCCAAGCCATGAACCGCAAAAAATTGTCCGCCATCATAACAAGCATAATGTTTTTGGCGGCAATAAGCCTGCCGTCCCTGCCAGCGCAGGCCGATACTACCGATACTACCAACCCGCTGCCCAATGATCTCCCCACGCAAGCGGAACTTAAAAGTTCAAATAAGAAGGTCTTTGCCCACTATTTCACGCCGTATCCGATCTCGATTGATAATAAAGACGCCAGTAGCGACTACTACACCAATAATTACCTGAGCCTCACCGGCGAAAAAAATACTGATGCTGCCACCAAGGCTACTAAACCCTACCTCCATGTCGAGTATGGCGGCTTATTACGCGACCGACCCCTGACCCGCGCACCGTTGACGGGCGCCGACTGGCAGCTGCAAGACCTAAAAACCGAAGTCAGCCAAGCCGATACTGCCGGCCTCGACGGTTTTACGGTCGATATGCTGAGCCTCACCAGCGCTAACTGGACACGGCTGACCTATCTGATGCAAGCGGCCAGTGAAGTTGATCCTAACTTCAAGTTAATGCTCATGCCAGACGGAACGGCTTCGGCTACCTACGATCCGGTGACGCTCGCCAATGCGATTGCCGGCTTGGCCAAAGGCACGTACGGCAGCTCGCTCGACAGGCTTGACGATGGTCGGCTGGTAATTTCTCCCTTTGACCCGGAGACAAAAGCCGTCGTTACTAATGGTAAGAGTGATTATGGCACGGCCTTTTGGACCAAAATGATTACAACCCTCAAGAACCAAGGCGTGGATGTGGCTTTTGTGCCGTGTTTTCTGGCCTTTAACACTAACACGGCCACCGCCTACGGCCCGATGAGCTATGGTTTTTCCAACTGGGGCAACCGCAGCGTGGCAACTAACTCGAATTTGACGGGCAATATTACCACGGCTCATTCCTATGGCAAGATATGGATGCAGCCTGTTGCGCCGCAGGACGAACGCCCTAACCAGTCGATTTATGACGAAGCGGGCAACTCTGAGAATTATCGAACTAGCTGGGAAGCTGCCATCAATGGTGGTGCCGATTGGGTCCAAATTCCCACTTGGAATGATTATTCCGAGAATACTCAGATTGCCCCCTCACGTGATAATAACTGGTCGCTGCTCGATCTGACTTCATACTATCTGTCGTGGTTTAAAGCTGGCTCGCTACCAGAGATTAAACGCGACACCATCTACTTGTCCCACCGCATTCAACCGTACGCTGCCCAGCCGACAGGTGGGCAAACAAAGCTGATGGCATTACGTTCGGGCAGCACCCCAGCGCGGGATACGGTCGAAGCGCTGACCTTTTTGACCGCCCCGGCGACAGTCTCCGTGACCATTGGCGGTCAGGTTCAGACGTACGATGCGCCGGCCGGCCAGTATGCCAAACTTTTCCCGCTGGCCGTGGGCACGATTTCGGCCGTGATTACCCGAGCTGATTTGAGCACTATCAGCGTAACTTCACCGTATCCGGTATTGGCGCAGCAACCCAACCAAGACTTAACCTATCGCTTTGTAAGTTCTGGTCGTGTCGGCGTGGTGACGCCCGCCCCGATTGTCGTGACTGATCCGGTGCCCATTCCGGATCCAACGCCCATTCCTGACCCAGTCCCCGATCCGAATCCGCTGCCGACACCCGATCCTACGCCAACCCCAGACCCAGTGCCTACACCCGATCCAGTCCCGACGCCCGTGCCCACACCAGACCCAGTCCCCGATCCAACGCCCACACCTGATCCCGTACCGGTTCCGGATCCAACCCCGGTTCCCGATCCTACGCCAGTCCCCGACCCAACACCTATTCCTGATCCGACCCCCGTTCCGGTGCCCACACCCGATCCAGTCCCGACGCCGCCCACTCCCGTACCAGACCCAGTCCCCG
This sequence comes from Candidatus Saccharimonadota bacterium, assembly GCA_028289245.1. Lineage (GTDB taxonomy): Bacteria > Patescibacteriota > Saccharimonadia > Saccharimonadales > UBA4665 > UBA4729. Next base: position 220,282 of record JAQGGT010000004.1, on the reverse strand, counting down.
TACCGGTCCCAGTACCGGTGCCCACCAAGTACCCTGATGTGAAAGTCACCGACATTACGTGGTCGCCGACCTCAGTGGTCGCCGGCAATGATGTCACTTTCTCGGCCGTCATTACTAATAGTGGCGATGCCCCGACGCCGGCCGGGACAATCATTGGTGTCAGCTTTGCCGTTAATGGGACCAAGGTAACCTGGTCAGACGCTAGCACCACTAGTCTGGCACCGGGAGCATCCCGAACCATTACGGCTGCCACCAGTGCGCTTGGCTCCAAAATATGGAAAGCTAACGTCGCCGGCACTTACTCGGTCGCGGCCACCGTCAATTACGCTAATCGTTTTACCGAATACAATACCTCCAATAATGTCCGCACCGAATCGTTGGTGGTGGCTCCAGCGCCTGTCGTTGCTGGCACGGGCTTGCAAGCGGTGTACTACAACGGTACCGCCTTCAATACTCAGGCACTAAGCCGAGTTGAAAAAACGGTGAACTGGAACTTTACTACCGGCTCACCCGCTCCCGCCGTAAAATCCGATAATTTCAGTGCCCGCTGGACGGGTCGTATCCGAGCCGCCAAAACCGAAACGGTCACCTTCTCTACGAAGAGCGATGAGGGCGTGCGGCTGTGGGTGAACGGCGTGCAGATCATTAACGACTGGACCAAACACACCGCTAAGACCGATACTGGCAAAATTGCCCTGACCGCTGGCCAGTACTACAGCATCAAGCTGGAGTATTACGAAGGTACTGGTTCGGCGATGATTCAACTATACTGGAGCAGCCCGAGCATCACGACGGCGATCATTCCACAGAGCTATTTGTACCCTAAGTAGATTGACAAACTTTCAAATATAATATATAAATTCTAAATAATTATAACTTAGGAAGTTAAAACGAATGGCCCTTACACCCGAAGTACCTGATGAAGATGGACAGTTACTTGCCGAAATGCAGCAAGATACCGTTAAACTAACGCGCGCTTCGGCGATGTTGTTCAAAATAGCCGGCGTCCTGACTACAGCAAGTGCCACCACCGTCGAAGCAGTCTCGACGAGCCGTGGCACAGAAACACTCGCCAGCAATATTTGTTATGGTCTTTCAGTGGTCGTCGGACTTGGGATGGTAGGTGTGGGCGCATATCTCTCTGATCGCGCTGCGGAGTTACGGACCCAATACGCGACACAACCCCTTGAAGCCCGCATTAGCGAGCTTGAATCGCGCCTTGTCGCATTAGATGCAGCCAAAGAACTTGAATAATTATTGCGGAGGCGCAGTCCGGCACTCGGCCGGCTCTGGGGCTTGTGGGCCGCCATCTGCTTTGAGAGTAGGATCATTTTCGGTAGGTGTGGCACGGACGCCAGCCCACGTAACATAGCCACCGCCGTTATTGGCGACGTGGAACCAGTCCCTGCTATTCCAAGGTTCTGGGTTGTCTGCATAGACATCTTCTGTACCGGTAAACTCACCGTCGACGGCAATGACTTCATTGGGCCCATAGGAGCCGATTTTATCAGCTAAGATGCTTGGACTGCGTCGGATGATTGTGCCATACGGTAACCAACGGTTCTGAGCGTAGACCGGGAAGGGCTTGCACTCGGGGTTTTTGGTGTAGGGCAATGCCACTGGGGTTGGCGAAGCCGTCGGCGCAGCGGCCGTAGCAGCAGGGGTTGGTGCCTCTTCGGCTTTAGTACCACCACCGCAGCCAGCGGCCAGTAAGACGAAGCTAGCGGCGGCTAGTGTAGTGCGGACGAGGTGCTGAGAATCGTAGTCTGGTGATAATTTCATTAATATATTCTACTATAAAAAGCACAAATTTACAAATAGTCCATCAAAGGGGCCATCAATTGACATTTGAGGCGTCCTGACGTATGATTAAGGTGTTCCGTCCGGCCAGCAGGTCGGATTTTTTCGTATCAGAGACTTGAACACTTGATTAGCTAAAAAAGGAGAAACTATGGAATTAGATTTCAAACAATTAGGGGTGGCCATCAAGGCCATCGCCGAAGAGAAGAACTTGCCAGAAGAAGTTGTGCAAGAAGCCGTGGAGCAGGCCCTGGCGGCCGCCTACCGTCGTGACTACGGCGACCGCGAGCAGGAAATTCGGGTTACTATGAACTTGAATACCGGCGAAGTTGATGCCTACATCACTAAGGAAGTTGTCGAGCGCGTTGGCTCAGATGCGTACGAGATCAGCCTTAAGGACGCCCAGGTCATGAAGAAAAACGCTGCCATCGGCGACATGATCGAGATCCACGAAAAGGTTGAGACCTTTGGCCGTGTGGCCGCCCAGACTGCCAAGCAAGTTATTTTGCAGCGCCTGCGCGAAGCCGAGCGCGAGATCGTCATGAACGAGTACGAAGATAAGATTGGTACCGTCATTAATGCTACGGTCGCGCGCGTTGAAGGGAACATTGCCCGCATTGACCTCGGTAAAGCCCAAGGCATCATGCCTCGCTCCGAGCAAATTCAGGGCGAACGTTACTACCCTGGCCAGCGCATCAAGGTCTATTTGAAGGACGTGGAACGCGGTTTCCGCGGCCCGCAGCTGGTAGTCTCTCGTGGTAATAAAGAATTCATTGAGTGGTTGTTCCGCGGTGAGGTTCCAGAAATGGAGTCCGGTGCCGTCGAAATCAAGGGCATCGCCCGCGAAGCCGGTGTCCGCTCTAAGATTGCCGTCGCCAGTACCGTACCTGGCGTTGACCCCGTTGGCACCTTCGTTGGTGGTCACGGTACGCGCGTCAACGCTGTCATGAGCGAAGTTGGTGAGCAGGAAAAAATCGACATCATCGTCTGGAAAGAAGACGCTGCCGAGTACATTGCTGAGGCTTTGAGCCCCACCAAGGTCGCCAAAGTCGAGATCGACGAGGGCGCTAAGAAGGCCAAGGTCATCGTCCCCGAAGACCAGCTAAGCATTGCCATCGGTAAAAGCGGCCAAAATGTTCGCTTGGCCTCTAAACTGACCGGTTATGAGCTGGATATCGAAGCTGAGCGCCTGCACGCGCCCGTCGAGGAAGCTCCGGTCGCGCCGGCCGTCGAAGCTGCCCCAGTTGCGGCCAAGCCAGCACCGGCCGAGAAAAAAGCTAGTGTAAAGCCAATCACTCCGAAGCTAAAAAAGAAGAGCGAGCTCGAAAACAGTCTGCTCGAAGCCATCGAAGACTTCGGCGAATAGTCTCTTTGTAGCTGATCTTACGAAGTAAAGTTATTGTAATTAGCACTCTTGACCTGAGAGTGCTAATTTATTATTATGGAATTAGTAAATCTCGCAGGTTTGCAGCTGAAATGAGAAAACTCACAGCTAAACTACACGGAAAGGTGGTATAAAAAAGTATGATGCCTAATTCACCAGACTTCCAAGAATTTTTGAATCATTTAACGAACAATGCTTTGCAGAGTTTGAAGCATGCGAATGCTATTGCTAGTAGCTTCGGCAGCGCCTATGTTGGTACCGAGCACTTGCTGCTCGGCGTCTTGGCTCAAGAGGGCAGTATGGGTGCGAAGGTGCTCGAAGGCGCCGGCGTGACGCTTGACCGGGCTCGCCTGGCACTTAATATGACACCCAAAACGTTGGTTATTAATGTTGGCGCTAAAGGGTTTAGCGAGACAGCCAAGCTAACCCTTAAGATGGCGTATGATGTCGCCCAGGATTACAGTCAGGAATACTGTGGCACCGAGCACATTCTCTTTAGTATCCTATCTCAGAAAAATGCGCGCGCCACCATCCTGCTCCGCGACATGAACATCGACGTCGACTCGCTCACCAGCGAGCTCGAACAGTTCTTAAACAAGCAGCAGTATGACGAAAGCGAAGAATCCACCAGCCAACGCCGCAACAAGAAGGCTAAGAAGACGGCCCTCGACTTCTACGGGACTGATATCACTGCTCAAGCCCGCTCTGGCAAGCTCGACCCGGTGGTTGGCCGCGACAACCAGATTCGCCGCTTAATTACCATTCTCAATCGCCGCACGAAGAACAACCCGGTCTTAATTGGCGAACCAGGCGTCGGTAAGACGGCCATCGTCGAAGGTTTGGCGCAGCGCATTATCAGCGAAGAAGTGCCGGATAGCTTGATCGACAAACGCATCGTCATGCTCGATCTAGCTGGCATGATCGCTGGCACCAAATATCGCGGTGAGTTCGAAGAGCGCCTTAAAAAAGTAATGAGCGAACTTGAAAAAGACACTAAAACAGTGGTCTTTATCGACGAACTACACCTGATCGTTGGTGCGGGCGCTGCCGAAGGCGCCATGGATGCCGGCAATATTCTCAAGCCAGCTTTGGCCCGCGGCAAGATCCAGGTCATCGGCGCCACCACAACTGCCGAATACACCAAGCACATTGAGAAAGATGCCGCTCTAGAGCGCCGCTTCCAGCCGATCCAGGTACCGGAAACCACGCCGTCAGAAACCCTGGCCATCTTAAAGGGCTTGCGCAAGCACTACGAGGCCTTCCATGGCGTCAAAATCAGCGACGATGTCCTAGAAGATGCCGTAACGCTGGCAAAGCGCTATATTAACGATCGGTTCATGCCGGATAAGGCCATCGACCTTATCGATGAGTCGGCCGCCCATTTGCGGGTCGACAAGGGTAAAACCAGTCCTGAAGTCCGTAAACTGCAAAAGGAACTCAAGCTGGCGAATGCCCAAAAGGATGAGGCCGGCGACGCCGAAGATTACGAGCGAGCCGCTCAGTTTAAGACACAGGCCAGTAAGATTGCTGGCGAACTCGCCAAACTGCGTGAATCAGACAAAGAAGCCAAGCGCCTAACGCTCACCAGCGAAGACCTCGCCGATGTGGTTGCGCGCATGACTGGCGTGCCCGTAAAGAAAGTTATCCGCTCCGAGGCAAAGTATTTACTAACCCTCGAGAAGACGCTCGGCAAATACGTGATTGGCCAGGAAGAGGCCGTCGAGGCGGTAGCCCGCGCCGTGCGCCGCAATCGGAGCGGTATTGGCTCCGAAAAACGACCGATTGGCTCCTTCATTTTCCTCGGTCCGACCGGTGTTGGTAAAACCGAGCTGGCCCGCGTATTAGCCCGTGAGTTTTTCGGCTCCGAAAATAACCTGGTTAAGATCGATATGTCCGAGTTCGGCGAGCACCACAACGTCTCACGCTTGGTCGGTGCGCCGGCCGGCTACGTTGGGTATGACGAAGGTGGCCAACTGACAGACAAAATCCGCCGCCAGCCTTACAGCCTAGTGCTCTTCGACGAAATTGAAAAAGCCCACCCGGATGTGTTTAACATGTTGCTACAGCTACTCGAAGATGGCTACTTAACCGATGCCAAGGGCCGCAAGATCGACTTTACTAACACTATCGTCATCATGACTAGCAACATCGGCGCCGATAAGCTGCAGAAAGAAGCCAACTTCGGTTTCCACGTCAAGAGCGGTAGTGAACTGAAAGATCTGGATCAGCTGCATGAAGCTAACGAAAGTCTGGTCCGTGAACAGCTCAAAAAGCTATTGCGCCCCGAACTGCTCAACCGCATCGACAAGACCATTGTCTTCCGGGCGCTGACACAAAAGGACATCTTCAAGATTATTGACTTGCAAGTTGATGACTTAAAGAGCCGCCTGCAGCGTAAGGGCTTGAGTGTGCAGCTGACGTCTGCTGCCAAGCAGTACCTGCTGGAAAAGGGTTACGATGCGCATAACGGTGTTCGTCCACTACGCCGCTTGATTCAGGACACTATCGAAGACCACGTGGCCCTCGATTTACTCGATGAAAAATACGCGAAAGGTGATATTATTCAGGTAGCCGCAAAAAATGGCGCCCTGGCCTATGCAACCACATCTGAATAAACAGCAAATAGGAAAAATAAGTGTTCGTACTAGTTTAGCCATTCTGGTAATCTGGTTTGCAATTCTTGGTATAGCGCTCTCACAGCGACGTCAGATTCTTGACTACCTGGCATTGCGTGGCTATTCGGCGCCGTCGGCGATTGCAACTCTGGCCACCCAAGACGGCATGACCGAAAATGCGCGCCATGTGTTTTACGTCAACAAGCCGACTATTGAGAGTAAGATTACCTTTGGCAAAAAATGCCCGGCCGGTATGGCTGAAAAGACGATTGTACTCGGTTGTTACCACAGTAACCAGGCCGGCATTGTCCTCTTAAGTGTCGATGACCCACGGCTCAATGGTGTAGTACAAGTGACGGCCGCTCATGAGATGCTGCACGCCGAATACGACCGCTTAAGCACCAACGATCGTAACTATGTTGATGGCCTGCTGCTGGACTATTACAAAAATAAGTTGACTAATCAACGCATCAAGGACACCATCGACGGCTATCGCAAGTCTGAACCCAATGACGTTGTCAACGAGATGCACTCCATTTTTGGGACCGAGGTGGCGAATTTACCACCGGCCCTCGAGACCTATTACCAGCGCTACTTCACTGATCGCAGTAAAGTTACCGGCTTTGCCGCTCAGTACGAGACGGAGTTCAGTAGTCGGCAGGATGCCATCAAGCAGGACGATGCCCAGTTAGCAGCTCTTAAGAAACAGATCGATAATTTGGAAAAATCACTGTCAACACAGCAAGCCGAGATTAGCCAGCAGCGCTCGACGCTCGACGCCGAGCGCAGTAGCGGTAACATTACCGCCTACAACGCCGGTGTCCCGGGCTATAATCAGCAGGTGAACACGTATAATGCCGGAGTGCACCAAGTCCAGGCTCTGGTCGACCAGTACAACCAAATCGTGGTGGCCCGCAATGCGGTAGCGGCCGAGATTACCACGCTCAGTAACGCCCTGAGCAGCCAAGCAACTACTATAAATTAATAACTATTTAATCTGTCGGTGATAGACTGGTCGTATATCCGGGCGACCGCAACTGATTTGGAGGTTCTATGGCCAAGCAACAAGCAACTCGATATGAATGCACCAACTGTGGTGCCCAAACCACCAACTGGAGCGGCCGGTGCCCCCAGTGTGGCGAGTGGAATACCATGCAGGAACAGCTGACCACGACGGCGATTGCGGCGAGCGTAGTCGCCGGCCATATCCTGCAACCCCAATCTGTTGATAAATCGGTCCAGGCCGATCAGCCACGCCTGTCTAGTGGCATCGCAGACGTGGATAACGTGCTTGGCGGTGGCATTGTGGCTGGCAGTGTTAACTTGATCGCCGGGCAACCGGGTATTGGCAAGAGCACCATCTTACTGCAGATTGCCTACGCCGTGGCCGCGCGCGCTCGGGTACTGTACGTGAGCGGCGAGGAATCGTCATATCAAATCGGCTTGCGGGCCGAGCGCCTCGGTACTATCAGGCCCGAACTGCAGTTGGCCACAAGTAGCTCGGCCGACGACATCGCTGCTACTATCGCGAGCGGCTCGTACGACTTAGTCGTGGTCGATTCCATCCAAACGGTTACCGTGGCCGCAATCTCATCGGCCGCCGGCACCGTGACCCAGATTACTAACAGTACGCAATTACTAACGGCCGCCGCCAAACAGTCCAACACGGCAATTATTTTAGTTGGCCATGTCACCAAAGAGGGTAACATCGCCGGGCCAAAAGTGTTGGAACACGTCGTAGATGTGGTGTTGCAGCTAGAGGGCGATCGTTACGGTGGTTTTAAGATGCTGCGGGCGGTCAAAAACCGGTTTGGTTCTACGAATGAGACTGGCATTTTCGAAATGGTGGAGCAGGGGCTACAGCCGGTAGTTAATCCCTCGGCGGCGTTACTCGCCGAGCGCCAAATAAGTGACGGTTCGGTAGTCTTAGCGACGATGGAAGGCACGCGGCCGTTGCTCGTAGAAGTGCAGGCTTTAGTCAACAAGACCAGCTACGGCTACCCGAAGCGAGCAGCCAGCGGCTTTGACCTTAACCGGCTAAACTTATTGGTAGCTATGTTGGAACGCCGCACCAAGCTCAGCCTCGCCGAATACGACATTTATATAAACATCGTTGGCGGCATGCAGATCCGCGAACCGGCGGCTGATCTTGCCGTGTGTTTGGCGATTGGATCAGCCAGCAAAGGCCTGCAACTAAAACAGAACGCCGTTGTGTTCGGCGAAATTGGATTAAGTGGTGAGGTTCGGCATGTGCCCTACGCCGAAAAGCGTCTAGCCGAAGCTAAGAAGCTCGGTTTTGATGGTGCCATTGGCCCAGCGCAGAAGTCCTCGAGTAAAAAGCTCGCCGGGCTGTATGGCGTGACGGATGTGCGCAGTGCCCTCAATCAGTATCTCGAAAAGGACTAACTGACGTCTGTTTAGTGCGACGGCTGGCCGTTGTTACCAGTACCATTGCCGTTATTAGTTGCGCCGGTTCCTGTATTAGTGCCCGTGCCGGTCGGATCGGGTATGCTGTAGTTGAGCGTGGCGCTATCGCTGCCCTGATACAATACGCTATCCGTGACGGTCGCCGTAAGATTACCACTACCGGTACTCGTCGGGGTATAGGTAAACGAGAGGGTGCTCGGCGAAGTGCTAACGTACTGGCTGTTAATGGTCTGACCATTGAGCTGGAAGGTCACCTTGCCGGGGTATGATGGGTACTTGTCATCGGAAAGGTTGTGCGTGCCTTGGGTAACGGTGGCATTGATGGTACAGCTGGACAGACATTCGGCGGGTACAGACAGGGTAATGACGGGGGGCGAGTCGTTACAGTTGTGGACGTCGTCGGTCGCCGTAGCAGCCGTGCTACCGGTAGTTGTGTTGGCGGTACTACCACTGGCAATATTCGATTTGCCATTGACGAAGGTGTCTATATTCCACGAAGCGGAGTTCGCATTGTAGACCACCTGCTTAGCGAGGGCTGGCGTGCAGCTGGTAGCCACTTTTCCGGAGACTTTGTCGGTAGTTTGGGAGGTGTTGGTCTTGGTTGTCGAGCCGCCGGCATAGTAGCTAGGGTACAGATCGTTCGAAGGACTTGGTTCGGAGCTGCCGAGGCCAACGTGGTTGCGTACGACGTAGGCCGCCGCGGTCTTCATGCCAGCTGGCATCGTCCAGTTGACGGGTTTTTGATTGGTATGGGCATATTCCATCCAACCGCGGGTGAGAGGCTCCGTGAGTGACTCCATGGAGGCCGTAAGCGTCACATTACGGTTGTGGTTACCGACCCATGAGACGACAGCGTATTTGGTCGACCACGAGGTCATCAAGCCGTCGTAACCATCGTTGGTGGTACCAGTTTTGACGGCAAAGTGCCAGCCATTGAAGCGTTGGAATTTATAGCCGCCGCGGGCTAAGGTAGTACAGGTAGTATCCGTGCACGAGCCCGGTAAGTAGCTAGCTTTCGGATCGCTCGCCATATCGCTCACGATGTACGCGGCATCCGGCTTAACCACCTGGTTGCCTTTTGGCTGGGTCCACTTATAGAGCTGTTTGTTGGCGGAATCGGTGACTTGCAGAATGTAGGTTTTGGGGATGGCATTGCCAAGTCGAGCGATGCTCGACAGGCCGTTGACGTGGTCGTCGAGGCGCAGGAAGGCACCGTCACCGATGGCAGAAGCACCATAACATTGTGTGGTGACCGAAAGTGCTTCGTCGGCGTAGCAGTTGTATGAACTCTTATTCTTAGATTGATTGTAGGTGTTGTCCATGAGGGCCGAAGCGGTGGCGATGGTCTTATTGATCGAGGTAACGTGACCGCTACTCGTATCATTTGGTGTCGCTTCAAGCATGGCTTTGACGGCTGGGACGTTACGTGAACCACCGAGGGCGTAACGTAAGGTAATTGGACCCGGGTAAGCGAAGTCGTAATCCCAGAGGCAGTTACCGCCGTTTTTGGGCCGTTGCTTGTTGGTGCAGGGGTAACCTGGCAGGGCGCCCTGTTGGTCGTAGAGTACCGAGCCGGCACCGACATTATTATTGTTATTAATGAGCGTGGTGTAGTCATACGGCTTAAAACTAGAGCCTGGCGGGATCAAAATGCCGGCCGCGTAGTTGTTTTGACCATGGTCGCTGTTGGTAAAGTCGGTACCGCCAACCAGCGACACAATTTGGCCGGTCTGGACATCTTCGCCGACAGTGGCCTCTTCGTCGGCCCCATAGCGAGTAACATTCTTGAGGTTGTTGGCTACCAACTCCTCGGCTTTATTCTGGAGGTCCATATTAAGGGTGGTAATGACCTTCCAGCCGCCACGTTGCACCGTGCTGGCACCATATTTTTGCTCCAGCTCCTGCTTGGCCGCGAGCACAAAGTACGGTGCTTTGATACCTTGGTACTTCGGTGACTGCTGCTGAACTTGGGCCAGCACATCTACGGCTTTCGCATCGCTCGCCTGTTTGGAAGTGATGTAGCCTTGCTTGACCATCTGGTCGAGAATATAGTGCTGGCGCCCCAGTAAGGCATCGGCGTCAAAGAGGTCGCTCGTCACGGCCGGGTTATATTTGCTGCTACTGTACGGCGAGTAGGTACTCGGAGCCTGCGGAATGGCTGCTAGCATGCTGGCCTGGGCGAGCGTGAGATCTTTGGCGCTGGTATGGAAGTAGTCGCGGGCCGCACTTTCTACCCCATACTGCACACCACCATAGGGGGCAATGTTGAGATAGCCGGTCAGAATATCCTTCTTTGAATAGTTACGCTCTAGTTCGACGGCTAGAATCAGCTCTTTGACCTTACGGGTGATGGTGCGGTTGCTAGTCCACTGCTCGTTGAGCTTCACTAGCTGTTGGGTAATGGTCGAACCACCTTCGGTGACGCCACTCTTACCAATAACATTATTAACCGCGGCCCGGGTAATTCCTTGGACATCGAAGGCCCCATGTTTAAAGAAGTCTTTATCTTCAATTGCCACGGTGGCTTCTTTGACATAGGGGGAGATTTGGTCATCTTCAACCGGGATACGCTTAACGGCGTCGTAATCCTGCCATAACACCGTCTGGCCGGTGCGATCATAATACGTAATACTACCGCCGACGTCACTGCCGGCAATATCTTTAATCTTTGGTAAATCTTTGCGGAAGTAGGCGAACATGCCGATAATCAGGAAAAAGGCAGCGATAATCGCGATACCGGTGATCTTGAGGCCCATAATAACGCCCTCACGGCTAAACCAGTACTTCGCGACGCGTTTCGGATGCATGCGGTACAGCAAACGCTTCCAACGGTTTTTAGGTAGGCTTGCGAGGTAGAGGGCTTTCGCCGAGGCGGCGGCATCTTTTCGAGCCTTCGTCCGATCACCCATCGTCCGGTTTACTTTTATGCTTTTACCACTTTTTGTGGTGAACGTGTTACGGGTACGGCGATTACGCCCTGGTCCATTGGCAGCATTCATGGGTTTAATTTTTTCTCCTCATGGTTTCCGACTCATTATAGCAAAGGCTTGAGAGAAAGTGCCTATGTTTTTGGGAGAGCGTACAGCCACTATTCAGGTTTGCGCCGCTTACCGCTGATGGCTATACTACTGCGTATGACATTGTCTCAAGAACTAACCTGGCGTGGTTTCGTAAACCAAACAACATATAAAGATATCGCTGCCCTCGACGGCGACCCAATCACTTTTTACTGGGGTGTCGATCCCAGTGCTGACTCTATGACGGTCGGTAATTTGGCGATTGCTATGATGGTCGGCCACTTTATCAAGCATGGCCACAAAGCTATTTTGCTGACCGGTGGGGCAACTGGTCTAATTGGCGACCCCGATGGCAAGGCCCAAGAACGTGACCTAAAATCACTGGATGAAATTCGTCATAACGTTGCTGGACTCACCAAGCAGTACCACACCATTTTCGATGGCCAGCCATTTGAGATCGTGGATAATTATGACTGGTTTAAAACCATAGGCTACCTTGAATTTTTGCGCGATGTCGGTAAGCACGTTCCCATGCGCACCATGCTCGGGCGGGATTTTGTACAGAGCCGTCTCGGTGATGAAGGGGCCGGTATCAGCTACGCTGAGTTCAGTTACTCGCTAATCCAGGGCTACGACTTTTTGCACCTACACCGCGAAAAGGGTGTATCACTGCAGGTGTCTGGTGCCGACCAATGGGGTAACTGCATTGCCGGTGTCGATTTGATTCGTCGCATTACCGGTGACGAAACGCATATTTGGACCGCGCCGCTTATTGTTAATAAAGCGACTGGCGTAAAGTTCGGCAAATCCGAGGATGGTGCGATTTGGCTGGATCCGACCAAGACTACGCCGACGCAGTACTACCAGTTCTGGGTTACCCGAGAGGACGAAGGCATCGAGGATTACCTAAAAATCTACACCTTGTTGTCGCCGGACGAAATTGCCGCCATCATGAGCCAACAGATCAGCCAGCCCAAAGAGCATTTTGCACAGCAACGGCTTGCCCAGGAGGCCACGGCTTTAATTCATGGTCAGGAGGCCATGCGGCAAGCCGAAACCGTAACTGGGTTGCTCACCGGTAAACTGCCGATCGATCAGCTCAGTGATGAGCTGCTGACCGTTTTGCGCCAAGAAATCCCCGTTATATCTACGCCGGCCAGCAGCACGATTTTAGATGCCCTGGTGGCAACCGGCTTGGCTAGTTCGCTCAGCGAAGCTCGCCGCCTGCTCCAAGGCAATGCGGTTTCGGTTAACAGCACTAAGGTAGCAGACGAAGAGCTTAAGCCGGAATACTTCGTGAACGGCCGCTTCTTACTACGGCGGGGCAAGGCCTTTAAGGACTCGGCCTTGGTTGAGCGCGGCTAACCAGCTATACTGAAAATAATATGCCAAAAACCACCACGACCAAGGCGACTCGTCGCGCCGACCAGTACAACGATCCAACGCACAATTACCTCCGCTACTGGGACGGCCGCGAATACGAACACGCCGCCGAAGAAGTCGCGCTCAAAAAACTACTCCGGGGCAAACACTTTAAGCACGCCGTTGATATCGGTGGCGGCTATGGGCGTTTGTGTATCTTCCTCGAGCAATACGCCGACAAAGTCACCCTGGCGGAACCAAGCCAACAGCAACTCGACATTGCCGCCGATTTTCTAAAAGACCACCCCGAAGTCGACCGTCGCCTCATCCAGGCTGCCGACATGCCATTTAAAGACGGCTCAGTGAACTTATTTACCATGATCCGCGTGATGCATCACTTACCGGATCCAACCGCTGAATTCGCAGAAATCTATCGCTCACTGAGTGATGATGGCTACGCGATCATTGAGGTTGCGAACTACGCCCATGCCCGCAACCGGGTCAAGCATCTGTTACGTGGCGAGCGATTGCCAGCCAAGCCGGTAGATATTCGCTCGGAAGCTCACAAAAACGAAGATGAAATTCCTTTCGTAAACCACAACCCAAAGACGGTTACCCGCCAGCTGGAGCACGCTGGTCTCCACGTGGTGCACACGCTGTCGGTGTCTAACTTGCGCAGTACTCAACTTAAAAAACTGCTGCCAAAGTCGGTAATGGTAGGCTTTGAAAAGGGTCTGCAGCGTCCGCTATCCGCCGTCTACTTCGGCCCAAGTATTTTCTTCCTCGTCCGTAAACAGCACGTCGCCTAAGCGCGCAGGCGCCTGCCGTGCACCACACTACTCCTATCACTGAGCTCAAGGGCATTGGTGAGGCCCTGGCTAAGAAGTTTGCCTTACTGGGCCTCCATACTGTTGCTGAACTGATTGATTATTACCCGCGCCGCTACGAGGACTTTTCGGTCATCACTGAGACGGCCCACATTCAGCCTGGCCCCGTAACGATTGAGGCCGAAGTTAAGCAGGTCACCGGCCGATACGTCCGGCGTGGCCTGCACATTACCGAAGCCGTGGTCAGCGACGCCACCGGCAGTGTCCGGCTGGTCTGGTTCAATCAACCGTATCGGGCGGGGGCAATCAAACACAATCAGCCCTATTTTATCTCCGGTTTATACGAGCGCAGTAACGGCCGGTTTTCGATTATGAATCCCAGCATGGAGTTGAGCGGTGATTTTCCGATTAATACGGCGCGGATTATTCCAGTCTACCGCGAGACAAAAGGGCTAACTTCGCGCCAGATTCGTCAGGCACTCAAGCAAGTGCTCGGCACGATTCGGACGCTGCCGGAAAGCTTGCCACCGGAGATTCTCAAGTCACAAAAACTGATTAGTCTGGCGGAAGCCATGGAGGCCATTCATTTTCCATCTGACGCCAGTCAGCTCGAGCGAGCCCGCAAGCGTTTGGGCTTTGAGGAGGTCTTTCGACTGAGTATGGCCGCCTTGCTCAACAAACGCGACCACCAGACAGAGAAGGGCGTGGCCATCGGTTTTGATAAAGGACTGGCCCGCGAATTCGTCAGTCATTTACCGTTTACGCTTACCGACGACCAGCGTAAAGTCGTCTGGCAGATTTATCTTGATCTGCAGAAATCAGAACCAATGAACCGTCTGGTGGAGGGGGACGTCGGGTCAGGTAAAACCGTCGTGGCCGCCATGGCCGCCGTGATGGCACTCCGCGAAGGCTGGCAGGTGGCACTGATGGCGCCAACCGAGCTCCTAGCCCGCCAGCACGCCGAGACGCTATACCGATTACTCGAACCCCTCGGCAGCGCCAGTGCCGTTGACTTACTGGTGGGGAGCCTCAGCGCTAAACAAAAAACTGCTGCCCGGGCGGCAATTGCCGACGGCGATGCCGCATTTATCGTCGGTACCCAGGCCCTGATCCAGGAAAAAGTTAATATGGACCGCCTGGCGCTGGTGATTATTGATGAGCAGCACCGTTTTGGCGTTGACCAGCGTAAATCGCTCCAGGCCAAAGCCGGCCATATGCCCCATGTGCTCAGCCTGACGGCTACGCCAATCCCGCGATCGCTGGCGCTGACGCTGTATGGCGAGCTCGATGTATCGATACTGGCCCAGAAGCCCGGCGGCCGAAAACCGATCATCACGAAAATCGTGTCGCCGAACTCGCGTCCGCAGCTCGACAAAGCAATTAACGCCCAGCTTGACGCTGGCCGTCAGATGTTTGTGGTCTGCCCGCTGATCACCGAATCGGAAAGCCTCAAGGTCCGCTCGGCCGAGCAGGTATATGAAGAATTTCGTAAGAAAGACTTCAAGAGCCGCCGTATCGGCCTACTGCACGGCAAAATGAAGGCTGCCGATAAGAATGACGTGATGGAGCGGTTTGTCCGTCACGAACTCGATATTTTGGTTTCGACAACGGTCATCGAGGTCGGTGTCGATGTTCCCAATGCGACGGTGATGCTGATTGAGGGCGCCGAACGCTTTGGTCTAGCCCAAGCCCACCAACTGCGCGGTCGCGTTGGGCGCAGCCATCATCAGGGCTACTGCTATCTGATGATGAGCGACTCCAAGGCGCCCAGTAAGCGCCTACGGGCGCTGGAAAGCTCTAATGATGGCTTTCGGTTGGCTGAACTTGATCTGGAACTGCGCGGTCCGGGGGCCATCTACGGCAGTATGCAGCACGGTCAGTTGGACCTACGGATTGCCAAGCTGAGCGATACTACGTTGATCGCTGCCGCCCGCAGTGCAGCCACTAAGTTCCTCGCCGAGCACCAGGATCTGTCGGCGTTCCCATTACTTGAGGCACAAGTTGCTAGACTTCGAGCCGTAACCAATCTAAACTAGAGGTATGTATTCGGGGTCAACGTTTACGTCGCTAAGTGGTCATTTGCTTGGGGCGCATCAAAAAATCGATCGCGTTGCCCATCGGCATCTCACGCGTTTAGCGCCTGGCTGCTCCTTCCCGAGCCTCAAATCGATCTTGCACTTCGAGGGCAATAATGGCCCTGATGCCATTAAGCGTAAAAGCCCTGCCAAAGATGAGCCATGGCATTACTTTCAACCGTTTGACCTCAGTGACACCCAGTTGATCGAGCTGATCGAAGATCACTACAAGTTGCTAGTGACCGCCTTGCGCAAAGCCGATTCGGTGCGGGCTGCCTTCGAAGCCTCTTGGCTAGCGCACGCCATCGTCGATGGGCTGACGCCAGCCCATCATTACCCATTCGAAGAAAAGCTCCAAGAACTGCGTGGCGGCCTTGGCAAAGAAACTCGTACTAATCTTAAGAATAAATTGGTGATACCGGGTGACTCCGCGCCGCAAATGGTCAGCAACAACTGGAAAATGTGGGGCCCCAAAGGCTTGTTTACGACTCACGGCACCTTTGAGTGGGGCATTGCCACCATCATCAAGCCGCTCCGCTTTATGCATGCCTTGCCGACCAATGCCGATCTGCAGGTCGTGCAAAGCTCAAGTATCGGCGAGTGGTACCGCCACACCGCCCAAATGATTGCCCAGCAGGAGCTCTACGATGACTTCTCCCTCAATGGTTGGACAGCGCGACTCAGTCGCAAAATACGCCAGGAGCTGGCACCAACTCTTGTGCGCTCGGTCACACTGGTCTGGTATGCCGCAGCGCGTGAAGCCGGTCAAACACAGGCACGCTCCTCGTGAGGATTATCAGTGGCCAACTCGGCGGCCGCCAATTCGCTTCGCCACGCTCATTTACCACCCACCCGATGAGCGATAAGATTCGCGGCGCTCTATTTAACATTCTCGGGGATATTGATGGTCTGACTATTCTCGACGCCTATGCCGGCAGTGGCGCCATCGGCTTCGAGGCCATTAGCCGCGGCGCCGCCTCGAGTACGCTCATCGATAATGATGTTGACGCCATAAAAACCATTCAGAACAATATTGCCGAGCTTGGTATTGCCGATAAAGTTACCGTCGTCCAGGCCAGCTTACGCGGCTGGGTGAAACGTAATCAACGCACCCACCAGTTCGATGTGGTGATCGTGGACCCTCCTTATAACAATCTGCAGCTTGATACTACCGAGATGGCCAGCGCCTGCGTCAAGCCTGGCGGTGTATTTGTGGTCTCACTGCCGCCGCAGGCCCGCTTTATACCGGCCCCCGATCTGGAGCCGCTGGTTGAGAAAGTGTATGGAGACGCGATGCTGCGCGTACTGCGCCGCAAGGGCTAACCTACTGGCCGCCTTTTTGGATGTAACCCTTCACAAAGTCTTCGGCGTTTTCTTCAAGGACATCGTCAATTTCATCGAGTAGCGTATCGACATCATCCGCCAGTTTGCTGGTAGTCTCATTAACTTCCGTCGGCAGCTCGTCAAGGATTTCCTCTTGTGGCTGATCGGGTTGTTGGTTCATTCGTTCCATGTGGCCTCCTTTTTTGTAAGTCTAGCACCTCCCGGGCCGACATAACAGGCTAGTATTTTTATATTTAACAGGGTAAAATAAGCCGAGTTCTCCATGTGCGGATGTGGTGGAATTGGTAGACACGCTAGTTTTAGGAGCTGGTGCCGTAAGGTGTGGAGGTTCAAGTCCTCTCATCCGCACCAAAGAAAAGATCCCCGGATGGGGATCTTTTCTTTTGGCAGCGGTGAGAGGACGCAGAACCTCGCGAGTGAGCGCAGCGAACGGGAGGGTCTTGGAGCAACGCCACGCGCAACTGCTTGCAGCGAGCATGGTGCTGCGGATAAAGGGCGCAGCCCGCTAGTCCTCTCACTGTCGGCCGGTAAACTTCTTAGCCCAATCCGGGTACTGTGCTATGAGTTGGGCGTATTGCGCACGACGGCTATCGGCATCAGCTGAAGTTATTGGTCTGTCTTTGATGTATGGTCCCCAATCGACAAACGCAAGCTTTGCTCGCTTAAGTGCGGCGAGTCTTAGGAACAGCCCATCAAGCGCGGATACCCAGAAGTTAAAGACCGTTCCTTCAACGGGTCCCACCGGAAAAATAGAGGCCTGCATATCGAGCAGCACGCCGTATCGACGACGCTGCTCAACTGTATCATCTCCGGCGTCCATAAAGCCGCTCAACGATATAGCATTGAGACGATCTTCATCGCATATGTTGTAAGAATTTGCCACCACCAGCAATTTATCCTCTTGGTCGGCCGCGTGTACGGTGTACTTAGGCCGGTCATGGGCGTCAAGAGTACTGCCTTGAGCAATAATTTCTAAACGTGAGCCAGCCAGGCTCTCTAGGAAAGCTCCCCACGTCATACCACGATGCGTATCACAAAGCTCACCCAGCATCGCGTTCCGACGTTCGCTCATTATTTGCGCTAACGCAAAAGCTAATCCTGATGTTGCAGGGTCATCGAGATCTTCCCCCGTTACCTCTTCGGCGAGGTTAGTCGGGCTAATGGAGAGATCAAGTAAGGCATTTTCTTCAAGGAGCGTTAACTCAGGCTCTTCCGGGGTCGTCATATCGTGATCATATAATCGTTACTATAAAAATGCAAATACACAAAACAGGCCGTCGTGGTCTCGCCGGCTGTCAGAGAAGGACTTTGTGGCATGATCGATGGCGGCATGCCCATAAGTTTTGTCGTCTAGCGCTTGCTGGCCGGGTTATGTATGCTGCTGGCGCTTCCAGAGTCCGGCGTAGACACCGTGCAGCTTGAGGAGCGCTTCGTGTGTCCCATCCTCCACCAGCTTACCCCGTTGTAAAACGATAATTCGGTCCATTTCCGAGAGGGTGCTCAAGCGGTGCGCTACCACAATCGCCGTCTTATTTTTGAGGACTTCCGCAAAAGAATCTTTGATGATCTGCTCGCTCTCGCTATCCAGGGCGCTGGTGGCTTCGTCGAGGACAATGATCGGCGCATGTTGCAAGACAGCGCGAGCAATGGCCACGCGCTGTTTTTGGCCGCCGCTCAGCTTAACGCCGCGCTCACCGACCACACTATCCAGGCCATCGGGCAAGGCATCCACAAACTCCAGCGCGTGGGCAGCGCGGAGGGCCGCCAAGATTTCTACGTCAGTGGCGTCGGGTTTTGCTACGGCCACATTCTCGCGAATACTATCATGAAATAGTAATGGTTCCTGGGAAACGTACGCAATTTGGCTCCTCAGTTCCGTTTGCAGCACCGTTCGAATATCAACATCACCCAGTAAAATGTGCCCCTCGTCCACATCATTAAAACGCAGCAGCAGCTTGGTAAGCGTGCTCTTGCCGGCGCCGCTAATGCCGACGACACCCAGTTTTTGACCCTGCGGAATCGCCAGCGAAAAATCTTTCAGGACTGCGCGTTGCCTGCTGCCCTTTTCGTAGGAGAAAGACACGTTTTGGAAGGTTATTTTGCCGCGGTCATCAGTAAAGTGCTGCGGGACGGCCGGGTCTGTAACGACGTTTTCACGCCCCAAAATCTCGAAGGCGGGGATGATTCGGTCAACCGTATCGTCATGCTCATCAAGATCATCAGACAAGGAGTAAATGCCGGTCAGGATGGTGGTGGCGTAGGTAACCACTAGTACAGCAGTCGTGATAGTGATATGGCCACCGCTCATCCGATGAATAGTTAGGCTGAATAGAGTGGCGAAGACGGTGACGGTGATCAGTTCACGAGCGGCAATCAGCCGAGCCTGCACGGTGTAGCGCTCCCTAAATATAGCGGCTTCTGCCCAAGCACCATCACGGACTCTGGCGATGTAACTGGCCTCCTGGGCAGTAGATTTTACGGCCAGAATATTCGAGATGATATCGGCCATTCGGCCGGAATTTCGTTTGTAGAGCTCCCGGGATCTGGTTCGATACGGCCCGATGGTATGCGATGCCCAGATCATGTAGGCCGCGTTAAGAACACTGAGCGCTAAGGTGACCAGACCCAGCGGTATGTCGAGCCACAATATTACGCAGAGCGGGAAAACGATGCTGAGAAGGGTTGTGCTATACCTATCGCGGAGGCTTCGGACCAACTGCACACAGCCGTCTACATATTGGCGGGTGGCCGTCGTCAGGTAACCAGACAGGTTGGAATTAAAATACTCGAGGTCGGATGATACCAGTTTTTCGAAATATGCAGCGGTGAGGCTGCGGTAGACTTTGTTTTCGCCGCGCATGCCGATGTATTTCACTAACGGTGTTAGCGCGCCCAGTAACGCCGAAAAACTGACATATAGTAAAACTGCTTTCTGAGCGCCTCCATAGTCGTGCCGCGATAAACGAGTGATGATAAGGCTTAGGGCGATTGGCAGCGCAATAAGTTTACATATCCGAGTTAGCAATTGTATGACATAAGAAGTCCGAATCAGCCATGATGATCCAAAGGTTCGCCACAAGTGGCCATAGACGAGCTGGTACTTTCGTAAACCTTGACGCATTGTCTCTATAGTAGCATCAGCCGAGCAGCGAGCGAGAGGCTGCGTAGTATGAAAGCTAATAATCTTCGTGGAGTAGACGGCTACAGAACCGTTTCGGCTTCCTCGGCATAAACCAGTAGTATATTTTTGTGAAATTTAAGAAAAAGTTAAGGACATGGCAAAACAAGCCTGCTACTATAGCGGCCATGACAAATTCAGATCATATAACCAACCAAGAGTGGGACTCATTAATCCAACATACTGCCGGCCAGGTGCCCGAAGACCATCAGCCAGGAAGTTCGGCAGAGTGTGGCGGCTTGCATAGCCACCTGGAGCGGATTGAGCGTAAGCTAGACGCTACCATGACGATGAGCGACAGCCATAGTGTGCAGCTCCGGCAGCTGCGACAGCACGCCGGTTTGGCCAAGTCATAAGCATATCTGATATGCTAGAGACATGAAGCTCGCCGTTATATATATCCCCGGACTTGGCGACAGGCGCACCACCGGTCAGCTCAAAGCAGTGCAGTTATGGCGCATCTACGGCGTCCGGCCCGAATTATTTGTAGTACGGTGGTTTGACTCCGAGCCGTGGCCGGCAAAGCTGCAACGCCTGCTCAAGCGTATCGATGAGCTAGTGGTCCGCGGCTTTGCAATTGGTTTGGTAGCGTCTAGTGCCGGTGCGGCCGCGGCGCTCAATGCCTACGCTGCCCGCAAAAAAGTCATCAGTGGTGTTGTTCTTATCGCCGGCAAGGTCAACCGCCCGCAGGCAATTGGCAGCGGCTATAGCGGTCCGAACCCATCCTTTTTGACGGCGGCATACGATTCCCAGGCCGCATTAGCCTCACTAACACCTGCCGACCGCAGCCGTATCCTGACGCGATCCGGTATGCGTGACATGGTAGTACCTAAACATGATAGCCATATTCCGGGCGCCAAAAACCGCATCGTGCCCAGCTTTGGTCATCTAGCGACGATCGCCTCGCAGATGGTACTCGGCGCCCCGACCTTTATCCACTTCATCAAAAAACAAGCGACTGCATAAGGATATATATGGCACTTTCAACCCAACCCTACAAAGGCGCCCGGGATTTCTACCCGGAAGATAAACGTCTCCAAAAATACATGTTTAATAAACTGCGCCAAACCGTCGAACGCTTTGGTTACGAAGAATATGACGCCCCGATTCTCGAGGCCCTAGAGCTCTACACCGCTAAAACCGGCGAAGAGATTGTTAACGAGCAGACCTATAGCTTTACTGACCGGGGTGGACGCCAAGTAGTTATTCGTCCGGAGATGACCCCGACGGTTAGCCGGATGGTCGCTGCTAAGCGCCAGGAGCTGAGCTATCCGGTGCGCTGGTATAGCATTCCCAACTTGTGGCGCTATGAACGTCCGCAGCGCGGCCGCCTGCGCGAGCACTGGCAGCTTAACGTCGACATCTTTGGGATAACTACGGTGGCTGCCGAGCTGGAGTTGATCGAACTGGCCGATGCTATTTATAAGTCGTTCGGAGCTACTCCCGAGATGTATGAAATACGAATCAATAGTCGTAAATTAATGGACACCGCTTTACACGATTATCTCGAACTCGACGAGCCACAAGCGCACAACCTGGCGAAGTTGATAGACCGCATGCACAAACTCGCGCCGGAAGCTTTTGACGAACAAGCCATTGCCATCGCCGGCCATGAAAAGTTGGAGACAGTCAAGAACTTATTGGCAGCGTCCACCCTCGCGGAACTACCCGAAGCGCTCCGCGCATCGCCCGCTGTCAGTGGTATCACTAGCGTCCTTGCGCAGTTGCAGGCAGCCGGCATCAGCAATGCGCGCTTTGACATCACCATTATGCGCGGCTTCGACTACTACACCGATATTGTGTTTGAAGTTGCCGACACCGACCCTGAAAATAACCGCTCGATGATGGGCGGCGGGCGCTATGACGGCCTGGTGGGCTTGTTTGGTGTCGATCCGGTACCGACAGCCGGCTTCGGCCTGGGCGATGCGACGCTCGAAAATTTCTTGGAGCGCCACAACTTGCTGCCCGAGCTGCGGACCGAAATCGACCTGGCTGTCATTTTAATAGGTGATGTTGCAGCCGCGGCCCAGCCGGTAATTGCCGAGCTGCGTCGGGCTTGTAACGTCATGGTCGATATTTCGGGACGCAAAGTTGGTGACCAACTTAAAGCCGCCGATAAAAAGGGCATTACCTGGGCGCTGGCGGTGGGTGAAAGTGAGCTGACCAGCCAGCAGTTTACACTTAAAAATCTCAAAACCGGGCAGGAGCAGCAACTTGCACTGGTCGATATTCCGGCGGCGCTCTCGGTGGCATGACAGCAACCAATCACGCTATTACCGGAGCACTCATCGGGTTAGCCGTTGGTAATCCGTGGCTTGCCGTGCCGCTAGCGGTAGCCTCGCACTTTGCCTGCGATGCCATTCCGCACTTTGCGAAGGGAGCTGACACTATTACCAGCAAATGGTTTGTAAAGCTATTGGCCGTCGAGGCATTGTTGTGTTTTCTGCTGGTGGTCTTTTTAGCAGTGAATCGCCCGGAGCACTGGTGGGTCGGCGCTGTATGCGCCTTCAGCGCGGCTGCACCCGATTTTATGTGGATCAATAAGTTCCGGCGGGCGCGTAAAGGCCAGGATTTTATCACTAATCGCAACTGGCTGTTGCGTTTTCATGGTAGAATCCAGTGGTTTGAACGGCCAATAGGTGCCGTTGTCGAAGTGGTCTGGGCGGCAGCTGGGCTGACTCTGCTTACGCTTATAGTGGTCTAGCCAAAGCCTTTTTGATCTGTTACACTAGGTCACTATGCAAATATCTCGTGAAACACTTACCCCCACTAGTATCAAACTGACCGTCACTGCCGATCAGAAATTTATCGATGCCTTAAAAGTTGAGGCCGTCAGCCACCTCGGACGCAATGCCAAAGTCCAAGGCTTCCGTGCCGGTAAGGCGCCGCTGCATATCATCGAAAAGCAGCTCGACCCTCAGCTGTTACAATCCGAATTCCTGGAGCACGCCGTTAACCAGCTCTACGTCGATGCCGCTCAAGAAGAGCACCTGCGCCCGGTTTCACAGCCACAAGTTTCCATCACCAAGTTTGTGCCCTTTGACACGCTCGAGGTGGTTTATGAAGTTGAGGTTGTCGGCAAGATTGTGCTGCCAGACTTTACGAAGCTCAAACTGGCCAAAAAGACCGAGAAAGTCACAGCCAAAGATGTTGATGATGTCCTCGCCAACCTGCGCACTCGCGCGGCCAGCAAAGAAGACGTTACCCGGGCTAGCAAAGATGGTGACCAAGTTACCATCGATTTTAGCGGTGTCGACGCCGAATCCAAGCAAGCCATTCCAGGGACCGAAGGCAAAGACTACCCGCTGGTACTCGGTAGCGGCAACTTTATTCCTGGCTTCGAAGAGGAACTGGTTGGTCTCAAAGCCGATGCTACCAAAACTTTTGACATAGTTTTCCCGGCTGATTATGGTGCAACTGAGCTGCAGAATAAAAAAGTAACCTTTACGGTAATCGTAAAATCGGTACAAAAAATGGTTGAACCGAAACTTGACGACGACTTCGCGAAGACCGTCGGACCGTTTGATAACCTCGCCCAGCTCAAGGACGACATTAAGAAGCAAATTGGCGCCGAGCGGGAACAACAAGAAGAACGCCAGTACGAAAACGAGCTGTTAGAACTTATCGCCGACAAATCCAAGATCGATATTCCTACCTCCTTGGTTGATGAAGAGATTGATCGGATTGAGGAAGAAGACCGCCGTAATATCGTGTACCGCGGCCAAACCTGGCAGGAACACCTTGACGCTGAGGGCGTAAACGCCGAACAGCACCGTGAAAAGCAGCGCCCTGGCGCCGAGTTGCGCGTCAAAGCCGGTCTAATTCTCGGTGAAATCGCCGAACAAAACGGCCTGCGTGTCGAAGCGGCCGAGATCGACGAGCAGATTGCACAGCTTCGCACCCGCTACACCGATCCAACTATGCAAGCCGAGCTCGACAAACCAGAGAATCGCCGCGATGTTGGCAACCGTATTATGAGCCAAAAAGCCCTCGATTTTGTAAAATCGCAAGTCGCTAGCAAGTAATTAACAGATTGAATTAGCACTCTTGACCTTAGAGTGCTAATTTCATATACTGGTAGCAGTAAGACAGCAAGGAGGCTCATGTCCGTATTAATTCCAACCGTAATCGAAAATGATGGCCGCGTGGAGCGTGCCTACGATATCTACTCACGTCTTTTAAAAGACCGTATTATTTTCTTGGGCAGCGATGTGAACGAGGCCAGTGCGAACGCCGTAGTCGCACAACTGCTATTTCTGCAGGCCGACGACCCGAAGAAAGACATTTACTTCTATATCAACAGTCCAGGTGGCAGCGTCTACGACGCCTTGGCAATTTACGACACCATGCAGTTCGTAAGTAACGACATCCAGACCTTTGGCATTGGCGTCCAGGCCTCGGCTGCGGCCTTCTTACTGAGCAGTGGCACCAAAGGCAAGCGTTACGCCCTGCCAAACGCCACCGTTATGATCCACCAGCCATCCAGCGGTACGCGCGGTAAAGTGACCGATCAAGAGATTGACCTGCGCGAAAGCCTCCGCATTAAGGCATTGCTGGAAGGCATTATGGCGAAGAATACCGGCCAAAAACCATCGCGAATCCACGAAGATATGGAACGTGATAAGTGGCTAACTTCCGAAGAGGCCAAGGCCTACGGCTTAATCGATGAGATCATTACTAGCCCAAAACCAGTTAGTAAGTAGTTATGGCTCATACCGTACCTTTTACCGAATTCTCTACTCTTAAAGAGGTCCGGGCGATGTCCAATCAGTATAATCGCCTGTTGCAACAGCGGCGTGTCCAGTCGATGTTACGGCGCCGCGGCCTGCTCCAGGTAGCCGGTCGCTACAGTGATCCACGTACGGCGCATGCTAACTTTGAGCAAGCCCGGGATGACATGGCGGCCGGCCGTCGGGGAGCCTATGCATTGCTTGATGCGAAGGAGGTGCCGATTGGGTTGGCAACGGTGCTGCCAAAGCTACCGCTGCGCCTGCAGTCCAACCGTTTACCCCACCGGATAAGCCAGAAACGCGGCGAAAGCCAACTCGTGGAAGATCTACGTGGCCCGGAGGTTAGTGCCTGGACGACCGAATTCACGGTACCGACAAGCGAGGTTAGGCAGAGTACACTGTTTGGCGCCTACCACGACCTCCTCGAACCCGTCAGCGGTGGTGCCGATACAACCTATGCGGCTGCCGGCTGCTTTTTAGCCGGCGAAACCGTCAGTACACCCTGGACTATTGAACCAATTGGCAGCCCCCACTGGATTCATGATGCACTGGAGCGCGCCAGCTTCCGTTATCGATCAGAAGGACATTATGACGACGGTGAGGCCACCGGCTTGCAGCTCATCCGTAAGGCACGGTTGTACGAACGGGTAGCGGAAGCCTGGGTTCCGCACGAAACTGCTTGACAATTCTCTATCAACTCTTCACAATATAACCTAAGAAGTAGTGTAAGTTGGTGATAAAATCCGCCTCTTAGTTTTCTTCGGCCGAATCAAACCTACACAAAAACGAGAGCAGCAAAAATAATTCAGATTAGTCTTGGGCCTATTAGGCTACGGAGCTATTTTGATTGGGAATTATCAACCATAATATAGGGGGCGTTGATTGCAATATGGCAAAAGCTGCAACAACCAAGAGCGCTAAGCGCGTGTTTTACACGAGTACGGACGATGCGCTTGATTTACCAAATTTAGTGGACCACCAGAACCGTTCGTTCCAGTGGTTCGTCGAAGAGGGTCTAGGTGAATTACTCGCCGAGATTAGCCCAATTGACGACTACACGGCCGGCAAGCTGTCACTATCATTCAAGGACTACCACTTCGGTGATCCAAAAATTACTGAGTCCGAAGCGCGCGAGAATAACGTGAGCTATGACGCGCCGCTTCTAGCCAACGTTGAGCTCGTGAACAAAGTTACTGGCGAAGTCAAAGAGCAGGAAATCTACCTCGGTGACTACCCATGGATGACCAGCCGCGGTACCTTCGTTATTAACGGCGCTGAACGCGTCGTGGTGAGCCAGCTGATTCGTTCGGCCGGTGTCTTCTTTACTAGTGACCTTCACGGTACGAGCAACCTGTACGGCGCCAAGGTTATTCCTGGCCGTGGTGCGTGGCTGGAGTTTGAGACCGCCGCTAACGGCGCGCTCTACGTCAAGATCGACCGCAAGCGCAAGATCCCCGTTACCACGTTGCTCCGGGCGCTCGGTGTTACCGAAGCTCGCATGAAGGAAAACTTCAAGCACGTCGATACCGGTAAGCTCAGCCACCTCGAAGCTACCCTCGAAAAAGACCCAACCCGTGGCCAAAACGATGCCTTAATTGAGGTCTACCGCCGTTTACGCCCCGGCGACCTCGCGACTGTCGACAACGCCAAAAGCCTGATCGAAAACATGTTCTACAACTTTAAGCGCTTTGATTTTAGTCGCGTCGGCCGCTACAAGATCAACAAGCGCCTCAACCTCGATGTGCCAAACACTATCGAGAACCGCGTCATGCGCCTTGAGGACATCGAAGCCATCATTGCCGAGATCATCCGCCTCAATAACACGCAGGAACCAGCCGACGACATCGACAGCCTGGCTAACCGTCGCGTTAAATTGGTTGGCGAACTCGTCCAGCGCCAGTTCCGCATTGGCCTATTGCGCATGGAGCGCAACACCAAAGATCGCATGAGTATGAGTGAGATCGAAACAGTCACCCCTGGTCAACTGATCAACGCTCGGCCAATTGTGGCTGCCGTTCGTGAATTCTTTGCTAGCTCACAACTGTCGCAGTTTATGGACCAGATTAACCCGCTTTCTGAGCTCGCCCACAAGCGTCGCTTGAGCTCGATGGGTCCTGGTGGTTTATCGCGTGAACGCGCCGGCTTTGAAGTCCGCGATGCGCACGCTACCCACTACGGCCGCATCTGTGCCGTTGAAACGCCGGAAGGTGCTAACATCGGCCTGGTCCTAAACCTGGCTAACTATGCTCGCGTCAACGATTATGGCTTCATCGAAACCCCGTACCGCAAGGTAGTTAATATGAAAGTCACCAACGAGATCGAATATCTCGACGCCTACGACGAAGAGTCGGCCGTGATCGCCGGTGGTGGTATTGAGCTCGACAAGAATGGGAAATTTGTGAACGAGCGCGTTAGTGCTCGCTTCCGCCTGAAATCAGGTGAAGTCGATGCCGAAGATATTACGCACATGGACGCTTCGCGCAACCAGATTATTGGCTCGAGTGCCGGTCTGATTCCATTCATCGAAAAGAACTACGTCTACCGCTCACTCATGGGTAGTAACCAGCAACGCCAGGCAGTGCCGCTCATCCAGCCGCAGTCCCCAGTTGTCGGTACCGGCCTCGAAGCTGCAGCCGCTCGTAACACCGGTCAGGTTATTTTGGCCGAGGCGGCCGGCGAAGTCATCAAGGCTACTGCCGAAGCTGTGGTAGTTAAGTACGCTGACGGCAACGTCACCTACGAGCCCCAGCGTTTCCTGCGCTCCAACGAAGGTACTAGCGTCAACCAAAAGGTTGTCGTTAACACTGGCGACAAAGTTGTGGCCGGCGACGTCCTAATCGAAGGCATGTCGATCTCCGGTGGTGAACTTGCGCTCGGTAAAGACCTGATTGCCGCCTTTATGCCTTGGGGTGGTTACAACTTCGAGGATGCTATCATCATCAGCCGCAAGCTCGTCGAAGACGACACGCTAACCAGCGTGCACATCGTCGACTTCATGATTGAAGTCCGCGAGACCAAGCTCGGGCCAGAAGTCGTTACCCGCGATATTCCAAACGTCTCTGAAGAAACCCTCCGCCACCTCGATGACGACGGTATTGTCCGCATCGGCGCCGAGGTTCACCCCGGTGACATCTTGGTCGGTAAAATTACGCCAAAGGGTGAGCAAGAGCTCAGTTCAGAAGAGCGTCTATTGCGCGCCATCTTTGGTGAAAAGGCTAAGGAAGTCCGCGACACCTCACAGCGCATGTCTAACGGCAAGCATGGCAAGGTCGTCGGTGTAAAAATCTTCAGCCGCGAAAACGGTCACGAACTCAAAGCCGGCGTCATCATGCAAATCCAGGTCTTTGTGGCTCAGATGCGTAAGATTGCTGTCGGTGATAAACTCGGTGGTCGCCATGGTAACAAGGGTGTGATTGCCCGTATTCTGCCCATCGAAGACATGCCATTCATGGCCGACGGTACTCCTGTCGATATTGTCTTAAACCCGCTCGGCGTGCCATCACGTATGAACATCGGCCAGTTGTTTGAAACCCACCTTGGTATGGCCGCTCGGGCGCTCGGCATCAAGGTTGCTAGCCCCTCGTTCAATGGTGTCTCTATCGACAAGATCCACGAATTGCTCAAAGAAGCCGGCTTCCCCGAAGATGGTAAGCAGCAGCTCTTCGATGGCCGCACCGGTGAAGCCTTCAAGGAAATGACTACCGTCGGTAGCATGTACATGATTAAGCTGAACCACATGGTTGCCGACAAGATCCACGCCCGCTCGACTGGTCCATACACCATGGTCACCCAGCAACCACTTGGTGGTAAGGCTCAAAACGGTGGTCAGCGCTTCGGCGAAATGGAAGTCTGGGCCCTCGAGGCTTACGGCGCCGCCACGACGTTGCAAGAAATGCTCACCATTAAGTCCGACGACGTCTACGGACGCTCCAAGGCCTACGAGTCGATCATCAAGAAGACCGCTATCGTTGGTCCAAAGGTCCCAGAAAGCTTTAACGTGCTGGTTAAGGAGCTCCAAGGTCTCGGCCTGAAGGTCGACTTGGTCCACTCCGACAAAGTTGTTGACGCCGAAGAAGTTTTGGCCACCAACATCCACGAAGAAGCGACGCATCCGATCGAAGTTGACGTCCCTCAGCCATCTATTTCCGATATTGACGTCACCGAAGAAGCGGTCGGATCCGAAGCTGATGACTACTCCATCGTACAAATTGACGAAAACAACCAAGAAGTAGCCATTGCCGCCGCCACAAGTGACGACAATGACGACGACCAAGATAACCAGGAGGAGGCAGCCTAATGACGCCACAACCATTTGCACCTGCAGGCACCGATATCGCTGATTTCGATGCCGTCCGTTTAGCCGTTGCCAGCCCCGCCGACATTACCGAGTGGAGCTATGGCGAGGTTACCAAACCAGAAACCATCAACTACCGAACCCAAAAGCCGGAGCGCGACGGTTTGTTCTGTGAGCGTATCTTCGGACCGGTCAAGGATATTAATCCCCACGATGCCAAGTACAAGGGCGTGCGTTCCCGCGAAGCGGCCACCGATAAAAACGGTGAGCTGGTAACCCGCAGTATCGTTCGCCGTGAGCGCATGGGCCACATTAGCCTAGCCGTTCCGGTTGCCCACATCTGGTTCCTGCGCGGTACTCCCAGCGCTATGGGCCTCTTGCTCGGCATGACCGTCAAGAACCTGGAGCGCATTGCCTACTTTGCCGCCTACGTCGTCAAGTCTATCGACACCGAAAAGCGCGACCAGCTCCTGCACGATAAAGAAGCCGAGTTCGCCGCTGCCAAAGAAGCTATCAAGCTCCGCTACGAAAAAGAAGCTGAGGCGGAAGATGCGAACGTCAAAGCCCTGGCTGAACTGCAATCTAAGGAAACCGAAGAAGTTACCGAAGAGTTTGAACTCTTTAAGAACCAGGTCAGCATGCTCGTTAAGCTCAACTTGATGAACGAGACCGACTACCGCAACTTGCCCGATGAGCTGCGCTCGATTACCAAGGTCGGTATGGGTGGCGACGCTCTCAAGGACTTGCTCGACGACATTGAACTCAAGCAATTAATTGCTGAGCTGAACGCCGAAGCTGAAGAAGCCAAGGGCCAGCGCCGCAAGAAGCTGATGAAGCGCTTGCGCCTCCTCGAGAGCATGGACCGCGCCGGCATTCGCCCGGGCAGCATGTGTCTGTCAGTATTACCGGTTATCCCTCCCGATCTACGCCCCATGGTGCAGTTAACTGGTGGCCGTTTTGCGACCTCCGACTTAAACGATCTTTACCGTCGTGTCATCAACCGTAATAACCGTCTCAAGAAGCTGATGGACCTCAACGCTCCGGAAGTAATTCGCCGTAACGAACAGCGCATGCTCCAGGAAGCCGTTGACGCCCTGATCGACAACAACAACGCCCGCAGTGGCCGTGCGGTTGCCGCTACCGGCCAACGCCGCCGCCTGAAGTCTTTGAGTGACTTACTGAAGGGTAAGCAGGGTCGTTTCCGCCAGAACCTGCTCGGTAAACGCGTCGACTACTCCGGTCGTTCGGTTATCGTGGCTGGTCCTGAGCTCAAGATTAGCCAATGTGGTCTGCCAAAGATGATGGCCCTGGAACTATTCAAGCCCTTCGTCATCGGTGAACTGATTGCTAACGAGCACGCCCACAACATTCGCTCGGCTTCACGCCTGATTGAAATGGGTGAGACCGTCGTTTGGGATGCGCTTGACGAGGTCATTAAGGGCAAGTATGTCTTGCTCAACCGTGCGCCGTCACTCCACCGCCTCAGTATCCAGGCCTTCATGCCCGTGCTAATCGAAGGACGGGCTATTCAGCTGCACCCGCTGGTATGTAAGGGCTTCAACGCCGACTTCGATGGTGACCAAATGGCCGTCCACTTGCCGCTCAGCGACGAGGCCCAGGCCGAAGCCCGCGACATCATGGCTGCCAACCGCAACCTGCTGAAGCCAGCTGACGGTTCGCCAATCTTGCACATTGAACAAGACATCGTCCTCGGTTGTTACTACCTTACGTACGAGCGTCCGAGCATGGCTCGAGCCGACATCAAGACCTTCTCGAGCCTCGAAGAGGCGCTGATGGCCTATGACAACGGTGTCGTTAAGCTCCAGAACTTTGTACGCTTGCCATTCCGCGGCGAAATCCGCGAAACCACGCTCGGTCGAGTTCTGTTTAACGAGACGTTCCCTGAAGACTTCGAGTTCCAAGACGAAACTATGACCAAGAAGCGCCTTCAGAAGGTAATGGCCAGCATCTACCAGCGCTATGGCCAAGAAATTACCGCTGAAATCGCCGATAAGCTGAAGGACGTCGGTTTCGACTACGCCACTCAGTCCGGTCTCAGCATGGGTATGGGCGACTTTAACCCGATTGTTGGCATGGACAAGCTGATCGACAAGGGTGAAGAGAAGGCTACGGCCATCGCCGACCAATACGAACAAGGCTTCATTACCGATGATGAGCGTCACCGTTTGACGGTTGATAGCTGGTCCAACGTACAGGGCCAAGTGGTCGACACCTTGACCGAACAAATGGTCGGTCAGGACAGCGCCATGGCTATCGCCATCAACTCTGGTGCCCGTGGTAACATTACCCAGCTCAACAACGCTGTTGGTATGCTCGGTGTCATGCAAGATGCCGGTGGTAACGCCATCGAGTTGCCGATTAAGTCTGGCTATGTGGCCGGTCTAAACCCACTTGAGTACTTCACCGGTACCCGTGGTACCCGTAAGGCTCTGATCGATATCGCCCTCAAGACGGCTGATGCCGGTTACCTGACTCGTCGCTTGGTCGATGTTTCCCAAGACGTCTTTACTATCGATGACGAAACGAGCGACCCCGGCTTTGCCATGCTCCGTGAGGATGCTGCTCAGATCGGTGTCAGCTACGCTTCACGCCTAACCGGTCGTTATGCGGCCGAGACCATCAAGGGTGTCATCAAGCAGGGCGAACTGTTTACGCCGGAAATCGCCGAAAAGGTCGAAGCCGATGATAAGCTTGACGGCGTCAAGATCATGAGTGCGCTTAGCTGTACTAACGTCCGTGGCGTTTCCCAGAAATCCTACGGTGTTGACCCAGCCACCGGCCGGATTGTGGCCGACCACCACCCGATCGGCGTCATCGCTGCGCAGAGTATCGGTGAGCCTGGTACCCAGCTATCCCTCGACTCGAAGCACCGTTCCGGTGCGCTCGTCGCCGACGACACCGCCCAAGGTCTGAGTCGTATTGAAGAGCTCTTCGAAGTCCGTACGCCAAAGGGTCAAGCCTACCTGACAGAAATCTCGGGCACCGCAAACACCTGGGAAGAGGGCGACCACTACATTGTCCAGGTTACGGCCGACGATAAAGAAGTTGTCACTCTGGACTTAGGCAAGCGCAAGCCACAACTGGCGAGCGGTTCTGATGTTGCCATCGGCGACGTCATTGCAGCACTCGACGACAATTCGCAGCCATTGGTTGCGCCAATTTCCGGTCGCATCGACATTACTGATCGCCAGGTTGTCATCTCGCCTAACAAGCAGAGCGTTGTTCGCTACGAAATCCCCGGCTTTAAGCAGATCCAAGTCACCGACGGTGCCAAGGTTATAGCCGGTCAGCGCCTGACCAACGGTTCGATGAACCTCCAAGACTTGATGGTACTGCAGAGTGTAGAAGCTACGCAGCGCTACATCATGAACGAGATCCTTGGTATCTTCGCCGGTCAAGGCCAGAACATCGCTGACAAGCACCTGGAAATCATCGTGCGTCAGATGTTCAGCCGCGTCCAAATCGAAGACGCCGGTGATAGCGAATTTGTAACCGGTGATGTAGTCTCCAAGCTCGCTGCCGTTGAGGCTAATGATGCCCTCGTCGCGGCAGGCAAAGAGCCAGCGCAGTACAGCCAGTTGCTACTCGGCATCACTAAGGCCTCGCTGAGTACCGACTCCTTCCTGAGCGCCGCCAGCTTCCAGGACACTACCCGTGTGCTGATCGCTGCCAGTACTTCCGGCAAGGTCGACCGCCTCTATGGCCTCAAAGAGAACGTGATTCTCGGCCGCAAGATCCCGGTTGGTACTGGTTGGAGGGCCGACGACGATGATGCCACCGATTCACTCGAGGCTGAAGCCAACGAGATCATCGGCGAAGAAGTCGCTGCCTAGCCCTCCCACACCAACACATTCACAAACGACCCACCCAAAATAGGTGGGTCGTTTTATCTGGGAAACTCTCGGCTTGATCTATTGTTTATATTTATAATTATGTTATTATAAACTTCTCTTGTAACGTAGAGTTCGACAAGGGCAATTTAACAAGCAGATTGCACTATACCGATGTCGCCTACACGAAAGTGAGACAGAAGTGACAACCACGCCGATCATCGACCAGCAGGGAATGCCCGTCAAGCCACCGAAGAACCTCAGCAAGAAGGAACGCGCCGCCTACGGGTTGCTCTTCCTCGTCGTCCTCGCCGCACTGGTCTTCTACCTGGTGTGGTGCTTCGCCAAGCTGTTCCTGGCATCGTTCAAGATCGCCGCGACCGTCTACCTGATCATGGTGGTCATCCGCCTGTTCTTCGGATCCGTCGCCGGCACGCTCGACTCCAAGAAGAGCGCGCAAGCGTTCGGCTGGCCGCTACTCCTCGTCAAAGACCTGGTCGGACAGCAGTTCCACCAGAGCCGGCGGCAGAAGAAGCTCACCAAGGTCTGAACCGGCAGGGTCAGTGAACCGAGGCGCGGCTGCCCATCGAGTGATTCTACTCGGATAGCCGCGCCTCGGTCTGACCTTCTTCCCATCGTGCAATCTGCTTGTTTTCTTCTATTTTTATGTTATTATAATGGTACTTTGTGAGCTGCCATTCTGGCCGGACTCCAAGGTACTTTGACAAGTAAACAGAGAATACATCGCTACACAAAGTGAGATGCAAGCGCACGCTCTGCCTTTGCATCTCACTTTGTGTGAATCCACTACTCGGGTTTGCGCGTCAACACCACAGTTGAGTGAGTCGACACAGAAGGGACTGTCTCATGACAGCCACTGTTCAGTCTGGAAAGGCCAAGCCCGTCCTCCCGCCCCCGCTCACCACGATCAAGCACCCGATCCAGTTCGCCAAGAACAAGATCTGGCTGCTGTTCTACGCGGTCGTGTTCGCATACATCGGCACGCTGATCGTCTCGGCCCTGTACTACCTGATCTTCCAAAAGATCGGCTGGGTCAACCACCAGTGGCATGCCCGCGTTCCCTGGGACGGTGTTCGTCACAGCCTCCGCGACCAAGCGGAAGGTCTGCTCGGTGGACTGCTTGGCGTCTGCATGGTTCGCAACCGCTACAAGAAGCTCAAGCCGATCAACAAGTTCGACAAATGGGAGATCGACCACGGCATCTCCAACGTCAAGGACGACGTCCGGTTGTCGTGGAAGCAAGGCCTCGCAACAGTGCCACTGGTGCTGTTGTACTCGGTCGCTGGCTACGTGATCGCCCTCGGCGTCGTCTACGGCATCCGCCACGGCATCATGCACAACACCAGCAACAGTGACGCGGCAGCTCACGCCAGATCCCTCGAGGACAAGGCCAAGGACACCGCGATCGCCGCCTGGCCGGACAAGCTCATCGGTCTGTCCGCTGCGTTTTTCGCCGGTCGACGACCAGCAAAGGGCGTCTTCGACGACCTGCAGCTCTACGTCGCCGAACAGAAGGTGCTCAGCGGCAAGCCGCTTCCCAAGTACTGGCCGCCGACCTGGCAGGCCACGTACAATGACGTCAAGACGTCGGGGGCAACCGAAGCAGTGCAGCACGGCAAGTTCACCGACTGGTTCATTCGCATCGCTGCGCTCATCGGCTTCGTCCTCGCGTGCTACGGCTTCTACGTGCTGACGTTCATCGCCAAGTGAAGTGAGCCACCACGTTAGCGGACAACGATGTCCGAGTGGACGTGGCAAGTAGGCAGAGAGTAATCTCCACCAATCACTACCCTCTCTCTGTTTACTTGTCACGTTCGCTTCCACGAATCATAGTCGTGCTGACGAGCTGTAAACAGCGAAAAGCGAAACCCTATTGAACAGAGAGCGCTCATCTGTTACAATTGGGACATTAATTAAGCAATCCGAGCCGGGCAGGTTGGCATGCCGCCCAAGTCGCAGTAGATTGCACCGTGAAGGAGAATTATGCCAACTATTAACCAATTGGTCCGTAAACCGCGTACCCGTGCGACTGTCAAAAGCAAGTCGCCAGCCATGCAGCGCGTGGTCAACAACTTAAAGACTAAGAACTACGAGAAGCCAGCGCCCTTTAAGCGCGGCGTCTGCGTAAAGGTCACCACCAAGACTCCAAAGAAGCCGAACTCGGCCCTCCGTAAGGTTGCCCGCGTGCGCCTGACTAACGGCTACGAAGTCTGGGCCTACATTGGCGGTGAAGGCCACAACCTCCAGGAACACGCCGTGGTGCTGATCCGTGGTGGACGCGTTAAGGATCTTCCGGGTGTGCGCTATCACATCGTTCGTGGCAGCCTCGACCTTCAGGGCGTCAACGACCGTAAGCAAGGCCGTTCCAAGTACGGTACCAAGAAAGCGAGCAAATAATGCCACGCAAGAAAACCAAAGCCCTCGTTCGTGAAGTCCCTGGTGACCGCATTTACGATAGCTCACAAGTGCAAAAGCTTATCAACCGCGTTATGCAAGATGGTAAAAAGCAGATTGCCGAACGCCTCGTCTACGACGGCATGACTAAGGCCGCCGACCGCCTCAAGGTAGAGAACCCGCTCGAGGTCTTTGAGCAGGCCTTCAAGAACATCATGCCCCACGTCGAGACTCGCTCTCGTCGGGTCGGTGGTGCCAACTACCAAATTCCCTTCGAGGTCAAAGGCCAGCGCCAGAACCACCTGACTACCATGTGGTTTGTAGCCGCCTGCCGCGCCCGCAAGGGTATCAGCATGGCTGACCGCATTGCCGCCGAACTACAAGACGCTTACAACGGCCAAGGTGCCGCGGTAAAGAAGCGCGAAGACACCCACAAAATGGCCGAAGCCAACCGTGCGTTCGCCCACTTTGCTCGAACCTAAGATATTTGAATAACAGAGGGGATGTAAGCCATACGGCTTGCATCTCTTTACGACATGGAAAATTACATTTATGGCAAACAGATCTATCATCCCAAATCGTTTCGCTCCCCGCTCTATTGCTGACGTCGACAGTCAACTTACCTTGCATCCACTCCGCGGTGATGACTTACCGACCGTTCCGCGGCAATGGATTAGCGACGTTCACTTCTACGACCCATACCTGATTAAAGCCAATCAAGACCGTAATTTACCGGCTCGCCGCCTGGTTCAAGCCTTTGATTTGGCACGCCGTACGGTTGGGCAAGTGGCTGCCATCTCGGACACCAACGTCGGCCAGGTCGCTGTGTACGATCGGGGCGACACCGATCGAACCGAGGTCCGGATGCTGACGATCCCGCACGGCAACTTTATGCGCAGCCTGCTGGACCTTCGTCCTATGCTTTCGATCGTCAGTTTTGACGAGCAGGTTCCTACCGAGCCCGATGCAGCGCAAGAGTTGTTACGGGAGCTCGTTGCCGAAGCGGTATATCAAGCTATCAACGTCCCGGGCGAACGCCGCTAAACCTGGTCCCCAACAGGGAAATATGCTACAATATTGACAAGTGCTCTATGCTCCTTGTGGCCCAGCCACACGCGAGAGCAAATAACTAAATTTTAAGACGACGAGGACACGACTTTTTTATGGCCGACAAGAAAACTGCAATGAAAGACATTCGTAACCTGGGCATCATTGCTCACATCGATGCCGGTAAAACCACTACTACTGAAGGCATTCTGTACCGTACTGGCCTGAACCACAAGATCGGCGCCGTGCACGATGGCGAAACCACCACCGACTGGATGGCTCAGGAACGAGAGCGCGGTATTACGATTGTGGCCGCTTCGGTGACTTGTTACTGGAAGGGTCACCAGATCAACATCATTGATACGCCCGGCCACATCGACTTCACCGCTGAAGTCGAGCGCTCACTGCGTGTCCTCGATGGCGCCGTCGTCGTTTTCGACGGCAAAATGGGTGTCGAATCGCAGTCTGAGACGGTCTGGCGCCAAGCCGATAAGTACGGCACGCCGCGTATGTGCTTTATCAACAAGATCAACCAAACCGGTGGCGATTTCTATAAGTCACTTGAGTCAATTCACAACCGCCTCAGCAAGCGAGCTTTCCCGGTCCAGCTACCGATTGGTTTTGAGCAGAGCATTAATGGTATTGTCGATCTGGTCGAAATGAAGGCCTACACCTACAAAGAGTTCACCGACCACGCAATGGTTGAGGCTGAGATCCCGGCCGATATGCTGGATGAAGTTAAGCGGTATCGTAGTCTGCTCGTCGAAAACGCCGTTGCCGAAGATGAAACTTTGCTCGAAAAGTACTTTGAAGTTGGCGAAGAGGGTCTAAGCATCGAAGAAATTAAGCAAGCCATTCGCGCTGCTACCCTCACCGGTAAGTTTTTCCCGGTAACCGGTGGTGATGGCCGTGGCGTGATGGTCGAAAAAGTTCTCGACCTCGTCAATGACTACTTGCCGGCACCGAATGACCGTAGCAATGTGTGGGGTACCCACCCCAAGACCGGCGAAGAAATTGAGCGCAAGCACGACGCCTCTGAGCCATTCTCGGCCTTGGCCTTCAAGATCACCAGCGACCCCTTTGTCGGCAAGCTAGCCTATTTCCGTGTTTACTCCGGCACTATCGTGGCTGGTTCATATGTGCTTAACAGCTCAACCGGTGAAAAAGAGCGCGTCGGCCGTATTGTCCGCCTCCAAGCCGACAAGCGCGAAGACGTCACCGAAGTCTCTGCCGGCGACATTGCTGCAATCGTCGGCCTGAAGGGCACGACGACCGGTCACACGCTCTGTGACCCAGCCCACCCGATTGTCCTCGAGAACATTACCTTCCCCGAACCACCTGTCTCGATCGCGATTGAGCCGAAGACCAAAGCCGACCAAGAAAAGATGGGTATTGCCCTCCAGCGCCTCGCCGAAGAAGACCCGACCTTCCGCGTCAAAGTCGACGACGAAACCGGCCAGACCATCATCTCCGGTATGGGTGAGCTCCACCTAGAGATCCTCGTTGACCGTATGAAGCGCGAATTTAATGTCGAAGCTAACATCGGTCAGCCGCAAGTCGCCTACCGTGAAACGATTCGCGGCAAAGACGTCGAAGTCCAGGGTAAATTTGTCCGTCAATCTGGTGGTCGCGGTCAGTACGGTGACGTCTGGCTCCGCCTGTCCGCCAACGAAGAAGGTAAGGGCTTTGAATTCATCAACTCCATCAAGGGTGGCGCCGTTCCGACTGAGTACATTAAGCCAGTCGAGCAGGGAATCATCGAAGCAATGGCCGGTGGCGTTCTGGCCGGCTACCCCGTTGTCGATGTCGTCGCTGAGCTGTACGATGGCAGCTACCACGAAGTCGACTCCAACGAAATGGCCTTTAAGGTGGCTGGTTCAATGGCCCTCAAAGAAGGCGTCAAGCGAGCCAAGCCCGTTCTGCTCGAACCGGTCATGAAGGTGGTTGTCGTGACACCAGAAGAAAACATGGGTGACATCATCGGTGGCCTCAACGCGAAGCGTGGCCGCATCGAAAGCATGGAAGATCTCAGCGGCAACGTCAAAGAGATTACCGCCTTCGTTCCGCTCGGCGAAATGTTCGGCTACACCACCGAAATCCGCTCGGCCACCAAGGGCCGCGCCAGCTCCAGCATGGAACTCGACCACTACGCTGATGTGCCGAGCCATGTGACCGAAGCCATCATTGCCAAAAACGCCAAGTAATATAAATAGAATATTTTTCATAGCGCAACTATATGTTATAATTGCGCTATGATTTTGAAAGCCGAACCATTCTATACCTATGAACCATTGACCCAGTACCTCAACGACCTCATAACCGTAGTTGATGAGCCCGGCAATGCGGCACACGTCGAGGCGCTCCGCCAGAGCGATAAAGTGCTTACTGATAAGGCAGTGCTCACCTCTCAGGCCGAGTTTATTAGTGGTGAGGGCTACCGACCCGTAGGGATGAAACCGTGTACGGTATCCGATGGTGTCACCTGGTTGGCCGGGCTTGTTGGCCGAGAAGATTCATCTTCAGGACGACCCATCACGTCACACGATGTGCTTTGCAGTGCCCGCAGCGCATTAGTGACGCTTGGCGGACGCATGGCCGTATCGGGTGCTTTTATTCCCGAACACATGGAAGGTGCCTACGATAAGCTCATCGACGGCGTCTTAGCGCTAGCGCTGCATGAAGAAACCATACCGGTGGCTGTTAGAGTCTTCGATACTGATCAACGAGCAATTAGCGGTCAGCTATTTAGAGAGTACGTCAGCCTGCACACACGCTCGCGCTACGAATACGTTATTTCCAAAGACGCTCGTCGGCGTAGCATCGAAGCCGCCTGGGAAGTTCTCGGCAAGCCATATGGCCGCCTGACTAAACTTCGTGCCTCGGTTTCTAAAGTCGACAGCTAATAGGGGCAATAACCCTTTACAAACTTCTTAGCGTCCCCTATACTTTGTTAGTCACTTTGTATGAGTCCTATTACTCTTATGCAAACGATTATTACGATACATAATATTTAAGGAGTTTTCCAATATGGCAGATCAATTCGACCGTACCAAACCACACGTCAACGTCGGCACCATGGGTCACGTCGACCACGGTAAGACCACATTAACTGCTGCAATTACCGCAGTCCTGGCTAAGCGACTTCCGAGCGCCGTAAACAAGCCAATTGCGTACGACCAGATCGATAACGCCCCAGAAGAGCGCGCTCGTGGTATTACCATCGCTACCTCTCACCAGGAGTATGAGTCAGAGAAGCGTCACTACGCTCACGTCGACATGCCTGGTCACGCCGACTACGTCAAGAACATGATTACCGGTGCGGCTCAGATCGACGGTGCCATCCTCGTCGTAGGTGCCAACGATGGTCCGTTGCCACAGACTCGTGAGCACGTACTGCTGGCCCGCCAAGTTGGTGTGCCAAAGATCGTAGTTTTCATGAACAAGATGGACATCGCCGACGCCGATCTCGTTGAGCTCGTCGAAGAAGAAATCCGCGAACTCCTTGAGAAGAACGGTTTCGACCGCGACTGCCCAATCATCAAGGGTTCGGCTACTAAAGCCCTCGAAGGCGATGCCGCCAACGAAGATGCTGTTATGGAACTCGTCAAGGCTATGGATGACTACATCGAAGAGCCAAAGCGCGAACTCGACAAGCCATTCCTGATGCCTATCGAAGACGTCTTCTCAATTAAGGGTCGCGGCACCGTCGCTACCGGTCGTGTGGAAACTGGTATCGTTAAGATTAACGATCCTGTTGAAATCGTCGGTATTCACGACACCAAGCAAACCGTAGTGACTGGTATCGAAGCCTTCAAGAAGTCTCTTGACCAAGGGCAAGCTGGCGACAACGCCGGTTTACTCCTTCGCGGCATTGAGCGCGACGACATTGAGCGCGGCCAAGTCTTGGCTAAGCCCGGTTCGATCACTCCTCACACCGAGTTTGACTCTGAAGTCTACATCCTCACCAAAGAAGAGGGTGGCCGACACACGCCATTCTTCAAGGGCTACAAGCCTCAGTTCTACTTCCGCACTACGGACGTAACTGGTGAAGTTGAGCTACCAGCTGACAAAGAAATGGTCATGCCTGGTGACACTGTTACCTTTAAGGTTAAGTTGCTTGCTCCGATTGCTATGGAGCAGGGTCTACGCTTCGCTATCCGCGAAGGTGGACGCACCGTTGGTGCCGGCGTCGTTACTAAGATCGTTAAATAGCGACGATTCTTTTCCCGAAAAAGGACTCCTCTGGAGTCCTTTTTTCTTTGGCTGCCTACTGGTTCCCGGGTAACAGACTGGAGAGAGAGCATCCTTTTGTATGCACAAATGTATATACAAAAGGAGGTGAGGCCGTATGGAAGGAAATACCTGCGCGCGGCTAGCCGAAGGGGTTGACGGGGGTGTATACTGGTTATGTTAGCTAAAAACACAAGGAGAGACAAATGGTGTCAGTAGAAGTAAGCTTACCAGGAGCAGGTAAGGCTGTTAAAGCGCGCGTTAGCTACCCGGAGGCCGAAGCTATCGAAGAGACAACGGCGACGCAGGCAGCAAAGCTCTTGACGGGGTGCTTGCAGGAACATGTGGATTTTGAGAGCTGTGAAGCGCGAGGCGCCAATGCGGCTGACTTTGTTGCTAAATTGATCCACGAAACGCCGATAGAATTAGAAACTACCGCCGCCTAATTACTAGATTGCAGCCGGCAGGAGGAGGCGTATAATCCGAATTATTAAGCATAAGGATTATCATGACCTCACCAGATACTTTAGCTCCGTTGCCGATTAGCTTGGAGCGGGATCCGGACTTCGTAAGGGTAAGGGCCAAGGACATACTGAAGTATTATATAGAACGGCCGGATGAGCTGAGTGCCGCCGCCTACCGGCCTGAACTAGCCGCCGATCTGTCCGAAGTGGCAAAAGCAGAACTGGAAGACGCGACCAAAGAGGGACAGGCTGCCAAGCAGACCAACCAGTAGTGCTTGCGCTAACAGCCCAAATAGTATAAGATTGGCTTACTAATCTAATTGTACTGACTAAAAGTCATTGTCGGCCGCTCGGACCGCTAAAGATGTTACAGTACCACGCCGAATAACGTCGGTAGGAGAATTATATGGCCGAAGTCAAACCAGACGCCAAACAACGTATTCGTATTCGCCTCAAGGCTTACGACCACAAAGTAATCGACCAAGCCGCCAAGCAGATCGTCGACACCGCGCTGCGCACCGGTGCCAGCCTCGCCGGCCCCATCCCATTGCCCACTCGCCGCAGCACCTTTACGGTTATCAAAAGCCCGCACGTCTACAAAAAAGGCCGTGAGCAGTTTGAGATGCGCGTGCATAAGCGCCTGATTGACGTCTTTGAGCCAACGCCGAAGACCATCGACTCGCTGATGAACCTCAGCTTGCCGGCTGGCTGCGACGTCGAAATTAAGATGTAATTGACACCTTCTCCAATAAAGCCCTCTGTGAAGTATTTAATATACTGATTCGCAGAGGGCTTTTATAATGCAGAGCATACTAATAAAGGAGCTTAT
Organism: Candidatus Saccharimonadota bacterium; assembly: GCA_028289245.1. Taxonomy (GTDB): domain Bacteria; phylum Patescibacteriota; class Saccharimonadia; order Saccharimonadales; family UBA4665; genus UBA4729. The sequence continues at coordinate 178,393 of JAQGGT010000004.1, read as the reverse complement.
ATGGCACACTCGCACTCAATCACTGAAAACCCCGGTCAACTTATCGGTGTCACCTTGTTGGCAGCGACGGTTGGCGCTGCTGTCGCTACGGTGCTTGCTCCCAAATCAGGTGCCGAAACCCGCGCGCTTATTAAAGATAGCGCCGCCAAAGCAAAGTCAAAGATGAAGACGACTAAAGAAGACGTAGCCGATAAAGCCAAAGAAACCACCGAACAAGTCAAAGATAAGGTTAAAAAGGTTGATGCTGACGGCGGACCTGATGATATCAAGCAGGTCGTAAAAAAGACCTGGTCAGAAAAGTAACATAATCATTCATTTGATAAACTAGCTACATTATTCTATAATGTAGCTAGTTTTGTTGAGACTATACAACTCCAAAGCACCTTCACAAGCAGACGGAAGATTACTCCTCCTCCCCACGAAACGGGCCGATCATGACTACTGCCACCCTGGAAACAACCAAGTACAATCTGCCCAAGCTTTTCAGAACACTCGCCAACCGCATTAAGTGGCTGCTCGGTGTAATCATCACTGAATACATCGTGTGCGCTATCATCTTCTCTCTCATTGAGAATCGCGGCATGATCAGATCATTCTGGTGGGTCATTGTCACGGCAACCACTGTCGGTTATGGCGATGTCTACCCAGCTACAACCGGTGGGCGTTGCGTGGGCGCATTCTTGATGATCAGCAACACCTTACTGATGATTTTCTTTAGCGCCAACGTCACAGCCGCCGTGCTCGAGAACAAGCACATCTTCACCAACGATGAGCAAGAGCGCATGAAGGCCTCCAATCTTCGGATCGAGAAGGCTCTTGGCACCTTACCAGGGGATGCCACTGAGCTCCCTCCAGTCGATGGTGTTGCCATAGATGCTGCTTGAGCATCATGCGGACTGGCACTATGGTGCAGCCGGCCGAAGGGGCAGGAGGTATGAGCCGATCCGGCCCATAATCCTATTTTCCGTCTGCTTGCTGTACCACCTGTTGCACGATGCATACCACGGCCAAGCGGCCGTTTTTTTGTGGCCTGGCTTAGCTACGCTCAGGAATAAAGTCTATACCGAGCGCTGGCGGGCAGTAGATCCCCGTGAAGGCGGCCATGGTACGGACGTAGGCATCATGGGCGTTGTTGTACGCAAATACTTTTGAACCTTCGGTGAGCTCGCGCGTACCATCAAGCATGCCTTCGGCAGTCTCGATGTCGACACGGGCCGGCATAAGTAGTTGAGCGTCGATGACATCGCGTAGTAGATCGGCCTGGTTATTTTTGTACTGCCGAGGCACTGCAACAACTGCCCTATCCTTTAGCTGCTGAATGTGAAACTCCGTGTCACCCATAAGTTCGCGGGTGGCCCGAGCAACGCCACGAATAAATGGCATGCTGACCACGCCCGCCTCTACTCGTTGCCATGACTCAAGTTCACGGCCCTCAAAGTACGGCCACCACGGCGTCATTTGATCAGGCGACAGATTATCAATAGATTCTTCAGTGAAGCCAACATCCGAATATTTGTTAAGCTTGCGGCTTTCCGTAAGGATGTTATGGGCATTTTGCGACAGGCCACCGGCAAAATAGTTGATGTCGGCCGGGAGCTCACGTTTATCTTTGCGGCCTGAAGTGCGGATGCCTTCATCGATTAATATTTCGGCTAAGCGGTCGTTCGCATAGGCAATACACATGCCGGCCATTTGGATTAATCGAAAATCGCTGGCCTGCCAGGGGTGGATCTGAGAAATCTGAAAATCCAGAAGATTATCCATAATAACTTGCGGGGCAACCGTCTTAGGATCAATCGCGGCCGCCTGATAGCTGTCGACTTCTGCGGCCGACTGCCAATTTTCTTCTGGTGAGTTGTCTTTAAATATTCCCATAGTTTCCTAATTATAAATGAAGGGTAAATGACAGTTAGATGCGTGGTGGAGAAGATCGCTGAGCGACCACGCTGACCCCTTGGTCGATAGTTCTGACCAAGGGGTCATGCGTGATCTGCTGGCGAAGCCGAGCCGTCCTAGTGGTGCGAACTGCTGTGTGAGCTCGAGTGGCTGCTGCCGCCCGACTTGGATCCCGATGAACCGGACTTGCTGGAACCGGAGGTACCGGACTTGCTGGAACCGGAGGTACCGGATGATCCGCCACCACTGGTGGTGCCGGACTTGCCGGGGTTGGTCAGGTTGCCCGTGGTGCTGTTCGAGCTCGACTTGAGCGGCGTGAGCGAGCTCTTGTTCTGCTTGATGTACGACTTCGGCGTGGCTCCCTTGACCGGGGTCAGGGTGCTGCTGCCGGCGGATGCCGTCGCGACCGTGTTGGTCTTCTTCGGGACGACCGGCGGCTTGGCGTAGCCCAGAGGCGGCGTCTGCTTCTTGTAGGCCTTGTAGCTGATCGGGGCCGAGTTGCCGTAGGTGACCGACGTGACGTGGACGTGCTGGACGATCACCGGCTGACGCTGGTAGGCGTTGCCGTAGGTGTGCGAGTACGGGTTGAACACGGAACCGCTGGACGTGATGCCGAGCATGTGGTCCAGGAGGAACGCCTCGGTGAAGCTGAGGTTGCCGGTGATCAGGCCGATGGAGCCGAACGAGTTGTAGCGACCGGTCATCCCCGCGTACAGCGCGTAGTCCGCGAAGCTGCTGTTGTAGTTGTGCATCTGGCCCGTGGTGGGATCGATGACGCAGACGTCCTGGGTCCCGTCGGGGTTGTTCGTGGTGCTCTGGACCTGGTTGCCCTCGGCCAGTTGTGCGTTCTCGTACTGGGTCTTCTGGTCGGGAGTCAGCTGGGTCATGCACTGCTGGGCGTTCTTCTCGTTGACACCGGAGGAGCCACAGGCACTCGTGCTGAGCGCGAGAGCAAGGGCTAAGCCGATGCCGAGGATCGTCTTGAGCTTTCTGGGTCGCATGATGCATCCATTCTGAAGGAGGAGGGGCGGGGCTGCGTTTCTCACCAAATTGAGGTAAGAGCTGCGTGGTCTATATATAAACAAAGCAGTTCTTACCTCAGTGGCGCATCTAACTGTCAAGGTTCAATGCCGCCGATGCAAAACTGCCTCGAAGCGGTCGCTAGATTATAACACAAACTGTGATCTTTATCAATAGTTCTTATGCAGGAGAAGGGCGAACGTAAAAGTAATATTTGCAACACATTGACAGGAGTAACATCCGCATGGTAATCTGTTAAGGTATCTTTTTGAGAACAAGACTTGGCGTACTAGCAAAGGTCACCTCCGCAACAGAGGTAGAAACCAGCAGTCACCAAGCATTTTTATGTCAGCCTTCGGCGTGCAAGCGGGCGAACAAGCTGACCACTAACTAATAAAAGGACCCCATGAAAACACTTATTACTCGTAAAGTTGGCATGCTCAGCACCATCGCAGAAGATGGCGCTATGCAGGCTATTACCTTACTTTCGGTCGGTGACCATACTGTCATCAGCCACAAAACAGACGAAAAAGACGGCTATACCGCCGTACAGCTCGGTACGGAAGTGGCGAAGCATGTCTCTAAGAGTGTCGCCGGCCACGTGAAGGCCTCTGGTGCTATGCCCAAGATTATCCGCGAAGTCCGCGTGGACGAAATCGAAGAAGAATTAAGCGTCGGTGCAAAATTAAGCGCCGACGTTTTTAGTGTTGGTGATGTCGTCGATGTTACCGGCACGAGCAAGGGTAAGGGTTGGGCCGGTACTATCAAGCGCCACAACTTCCACCGCCAGCGCAAAACGCACGGCGGTAAGGGTAACACCCGTAAAGTTGGTTCTATCGGTTCGATGTATCCGCAGCACATCTTTAAGGGTAAGAAAATGGCCGGCCAGATGGGCAACGTCCAAGTTACCGTCCAGAATCTAAAAATCGCTCTTGTCGACCTCGAGCACAACGTCATCGGCGTTACCGGTGCCGTACCAGGTCCACGCAAGAGCATTGTTATTTTGAAAGGGGTCAAGTAATGGCTATTGCAACCTTTACCAAAGCTGGCGCCAAGGCCACGACTGCCGCTAAGCTCGACGCCAGCGTCTTTAGCGTTACCCCCAAGAACCACGAGCTCCTCAAGCTTGCCTATGATACCTACCTAAGCAACAGCCGTGAGAACCTCGCCGTCACCAAGACCCGCGGTCTGGTCAGCGGTGGTGGCCGCAAGCCTTGGAAGCAAAAGGGTACCGGCCGAGCACGTTTCGGTTCATCCCGTAACCCAATCTGGCGCGGTGGTGGTATTGCGTTTGGCCCAACCGGCCAAGAAAACTATGTTAAGCAGCTCAACACCAAGGCCAAGCGCCTAGCTATTCGCCAAGCGCTCAGCTTAAGCGCTGCCGACAACAAAGTTACGGTTATCGAGTCACTGCCGTCGAGTGGCAAGACGAACGAACTAGCCAGCCTGCTTACGAAAGTCGGCGCTGTGCGTAATGTTCTCATTGTTACCGACGCGAAGACCCCCGAGCTGATCCAGGCTTCCCAAAACCTCAGCAACGTCATTGTTGTTTCGGCCAAGTACATCAACGTATTCAATGTCCTCAACGCCGACACAGTGCTAATCACTAAGCCGTCGCTCGATATTATTAAAGACTGGCTCGGAGAGGAGAAATAGATGAGTAAAACTATCGCTCTCAAACCGCATCTCAGCGAAAAGACCTACGCCATGAGTGAAAAGCGCGTGTACGCCTTCATTGTTCCTAGCGACGTCAACAAGCACTCGGTGGCACGGGCCGTCGAAGCTCAATTTGAGGTTAAGGTTACCGCCGTCAACATTACCAACCAAGAAGGTAAAGCCAAGCGCACCATCAGTATCAACGGTAAGCGCTCGATGAACGCTACCGGTAAGCGCTCCGACGTCAAGAAGGCCTATGTCACCTTAGCCGAAGGTTTTAGCCTGCCGCTGTTTGCTGCCATTGACGAAGCGGCCGCTCAAGAGCAAGAGACCCAAGAAAAAATCGCCAAGGTCACTGAAAAGCAAGCCGCCAAAGAGGCTAAGCCCGCCCGCCGCGGTCTTCGCCGAACCGCTAAGAAAGAAGAGGACAAGTAGCCATGCCACTCAAGCAATATAACCCAACTACCCCTGGCCGCCGTGGTATGACCAGCCAGGACTTCGATGGTATCACTACCAAGAAGCCCCTGCGCTCGCTCCTCGTCGCCAAGCGCCGCGGTAACGGCCGCAACAACCAAGGCCGCATTACCACTCGCCACAAGGGTGGCGGTGCCAAGAAGTTTTACCGAATCGTTAACTTCAATCTGGCTGCCGGCACTACCGTTACCGTCGAGCACATCGAATACGATCCAAACCGTGCCGCTCGTATCGCTCGTGTCAAAGAAGCTAACGGCGTCTACCACTACATCTTAGCCCCCAAGGGTATCCAGATTGGCCAAACTATGACCAGTGGCGCCGAAGCCGCTATCGAAATCGGTAATCGTCTGCCCATCAAGAACATCCCAATTGGTAGTACCATCCACGCCATCGAGATCCACCTCGGCAAAGGTGCCCAGATGGTTCGTTCGGCTGGCAACAGCGCTCAGCTGATGGGCCGCGAAAACGGCTACGCTCAGGTTCGTTTGCCGAGCGGGGAAGTCCGCCTGATTAATGAGAACTGTAGCGCCAGCATCGGTGTCCTCGGTAACGAGCAGCACCAAAACATCAAGATCGGTAAAGCCGGCCGCAACCGTCACCTCGGTAAGCGCCCCGGCGTCCGTGGTGTCGTCATGAACGCCGCCGATCACCCACATGGTGGTGGTGATGGTGGCCGTCACGGTATCGGTGGTGGTAAGAACCACGGTTCGGCACCAAAGACTCCTTGGGGTCAGAAGACACTTGGTTTCAAGACTCGTCGCCGCAAGAGCACCAACAATATGATCGTAAGAAGCCGTCACTCGGCGAAGAGGAAATAAGTATGAGTCGTTCACTAAAAAAAGGACCATTTATCGATTTCAAACTTTCCAAGAAGGTTAACGCCCTTGGGAGTGACGATCGTACCATCATCAAGACCTGGGCCCGTGCTAGCACAATCTCGCCTGAGTTTGTCGGTCGTACCATCGCCGTTCACAACGGTAAAGTCCACGTGCCAGTATTCGTCACCGAGAACATGGTTGGTCACAAGCTTGGCGAATTTAGTCCCACCCGTAAATTCCGCTCGCACGGCGGTAAGTTAGCGAAGGGGAAGTAGACCATGTCAGTTAAAGCAGTCGCCAAAGGCGTCCAGATGAGCCCCCGAAAAGTCGCAGTCGTTGCTGCGCTTGTTCGTGGCCGCACCGTCGAAGACGCGCTCACCATTCTCGAGCACACGCCCCGTCGTAGTGCCTCACCAGTTATTAAGGTTATCGCAAGTGCCAAGGCCAACGCCGATCACAACCACGGTTACAAGCCAAACACCCTCCGCATCGTTGAGATCAGCGTTACGCACGGTCCTCGCCTCAAGCGTTACCGTCCCGCCGCCCACGGCCGTGCACTGCCGTTCATGAAGCGTAGTAGCCACATCCGGGTTGTCGTCGACGGCGAACTCCGCGAGACTAAGAAACCAGCCGCTGCGGCTAAACCAGTAGTAGAAAAGGAGACAAAGTAATGGGTCAGAAAGTAAATCCAATCAGCATGCGTCTCCAGGTCAACAAAGACTGGCGCAGCCGTTGGTTCGCCGACAAGCGCAACTACGCCGCCTATCTTAAGGATGATCTCGCCGTTCGCCGCTTGATCTCTAAGAAGCTTGGCAGCCGTGCCGCTATCAACAAGGTAGACATCTCGCGCACACCAAACCTCGTTACCGTGACTATCGCTACCGCTAAGGCCGGCGTTGTGATCGGTCGCGGCGGTGCCGGTGCTACCGAGCTCAAGCAAGCTATCGAGAAAATTTACCAGACACCTGTCCGGGTCAACATCGAAGAAGTTAAGAAGCCGGACATGTACGCCAAATTGGTCGCCGAGAACATCGCGCACCAGCTGGAGCGCCGCATGAGCTTCCGCCGGGCTATCAAGTCTGCTTCGGCAGCTACCATGCGCGGTGGCGCTCTCGGTATTCGTATCCAGGTCGCCGGTCGTTTGAACGGCGCTGAAATGAGCCGCACCGAAAAAGAAGTCCAAGGATCAGTGCCACTGCACACTATCCGTGCCGACATTGACTACGCACAGGTTAACGCCCAGACCGTCGCCGGCATTATCGGTGTAAAGGTCTGGATCTACAAGGGCGAGGTACTCTAAGATGTTAATGCCAAAACGCACTAAATTCCGCCGCATCCGCAAGGGCAAAATCCGAGGCGTTGCTACCAGTGGCAACTACATCGCCTTTGGTGACTACGCCCTTCAGGCGCAAGGCCACGAGCGCATCACCTCGCGCCAAATTGAAGCTTCTCGTCAGGCCATGACCCGCTACATTAAGCGTGGCGGTAAAATCTGGATCCGTATCTTCCCGCACATTGCCGTTACCCGCAAGCCACTGGACGTTAAAATGGGTTCTGGTAAGGGTTCACCGGAATTCTTCGTCGCCAAAGTTCGCCCCGGCACCATCATGTTTGAAATGCAAGGTGTGAGCGAAGAAGTTGCCCGTGAAGCCATGCGTCTTGCGGCCCACAAGCTGCCTGTTAAAACCAAGTTCCTGGTTCGAGAGGAGTCATAGTCATGAAAATTGCTGAAATCCGCAAACTATCAACTTCGGAACTTGCCGACGAAAGTAATAAACTGCGCGAGGAGATTACCGAGCTGAAACGTCGCCTGCACATGGGCGAAGTCCAGAACGTTCGAATCATCCGCACTAAGCGCAAAGATCTAGCTCGCGTCCTGACTGTGCTCAGCGAGCAGCTGATTAAGGAGAACATCTAATGCCACGAACTATTATCGGTACCGTGTCATCCAGCAAGGGTGACAAGACCATCGTCGTGACGGTCCAGACTCGTAAGACTCATCCGTTGTACCGCAAACAGTACACGGTGAGCTCTAAGTTCATGGCCCACGATGAGAACAATGAAGCTCAGACTGGCGACAAGGTCGCTATTGTCGAGACTCGCCCCATCAGCGCCCGCAAGCACTTTAAGCTCAGCGAAATTCTAGAGAAGCCCGCCTTGCGAGAAGATGCCCTAGAAGCTCTCAAAACAGCCGCCGCCGTCAAGAAGCCAAAAGCTGATGCGGAAGAAGGCGAGGAAGCATAATGATCCAGCAAGAATCACGCCTGACCGTCTGTGACAACAGTGGTGCCAAGGAAATCTTGTGCATCCGCGTCCTTGGTGGCACCCGCCGCCGCTACGCTCGCGTTGGTGACGTTATTGTTGCCACCGTTAAAGAAGCTAATCCGAGTGGTAACGTTAAGAAGAAATCCGTCGTCCGCGCCGTGGTTGTTCGCACCCGCGACCAGATCCGCCGCAAAGATGGCTCGACGATTAAGTTCGACGACAACGCTGCCGTTATCATCGGTGAAGATAAATTGCCACGCGCGACTCGTATCTTTGGCCCAGTTCCTCGTGAACTGCGTGACCAAGGCTACGCCAAGATCATCTCGCTGGCACCGGAGGTCCTCTAATGAGCCTAAAAGTGAAGAACACGAAGCCATTCAAGATTCGCCTCAAGAAAGGCGACACTGTCGTCGTTCGCGCCGGCAAAGACAAGGGCAAGACCGGTACTATTTTGGCCGTTCACCCCTTGCTCAACAAAGTTACCGTCGAGGGCTTGAACATCGCCAAGAAGCACGTTAAGCCAAGCCAAAGCCACCCCCAAGGCGCCATTGTTGAACTAACTAAGCCGATCTGGGTGAGCAAAGTAAGCATCGTGGAGCCAACTAGTAAAAAAGCTTCGCGCATCGGCTACAACCTCACCGAAGATGGTAAGAAAACACGGGTGTTTAAGCGCACCGGAAAGGAGATCAAGTAATGGCTACCGCAACTAAAAAAGCAGCCGCTCCGTTGACCGTACGCTTGCGCGCCGCCTACAACGACACGATCGCCAAAGATCTTCTGAAGGAATTGTCGCTCGACAACCCGCACCAGGTACCAAAGCTCGAAAAGATTGTTGTCAACGTCGGTCTTGGTCAAGCCAAGGACGACAAGAAGATCATGGAAGTTGCCACTAACACCTTGCGCAAGATTACCGGTCAGGAACCGGTCCAGACAACCGCCAAGAACTCCATTGCCGGCTTTAAGCTCCGCGAAGGTAACAAAATTGGTCTCAAAGTCACACTCCGCGGCGACCGTATGTACGAATTTGCTGATCGCCTGATCACCATCGTCATTCCCCGTCTCCGTGACTTTCACGGTGTCAGTGCCAAGGCTTTTGACCAACAGGGTAACTACAGCCTCGGTATGATTGACCAGTCGGTATTCCCAGAGTTAACTTTTGAGGAAACTACCACGGTGCACGGTATGCAAGTAGTATTTGTCGTTAAATGCCAAGATAAGGCACATGCCCGCGTTCTCTTAGAGAAATTCGGCATGCCATTTGAGAAGGAGAACAACTAATGGCTAAGAAATCAATTATAGCCCGCGATGAAAAGCGCAAGCGCATGATCATCAAGTACGCCGCCAAGCGTGCTGAACTCAAAGAGCTGGGTGATCTCGAAGGTCTGGCCAAATTACCACGCAATAGCTCGCGCACGCGGCTCACTAACCGCTGCATCGAGACTGGTCGCCCGCGTGGCTACATGCGCCAGTTTGGTCTGAGCCGTATCTCATTCCGCGAGCACGCCAGCAAGGGCGAAATCCCGGGCGTAACGAAAGCGAGCTGGTAATATGAGCACAACCTCAACTGACCCAATCGCTGACATGCTCAGCCGCATCCGCAACGCTATCGCCGTTCGCAAGAACGAGATCACGCTGCCGCATAGCAATATTAAGCAGGCCGTTGCCGAACTCCTTAAGGAGAACAATTTCATCGACGGCGTCCAAGTCGACGACGCCACTATCGGCAAGAAGATGACTTTGTCGCTCTTCCCAGAAGACAGCAACGCCCGCATTACCGAAATCGTTCGCTTGAGCAAGCCTGGTCGTCGACACTACGTTAACTCACAGGCCATTCCGGTCGTGATGCGCGGTCGCGGTTTGGTCATTGTTTCGACCTCCAAAGGTCTCATGACCGGCGCTGCTGCCAAGCAAGCCAAAATCGGCGGCGAATTAATTTGTAAAGTTTATTAAGGATTAAGGATTTAATACTATGAGTCGTATAGGAAAACTGCCGATCGCCATCCCGAGCGGTGTGACAATCACTATCACTCCCGAAGAAATTACGGTCGCGGGCTCTAAGGGCACGCTGTCGCAGTTCACCATGCCGGGTGTCGATGTCACGCAAGCTGACGGTGTTCTCACCGTGACACGCATCAACGATGAGCCCAAGAACCGCGCCAAGCACGGCCTGATGCGCGCCCTCATCAACAACATGGTTGTCGGTGTAAGCACCGGATTTAGTAAGAAACTCGAAATCAACGGTGTTGGTTATCGTGTTGCGACCCAAGGTGCCGACCTCAAATTAAACCTCGGCTTCTCGCACGACGTGATCTTTAAGGTCCCCGCCGGCATTACTGCTACCACCGAACAGAATACCATTACGGTCTCTGGCATCAGCAAGCAGCAGGTCGGCCAGGTGGCTGCCGAAATCCGGGCGCTCAAGAAACCAGAACCTTACAAGGGTAAGGGTATTAAATACGAAGGTGAACGCATTATCCGCAAGAGCGGTAAGAGCGGTAAGGACAAGTAATCATGAATATTCTAGCTAAAAAACTACAGAACCGCACACTCCGCAAAGCCCGCATTCGTTCAGTCGTCAGCGGCACCGCCGAGCGTCCCCGCCTTAGCGTTTTCATCAGCAACCTGCACGTCACCGCCCAGCTGATCGACGACACCAATGGCAAAACCCTGGCTTACGTCACAACCGTTGGTCAGAAAGCCACCGGCACAATGACCGAGAAAGCCACTAAGGTCGGCGAGGACATTGCCAAGAAGGCTAAAGCCCTCAAGATCACCACTGTTGTCTTCGACCGAAACGGTAAACTATATCATGGCCGCGTCGCCGCTTTGGCAGACGCTGCTCGTAAAGCAGGATTGGAGTTCTAACATGGCTGATGCACCTACCCCCGCTCCCCAAGCCACTCGCGCACCACAAGGTGGTCGTGATGGTGGCGGCCGCGGTCAGCAAGACCGTCGCAACCGTCGCCCGGAGATTCAACCCGAAGAAAAGCAGTTTGATGAGCGTACCTTGCACATCGACCGCGTTGCCCGCGTCGTCAAAGGCGGCCGCCGTTTCCGTTTCCGCGCTCTCGTCGTAGTCGGCGACCGCAAGCACAAAGTCGGTATCGGTAGCGCCAAAGGCGCCGATGTTACCGCCGCTGTTACCAAAGCCGTTGAAGTCGCTAAAAAGAACTTTGTAACCGTCTCACTCTACAAGGGCACATTGCCGCATGAGGTCGAGCAAAAAGTTTCCGGCGCTCACATTCTACTCAAACCTGCCAGCGCCGGTACTGGTCTAATCGCCGGTGGTGTTGTCCGGACCATCCTCGAAGTTGCCGGTGTCCAGAACGCCCTCAGCAAATCGCTTGGTTCAACCAACAAGACTAACACGGCCTACGCTACCTTGGCGGCCCTCGAGCACTTAGTACCAGCCAGCAAGTGGATCACGAGCGTTGAAAAAAAAGCCGCTGCTCCTAAAAAAGCTGCTGCCAAGAAAGAGGCCAAATAATGAAATATCACGAACTCCAAACCGCACCCAAGAAGCAGGCGAAACGCCTAGGACGCGGTATTGCCGCTGGGCAGGGTAAGACCGCTGGCCGTGGTACCAAAGGTCAAAAAGCTCGTACCGGTTCAAGCGCCAAGCCAGGTTTTGCCGGCGGCCAGAACCCCCTCATGCAGAAACTGCCAAAGCTGCCTGGTTTCCGTAGCCTCAAGGTTAAGGCCGAAAACGTCTCCACTGCGCAGCTGGAAAGCCTCGGCGCAAAAGTCGTTGATGCAGAAGTGCTCGCTCAGGCACACCTCATTTCGAACCCCTTCGTTCGCGTTAAGCTTCTAACTAAGGGCGAGCTTACCAAAGCCGTCACCGTTAAGCTGCCCCACGCCAGCAAGTCGGCAATTGCCGCTCTCGAAGCCGCTGGCGGCAGTTTCGAGAAGACCGCCGTCCTCGGCCGTCCCATCGTTAACACCAAACGTGCTGAAGCCAAAGCCGACGCCAAAAAGTAGTCTCTCCGGACTGCTGCCAAAAAGCCGCTCTCGAGAGCGGCTTTTTTCTTGTCAATTAAGTCGTCGCGCATCAAAGCATCTTGCTGTTTTGACATTTTGATGCAGTCATCATGATGCGATGATGCATTGATGTTCGGGACATTTTTGAAGCTAAAATAGCCCGAAGCCGCGGCCGCTGTAGTTATCACAATTGGTCGCGCTAGCCCTTGGCTGCCATATCTTGTATACTAGTTGGGATTACTTATATTGTTTAGGGTGACAGAAAATACATGAACTGGAAAATTATAGCCAAATCCCTGACGCAAAAAGATATGCGGACGCGTATCTTTGCCGTGCTCGGCATCCTGCTGGTCTTCCGTATCTTAGCCCACATTCCTGTGCCGCTGGCCGATCCGGAAACCCTTAAGCAGGTTCTAAATAACCTCTTTAAGTCCGAGAATACGCCGCAGTTGCTGAGCTTTATTAACGTCCTTTCCGGCGGTGCGCTCGCTAACTTCTCGATTATGATCGCCGGCCTAGGCCCCTACATTAACGCTTCGATCATCATGCAGTTGCTCACCAAAGCCATTCCGCAACTCGAAGCGCTCCATAAAGAAGGTGAGTTTGGCCAGAAGAAGATCAACCAGTACACCCGTGTTCTGACGTTCCCGTTAGCCATTGTCCAATCTGTTGGCTCCATCTATCTGATACGGCAGGCCGCCCAGAGCATCGGCGGTATTGGTGACATTACCGCTAACACTTCGCTCGCGCAGTGGGTGCTGATGGTGGCCGCCCTTACCGGTGGTTCGATGCTGCTGATGTGGATGGGTGAACTGGTCACCGAGCAGAGCATTGGTAACGGTATTTCACTACTCATTACAGTCGGTATTGTCAGCAGTCTTCCTTCGACCATCTCTTCCATTGCCAACTCCGTATTTGACGGCAAGAGCCGCTGGCACATCTTTGGGCAGTCGCTGCCGATCAACACCAAGTCGTTGATATACGGAGTGATTATTGCGTTCGTGGTGCTACTGGTGACTTATCTAGTGGTAATGCTCAATGAAGCCTCGCGCAACCTCACGGTCAACTACGCCAAACGTGTCCAAGGTAATCGAACCTATGGCGGCGTTACCACCAAGCTGCCGATCAAGCTAATTACTGCCGGCGTCGTCCCGATCATTTTTGCCGTCGCCTTTTTGAGCGTGCCAAGCTTTGTCGGCCAGTTGCTCACCAGCTCGCACAGCGCCCGTTTAGCCGAGCTCGGCACCCATCTGGCCACCTGGTTCCAGACGCCGTCGGCGACCACCTTCTCGACCGGCGGATGGGAAGCTTACATCTATCCGGTGAGCTATTTCTTGCTGGTCTTTGTTTTTACATTCTTCTACACCAGTATTACCTTCAACTCCAAAGAAATCGCCGAGAACTTGCATAAGCAGGGCGGCTTTCTTGATGGCGTTCGTTCCGGTGTTCAAACCGAGAAGCACCTCGCCCAGATCGTCAACCGACTGACGCTATTCGGCGCTTTCAGTCTTGGTTTGCTCGCCATGCTACCGATCATTGGCCAGGTGTTTATTAGTAGCAACATCACCATTGGCGGCACCAGCATCCTCATCTTGGTGTCGGTAGCCCTCCAAACGCTACGCTCGCTTGAATCAAGGGCCCTGATGGTCACCTACGACCAGTACTCACAGCCAGACTTCTTTTACGATTCCGACACGCCTGCCGACTCGGTGAGCGGTGGTCGCCGACTCCGGTTCCGACGTCGGAACAAGAACGCTTCTAAAGTGGCCAAATAATTTGTTGAATTTGCCGGCCGTTAGCAATAAAAACACTTTACAAATCGTTGTAGAGCCTGCTATAATCGTAAGTTGTTATATTTATGGCTGTTAATAAGGAAGTAATCGAACTTACAGGAACTATTATTGAGACCTTACCGGGTACTCAATTTCGAGTAGAACTCGAAAATGGCCATCAAATTATAGCTCACGTAGCGGGCAAAATGCGCAAGCACTTTATCCGCATCGTGCCGGGTGATAGCGTCACCGTCGAACTGACGCCGTACGACCTTACCAAAGGCCGCATCACCTACAGAAAGTCCTGAACCTCTACTTGGCAGCACAGGGAATCCCAGTTTGCACTACCACGTAAAGGTTTGAGACAGAGCTGATTTATTAACAATTTTTAAGAGCAGTGTGTCATTGCGAAAGGTAGCGTGATCCGCATGAAAGTGCGTGCCAGTGTCAAAAAGATTAGTCCAGACGATAAAATCGTTCGCCGTAAGGGGAGGATTTACGTTATCAACAAATTAAAACCTAAGCACAAGCAGAGGCAGGGTTAAGCATGGCTAGAATTTCAGGAATTACTATTCCAGCCGAGAAACAGATTTGGGTCGCTTTGACGTACGTCTACGGTATCGGCCCTAAGAGCAGTCAGGACATCCTGACCCGCGCCAAGGTAGAACCGACCGAGCGCGTTAAGAACCTCACCGACGGTGAAGTTGCCCGCATTCAGGAAGTCATCAACACCGACTACACTGTCGAAGGTGAGCTTCAGCGCATTGTCAGCGGTAACATCAAGCGCCTTAAGGACATCAAGGCTTACCGTGGCCTACGCCACTCAGCTAACTTGCCCTCAAAAGGTCAGCGCACCAAGACAAACGCCCGCACCCGCCGTGGTCGTAAGACAACAGTAGGTGGCACCGCGAAGAAGGTCGCGTCTAAGACTTAAGGATATATATGGCAGATACTACGACTAAAACCACCGCCAACAAGCGTAAGAAAGCTAAACGAACCGTTGCTTCCGGGCAAGTGCACGTTTTGGCTACCTTCAATAACACCATCATCACCTTTAGCGACACCAGCGGTAATGCCCTCGCTGCTTCTAGCGCCGGTGCCTGCGGTTTCCGCGGCTCCAAGAAGGGTACGGCTTACGCCGCCCAGGTAGCCGCCGAACGTGCTGGCCAGATTGCCAAGCAGCAGTACGGCTTTAGCCGCGCCGATGTGATTATCAAGGGCATCGGCCTGGGCCGTGATGCCGCTGTGCGCGCCCTCTCGGGTCTCGAGATCCAGGTGGAATCTATCAAAGACGTTACCGGTGTTCCACACGGTGGCGTCCGTCCTAAGAAAGCTCGGAGGGTCTAAGCATGGCACGTGATACCCAATCTATCGTTAAGATGAGCCGCCGTGAAGGCTACGCTCTTCACCCTAAGGCCCACAAAGCCCTCGTCAAACGCAGCACGCCACCCGGCCAGGCCGCTAACAGCCGTGGTCCTCGCGGTGGCGCTAAGGTCAGCCAGTACGCCCGCCAACTGCGTGAAAAGCAGAAGGTAAAGCGCCTGTACGGCTTGCTCGAGAAGCAGTTTAGCAACCTCATGAAGGAAGCAAACCGCAAAGAGGGCCAATCCGGTACCGTACTATTGCAGTTCCTCGAGCAGCGTGCCGACAATGTCGTCTACCGCGCCGGCTTCGCAACCAGTCGCCGCGCTTCCCGCCAGCTGATGACCCATGGTCACTTCATGCTCAATGGCACCCGTGTTGACATCCCTTCAATCCGTCTCAAGCCTGGTGATACTTTAACTGTTCGCCCCCACAGCCAGCAGACCGAGTACTTCAAGAAGCTTGATGAAGTAAGCCCCGCACCTCCAGAGGTACCGGGTTGGATTAAAGTCGATCGTAAAAAAGTTCAAGTTACCGTGACCGGCTTGCCGACTCGCGAAGACGCCGAACTCGATATCAGCGAACAATTAATCGTAGAGTACTACTCGCGCTAAGGAAGGAAAGAAATAGAGTATGTCAAACATGATTCACACCCCAGGCCTCGTCAACGTTGACGAGCACAGCGCTACCAGTGCCACTTTTACAGTGGAGCCCCTGCACAACGGCTACGGCATGACCCTCGGAAACTCGATTCGCCGCGTCTTACTCTCGAGCATCTCAGGTGCCGCGATTACTTCGTTCCGTATTGACGGCGTCAGCCACGAGTTCACATCCGTTCCCGGTGTTAAAGAAGATGTCGTTGACATCATGCTGAACCTCAAGAGCGTACGTTTCCGCGTCTACGGCCAAGATAGCCAGACGCTGCGTATTGTCAAAAAAGGCAAGGGCCCGGTTACCGCGAAAGACATTCAGACCAACGCTGATGTCGAAATCGTTAATCCCGACCACGTTATTGCCACTATCGACGATGACAAAGCGACGCTGACTATGGACCTCGTTGTCGAAGTCGGTCGCGGCTACCGCACCATCGAAGAAGGTGCTGCCAAGAAAGCCAGCGACAGCATTGCGCTCGACGCCATTTTCAGCCCAGTTCTCCGCGTACGTTACAAGATTGAAAACACCCGTGTCGGCCAAATCACCGACCTCGATAAGTTGTTGCTCACTGTCGATACCGATGGCTCGATCACCCCACAAGATGCTTTCGAAGAAGCAGCAGCAATTCTTGTAAACCAGTACACTGCGCTCGCCGGTAAAACCCGTGTGGCTCAGAACGAACCGCAAGCCACTGCTATGCCTGCCGGCTCAAGCGAATTGTCGAGCGACCTGCTGGGTGATGAGCCAACTGCGCTCAACACATCTATCGAAGACCTTAACCTGTCAGCCCGTACCACTAACGCGCTCATCAACAACGATATTCACACCATCCGCGATTTGTTCGCCTTGAATGATGCCGAGCTGCGCGACCTCAAAGGTTTTGGTAGCAAAGCCCTCGACGAAGTCAAAGAAAAACTGGCGGAGTTGGAGCTCTAATATGCACAGGCACGGATATAAAGGACGCAAGTTCCACCGCGAGACCGATCAGCGTCGCGCATTGGTCAAAGGCTTAGCCGACTCACTCGTAAAGTACGAGAGCATTGAGACGACGCTGCCCAAGGCCAAAGAGGTGGTTCCATACGTTGAAAAACTCATTACTAAAGCCAAAAAGGCCGATTTGCACAACCGTCGTCAGGTAATTTCAGGCCTGCAAACCGTCGCCAGCGCTCACAAGCTAGTCGACGAAATCGCTCCCAAGCTCGGCGGTCGTAACAGCGGTCACCTGCGCATCGAGAAGACGGCGCTGCGTCGTGGCGATAACGCCCAATTGGCTCGCGTCAGCTTCGTTGACGATTTGGCGGCAGCGCCTGTAGCGGCAGCCGCAACGCCAGCGCCAGCCGCCAAGAAGCCGGCCGCTAAGCCAGCCATCAAGGAGACCAACTAATGAAGACCTACAGCGCCAAACCCACCGACGTCGTCCGCAAATGGTACGTTATCGACGCCGCCGAGGCACCAATCGGCCGCGTAGCGACTCGGGTTGCCACGTTGCTCACCGGCAAAGGCAAGCCCCAGTTCACCAAGCACATCGACTGCGGCGACTTTGTCATCGTGATTAACGCCGATCAGCTGAAGGCTACCGGCAAAAAGCTCGATCAGAAAATGTATTACCACCACAGTCATTTCCCCGGCGGACTCAAAGAGACCACACTGTCCGACCAAATTGAGCGTGACGCCTCCAAGGCGATCATTCACGCCATCCGTGGCATGTTGCCCGTCAACAAGCTGCGCGACGAACGTCTGGCCCGCCTCAAGGTTTATAACGGCAGTGAGCACAAACACGCCGCCCAGCAACCCGAAACTATTTCGATTAAGGATGTTAAATAATGGCTAGTTCATACTTTTACGCACTCGGTCGCCGCAAAAGCGCGACTGCCCGTGTCCGCCTGATGACCGGCAAGGGCGCTATCACCGTCAATGCCAAGCCGGCCAGCGAATACTTCGCCGACAGTGCCTACTTGCTCGGCAAGCTACAGCAGCCGTTCACCGTCCTCGACCAAGAGAACAAGTTTGACGTCAGTGTCGTCGTCTCTGGTGGCGGTCACGACGGCCAGATCGAGGCCATTCGTCTTGGCATTGCCAAGGCCCTCGTCGTCATGGACGAGAACCTCAAGAGTACACTAAAGCGCGCCGACTTGCTCGGCCGCGACTCCCGCGAGAAAGAACGTAAGAAGTTCGGTCTTAAGGGCGCCCGCAAGCAACGCCAGTTCACCAAACGCTAGAGAAACGTTTCTCGACACGTCTTTTGGGCACAAGAGACCCACCGGCAGACAGCCCCGCAAGGGGCTGTTTTTCTGAGGGAATATAGTATACTCAAGCCATGAACACCGAGGAGTTCGCCTTACCGGATCGCCTAGCAGAGCTCGACCAGCAAACTAAAGCCCTCTGTGCCGACGCCATCGACTACGAAGTAGCCTCACAAGAGGCGCAAGGCGTTGCAGATGCCACCGAATTTATTCAGGACGCCTTATCGGACCTCAATCACCGAGCCCTCGAGACGATATTTAATAGTGAGGTCGATCTATCGGGGCGCTATAACGTGCCACGGCTCGAAGAGATCGGCGACGACCTAGTCGTTCGGCACTATGAAGAAGTTGGCGAACGGCGCATTCGGTCGCTGGGTTTTTACGCCAATCTTGGAGCCAAGCAGGGTGCAGACGGCGAGGTTATCCCGGAATCAGTCGACGTAACCTTTTATCACCACGGCGTGTTGCGGGGCACCGCTTATCACGGCACGATGATCGGTTTCGAGGGCGTACTCAAAACCAGCGGCCCGGTCAGTCAGAGCCAGATCAGATTATCCGAAGTTACCGATTATCTGCGCATCTGCGACACCCAGCGAGAACTAAGCGCCCAACTCCCCACGGAGCAGTGGTTCGAGACAACTAACACGCTCCTGCACGGCATGATTTATCCTGATTTCCAGGGACTAGCCGACTTGATCGACGAGATACAAACAAACACTCCCGACTATGTCACAACCTATCTTAACTATCTCAATGCGAAGCTGGGCGTCCAAAACCGGCGGCTGTCGGTGTTGTGTGAGTACGCAATCGACCTCAAACCCTACGGCGGTAGGCGTGAACTCTCTACCACCGCTGATCTTTTTATGGGTCAAGCTCGTGACCTAATTATGGTTGATGATCTAGTCTATAATCACGAGAGCAAAATTGCGCTTCCGACCGGCCGTCAAATTCCAGCCCTGGCCATGACTGCCTATTTTGAAGGGGATGAAGATGAGCATGTCGTCCACATCCCCTTTAAAGCGCTCCACGACTTTGCGGTCCGCGAAGAGCCATAAGCACCATTGACATTAGCGTTTTTGTATACTATAGTTCGAATTATGAAAACCACACAGCGCCAGCAATATTGGCTGACCGACACTGCTCGTGACGGTCTGTTCTGTGTGTTTTAAAATCTACTGCTGAAGATGTTGAAAAGATCGCCACCGGGCGATTTTTTATTTACAAACCTTTAGGAGAACTACTATGCATAACCCAATTGTCATCATCGGTGGAATGGGGCCGCAGGCATCACACCGCCTCCACGGCCTATTGCTCCAAAAATCCGAGCCTTTTCATAGCGGGCAAGGGCATGAATACCCCGGTATCATGCACTGCTCGCTGCCCATCGAAGACTTTATATCTGACCGTGCCAAGGCCACGGCAGCCGTTTCCCAGATAAATAACCTAAGCCAAGTAGTGGGACAGCTACAGCCCGCAGTAACGGTGCTGGCCTGCAACACGGCTCATTTACTTGTACCATTAGTGCCGATGTTCTTAGACTTCAGCTTTGTGTCGATGATCGATGCCGTGATCGCCGCGTGCCGGCGCACCTGCGTCCAAAAAATCGGACTACTAGCTTCACCAACCACCATTGCCACCGGACTCTACGCGACGGCGATGGCCGAGCAGCAGGTTGACTGCGACGCCATACTGCTGGGCTGCACTGAGCTGCCGCTGGCCTTCGACGATCACCGCTTCTCGTTGCCAGTAATTAATTGCCGAAGTACTTTCTGAAGCCGTCATACAGCGATTCTACTCCGTGAGCCGGCAAGGTAGGGTATACTAGTAGCAATGAGTAAACCTGTTATCCTCACCGGCCTGCGCGCCAATGGCGAGCTGCACCTTGGCAATTATCTCGGCGCGATTTTGCCGATGATTGAGCTGCAAAAAAAGTACGCCGGCAAGTACCAGCTCAATATGTTCGTACCCGACTTGCATAGCTTCACCACCCCAATTGAGCACGACAAGCTCTACCTCCAGATCGTCCAAAACCTTAAGAAATATGTTGCCGGTGGCCTCGATCTCGATAATGAAGATACCTACATCTATCGGCAGAGCTACGTGGCCGCCCACAGTGAGCTAACCATCATTCTCAACAACTTCGTGTACTACGGCGAGCTACAGCGCATGACCCAATTCAAAGAAAAGTCTGATGGCGCCAAAGACACCAGTATTAGCGCCGGCCTCTACGACTATCCAGTCCTGATGGCGGCTGATATTTTGCTTTACGGCGCCGAGTGGGTACCAGTCGGCGAAGATCAACGCCAGCACATTGAGCTGACCCGTGACGTCGCCCTGCGCATTAATAACAAATTTGGTGAAGAGCTGCTGACCGTGCCCGCCGAATGGAAAAAGCAGGTCGAATTCGCCGGTCGCGGCGACGGCGTTCGCATTCGCTCCCTCCGCAATCCCGAGAAAAAGATGAGTAAATCCATCGATGATCCTGCTGGCACTATATTGTTAAGTGATACTCCCGAAGCTGCTGCCAAGAAAATCATGTCAGCTACCACCGATTCACAAGGTGAAATCCATTTTGACCTCAAGGCACAACCGGGAGTGAGCAACCTGCTGCAGATCTTAGCCTTACTCATTGGTGAACCCGTCGACGAAGTTACTAAGAAATGGGAAGGTAAAACCAACTACGGCGATCTCAAAACCGCTGTCGCCAGCGAGGTTAAAGTCTTCCTCACCGCCTTCCAGAAAAAACTCGATGCCATCGATGAAGCCGAACTAATGCGCAAGCTTGAGTCCAGCGAGTTCTTGATGCGCGATGTTGCCTTGCAGCGTCTCTACCGCATACAACAAGCCGTCGGCCTGAGGCCATAATGAGCAATATTGAACTCAGCCAGGGTCCCCGGCTCGACCAATACGTAGCCAGTGCCTTGCCACGCATCAGTCGGGCTTACGCCGTTAAGCTGATTGCCGATGGCAAAGTGATGGTCAACGACGTCCTCGCTACCAAAGCCGGTACGAAGCTCCGCGTCAGCGACACCATCGTGATTGATTTTGATGCTGATACCCTCGACATCATCCCCAAGATCGAACTAGAAGTACTCTATGAGGACGACGACTGCGTGGTCATTAATAAGCCAGCCGGCATCCTCACTCACAGCAAGGGCGTCTATAACCCCGAAGCTACTGTCGGCACCTGGCTCCTCGATCGCTATGCACCGGAAGACCTTGAGGACATCAAAGGCGTCGTCGACCAACGGGTCGGTATCGTCCATCGTTTAGACCGTGCGACCAGTGGCGTCATGATTTGTGCCAAGAACATCACCGCTACCAAATGGCTGCAAAAGCAGTTCTCCCAGCGCCGTGTCAAAAAAACCTACATGGCTATCGTCGGCGGCCACCTCAAGCAACCCCAAGCTCTGATCGATATGGCCATCGAGCGTAACCCCCGTAAACCCCAAACATTTCGGGTCGGCATCAATGGCAAAACCGCCCAGACCGAGTACCTGGTAGTGCAGGAAAGTGAGCACCACAGCCTACTTAAGCTCAACCCCACCACCGGCCGTACCCACCAGCTGCGCGTCCATCTCGAAGAACTGGGCCATCCAATTGTCGGCGACGCACTCTATGGCGGTGAACCGGCCGACCGCCTCTACCTGCATGCCCATATCCTAGAAGTTACCTTACCAAACCGCGAGCGCAAGGTCTTCACCGTCGACACGCCTCCCAGCTTTGCGGAGTTTATGGCGGCTTCATGAGCCAGCTCGTTCTAAACCCGATCACCGAACGTCAATTGCAGCATTACCTGGCCGCGCCGAGCCATGGCCTACTACTGAGCGGTCCAGTCGGGGCCGGGAAATGGTCGCTTGGCCAACTCATAGCCGCAGGTGTTCTGGGCATTGAGATTGACGCTCTGGAGACCTATCCCTATATCCGGACTATCCGATCTGATGACGGCAGGGCCATCAGCATTGAGTCTGTCCGTGCGCTCGAGCAGTTTTTGAGCCTTAAAGTGCCGCGCCCCGGCGTGATTAATAGGGTTGTCTTAATTGAATCGGCCCATCTGCTGGGCCTGGAGGCCCAAAACGCCCTCCTCAAGACCCTCGAAGAACCGCCAGCCGCTACGGCCATTATTCTCCTCACCGATACCGAGGAAGCCCTATTACTCACCGTACGCTCTCGATTACAGACCATCAACGTCAAGCGGCCGGCAGTTGCGGCCCTCAAAGCTCATCTAGAAGCCCAAAATCACGCCGCGAAGGACATCGGCCAAGCGCTCGCCATCAGCGGCGGTTTGCCTGGCCTAGCCAGCGGCCTGCTGAGGAGCGACGACCACCCCTTGCAAGCCGCCACGGCTTTGGCTCGTCAGCTACTCCAGGACACCATGTACCAACGTTTACTGCGGGTTGATGAGCTCACCAAGCAAAAAACTCTTGTGGAAGGCGCACTGTTTATCATGCAGCAAATGGCCCACGCCCGCCTGCAAACTGTCGATGGCGCTCAAGCCGAGCGCTGGCAGCAGATTCTGCGCTCCAGCTACGAGGCCGCCGAGGCGCTGACTCGCAATGCGCAGACCAAATTAGTGCTCGACAAGCTTATGGTAAGTTTAGGCTAAAGTGCTATACTAACAGACATGTACGAGTTACTTATCGTAGCTGGTTTCGGAGTTATGGCTTACCGCAACTCTAAAGTCCACGACGACGAGTTTGCCAATGTCTCCCGCAAAGTCGGTGACCGCTTGGGCAAGCTCTGGGACATCGCCCACCAAGGCATGCGCGAGAACCGCTTCTTGCGCGCCGAAAAAGCCCTCCTGACCATCCTCAAAATTGACGAAAAGAACGCCGCCGCCTACAACCGGCTCGGCATTCTCTATGCCAAGCAAAAAGAGTACCGCGACGCCATCGACTGCTTTGAGATCGCCAGCTCTATCGAAGCCACGCCGTCCAGCCTGCACAATCTCGGCCTCATTTATTACGAAACTGAAAACTACGAGAAGGCTTCCGTCGCCTTCGAACAGGCCCTCAAGCTAGAAGACAACCTGGCCGCCCGTCACGTCGCCTATGCCAAAGTCCAGGAAAAGCTCGGTAACGACAAACTGATGTTCGCCGAACTCGAAAAGGCCGCCGACCTCGAGCCAAACAAAGAAACCTTCACCCTTCTGCACAAAGCGTATTTGAGCCACGGCATGGAAGCCGAGGCCGACATCGTCCAAGATCGCCTCAAGAAGCTTGTCGTTCCTGCCGGCCGCGCCAAGCGCATCCTGCGCCCCCGTCGGGTAGTTGTATAAATAGCCTATTTATGTATTATCACTCAATAATTAATTAGGAGTGACCGAAGTGGCTGAATCAATGACCGGAAAAGAATTTTTAGCGGGCGTCACGCTGGTTACCATGGCCGCGACCGGATTTGGCTTCGCACTTGAAGCCAAGCACAACAATCAGGACCACGATAGCGCCAATACCGTCGCGACATGCCTAGCTACCGATCAAAAGGCTACTAACGTCACCGCCGATATAGAAAACTGTCTGGAGCGCGGCGCTGGTAGCAATCCCAAGATTAATAAGTTCAAAGTCGGCGATAGCGTAATTTTGCTCCAGAATTACGAAGCCGAGAAGCAACATAGCGCCGATCATTATAACCCAGCCGGGCTGCTCGCCTGGGGCGTCGGCGGCTTAATCGGCGGAACAGTGATAATGATCTGCGCAGCCGACGAGTCAGAAACCGAACCCGTCGCTAGTTAATCGGCTCAGGCTTGCCGAGCACCGTTGGTTGCGGCTTGAAAACGTTTTGAATCACCATTTTATCGGTTGACAGCACTTCGCGCAGCAGATAACTCACCGTCCAGTCGCGGCTGGCGTGCTGTGCCTCAACGCCGAGCGTTTTGACGCCCAACCCGCTACAGGTCGCCATGGCGCGGGGCAGGTGATAGGCCTGAGTCACAATAATCGCCTGGTGAATTTGGAAGATGTGGGCAGCGCGGTAGCAGCTGTCGTAGGTGTTAAAGCCGGCGTAATCAAGCACGATTGCCTTGGGAGGTATGCCCAACTGCTCAGCGTAGCGGCGCATAGCCAGTGGCTCGTTGTAGTGGCTCGAGCTATTGTCGCCGGTCATCAGTATAATCTTGACGCGACCGGCCTTGTAGAGCGTGACTGCAGTCTGGATCCGCCCCTTCAGGTATGGCGTTGGCGTGCCGTCAGGAAAGACACCGGCCCCGAACACCATAGCTACTTGGCGTTTCGGCACCGCACTCGTTGCTTGCCGTGACAGATCATAGCGTTCGCCGCGTGTCGCCAGTACCGTATACGTAATTGGCCCAAAGCTGAGCGCCGCCCCAATTACCACAAGCAGCAGTAGCGAGACTTTATGTTTGGCAAGGAAGTGCAGCGCGCGAGACATGGACTCTTATTATACCGCAACGGTTGCAGTACTGGCTTGTAGTTTAACCTCTGTTTTGGTACACTGATCAGGTTAATTTACGCCACTGGCTTGCCACCTTAGCTCAGCTGGTTAGAGCAGCTGTTTTGTAAACAGCAGGTCGTCGGTTCGAATCCGACAGGTGGCTCCAAACAATACCATTATGCGGGGTTAGTGAAGCGGTCAAACACAGCAGACTGTAAATCTGCCCTCTCCGAGTTCGTAGGTTCGAATCCTACACCCCGCACCATTTCGACATTACAGCCTCTTCGGAGGCTTTTTGTATGCCGGAAAGTTTTATAACCCCGAATTATTATGGTATAATATATTGTAACTACCAGGTGGTTACAGATAGTAAGCGTATGAGCGTCCCCACCATTATTACCAATGAAACGCGTGAACTCGTGGCCAACATCGAGGAAAGCTTGCCGTACGATGCGCATGACGCAGAGGTGTATACGCAGCAACTCGTGGGCCACCTGACGCTACGATGCGCCGATCCTGCCATTCAGGCAAAATATGCTGGGTACAGCTTCCTTGGTGAGGGACTAGGTGCCTATCCTTTAATGAGCGATGGGTTTGCGCAGTCATTTGATGTGCTCAGCCAGGAAGCAGAGCTGTTTGAACATTGGGGCAGATTCGGCGTAGTCGTCGGGAAAAGCGTCGCGCCACGAGAGCTTTGTACGAATGCGATCGGGTATGTCAAATCAGTAGTGGCAGACCTGAGCAGCGAAACCTGCGCTGTAGATAAACCTGACAGCTATGATAATTTACCGGTCGATACACAAGGCGTGCCGATACTTACCCGTGGCTTTTTTGAGATCTACCACGATGACAGCCTCGCCCAACTGCGCCAGTCCCTAAAAGCTTACTTACATCATGTCGTACTCTGGGGGCGCGCCGATTTATGGACAACCTATGACCGTTTTGGCGTTAAACTGGCCGGCCACCAAGAGTCGGCAGCCTTACCCCTCCATGTCGACCAAAATCCTAAAGAGCATCCCGATTTTCGGACTGTGCAAGGTGTTCTCGCTCTTGATGACTGTCCGGTCGAGCGCGGTACCTTACTCGCCGTTCCCGGCTCCAAAGCTTGTTTCACCGATTACTTACCAATGGCTCCTCAACGCGGAGAGTACGTCGAATTAGAGGTAGACAGCCCGATAGGCGAAATACTCACCGATCATGCCCAGCCGATCCCCTTACGCCAAGGCGACCTTGTGAGCTGGGACAGCCGCACGACCCACGCCAATACGGCTAACATCTCTGAACTAACTCGCTTCATAGCGTTGATTGCGGCTGGTGTAGCTCGCGAAGATAACGCCGCAGCTGTGGCTGTCAGGGCGGAAGCCTATGCAACCGGACTTGGTAGTAACGTCCGCGATGCGCTTATGCACGCCAGTAAACGTCCTCGGTATACCGATCAAGCAGCCGCTGCGCGAGTGCGCAGACCCGAGCAACTCAGCCTTCTAGGCAAACTTTTGTATGGTCAGGAGCACTATGACTCAGTCTAAACCACGCCTCCTCCTCAATGCTGAGCCTTTTGGTTTTGGCCCAGCCGCCGCAATAGCCTGCCTAACCCCACTACTGCAGGAACGCGGCATGCAGATTTCTTACATTGGCGAAACCCATACGCTCGACCTCCAAAAACACTTGGCCTATGAGGCTATGTATGACACGACCAGTATGACAAGCCACGAAAAACGTATTCTCATGAATCAGCTTGCCACTCGGTACGATCTGTTCGTGACCGCCATGGATTTCAGCATGGCTGAGATAGCCGAAGCAGCAGCTATGCCCACGGTTATATATGACGCACTCACCTGGTACTGGCCCCAGATTCATCCGGCGATTAAACATGCCGACCTCTATATAGCCCAACAATTCTTTGGCGTCCAAGAACGACTTGCGCTGGAAGCAAGCGCTTTTCCGGCTTATGCAGTAGTGCCGCCGATTGTGGCTGCCAACGAGGGCGCAGAAAAGCAGCACGTATTGTTGAACATGGGTGGACTCCAGAACCCGTACTGGGATTTCCATGATGCGGTCGCGTATGCGCAGCTCATGCTGAACGCGGTGAGCGCTGCACTCCCCGAGACTGAAACACTTATCGTGACTACCAGCGCAACAATTGCCAAAGCCTTACATGACCCTAGAGTTAGCACGCTCTCGCGGCAAAGTATGATCGACGCTTTGCGGCGAGCAAAGACGGCAATTATGACTCCGGGATTGGGTAATATATATGATGCCGCGTCTTTTAATGTCCCGACTCTGTGGTTACCACCGGCTAACGATAGCCAAGGTCAGCAATCCATGCTGTTAGCAGAAAACGGCTGTTGCGATGAAAGCCTTGATTGGAGCGAGCTCACCGGTGCCATCGACTATCGAGCGCCCCAGACAGTGGTAGTACAAGCAATTACCCACGCCTTACAGGCAGTAACACATAGCAAAAACCTCAGACAGCAGCTTTCTAGATTATCTTCGCAAAAATTTCAGGCGCTCAGTACGCACCAAAATAGTAATGCCAAAAATTTGCTTCAGTTGTTTGGCAGCGATGGCGCTATCGACATCGCGAGCGCCATCGCACAGCATGTAGAAAGTAGGACGTATGTCGGTACAAAGTGAACATTATCTGAGTTTACCCGGAGACCTGCACATAGCGCTGACTAGCGACCGTGAGCTGCCCTTGGGAGAGAAAGAAGCGCTACTACTCGGTGCATACCTGCCCGATGTGAGGGTACTCGATGCTGCCCCTAGCACTATTGCCATGGCAATACATCACATCGAATCAGCCGATATGCATCTGTCAGTCGGTGCTGATGAAATGGAAATTCACGATAGCTGGGGCACATCTTTTCCGGGTGATCTACCTCATCTGCTCTATAGTGTCGCCCGGACGCTATGGCTGCAGCGTGGCTACTTTCCTACCCATGCAGCTTGCGTTGGTAGTGACACGTACGCCCTTATGCCAGGGCATAGCGGCGTTGGTAAAACTAGTACTGCCCTGGAAGCTGTAACTCATTACAATCAAAAACTTCTATCCGGTAACACCACCTTAATCCAGTTTAATGAAATCGGTGACGTCCAGGCTATTGCCGGCACGAAGACTATGACGCTCCAGACTGAGGATTTTGAGCGTGGGGAATATGCATCCGTCCGAAGCGTGGAATACGGCAACCGGACCGCCTTTGAAGTACCGTCTGATCAGCAGGCAGAAGCACCACAGAGTATCGGTCGCATAGCCTTAGTACGTCTCAGCGACGGTCGTAGCGCGTGGACTACGCTGTCGCCAGCAAGTGCGCTCCATACACTCTACCCCTACTTCCTCGACACCGAGTACGCCGACTGTATCGTTGGTCAAGGAGGCGCGGTCTACCTTGGTGATACTCCACCGGCTGCCCGCCAACAGCTGACGGTAAAACTAGGGCTGGCGCTAGCAAACGTGTCCGTACTAAGCGGCATGGGAACTGCGCCGTTCTTAGCCGAGAAAGTTGCTGCTCTATGAAAAAGATTCTGTACGGCGTTTGTGGCATCGGTAACGGCCACATTTATCGGCAACTCCCGATGCTTAGCTACCTTGCGCAGTCACACAAAATAATGATTTTTGCCTATGGCGATAGTTTGAAATTCTTTTCCGCGTACTTTGCCGACCATGCCAATGTACGGATTGCTGAAGTCGCTGTGCCGTATTACGTCGGTATCCGGTCGGGGATTGATTTTGAGGCCAGTGCCAAGCTCATAGAAGAGTCGGGCATTAATTATACCGCCATTAACAGCCACGCCTTGGCCGCAGCGGACGAGTACCTAGGGCAAGCAGATCTGGCTATTAGCGACTACGAACCTACCACGGCTCAGTATGCCTACGCCCATGGGGTGCCGCTCGTAACGATTGACCAGCAGAGTAAATATTTATCTGGCGCCTTCCCCGACGAATTGCAGGGAACCACCTACGTCGATGAAGTAGTCCGCCTACAGATGTTTTTTCCGACGGCTGCGGCTCGAATCGCTTGTTCATTCTTCAAAGTACCGCAGCGACCGGGCAGCCAGAAAGTCTACCTTTTCCCGCCAGTACTAAGAAGTGATTTTAGGCGCCATGAAGAGCGCAAACCCAATGAGCTGCTAGTCTATCTCTCAGCACAGCAGGGGTTACACCAAAATCATGCCTCACTGATTAACGTCTTGGCCCAAGAAAGCAGCACTATTTTTCATGTTTTTCTCCCCAAGAATGCAAGTCTGCCGTTGGTGCCTTCCAGAAACGTTAGACTATACCACCATGGCGACGATAGCTTCAAATTCTTGCTAGAGACATGCGGTGGTATAGTTACCACAGCCGGCCACAGCTTATTGTCGGAAGCGATGTACCTAGGTGTACCGGTGCTGGCATTACCGCTACCGCTCTATGAGCAACAAATGAATGCCAAAATCATACGCCTCGGTCAGTTCGGCTTGTCTTCGCCGTCGCTCACACCTGAGGTACTGAACCAATTCATTACCAACCTCACGCAGTATGCTGACAATATCAAGACAGACACCAAATTCTTACTGCGAGGTGATGGTCAGCACGCGATTATGGACTTTATCGAGCAACAGTTTTTAAGCAGCACAGGAGCCTAAATTATGAAAAATTGTGACAATATGAGCGTTGGAGTCATTATTCAGAGTCCCGAAGGTGCATTTGCCCTGCTGGAGCGGGCTCGATTTCCTATTGGGATTGCTCCGCCGGCCGGCCATATCGATGAGCACGGCCAGCCCGAACAGGCTGCCGTGAATGAAGTGCAAGAAGAGCTTGGACTTGTAATCGCCCTGAACGGGCTCCAAAACACTGTCATCCAGGGTAGGAGAGTGAATAATCAGTGCCGTCGACCCGGTGGCACGCATCACAGTTGGTGGATCTACGAAGCTACTAAATATAGCGGCAATTTAGTACCAGATGCCGAGGAAACACGAGGTGCCAACTGGTACGCCCCAGACCAGCTGCAGGCCCTGGCCGACCGAACAAAAGCCTTTCAAGCAGGCCAACTAAGCCAAAAAGACTGGGAAGCTAACCCCGGTTTAGAACCTGTCTGGTTCGACTTCTTTACTGAACTTGGCTACGTACACTCATTATGAAAAGGATCGATGGTCTTCGCACTGCCGCGGTGATTCTCGGTGTTAAACGGGCGGTAGCCAGCGGCAGTCTAATGGTGGACGTATGATTGGATTCAGAATTCTCGGCATCTTCGTATTATTGCTAGCCGGAGCCTTAGTGTGGCTCTGCGCTGCCACTCGCCTCATCCTTCCGGCGACGCTGGCCGTTTTAGCCTTCGCCGTCTCACTGCTAGTGACAGGCCTGATACTACTCTTAAGCAAAGACCGCCACAGCCTCAAAGAAAATCTGGCCGCCATCGCAACCGTGCCTTGGTTTTAACGTAGCTTTTTGGTACAATCGTACGGATATAAGCCGCGATAGCTCAGTGGTAGAGCACTTCCATGGTAAGGAAGGGGTCCTGAGTTCAAGTCTCAGTCGTGGCTCCAATCGAATTGGTAAACCCCAGCTCCGGCTGGGGTTTTTGTATGGCGCCAAGCGTTGTACCATAGGGGTATGGCTAAGAAACTCCACAGATCCAGTACCGACCGCATGATCGCCGGCGTCGCCGGTGGACTCGGTGAATATTTCGATGTAGACCCGGTAATCTTCAGGATTATTTTCGTTATCTTACTGCTGCCTGGCGGCGTTAGTGCGCTGCCATATTTCGTGCTCTGGATCGTCATGCCCATCGCGCCAACAGGGGACCGCAAGCACGACGACGTGATCGACGTATAAAATGCTTGACAGCATAGCGTAAGCGCTATACTATGTCCGTATAAGCGTAAAACCAAAAGAATTACCTTATGTGAAAATTTCTTTTCTTGCAAGAAGAAAAACTTAAATGACTGGCTGATCACCAGTCATTTTTGTTTGTGGTCGCTGAGGGTTTACTTATCTGTTTGTATCTGTTAGGATAGATTAGATTAAGTTTTAGAAAGTTTCAGGAATATCTCGATGGCAAAAAAAGGCGACAAGCGCAAAATTATCGGTATGCTTAGCGAAGAAAGCGGCGAGCGTATTTATTACACTACCAAAAACACCATGAACACGCCTGATAAGCTGAGCCTCAAAAAGTACAGCCCCAAGCTGCGCAAGCACGTAGTCTTCACCGAGACTAAAAAGAACCTCGGTCGCAATGAAGCTCCAAAAAAGAAGTAACACCCCAGCTCTTCTGCTTCGGTAAGCATTATCAAATTATTTATGGTAGCATAGGGCTATGCAACCAACAGTAGAACCACTTACCGACAGACCTGTAACTCCTCTACTGGAGGAGCAGTTACGATATTTTACGACAGAGGCGATGCACGTACAGCCGGTGATGGAATTCATTCCGGAAAAGGCTGCCGAGCGCCTGGGGATTGCTGAAGGTACGCGACTGCTGGGCGCCGATTTTGGCGGCGATAAAGGCGCAGTGCGCCTCTTCAAAATCCAGAATGGTCAGCTGGTAACTCAAGACGATTATAAAGATGACATCCAGGGCGATAATGGCGCGGGTTACCTAGATACCATCAAGCGAGCAGCCGCCTTCGCAGCCGAACAAGGAATTCCTTTGGGCATATCCTGGGGAGCGCCACTTGATGGCACTAAGCCGTTGTACCACCCCAAAGCCAAAACGTTTTTAGAAGAGTTACAGGCCGAATTCGGCGGCGACATGGCGGCAATTTCGCCGTCCATTACTTCGGTAGTGAACGATGGTCCGGCCGGTGCCATCGCTGGGGCTATGGCGGCCTATCAGCAAACGGGGGCTGATAACGTGATCTTTGTCATCAACGGCGGTGGGCTCGGCTCTAGTATTATCTTAAACGGCACACTCTATGCGGCCGAAGCCGGCCATGTTGAAGGCATCGAGGCGCTCAACACCTATCACCAAACCGAACCGTGCGGCGTCTATAATGCAACCTACGTCTGTCTCGAGCGGCTCGGCGCCAACAAGGCAGGCATTGAGGCGCAGTGGCAGGCCGAAACAGGCAGTTACATGCGGGCTCGTGACATTGAAGACCGCTATAAGGAAGGTAATCAACTGGCGGCCGACTTGTACGAGCACTCAGCCGAGGTCGTGGCCCACATTATCCAAGGTATTGCCGATAACCAAGGCATGTCACTGGTCGACGGCAAAACAGCTATTGTCGCGCACGGCGGGGCCTTTAAGTTTCCTCATTACGGCGAGCGAATCGCCCAGATTTTGGCCGCACACAATGATCAAGCCATCGAACTACTCATGACCAAGGATTTCGGCGCTGCCGATTCTAATGCCTGCCTAGACGGTTCAGCCATCGCCGCCCTGTACGCCTCTAACTAAGGTCGAGGATGGTGTTGATCATTTCGGCATGACTCCATACCAGTGGCGTGACACCGAGCGACTCACCATTCTCAGGGTCGAACTGCTCCGAAAGCGCACCACTTGGCAGCTGATGCTCGAGAGCCCAGCGCAGTAGGTCTTGAGCCTTTTCTTTCTGACCGATGCTCAGCTGGTATTGAGCCAGCCACAAAGTGCTCACAATCCAGGGATTACCTTTAAACTGGCGCTTGGTGAGGAAGTAGTTATCATTTTCGTAGCGTAATACGCCACCGGCCGGTGATTGGTTAAGTATCCGGGCCTCAATAGCCTGCGCGGTACTGGCAATGCGGTGATCGTCCAGAGCCAGGCCGGCATACATGTACGGTCCGTACAGGCTAGAGATATCGAGCGTTGTATCATAGGTCAACGAGCCATCTTCTTCGAGTAAAAAGCCTTTCACGAAGTAACCATCGTCATGGTAGAGCTTATCGAGGTTGGCCCGGATAGCTTCGGCAGCAGCCTTCCAGCGCATAGCGTCATCGGGAGCGTCGGCCAGCTTGGCGAATTTGGCGGCCGCCAAGAGACCGGCGATCACCGTCGTGACGGTGTAAGTGGAGGTTAAGAACTTCTCCTCCCAGAGGTCGTAACTGGCGTGCGGCAAACCGGTCTGCTCGTCGATGAAGTGCATCATGAAGTTGGCGCACGGTACAATAAAACTGTGGTAGAAGCTTTCGACGAAGTGTTCATCTTGGCTGGCTTGGACGTATTCGTACATCATAAACAGTACACAGGCCGTTTCGTCTTCCTGGATGGCTAACTCACGGTTTTTACCGTGGACGAGTGGGTGCCAGGTACTGCCGATGGCGCGATCCGGCTGGTATTTGTGCATTAGGTAGCCGTCTTTGTGCATCGTGTCCCGCGCAAAGTCAAAGAAGCGCCGGGCTTCACCGAAGTGCCCCAGGCGAATCAGTGGCCATAACGCATAGGCGGCATCACGCGGCCAACAGTAGCAGTAATAATCACGGCCAAAGTTAAAGATGCTCGAATCGCCGCTAGCCAGGACCGAGCCCCGGACATCACAGTGGGCTTTGACGACCAGCAGGCTATGCTGCAGGGGAGCACGCAGTACATCGGGTAGGTCGATTTCGCCGCTCCCCTCCTCGAGCCAGCGCGTCCAGTGGTTTCGAGCTGCTTCTAAGCGATTATTCATATCTTGTTCACTGAAGGCCGTATGGACTCTCTGAGCATCATTCTGGCTGCTGGCGGCCACGATCCAGTAGTCAAGCGTGGCCGAATGGCCGGCGCCAATCTGCTTTTGGAAGCGAATCACACTGTCCACGCCGCCATGCTCAACCGGATTATCGGAAAGTTCGCCGTCTTCGGCGTCTTTAAAGGTACCGGCTTTGCCCTCAATCTTGTAGTTGCCGACGGCGTATTGATCGAATTTCGTGCCATCATCGAACTTACCAGCGATCAGCAGGCTATAGCGGCCTTTATAATCGAGTAGGTAATGATCATCAGGTACATAGAGCGCTGTATCCGCCCGGCCATTGCGCGATATTTCGAAAACTTGATGCATAAACAGCCGAATATCTCGGTCGTGATCGGCTTGGTTGCTAATCGTGATGTGGCGTACGAGGGCATTGTGCTCGGCATCTATGTAGTCATGCAGTTCGAGCTGCAACTGTAAGCTGTCCGAATGCAGCGTAATCGCACTTATTAGCGCGCCGTCCTCAAAGGTAACCTCGGTTGACCACATACCGTCGTTGGTCCAGCTAAATTGGCCGTCGACCCAAACACCGATTTTGTGTTGGCTCGAGCGGGCATTCGTCAGGTTTTCGAGGCCTACGTACGGATAATAAAAGTCGTGAACCAGGCCGCTCTCATCGAGCCCCACGAATAACTGGCCATTACTTAGTACAACAGGTCGACCCATGATTACCCCACCGCTTTCATATTAAACTTGCACTCCGCGTTCGCTGAGTCGAAACTTCAGGTCGTGGTAGGCGTTCATAAAGTTAATGTATGCCTCGTAGGGCGTTTTGTAGGGGCTAAAGTAGGCGTGAATATCGCCGTCGTTAAAGTATTTGGTACACATATAATAGAAGTGGTCGCTAGTTTGCATCCGACGCCAGTCTTCAATGAGGGCAAAGTCACCCGTTTTGACGATCTCGTCCTGGAGATCATACAAGGCTTGGATGGCAGTCGTCTGGAGCGCGTTTCCCAGCCATGCCGACAGATCGCGCTCGGTGTCAGCCCAGGTGATAGTATTGGGTACGTCAATGCTATCGACCGGCTCGTTGTTATCGATCACCTCTGATACTGTCATAAAACTGTGGTGCTCATCTTTGAGCCATTCACCCGGTAAGTGGCTCAAAAAACCAAAGATACCCGACTCTTCCCACTGGTGCTCACCAAAGGTTTCGTAATCCATAAATAGGTTAAAGTTGGTAGCTTTTTGGTCAGCCCCCAGCCAGCCGGCAAATTTATCAGCAGTCAGTGGCCATTCAGACCAGTTTTGGTCGCCAAAGCGGAACGCAATGTCATCGCTCAGCTTATAGTTTTTCATAAGTAGCCGGATGTTATTAGTATACGATGGCCGGTACACAAAGTTTGGACTGCGCCAACCAAGCACGGGGTCCCAGCCTTCGGCCAAAATTCCCTTGTAGCCGGCCCGGTCGGCCCAGACGGCTAGGTCATTATTGTAGCAGAGCTCTGTGTTACGGAAGACCTGCGGCGTTTGGCCAAAGACCTCTTGCACTTTACGCTTGTGCATCTCAACCTGCATCTCAAACTCCGCCCGTGAGTAGAAAAAGGCCAAACTGTGGTGATAGGTTTCGGCTACAATCTCGACCCGGCCTGTTGCGCAGAGCTCCTGGAATGAGGCCAGCGCCTCAGGCGACCACTTCTCAAGTTGCTCAATAACAGTGCCGGTGATCGATAAACTCAGCTTAAAGCCAGGGTTGTCGTTAAGGAGTTGCAACAGACGCTTGTTAGTCGGCAAGTAGGACTTCTCGGCCACTTTTTGGAGGATGCGCTCGTTGCTTTCTTGGTCTTCGTAGGCGGCATCAAAGTAATCGTGATTAGTAGCCGTATCGAATACGGTGTAGTGCCGAATGCGGTAGGGCTGATGGACGTGCATATAGAGCACTATCGACTTACTCATACAGCAACTCCTTCTAGGTGGCGGTTATACAACTGCTCGATCTGATCGCTCGCGGCTTCCCAGCTGAGTTTTTCGTATTCGCGGTAGGCGTTCGCATGCAAAACATCGCGCAGGGCATCGTTTTGGACTACGGCGGTGATCTGGTTGGCCATTTCGTCGATGTCCCAGAAGTCGACCTTCAAGCAGTTCTTGAGCACTTCGCTCACGCCGGACTGGAAGCTTACGAGCGAAGGCGTGCCGTACCCGACCGCTTCGAGTGGCGTTAGGCCAAATGGCTCAGATACGGAGGGCATTACAAACAAATCGGCGATACCGTAGGCATCGCGCCACTGCTTGCCACGCTGAAAGCCGGTGAAGATGACATTTTTGCCAATGCCGAGCTCAGCCGCCAAGGTAAGTAACTCGTAGTATTGCTCGCCGCTGCCAACGATCAAAAACATCGTTTTAGGGTGCTTGGCGATGACTTTGGCGGCAGCTTGTAACAGGTTAGGCAAGCCTTTTTGGACCGTTAAGCGACCGATGTTGGTGACCACCCGCCAGCCCTGGGCTTTAAGTGATGATAAGTAGCGATAGGAGTTGTTATCATCGAGCGGCACCATGGTATCGATGTCGATACTATTGTGAACGACCTCGATCTTGTCGAGTGGTACACCATACTCGCGGTGGATGGTGCGCTTAGTATGCTCGCTAACAGCGATCACTCGGTCGGCGACATGCATTGAGATAGCTTCGATTTCACGAACCAAGGGGTTACCACCATTGTCATTGGCGGCCCGGTCGGCCTCAACAGAGTGGACGTGTAAAATAATTGGGCAGCCTTTGGCTTCCTTGGCACGTAAGGCCGCTCGGAAGGTCAGCCAGTCATGGGCGTGCACGATGTCGTAATCTGTTTCTTCGACTAATTTAGCAACAGCGTGCTCATACAGTTGCTGCTGGGCGTAGATGTCTAAGTACTCTTCGGAGCCGTCCTCGAGCACATATTTGTAACTGTCGTAGGCAATGCCCGAGCGGATCACCTCTGTTACGCCCTGGGGATGGGCGGCAGTGATGTCCATAAAATCAATGCCGTGATCTGCTTTATAGGGCAGCACAAACTCGATAGCAAGGTCTTTTTTTGAGAGAGCTTTACAGAGCTGGTAGCATGCAATGCCGAGTCCACCGCTGTTGTGGGGAGGCAACTCCCACCCGAGCATCAATACCTTCATGTCCCTCTTTTGTCTCTCTCTTTGGTGTTAACTTATACCCCAGTATAACCGTAAGCATTCGTAAACACAACCGCTATCAGCGCGATTTTCGTCACATTTCTCAGGGGTAGTTGACTCGGTAAACTAGCTAGGTGTCCTAGTGGTGCCAGGGATCCCAGTGCCAGGGCTCATTACTGTACTGGTTGAGACCAAGCTGGGGAGCATGAGTTTTTAAGAAGTTCCAAACCTGGCTGTGAGGCGCAATACGCGGGTTGCTCGTGGTACGGGCACCATGGTGTTCGGTAGCAAAGGCGTTTGGCGTGTTATTGGCATAGCCGTCCAGCACAAAATCGATGGCTTCACCGCTGTTGTGAGCTGAGTCACCGGGACTAGCTACGCGATTGCGGTCGTGGTTAGCGGCATCAAACAGTTGTTGTTGATGCACATACGTGCGTAAGGAGCTGACAGCGCGCAGCTTGACGCCAGCGGCGTCGGCTTCGTTCTTGAGTTGGACAACTTTGGGGGCGATATCTTCTGAAACAATAATTTCGCCGTTAGAACCTTGGACATACCACTGGCTCTTCGGGTTGCTCTCTTCACTACTACTGGGAATGCCAGTGATAGCGTAGAGACGCTTCTGCGCTTTTTTACCATTGACATAGACTTCGTGCGTACCGAGATCACGAGCGCCTTCTAGGCTAGTGGGCTTTTCTGGAGTTTGCGGCTTTGGCGCCGCAGGGGCGGCAGGTGCTACTGGTGCAGCCGGAGGCGCCGCCGGTGCTGGGGCTGGGGCTGGGGCAACCGCTACGGGGGGTTTAGCAACCGGGGTTTTAACCGGGGTTACAGGCGCAGCAGGAGTAGCTGCAGCCGGTGGTTTAACAGGAGCAACCGATGCCGCGGGTGCCGCGGGTGCCGGGGCTGGGGCAACCGGTGCGGCCGGTGCCGGGGCTGGCGCAGGCGCGGCAGCTGCTGGCGTCATCATCTGTTGGTAGATAATGCGGCCATACTCAACACGCCTACCTTCTTTGCCCGGGCCGTAGCGCTCATACGCTTGGTCGCCTTTGGCAAAATCGGCTTCGGTGGCGTGCGGGTCGCGAGCCGCTTTGAGGAGAGCGGCACCGCCGGAATGAGGAGCATCAACGTTGACTGCAAAGTCGAGTTGACCCATCAGATCGGCTGGCAGGCCTGTATCTCGGGGCGCGTGCCACTGGCCGATGCCGTGGGCCTCACCGTGATCGCCGACTGCCTCGGGGCGAAGGCCAGATTCCTGTAAGAAATTACCGGCCATATAAGCCGCACCCATCGGTGTCAGGCCGTTAACGGTAATTAAGTGATTTACTACACCCTGGACGAGCTCGCTATTGAAACCGCCAGGCTTGTTAATGGCTGCAATGTTAACTCCGGCCAGTTTATTTGGTGCGGCTGGAGTAACGGGGGCCTCGGCTGCGGGCGGAGTGACGGGTGCCAACGGCACGGCAGGCGTTGCTCCTGGCGCAGCCGGCGCTACGGTGACCGGGGCGAGCGGCGTCGCTGGAGGAGCAGACGTCGTTGGTGCTTGCGTAACGGGAGATAGAGGCACGGCGTGAGTAGGTGCTGGCGCATGCGTCGTGTGAGCAGCTGCAACGCCGACGCCGGCAAGTTTATCCAGGTTATACTGTTGCATGATTCGGGTGAGCTCGGCAGCATACGATGAAGAAGCGGCGAAACTCATGGCCCCTTTTTGACCGGGCGCAGCCTCGACGCTGTTATCAGCGCGCAGTTTGTTGAACAAGCCGAGTATAAATGCAGCACTGTCATCGGCATTGCGGGCGGTGTCGGCGTACTGCGATCGGCTCTCAATTTGGGCCGCAAAGTCAGCGATTGAAGCTTGCGGTGAATCGTATTTTTTGAAGTACATTGGTGTCTTGGTGCCATCGGGTGCCGTCATATCAACGACGATGGTTTCGCCTTTCCAGCCGGGAACGACTGGCAGTGCAAAGTAGTTGTTAGCTTCTTTGGCAAGCGTGCTCTCACCCCAACCAGTCTGTTTGATAGCCAGCGCTGTGGTTGCCGCTGGGTTAATCTTGGCGCCGTCCAGACGAGCCTGTACCGTAAGCAATGTCATAACTTTTAGAAATGCCTTGTGTTCGGCAGGCATGTGGAGCGGATCGATGATGGCATTGCGGTCGGCCTCGCTGAGCGTGGCAGCTAGTTTTGGAGCTGCCGCTTCTGGTTTAGCAGTTACTGGTGGCGTAATCTTTGTGCTGGGATCATTAGTGGCCGGGGCT
Organism: Candidatus Saccharimonadota bacterium; assembly: GCA_028289245.1. Classification (GTDB taxonomy): domain Bacteria; phylum Patescibacteriota; class Saccharimonadia; order Saccharimonadales; family UBA4665; genus UBA4729. The sequence goes on along the minus strand of JAQGGT010000004.1, from coordinate 139,890 downwards.
ACATGAGTAGGGGCTGCCACGGGTGTCACTGCTGTAGGCTGAGCAACTTCTGGCGCCGGAGTCTCGGCCGCCTGAGCGGCGGTTTGGCTAACCATATTCAAAATGTTGGCGATCAGCTGGAGCTCTTCAGGTGATTTACCGAGTAGGGCAGAAAGCGTGGACAGTTGGTCGTTACTAGGCTTGTCGGCAAAGGTGAGGCCGGGCACTTGGAGGTCAGGATTTTCGATAAGCTTTTCGGCCGCAGCGGCGCCAGCTGCAAAAGTCTCTTTTTCTTGCTGGCTGAAGGTACTCTTCTCGACGACTACTTTATCGGCTTCAATCTGGGCTTTAAGCGCGTCACGAGCGGCAGCAACGTTCTGAGTTTCTGGTGTTTCATCAGTTTTGTGGGCTGGCTTGGCTTCGATAACTTGCTTAAAGACGCCGTTGATATACCTCAGCTGGCTAGTCGGAGCCTGGTGGATATACAGCGAGGTAGCTAGCGCCCGAGTTTTATCATTGGCCGGTTCGCGCAGTGTGCTCGCTGCGACAGGGGCGGCATTCATCGCGACGCCAAGCATAACACTCGCGCCGATGGTGCCAGTAACCACCTTGCGGGGTTCGATAGTTTTTACGGTCTTGGCCATCTCCACGGCGCTGTGGCCAGCATTGTGTGCTGCCTCGATAGCTTTTGGCTGGGCGGCGTGGCGGGGCTCATGACGGTGACGGCGCTCGGCTGCCGGCGTTACTTTAATCACTGCCTCGGCGCGAGCCCGAGCTGCTAAGGCATCAGCCCGATTCTGAAGGTGGGCTTTACGAGCTTTTTTATAGACCGCATCAAAGAAAGCGTTGCGTTGCTCAGCAGTCATGTTTTCATTCAGTTGGGTCAGCTCAGCTTCGGTCAGCGACTGTAACATCTGGTGAAAGATCGGGTTACGGAGCTGATGACTGTTCTTCCAGCGATAGAGCATAAAGCGCACATCCTCGCGCAGACCATGGTTAGAACTCGGCGCACGAGATGGCACTAGTACCAGTGGCTGGGACGGCTTTTTGACGACCAAATCGGCGACTGGCTTAAGTGGCGGCAGCGTGTAGTCGCCGTCTCGAACGTAGCCCCGGTAGATATCTACCAGCAGCTTGTACTCAAAGAACTTGCGACCTTCGCCGACGGCCTGGTTACGACGTGCTTCAAACAACTCGGCAAAGGCAGGGTCGTTGTCCATAGCCTGGAACGCCGCTCGGTAGTCCGTCTGAAAATTACGCTCACGTTCGCGGCTACGCTCAGATTCTGCTTCGAGCGCCTCAAGTTCACTGCCGCCGGTCTGTGCCGGAATAGCCGGCTCATCGCCAGCGTAGCGCCAGTCTCGAGTTTGATCATATTCCTCGTCGGCGAGGTCCCAAGAATCAGCAGCTAGGTCGCTGCTTGTGTCGTTAATTCCTTCACCCATGTTAGTTACCCAGTTTTGCCAGGGTTGTTGGTGCTGGAGTAGGTACCTCTGCCGGACGGACCGGAGTCACCGCAGGACCTTGCTCACTTAACGCAGTTTCAGAAGCGGCATTAGGGCTAGTAGTTGGGCTCGGAGCGGCGCGCTGGCCGTCAATATTGGTTGGTGCGGCTGACTTGTCGACACATTTACCACCACCATCAAACTCCACTTTCATGTTGTGGCTAGTAACGTCGCTCTCGCTATACTTAACCTCATTGTCGTATTGTGGCGTCTCGTCTCCAACAAACTCGAACTGGATGTTTTCAACCGGCACCTGCTTACCGAAGACTTTCGACGCGTACGACCAGTTTGCCTTATTGGCATCAGCGAATGCTTGCTGGTATTTAGTAGATACTTCCGTCGCACACTGCTCTACGACTTTGCCTTCGGCCAGCTCCTGTGCGATGTCTTCTTGTGCGGAATTAACATCGGTAATCTTGTTTGGCAGGCCCTTACTAGTAATAAGCGTCTGCAGATCAGCCACTGATTTAGTCAATGCGATGCCTCGTCCGTGGCCGTGATCAACGCGGCGACCCTCAGCCAGCATGTGCGCATCGAAGGTTATTGCGTTGCGCGGTACATCTACTACGAGTGAGTTTGAGGCGGGAGTGTAAATCGCAGTCACGTTGGCTTCTTTTTGGCAGACTTGGGTTTCTACCGTACCGTTAATTTTGGTCCATATATCATAAAATCCTATGTGAATATCCCAGCCCAGGTGAGTGTTCACGCCAGGAATATTCCCCGATTTAAAGTGAGGCTCGGCGATAATCTTAGTACCGGTGTCGGTATCGAAGCCGAAGTAGCAGCCACGATTCATATTAAATGTATAGGCAACCTCGGAAGGCTCTTGTTTGACGTGGTTTTCGACTGCCACCTTAGGAGCACTACCGCCACCACCATGCCATATGAGCACTGCGGTAACACCGGCTGCGGCAGCGCCAATGGCGCCCAAAAGCCAGGCTTTGGCGGAGCCTTCTTCACTGCTCAATAAGTGATGGCCTTCGCCTGGTGCTAGTTCAACATCGCCGAAACCGACAGCAGGTAACTGGGTAGCTTCGTCCATCTCTACAGCGTACGCTGCCCCGATCTGATCGGTGATTTGGTTAAAGGTTGGTGAGGTTTTCATAGGTTATCCTTCCGTTTTTACCCATTCATAAAACAAATACAACCGAAGGTTTCCACCCTCGGCTGTAAATAGTTTTATTTATTTTGCGGCCAAATTATTTGGTCATTAACTGGATACTACCATGCACTAGTAGGGCTGTCAACATTATTAGTTTTTAGGGTGCTGCAGCTGGCTAAATGTGATGTAACTGGCATTTTCAACAGCGTAAGCGGCGGTTGCACCGCCGGCGTCCATCAGGTGGCCCGAGTCAGTCCAGTGGGTGTCGACGGTCTTGGCAGTCGATGGCTGTCCATCGATATCTACGCACTGCACCATTGGCACAGTAACTTTCTGTTCGACGATTTTGCCGTCGCTGCCGACGACCTTTTCAGTTTTTTTAATAGTCTTCTGGGAGTCTTTGTAAAAGTCTTCCCATACTAGGCTTGAAGTAATTTCGGCCGGCGTGGCATCAGGGCCAGCAGTTGGTTTGTCGGTCTGGCCGTTAATCACAAACCCAAAACGAGTACCGATAGTGGGATCAGGATCGGTATAGATCATTGGGCGGTAGACCGGCAGTTCGTGGTCAAGCGTCTGCACAACATCACCTTTAAGACCCATAACGCCGCTGAAGAGGCCGTGATGAACGACCGGCAGCTGCGACTTGTGCAGTTTGACGCCCGGCTCCAGCACGCACACTTGATTTTGGACTTTTACCGGCTGGGTACGCGTAGCGCCAATATCTTGGGCGGTGGCTGCCAGGCCACGATTGATTTGGTCGGCTTCGGCGGCCTGGTCGTTACTGCGAGCTTTAAAATAACCCACACCAATGCCAAGAACACCGACTAGTGCCAACGCAGCAACGCCACGAGCCCGCCATGACAGACTAGGTCGTAGGTCACTATCAGTATTACGGGTATCAATGTGGATCTCCGGAGTATCATACCGGGGATCGTGCTGCGGAGTACCGCCGCGGCGCGGTTCGAGGCTGGTATCTAGCCTCTCGTGTGAAGATGATTTGCTCATAAAGCCGACGGTACCATAACCAGGCAGAATGCGCAATATTATTAAAAAATAGTCTTATGGCCGCAGCCCAAACTTGTGCCGCACGAAGCGATGAGTCCCGTCGAGCGGATGCTCCACTTCTATCAGATACACGGCGCTGCTCACAGTACTGCCTCGAGTCGGTAGGCTGACGCCTTTCTGGTCCGAGACGTGCGGCGTATATCCTTTGCCTACCCAATCGGCTTCGGTAAAGTGCACACCCACTTCGATTAATAGATCATACAGTGCCATATGAAGCGCCAGTAATTCCTTGGTCAGCTTGAGCCGATTAGCTAGTTTGTGGCGTGGCCCGAACGGCACATGATCACCTGGTACTAGTACTATTTGGCTAGTATTATCAAGCAACTTTTCTGTATGTTTGACAAGCTCGTCGGCTGATTTTTCTGAAAGAAAGCGGTGCATCAGCGTGCAGTGCAGGGGCAGGGTATCATATGTTTTACCAACTTTGAGAGGCGTAACCTCGAGCGCAAATAAGTATGTCGACTTTTGCTTCTCCATGTGACTCTATCATAACAGTTTGTAGGTAGGTCAGGTATGTGATAATTCTTATGAACCCCGAGCCGCATAATATGATCACTATGCACTCGATAATACATACGACAAGTGCATCAAAGTTAGTATACTGACTTAATATTGTGTTTATAACAATTTGATGATATAATGCTGTCAATTGTAAGAGTAAGAGTAGTCTGTTAATTCATGCCCGGTAATAAGCGATCACCTGAAATTCCCGAAATACCGGATATCACCGAAAATGATGTCCTGATTCAGGACGAAAATAGCGAGGCTGAGATTGCTCGTGAAGATGCCCTCCTCGCGGAACTCCTAAGTGCCGAAACCGGACGGCAGGGAATGGTTGGCGGTGCTTTTGCGGCCCAGCGTTTCCGCGCCAGCCGTGTCCGCGAATCCGGCAGTATGCGCGCCTTACTCGGCACAGTGCGCAGTGACAGCAGTAGTTGGGAGCGCGTCTCCGGTTTTCTCGGACGCGCCCGCAGCGGCGACTACACCGAAACGACCCCTGGCAACCGTCGTAACCGTGTCATGACACCGCTGTTTGCCGGTATATATGCCGCTAATCCCCGTCTGCTCGATACCGCCCTACAAGCTGCCGTCGAAGAAGACGCCAGCAAACTCCAGAGCGGCCAATTTTGGCCAACAATTGTCGTCGGCAGTGGCCCTTCGTCGAGCGTCTTTGTATCACAGCGCCGTGAATCGGTACCGGGCGAAGCCTTGCTGACAATTGACGAAGCTGCAGGCCTCGGTGGCCAGTTCGCCACCGCCAAGCGGCCGCTGTTCCGGCTCAATAGCCGTAACCGCCCAACCTTAGCCGGCGAACCAGCGCCGCTACCGGGCGATAAGGGCGGCCTTAATTCGTTATCACCAGGCGTTATAGAAGTTGCTGATCTCGATAGCACCGTCTACCCCACACAAAACGTCTTGGCGGTGGCAAGTGGTCTAAATACCTACTTAAACAGCTCGCTCGTAGCTACCAAAACCCGCCTTATGGGTATCATCCCGAACCGGCGGGCCGATTCAGCCGGTCGCTACCGTTTACTCACCGAGCGAGACGGGCGACGCATCGAACTCACCACCGACAAGCTGGTGATTGGCTCGGGCCTCGGCAAAGAATCGTACAAGCTCGGCAACAAAGACAGCGATGCCTTTATAGACCGCGAGCGTCAGGCCGAAAAGCCCAGAGTTATGACCTACGACGATTTCCTGGCCCGCGTTGGCGACCCGTCGCGCCAGTTCCCCCTAGCCGACTTCGCCGGTAAAACAGTGGCGGTGGTCGGTGCTGGCGATTCTGCCAAGACCGTCATCGAAACCCTTCTCAATCTACAGGTCCAGTCGGGCGACAGCGTGGCGCAGATCGATCAAGTCGATAAAATACAGTGGTGGGGCCAAACCAGCACTACTAAAGAGGCGCTATGCCAAGATTTACGCGCCCGCTACAACCTGATTGCCTTAAACGCCCCACGCAGCAATCAGACAAGTTTCGAAGCCCGTCTCGATATCATCGAGCAAAAGGTTCGCACTATTAAAGAAGATGAGGAGAACAGTGCGCGTCTGTGTCTAGAGGGCGCCGTGACATTCAGTCGAACGCCGGACATTGCCATCCTCGCCAAAGGCTATGAGAGCGAGTTGGAAGACGTCCTGAGCACCATCGCCAAGCCCACTGATATCGATGGCGGCTTGATCAACGGCAACCAAAAGGCCCAAGAGCAGCTGGCGAGTGGTCTCAAGCCGGGCAGCTGCATCATTCTGGAAGCCGGTGCCAGCGGCCAGACCTTCATCGAATTGCTGCCCGCCGGCAATGACCAGCTGACCCTGCGCTACACTATTGGCAATCAAGTCATTGACCGCACCTATGGCGCCGACAATAGCTCGGAAGCCATCCTCAAAATTTTGGCCAGCGGCAAGGTAGCCTCGGTGCAAGCCATTGGCAAAGGTGAAATGGTTGCGAGCGGCGATGCCGTTACCCTATACGAAAAGGGGCAGGGTACCGAGGCTTTGAGGGACTTCTTTAGGGAGGCCCAAGCTCAAAACCGCATAGTATGGGCCCTCACCCGTCAGGAAATACGGAGCATTCCAGTGAGTATTACTGAGGACAGGACGGTGAGAACATTTGTGCAGCGAGGTGGCAGTATCGATTTCTTCACCGTACAGCGCTCGAGTGCGGACAGTAGCCTTGAAAGCTCGGAGAACCTTCTGGCGTTACTGGACGGGGTATCGACCTATACGACCATTAGCTTGCCGGTAGCTAAACCCTACGACTCTCTAGAAAATCAGCGCCTCTTCAACTTACTCCGCCCAGGCGTGGGCGAGGAGCTCCGTGAGTACGTCGTGCCGGGATTCGGCATTACCATCCAAACCTCCTCTGAATTTTTGGTCTATATAGTGACCGACGTTCAGGATGATATGGTGAGTTTTATTGACCGATCAAGATCTTTTGAAGGTCGCGGTGTAGAGATTTTCGAAAAAAGCTATGAGGACTTCGTTGGGTTGCTGGTGCGGGCTTATCGCACGCAAGGAGGCAACCGCTACACCGCCGTCGCCCGACTCGTCGATACAACCGTTAAAGCCTTGGAAGAGGGGCGTCCCGAAACGCGCACTGAAACGCGCGCTAATAAACCCTACCTCTCTGAGCGGGTCACAGAACTGGAAAATTTACTCGGGTTTATCCGTACCGAACAAGCCGCCGGCAACGAAATCATCGTGTTCGATCCTGCTAATACAGTTATTAGAACGCTCCGCGAGCTGCCCGATGATACGGACACGAATGTCGATGCCCGTTTAGTTTCTACAATTAACGCTCGGTCAGAGGCATTTGACTTTGCAGAACAGTCAGTTGACGAAACCTATGCATACGCCCTGGTTCGCAGCTATGCCCAGGATCCCGATGCGTTCGCCGTCAGTGTACCAAAAGCCGAAGTTGGGGTGGAGATCAGCCAACGCTTTAAGCAGTATTTGCGGGACGAAGATACTGCCGCTCGCCGGGCGCTCAATGCCAGTATCCAGCCCGGCTTTGGCATCAGCTACAAGACGAGAGTAGATGAGCGTCGGGTGAATCTAGTTCTGGAGCGTAACGGCGATACTATCACGCTTATTGATAGTAGCAATTTTGCTGGCTTTGACGACAACGGCTACCGCCTACCACTGTTTACACTGCAGACCCGTACCGTCAATGAATATATATCTGATTTATCTGACAAGTATGAACGCCAAGGAGGCCGCGAATACGCTATTAGCTTCCGGATACCCAATGAGGCCAGTCGTCGCGAGGATACAACTCCTTCGACCCTTTCGAGGCGCCGGCCGGCCAACCCGGGTCAGCCAATCAAAATTCCACGAAGCAAGCTCATTTTGTCCGACGTCACTGCCGACTTGATGGGTGAGAGCACCGCCCTGGCAAAGAGTGTATTAGGGGAAGACATCTACATCATCGGTCCAGCCGCACAACTTCCATTGTCCAATCGCGAAGCGGCCCGCTTACAGCAAATCAATGTCACCGAAAACAACGTGGCAATTTTCCGCTATACGCCGCGCAATCGCCGTCTCGCCGAGCTGCTCTCGGCTCGCGTCGGCTACATCGACCAAACTGTTTCAGACTTCCGCCAACCCATTACCATCGGAAATTCGACAAAGAAGATGACTCGCTATGGCCTCGCTACTACCGCCAGCTCGTCCATCCCGCAATTACCATATGACATCGATAGCGCCGAAATCGCCGCCTACGCGTTGGTAGCTAGCCTCCAGTCTCGGATTGCAACGCTAGGCAAAGATTATAGCTTTGAAATTGGTGCCTTAGGCGTCCAAGTAGCCGGCGGCAAAGAGGACATTATCTACGAGTTCACCGGAACTGGTATGACACGCACCAGTACGGAAGCTCTGGGCACAGCCATTACGGAGAGCGAGCTGTTTAGAGCCGCTTTCGACAAGCTGACCCTGGCTGCCCCCGGTGGTTATAAAAAAGTTGTCAGCTTCGACATTACGCCCAACGGCGTCAATCCTTATAGCGTGGTGATTCGCAACGTTCGCCTGAAGAAGATGTAACCTGTACCAAAGCGAAGCCGGGCTAGTAGGACTGGGCTTCGGCGAAGTCTCCCCCAAGAAAAATGGATTAGCCGTTGGCTAATCCATTTTTCTTGGCAGGGGAGACAGGACTTGAACCTGCGACACCTGGTTTTGGAGACCAGTGCTCTACCAACTGAGCTACACCCCTACGGTGTTAGATCCGCTTAATGATACTCGAAAACGGTTAAAATGTCACGGCGGGGCAGACTGTGATGTAATTTCATAGCAGCAATATACAGTTTGTTGTACTTCTATCACTAATAAAATAATATGGTTTTGCCAAAACTTTAGAGGGGTGGGGTCTGGGGCTGACTAACCAAAACGGATTTCGCGGCTGTCGATTGAACGGGGAGACGTAGCCCCCAGTTTGGAAGAATTTCGAGACGCCCTTGATCAGCTAGATCGTGCAGGACATGCCATTTTTGATAGCGCGGCTCCGAGCTAGCGTCGCCCCGAGGGAAGCCGAGAATATTAAAAATCGTAACGGCACCAAGATAGCCCGCCTCAGTGTTGCCCAGCCAGGTAGTTGGGTCCTCGCGGAAACGATGCAATATGGCCGTAATCGCAGTATCAACCGCCGGCTGGCCGTAGTGAGCCATAAATTTAAAGTCCGGCTGAAAACGCGTCCGGGCATCAAAACCATAGATCTCACTATGTACGATCTGGCGGGCAATGAGCGCCGCTTTTTTAGGTACGCAGTTTGGATTGCGCATTTTTATAGCCTCTGTTCTGCCATCTTGCAGGGGCACAAAGCGATACTGGAAATCGCATTCGCACATCAGGCGCACCCCCAAAGCATCGGGGGAGTTATTTACCACTCGTGGCCGTTGCATCCGCTGGCTAATACCCATCCAGGCGACGCGGTGGCCCTCGACTTCCATTGACCGTCGCGGGTAATATTCGACGCCAAACTTGTCACTAAACTCTTTGAGATTATCGATGGGATCACGTTCGGTGAGTATTTCGTCAGCCTGAGTAACGCCCATCATCCACAAGGCATCTTCTGCCGGCGAGGAAGGTAACTCCGACAGGATGTAATTGTTGTTCATACTGGACAAACCCATAGTGCCTCAATTATTACCCAGCCACCAGATGCATGCAAGCAGTAGCGGCATGGCAGTTCAACTTCCAAAACAGGCTGAAATCTGCTATACATAGTTGTAGATGTCAAAAATTGTACCGATCAAACCGTTTCTATTAATGTTGTACGGCTACCCCGGTGCCGGCAAGACCTATTTTGCCCGTCAATTTGCCGAAAATGTCCAAGCTGCCCACGTCCAGAGCGACCGTATTCGCAATGAATTGTTTGAGAATCCCCGCCATGACAAGCAAGAAAACGAGGTCGTGGCGCAACTCATGGATTACATGACCGAAGAATTCTTGAGCGCCGGATTGAGCGTTATTTACGACGTCAATGCCATGCGCGCCAGCCAGCGCCACCAACTGCGCGAGTTTGCTCGTAAGCACAAGGTCCAGCCAGTGGTTGTTTGGTTCCAGGTAGATGCCGATACGGCCTTTGCCCGCTCCCAAAAACGTGACCGTCGCCGCGCCGACGACAAATACGCCACCGCTTGGGATCGCCCAACCTACAACAAAATGATCGGCTACATGCAAAACCCGATGCCTTCCGAAGATTATGTCGTAATCAGCGGCAAACACTTATATAACACCCAGCAAAATTCGGCCATTAGCAAGCTGCGCGAGCTCGGCTTACTATCGCACGGGGACACTACCGACCACGTCGCCAAACCAGGTATGGTCAATCTCGTACCGAGCAGTAGTGTAGGTGGTCGCGTTGACATGACCCGTCGCAATATCCGAATCCGTTAATTATGCCGGCCAAACAATTCACGCTTTCTGACAATCAGACGGTTATTGACGTTGTCAAACGCTCCTCCAGCCGTCACCTGCGTCTCAGCATCAAGTCTGACGGGCGGGTACTAGTGAGCATTCCCAAGTGGTCGAGTTTTCGCTCGGCCGTGGCCTTTGCCGAGTCACGCCTCGGCTGGATCAAGCAGCAGGTAGTACCGAGCGGCTTTTTGCGTAACGGCCAGCCAATCGGCAAATCGCATACCTTACAGTTTGTAGAGCGAGGCCCAAATGTCAAATTAGGCAGCCGGTTGATCAACAACAAGATCATCGTGAATTATCCGTCGTCGCTCACCATCAACAGCCCGGTCGTACAGGCCGTCGCCGAGGCAGCCGCCGAGCGGGCCCTCCGCAAGCAAGCCAACGACCGCTTGCCCCCACGGCTAGCGGTATTGGCGGCCGCACACGATTTTAGCTACAAATCGGTTCAGATCAAGCGGCTCAAGAGCCGTTGGGGTAGCTGCGACCAGAATCAAAATATCGTGCTCAATCTGTTTCTAATGCAACTCGACGACCCGCTGATCGACTACGTACTACTACACGAGCTGGCCCATACTGAGCACCTCAACCACAGTGACCAGTTCTGGGCACGCGTCGCCGAAACCGTGCCGCACTACAAACTCGTCCGCAAACAAGTCCACGCGCACAAACCCGTCGTTGAAAAAGCCGCCGGTATACTATAATACTGCTTATGGCTACCGAGAACTCTCCTGAATCGATGCGTCAAGCGCTGGATCGCGCTGGCCACAAAGTCCATCTTGCCGTTCCCATCAGCGCCATTATCTTTTCGATTATTGGCCAGGTGCTATTTACCACCTATTTTTCAGATGTCCACTTAGCGCCACTGCTGGTCTGCGTGGTCGGGATTTTTGTGCTGATGCTCGGTGAGCTCTACTGGCCGAACGCTTCTAAGCAGGTGATGGTCGCAAAGTACGTACTGCTACACACCATTGCCATCGTGATGGCGTTATTCCTATTGCCGATGCCATCGCCGTATTACATCTACATCATTCTAATCGCTATGTTCGTCTACTTTGACCTCGGTATTTCGGCGATGATCGGCAGCTTGGCAATTATTTTTGCGGCTATTTTGTACCGGGCCCACATTGAGACGCATTATTCCTTGCTGAATCAGGACGGTTCGGTGCTGGTATTCTTGATTGGCATCGCCGTCATGACGTATTACACCATTACTTTTGTGCGCGTCGCCCAGCAAGAGATTGCCGATGTTCAAAAAAGCACCGCTAAGGCTTTGCAGCACCGCCAGCAAGTTGACTCGCTGATCAACAACATTACCGACGGCGTAATTGCCATCGATAAGCACCACAAAGTAACCACCTACAACGGCGCGGCGCTCGACGTACTCGACCTCAACACCAACATTAAGGGCCGTCTGCTAAGCCGGATTTTTAAACCAATCGACCCCGAGTCACAGCCCGTGTCAATCGCTAAACTCCTCAAAGACACCACCGCGCCGACTATCAACCGCGATTTGCGGATTAAGTACAACGACGGTAGTACTTCTAATTTGTTTCTCGCGATCGCACCGATTTACTTAGGTTACGGCAAATCCGAGAATAATGGCTACACCATGCTACTGCGCGACATCACCCGTGAAAAATCGCTCGAAGAGGAGCGCGATGAGTTTATTAGCGTCGTCAGCCATGAGCTGCGCACGCCAATCGCCATTACCGAAGGCAACATTAGTAACGCCGAATTTATCGTCGAAAAAACCGGCGACATCAGCGCCGTCAAAAAAGCGCTTTCAGAATCACACCGCCAGGTACTATTCTTGGCTGACATGATCAACGACTTGTCAACGCTCAGCCGCGCGGAGCGCGGTGTACTGGAAGTTGAGGCCGAGCCGATCGACGTCCAGGCATTGTGTAGCGAGCTGCAGAGTAACTACACTGCCAGCGCCGAAGCCAAGGGCCTCACTCTTAAAGTCGATGTCGATACTAAGCTCCAGCAGCTCAATTCGAGCAAGCTGTACGTACGCGAAATTCTACAGAACTACATCACGAACGCCATTAAATACACCGAAAAGGGCAGCGTCACCATTATTGCCCGACCGGCCGAAAAGGGCGTTAACTTTTCCATTAAAGATACCGGCATCGGCATCAGCAAGGCCGACCAAGATCGCGTCTTTGACAAATTCTTCCGCTCCGAGGATTTTCGCACCCGCCAGAGCAACGGCACCGGCCTCGGCCTATACGTCACTATGAAATTGCAGCGCCTAATCCACGCTGAGGTGTCGATTGAAAGCGAGCTGAATAAAGGCTCGACCTTCACAATCTTCATCCCTAACTTCGGTGACTAATTGCTCGGTTCGGCCATTTGTGATATAATATACCCAAATGGAGCAGCCCGTACCTGCATTCGGTTACGAGACCGAGGTAGAAATCCAGCACATACTCGCCCGACCAGCTTTCGATGAGCTGGTTAATCTGGCCGCCGAAACCTGTTTGACCGCCCCACGGCGAATGGAGCTGCACGAACAAGCACTGAAGACAGCCGAGAGGCCGCCCACCGCCGACGCTGAGCTAGTCGCCAAACTTGGCCTTTGGGGCGTGCGTAGTGCGCACGAGATGCACCATTACCCGGACAGCTTTACCGGCCGCGGTGGTTCGCGTGACCCCTTACAAGAGGACATTTTATTGGGTGACTCATCAATAATGCACCCCAGTCGTTTTAGTGGGCGCATCGATCGTGATGTGCAGCGCAAAATCGAAGCCTTCGGCCAAGCCGTGCTCGATGAGGCTTTCATTTGCCTCGGTGAAGATGCCCTCGATAAAGTCCGCGAATATCAGTCTGCCCGCGGGGCTAAGCAAAAACTGCACATTATCAACTGGCTGACCAAACGCGTCGACCAAATACAACGGCACACTGACCCCCGCACAGAAGATGTCGCTACTGAGGCAGTTAGCCCGACCGGGGCAGGCGCTGAAGATGAAGTGGCCAAGGAGGTCTACTTTTATCACCCCGCTCGTTTGTCACCCAAACTTATTGGCCAGTTCCCGGACATTGAGTTCAATCCAACTTGCCTCGGAGTATCGGTACTCGTTGCTGCCTTTGCCCAAAAAGCCGGCATACCTTACCTGCATGCCGGCGTGGCCCAGTCGAGTGGGGAGGCCTCGCGCGAAGATTACATTCATGCGATCGCCGACGTGATGGTCCGCGCTATGGATATGGGTATTAAATTCCCCGATGCAGTCCGAGAAAGCTTTGCCGACATCGTTCGTGATGCCCGGGAAGAACTCTACAAAGACCATGGCTATCACGCGGCGGTCGTCATGCAGATAACACCGACTAAGTGGCTGCAAATCGACACTAACTTTAACGCCTGCCGCATGTACTATAAACAGGAAAGTCTTGAGCTGTGCGAGGTATACAAAACGCTCACTAAACTCAAACCGGTAGCCCCCAGCCTCGAGCATATGTATGACTTATATACCGGCATGGAGCAGCCCTTTGTGCGCATGTTGTATGACCGGCTGCACGAACAATTTGCCCCGACGCCAGAAGCGATTCGCAGCTATCTGTTGGAGCACGACACAGCGACTCTAGCTGAGCTTGCCGAGACCTTTATTGATCCGCTATTTTCCTCCGAGGACAATGATGCAACCACGCAGGCGCTGCGCCTGGAGCTCAAACGCCACACCGATGGCTTCATCTGGAAGGAGAAACCTGATTCGGCCGGCCGAGTACCTGAACTCCACATGCAAGATGTAATTCGAAGGTACGTCTTCCCGGACGCCAACAATGATGATTTGACAGCCAGCTTAGCACGTTGTAAACGCGATCCCGCCTACCTCGAACGGCGCGTCGAAGATCTACTGCTAGCGCCTCTACTGTACATTGTGATGCTGACAGGCGATCTCAGTAATGAAGCAATTAATGGTAGCGGCCGCTACTCGCATGCCACCTTAGAACTCGGACTGCCAGCTTACCGGATTGGTGCGGCCATTTTGAGTGACTTTGATATCTATTGCGGTGGCGATATCCCCGCTAGTTTTTGGCTGACTTATTGGCCGAGCCATGTCTCCGTTACTGAGCGAATCGGGCAGCACGAAAACCGCCCCGATGAGTACATCCAGCGCAACACGGCCACCTTGCTCGCAAAGACGCGCTTGCGTTATTCGAAGAGTCATAGCATAATACAGAAGTTCCTCGAAGAACTACCCGACTAGGAAGGTAATTCACATGGCATCGGAGCGCGAAAAGCTCGAGAAGTACATCAGCGACGCCAAGCTGGGGCCTGTCAGCAGACGCAAACTGCTCAAGGCATTCGACGCCGACAACCCCAGCCCCGGTCACGGAGCACCCAACCCCAACCGCACGCCCGTGAAGATGCTCTAACCAGTACCACTCCCATGAACGTGTGGCGTCGGGTTGCCCCCTCCCCCGGCCGCAGCCCGGCGCCACACCTCATTTCCTTCCTAGCCACCCAAACACCTTCGCTTGAGCCACTCGGTTCGCCCATTTGTTTGGTTCTATAGTTCTTCGAGGTTTTTTCTTTGGCGCGCCTATGCCGGTGGCAGGGTAGGAATCACCCGCATGACCGGAATGCAGACGTTGCGATCTTTCCACATCACCGTATCGAATTCATATTTATAAAGCGAGTAATTAAGGATGGCCACGTCATACAGCGCCGCAAAGGGCAATAGCCAGAGGCTGCGCCATAAGAAGCGCCGATAGGTAACGGCCATAATTTGGACGTAGATAAACGTCAGCAGCACCAGGCTGGCCCCGCTGAGCGCCGCTACCAGCCAGTAGCCGGTTGCCAGGGCGCCAAGTCCCAGCACGAAGGGTAGTACGAACAGACCGATTTCGAGCAATGTCACAAAAGCGGCATACTCCAACCGTTGATGGAGCTGGGGATATTTGCTGCGGATGGCGGTGGCCTGTTGGTCGTCGAACGGTTTATGACTTGTCAGGCCGGTGGTGGTAGCACTTTGCATGAAGCTGTAGCCATCGTTTTGCAGGGCCGCGTGTTTGGCTAAGTAGCGCTCCGGCGTGATGTTTCGGGCGACCGCGGCAAAGCCGCCAGCGTCCTCGAGGACCTGCTGGCTAATAATCCAGCAAGTACTGAGCACGGGCGGTCGGCTGGTCCAGAGGCGGGGCAGCAGCAGCTCCCAGGCGTAACGGCTTGGTTGCACCAGTAACGATTCAAACTCGCCGGCCGGTGGCACTTGATTAGCTGGGATCAGACTTATCATGGTCTTCTTTTTTTCGAGCATATCGGCCACCAGCAATCGCAGGGTCTGCTTCTCAAAACGAGTGTCGACGCCACAAAACAGTAGTAGGCTACCGCTCGCGGCATCGGCTAGCTGCTGGTAGGCGAAGTTTTTAGCCAGCCAGGCTTCCGGCGCCGGCTTACCGGCGATAAAGCGCACACCGTCCTGCGCAAAGCTCTTTATGAGCTGCGGCGTCCGCTTATTCTGAGAGCAATCGTCGAGCACCAGAATTTCTAGCTTAGGATAATCGCTCTGAATCAGCGACTGTAAGCAAGCCTCAAGGCTATCGGTTTCGTTGCGGGCAGGAATGGCAACGGTCAGGCTGGGTAGCTGGCTCGGGGGGAACGGTTCAACCAACTTAGGAGGCCGGGTTTTTATTAATTGGCGCAGCGCCACAAGCGTCACGACTGCTGCCACCACGAGGTTGGCGGCAGCGATAGAGGGCATGACAGCCACTGCCGGGTGCAACCGCAGCAAGCCATACGCCAAGCCCAATAACGCGAGCTGCGACACTGCCAGTACCCAGCTAGAGCGGCGCGAGATGGTAAATAAATAGTCGGCCTGGCGGCGCCCCTGCAAAATCCGGATGTAGTTGCAAATCTTATAGGCAGTCAGTACGGCGTAGAGGACCGAAAAGGCATTGACATCGTCATGGAGCAAAATACCAGCGGCGACGATACTCGATAAGTTTAGTATGGCTGCCAATTGCGGCCGAAGCTTGCCGAGCGGGAAACAGAGGACCAGGTCGAGGACAGTAACGATGGCAAGCGCAACATATAGTGAGAGCATTACCGATACTATAGCAAACCGCGGCCTGGGCTGCATCTTGACGTTACCTGGCGCAGTTGGTATACTTGACAAAGATCGCCTACAAAAACTGTAGGCTTTTTATTTACAAAATTTTGGGAACGCACAAGTGGGAGACACCCGTGGCTACAAAAGCCTCTGACGCAGAGACAACGGCTAAACGCCGAGTTAAAAATCCAGAAACCTTCCGCGAGAAGGCCCTCAAAGCCTCCGAAGCGGGTGACAAACTCAGCAAACGCCAACGCGTGCGAGGGGGTGCAGCCAGCGGCTTTGCCAAGGTCTTTGGCCCCATCGGCCGAGCCTTACAGAAGTTTTTTGGCTTCAAGGCCTTTCGTCCACTGCGCCGCCCCGTCCGTCTTGTCGGCCTTATCTTACTGCCACCTTATTTCCGTAAGAGTTGGCGTGAACTTAAGCTCGTCGAGTGGCCATCGTGGCCCGAAAGCCGCCGCCTCACCTTTGCCGTTCTCGTGTTCGCCTTCGTGTTCGGCGCCTCGGTCGCAGTTGTTGACTACGGATTAGATAAATTATTCAGAGAGGTTTTACTTAAGTAATGACTAACAAACGATACGACACCAGCAAGCAGTGGTACGCCATTCACACCTACAGCGGCTACGAAGAAAAAGTTGCCGAGAGCATTCGGCAGCGCTCAGACTCGCTCGATATGGGCGATAAGATCTTCGAGGTGCTGGTACCCAAGGAAAAGATGATCGAAATCAAGAATGGCAAGCGCCGCGTCGTCGAAAAGCGCATTTTTCAGGGCTACGTCCTGGTACAGATGAAGCTCAGCGAAGACGCCTGGTACATCGTCCGCAACACACCTGGTGTGACCGGCTTTGTTGGGTCTGGTACCGATCCAACACCTATCGAGCAAGACGAAATCGAAAAGATCCAGAAGCGCATGGGCCTCGAGCAGCCCAAGCACAAGATCGACTTCAACCCCGGCGACGTCGTCAATATCACCGACGGTCCGTTCAAGGGCTTCGACGGTTCTATTTCTGAGATCGACCCGCAAAAGGGCAAGCTCAAAGTCTTGGTCAACATGTTCGGCCGCGAAACGCCCGTCGAACTTGACTCGCTTCAAGTTAAGCGCGTCTAACCCATGGTCGGCTTCCCCGGCCGCAGCAGTCGCGAGGAATGGGTAGCTACGTTTACAATGCACCGCGGGGCTATGGCGCTATCGCAAAACCTGCGCCGCAGTCCACGCCGTAAGCAATTCTAAGTTTTTTCAGTACTCTCGGACCACATCCTTTTGTATATACGTTTGTACATACAAAAGGATGTGCGCGGCGAGCCCGTGAAGTGCTTGTGAATTGCGAGCAAATGGGGTATAATCACATCTGTTACGCACTACCGTAAAGTAGGAGAATGAACAGCCGGTCGCTTCAATGGCCATATGGCATATCATTCGCAATAAGGAGACATAATGGCGAAAGTCGTAAAAGCAAACCTCAAAATGAAAATTCCGGCCGGCCGCGCCAGCGCTGCGCCACCCGTCGGTAGTACCCTCGGACAGTATGGGGTCAACATGATGGATTTTATCAACCCGTTTAATGAAGCCACTAAAGACATGCAAGGTGCGACCGTTACGGCACATATTACGGTGTTCGACGACCGCACTATGGCCTTCCGTGTCGTAGGCATGCCGACCGATGACCGCATTCGCGCCGAACTCGGTATCCAAAAAGGTTCTGGGCGCCCCAACAGCGAAAAGCTTCCTAAGAAGTTAACCCAAGCACAGCTGACCAAGATCGCCGAAGAAAAAGCCCACGACATGAACGCCGACGATGTGGAAGCTGTCAAAAAAATGGTTGCGGGCACCGCCCGCAGCATGGGCGTAGAGGTCGAGGCCTAGCATGGCCGCACGGTGTGTTCTGGAGACCCTCACACCGTATGAACTATTGGGCCGAGCCAGAGTTGCCCACAACATATTCCTGACTGTAGCTACCAACCTCACCGAGGCACAACTCGCAACGCCAGAATCGTTTGGGCCGGGCCTGGAGAACGACATGCGTTGGGTGTACGCCCAAGCACAAGCCGATCTCGCCGATGAGGCCCTGAAAATGGCCGTCAATAATTCAGTCATAGGGCAGCACGTTGCTCAGCTTCGCTTGATCGCCCAGCAAGAGCTAGAAGATGGCAATCAAACAGATTTTCGTACTACTCAAGAACAAATCGATTTTTTACAATCGCAAGCATAATTAATTAGTGGGAGGCCTTACCGCCGCCAGCACCACGAAGGAGCATTACCATGGCACAAGCCAAGAAAACCACCAGCGTTAAGGATACGAAAGCCGCCAAGGCTGCCAAGCCGGTTGAGCCAGAAATCACCCCCGAAGAAGTTATCGAAATCACCGACCAAGCGGTCGCTGTCGAGGAAACACCTGTTGAAGCAGAAGCAGCGCCTGTAGCGAAAAAGGTCGCCAAGGCCGGCAAACGCAGCGCCAAAGCCCTCGAAGCGGCCGAGGAAAAAGAAGCCAAGGAAGAACGCAAAGAATCTGGCGAAGATGAGGCCGAAAAGCCTAAGCAGCACAGCAACCCAACTCGCTCACGGCTAGAGCGCCGCGGCAGGTCCTTCCGCGAGAAGGCCGCGTTGGTAGAGGTTGAAAAAAACTATCCGCTCGAAGAAGCACTGGAACTGGTCGCCAAGACTAGCCCTTCCAAGTTTGACGCCACTGTCGAGCTGCACATCAACCTTGGCGTCGACCCGCGCCACGCCGATCAAAATATCCGTGACAACTTAGTCCTGCCTGCCGGTACCGGTAAGCACGTCCGCGTCGCCGTCCTCACCGATGCACCTGACGACGCTACCTCGGCTGGCGCCGAAATTGCTGGCAACGAAGAGGTTCTGGCACAGCTCGAGAAGGGTGTTATGAACTTTGACATCCTGATCGCCACGCCAGCTCTGATGGCCAAGCTTGGTAAGTACGCACGTGTCCTCGGACCGCGTGGCTTAATGCCAAACCCAAAGAGCGGCACCGTCACTAACGACATCAACAAAGCCGTGTCCGAGGCCAAGGCTGGCCGCGTTGAATACCGTGTTGATTCAACCGGTATCGTTCACATTGGCATTGGTAAGGTTAGCTTTAGCGCGCCACAGCTGCTGGAGAACGCCAATGCCGTGCTGGCCAGCATCAAGTCGAACAAGCCAGCCAGCGTTAAAGGCAACTACTTCAAAACAGCCCACCTGGCCACCACTATGGGCCCATCGGTTAAGGTCGACATCTCCTCGATCAACTAACCCAGCCCTAGGGTATCGAGAAACCGGAGCCGAGGCTCCGGTTTTTTTGTTACCGGCATCTGTTAAACTAGAGCAATGAAGATTATAGCCATCGGCGGCCAAATTGGCAGCGGCAAGACCACATTGGCCGAGATGTTGTGTGATATCAACGCCAGCCAAACACTGCACCTCGAAACCTCAGCCGTGGTCGTCGAATTGGCCGAACATTTTAATGCCTTGCTGACCGGCTTTGACTTTCAAGCCCCGCGCGCCCAGCTCGTCAGTAATACCAACGACGCGCTGATCGCCTTCATGGCTTACTTGCAGCCAATGACCTTTCAGGAGTTGGACCTCCGCGACGTCCAGCTCGACCAGGCCGAGATGATTGCCGAGCCGGAGTGGTATGCCAAATTGTTTGCATACTATGACCGCGTCGCCGAAAACCCAGCACTCATCAACACGCCGATATCCAGCCGCAATAAAGATGACTACCGGCCGCTTCTGCAGTGGATCGGCGGTTTTTTCTTGCACCGTATCGACCCGCTGTTGTGGTACAAAGAGCTGATGCGTCGGATCCATGAATTTGGTGATGACATCACCCTGGTGGCTCTAACTGCAGTACGAACACCCGCCGAGGCTGATTACATCAAATCGCAAGGTGGCGTAGTCTGCATCATTGAGCGTGACTTGCCCGACGCCGACCGCAGTGACGTCACCGAGCGCCATGTCAGCGAGATCGTACCTGATATTCGAGTCATCAACAATCGAGGCTTACCCGAACTTCAAGCGCTGGCCCAAAATCTCTACGGCGACATTCTTGCCGCCAACACTATCAGTGAATATCGCGGCAGCGACTATCGCTGATTAGAATAAGCTCAAGCCGTATGACACAGATTTGCGTAAAAATCACATTATTATTGTACTTGCGCTAAAGCCCGGCCACTCATACAATAGGGGAAAACTGTGGAGGAGTAACCGTGGCTGTTTATAGCAATGTCCAGATTCGTCAGGCTATCCAGGATGACCATATCGTCTGTCACCCATTCGCGCCGGAGCACGTCAGTCATGCCAGTCTTGACGTTACGCTCGGCTATTATTACTACCGCATCGAAAAAATGCAGGATCGAACCATCTACAATCCGTTCGATAAAGAAGACGTGGAGCGCTACTTCGATGGCCCCTACAAGGCCATGCCGCACGGCGAGTGGTGCGCCCTCAACGGTTTTAAGCCGGTGGCCAATATTCCGCTCGATCATCCCGTCATTAGCCTTAAACCACGGGAGCGTATTTTGGCACATACCCACGAGTTCTTCGGTATCCGGCCACCGGGCGCCTGCGAAGTCCGGAGCCGCTCCAGCTGGGGTCGCAACGGCATCGCCGTCTGTTTTGATGCCGGTTGGATCGATCCGGGCTACATCAATCGTCTAACCCTTGAGATTTATAACCTCAACGAACGCGAAACAGTTCTGCTGCCGGTCGGCGAGCGCTTTGCGCAAATTGTTTTTCACGAGACCGGCGAAGTTGAAGGCGACTACGGTGCTGGCCGCGACAACCAGTTCAGCGGCAAATATCAGCAAGGCACCGACCTAGAGACAATTATAAAGACCTGGTCGCCCGATATGATGCTTCCTAAAGCCTATAAGGATCAGCGTCGGTTACCAAAGAAAGTCGAGGGTCTTTCCTATGAATAGCGCAAACAGCCGCGGCCGTTACATCGTCATCGAAGGACCAGAGGGGGTCGGCAAGACCACTCAGTTGAACATGCTCGCCGACCGCTTGCAAGCCGCCGGTTATCCAGTACGCACCTTGCGCGAGCCGGACAGCCAGAGCGACCTTACCGCCCGGGCTATCCGTCAGCTCACCCAAGATCCCCGCTACCCGATGAATACCCGGACCGAGGTATTACTCTACAACGCTGCGCGCTCGCAGTCGCTCGAAGTTATCCGGGCCAGCGTCGAGCAGGGCATTATTTGCTTAGTCGACCGTAACTATCTAACTACGCTGGCCATCCAGTACTACGGCCGCGGTGATGTGCCGGATTACCAGGCCATCACTAATATCATCAAGTTCGCCGTCGGCGAAAATGAGCCCGATCTATGCATCGTCATGGACGCCCCAGCCACTACCCTCAAAGAGCGCGTCCGTGACCGATACAACGGCGAGCGCTTCGACAACCTGGACGAAGGCTTTTTGGAGCGCGTCCGGGCCGGCTACCTCTGGGAGGCCAAGCAGCGCCAGTTCCCGGTGGTGTTTGCGAATACCACCCCCGAAGAAGTCGGTGAACAGATCTGGCAGCTGGTCAGCACCGAGCTCACCAGCCGCGACGGGCAGCACCCCAGCGAGCCGACTGCCATCAAAGAAATAATTGAGCAGAAAGCCGCGCCCTATGCGCCACCGATCAGTCCCGAGCTGCCGGTAACAGCAGTCGCCGAAACCGAAGTTGCCGCCACCTCTCAAGAGGTTCAGCCAGCCGATGAACAGCCGTTAGTCGAAAAAACCAAGTACGGCATGCGTCCCACTGCCGCCGGCAAAGCCTGGCTGCGCGAGCATATTACCAATGTTGATGGCGACGTGTACGCCACTACTAAGCTCGAAGGTCTCACTGCTGCTGCCGCCATGGCTCGCCTTAGCCGCCGCGGTGACGACATGCGGGTTACTATTCTCGACGAATTTGCTGCTAATCTCGGTAAAGATGAAAAGCTCATTCAGCGCGTTATCACCGCTTACGGCGACGATTCGGTGCAGCAGCTAGTCGGCCAACACCTGGTCGTCGAGAATGCCAGTAACTTGCTTACCAAGAAATTAGAGTGGGGTCGCCTCGCCGCGTACCTTGAGCAGTCCACACGCTATATTTATTTCGACCAGAAGGATGCCCAGGGCCACTACCGCTTCCATATACCCAAGCACTTCAAGCCATCCATCCGCAAGCAGTACATCGAAGCCATGAACACCATGTTTGATCTCTACTCAGCGATGGTCCACGCCCTGACGCTGCACTTACAGAACGCTTCGGATACCCCAGAGGCCGAACGCGACGGCGCCTGGAAGGGCGCTATCCGTGCCCAGGCTTGCGACGCTGTCCGGCCGGTATTACCAGTGGCTACCACCTCAACTGTTGGCATTTTTGCCTCTGGTCAGGCGTTGGAGAGCCTGATTATGCATCTCCTCAGCGATGACTTACCAGAAGCACGGATAACCGGCCAACGGGTACTCGACGAAGCCCGCAAAGTCATGCCGACCTTCCTAGAGCGCGCCGACAACCCAGAGCGCGGCGGCGCCCTGATCGCCTATCGCTCAAATACGCATACGGCCGTTCAAAAACTAGCCACCGACCTCCTGCCCGACAACTACGCCGCTACTTCCGAAGCCGTCACTTTAACTGACTACTGGCCGCGCAACGAGCTCAATCTGGTTCCTGACATGCTCTACGAGCACAGCAATTTACCACTCGAAGCCATTGAGACCGAGGTTGCCAGCTGGTCTTACGATAAAAAAACCGAAGTCTTTGCTGCGTATATGGGTGAACGCCTCAACCGCCGGCATCGGCCAGGCCGAGCCCTCGAAAAAGCCCACTACAGCTGGGATTTGGTATGCGATTATGGTATTTTCCGCGACTTGCAGCGCCACCGGATGGTCGATGACCTCGAATGGCAACAGCTGACGCCACGCTATGGCTACGAAACGCCTAAGCTCATCGAAGAAGCCAACCTCACCGATCAGTTCGAAGCGTGCTTCGAGATTAGTCTCAAACTCTATAGTCTGTTACAGCAATCCGGTTACGCCCTCGAGGCACAGTACGCCACGCTGCTCGGCCACAAAATGCGCTGGAAGGTCACGTACAATGCCCGCGAAGCCTTCCATTTACACGAGTTGCGGACTAGCCCGCAGGGTCACCCTGGCTATCGCAAATTAGTGCTGCAAATGCACGAAAAACTTGCCGAAGTCCACCCACAGCTCGCTGAAGCCATGCGGTTTGTAAATTCCGGCGAAGACGCCAAGCTGACACGCCTCGCCGCCGAGCGCTACACCCAGTACAAGCTACAGCAGCTCGACAAATAGCTTAGCCACGCGTGGCGTATAGAAAGTCTACCCAGTGGCTGAGAATCATATGGCTCAGCTCCGGAACCAGCTGATGCTGTGCGGCCGTGTACTCATCGAGGTCAACTTCATGAAGTTCGTACGTTACCGCCGCCGAGCCGTTGTGGCCGATTTCACCATTTCGTTCGAGAATGAACCGTCCTAAACTACCGACTTGGAGACGGGCCGGCTCTTCCACAGCGTGAGCGACACTCAGTTGACGGTGACCAAATTCGGCTAGAAACAAACCGTGAATATTATCAAAAGATTCCATGCTCCGCGGTTGGATAGCCGAGGCCATCGGCACCTCAGCCGACCGGAAGGTAGCTACGAAAGGTACCGCACCTGGCTCAGTCAGAGCTCGCCGCAAACGGAACATGTAGGGCAGCAACCGCTGGCGCTTCTCGCTGGCGATACTACCGAATTCGCTCTCAAGGTGCTGATCGTTAGTTTTCATGAGGCCATGCGTAACTAAGGCTCTGGCGTCCTCTTTAGTGTGGGGTGATTGTAGTGGAATTGCTTCTTTTGTAGTCATACTTCTTGCCTTAAAAAAAACCGGCTTCCTCGTTTGGAATCCGGTTTGGTGTTAGTGCTTTTGAAAAACCGAATTCCAACTAGGCGTGCAAAATCATGCGAGCGAAGCGCTTGCAGTTTTGCTGGGTCCAGTTGGCGGCATATGTTGTCACAAGGTCATGCTATCAAAGAGTGATGTAAAAAGCAAAACTTTTTTTGGTGCAGGTTTACTTACGGTAAGGCAGGCTAAACAGACCATCGGCGGCGGCCTTACGGCTCATAACCCGGTAGAGTTTACCGAAGTCACGGCGGGCAGGACAGCCAAAAATAACATCGCTCGGGTCATCATCCTTCAGGCTGTGACGTTGGCGCTTATCGACAACATTTTGTAGAAACGTTTCCGAAAAACGCAGGCCCCCGTCGTGTAGCTCGAAGCGATCAGGGTGAAAGCGCATACCATAGAATGAGCGAATGCCGGTCCGTCCGACCTTGCGACGCAACAGTTGGCGGGTCAGTAGTGCATCGGTAGCATCAGAAAAACTCATCCATTCGAGCAACAAGGGCAGGGTTTCATGGGCAATAGCCAGCCCGGCAGCATTTTTATTAGCTTCGGTCGGTTCGATAAAATGGGCCGAGACCTCCAATATCGCCATGGCAATTCCCGTAGCCGCCTTGGCTGCATAGCCGACTTTGTCAACGGGCTGCATCGGCTCCAGCCGAAAATCAAATGGGCCAAGTTGCTGGCGGAACAGATTGAAGGCTTGGACATCAAGTTCGTCCCAGGTGATCGCCCGTGAAACTTGGGCCAGCGGCGTCACATCAACCGAGGCGATAATCGGGACGTACTGGCGCAGGTGCGCAAGATTCGTAAGTACCGCCTCATCTGGCGCAAGGTGATCACCCGCCGCCGTCTCCACCACTTCCGGCGCATGCGTAGCATGCATCCAGTGGGCATTGTGCTGGCCGTTGGCAAACGGCGGTATCAATTTTTCGGACATCGGTATGTTATAGCACTAAACCACAAGCAGTGCCAAGTTGACGGACCTCGTTAAGGGGCGTAAAATTAAGTCCATGAACGTAACGCAATCCATCAAAAACTTCCTCACCGGCGTCTTGATTGATTTGGGTATTATTAAAACCGTGCCCATTCGGATCGAAGCCCGCTCCAAGAAATAACTAATTCAGCAACCTACCAAGAGCTTCCATCCGGAAGCTCTTTTTGATTGAAAGGATCCTATGAAAGACCGAGCCCCCAAATGTCAGCACGTCGCCTATAAGCCTTGGGCCGAACGCTTCACTATTCACGATTATGAGTGGCTCCTCAGTAGCACCGTAGTGACAGAAATGCTACCCACCGCTTACGAAGACGCCGTCGACGCCATACGCCACTCCTTTATGCCGGAGCTCGATGATTATCGAGGTTATCCCGAAGTGCAGGAAGACCTGATACTCGGTGCGGCCGTACAGATGTGGCGCCATTGCACCGGCGCCAGAGAAGCCATGCAGCTCTATCTAGATGCCACCCGTGTCACGGCTGAAGCTGATGCCGCGCCGTCGCTTGCCACCCAGTCCCTTTTGGTGTAAAATAATAGCTAAGTTGCCAGAGACAGCGACGGGCTTCACCGCCTTAATAACATCGCCAAGGTACGACTTTATAGTCACAAACAAATGCATGTATGTATGTTTGAACGTCTCCGGTTTACCGCAGACGTTTTTGTTTGGCAACGGATCCCGCGCAGGTCGAACGCAGGGTCAAAACTAACGAACTCCAAGGAGTACGAATGGCACTAACCAAATTAGAAAAAGATGACGTCGTCGCCGAAGTTGCGGGCTTGCTCAAAGACTCCAAGATGACCGTCGTCGCCAAGTACCAAGGTACCACCGTCAAGGCGTTACAAACACTGCGCAAAGATGCCAAGGGCAACGGCACCAAGGTAAAGGTCGTCAAAAACCGCTTGGTCATCAAGGCGCTTGCGCAAAACGATGGCCTTAAGGATGCTGACACCAGCGCACTGCAAGGGATGCTGCTCTACGCCTTCAACGCTGAAGACGAAGTTGCGCCCGCCCAGATCCTGAACACCTTTGCCAAAACCAACCCTACGATTGAATTCGTAGGCGCCATCACCGCCGAAGGCACTTTTATTAGTTCCGACGACGTTAAGGCCTTAGCCCTCTTGCCAAGCAAGAACGAGCTCATCGCCCAGGTCATCGCAACGCTGCTGTCACCGGTTCACGACGTTACCAACGCTCTGTCCGGCAACCTGCACGCCCTGCTCGACGGTGTCGCCGACAAGGCAACCGCTTAATACTATTTAGATAAGGAAATTATCATGGCTGATTTAAAGAAACTCGCAGAAAGCTTAACTAGCTTGACAGTACTCGAAGTAAACGAACTTAAGACCATCCTCAAGGATGAATACGGTATCGAACCAGCTGCTGCAGCTGTTGCCGTAGCCGGCCCCGCCGCCGAAGCCGGTCCTGCCGAAGACGCCAAGAGCGAATACGATGTCATCCTTAAGGATGCTGGTTCCGCTAAGGTCGCTGTTATCAAGGCCGTCAAAGACATTACTGGTCTTGGCCTCGGTGAAGCTAAGGCTATCGTTGATGGCGCTCCAAAGGCCGTCCTCGAAGCTGCCAAGACCGAAGACGCCGAAGCTGCCAAGAAGACTCTCGAAGACGCCGGTGCCACCGTCGAACTCGCCTAGTCTCCTTACGAAACTTCGCAAAAGAGCCGCTCACCCGAGCGGCTCTTTTATTTTGCCTCGTGCTTAGCTCAAGAAAGTAGGCTTTTATATGTAAATATATGGGAGGGAAGGAGGCAACAGGGTATGCTTGCGGTCTAACAAGTATCTTAGAAGGAGATAATGTTTATATAGCATGGGTGCAACATAAAAAAAATTATTTAATGGAATACTCTAATACTAATGGAGCCATTCGATATGTCATGCACGAATGTATTACGCTGCTGATGCATCATCGAGTGTAAGTGCTTGCATCTTCGCAATTTGTTGATCAAATTCTTGCCGATCAACACCAAATCGCTCATTGATCATTGTCCGGTATGCTTCATCTGACAGCTCTTTTTTACGATGCGCATGAAACCAATCTACATATTCGCTGCGTGGTGGAGTATCTGGCGTACGCAATCTAGGAACAGGGTAGGCCAAGTCGAGTCCACTAAACACGGTAGAGGCCGTCTTGACTATTTGATCCTGTAACATCTCCCATACGGCATCTTTGGCCTCAGCTTGTTTAGCATCGTGGGGGACTGCCGGAGTCAACGCATAACTAGCAATCATGTCTAACATTACGTCAAGACCTGCTACCGCTTGACTACCCGAGAAGTCTCTAGTAGCAATTTTTGCAAGTCCAGCTATGTTGTCAGCGCTTGAGGCAGGCAATAAAGCTAGGCCAATATGATCAACTAAATCATGTTCTTTTAGAGAAGTAAGATCTGGTGAAATACTAGAATCCTTAAGGAACCTTCTCCTCTCATACCACCACTCTTTATCTGATCCTAAGCTAGCATCCAAATATCTGTCAGGAACACCTGATGTCCGATCGGTGGATTGACTAAGTGGAAACCGCTTTGCACCAATATGATCCAGGAACTCACCCGTTTTGAGGAAACCGTCTACTTCATTAAACTGAAATCCTCCAGGATTGAACCTATCTACAACTTTATTCAGGTGTGCTGTTGTAGGCAGGCGTAGGACTGCCGTAGCAGCTTCATATGTTATGCCAAGGCCTAAAACTGGTACGCTCACAAAGTTGCCACCGATATTGTCTGGTCGAAGTTTACGTTGAGCCCAAAACAGGTCAGTTTCATCGGATCTGGCACTGGCTAGAGGAAGCATATTAATAGGACGCCTCTCGACAATAATGCCGTCTACAAGTTCGCTACCACGCAATGACTCTAGTTGACCGTCAGCTTTAAGATCTGAACCGACAAACCCAAGGCCAGCTTTTGCAATCTGGCTAGCCTCTGCCATATCGAACTGCTCAGGGTTTATTTCGGGGAAATCTTCGGTCATTTTAGTGTTTATTTTGACGCTGCATATTAAAGCAAATTATATCATATTTCTTACGTTTTTAACTCCATACTGCTAAGCACTTCTGCAAGTAACGGTGCAGCTCCTTTATGAGCCCATCGATTTAGTAATTTTAATCTTTCAGTTACTATTGAAGCTTCAAGGTTTGAGGAGTGTGCGACTTTCTGAGAAATCAGTGTGCACGACAACCTACTGCCGAAAAAGCCCAATACCGGTGCCTTCCATGTTCTGACTACATACTCGTCACTTATCCACAGAAACACCCATATCTTTGACTTGAAGGGGCAGACGTGCTATTTTGAGGGGGAGTATAGGACACAAAAACCACTTATACGAGAGACCTCACTTATGCCAGACGTACCAGAAAAACAAGTCAAACGACTGCGGGCACTGATTCAGGAAGCTGAAACCAGCTTAGCTGCGGCTACTGAATTGCTTATTAGTCTTGTCGGCGACGACGATCAAGTCGCGCCTGTTGCCCGTGAAGATACGCTCGGCAAGGTGATTGAAGGTGTTTTTGATGGCCAGAACATGGTCGGTTCCGATTCTAAGACCTACCCAGTTCCCGCCAACTATGCCAGCAAGTCCAAGCTGGTGCAGGGCGACATCCTTAAGTTAACCATCGCCGATGACGGCGCCTTTTTGTACAAACAGATCGGACCCATCCCTCGCAAGCAAGTGGTTGGCACGCTCAAGCTCGAGAATGGCCATTACTTCGTCGATGTGGGCGGCCGCAGCCTGCGCGTCCTCCTCGCCAGCGTCACCTACTTTAAGGCCAAGCCAGGAGACCAAGTCTCCGTCAACGTTCCCGAAGACGACTCCGCCGCCGAGTGGGCTGCGCTCGAAGCCGCGCTCTAGGCAAACTTGATTTATCGACAACGCTAAAATTATGTTATAAATGATTAAGGTACACCGTACCTTAACATCCCTGTACGATCAAATATCCTGGGGAGTCGTAGTGTCTGGTGAGGGTGCAGTAGGCGCAATCGTCGTATTCGGCGGGGCGTTTCTCTTGTGCGAATTTTTGGCTGAAATTGCAGTTGCGATCTTTATCGGCGACGCAATTTTCTATCTCGCAATTGCGCTATTAGCAATTTTGGGCGCCGTAACGGTGCTAGCCACGATATCCAGAGCGATTGCGCAAGATGATCGAGGTTGGCTATTCCGCGTCTTTGCCGCACCGGCGACCGCTTCGCTGCTTGCCTGGCTGACGTACCCGCTCGACGTTAAGGTCCTCAACGGTTTTGTCAGCCTGATGAATACGTTGCCGGGTTACAACCCCGACGCCGGAAAGAGCGCCATCACCATCGGCCAGTTCTTCGGCGACGCCCTCGTGATCATCCTGTGCACGCTGTTAGCCTTGGCGATTGGACTCGTCGTCGCCGCTGCGGTACTGGCCGCACCGATTGGCGCGGTCTACTTCATGGCCCAAGAAGAGATTGAAAGCCATCTGTTGTCGTTTGGATGCTACCTCTTTACGGCTTTGTACTGGCAGACGGCGGTTATGGCAGTCTCGCGGGGTCAAGGACACTGGTAGCAGTACCATGCACGGCACCATCGATTCAGGGATGTCGCCAGAGGAATATAAACTTGAGTGCAATTTTGCTCTCGTTTGTAACCTCTGGCAATTCCCTAAGGGCAGTTAATCTACTGCTTTTAGGGAATTCGTCTTTTGCGGCATTCTATCCTATGTAAGCTACCTGGCAATTAGTACAACATGCGTTTATGACAAAATGCTCGTATAATAAGTAGTCTTATGGGACAAGCACTGTACCGCAAATACCGGTCTAAAAAACTGTCCGAGATTGTTGGGCAAGAACACATCACCGACAGCCTCGAAAACGCGCTAAAAACCGGCCGGATTAGCCATGCCTATCTGTTTACTGGGCCGCGTGGCGTCGGCAAAACTAGTATTGCCCGCATCCTGGCCCACGAGATCAATGGCCTGCCGTACGATGAGGCCAGTGCAGCCCACATGGATATCATCGAGATCGACGCCGCTAGTAACCGTCGCATCGACGAAATCCGCGAGCTGCGCGACAAAGTTGCCGTGGCTCCCACCAGCGCCAAATACAAGGTCTACATCATCGACGAAGTCCATATGCTCACCAAGGAGGCCTTTAACGCACTCCTCAAGACGCTCGAGGAGCCGCCGGCCCATGTAGTGTTCATACTGGCCACCACTGATGCCCACAAATTGCCGGAGACCATCGTTAGCCGCACTCAAAGGTTTACCTTTAAGCCGGTATCGCAGGGGCAGGTCGTGGCTCATTTACGAGAGATTGCCGACAAAGAAAAAATAGCCGTCAGTGATGAGGCACTGGAACTCCTGGCCGACCATGGCGAGGGTAGCTTCCGCGATAGCATCAGCCTGCTCGACCAAGCCAGCAACCACGGCGCCAAACTCGAACGGAGCGATGTGGAGATACTCCTCGGAATCCCTTCGGTTGCCGGCATTCAGCAGTTGGTCGATAGTTTAGCGACCGGCAGTAGCCAAGCTACGGCCGTCCAGCTGAACAGCCTGTACGAGCAGGGCTTTCAGGCAGCCGCCATTGCCAAGTCGGTAAGTAAGCTGCTGCGTGAAGCCCTGATTGCCGGCCAGTCACGTCTTGAGGTACCGGTAGTGCTCGATTTGCTAGCCCGCTTACTCGAGGTGCCGGCCAGTCACGATCCGGAACGTTTCTTAGAGATCATACTGCTCGGTAGCGTCACTGGCAGCGCCGTGTTATCGAGTGGTGGTGCCACCACGACCGTTAGCGGTCAGGTACCTAAACCGGCGGCAGCGCCCAGCCCGCCGCCACTAGCACCAGCACCGAAGGCCCCACCGCCACCCGTTGCTATAAAGCCCGAGCCCAAGGTGGAACCCGAAGTTGCAGCAGTAGTGCCCGAGCCAGCAACCGCTCCAGAACCCGTCGGTTCATTTAACGCCAACCTGTGGCCAGCGATTCTGAGCGCCCTCAAAAAGCAGTACAACACGTTGTATGGGGTAGTACGGATGGCCGAACCAGAGTTTAAAGACCGCGAACTCGAGCTCGCCTTCGGCTTTGCGTTTCACCAGAAGCGCTTGAGCGAACCCAAAAACAAAAAAATTCTCGGCGACATCATCCAAGAGCTCAGCGGCCAAGCCGTGCAGGTTACCTGCATTGTACGCAAAGATGCCGTGGCCAAACCGGCGATTGTTGCCGCAGTTGGCGCGTCGGAGCCAGCAGACCTGTCGGCTATCAGCGACATTTTCGGCGGCGGCGAACTGGTGTAGAGTATACTAACGAAAAGGGAATACTGACATGGATGACACAGGCCAGCGGCGCGCAGCACCGCAAAATACCGACGCCGAAGCTTCGTTGCTCGGCGCTATTCTGATTGATACCGACGCCGTCGTCAAAATCGCCGACGCGCTTGATGCCACTGATTTCTTTGAAGCCCGCCACCAGAAAATTTACGGTGCCATGATCAAGCTCTACGAGCGCCGCGAAGCCCTCGATGTCTTAACACTGGCCGACCAGCTCAAAAACGATGGCTACCTCGACATGGTTGGCGGCCCTTCCTACCTCACCGAGCTGACAAACTTCGTGCCAACGGCCGCCCACGCCGAGCAGTATGCCGATATTATTGCTCAAAAAGCCCTCCGCCGGCGGCTGATTAGCGCCTCGGCCGAGATCAGCGAAATGGGCTATGACGAGTCGAAGCAGCTCAAAGAGCTAGTCGAAGAAGCCGAAACCCGGCTGTTTCAGGTCAGCCAGCAGCACGTCAAACAAAGCATTGTCAGCATTGAGACCATCCTGGCCGACAGCTTTGACCGCCTCGACGAACTACACAAAGACAAAAAAACTATCCGTGGCATACCGACCGGCTACCGCGACCTCGATAACATGCTCGCCGGCCTGCAGCGTTCCGATCTGTTTATTTTGGCGGCTCGGCCGTCGATGGGTAAAACGGCTTTCGTACTCAACCTAGCCCACAAAATTTCGACCCAGGCCAAAGAACCGGTACTCATTTTTAGCCTAGAAATGAGCAAGGAACAGCTGGTTGATCGCTTATTGGCCATGGAATCGGGTGTTGATGCCTGGGCACTCCGTACCGGTAACCTCAATGACAGCGACTTTGAGAAAATTGGCAATGCCATGGGTACGCTCGGCGAAGCCCAAATCCTCATCGACGACACACCGGGCATTACAGTAAGCGATATGCGTACTAAAGCCCGTCGCGAGGCCCACAATCGGCCACTCGGCCTGATCATTGTCGACTATTTGCAGCTAATGAGTGGTGGCAGCCGGTTTGGCGGCGAAGGTAACCGAGTCCAGGAAATCTCCGAGATTTCGCGAGGACTTAAGGGCGTAGCCCGTGAGCTCAACGTGCCATTGATTGCCCTCAGCCAGCTCAGCCGATCGGTAGAGAGCCGCACGCCGCAAATTCCGCAGTTATCCGACCTCCGTGAATCCGGTTCGATCGAGCAGGATGCCGACGTAGTGGCCTTTTTGTACCGTGAGGATTACTACAATCCGGAATCTGATCGCAAAAATATCATGGACGTACTTATCAAGAAGCACCGTAACGGTCCCGTTGGTGGTGTTGAGCTGTATTTTGACAGGGAAAAGCAACGTATTAAATCACTCGACACCCAGCGCGACCAACCGTTTGGAGAATAAGCATAAGCCGTACTATGGCTCAGCCCACAAACAAGCTATAATGGCAAAAGTTTATGAAGCACAAAAAAATCAAGGCTCTCCTCAAGCTCCCCTACCACTTAATGGCAGTAGCCATCGGCACCACCGTAGTAACGCTCCTACTATTTTGCTATAAGCTCGGTACCTTAACGCCTAGCCTGAGCCCCAGTGAGCTCTTAGTTAGCCATACGCCGATCGGCTGGAGCGGCCTGGCACACGATCCACTCTACCTACCATTGCTCGCCCTGCGTTCAGTAGCCTTATTTTTTACGGGCGTACCGGGTGAGTTCGTTACCCGACTGCCAAACGTAGTCATCGGCGTGGGCACTGTCTTGTGTCTGGGCTTTGTGCTGTACTACTACCACGGCCTCCGGATTGCCAGTATGGCAACAGCCCTGTTTGCACTCTCGGCTTGGACGCTGCACGTCAGCCGCTATGCTAGTAACGACGTATTATTTTTGGCAGTAATACCATTTTTGCTGGCGACTCAAGCGGCCTTGCTGCAAGGAGCTAAGCGGCTATCGGTTGTGTGTTTGACGTTATTTGGCTGGGGCTTAGCGCTCTACATACCCGGCGGTATTTGGCTGGTGCTAGTGACCCTGTGGTGGCAAAAAAAATCGCTCAAAATCGTCCTCAAAATTCATGCCAGTAAGAAGCGCCGCGTGGCGATGGCCGTCAGTACACTCATTAGTTTACCGCTACTCATTATTGGCTTTGTGCAGCAGCCGGCATTACTCAAAACCTGGATTGGTCTGCCAGCCCACCTCGATTCGCTCAGCCACATCGGGCGTAATCTATTAGGCATACCGGTACATCTCTTCATTCGCGGCCCGGAGTACCCAACCTTATGGCTTGGCCGACTGCCGATTCTTGATACTATCAGCCTCGTCCTGGCAGGCCTGGGTATTTACTATTACGGCCGCAACTGGAAGGCCGCTCGTAGCCGGATTCTAATTAGCTACGCGCTAGTAGGTACGCTCCTCGTTGGGTTGGGCGGACCGGTAGCCTTTAGCCTGCTGGTACCACTGCTCTACGTGTCAGCTGCGGCCGGCGCCCATTGGCTACTGCGCGACTGGCTGAGGACTTTTCCGATCAACCCCTTTGCCCGCGCCGCCGGCATCAGCTTGCTGACACTAGCCATCGCTGTCAGCTGTTTTTATAATTTGCGTAGCTACTTTGTAGCTTGGCCCAACAACGACGTCACCAAGGCGAGCTTTCGCTCTGACCCCTAGCTTGTTACAATAGTGGTATAAGAAGTTATAAGACCACTACCGAAGGAGACATATGAGCCGTTTTGACCAAGCAAAAATGCTAATGAAAGTAAAAAAGATCCAGAAAGAGCTGCAGAAGCAGGTGATTAGTATCGAAAAGGGTGATGGCGCCGTCAAGGTAGAAATTACCGGCGAGCAAAAGCTCAAAAAAATCACCCTGGACCCTACCGCCATCGATCTATCCGACATCGGTTACACCGAGCGCCTCATCGAAGACGCCGTTAAAGAGGCCATTCAAGAGAGCCAGCGGATCGCCGCCGAGAAAATGCAGCCAATGATGGGCGCCCTGGGCGGCCTCGGACTCTAATCTAAGCAACCGATGCAAGTTCTTCCGCCGGCACTGACCGATTTAATTGACGCCTTTGGTGCACTGCCGGGCGTCGGGCCGCGTACCGCTGAACGCTACGCCTATTATTTAGTGCGGCACAACACCGACGCACCCGCCAAACTGATCAGTGGCCTGCAAGACCTTCGGGGCGGCATTGGTTACTGCCGTAAAACGTTTGCCTTGATCTCCTCCGACCAAGAATTGTCGGACCTCTACACCGACCCGCGACGTGATAAAACCACTATTGCCGTGGTAGCCGAGCCGTTTGACCTAGTCGCACTAGAGAAAACCGGTCAGTTTCACGGCACCTACCACGTGCTGGGCGGCTTGGTATCACCGATTGATGGCGTCGGCCCCGATCAGCTCCACATCGCAGAACTCGTAGCCCGCATCGACGACGATGACGTGAAGGAGATTATTCTGGCCACTAACGCCAGTGTAGAAGGCGAATCTACTGCGCTGTACATCCAGCAGCAAATCGGTGACCGAGATGTGAAAATTACCCGATTAGCGCGCGGCCTGCCGATTGGCGTCGACTTAGAGTATGCCGACCAAATCACACTAGGCCGGGCACTGGAAGGGCGGCAGACCTTATGAAGCTACTCTTTTGTATCGAGTGTGGCGCCGAGCTCAGCAAAGATGAGGGCATGAAATATGTCTGCGCTAATGGACACCCCTACTGGAATAATCCACGGACGGCAGCGGCGATTTTTCCAATCAAGGACGGTAAAGTTCTACTAGCAGTGCGCGGCCGCCAGCCACAACGCGGCAAGTATGATTCTATCGGCGGTTTCGTCAATCCGGAGGAGAGCATCGAACAAGCAGCTAGCCGGGAATTGCTCGAAGAAACGGGGCTGACTGCCAGCAAATTTGACTACATCGGTAGCGTCGGCAACACCTACGAAGAAAACGTCTACGCGTGCGATAGCCTATTTGTGATCACCGAATGGACGGGTGACATGGCCGCCGCAGACGACGTTGCTAGTCTAGAATGGGTCGAGCCGGCGGTCATCGCCAGTGACGCCTTTGCTTGGCCGGCCCATCGCGATGTGCCATCAT
Source organism: Candidatus Saccharimonadota bacterium (assembly GCA_028289245.1). Lineage (GTDB taxonomy): Bacteria > Patescibacteriota > Saccharimonadia > Saccharimonadales > UBA4665 > UBA4729. Next base: position 104,591 of record JAQGGT010000004.1, on the reverse strand, counting down.
TATTACAAGCCTACATAGACAATCATGGACCAACTACCTAAACTCACCAGCATCATAGAAGCCGCGCAGCACATTGTGATTGTGCAGGCCGACAACCCAGACGGCGACAGCCTGGGGAGCGCGCTGGCGCTCGAGCACATCCTCAGTGACATGGGTAAGCAGACCAGTTTGTATTGCGGCGTCGACATGCCGGGTTATTTACAATATTTGGAAGGCTGGGACCGCGTTAGCAATGAATTGCCAAAGCAGTTTGACGCCAGCATTATCGTCGATGCCTCGACACTCAATTTATTCGAGAAATTACAGCAGTCCGGCCAGCAACCGTGGCTCGCCGCCAAGCCATGCATTGTGCTCGACCACCACGAAAAAGTTGAGCGCGTTATCCCGTTTGCCGAAGTTTTGATTAATGATTCCCACAAGTCATCGGCGGGCGAGCTGATCTACACTATCGCTCGTGAACTCAATTGGCCACTATCGGTCGCCGCCCAAACCAACATTATGACCTGTATTCTGGGCGACACCCAAGGCCTCAGCAATCAGCTGGCTTCGGCCGATACCTATCACGTTATGGGTGAAATGGTTGCCGCCGGCGTCGACCGGCCAGCCCTCGAAGAACTACGTCGTGAATCAAGCAAAATGCCCCAGCCGATACTGGCTTACAAAGGCCGCCTGCTACAGCGAGCCGAGTTTGCCCTTGACGGCGCCATTGCGAGCGTCAGCGTGCCCCAAGTTGAGATCAAGGAGTTTAGCCCGCTGTACAATCCGGGCCCGCTAGTGCAAGCCGATATGTTGCAAACTCGAGGTGTCAAGGTCGCCATCGTCTTTAAATCCTACGACGACGGTAAAGTCACCGCCGCCATTCGCTGCAATCCCGGCTATGGTATTGCCGCCGAGCTCGCCGAGCATATGGGCGGCGGCGGGCACGCCTTTGCCAGCGGCTTTAAAATCGAAACCAGCAAGCCATTTAATGAGATCAAGTCGGAATGTCTAAGCTACGCCGAGACAATACTCACTAACCAAGACATGGGAACCGAAAATGAAACTATACAACACACTTACTAGGCAGCTCGATGAAGTCGTGCCCCTTAACCCACCGACAGTGGCCGTTTATACTTGCGGGCCGACGGTTTATGATTACTTGCACATCGGAAACTGGTTCAATTACGTCCGCATGGATACGCTTATCCGGGCCCTCAAAATAAGTGGCCTGGAACCCAACTGGGTCATGAACATCACTGATGTCGGCCACCTCGTCAGCGATGCTGACGACGGCGAGGACAAACTCGAAAAAGGCGCTCGCCGCGAGGGCAAAACGGCCTGGGAAGTGGCCGAGTTCTACACCGCAGACTTTTTAAAGTGCATGGACCTGCTAAACATCACTATGCCTACTCAGATCACCAAGGCCACCGAGCACATCGAAGAACAAATTGCCCTCATCAAAACCTTAGAAGAGAAGGGTTACACCTACGTTATCGACGACGGTGTCTATTACGACACCTCGAAGTTCGAAGGCTACGCCAGTTTCGCTCGGCTCGATCTCGACGAACAGCAAGCTGGGGCTCGCGTGTCATTCAACGATCAGAAGCGCACTATCTCGGACTTTGCTCTCTGGAAGTTCTCGCCGGCGGGCCAACAGCGCGATATGGAATGGGATTCACCTTGGGGCAAGGGCTTCCCCGGTTGGCACATCGAATGTTCGGCTATGAGTATGAAGTACCTCGGTAGCACCCTAGACATCCACACCGGCGGTATCGACCACATTCCCATCCACCACACCAACGAGATTGCCCAGTCCGAAGCCGCCACCGGTCAGCGCTTTGCTAATCTGTGGCTACACTCCAATCACGTCACCGTCAACGGCGAGAAAATCAGTAAAAGCCTCGGCAACGGTATCCGCCTGCAGCAGATTATGGAGAAAGGCTTTTCAGTGGACACGGTACGCCTGAATGTTCTCGAGTCGCACTACCGCAGCCAGTCTAAATTCAGCTGGGAAAGCCTGGAAGCCGCCCAGAACCGCCTCCGCGACCTTGAGGCCTGGGCCGACCTCCGCTGGCAATCCGATGCCGACAACGGTGATTCACTCCGCCAAGACATTACGGCGGCGCTCTTGCACGACCTCAACACACCCGAAGCACTCGCCATCCTAAGCCAGGCGACCGTTACCGCGCCCTCCGCAGACACACTGGCATTTCTCGACGAAGTTTTCGGCCTGCACCTCAGCACTCGCAGTGACATCACCGATGCGCAAAAGCAGCTAATCGCACAGCGCCAAGCCGCTCGCAACTCGCAGGACTGGGCTGCGTCCGACACCACTCGTGGCCAGCTCGCCGAACAGGGCATCGCTGTCCGCGATACCCCCCAGGGCCCGATCTGGTCTAGAATCTAGATTTCTAAGCCGCAGCTGGTTTTGGTTCGGGCTCGATGGCGTCGTCGACTTCTGCGGTATCGAGAATATTCTTAGATCGCAGGTACTCGAGTACTAGTACGCGCAAGCAGCCGGCCACCGGAATCGCCACCAGACCACCAAACAGGCCACTAAAACTGACGCCGACAATAACCGAGGCAAATACCAGCAACGGCGACATGTTGGTAGAGTTAGCCTGAATGCGCGGCTGAATGAAGATATTTTCGATCTGCTGATACATAATATAGTAGGCCAAGACGACAAGGGCCGAGGTAGTCGAAGTGAATAATGCCACCGTGGTGACAATTACTGCGCCAATCGTGTGGCCGACCATCGGAATTAACCCACAGACAAAGACAATAAACACCAGAGCCACCGGATAGCTGACATTCATGATGAATAGCATCGGGAATATAAAGGCCGATGCTATCGCCGCCAAGATGACCTGGCCGTTAACATACCCCTTAACTACCCGGTACATGTCATTGCTAACCCGTTCAGTCGTCTCATGATGACGTCGAGGGATTAATCGCCGTATAAAATCGAGCCAGTGCGGGCCTTCGATGAGCATCATAAAGGTGAGCACCAGTATGGTTAGCGTCGAAAAAATGCTGCTGCCAATTTTTTGAACTGTCGAGAAAGCACCGCTGCCGACGTTTTTAAGCCTTGATTGGAGTTGGCCGGATAGCTCAGAGACTTGACCCTCCAAATGATATTTCCGGATCAGCTTACCGGTTTGACTATCTTGGCCGCGGAAGTCCTCGACCAAACCGGGTGCGGCTTTGACAAAACTCTGGGTCTGCTTAATAAGCGGCGGCACAATACTAGCTAAAAATGCCCCAAGTAGCAGGACAACGATAATGAAGGACAGCGCGGTTGCTAATGACCGGCTACCCCGACGCTTACCAGGCAAATGGCGCGCCACCCACGTAACTGGGCCGTTGAGGGCCAGCGCTAAGAAAAAGGCCGTAAATAGGAGCAGTATGGCGTGGGCGGCTTGCATAACGGCAAAGATCAGCGTCAGTGTGCCTACGACGAGGATGGCTAGTTTGGCATAGGTCTCGACCGAAACGGTAACTTCGACTTGAGCGTGAGCTTCGTTTGTGTTTGAGCGGTGCAGGCGCATGGTACCTAGTATTATCTATACTTTAGCGCGTTTGCGCAATGCCTGCTGATATTCGGCGACGATTTTGGCGCCCACGATACTGGCATCGAAGTTTTTTGCATACATGCCACCCCAGTCAGCCAAGGCTTTTCGGCGGCCAGCGTCTTGTAATAAGCCTGCCAATTTTTCGGCCAGTTCTGCGGTGTCCTGGGGCTGAAACAGTAGTTCTGGCTGGGGTTCCATGACGGTACGGTAGCCGCTGTTATCACCGGCCAGCACCACCGTCCGGCCGGTAGCCATGGCCTCCACCAACACGATACCGAAGCTTTCGCCGCCAGTGCTCGGGAAAACCGCGATGTCGGCACCAGCGTAATAACCCGGCTTGTCGGGCTCGCTAACGTAACCTACAAACCTCACCCGCTCGCTAATGCCGTGTTGGGTAGCGTATGCACGCAGACTGGCATCGAGCGGGCCTTTACCGCAAATTGTTATCGTGTAGGCTGGCAGGTCGGCGCGTGTTTGCAAGGCCGCCACTGCTTGCAACAAATATTGGCAACCCTTGCGCGCCACCAACCGGCCCAAAAACAAAACATTTATCAGTGGGTCGTCAGGCCTGATCGGTTGGGCTGTGTTGAAACGTTTATATTCGATAGCGTTGGGAATCACCACGCTCGGCATATGGTATGTTTCACGGGCAAACACGACCGCTGCCGATGAAACACTGATCATTTGGTCGAAGCGACGCGTCGAGCGACGGGTCCAAATCGCCAGAGCGCGGGTGGCTAACGTAACCAGCTGTGAATAGGCAACAATATGAAAGGTACCAATTACTGCCGTGTGAGCCGGCGCGGCCAAGATCAAGCGATGCGCCAGAAATGGGCTATAGGGCACCTGTACATGCAACACATCGTATTGCTCACGAGCCAGTAGCGCTCGCAGCTTACGGCGCGAGGCCGGCAGGGGCATCGACATATGGTTACCGTTAAAGCGAACGCCGACATTCCGGCTGAGACTATGCACATTGGCTATATCGGTACGTGTCGTTTTGCCGACCAAGAAATGCACCTGGTGGCCTTCGGCCCGGAGCCAGTCACCCAAACTGATAATGTACTCTTGCACGCCGCCGGTTTTATCGAGCGAGTCGTCAAGTACTAGCGCGATTTTGAGCTTGCCAACGGTTTTAGCCATGACGCTTTAGCACCCGTTGGTACAACTCTTCGTACTTATCGACAATCCGCACATAGCTGTACTGCGGCACATAGTCTTTAGCCCACGCCCGCCAGAGGTCGCGGACTTTTTCTTCGTAAAGCAACAGCTCCAGTCGCCGCGAAAACTCTGTGGAATCTTTCGGGTTAAGGATCGACATGGCGCCGAGGCCCTGCATAAGGTCCGCGTAACCGGAGTTGTTACCGGCAGCCGCTACCAAACCGGTGGCCATAGCTTCGAGCAACACAATGCCGAAGCTTTCTCCATACACCGCCGGCGAACAGAACAGGTCGGCCTTAGCCAGCAGAGAGTGCTTTTTGGCGTCACTAATATAGCCCAGGAACTTCACATTTTTAAGCTGCAAGTCTTCGGTTAATAACTCGAGTTTTTCGCGGTCCGGACCGTCACCGGCAATCGTCAGCGACACACGGGGGTGTTTTTGTTGCAGTATCTCCAGAGCCTTTAGCAAATAATTGACACCTTTGCGGCGCTCCAGGCGGCCAATATAGAGGATATTTTTGGGCTCAGTTGGCCTATCAATGCGGGCCGTTGGCCGGTAGGTCGTCAGGTCGATGCCGTTAGGGATAATCTCGAAAGGTTCATCGGTCAGCGAGCTCGCATATTCCAAGGCCGATTCGGACACCGCGGTGAACTGGTGGAAATATTTTAAGACCGATTTAGTATAGGGCGTAACGACCCGAATTACCGTACGGCTCATCAGTGTTTCTGGCACTTTGGCGTGGAAGGTAGCGATGTTGATCGAGCTGGAGCGCTGCAAAATCTGGCGGCTAATCACCGGTATCCATGGCTCGTGAAAGTGTAGAATATCAAATTGCTCTTGGTCGAGGACCTCTTTGATTTTTTCGGTGGCGGCAGTGGCCGATACTTGGACGCTGGTATGCATTGGTGAACGAAAATCGGTCGAAGTACCTATAAAAATCACGTTATGCATATCGATAACATCGGTGTCGCGGGGTAGGGGTGTAATAATGATCGCTTGGTGGCCGCGTTTAATCAGCTCAGCCTGTAAAGCTTTGACATGCTCTTGGACGCCGCCACCCTTGTGGATGTTATACGGACAAATGATGCCAATTTTCATATGCCTTAGTATAGCATCCCGACGTAACTATGGCCGCGCGGACAATGCCTTGCGCAGTTTTTGGGGAATTAGCGGCGCGATTTCGGCGGCCGTGGCAATAATCGTTGGCATATGCGCCTTCATGGAAACGCTCAGCATCGTCACGCTGGAGTAGATGATGGCCAAGTGCTGCTCCACTAGTTTATTGTCGAAGTATTGGTCATTACCGACCGCCACATGGTAGACCGGTACTTTGGTTTGGGCGGTGCACAAATCAACCATAAACATTTCGTGTGTGTGATAAAAATAAGTCCGAAAATCATTGGTAGTCCAGAGAATCTTCTCGAAAGCAATGCGCTTTCGTAGTTCTTCGGGGTCAGCATCCTTCATTTTAGCGTGGCGACCGGCTAACGCTTTATAGGTGAGTGTAATTACCGGCCCGCGAAACAGCACCGTCGCCATAAATGATAAGGGCCGCAGGCGGAACAGGCCAGTACCATTACGTATGAGCCACTTTCTGTTGGGCGCAATCCGGAAGTCATCCTTGTGCGCAAAACCGACCAAGCTAACGGCAAAATCGACGCGGGCAGCCAGCTCCGGATATTTTTGCAGCATGCGCGTGGCCACCAAGAAACCGTAGGATAAACCGATAATCGTAAATCGGCGGCGGCGATACTGCATTTTTACGAAGCTAGCGAGGTAGTCGGCTTGGCTTTCGATGGTTGGTTTTTTGCCGATCTTATAGAGGCTGTCCATACCGCCAAAACCGGGCAAGTCGGGCATGGTGACAGCGCCATATTTGTTGAGCTCTTCGGCCAAGCTAAACATGCGCTCTAAATTAGAGTGGCTGCCGTAGAGCAGCAAGATTTCGCGGTTGCGGCGCTTTGGAGCGGGCAATTTTAACATCCGGCCTTCGAGATGATTGATGTTTAAAGGCACAACGTGGTCGACGGGATTAGTAGCAATTTTGGCTGGCATAGTAATTACTTAAACTGTAACAGAATATACGGCCTTTCGCCACCTGCCACCGCCGCGTATACTTGGGGTATATGAAAAAACATCGCACTCGGTTTGGTATCGGCCTTTTGATCGTCATCGTCGTCGTATTGGCGATCGTGTTTACGCAAACTGCCAGCGCCCCCGAAAAGCCAACTGTCACTAAGCCGGCCAGTGGCACCACAACTACTCCCGCGAACCCGCCACCAGCCAGTTTTGACAAAAAACAGTACTCTAACGATGACCCCGCCAGCCTCTGGCTGGTCGTCAACAAACTCCGCCCGCTTAACCCCAAAGATTACGCTCCGGCCGATCTAGTCGTCCCAAACATCCCTCTGCGCAGCAACATCACCAGTACCGAAAAGTACGTCCGGGCCGCTACTGCCAAAGCCCTGGAGACGATGGTTGCCGCCGCAGCCGCGCAGGGCGTCAATCTCAATCTGCAAAGCGGCTACCGTTCTTACAGCTTCCAGGTTACGCTCTACAACGACTATGTCTCGTCCCAGGGGCAGTCAGTGGCCGACAGTCAAAGTGCTCGCCCAGGCTACAGCGAGCACCAATCTGGTTTGGCCGCTGACCTTGGTGGCACCACCCAGCCAAGTTGCAATGTCGACCCATGCTTTGCTGATACGGTCGAGGGCAAATGGCTGGCTGCCAACGCCCATAGCTACGGCTTCATTATCCGTTACCCCAAAGACGGTCAAGCCAAAACCGGCTATATATATGAGCCGTGGCACGTCCGCTACGTCGGCACCGCGCTGTCAGAAGAACTCCACCGCCAAGGCGATCCCACGCTCGAAGAATTCTTCGGCTTACCGCTGGCACCCGACTACCAGTAGCCCAGTCTTGGATTTTGGGCTCAAAACCGCTATAATCACCGCTTGAGTTGCACAATGCTGCACTCCATCACTATGGGATGTCGCCAAGTGGTAAGGCACTGGTTTTTGGTACCAGCATTCGGGGGTTCGAATCCCTCCATCCCAGCCAAATAAAACACCCGCTGATGCGGGTGTTTTATTTGGCCTGGCGTGGCGGGATTATAGAACGAGGTTCGTAAAATTGGGTTGCCAGTGGCAAGCCGATTTTAGAGCGAGCAACGCGAGTGATATCCCTCCAACTACAGAACACCGGCTCACTCGGAGTGCACTTGCTCGGTCAATATTTCAAAAGTTAATCTTTATTTAATGTCATAAGAGTATTCTCCGAGAGCAAACTAACAAGGAGTGCATATGGAGCGATACGACAACACCGACGGTGACTCAGACGTACTGGCATACCAGACAGGAGCAAACTACATAATCGTACAGTTCAAAGACGGAAAACACACGTTCTACAAATACGGTTACCTGAAACCAGGGCAAGGTCACGTAGAAGAGATGAAAAGACTAGCCAAACAAGGCCGTGGACTAAATTCTTATATCTCAAGTAATAACGCCGTCAAATATCAATACGAATCAAGGGGAAATAGTCTCGGCGAATTGTAGCCCTTTGGGGGTTAGCTTTAAATTGAGTTACTTATGGCTACCCGATCTTGGAGCAATCAAAGCATGAGATATCCCTCTTAACTACACCGGAAATACTTCATCAAAAATCAACCTGGTCGGTCGCATTTATAATATCCAGATTAAGCTTCGCTTCAAGGATTAATTTTGTCAACTCACCAAATAAGAGTGTGAAATCGCCTACCGCTTTGTCATAGTCTTTCTTCGTAATAATGACTTCGGCGCCCACAACTTCATTTTTAGTCAGTAAATCAACTACTTTAACGTTGTTTATGTAGCGCTCGTCAATAATTCCATTACTGTGCATTAACAAATGACGCTGCTGCCAGTACTTATGTATACGCCTAGTTGTTTCACTGTCGCTAATTTCTAAATCTAGATACGATTTGAAGATGGTGCGCATTGATAGTACGTTTTGAAAGTTTATTTTTTCAATCGGATTCTTAGAGTCGTGCATTTTTTTCTCAACCAGTCTGCCGAGAGAGGTATGCAGATCTCTAATTTGGTTATTGACTGGGTTCCAATCACTCAACGCTTTTTGAATGTCTTTTGCCGAAAAGTTCAAGCTCGAAGATAGATTAATCTTTGTAAAGTTTTCGGTCAGCAACCGATCAAATACGTCTTTGAGCAACGCTTCCGCGGAGGCTACAAGCAAAATAAAGCCTTGCGAATAAAGCTGGTTCGATATTTTTGACTGTTCTCTTCCAACACTCTCTTTCGCTTTTGTTAAGGCGATGATTGTATTTTCGTTTGCCTTTACGGTATCTAAAGCAGCCATGTAAATCTGATATAGGGTTCTGTACGAGGAAAAAATAGAGCTAATATTTTGAGTTCTGCGCTCAAATAAAGTCTGGAGATCGGGAATTTGAGACGTGGTATTAACGTTATCCATGAGCATATGATACACCCGCCAGATTTCTCGCATGGTTATCAAATGAACTGATCGTACGAATTACATCCCGACATCATTTGCTATGATAAACTCATGCCCAAATATTTAGGTTTAGTACTCGTTCTCGTAAGTTGGGTACTGGCCGTGAGACTTTTATTGAAATGGCGCGATAAGAATCTTAAGACCATCAGCCACCACGCCGCCAGCTCCATAAAAGCACGTCTGTTGTTCTTAGTTACATTAACTGCCCTGGGCATGCCGTTCTACCTGTGGGTGCAGCACTTCCTAACGCCAGTCGTATCCCACTCCGTTGCATTTGAAATTCTACTCATACTCACATTTAGTCTACAGACCATTACAGCATTGGCTCCTGACACATTCGGTGTATCAAGGCTCGTTCATCGCGCAAGTGCATATTCGCTCGCATTTTTCTATTTTCCACTCGATCTCTTGATGGTGCTTTCGGGCGAGCTATCCGAGATAGCGCGTTTCTACGCCACTGTTGTAGCAATCTACATGCTTTTCACAATGATTTGGGTGAGTATCCTCAAAAAGTATGAGCAGCATTTTATTATTTTTCAGACTTTGTATATTGTTGGTATACAAAGCGCATTATTAGTTGCTGTCTATATTCACTAGGTTTTCTATTTTTGCCGCTAGCTGACATAAGTTAGCAAACAGAGGGTTCCGACTACTACCCTCATGGCCAACCAAATAAAAATACCCACAAAAGTGGGTATTTTTATTTGGCTTGGCGCTGGGGATTACCGATTCGTAAGATCAACGTGCCGTCGGCGGCAACGCGAGTGTTATTTGCGTGCAAATCTACGCAGAGCGAAGCGCGGCCGTATATCCCTCATATCATAAATATGGTGAGCAGCAGCTACCGGTGCCAGCGACTAGCTTTGTTTGTTTTTTGCCGTGTGAGCGCTGTAGGTGCAGAAGTTGCTTCAGTGACGTCACCTAAGAGAATATCTTCGAGCTCGGCGATCTGAGCAGGCACAAGCTCGGTAAGGTCACCGTTTGATTTAATTGCCTGGAGGCTGCCGAACTTCGTGGCCTTAAAGAGGCCGCAAGGGGTGGGGGCGAGGTCTCGCATAGAAACGATTTGCGCAAACAGTTGCAGGTAGCGTTCGTCAGTGCCCTCACTCTGCAGCGAGAGGCTATATTCAACATCGGCGCTCACTGTTCCATCGGGCGAAACGTAGCCCTTTTCGACCGTCTTCTTCACCGTTGCGCTGCCAACTTCAAACACCATTTTCATGATTTTTTCGTGCGTGGCACTGTACTCTATGCCGAATGTTTTGGTGAACTGTGAGCCAATCAGATCTTCTAGCATTGGTGCCTTGAGCGTAGTGGCCGGCTGCTCCAAGACGGGTAGTCCGTGGAGTGATCGATAGTACTCGCCTAGTTTTAACCCCACGACCCCCATGGCTTCCTCATACTTTGACATTGGGTCAGCTTTGATATGGTTGAGTATGTCCCTGTATACGTTGCGGTGCACTGTCTGCCTAGTGGCGTTATATATGTGCACGAGTGGGCCGTTATCGAAGCGGCCAAGCATAGTAGCGTACGCGGCTGCGGCTGCGGTGTGGTTGTCCAAGCCATCTTGATCAGCAAAGGCGGCCAGCAACTTTTTTCCGGCATCCCATAGATCTTCTGCGGGGCAGAGCGCATACTCGCTAATGAGTCGTACCGCTTCTGGGGCATATATATCAAGGTCGTAGCCAAAGCCTTTTTCATGAGTTTGAACGACTGGAGCTGGCCGCTGATCTTTGAGCCCTAAAATTTCGTTGAGCAAAGGTTTACGGCGCTGTTCATCATAAGGTGTAAGTACCATGTTTTCACCGATCTCTCCGGGAAACTGTACGTAGTTACATGGCCCGATGGCGGTGGTGCCGAGTGTGGCGACTTCTAGAAGTACATTGCCCCTAAACAGGCTGTACAACCCCTGGTCCGTGCGTCCTGAACGTGCATCACGGAATTCCGCCACCCGTACATCAAAACCTTGTGTGGCGGTGATTCCCAGCACCCGTACCTTGGAAGCTTCCCGCGGTACCCTGTTTGTTTCATTAACAACTACGACATCGGCGAGTTGCGTATCTGCGGCGCTCAGCTGTTGGTCAATTTCAGCAAAAACTTGGCTCGCGAGTACACTGCAGGACGCAATTGAAGGGTCGGCATGTAGATTATCTAAAAATCGATCAGGCATTTAAATATTAATACCATATTATCTATATTTATGCAATATGTTTAGAGAATTGACGGTCGCATGACAGTCAGTACGTTCACCGCCTCAGTACTCGCAACGAGAAAATTACTTATGCATATAGCCCTAGAAAAGGGCGCACCAAGCAAAGCTTATACTTACTTTTCTAGAGATAATACTTAAATTTATTTACGCATTTCCTGATGGCGAGGAGCTAACTGTAGCATCAGAATGATGTCGGACAGTTGGTTCACTCAACGAACGTGGTTCTAATAATGTCAATGATGCTCAGCCAGGCATAAGCACAATGAAAGACTTCTTCGGTAGTCTTATTATTTTATGTATGCTAAAACGATGTCTGTAATTAGTGAGTTAGTAGCAACAAGTAGAAGTGGTGTAATTTCGGTTAACTTCTCTACTGAAAACCAGCTAGTTTCAAGCAGCTCGGGATTTATATCTTGCTCGTGCTTGCAATTGTCGTTAAGCATGCATAATCTGGTTTCTATGAATCCTATTTCACTTGAAGCAATAGTACGATATAAATTGGCCCCCGCACGAGTTGAAGAGCTAGAATATGAAGCTTCGCGAGCGTATGCTTTACAAGAGGCTGCTGCATTCGGTAAGCGGTATACGAATGCGTTAAGCGGCTTTAACGAAGTCAGCAAAGTTGCAGGTTTCCCTGCCAGTTCAGACCCATTATATATAAGAAGTAATCCTATAGTTCTTAATCCGACGTACGAGGATAACGTCTTTGGCACTGGAATCCTGTCAGCTACCATTATTACATATCCGAATGAGCCAAGTGCTTCCACGGTGTTCACTCTTACCACTAATGATAAGCAGCATCTCATTTACGTGGAAAAATTAACGGCTAAACCTTTCGAGATAAGAGGCAAAACTCCCGTGTTAGATGAATCAGGGGCGTGGATTGCCACAGATCTTTATAAGAACCACGACGGTTTGGGTGCGACTGTCCGAGATCTTGGAGAAAAGTTAACGGGTATCGTCGAGGCAGCAGAGGAAACACTAGCAATGCTACGAACTGCCATGCAAAACCCTCAGTTCAACCCTGGCATGGCAGACGCTGCACAAAATTTATTTACGCAATGGTAGCAACTGTCGTACGTTAGCGTATTGGTGGCCACGGAGTACGTTGGCTGACGAGAGCCGCGTAAATATGCGCGCAAAGCAGGTCTTATTTTGTCTCAAGTTTGACGCCACAACAACTCAAAAAACTGCCGCTGCGTATCGGCAAGCTGCTGGTTATGCAGCTCAACACCAAATACTTCACCGTCAGGTTGCCAGTTAAAGTAAGCCAGTACGTTATCGTAGACAATCATGCTGTGCGAGATCGTAAAGATTTCTGCAGGCAGGGCTTTACCGTCCCAGTTTTTTAGTTTGGCGCTACGATGGCCTTGATGCCACGCGGCCTGTTCTTCAAAAAAGGCCTCATTCACCAGACTCCGGCTGACAATACCGCGGTCGTTACATTTAGCTACCCAGCGCTCAAAAAAGGCCAGGCCGGCATACTGCTGCAAACCTTGGTGCAAGAGGCTGACGATTTCGGTGGTGGCCGCAGTTTCGTTCCACAGCATCTGTTTGACTCCCGAAGCCCCACGGTAAAATTGCACCTTGGTTTTCGGGTCTTGCTGAACACTTGGCAGCAGCGACTGTTTTAACAATGGTAGCTCTTGCTTGAGGAGCTGAATTTCACTTTCCCGTTCGGCCAGCAGCAGTTCGAGATTATCGAGCGGTGCCGCTTCTATAACACCGTGCTTGTACTCGCTATCAATTACGATAAGCCGGGCCTTCTCTAGAACGGGCAGGAGGCGATACAGTTTTGTACGCTCGATATCGGCATTGCGTCCCAACTCAGAAATGGTTTGCGGTCCCTGCTCGATGAGGGTGGCGTACACACCAGCCGCTTCATCCGACAGTCCAAGCTCGCTAAAGTAGCGCGTAATCATATTTTGAATATGACTCATACCATGAATATAGCATAGTTGTGCACTTTTTGCACAACACCTATCATCCATGTCATTTGTACGGTATCCTGGAGCCGTAGGAGGAACATATGGAACAATTTAATCAGTCAGAGCTTTACCAAATAGAACTGCTGGCATCGCTTGGGCGACAGGCCCTCGATCATATCGCCGACGCCTACGGCGACGGTCACAGCCAGCGGCCAGAGGATCTGCCTTATCATAACGTCGGGCATACCGTACGCGTCCAGCACGCCGCAGGTTTACTTGCCGACAACCTAGCGCTTTCGTCTTACGATTGTGCACTCGTCAGTACGGTCGCTGCGGCGCATGATGTGATCCACGAAGCCTCATCCGGCCAAACCGCCGAGGAAGCCAGCGCTGCCTGGCTTACCGAGCGATTACGCCAGCTTTCAATGCCCCCAGAGGACATCGAAATTGCGAAGTTGGCCATCGCTGCAACAGCCTACCATTTCGATGTCGACGGCACCTTGACCCAGAACTACTGGAATATCAATTATCCTAACAGTCGTGCCCAGGGCATTGCTGCCTGTGTTGCAAGCGCCGACATGGAAGCCCTCGTCGCGCCGCATGGCCCGATCGCGGGGCAAAAAATATTTGAAGAAAGACAAAAACGACGCGGTCATCCACCAGAAAATGCCGTCAAGGACTACGCGGTATTTCAAGGCGAGCAGCTACGGCTCTTACAGACGTACTGCTACCCTCTGGGTTGCGCAGAAGTTTTATTCGGAAACATGCGCCCTCATGTGTATCTACACGATTTGTCGCTCTTGCAAGATATGGAGAGTGGCCTAGTTTTGACCTGGGACCAGGTAGTGCAGGCCAACGAAGCGTTTTATACTCGCGCACGTGGATGAGAGCTCGCGAACGACATAGTAAGCCTGTCAGAACATATCAGTGAATCATCAGAATTACTATGTTCTAATATTTAATTAGTAACTTGTCAAAGATAAGCGTATAATTAGGTAAAGATTACAGGAGCAATCATGTCAAAGGATAAAGGACGTAAAGAAGTCAAAAAGCCCAAGCAGGCTAAAGGCAGTGTTTAATCATGCAAGCCCTCAAGAAGAAAATTGATTTCCTAAACTCTGAAGAAGGCTTAGCGATCAGGGTTAAGCTACTAAACATGCTTACTGACGACACCTACGCTACCCCAGTGAGTTACACCACCGACAGCGCATCGTACCCCGACAATAACATGCCCTTCGTCGACAAACACCTCAACTACCTCAGCGAGCACCCTCAAACGAACCCTCAGATCTATCTGGCAAACCTCCGTTTGATGACCCGAATTCGTAAGTAGTCCCCCGCTAACCACAAGCGGAATAACTCTGCTATACTGCGCCTATGCGCAAGCAACCGTTCACGCAGTTTAACTGCTTTTCTCCGCCCGTTATGCTGGCCACCTTGATCATCGAGTTTAGCCTTGCGGCGTACAGCTTGTGGCGATATAAAATGAATACCATTGCCCGGCTTGTAGTAGCTAGTTTGGTGGCGCTGGGCCTGTTCCAGCTCTGTGAATATCAGGTATGCACCGGCTTTGGTGTTCCGGCAGAGCAGTGGTCGCGACTTGGCTACGTCGCCATTACGGCACTGCCGCCGCTAGGCCTACACATGCTCTATGTTTTAGCCGGCAAACCCGGCCGAAAGGTCATCGCCGCCGCCTACACAACTATGGCAGGCTGTATGGTGTACTTCACGATATACTCGGCGGCCTTTATCGGCCATAAATGCGCCGGCAACTACGTCATTTTCCAGATCGGTGCCAAACCTGCCATTGCCTATGGCATCTACTACTATGGCTGGCTGCTGACCGGCATCGTACTTGGCGTGCGCTGGATCAATCAGTTAACTGACTCCGACCGGCAAACAACCACCAGACAGGCCACTGTACGAGCCCTGATCATCGGCTACCTTGTATTTTTGGTACCGACGGCTGTGGCTAACACTATCAAGCCAGAGACCCGCAAAGGCATCCCGAGTATCATGTGCGGCTTTGCGGTTTTGTTTGCAATCATACTAGCCACGTACATTTTGCCGCGAGCCGGCAAGCTCCTTACTAAACGACCGGCCGCCTAGCGGACCAACCTATGGTCCGTAGTCACGTAGACCGTAACCTGGCTTACCGCCAGACTGGAGATCGCTGTGGCTCATAGCACCCAGTAAGCTAGAAACGCCAACCAATGACAAGATAGCCATTCCCATCGCCTGGAGGAACTGTTTGCGAGTCATTTGTCGCTGGAGAAGCTCTTCAATTTTGATTATCATGACGTGTTTCTTTTTCCCAAAAACCTTACTACTTAAAGCTTATGCTATACGCGTGCGCATGTCAATTAGTTGCCTAGTTAGCGACGGCAGTGTAGGTAACCTGGGCAGTGTAGGTACCGCTTTTCGTGGTATTGTCAGCGCACGCACCGTACCAAACATTTGTCACGGCGCCCGAGCTGGCAGCAACCGAGGTAGTCGCGATGGTGTCGGCCGTCCCGCTACTCGAAACGAGCGCCGCAAACGTCAGACTCGGGGGACTGATACTGCTCTGGGCGGACGTTGGCCCGGCGCCAAAACTTCCAAAACCATCAACCCGGTAACCCCAGCGGTTGCTCACTAGTACGGCCGGACTCGCGGCCGTACCGCTGGTGGCGGTAATCGTCGCCGCACCATTCGTCAGCGAGGTTGCCGTGGTGGTGCTGGCCAGGCTCAAGGTATAACCGTTACTGTCGTCCGTGGTAACCGTCGCGATATCTTTCTGGATGGTACAGCGTCCACCGCTGGCCGGGGTAACATTGAGGTTGACGGTACTGCTGCTCGAGATAGTAATGCTGCAGGCCGTACCGAAGCTACAAATGCCATAATTACCCGCGCCGTATGTGCCGGTGGCAAAGGTAGCCGACGCCACACCGCTCGAGCCAGTAAGGACGACGAGGGCGGTCAGAACCGCGAGGAGGCGCCGCACTTTACTCCTTCTTTGCGATCTTCTTTTTGTGCTGGGTGCGGTTTTTGACAACCGGCTTACGGAGCGCCGCAGCCACAGCCGTCGCAAACAATAGCAAAACGATAACTCGAATCAGCGGTGACATCACCAGTACCCATTTAGTGGGCAGCGTCTGGCCATTACCTAGTAAGTTGACCGAACCGGTAACTTTGAACAGGCCGATAGCCGGGCTTTTGTCCCATTGTACTGGGATGCTGCGGATGGTCTGCGGTAAGACCTGTTTGGTGGTGTTTAGGGCGTATTTAGTATTGCCGAAAACATCGCGCACCTGGACTTGTGCCGAGGCTGCATAGTGAACACCGCCATCGTTTCTAAGGCGCAGCGTGGCTACCAATGGTGAGCTTTGTAGCAGTCCGGCCTTCCAAGTATCGACTTGGCCGCTTTCTTTTACCTTGCCGGCGGCTTGCAGATAAAAGATCTCGCCAACGCGTTGATTGAGCGTAATACCTTGGTCGCTCCGGGGGTACTGTGTCTCGGTAAAAATAGTCGCGTAATAACCACCGGGAGGCGTACCGGCCGGCATGGCGATACTAAAATTGACTGTAATCGATTGACCAGGCTTCACGTAGCCAGTCTTGGTGGGGATACTAAACCAGCTGGCAACGTCCGGGGCGCCCTTGATGGGTTGGAAATCGGGCGTATAAGCCTCGCCTTTCACGCTGTAGGCGCTAGGGTAGACTTTGTAATTGTAGCCCGCCTCCCCGCGGTTGAGGATCTGGAACGAGCCATTATAGGTCTTACCGGGGGTGATTGTCTGGGTAAGCGACGTCGGCGTAATTGTCAGCTCTTGGGGGGCAGCAAAAGCCGTTAGTGGCTGCAAGCACAGCGTGCTGACAACTAGCGCCCAAACTAGAAGTAACGCACGGTAGGGGTGGGGCTGACGCAACATCCTCACCATTTTACACTAATTAGCAGTCGCAGTGTAGGTTACGCCGTTAGTATAGGTACCAGAGGCTTGTGTAGTATTGACGGCAACTCCGTACCAAACCGCAGTCGTATCGCTACTGGCAGTGGTTGCGGTTGTCTTGAGTGTTTGCGGTGAAGCAGTGGCCGGAACGGCTGCGAACTTGATAGAGCCACTAATTGCTGCGTTAGACGCGCTGTTGGTCGGACCAGCACCAAAGGTGCCGAGGCTATCAACCCGGTAACCCCAGGTATTAACAGCCTCTGGAATCGGCGTACCAAACGTACCGGCAGTAGCAGGAATTGAATTGCCACCCGATACTAAGGCACTAGAGCCACTCGTCTCATTAAGCTGGAGCGTGTAGCCGGATGCGTCGTTGGTACTAACGGTGACCGTATCACTGGCGATGGTCTGGACACCACCGCCGGTCGGCAAGGCGTTAATGTTGACAGTACCATTGCTACTAAAGAGCGTAATGACCGGACTCACCACAGAACTAATGGTTGTGGTAGTAGTGATGGCAGAGACAACTGCCGTTCCACTGACCATAACCAGCACGCCTGCAACGGTTGCTGCAATTGCTTTTATTTGTTTCATTCTTGTTTTCCTCCGGATACTTTTGGTAGTGAAGTATTTATATAACTAAGCATAAGCATAGCATGAGGCTTTAGAAATGCGAGTGAAAAAGTATTGTAGAAATATCAACAATTTATTTAATGTTTTTGAGGGTGGGAACAGGGAAGACAAAAAGCTAATTGGCCGTTGCTGTATAAATTACGGTGTTTGTATAGGTGCCCGACGGCTGCGCGGTGCTGGCGGCCACCGAGTACCAGACGCTGGTGGTATCATTGCTGGCGGTACTGGCGGTCGTCTTAATCGTATTCGGTGAAGCCGTGGCTGGTACTGGCGCGAATTTTGCCGCAGAAAGGGCAATACTAGACTGGGTGGTAGTCGGGCCGGCGCCAAAACCGCCGATGCCATCGACACGGTAGCCCCAGGTATTGGCAGTCAAGGCAACCGGCGAAGCTTGCGAGCCAGCTATACCAGGAATCGAGTTTCCGCCGGATACCATCGCCGAGCTAGCCGCATTTTCGGCAAGCTGCAGGGTGTAGCCCGAGGAATCACTAGTGCTGACAGTAACCGTATCACTGGAAATAGTCTGTGCACCAGAGGCGGTAGGAGTAACATTGACGTTGACCGTGCCGCTGGATGTCAAGAGGCTGATCACTCCGGCAACCGTGGAGCTAATAGTCGTGGTAGTCGTACTAGCCGAGGCAATGGCAGTAGCTAAGACCATCAACATACCGATCACTGTAATAAATGAGGTAATCCTGAGAGCCGGAACTGAGGTACGTGGTAGGAGCATTTTTATACCGTTTTTTTAGATTGTTTTGTGTTTACTTGCACTAATGATGATTGTAGCGCATGTCATCCAAAAATCAAACACTATAGTAGATAATTACACAGGACAAAAGTTGTCAGAGCCATAAAGCTCATGCTATCATCAATAAGAGTTTATTAAGTTCTAGCGCTCGGGAGGTGGTAGAACAAATTGGAGGAGTTTGATGTCACGTTTGCCAACCCCTGGAGCTGATTCCAACAACTGGGGTACTCTGCTGAACGATTATTTGCAGCAGGCGCACAACGCTGACGGCACATTGGTTACCACAGCCACTAACTCCTACACCAGCACCACTAACATGAACCTGGCCACCACTAGCCAGGCTGGTCTGGTTAAACTTGTCACGGACCTCGGCGGCACAGCATTACTCCCAAATGTCACCGGGCTCCAGGGACGACCGGTGAGCAGTGCAACTCCAGCTGCTGGCGACGTTCTTACCTGGGACAATACTAATAGCATATGGAAACCCATTGCAGCTCCCGGCGCCGGTACGGGTATGACCCATGCTCAAACTATGGCGAGGGTTTCACTAGGACTTTAATAGGACTTTAGATAATGATTCTTGATACTACCAGCAAGACCATCGAAGTCGTTTTAACGGCAGCACCGGCCGCAAACCAGCTGCCGATTTTTGCTACCTATGCCGACATGACCAGCAGCACCTTCGTGCCGGCCAGTAGCGACACCATTACTACTGGAACCACCGCCGTAACGGTTGTAGCAGCGCCGGCTGCTAGCACCCAACGCCAAGTCAAGAGCATGACAATTTATAACGCCGACACAGCGGCGGCCACCGTCACCGTTCGCCTTAAGAACAGCGCCACCGTGCGTATTATGGTTTCGGTGGCTCTGCAAGCGGGCCACACCCTGCAGTATGGCGAGAACTCCTGGACGGTTATTAACAGTGTCGGTAACATTTTGCAGGCCAGCCAGATCAGTGCTGCCGGTGCCGACAAAGAAATCCAATTTAATGACGGCGGCACCGGCCTAGCCGGCGATACCAACCTCCAGTGGGACAAAAGCACACAAACCGTGACGCTCAATGGCACGACGCCGAGCATCGACATCAAAGGCGTGACGACTTCTCCCACCGGCACGAGCGCTGGCTGGACCACAATCTTCGCCAAGACTAACGCCAACCGCACCTTCCTGGCCCAAGCTGGCGCTAGCGGTATGGAAACCACCAGCCTGCAACCATTGTTAGCTCGTAATAAGATTGGCTACTTCAACCCCTCGGGTAACTCCAATGCCGTACCGGGTGTCTTTGGCTTTCTGGCTCTCACCATCGCCGGTACGCTTACGGCCCGTACGGTTGCCGTTACCAACTTGGCTCAGCGCATGCGGCGGTTGGGGTTTGTCACTGCGGCTACGGCCGGGTCACTGGCCGAAGGCAGAATGTCTGTCGGGCAGTTTACCTGCGGGACGGGCGCAGCTACTGGTGATGGCTCAGGCTTTTACTACGTAGTCCGCTGGGTGCCTTCTGATGCCGCCGCCGTATCAGGCGAACGCAGCTTTGTAGGTCTCAGCTCCAGCACGTCTGCGGCTACCAACGTCGAACCCTCTACGCTACTTAACCAGATTGGCGTGGCGCAACTGTCCACCGACGCCACTCAACTCTACCTTGTTTACGGCGGCTCTACGGCTCAGACGTCGATCGCTCTGGGTGCGGCTAACTTCCCAGCCGGCACGCTGAGCACCACCGCCTATGAGCTCGCTATCTTTGCGCCGTGCCAAACGGCCAACACCTACTACTACCAGGTCACTAATATATCGACCGGCGCCACTACCAGCGGTACCCTGACCGGTGCGGCGACCGTCGTGCCCCAGAGTAGTACGCTGTTACTGCATAAAAACTGGATCACCAACAATGCCACGGCGCTGGCCTGCGGCCAAGACATCTGTTCGATCTATATCGAAACCGATACCTAGGCCATAATTATTGTTATCTGTCATAATTGTAGTATGGTTGTTTTATGATGTTTGTTGATAGGCAGGCCACTGAGCCGATGCTTGGGCTTTTTACAGAAGTAGATCTGGCCGCTCAACCGGAGCGCAGCCAGATAGTCTCGCCTGCCCACGACCTGCTGGTAAAACTTGGCCACGATATGCTGCGACTTAGCCAGCTCGACACTGCCACTTACCGGTTACAAAATATCACACCGGCCGCTCAGGGAGCCGAGATCGACTTTATCCTTACTGACGAGCCGGTATTAATTGGCCGCAGTGTCACGCCGCTGTTACGGCTCGGCCCGTATGTCAGCCGGCGGCACCTAGAAGTTGCCCGCACGGCAGACTGCTTGCGCTTTACTGATACCACTAGTCACTACGGCAGCTGGCTGATGGCCTATCCCGGCGATCTGCGCTAGCGTACCTTGGGGTCGCCGCCTGCCGTAGTTTTGCTAAGCGAGCGGGCCACTAGTTGAAATTTAAGCATATTTGTTTTATAGTTCTGCTCAGTTCGTAGAGTTTTACTCCGGATGCACCTCGACAAGCAAAGATTGGAGAATTCCATGCCCGAGACCTACTGGGACGACCAGCGCTCCGACTTCAGTCGGCGACGCAATCGCCCACGCCTCGTGGGACCCGGCGAGGGGATGCTGTTTGGCCTCCTCATCTGGTGCATGCTGTTCATCATCATGGGGGCAAGCCTTCAGGGTGTGACCAGCGTTGACACGCGGCGCCTCATCGCCTGGTGCTGCTTGGCGGGCTACTTCATCAGCTACACCGTTTGGTGCATGATTTTTTTCCAGCGGCGAGCGGTACTCATGTACAGCAGCACCCTGCTGCTGGTGATCGGCCTGTTCGTCGGCATGCTCTACCTCATGAACTGGTACCTCAACAGCGTCTAGTCAGGAGCACATCATGGAACAGACATACCCACCACGCACTCGTACCGCCCACGCCGGCAGCAAGCTGACCTCGTGGCTGTCGGGCTGAGCACCTACGGCGAACCAGACTCTGCAGGTACGTAGGTGGCATGGGTCTCCCATGAGTTTTCTCCTATCTCTTGCTTGTCTTGTTCGTCTACGAATACAATCGTCGTATTGATAAGCCGCATAACGGCGAAACGAAACGTAAAAAGACCCCATCACTGGGGTCTTTTTTAGTTTTTCGTTGTTTCCAACTCGTCAGTACAAACACACATTTGTAGAAACTACATGGTGCGGATTTCTTTCGGGAAAGACGAATCGCTGGCTGCGACTCAAATCTGTCCGTACTCGGAAATCCTCACCATGGCCTGGAGATCAGGACTTGTGATGGCAGGATGCCAGTTCATTCGATAGAGCTACTCCGTCGGGGCCGGCAGAGCCCGGTCCGCGAAAGCCCGGAGGGCAAGCAACCGATTGGCCGCGAAACGCCGCTGAAACAGCTGCATCGCGTCCTCGGACTCGAGCAAACGGGGGATGAGTTCATCCGCCGCCAGGAGCAGGTGCGACAGCATGCGAGCGTTGGCCAAGTCGGCGGAAGCTTCCGGCGACAAAGCGGGCGGCTCGAGCTGCGGCGGCGCAGCTGCAGGTCCTGACAGGGTCACCGTTCCGGTGGCGTCAGACTGCAGCAGTACAGCACCTCGTGAACGACGACGCCGGCGATTCCTCTTGGAAGAGGGGGTTTCGCTGGCGACAGGCTCAGGCGGGGTGCTGGGTGCAGGGGACTTGACGGCCGGCAGGTCGGCGATCGGGGTCGGCTCGGGGCTGACCGCGACTTCCTGCGTTGGATCAGCCAGCGGAAGGATCTCCTTCAGCTGTTTGATCTTGTCACGCCACTCACCCTTCCGCTGCTCAATCTCGTCGAAGTGATTCTCGACCAGACGGTTCAGCTGGTGACGACGCGTCGGCATAGTGTCCCGACCGCGAAGCACGATGTCGTAGAGACCATTGTGTCCGCTGTAACCGAGAGCCACGATGACATCATCGAATGGCACCACGCCTAGCGCTAACAGCAGGGCAAACCGCCTGTTCAGCGGGGGCATGCTCATGAACTCGCGAGGCTCGTACCGGGCAAGCCAAAGAAAGCAGCGAACCTGTAACAAGCGCTCGCCCTGGGGCAAATTGGTGCCAGTGAACCACCGTTCGACTGTCTTCTTGTCGCTGGATGCGAAATCGACAAGCAGATCGGTGGCCTCAGCCAACGAGTAGCGCCGAGCGAGGTCAGCCAGGCATTCGGCGGTTGATCCGCTCTTGCCCTTCATGGCTAGTCCTCGCCATCGAGACTGCTGCTCTCGTCTTCGAGAACGAGCGGCTCGGTGTAGCTGCGAGGCTTGAGCCTGCCGGTGCGCCGACCGGAGTTGACGTGCTCGACCAGCAGCTGGAACAGCATGTTGCCGGCCATGCCGCTGGATGACGACAGGTTGGTGACCTGCGGGTCGTAAATGGCGAAACCGGCCAGCTTCTTGATGGTCGTCTCGTCCACCTCCAGGCGGTCCTGCTTCCAGAAGTTCAAGTGCTGGCTGAACAACTTGGCCAAGGCCAAGGAGAAGGTCAGCTTGAGCTGGTTAGCGCCGGCCTTGTACTGGACGTTCTGGACCCCGTAGCACCGGTCGACGATGTCGAAGTAGGTGCGGATGTTGGCCAGAAACACCGGCTTGCCGACGTTCTCCATGATCTTCTGGAGGTTGTGCGCCAGCTCGACCGCATCGGTGCTGAGGCCGGAGCCGGCGTGACTGTGCAGCATGCCGACGATCCGGTCGAAAGCGACGGCCGTCATCAGCTGACCGCGGATCATCGACTGGTTCCAGCAGACCCGGCCGTTCATGACGAACGTCTTGTTGTTCGTCGTCAGGCTGAGGATGGCCTTCATCACCTCGAGATCTTCGGCCAGGTTGCGCAACGTGACGTTGCTGGACAGCTTGGTCTGGCCGAGGTTGAGGACCTTGAAGCGGGCACGCTCCCAGGGCTCGTTGGTGCCGAAGTGGACCACGACGCCGATGTGCGGGCG
Source organism: Candidatus Saccharimonadota bacterium (assembly GCA_028289245.1). Lineage (GTDB taxonomy): Bacteria > Patescibacteriota > Saccharimonadia > Saccharimonadales > UBA4665 > UBA4729. The sequence continues at coordinate 80,963 of JAQGGT010000004.1, read as the reverse complement.
GGCCTGCGGTTCGAGCTGCATCAGCTGGATAGCCGACCTGACGCGCTGCTGGCCGTCGACGACGTAGACCTCGTCTTCGAGGTAGACGACATCCTTGCCTCCGACCTTGCGCTCCTGGTACTTGTGGCCACGCATGCCGAGCTCGATGTCCGGCACGCGGTCGCCAGCCCGGTGGGCCTCGACGAGCGCCTTGATCTTGGCAGCCGACAGCATCTCGCGCTGGTACTTGGCGTACAGCAGCTGCGGAAGGCAGTTGGGGTCGATGATGCCGCGCAGGACGATGTCGCCCTCGTGGTCATCGAGCGCCGAGTTGACGATCTTGATCTTGGACTTGGTCGTTCCTTCGGTTGCAGCCATGGTGGCTGGTTCCTCTCGGTTGTGAGTCGCACCCTTAGTCGGGATAGTACTCATTTCGAATGAATTGTTAAACTGCTACTCGGTAGTGGTTTAAACGTCTATATATGAGACAGTACTCCACTGGTGAGCAAAAATTATTATACTGTTTTTACCTCATGAGGTCAATGTTATAATCTTGCTGTTAACACTATAAAATGTTATAATTTCACGATTCGTTGAGCCATGCGGTTCCGAATGCCCTTTGACAAGCAGAAGTGTTGCGACGAACGGTAAGCCGAGCCTCGGCCGCCCGGCTTACCGTTCGCCGTAACTACTACGATAGGAATTCCTATGAAAATCGCAACTTCACCGTTCACCAGCTTCCGGTACACCCAGGGCAGCCAGAAAAGCTTCGACCGCCATGTGTACTACTACACGATCGGACGGTGAGCGACATGGCACGACAATGGTGGGATAGGCCTAACCTGGACGACAAGGTCCTGAGGCACGCCACGCAGTTCGAGATCACTCTCGACGAGCACTGCAACCCGCAGGCCTTCAAAAAGTCGTACTTTACGACTTTTGGTCAGCGGCACGGCGAATTCGGGGGTCTGACAAGCACGTTGGCTGGCATCTTCCTGATGGGCTTCGCCTTGTGCTTCATGACCGTCGTTTTTCTCAGCAACAACAGCTACAGCGTCCATGACTCCGACGTCGCCATCACCGGTTTCAGCGTCGGTACGTTTCTCGCCATGACCGCCTGTTCGCTGTGCTACTTGCGACCGCGCTACGCCCTGGCATGCATGACTGGCGTCGTCAGTTGCATCACCGTTGGATGCCTGCTGACAGCCGTCGTCATCAGTGCCGGTTAACGAGCAAGCCAAGCAGCGATGCGTCATAGGCAGTCGTGGCCCGCCACGTGTTTTCTCCTATCACCGTCTTCTGCTTGTCTTGTTCGTCTACGAATACAATGGTCGTACTGAAGAGCCGGTGAACGGCGAAACGAACTTACAACTTAATAGTGCCGGACTGGCCCATATCCTGGGTACCGTCAGTATTGGCAGGGGCCGGATTGGCTGCTGCCGGAGCGCCGGCCGATTTTTTGCGTTTGCGCGTCCGCTTGCGCTTTGGCTTGGGGGGAGCATTCGGGTCGATGGGCGCTGCCGGTTTTGTGTCGTCGGCTGGCTGCGGTCGGGCCGCAACCGGCTTAGGAGCGGTGACCGAATTAATAGCATTCGTCACGGCAGTCACCACTTTGTGGGCCGCCACGGCGTGGGGTTTTTCCGGAGTATTAATAATTTCTGCCTCGAGGGGCGCCACTTGTTTAACGGCCGGCTTGGGCGGCGCCTGGCGTTGCACCTGCTTTTGCGGTGCCGTCGGCACTAGGTAGCGCTCGCCGACGTAATCTTCGACGATACTACGCTGCACCGAGTACAGTTGCCGGCTATGCTCGATAATCTCGGCCGAATTATCAACGTGATTTTCTGGCAGGTTCAGGCTAATAGCCGAGAAGCCCTGCATTTTTTCGCCCTCGATGGTCATGCTCACCACGAAGTAGCGGTTGTGCATGTGCACCAGGTCGTGCTCCAAGAAGCGCGGCTCAAAGTAGCGCAGCATGACCCGGGCATCGTCGGCACCCATGCGGAAAGCCACGATGGTACCCACGTTACCAAACACGGCGTCTTTAACTTCCATCGACATCTGCGCAATGTACTGGTTGGCCACCGTCAGGTTGAGGCCGTACTTACGGGCCTCAGACAGAATCGTAGCAAACGAGTCAGTAGCGAAGTTCTGGAATTCATCGACATACAAATAGAAGGGATGGCGATCACTGGCATGGATATCGGCCCGACTCATCGCCGCCAGCTGAATTTTGGTAACCAGCAGCGAGCCTAGTAGCGAGGCGTTATCTTCGCCGACCAGTCCGCGGCTAAGATTAACGATCAAAATTTTCTTGTCGTCCATAATCTGGCGAATATTAAAGCTACTCTTGGGCTGACCGATGATGTTACGCACTAAGGGGTTAGCCGTAAAAGCACCGACTTTGTTGAGCACCGGCGCCACGGCTTCGGCGGCAAACTTATCATTCCAACTGGCAAATTCCACTTCCCAGAAACTACGCACCACTGGGTCGCTAACGTAGCTCAGCACTTCCTGTCGGAATTTTTTATCGGTCAGGATGCGGGTGATATCCAGCATGGTGGCGTCCGGCATGTCAAGCAAGGCCAGCAGGCTGTAGCGCAAGATATACTCCAGTCGCGGTCCCCAGCTATCAAACATGCGCTTCAGCACACCGATCAGCTCCGAGACGGTGTGGGTCTTGAGCTTGGGATCAGCCACTTCCATTGGGTTAAAGGCAATCGGGTAGGCCGTGTCGGCCGGATTGAAGTAGATCACATCCTTGGCGCGCTCAACCGGTATCCGGCGCAGGATATTGAGGGCGTAGTCACCGTGCGGGTCGATGATGGCAAAGCCAACGCCGGCATAAATATCCGAGATCGTCAGCAGCTCCAAAAAGGCCGACTTACCGACACCGGTCTGGCCAATGACGTACATGTGCCGGCCACGATCTTGGCGCGGCATACCGAACATGGCGTTATGGCCGCGGAAATTGGCGACGGCCACCGGACTGATCTCATTATTATAAGTCTCAGTGACGACCGGCAAGTTAGCCGGTGGCTCGGCCGTCTGGGCTGGCGCCCAGAGTATATACGGCGTCTCTACAGTAGTGTGGGGCAGGTGATACAGCGTCGCCACTTCTTCGATGTTAAGGATCAGACCCTTTTGGGGGATCGATCGCTGTTCGTAAAGGCTGACGGCGGCCAGGCCATCTTTGCTGCGCTTTTGGTCGAAACCGTTCATATAGGTGGTATTGAACTGCTTATAGCTGGCTACAATCGACTGCATGCGCAGCATGGCATGCTCCACCTGCAAGTGGCCACGGTAAATAATCCGCACCGAAGCCTCAAAGGCTAGCTTGTGGCTTTTTTCTTCGGCACCGCTGGCTCGGGCCTGCTCGTACTCCGTCAGTTTGATGCTATCAGTTTTAGTGGTGGCCGGCGACCACAGTGAGCGCAGCACGGCCCGAGTGTCAGCATTGCTGGAATTGCGCATTTTGGCGACGTAGCGTTCGCTGCGCTTATGCCACTGGCTACTAGCCGGCTTAATGACCATCTGCATCCAAGCCTCTTCGGTATCTTCAAACTTGGCGAGCGTAGCAGTAATGGCCGCCAGCGGGTCAACCTCAAAGCTCTGGAAGGTCTTGATTGGCAGGGCATCATTGGCGATCAGCTTGAGCTCGGTGGCCAGCGTAGTTTCGTAGTGCTGGCTGGTGTCAGCGGCATAGTCCAGGACTTCGCTAATCTGGACGGTAGGATACTGGGCATAGATCTGTTCCTCGACGAAGCTTTTGAGGTACATTGGTACCCAGACATAAAACCCAATCCGTTTTTTGCGGACGGCGATCTCAAAACTGATTCGCTCGCGGATCGGTGGTTGCAAGAATTTATTAGAGGGTAGGGTCAGCAGACCATTGAGGCTGGCAAACATCTGCTCGGCGGCCAGTTCTTTTTTATCATTGGTCCGGGGCACTTGCAGCAAAAGTACGACACCGGTGGTGTCGTGGGCGCTGTTGGCGGAACTATTCTTGCTATTCATACGAAGCGTAACCGGATTTCACACTTAATTATTGCATTTCCGCGCCCCAGTGTACACCTTCTAGCCCTGACGGATAAAACCAAACAAGCGATATATCGGTTATGGTATGATAAAACTACTGAGATGAGGGCAAAAAACAAACGCTTACTAACTGGGCTGGTCGCTGTTGGCATAGTGGCTTTAGCCGTGGTATTACTGCGAGGCCACACTTTTGCCGTGCTGGCCCCGCGAGGCACGATTGCCGCGCAACAGCGGGGCCTGATGATTGCTGCCTCGGTATTGATGCTGGTGGTGGTTATACCGGTGTTCGCGCTGACCTTTGGCATCGCCTGGCGCTACCGGGCTAGCAACGAAAAAGCCAAATACACTCCGGAATGGGACCACAATATTGTCGCCGAGACCATCTGGTGGGCCATCCCGATGGTCCTGATCACCTTTTTGAGCATTATCACCTGGCAGAGCAGCCACCGGCTCGACCCGTTCCGGCCGATCGCCAGTACTGTCAAACCCCTCAAAATTCAAGTCGTGGCGCTGCAGTGGAAATGGCTCTTTTTGTACCCCGACCAAGGCATTGCCAGCGTCAATTACGTACAGTTCCCCAAAGATCGGCCGGTGGATTTTGAGATCACCTCCGATGCACCAATGAACTCGTTCTGGATCCCGCAGCTGGGCGGCCAAATTTACGCCATGTCCGGCATGAGCACCCATTTAAACCTCATGGCCAGCCAAACCGGCATGTACCAAGGCTCATCGGCCAACTTAAGCGGTGATGGCTTCTCTGGTATGAAGTTTAAGGCCGAAGCCACCACTAATGATAATTTCGCCAACTGGGTGAGCGGCGTGAAGCAGGGCACCACCCAACTCAGTAACTTCGAATACGACAAACTCGCCCGGCCGAGCAAAGATGTGCAACCGATGTACTACGCCTCTAAAGACAGCGACATTTACGACCGCGTCCTTGCCAAATATATGGATCCCAGTGATTTAAAAATGGAGATGCAACATGAATAACTTGGCCGCCAACTGGCTGCTCGGGCGCCTGACCCTGGGCGATTTTAAGCACGACCTGATACAAATGGGCGGGGTGCTGGCTATGGTCTTTGGCGTCTTAGCCGTCATCGCCGGCATGACCTACTTCAAAAAGTGGCGCTGGCTTTGGGACAACTGGCTGACCTCGCTTGACCCAAAGAAGATAGGCATCATGTACATAGCCGTGGCCTTTGTGATGTTGCTACGCGGCATTGGCGATGCCACTCTACTGCGTACCCAGCAGGCCCTCTCGAGCGGGACCAACCACGGCATCTTGCCGTCCGACCAGTTCCAGCAAATTTTTAGCGCCCACGGCACGATCATGATTTTCTTTGTAGCCATGGGCCTGATGTTCGGACTAATCAACCTTGTGGTGCCGCTGATGATTGGCGCCCGCGATGTGGCCTTTCCGTTCCTGAACTCGGTCAGCTTTTGGCTGTTTGCTGCCGGCATGGTGTTGGTAAACCTATCGCTGATCGTCGGCCAGTTTGCCGCGACCGGCTGGTTAGCCTATCCGCCACTGTCGGAACTCGCCTACAGCCCCGGCGTGGGAGTTGATTACTGGATTTGGGCCCTGCAAATCGCCGGTATTGGCAGCCTACTGTCGGGTGTTAACTTCTTTGTGACTATTATTAAAATGCGCGCGCCCGGCATGAATTTAATGCGCATGCCGATCTTTATCTGGAGCGTCCTGGGCAGTATGTCACTCGTCATGTTTGCCTTCCCCATCCTAACCGCCACCTTAACTATGCTAGCCCTCGACCGTACCCTTGGCATGCACTTCTTCACCTCAGTCGGTGGCGGCGATCCGATGATGTACATCAACCTGATCTGGGCCTGGGGACACCCGGAAGTCTACATCTTGGTACTGCCGGCTTTCGGCATCTACTCCGAAGTTGTGGCCACCTACTCGCGCAAGCGACTCTTTGGCTACACCTCGATGGTCTGGGCCCTGGCGAGTATTGTGGCACTGTCATTTTTAGTGTGGCTGCACCACTTCTTTACGATGGGGGCAGGGGCCAACGTTAATGCCTTCTTCGGCATCATGACGGCCGTGATTGCCATACCCACCGGCGTCAAAGTCTTTAACTGGCTGTTCACAATGTTCCGCGGACGGATCACCTTTGCCACGCCGATGCTGTGGTTCCTGGGCTTTATAGTCACTTTTACCATCGGTGGTGCCGCCGGCGTGCTCATGTCTATCCCGGCCATCGATTTTCAGGTTCACAACAGCTTATTCCTGGTGGCCCACTTCCATACCATGATCGTTGGCGGCGTGGTGTTCGGCTACTTCGCTGGGTTTACTTATTGGTTCCCGAAGATTTTTGGCTTCCGGCTCAACGAACGGCTCGGTACCTATGCCTTCCGCTGCTGGCTGATTGGCTTTACGCTGGCCTTTACGCCGCTCTACATCCTCGGCTTGATGGGCGCCACCCGCCGCCTCGACCACTACGACGCCTCACTCGGCTGGCAAGGTTTGTTTGTGGTGGCCGGCATCGGGGTGCTGATTATTCTAATGGGTATTGGCTTCCAGATTTTGCAGATGGGCTACAGCATCTGGAAGCGCCACGAAACCATCGACACCACCGGCGACCCGTGGGACGGCCGGACCCTCGAATGGTCGGTGCCGTCACCGGCGCCGAGCTATAACTTTGCGGTCATACCCGAAGTTACCGATCGCGATGCCTGGTGGGCGATAAAACAAGCCAAGCCAATCGCCCCACCAACTTACGAAGACATTGAACTCCCTAAGAACACACCGTTTGGGATGTACATCGCTGCCGGCGCCTTCGCCGTTGGCTTCGGATTTGTCTGGCATATTTGGTGGCTGGCCGCGGCTGGCTTACTCGGCGCACTTACGATGATCATTATCCGCTCCACCGATGACGACACGGAGGTGACTATCACGGCCGAGCAGGTTGCCGCCGATCAAGCAGCCTACGCCAAGCGGAGGCAGACATGAGCCTCAAACAAACCGCTGACATTGAAAAGGTCTCGTTTGGCTTTTGGGTCTACCTGATGACTGACCTCGTTTTATTCGCCACCCTGTTTGCTACCTTCGCCGTGCTGCGAAATAATACTTTTGGCGGCCCCGGTGGCCACGAACTATTTAAGCTACCCTACGTCCTTACCGAAACCCTTCTATTGCTCACCAGCAGCTATACGAGTGGCCTGATGTTGCTCAGCGCCCATCGCGGCAAGAAACAAGCGGTGCTATTCTGGCTAGGCGTCACATTCTTACTCGGCGCTGCTTTCGTGGGAATGGAGCTGTCCGAATTCCACCACCTGGCCGTCGAGGGTAATAGCTGGCGCCGTAGCGGTTTTTTGTCGGCCTTCTTTACGCTCGTCGGCACCCATGGCCTGCACATCACGGTTGGGCTACTGTGGATGGCTGTGCTCGGCTTCCAACTCGCCAAAAAAGGCCTGGTGCACAGCACCATTAAGCGACTGACGCTGCTGAGTTTGTTTTGGCACTTCTTGGATATTGTCTGGATTTTCATCTTCACCATTGTCTACCTGAAAGGAACTTTGTAATGGGCGCCACACATGTCACCAAAGCTACTACCGAGCAGAGTAGTTTGGCTACGTATACTACCGGATTTATTTTGTCCTTAGTGTTAACGCTGGGCGCCTACTTTAGCGTCACTCAACACCTGTTTAACGGTTCAATTTTAGTGGTGGCAATTGTCAGCATGGCTCTGCTGCAATTCTTCGTTCAGCTGTTTTTCTTCCTGCACCTGGGTCGCGAAAAGGGCACGCGCTGGAATTTGATTCTGGTTAGCTTTATGATGACCGTTGTCTTAATCGTTGTCTTCGGGTCACTGTGGATTATGCACAATCTGGATTACCACATGCAGCTCACGCCAGAAGAGCAAGATAACTACATGCAGATTCAAAATCAAAAAGGCTTCTAGTGGCCAGCCGACGCGATTACTATCAACTTACCAAACCCGGTATTATCCGCGGTAACGTCATGACCACCATCGCCGGTTTTCTCCTGGCCTCGCGCGGCCATATTAGCTGGAGCCGGCTGGTGCTGGCCATAATAGGTATGTCGCTAGTGATTGGCGGGGCCTGCGTTAGTAATAATTACCTCGACCGGGGCATCGACCGCCACATGGAGCGGACCCGCAAGCGGGCTATGGTGCGCGGTACCATTAGTCCTCAGCGAGCCCTGACTTTTGCGGCCGGGTTGCTCATAGCTGGGGCAGTGGCCTTAGCCTTCGTGAACTGGATTAGCTTGGCATTGGGGCTATTCGGCGTTTTTGCTTACGTCGCGCTGTACGGCCTGGCTAAACGACGCTCGGTACACGGCACGCTGGTCGGCAGCATCTCCGGTGCTATTCCAATCGTTACCGGCTACACCGCGGCATCGGGTAGGCTGGATGGTGCCGCCGGGCTGTTGTTTGTGGTGCTCACCGTTTGGCAGATGCCCCATTTTTACGCCATCGCCATCTACCGCCGTCAGGACTATGCCGCCGCCGGGTTACCAGTACTGCCGGTGGTACGAGGCATCGCGGCCGCCAAGCGACAGATCATCGCTTACATCGCGGGTTTTGTAGTCGCCTGCACGCTGCTCACAATTTTGGGCTACACCGGCTACGTCTACCTGGCCATCATGCTGGTCGTGGGCCTGTACTGGCTCAAGCTAGCCCTCAAAGGCCGCCGGGCCAGTGATGACAACCGCTGGGCCAAGCAGGTATTCGGTATGTCGCTGGCCACCTTAACGGTATTCAGCGTGGTAATTTCTGTGAACTGGTGGCTACCATGAAATTAGTTGCCAATCTACGCTTTTATATCTTGGCCAAGTCGGTCTTACTCAGTCTGCTCGTGGTATCACTACTGCGGACTCATGCCGGAAGCGACAGTTTGTTTTATCTTCAGGCCGGGCAGAGTTTTGGCTACTTAGCGGTGCTGTATCTCTACCTGGCACTACTCATTTCGCCGCTACTACGGCTACTGCCTACAACCACTTTCGGTGAAGCCCTCAAGTTTGGGCGCCGTGCCATCGGCGTCTCGGCCGCGTATTTTGCCAGCCTGCACACGCTTATAGTGATCGGCTGGGAGTTGCATGGTATCAACAGCCTCACGCTGCTGCCAAACCGCTTCTTGGTCGCGCTGGGGCTTGGCGGCGTCGCCTTAGTGATCTTGTTAGCCCAAGCGGCAACCTCCTTTGATAGCGCGATTACGGCGATGACCTTCCGCCGTTGGAAGCAGCTCCAAAGGCTGGTTTACATCGCCGGGCTAGCAATCATTGTGCACGTGTGGATGATCGGTTCGCACAGCGCCAGTACGAGTGTCCAGATTACTGGCTTTATACTGCTGGCTTTGCTTTTTGGGCTGGAAGCCTATCGTTTTAGCCAAAATTTGGCGCTTAAATTTAATGGCTTAGATCATCAAGAGCTAATCATCACATTGGCTGTAACTACGTGGCTGGTCCTAATTGGCGGTTTGCTAGCGCTGCCCAAACTCTCGCCAAGCCTACACAACCACCAGCACCTGGAGCGGCACCATGAATAAACTGCTGGCCGTCGTAGGGTTGCTACTAGTGTGCGCCACGCCAATCACTACCTCGGCTCACGAGCTGCTGATAGACGACGCCGGGGTTAGCGGTGCGATTCTGCACATCGATCCAAATGATGACCCAGTCGCCGCTAAACCAGCCGTGTTGTATATTGATTTTCAGGAGCACCAGCTAGCCGAGCCGGGATACGCCTTTACCTTGACCGTTACTGACCCGGCTGGCCATTCCTCGTCATTACCCGTAACGGCCGAGAGCGGCAGCCTGACGATCAACTACACCTTCGCCGACAAAGGGCTCTATCACTTTACGCTCGACGCCATTGGACGTGACGCCGATCTGCCGGATCGACATTTCAGCTTTGTGCAACGCATCGCCCGCGGCAATGGCTCCAGCCTGACTCCCATCGCTCCGGCCTGGGCCGAAAGTGGTGCGATCGTGGCCGGCGGCGGGTTGCTGCTTCTTGCTATACTGGGAGTGAACAATCGGCGTGCCATCGTGGCAAGCCTACAAAAACCGAGGGGCTAATCATGCGTAAAATTTTTTCAGCCATCCAGTTTAGCGGCCTATCCTTGGCTATGACGCTAGCCTTTGGCGGCCTGGCATCGGCCCATGTCATCGTCCAACCCGAAGAAGTTACTACCGGCACCGAGCAAACTTTTGTCGTCACCGTGCCCACCGAGAAAAACGTCGCCACAACCGGTCTCCGTCTGGAGATACCAAGCGGCCTAAAAAACGTCAGTCCCAACGTGAAGGGTGGCTGGCAAATTACTACTAAAACTAGCGGCAGCGGCGAAACCGCCACCGTGTCTGAAATAGACTGGTCCGGTGGTGACATTGAGCCCGGTTTGCACGACCAGTTTGCGTTTTCGGCTCAAACACCGGCCGGCGAAACCGCTCTTGACTGGAAAGCCTACCAAACCTACGCCGACGGCAGCGTGATATCGTGGGACCAGGCTGGGGGAGAGACTACCAAAGAAACCGCCACCAGCGGCCCTTACTCAACGACTTCAGTTGTCAGCGAGACGGCCGATGCTAAGACTTTAGCCGAAGCCGACCAAACTGCACTCAAAGCCCAGTCTCGGGCCAACAGTGCTTATATTATTGGGCTGGCGAGTGTGGTGGTCGGGCTCGCAGCAATTTTCTTAGCAACCCGCAAAGATTAAATGGAGATAGTATGAACGTAACCGATATGCCCGAGTGGCAAGCCCTCCAACAACATTATAAGGAAATTAAAGACACACAGCTGCGCACCCTCTTCGAGGACCCGGCGCGGGCTAGCAAATTTAGTCTGCAAGCCGGCGATATCTACGCTGATTACTCCAAAAACCGTCTCGATGAAGCTACCCTACGAGCCCTTTTGGCGTTGGCCCGCGCCCGCGACATCGAGGCGGCCCGCGACGCCATGTTCGAAGGCCAAAAAATCAATACCACCGAAAACCGGGCCGTGCTGCACACGGCGCTGCGCAACCAATCTTCCGAGCCGGTATACGTCGACGGTAAAGATGTGATGCCCGCCGTCCGAGCCGTTTTAGCCAAGATGAAGACATTTAGCCAGGCAATTCGCAGCGGTGACTGGAAAGGCCACACTGGCCAGCCGATCAAGAACATCATTAACATAGGGATTGGTGGCTCAGATCTCGGCCCGGTCATGGTCACTGAGGCGCTCAAGTTCTATAGCCAACGCGACCTCAACGTTCGGTTTGTGTCGAATGTCGACGGTAGCCATTTTGCCGAAACAACCCGCGACCTTGACCCGGCTGAAACGTTATTTATTATCGCTTCCAAAACCTTCACTACCGACGAAACCATGACGAACGCCCACACCGCCCGCGACTGGCTACTCGCCAAACTTGGCGATAAAGCGGCCGTCGCCAAACACTTCGTAGCGCTGTCGACCAACACCGAAGCCGTCAGCAGTTTTGGCATTGATACGGCCAACATGTTTGAATTTTGGGATTGGGTTGGGGGCCGCTATTCTCTGGGCAGCGCCATCGGTTTGTCGATCATGATCGCCATTGGGCCAGATAATTTTCAGTCGCTGCTCGAAGGTTTTTATGCCATGGACCGCCACTTTATTGAGGCACCGTTAGAAGAAAATTTGCCAGTCGTGCTCGCCATGATTGGCATTTGGAACACTAACTTTTTAGGCGCCGAGACGGAAGCGATTCTGCCCTACGACCAGTACCTGCATCGCTTCGCGGCCTACTTCCAGCAGGGTAATATGGAGAGCAACGGCAAATCGGTCACCAAAAACGGCCAGGCCGTGCGTTACCCCACCGGACCAATCGTCTGGGGCGAACCGGGCACTAATGGCCAACATGCCTTTTACCAACTGATCCACCAAGGCACGCACATTATTCCCGCCGACTTTATTGGCTTCGCCCAGTCACTTAACCCGCTTGGAGAGCACCATCACAAGCTCACCGCCAATCTACTGGCTCAAACCAAAGCGCTCGCGTTTGGCAAAAGCCTGGAAGCCGTCCTGGCCGAGGGCGTCACTGCCGATTTGGCGCCCCACAAAGTCTTTTCCGGTAACCGGCCGACCAACACCTTACTACTACCCAAGCTCACCCCGCATACCCTCGGCCAATTAATTGCACTCTATGAGCACAAGATCTTCGTTCAGGGTGTTATTTGGGGGATTAACTCATTCGACCAATGGGGCGTCGAGCTCGGCAAGTCACTGGCTAAAGAAATTTTGCCGCTCATCAGCACGGGCGACACTACCAGCCAGGACAGTTCTACCGCGCAGCTGCTCAACCAGTTTCGTGACTGGCAATAAACTAGACCAGTTTTTGACGCCGGGCCACCACTAGACCACCAATGCCCAGAATAATCGATAACCAGTAGGTAATCAGTCGAAACAGTAAACTGGCGGCTAGCGCTACCGCTGCTGGTACATTGTAGGCGACCATGGCAGCAACGAGGCCGGCTTCTACCGCCCCGATGCCGCCAGGCGTTGGTGCGATACTATTAGCCGCCATGCCCACCGTAAAGACCGCTACCACTTCCGGCCAGCTCAGCGAGCCACCTACGGCTTGCAAGCAAAAGTACAAACAGACGGCGTACGAACCGGTCAGCAGCAGGGAACTCAAATAAGCCGCCAGCAGCCGAAACGGTCGCTGACGGTAATCAGCTAGATTTGCAACAAAAGTTTTCAGTACTGTCCGCAGCCGGCGAGCGGTCTTGCCGGGCCGCAACACGAAGTACGCTCCCAACAGCGCCAAAAGCAAGCCGGCAGTCACCCAAGCCGCCGTACCGGTATCGGGTTTGATGGACAGGCTGGCCTGGCGCGAAGCGCTGAGCCCGGCAACGAGCACAATCGTGCTATGGCCAACGAATCCCAGTATGTTGTTAACGGCGACTACACTGGCCGCCTGACCGGCCGTATGACGCTGCTTCATAAGATACAAATAGTAGGTCGCTATCCCGCCAGCGCCAGCTGGTAAAAGCTTGCCGGTAAAGCCACTGGCAATCGCCACCAGCCACGACTCGCGATACGATAAGCGGCGTGGCGCCAGCAAGGTGTAGGTGAGTGCAGCCGCCAGGTAGGTAGCGCCAAAGCAGCCGAGGCCAGCCAGCAGCAAACCGGGCCGCGCCTGACCAATCGTCTGCAAGCTACTGCGAAACGAGCCAATGTGCGGCACGATTACGAACAGGGCAACCGCAGTTATCGCCACCACTAGCAGACGCAGTTTGAGCTGTTTAGAATCGGCGACCGGTCGTGACATGTTTATGGTTATTATCGGCTACTCCATTGGTGAGCACAAGCATTTTCCACAAGTGGCGAAATACAATGGCCAAATTCACTGTGTAACCAATACCGCACTATGTATAATGTTAGTCTTACAACTTGCTGAAAGGAATTGATGAAACTATTCAAGCGACCGCTCCTGGCTTACGTCATAGTCACTGTCTTTTACTTTGCACTTGTTATTCTGTTGCCGGCCAACCATCGGGCATTGGCCGCCTACAACATCTCGCCCTTGCAGTACCACACCATTCTTTTTCTGGCAGTCGTCCCTTATATTGGCATCTGGTTTGCCGCCTTTTATGGCTTCGGCAAGCTACGCGAATACGCCAAGATTATTAGTAGATCAGCCGAGGGAGAAGATTTTCATACGCTGGCCAACGGTATAAAATGGCTGGCCTACGGCCTGCCGGCGACGGCAATTATTAGTATTATTCTGAATACCATCGCCGATCATTATCACCGCTTCCACTCGACGGCGATTATCTCCAATAATTACATCAACATCCTGATACCGCTGATCGCCTTTACATACTTAAGCCGCGGCTCGCGCAACCTCACCGAGCGGGTTAAAATCCGTCTCGATTTTAGCGGCGCCAAACTTATCATGGCCGCCTTGGCAATTCTGGGCGTACTGTACTGTTACTTCACGTTCCGGCACTTCGACCTGCAGTCCGTTGGCTCGACGAACAACCCCTACTTCATCCCAATCTGGCTGATGTTGCTCACGGTGGCTATTCCGTATCTCTACTCCTGGTTTATCGGCTTACTGGCTGCCTATGAGATCCTGCTATACTCCAGGCAAGTCCAGGGGGTCATTTATCGACAAGCCTTGCAGTTTCTAGGCCTGGGTACTGTTGCCGTCATCGTTAGTTTGATTAGCCTGCAATATACTTCGTCAATCGTACCGCGCACCGGTTTCATATCGCTCAACTCTATACTGATCTTGAACTACTTGATTCGGATTATCGAAGCCATCGGTTTCTGGCTCCTGGCCGTCGGCGCTAAGAAACTTAAGAAAATCGAGGAAGTCTGAGATGCCGGCCTACGATCCACCGCTCTACGATCGCGTCTTGCGGGTAACCCACGTCTATCTCGGACCGGCAGCCGACAGATTTATCGCCCGCCAAGTTCAAAACCACCTCGACAAACGGCCGGAGGACATTTCTGTTGACGATCTCAAGATGCTGATCGACTGGATTCGAGTGGCCGTCTCCCTTATCACCGAAGACTCCGACATCATCGAAGAGTACACTGCCCAATTAATGCGCTTGACCGTTCCACAAAAAAGGCCAAAATAATATCTAATGGCTGACATTCTTCCCGCCTCGATTCAGCATGCTCAAGAGCAACGCGCCCAAGCTGAGGCCCTCTTCAATAGTATCGGTGAGGGCGCCATCGCTACCGACGAGTTTGGTCGCATTACCCGCATCAATCCCATTGCCCTCGGTATGCTCGGCTATAAAGAACGTGAGCTGCTCGGCGAATGGTTTCCCAAAAAAATTGTGGCCCTTACCGACCAAGACACGCCCGTGAACCTCATCGACCGCCCGATCACTAAAGCCTTCCTTACCGGCAAATCAGCCACTGAGAAAATGTTTTATCGCAAAAAAGATGGCACCGTGCTGCCAGTAATAATAACGGTCTCACCAATCCTGCTGGCCGACCGACCCATCGGTGCCATCGAAGTGTTTCGTGACATCACCCTCGAAGAAGAGGTCGACCGCATGAAAAGCGAATTCATCTCGCTGGCCTCGCACCAGTTGCGCACGCCGCTGTCAGCCATCAAAACGTACTCACACATGCTGGTCGATGGCTACATGGGCGAAGTGACCCCGGCTCAAAAGAAGTCGCTCCGGACTATTATTACCGCTACCAACCGGATGAACGAGCTGATTAGTACGCTACTCAACATTACCCGTATCGAAAGCGGTACCATCAACATCGTACCCAAAACACTCAAGATCGAGCGGGCCTGCGAGGAAGTTATCAAGGAACTGAGCCTGGCTGCAGCCGACAAAGAAATCAGCATGACACTGAGCCAAAAAGGGCGGGGCACCACCACCGTTAAAACCGATAATCTCATCTTGAAAGAAATTATTTCTAACCTCGTCTCCAACGCCATCAAATACACTAACGAGGGCGGCGCTATTCGTATCGAAGTCCAGGGCCGCCCGCGTGACGTACTCGTAGCTATTCATGACAACGGCTGGGGCATTCCTAAGGCCTCACACGACCAAGTCTTTAGCAAGTTCTTTCGGGCCCAAAACACCGTCAAACGCGAGACGACCGGTACTGGCCTTGGCCTCTACCTGGTGAAAGGTTTGTTGGAGCGGTTAAATGGTGAAATCTGGTTCGAAAGCGCCGAAGGCAAGGGTACGAGCTTTTACTTCACGCTTCCCAAAGAACGACGTAATACCGCTGCCCGCGCCGCCAGTTCACAAAAATAATCAGCAACGTGAAATTTCTTATACCACCGTTACTTAAATCCATGCTATAAATAAGGGTAATCAAAAAAGCGCTAATGGCTAATGAGGGAGACATTGTGGCAAACATTCTGGTCGTAGAAGATGATAAGGATCTCAACAACGCGTACTGCATCATCCTAGAGAGTCAAGGTTACACCGTAGAATCAGCCTACGATGGCCAAGAAGCCCTCGACAAACTCGAGCATTTCAACCCCCAGCTTATTCTGCTTGATCTGCTCATGCCAATCATGGGCGGTCTAGAATTTTTGCAACGGTTCGACCTCAAAATTCACCCTGATGTGAAGGTGCTTATCTTTACTAACATGGAAAATTCCCCCGAAGTCGCCGAATCATACCGCCTCGGTGCCCACCGCTGCATCATCAAATCTTGGACGGCACCCCACAACTTGGCGCGCGTCATCAACGAAGCCCTGGAATCTGAGCCGGCTAAGGCCTAGCACCGAATAGGCTACTTTTCCTGTTGCGAGACGCCGCTCACCTGCGCTGCGCTCGGTTCGACAGCTTCAGTCTCGCCAAACAAAAACTAGCCTATTTGACTCGTGCGGCAGCTACTAGCTAGCGTTTACAGGGCACCAGGAATATTCTATAATGCATCGATAATGAGCATTGCCTGTTACGAAGACGGATCCCAGCTGGTAGTCGCGAAGGAAGCATTCTGTGTGACCACTAGGGCCGCCGAGCAGTACTCGGCGCTGTGCAGTCGGCATGTTATCGCCATACCAGCCGTCGAGCGTTTACCGGAGCCCGTCGAAGGTGGTTTGGATATCCACTTCTTGTTTGCCGGTCCGAATGGCTATAGCCCGGATCCGCACGTCGACACCCTATCGCTGCGTAGTATGCAGTTCGGCGACTACCGCTTCTCGCTGCGCCCCGAGCTAGCCCAGCTGATTCTGCCGCGCGCCTGCGAGCTATTCCTCGGTCAAGACTCCGAACGTTAATCAGTACGATCTTGCTTGGCTTTACGGGCTAGCAGCAGCCCTTCGAGCTCGGGCGTTTTGTCGAAGGCCGTGGCCAGGTCTGCCAAGTAACGTTCGAAGTTGTAGGCACTCATTGGCGTATCGATAAAATCTGCCGGGGTGTGCCTAGCGCGAGAACCGCCTCTTAGCGCAGCGCCGTGGGCCATCAGAGATTTGTGGCTGCGTCTGTCGCGCATGCAGGCATTAAACATTTTTAGTTGCGCCACCTGAGGAACTGGCCAGCGGAAGCGCTTACCGACAGGATCGGCGATCGCCTGTAAGTCAGCCTGGCTGAAGCCTTGGTGTAGTAAGATGTCACCGCTGTCCATAATTTGGTCGGCCTGCCTTGTAGAAAATGTTCGGCTGTACAGCGGAGATGGTACCATTTGACGCTCTGGCACCTGTACCGAACTGGCTTGATCGGGCAGTATAGTCGCCTCCGTTTGCATACCCAGCAGTAGCAATTCCGCCTTTTTGCCCGTATCCTTGCGGCCGACAATATAGCTCAGCCACTTAAATGATCCCGCTGGCTCGGTAGTAATAGGGATTTGGTCAGATGCAATATGAACCCCCATGGTTTTGGCTTGTAAAATTTTAATGGTATAGGGGTCCGGGGCATGGACCTCTACTGTCGTTGGCCGAAATATATCGCTGGCATGGTAATAGTACCTTTGTTGAGGGGGATGAAACGTTAGTGACTGTACTGGCAATAACTCCACAAACCCTTGGAGGAGGGCAAAATCAGCTTTGGCGTGCTCGGTTTTTTCTTCGGCAGAAATAATCTCGCGCAACCCGACGTCACCAAGTAATGCAGCACGCAACTCAGCATAGTGAGGAGCAACCAACTTATCAATTTCGCGCAGGCTGCGCAGGGCTACTTCCGTGCTATCGCCCGGCTGATCAGTCAGCGCAATGGGCGGAAATTCAACTATCTCGGGGTCAAAAGCCATACTTAATGCTTACTATAATATTTAGTTCCATAGATGTCAATTTTTAGCAGTAGCGCGACGCTTGGCGACGCGAGCCTGCAGCAGCGCGCCGAAGGCGACTTCCTGGTGGAAGGCCGCCGCCAGCTCCGTTAAGCGAACCTCAGGGCGGTAGGCGTCGTAGTTAGCGCCCATGAGCGCCTCCTTGCCATAGACCTTGTTGGCAGTATGGAGGCCATCGGTAACAATGCCGGCTTCACGCTGCCGTTTGGGTGTTTTTTTATTAGCATAGACTACCTGCAGTCTTGGCAGGCGTGAATTATATGCAGGATTGGCCGGTAAAATGAATACTTCACGGTCAAAGTCGTACAGTTCGACAAGCTCTGCTTCAGTCAGCGGCGTATTGAGCAATCTCTCAGAGTACTGCCTGAAATGCGCGAGGCTTCTGTTATGCACGGTGACAGCGCCAAGATGACCGGACCGTTTCATATCACTATAGTCAGAAGACGGACCGTATTCTTTACGAATGATTGCCGTCGAGCCAATCAGCATACTACTATAATTGTCATCGAGGGGGCGCGTGCCAAGCACGTAGGCCAGCCCACCATCACGATTAGATGTCTCTACGAACGACAGCCCGCGTAACAACTGCACATCGGCCGGGTCGGTGACACGGAAACCATTCCACTGACGATTCAACATTTCTTGACCACCCCACCTCGAGTTTATCTGGGCGGGCAGTAGATCGAGCGCTGCTTGCACGAACTCAGTGTCTTCTTCGGCAGTTTTAGTCTGGTGTTTGATCTCGTCGATGGCCGCCAACGCGGTGCCGCCGGCCATTTCGGCCCGCAGTACATCATAGTGAGTGCGTAAGACGGCCGTCACGTCGCCAATGCTACGCAGGGCGATTTCGGTTGAGTCGCCAGGCGTATCAGCCAGCGCCAGGCGGGGAAACATGTCAGGGGTGCTCATAATTGTCTATATAATATCAGCTTACTGACTTTATTCAAGCTTAGCGCTGGGGTAGGCTTAGAGCTTGACTTGGATATCAGCGATATACTGGTCGTTGAGCATCGTCACCAAACGCCCAATATCCAACCGGTATGGCGTGGACTTAGAATAAGAAATAACGCCCTGATGCTTCAGCTTATTGAGCTCGGTGGCAGCGGTTTCACGGGTGAGGCCAGTGAGATTGGCAAAGTCCTGGTGAGTGAGATCGAGGGTAATCTCAACAATCTGTGGGCTGATAGTTTTGCCATGGCTGAGCGCCAAGTAGTGCAGGGTGTAAATGAGTTTATCGCTGGCTCGGGAATGTTGCAGGGCGTTGAGGCGCATGCTGTTGCCAAGCTGGCTCGTAATGTAGCGCTCCAGCTCGCCGTACAAAATTTCTGGTGTCGACTTGATGAAGGCGACATATTCTTCACGCGTAACGACGCTGAGGACAACTTCGTCGGTAAAAGCTTCGTAGTAGTAGATAGCGCTGGGCACTTTGCCATAGATCCAGCTGCCAGGAAAGCTAGAGTGGTCGCTGTAGAATTCGACTGGCTTTTCGTCGCCATTAACGCTGAGGTTGTAGGCTTTCACCATACCGGATTTGACGATGTAAGCACTGCGGGGTGCCTCGCCCTGGAAAATAATAATTTCGCCTTTTTTGAACGTCCGGGTAGGGAAGTCAGTTAAAAAAGCGTCGAGTTTTTGCTCCATGGTGTCAGACATATAGCTACCAGTGTACACCGAAGGCGGCCCCAGTGGTAGAGTGAAGTGTGATTTAATTGCCAGTGCTGGTGCTAGGCATGGTCGCAGGCTTGGGGATCTGGTCGTTACCGGCGACGATGATGAAATCAGCGTTATACTCACCCTTGTACGGGTTGATGGTGGTTGGCGTTGTGTTAAAGAGTTTGCCCAGGGCCGCCTTGCTGCCCGGTTTGGCACCAGCAGTGACATCAATCACCTGGGTTTTAGTTTGCTTGGCATCGGCGTCACCGATGGCCAATACATTATAATTTTTGGCAGTCAATTTGGAACGGACGATACTGGCCAACCCCATAGTATCGGTACCATTCAGCACTACGATACTTGGAGCTTCACGAACGACGGGGTCGCTGGAAGTAGCCTGCTTGATGGCGGCCTGGATATCACTATAATCATCGATGCCAGCGGCAGGCACCAGCGCTGATTGACCACCGGCACCAACATAGTTGGTAAGCAAATCTTTGCCATTGACGTTGTTAAGGCTAATCGAGGCGATCTTGCTGTTACCAAGGTCTTTGGTAAGGTCATATAAGCGGCGAATCTCGCCAAGGTTCATGTCGGTGGAAACGTTGCTACCGATGGCATCGGCCAGACTACTAAGCTTGGCGGGATTAGCGAGCACGCCCGCAGTGACGGCCTTGCTTTTGAGGGCGAGCAACATAGTGCGTTGGTTAGTGGTGCGATCAAAGTCCGAGCCGGCAAACCCATACGACCGGTACGAATCGCCGCGGGCACGGGCCAAATCGAGCGCCGCCTGGCCATCCAGGTGATGCTTACCATTGGTCAAGTTGACCAAGGCTTTGCCGGTAGTGTAATCAATATTCGGGTCATACAGTCCGCGCGGGTCCTGACTATTAACAGTTATGTCGATACCCCCGACGGCGTTCACGGCTTCGCGGAAAGCATTGTAATTGACTAATGCATAATAATTAATATCGACCCCAAAATTATCTGCGACGATTTGTTCTAGCTGGCCCATACCCCCTTTCGGGTAGCCCCTTTCGCTAAAGTTATTGGCCTTACCGACAACGTAGGCACTGTTAATTTTGGCATAATCGTCACCGATACCCACGTATAAATCGCGGGGCACGCTGAGCATGTAGGCCTGGTTATTGACGGTGTCAATGCTGAGTAAAATGATCGAGTCGGTGAGCTCGGCACCGTTGTGGCCGACATCATCAGCCGAGTTGCCGGCCAGTAAGATTGTCACGCGGCCCTTATCTTCGCCTTTGAGCTTGGTCGTTTTGAGGATACTCAGAATGTTACCGTTGGAAACTTTGATCAAGTTATAGACAAATTTGCCGCCCAGCCAGCCACCACCAATCAATAAGACTACCAACAGGGCGAGCAGGGTACGTTTGACCTTCTGTTTTATGTTGCGGGGCTTTTTGTCCTTGTTGTCCGCTCCTTTCTTAGTAGGATCAAGCGCGGCGCGGCGCGGCGGCGGCAATGGTTCGCCAAGTGTAGCCGGCCCAGACGTAACCCGGCGGCGTGGGCGAGCCGCTGGTGCGGCCTTTTTAGGATAGAGCGGCAGTGACATGCCCACGTCCGGAAAAACCGACTTCGGTTTGCTGCTACCAGCAAAAAAGTCTTGACCAGGCCGTAAACCTTTTGGGCCAGACTTACCGGATGGAGCACTTCGATCGGGTTTTTTGTATGCCATTACAGACTTCCTATTATATCATTGCTGGCCGCCTGCCAAACCGAATTAGCCGAGCGATATGCTGAAGCTTCATTTTCTTCTCAGAAAGGATAGTTTATAGTGATGCCATAGCTATGAAAGGTGTTGCATGAAGTTAGTTGTCCAGATTCCTTGCCTCAACGAAGAGGCCACGTTGCCGTTAGTCCTAAAAGATATCCCCAAGAAAATTGTCGGCATCGACGAAATTGCTATTTTGATCATCGATGACGGCTGCAGCGACGACACGGTAGCCGTTGCCAAAGCCCATGGCGTTAAACACTTTGTCCACCACCCACAAACCCAGGGCCTTGGCCGGTCGTTCCATGATGGCATCCAAGCGGCACTAGCACTAGGCGCGGACATTGTCGTTAATACTGACGGCGACAACCAGTACCCTCAAAACCGAATCGGTGACCTCGTCCAGCCAATCATCCGCGGCGTGGCTGACATCGTCGTTGCCGACCGTCAAACAAACACCATTAGCCACTTTTCGCCCGCAAAAAAGTTGCTACAACGGGTTGGCAGCCGGGTAGTTAATATTGCCGCCGGCAGCGATATACCCGACGCCCCCAGCGGCTTCCGGGCTTACTCTAAAGAATCGCTCCTGCGCCTCAACACCATCACCCGCTTTAGTTACACGATGGAAACTATCATTCAAGCCGGTAACAAGGGTATTGCTACAGCCAGCATAAAGGTAAACACAAACGCCAAGCTGCGCGAGTCGCGCCTATTTAAATCCAACTGGGAACACGTCCGCAAGTCCGGTATCACCATCATCCGGGCGTACATTATGTACAAGCCCTACATTGTCTTTGGTTGGCTCGGCGGCATCAGCTTTTTGCTGGCCATGATCCCGTTTGTACGCTTTACGGTTATGAGCATCGAAGACGGCACTACCCACGGCCACATTCAGTCGCTGCTGGTTGGGTCTTTGTTTATGACGGCCGCCTTCCTGTGCCTGGTGCTTAATATTATCGCCGACTTAATCCGCATCAACCGCACCCTTATCGAAGATAATCTCGAGCAAACCAAGCGCCTGCGCTTTCGATAGTTAGCGCAAAAAGGCGTTTTGGTTGGAGTTGCCAGGCGTGATCGGGCCCAGAGTTTTTTGGACGGCCTGATTAGCATGGCGTACCGCCGGACTTGACCAGTACCAGGTGGTGTTACTGCGTAAGATATATGTCAGAGCGCCACCGCCCCATGCAAAGCTCAAAATCGCCACTACCGTTACGGCAGACTTCAGGACTGTGCGACGCTTGAGCGCCGCACGCAACGCCAGCCCACTCAATACCAGCAGTAATGGTAATACCGGTAAAATATAACGGCCATTGATCGCCACCGGCATGCCGGTCTGACTATACATCTGGTATTGTTGCGCAAACAGGACAGCCACGTAAAAACCCGACACGAGCCCAAACAGCGCTAGCACGGTGGCCCGCTTATCGTTGCGTAAATTGCGCCCCCATCCAACGACAGCGACCACCGATACTACGACCAGCAGCACGGCGCTAAGGGCTGGGATAAGCAGTGGCCCGCGGGTCTCGAACAGCGTGGATGGCCCATCAACCGCAAAGAAGCAGCGGAACCACATACCGTAAAGCCATTCCTTTACGTAATGCAGTGGGCTTTCGGTAGTATGTTTGGCCAGCCCGAGTAAATAGTCCCGACCCCAAGGGCCATAGGCACTACACTGCTTAACACTCAGCACCTGCCCGCAGTCCGGCACCGGCGTGTGGTAGCGCAGTATGTTAATGCCGTAGCGTTCAAAGCCAAGTATCAGCAACATAGCCAGGACAACCAGCAGAAACTTAGCGGCCGGGCGAGCCCAACTAGCCCTAAAATCTTTGAGTAACACTGGCCAGATATTTTTAGCTCCCTGAGTCCGCACCAGCTGCCAGGCCAGGAAGGCAAGTACCGCCAAGAAAATTGGTAAAAAGGCGTATTTTACCAGGCTGCCAAAGCAGCCGACGACGGCAATTTGCAGTAGCGTAAAGCTATCGATAGCGCGCGGCTGTAGTGAGCCTCGAAAGCGGACTGTCAGCAGTAATAGCAGCGCCGTCACCGGTAAAATTAGATTATCGTAGTTGATCTGGGCCGCCAGCAGCGGCGTGATAGGCACTAGGATAAACAGCGCTAAACAACTATGGACCAAAGCACGCGAGGCGCCTGTTTTGAGTAGTAAGCGGCGATACAGCGGTAGGCAGCTAGCAAACAAGCCGATATTTAGTAGCCGTAAAAAAATAACCTGGATTGTTTGGTCATTGGTAAATAGACGGATGAGCCGATAGGGGAAACTCATCAGATAGTGATACAGGTACGACGGGTCGCGGGCCACGGCACCGAAGGCGTTGGCGTCAGGCGGTTGGCCGCTCCAAAACGGACTGAGATGGTTGGCATAGAGCCGGATAATGCCCAGATGAAAATCTTCATCGAAGGCCATTGGGTAACGCCCGGTGAGCGCGATCCATAAGGCTTGGACTATCAGCAACCCAACGATAAGCTGAAAAAACCTCGCTGAGCTCAGCGCTCGGACCGTGTTTGCTGCTAGCTGTTTACTGTTTACGGTGATCATATAACCCAACAAGTATACCGCAGCTTGCTTAAAATTAGGCTGGTGCGTACTATTGAAGTTATGCTATCCCGCTACTGGAAACCAATTGGCTCAATCTTGATTCTTTTGGTAACTATTAGCGTCTGTATCTACTTCTTTAAGTCCCATCCTCAGATCGGCGATCAGCTCAAACACACTTCGGTACGGACACTGCTCACCGTGTTGTTTTTATACTTGCTGTTTATGGCCGCACTGGGACTTATTACCAACTCAACCGTTGCCATTTGCCGCGGCGCCATACCGATGGGCGAGACGTTCTTACTGACCGCCTACTCGTCGATCATCAACTTTTTTGGGCCGCTGCAGAGCGGGCCGGCCTTCCGGGCGCTTTACCTCAAGAAAAAATATAATGTGAGCGTCAAAAACTACGCCTTGGCCAGTATCCTCTACTATTTGCTGTACGCCATGTTTAGCGGTTTGCTGCTGATCTCGGCCTTTATCGGTTGGTTTTTTACGGCCGTGCTGGCTATCGTCGGCCTAGTGGTGTTTTACTATTTGCCGCGGCTGCCGATCAAGAAGTTCCAGCAGCTCAAAACGCTTGATCTCAAAGGTGTACCGTTGTTGACCGTGGCCACTTTCCTCCAGGTCTGGGTGCTAGTGCTTATTTTCTACACCGAACTGCACTCCGTTAACCCGGCGGTTACGCTGAGCCAGGCGGCTATCTACACTGGTGCCGCTAACTTTGCGTTATTTGTATCAATTACACCGGGCGCCATCGGCTTTCGCGAAGCGTTCGTCCTGTTTACCCAGCACTTACACCACATCGACAATGCCACTATCGTGGCGGCCAGCCTGATTGACCGTGGTGTCTACGTCGCCATGCTACTGTTGCTGGTGGTACTGATTTTTGGCAGCCAGGGCGGACGCAAACTGCGCAGCCTCAAAAGTACTTCCAAGTAGCTTTTCAGGCTATTCTCATCTGAAAACTAGTATACTGAGGGCATGCGCATACTAGTAATCGAAGATGAGCCCAAGATTGCCCAGGCCGTTAAGCGAGGGCTGGAGCTAAAGGGCTTTGCGGTTGATGTCGTTCACGATTCCGACAGCGGCTTCGCCCATGCCTCCGACTCAGACTACGACGCCATTGTGCTCGACCGCATGTTGCCCGGCTCGATGGACGGCGTGGCACTCTGCCAAAAACTGCGGACCGATGGTGTGAGCACACCGGTAATCATGCTGACCGCCCGCGGCACCATCGGCGACCGCGTTGAAGGCCTCAACAGTGGCGCCGACGATTATTTGGTAAAACCATTCTCATTTGATGAGCTCACCGCACGGGTGCGCGCCCTACTACGCCGCCCTACCGCCCAAGTCGGCACCACTCTAAAAGTCGGCGACCTGGCGCTCGACACCAACGCCTATCTCGTCAAGCGCGGCGAACATAGTATCAAGTTGTCACACAAAGAGTTTGCCCTCCTAGAGTACTTGATGCACCACGCCGGACAGGTGATCACCAAAGACATGATAGTGAGTCATGTCTGGGACGAAAGTGCCGATATTTTGCCCAACACCATCGAGGTCTACATCGGCTACTTACGCAACAAAATTGACCGACCATTCCCCGACCGCCCCGCCTTGATCCAGACCCAACGCGGTTTTGGCTACAAGTTGAGCGCCGAATCGTAATGCGCAGTCGACTCGCTTCTTCCTTATTTCGCTCAGCTACCATACGGCTGACCGTCTACTACCTGTTGATCGTGATGACCATAAGTATTAGCTTTAGTTTTGCGCTCTACCACGTCGCCACCGGAGAAGTCCGCCGCGGCCTGCACATGGAATCCACCCGTATTACCTCCCTGTTTCCGGTCTTCGAAAATGCCCCCGGTATTTATTCACCGGACGCTGAGGCCGACCAAGCCGCCAGCCGAATTTTTTGGCGGCTGTTTAGCAGCAATGTGGTGGTATTGGTTGGTGCCGGTTTCTTGAGCTACGTCTTAGCCCGGCGCACCCTGCAACCAATCGAAGAAGCCCACAGCCAACAAGCCAGATTCACCTCCGATGTCTCACATGAGCTGCGCACACCACTCACCGCCGTCCGAATGGAAAGCGAAGTCGCACTGCTCGATAGTACTGCTACCAAAACCGAGCTACGCCACACCCTACATAGCACTATTGAAGAAGTCGGCAAAATGGAGACGCTGATTAATAATTTGCTGCGC
Source organism: Candidatus Saccharimonadota bacterium (assembly GCA_028289245.1). Lineage (GTDB taxonomy): Bacteria > Patescibacteriota > Saccharimonadia > Saccharimonadales > UBA4665 > UBA4729. Next base: position 55,091 of record JAQGGT010000004.1, on the reverse strand, counting down.
CTCACCAAACTAGACAGTGCCCATCTCCAGGCCAGTTTCGTGCGGCTCGACACACAAGCACTAGTAGCCGAGGCCATTGATCGCGTCGCCAAGAATGCCGAAGCCCGCCAGATCGCTCTTACCAGCGTTGCCGATCAGTACTTTATCCGTGGCGACGAAGCCAACGTTATTCAGCTGCTCGTTATTCTGCTCGAAAATGGCATCAAATACAGTCCGCCGCACAGCGGTATAGAGGTCACTACGGCTCGTAAAGGCGATAGCATCGAGATCACCATTAGCGACCACGGCATGGGCATCGAGCGCAGCGCCCTCGATCACATCTTTGACCGCTTCTACCGTGCCGACAGTTCCCGTACTCGCGGTGACACCGAAGGTTTTGGCCTGGGCCTAAGTATCGCTAAGGCTATTGCTGACTCGCACAAAGCCCGCATCACCATCGCCAGCCGCGTCGGCCAGGGCACCCAAGCCACCGTCCACTTCGCCGCTGCTCCGGCAAGGCCTTCGGAGGAGCCACAAGCCACTCATTAAGTCCCGACTGAATGGGCATACAGCGCTCAAGGGTCGGCTTAGAAGTGGTCGCGGATATGCGAGAAGGAGTAATCCCAATCAGCATCAGACTTTTTGTGCGGGTTAAAGATGTTCTCGGGGTCAAAAATGGTTTTGACGTCTTTGAACATGTCGAGGATATCTTCGCCGAACTGTTGCTTGAGCCAGGGACCGCGGACTAAGCCGTCGTTGTGCTCACCGGAAAGAGAGCCATGGTACTTGAGGACCAGCTCATCAACTTCTTTCATAGCCGGTAGCAGTTTGGCGCGTTCTTTGGGGTCTTCGAGCTTCATGAGCGGAATGATGTGGAAGTTGCCATCGCCCATGTGGCCAGCGATGGTGGCAAAGAGCTTGTATTTTTTGATGATCTTGCGCAGTTTCGGCAGGAATTGGGGCAGGTACTCCGGGTTGACGATCAGGTCGTCGATGAAGGGCGCAGTGTGCTTGTCCTTCACTTTCGAGCGCAGCAGCTGGAAGCTATTGCGACGCATAATCCAGAATTTCTCGCTCTTGGCCTCGCTCGCGTCTTCCTCAAAGCCATTAATTTCGTAGCGGGCGCGGTGCTTGCTGAGCTCTTGGTGCAGGGCCTTCACTTTTTTACGAACTTCATCTTCGGTATCGCCGTTAAATTCGACCATCAGGATGAGTTTGGGGATGCCGCGCAATAGCTGTAGGCCATCGGGGATTAACGTCAGCAATAAGTGAATGAAGCGCTTTGGCCCGAGCATTTTGAGGAAACTCGGCATAAAACGGATCGACAGCCACAGGGTTTGGTCGTCAAAACTCTCGAAAGTGGCCGGTTTATAGCGTAATACGGTGGGGATCAGCTCGCCGAGGTCTTCGATGTCATGCAGGAACAGCACCAGCAGACCGGAGTGTGCCCGCGATGGTACCAGGCGGTAGGTAATATCGGTGACCATGCCGAGGGTGCCTTCGGAGCCGACAATCAGTTTGGTGAGGTCGAAAACACCGCTTTCACGGTCCCAAACTTCCCATAGGGTATAGCCCATGGAGTTTTTACTAACCTTGGGCTTGGCTTCTTTAATCGCATCGTAATGATCTTCGCAGAGGTCAAAAATACGCTGGTAGATTTTGCCCTCGTAATCTTTTTGGGCAATTTTAGCGTCAAGTTGCTGCTTATTGAGTGGTTTGACGGTGTATTCGTTACCGTCGGCAAATACCACCTGCAAGCTATTTACAAAATCTTTGACCTTACCGTACTCTAGCGATTTTTCGCCACCGGAATTGTTGGCAACCATACCGCCAACACTGGCCAGATCACGGGAAGCCGGGTAGGAGGGCATCAGGGCATTGTGCTTAAGTGTTTCTTTTTCAAAGTCGCGGTAAAACACGCCCGGTTGGGTCTGAGCTTCGGTAGCAGAGACTTTTTCAATCTTGTTCATGTGCTGGGTCATGCTCATGATGATCGAGTCGTTAATGGCGCCGCCAGCCATATCGGTACCGGCACTACGGGCAGTGATCGATAATTCGGGCATGGCTTTTTTATGCGCGGCGACTTGGGCTATCAGGATACTGACATCTTGGGCATCGTGCGGAAAAACGATTAACTGCGGTTTGACCTCAAACAATGAAGCGTCATGGCTGTAAAAATCACGGCTGTCCGCGCTATCGTCAAGTTCGCCTTTAAAGCCAGCTTTTTGGAGTGTTTGTTTGAATTGGTCCATATATATAAGCTTAACTGTTTCGCTAAGGTGTTGCAAGATCCTTATGCTTTGATTACAATGATGCCTAAGATGACAAAAGAAAAAATTCTAATAGTTGGCGGCGGCTTTGGCGGTGTTAAAACAGCCCTAGAACTGGCCGACGATAGCCGGTTCCAGATTATCTTACTCAGTGACCAAACCGATTTCCGCTATTACCCGACGCTGTATCGCACTGCCACCGGCGGCAGTCGCGCCAACTCCAGTATTACATTGCACAACCTCTTCCTCGGTAAAGGCGTCGAGGTGGTCCAGGGCAGCGCTCAGACACTTGACCGTAAGGCTAAGTCCATCACTACCACCGAAGGTAAGGTATATAACTACGATACTTTGGTACTTGCCCTGGGCGTTGTCACCAACTACTTCGGCATTCCCGGGTTGCAGGAATTTTCCTATAGTATTAAAAGCCAGGTTGAAGTTGCCCGCTTCAAAGCCCACCTCCACAAACAGCTTATCGACGATCGCCGGCCCGACCTCAACTACGTGGTGATCGGCGCCGGCCCAACCGGCATCGAGCTGGCAAGTGAGTTACCGACCTATTTGCGCCGCGTCATGCGCAACCACGGCCTGCCACAGAAAAAAGTCCACATCGACTTAATTGAGGCTTCGCCGACCTTATTGCCGCGCATGCCGGCCGACGTTGGCCGCACCATCACTCGCCGCCTCAAGAAACTTGGCATTAAAATTTATACCAACAGCATCGTCCAGGGTGCCACCGCCGACGATCTGATGGTCAGTGGCAAGCCAATTCGCAGCCACACCATTGTCTGGACAGCCGGCGTCACCAACCACCCATTCTTTACCGACAACCACTTTGTGGTGATGGGCCGCGGCAAAGTTGCCGTCGACACCTTTTTGCAAGCCGAAGACGGTATCTTCGTCATCGGCGACAACGCCAACACCCCCTACAGCGGCCTGGCCCAAACCGCCTTACGCGATGCCATCAGTGTCGCCGGCAATATCAAGCGTCGAGCCAGCCATAAGGACATGAAAAGCTATAAAGCCAAGCGGCCGGTGAGCGTCATTCCGGGCGGCCCGCAATGGGCAGCCGTCCAGTGGGGCAACATCCACTTTAGCGGTAAGCTCGGTTGGGCACTACGCGAAGCCGCCGATTTTATCGGCTTTAAAGATCTCGAACCATGGCGCGGCGCCACCAAACAATGGTTGACTACATTTGGCCACGAAGATGATTGCGAAGTCTGCACCATCGCCGAAGCTTCCCGCCGCCGTTAAAGCCTAGGCGACACGACCAAGCACCAGTACAATAGAGCTATGCACCGAGACTTCCAAGCGGCCTACGATTCGCTCAACAACGCCCAAAAAACTGCCGTTGATACCACTGAAGGTCCGGTCTTAGTTATTGCTGGCCCGGGGACCGGCAAAACCCAGCTGCTGGCACTGCGCATCGCCAATATTTTGCGCACAACCGACACATTACCGAGCAACATTCTGTGTCTGACGTTTACCGAATCGGCTGCCCAAAATATGCGCGAGCGCCTTAACGGCATCATCGGCAAAGCCGCCTACGAAATTACCATTAGCACCTATCACGCATTCGGCAGCGACCTGCTACGCAGCTACCCGGACTTTTTTAATGCTGCCGCCGATCTGGAACCGGCCGATGATCTAGCCATCGATGCCATTTTCCGAACCATCCAAGCAGCCTTACCGTATAGCAATCCACTCAAGCCCGACATTTTTCTGCGCGATATCAAAACACTGGTGAGCGAAAGTAAGCGCGCCTTACTAGAACCCAAAGATCTACTGGCTATCGCCGCCGCTAATCAGACATTTATTAATGATGTTACTCCCCTAGTGAGCCAGTTGCTGCGGGGCATGGCCCGGATTTCTAAGAGCTCGATTCCATTGTTTGCATCATTAGCTGAGCAGACCGCCCAGCCCGCGAATGAGTATCTACCCTCGGGTGTCGTGCCATTGCAGCAATTATGGTCCGAATCGTTGGCCACGGCCGTTGCTGAGGCAACCGAATCGGGCAAAACCCAGCCAATTACCAAATGGAAATCCGCCTGGCTTGCCAAAGATGAGGAAGGTGGCTTTATTGTGGTCGGCGACGATCAAAACCGCAAACTCCGCGCTGCCGCTACCATCTACCAGCAATATAAAGACGCGCTGGCCGTCCAAAAATTATTCGACTACGACGACATGATCTTGCAAACCATTAAGGGGCTGGAAACCCACGCCGACCTGCGCTACACCTTGCAAGAACGCTATCTATACCTATTGCTCGACGAATATCAGGACACCAACCAAGCCCAGGCCCGTTTGGTTAGCCTACTTACTGACAACCCCGTTAATGAGGGCCGTCCGAATGTTTTGGCCGTCGGCGATGATGATCAAGCCATCTATGCGTTTCAGGGCGCCCACTACTCCCACATGTACAATTTTTATGAGCAATACCGCGATGTGTTGGTGGTACCGCTGAGCCAGAATTATCGCTCCCATCCGGGTATTCTCCAGCTGGCCGAAGGCATCGCCGAACAGATCGAAACCCGCTTGCATCACAAATTTACGGCTATCGACAAACATATCGTTTCGGCCCGGGAAATTGCCGGCCCACTCGTCACCGCCCGCTTCGAATTTAAGACCGACCTGGCCGAACAGGCCTGGGTGGCCGACGAGATCAAGCGACTCATTGGGCAGGGACTGCCGGCTAATGACATCGCCGTCCTGGCACCTAAGCATAAATACTTAGAGTCACTAGTACCATTTTTGCAGCACAACGGCGTGGCTGTCCGCTACGATCGGCGCGAGAATGTACTCGACGACCCGGTGATCGCCGAGATACTCGTCATGGCCGAGCTGGCCGAAAAGTTGGCTTCCCAAGATCAGCCGGGCGCCAACGCCCTTTGGCCGCGGGTACTTAGCATGGACTGCTGGGGTCTAGCCACTAGCACCATCTGGCAGCTGACCTGGCGCGTCCATGACGACCGCACCACCTGGATGGAAGTGCTCTACGAACAAGCCGAAACCAAACAGATCGCCTTGTTCTTCATGCGTCTGTCTCAATTGGCTGAGCGCACACCACTCGAGCTGATGATCGATTATTTAGTCGGCATTGAGCCAGTACCGGTGCACGAAACCGAGCTACCATTTATCCGGTCACCTTTTTATGGCCACTACTTTGGCGAAGTGAAGGCTGATAGCCCGGGCGGGGCCGCTTTACTGCAATTACTCAGCAACTTAACGACGCTGCGGGCCGGACTGCGGGCCTACAAAACCCAGGGCAACGAACTGCTGTACCTGGGCGATCTCATGGGCTTTGCCCGAGCCAACCGTGCCGCTGGCATTCAAATCCTCAATACCAGCCCCTACCAGGAAGCCAGCGACGCCGTAACCCTCCAGACAGTCTATAAAGCCAAGGGCCAGGAGTACGCTGCTGTCTTCGTACTGCACGCCACTGATGAGGTCTGGGGCAGCCGGGCCCGCAGTTCGGGCTCTCGGCTGAGCATCCCGGCCAACCTAGCCTACATTCGCTATGCTGGCACTACCGAGGACGAACGCTTGCGCCTGCTGTACGTGGCCATTACCCGCGCTGCCCAACAGCTCTATATCACCAGCCACCGGGCGGACGCTGCCGGGCGCGCCGCGAACCGCCTCAAGTATCTCGACGAGCACGAGGATGACGACGGCCAGGTGGTATCGCCGCTTATGCCGGCCGGTTCACGAACCGTCCAGCAAGTCGATACACAATCCGTACCGACGTTATCGGACATCAGCACCTACTGGCACCACCGCCACACAGCACTGCCCGAGCAACCGGAACTCAAAGAACTACTGCAGCCACGTCTGCAAAACTTCCAGCTCAGTCCAACCCAACTTAATAGCTTCGTCGATATCAGCCACGGCGGCCCAGCCCAGTTCTTTTTGCGAGCCATTTTGCGCTTCCCATCGAGTCCGTCAATTAGCAGTAGCTACGGCGACGCTATTCACGAAACATTGCAGTACATTCATGACTACAATAAAACCCAGGAAAAGCTGCCGACAATGGATCAAATCGAGGCCGCCTTTGCGCTCCGGCTGAGTCGCAAGCGGCTTGATGCACAGTCGCACGAGCTGCTACTCGAGCGGGGCATGGTCGCCCTGGAAGCCTACATGGTACAACGCTCCCAAACCATTCGTGCCGCCAACCGCAGCGAAGCCAACTTCCGTGACGAAGGCGTTTTCCTCGGCAAAGCTCACCTAACAGGCAAAATCGACAAACTGATTATCGACGAAAAGCAGAAAACCATCTGTATCGTCGACTTCAAAACCGGCAAAAGTCACAACCGCTGGACCAAAGAAACTAAGCTCCATTTCTACGAGTACCAGCTCTACTTTTATAAGCTGCTAGTGGAGCGCTCTCAGAGTTACCGCGGCTACCGCGTTATAGACGCCTACCTAGAGTTTGTCGAGCCAGATACGCAAGGAAACATCCAGGAACTACATGTCGCATTCAATGACGAGACCAGCAAGCACCTCGAGCTGTTAATCCAGGCCGTTTGGCAGCACACCATGCAGCTCGACTTCCCGGAACCAGCCGCCGAAACTTTTTCGACCGATCTAAAGGGTACATTGGAATTCGAAAACTGGCTCATCGAACAGCTCTAGCATCGCTCATGCTTGCTTCTCGCATCGGGCTGGCATAGGCTAATCGTATGAATAATAATGAAACCTGCATTTTTTGTACGCCCGACGACCGCGATATACACGACATCATCGACCAAAACGACTTAGCTTACGCCCGCTGGGATAACTTTCCTGCCGCCGAAGGCCATGCAGAAGTTATTCCACGCCGACATGTCGAATCATTCTTCCAACTCAGCGATGACGAAGTGCTCGCCGTCTACGGACTGGCCAAAGCAGCTCAGTACGTTATATCAGCAAAATATAAACCGGAAGGCTTCACTATTGGCGTAAATGACGGCCTAGCAGCTGGACGCACCGTGCACCACCTCCACCTGCATCTTATTCCACGCCACTTCAATGATGTGCCGGCGCCTCGGGGCGGTATTGTGCAAGTGCTCCTTGGACCAGGCAACAGTAATCACTAAAAAAACGCCTGCGTAATGCAGGCGTTTTTTAATTAGAAGTACGTCTGTTAGCTAGACTTGCGGCGGCGGGTAGTCGTCGAAGACTTGCGAGCAGTCGTGCTACGGCTACGTGAAGCTGGCTTCGCAGCAACGCGCGTTGTAGTCGAACGTGAGCGTGTGCCGGCAGCAGCGCGTGGCTTGCGAGCCGCGGTCGAACGAGTGCTGCGCGTAGGCTTCGCAGGTGCTTCAACAATCGTAGTTTCGCTGATGCTGACGCTGGCCAAGGCGGCGGTTTCGCCAGCGATCACCACATCTCTATCTGCGAATAACAGACCATAGACGTTGATAGCAATAACGGCACCGAGGATTGGACCAAGTACGTAGGTACCCCAGACCCAAGCTTGCGCACCAAAGGCAACGGCAGGGTTGATGATGCCGAGTGAAACTGATGATGCAGCAACGATAGCCAACATGTAGCCCAGGCCGTTAATAGCAGCAGTTGTAGCATTGCTAAAGCGTTGGTACACAGCGGCGGCAGCGGCAAAGCCAAGTACTAAGGCGCCGACTGCTTCAGCGGTTAAGACGCGGCTACTGTAGTGACCGCCAATGTTGCTTAATTTGTTATCGACAAAATAGGTGTAGAGCAGGTACGCAGCGTACGCACCAAGCAGCTGGAAACCAACGTAAAAGATGGCTTTACCGGTGGTGATTTTGCGGGCGGTCCACATACCGATCGTCAGTGCAGGGTTTAAGTGTGCGCCGGAAACATGACCAAACAAAAAGGTCATTAAGGCCACGGTTAAACCCGCGCCGAGTGCGACGAAAAACGGCACACCAATTGTTGAACGCTGCACGCTAATGATGACGAGCGTAAGGGCACCAGTACCAAGAAACTCAGCCACTAAGGCGGCAATTCTCTGTCTTCCAAACATTATTGGAACCTCCACTTAATTAATGACTAAAGCGTACCTTTAATTTGCGTAATTGTAAAGTGTTTACGCCTGTATTAGTTTATGCAGATTTACAAAACAATCACGCGCACGTTTTTCGACAGTACGCAGGCAGTAGCCGTGTTGTAGTACAACGAACCAGTAAACTTTTCGTTTGCCTCTTCGGCTGACTTCGATAACATATCGGCACTGGCTTTTAAGGCTGTCGTGTTAACGTAGAAGGCTTTGTATGCCGGACCAAACGCAGCCAGTAAGCGCTCTTTATTAAGTACCGCTAGGGTGTCGTTTTCGTCGGGTCCGCGAGTGTCAATAATTAAGGCAACTTCGGTATGCGCGTCTTTGAGGTGTTCGATACTGTCTTCACCGGCAACAGCAACCATAACTTCGCGAATTTCAGCACCAGGACGAACATAGTTTTCGTTGAGCTTACTTTCGGCTTTGCCAATAATAAGTTGGTGCGTGCTGTCGGGAACTACTATACCGAGCGACTGGTTGTCGGCAGTACGGCTCAGGCTTTGCAACGTAGCGCGGATGTCATCGCCATCTTTGGCAATAAAGTCATAAATAGCAGCAAGTTTATCTTGGGCGCCGCAGCCGCAGTTGGGTCCGTGTGCATGGTCATCGTCATGGCCACCAATTGCAAATCCGAGCGCTTTAAGCTGCATAAAAATCCGCTCGGCGTGCTCAACGACCGTTTCGCCTTGTTTGCGGTAGGTGTCGTGCGTCAGGGCATCGCTCATAACTACACTTGTAGTACCACCGGCAGCAGCACTGCCATCAGCCGACAGCGTGCGGCCATCGACGCAGACTTTCGGAACTTGCCAGTGGGCAATGCGATCATAAAATTCGGGCGTTTGCAGCGCCGCAGTAAAGCGATCAAGTCCATCCTGGGTAATTTCACCATTTACTAAACGAGCATCAGGATCAATCCCACCAATACCAATTTCTAAACGTGGCAATTCAATAACATCTGGCATAATTTCTCCTTTATGTATAATGGCTCCTATTTTACGCACGACCGAGCGATCAATTGCGATATTTATCACTTTACTCAGGTGATTTTACTCTCAGTCAAACTAGATTGCAATCTGCTAGACTAACCATAAGACAGGAGATATCATGTCCACCGCTGCTAGCCCCGACCAAACTCCAGCCCTCGCACTAATTACCACTGACACACTGCGTCATTTTGAGGCCCGACCGCCCGATCTCGATTATACGGAACGCCGCCTGCTCCACGAAAATGACGAACTCATGCTTTGGTTACGACGAGTCGCCACCAAGAACTTTCCTGACCTCGAACAACGTGAACGAGCTATGGAGATGTCACTTGGCGTGATAGCACTCATGATGCGCCAGCGCGATGTAAACGCCCTAGATACGCTCTATGGCCTTGCAGAGGCCATCCCCGAAGCTTCCTAATTGCTGCCGGCCCGTGTTTTGCTATGATAGCTGTAGTAAAACGCATAAAGGAGCTCCTGTGTTTCGAGATTTTAAGAAATTCATCTTACGGGGCAATACCGTTGACCTAGCCGTGGCCGTCGTTGTCGGTGGTGCTTTTAGCGGTATCGTGACCGCCCTGGTAAGAGACATCATTACGCCAATTATTGCTGCCGTTGGTGGCCAACCGGATTTTTCAAAGCTAGTCTTTAAAATCAACGGCAGTGCGTTTTTATACGGCGACTTTATTAATGCCGTTGTATCATTCCTCATTATTGCGAGCGTGATTTTCTTCTTTGTTGTTCAGCCGGTCAACAAATTAATGTCCCGGGCGGCCCGCACTAAGACCACCCCAGAGCCGGCCACCCGCAAATGCCCGGAGTGCTTTAGCGAAGTACCCAAACAAGCCAGCCGCTGCGCTTTCTGTACTGCTAAGATTTCGCCCGTCACAAGCTAAGAGGCGCGTAGGAATTTTCGGACAAGGCCGGTGACCGTAGTGCGGGCATGAATTCTTCGGGTCTGTATTTCGGCTTCGCGGGCTCGTTTGCGAAGTAACCAGTCGCTGCCATAGCCGACTTCGGCACGCATTGATGCAGCCGTCAGCGACTGTTCAATCTGATAATACAATACTACCGGCTCGTCGGAGTCCAGCTGCATGAGCAGCGGCGATAAGACATCCTGGATTGGTCCGCTGTCGGCAGGTCGATTTTGGGCACGTAATGACTGCTCCATCATGAGTTTCGTCTCATGCGCGATCGGCACCGGCTGCATGTCGCCGGTGTTTGAGGAGTATGGTGAATCAGGCATAGCTATCGTTTATTACGGCGTTTGAGTCCGGCGACTTGCAGGCGTACCGTGTGCCGGTCAACTAAGTTTTGCGCATGTTCCAGGCTAATCGAATCTTTGGCCTCGGCCTTCATCTTTTCGGCCCGCTCAATGGCCTTACGGGCTTCTTCTTCGTTGATGTCATCGGCGTGGTCGGCATCATCGACTAATACTTTAAGCAGGCCATCAGTAATCTCGACGGCGCCGCCGTTAATGGCGAAGTACTCCAGCTGCGAATCCGGTGTGTTACTCGCCTCGCGGACCGCAATTGCGCCCGGGACGGCCACACTAATCAAGTTCATGTGGTGGCTGAGCACACCGATCTGGCCACTCGACGTTGGCACCACGACTTCGTAGACGTCACCATCGAACTTAATGCCGCTTAAACTGATGAGCTGGAAGTGAATCATTGGTCTTAATCGGCCTTAGTGGCAGCTTTGTTAACGGCATCGATACCGCCCTTCATGTAGAAGGCGCTTTCTGGCTTGTCGTCGTGCTTGCCTTCGAGAATTTCCTTGAAGCCCTGAACCGTGTCGCTGAGTTTAACGTACTGTCCAGCATTGCCGGTAAACTTCTCGGCCACAAAGAACGGTTGAGACAAGAAACGTTGGATGCGGCGGGCGCGGCTAACGGTTTGTTTGTCTTCTTCGGACAGTTCTTCCATACCGAGAATAGCGATGATGTCTTGCAAATCCTTGTAGCGCTGCAGGACGCGCTGGACTTCACGAGCCACGTTGTAGTGCTCTTCGCCGACAATCTCTGGGTCAAGGATAGTCGAGCTGGAGTCGAGTGGATCGACGGCCGGGTAGATACCGATCTCGGTCAGCGCCCGGTTAAGGGCGATGGTCGAGTCGAGGTGGGCAAAAGTAGTAGCCGGAGCTGGGTCGGTGAAGTCATCGGCCGGCACGTAGACGGCCTGAATCGAGGTGATCGAACCTTGTTTGGTCGAGGTAATCCGCTCTTGCAACTGACCCATTTCCTGGGCCAAGTTTGGCTGGTAACCAACGGCCGAGGGCAGGCGGCCGAGCAGGGCCGAAACTTCAGCGCCAGCCTGGGTAAAGCGGAAGATGTTGTCCACAAAGAACAGCACGTCGGAACCCTTATCGCGGAAGCCTTCGGCAATGGTCAGACCAGACAGAGCAACGCGCAAACGGGCGCCTGGTGGCTCGTTCATCTGGCCGAACACTAGGCTGGTGTTCTTGAGTACGTCGGCCTCTTCCATTTCGTAGTACAGATCGTTACCCTCACGAGTACGCTCACCGACACCGGCGAAGACGGAGTAGCCAGAGTGGAATTTGGCGATATTGTTGATCAGTTCCTGAATTAGCACGGTCTTACCGACACCAGCACCACCAAACAAACCGACCTTACCACCTTTGGTGATTGGGGCAATCAGGTCGATGACCTTAATGCCGGTTTCCAAAATCTCCACCTTACCGGATTGGTCGATGAGCGCTGGTGGTTCACGGTGAATTGGCGAAGTTTCGCTAAAGCTGCCGCCCTTGGCATCGATGGGCTCGCCGGTCACATTAAACATGCGGCCCAGCGTTTTATCGCCCACCGGCACGCTAATTGGCGCGCCAGTATCTACCACAGCCGTACCGCGGGACAGACCGTCGGTAGAGTTCAGAGAGACGGCCCGGACGCTTGATTCGCTGAGGTGCTGGGCGACTTCAAGTGTTAGTTCATTTTCGCCATTGCTAACTTTGAGAGCGTTATAAATTGCCGGCAAATTACCGGCCGAAAATTCGATGTCGATCACGACACCAACGATGGCGGTAATCTTGCCAGTAGTAGTCTTGTCCTTGGTTGCTGTTGCCATTATTTTTCTCCTTCTTGCTGTGATAGTTCGAGTGCTGTTCTTGCTGCTAATCTGACTAGGGTGATTTCGTATTCGCTTAATGGTCTCTCGGCTTGGGCAGCTGATTTTCGCAACGAGACTTCGGTTTGGTCAACTATGTCTTCGTCACTCAAACGCTCCTCCGGCTCAGGTGCCGGTGGGGCCTCGGCCGTTGGCTCTAATAGCAGTGACAAGCCGCCACTGCCACCCATAATCTCCACTGCGTTACGGAGGGTGGCACGGGTCCGGTGGACCCCGGGCAGGCGACGTCTTAGGCTCGGCAGCGATGCATCGTTATCCCAGCGCGCCATTAGATTGCTCCTTCCGACTGGGTACTAGCCAGGGCGATCTCGGCGGCGCGTTGCGCGGCACGGGCAACATCGTGGTGTGTATAGTATGGACGCTGTACGTCATAACCAAGCTCTTCAAGTGTTTCGGCCGCCACTGCAGCCGCCTGGTCGGCAACCGGCGCAACCGAACTTTCCGGAACCACTGGCTGGATAATCATACTTAAGCCACCGGTACTTAAGACCTCGCCGACTCTGAATAGTAGCGCTTTGCTGCGTCGCGGGTTGGCAAGTTTTGGTTCTTGTTCGAGCTTACCCATTGAGGGCCTCCGCGCCGCCGGTGATTTCGGCGAGTTCTTGGGTGATGGCGGCCTGACGGGCAGTGTTCAGCTCAAGCGTGTAGTCATCAATCAAATCTTTGGCGTTGTCGGTGGCGTTCTTCATGGCGATCATGCGCATGGAGTGCTCGCTGGCTTGGCTCTCGAGCACGGCTTGCCAGACCTGGGCTTCGATTAGGCGGGTGGTAATCTGCGCGACGACGGTTTCGAGGTCCGGCTCAAACTCGGTCAGGACCGGACCATCGAGTTTTTCGATACCGTCGGTGCTAGCCGGCAACAGTGCCACCGAGGTAGCTTGCTGCGCCAGCTGCGATTTAAACATGGTGTAGATCAGCTGGACTTCGTCGACTTCGCTGTCGGCATACTTGGCTACGATGTCGTTAAGTACCGGACGAATGTCGTTGGCACTCGGGTGGTCGCCCAATGCCGGGTAGACCGATAGCAGCTCAACGTCATCGAGCCGGCGTACAAACTGAGCGCCCTTGTTGCCAATAGCGATGACGTGGCTATTGATCTTAGCTTTGTCGTCTTCGCGCAGGGCTTTGGTGAGCAGCTTCAGGACATTGGCATTGTAGGCGCCGGCCAGGCCACTATTGCTAGTGATGACGACGTACAGCCGGGTCTTGACGGGGCGTTGCTTGTAGAGGGGTAAATCGGCGACTTCGCGGACCGAGTTCAGGCGCGCTAGCAGGCCGTAGGCGGCATCGCGGTAGGGGCGGGAACGAAAGGCGTAGTCTTGCGCACGGCGCATCTTGCTGGCCGAAACCAACTGCATTGCTTTAGTAATCTGCCGGGTACCCTTAACAGACTTAATGCGTTGCTTTAATGCGAGCGTGCTGGCCATGGGCTATTTTTCCTTGGCCTCGTAGCTACTCGCTACACTAGTGGCGACTTTGAGGATAGTTTCATTCTGGGCATCAGTGGGCTTGTCGCCGGTGTTAACGGCATCGGTGACTTTGCCATGCTTGGCTTTGAGCTCGCGCAGCAATGCCTCTGAAGCGGTGCCGATCTTCTCGACGGGCACGCTGTCGAAGGCACCATTGGTGGCGGCGTAGAGCAAAGAATACATTTCCCAGATAGCATACGGGCTGTATTGGGGCTGCTTGAGTAGTTCGGTCATGCGCTGTCCGCGCTCAATAGTCTGGCGGGTGTCGGCGTCCATATCGGTTGAGAACTGGGCGAAGGCCGCCAGTTCACGGAACTGGGCCAGGCCGAGCTTGAGGCCGCCACCGACGGCCTTGATGGCCTTGGTCTGGGCGGAACCACCAACACGAGAAACAGAGGTACCAACCGAAATAGCCGGGCGGATACCCTGGTAGAACAGGCTGGTCTCCAGGAAGATCTGGCCATCGGTGATGGAAATGACGTTGGTCGGGATGTAACCAGCAATATCGCCGGCTTGGGTTTCGATGATTGGCAGAGCCGTCAAAGAACCGCCACCGAGGGCGTCGGAAAGCTTAGCGGCTCGCTCCAGCAAACGAGAGTGCAGGTAAAAGACGTCACCGGGATAGGCTTCGCGGCCCGGTGGGCGGCGCAGCAGTAGGGACATTTGGCGGTAGGCGGCAGCGTGCTTGGTGAGGTCATCGTAGATGATCAAGGCGTGCTGGGAATTATCGCGGAAATACTCACCGATAGCTGAGCCGGTGTAGGGCGCCAGGTAGAGCATGGCAGCCGGGTCAGCTGGGCTGGTGGCAACAATGATAGTCTGCTCCATGACACCTTCGCGCTTCAGGCGCTCCTGCAGGGCGGCAACCTTCGACGACTTTTGGCCAATGGCCACGTAGACGTTGATGATGCCGGACTTCTGGCGGTACTGGTTGACCATGGTATCGACCGCAATGGCCGTTTTACCGGTCTGGCGGTCGCCAATGATCAGCTCACGCTGGCCACGGCCGATCGGTACGGTGGCGTCGATGGCGATCAGGCCAGTCATTAAAGGTTCGTGGACCGATTTACGGTCGAGCACGCCGGGCGCCGGGCGCTCCACGCGGTAGCTCTGCTTGGTTTTGATGGCCGGGCCGCCATCAATTGGGTTACCGAGCGGGTCGACAACGCGGCCAATCAACTCTGGACCAACCGGTACTTCGAGAACTTTTCCACTCAAGCGAACGCTGGCGCCGGCTTTAACCTGCAGGTCAGAACCGAGCAAAACGGCGCCAATCTCGTCTTCACCAAGGTTGAGGGCAAAGGCCGTGACCTTTGAGCCATCAATGGCGTCGATCTCCAACATTTCGCTGTAACCAGCATTAGAGAGACCATAGACCCAGGCGATACCATCACCGATACGGGTGACCACACCGACATCTTCGAGTTCGGGGCGAGACTTGAGCTCAGCAATGGCTGCGCGGACGTCGTCTGATAATTCTTTTATTGATACTTCAGCCATGCTTAGACCTTTCTTGCGGTTAACTGTTTGAAACGATTCAGGGTATTACGGACGCTCAAATCGAGCTGTTGATTGGCAAACTCTAACTTTACACCACCAACTACCGATTGATCGAGCTCTTCAGAGACGATCACTCGCTTAGCCTGGGGCATGCTCACCTTAACCTGTTTGGTGATATTGCTGGTTGCCTCAGGAGTAAGCGGATGGGCAGTGACGGCCGTTACCTCGACAATGCCGTGCTCGGCGCGCAACTCCATAATGTCACGCATTAGTGAGTTGAGCTCGGCTGTTCGGCGCTCGGCCAGGAGATAGGCGGCGATTTCCTGGCTTAACTCCTTGAGCGGCACACCGGCAGCCACGCGCTCTTCGAGCGCAGCGGCAATCCGACGGCGACCAATCTTCGGCATTTAGGCTTGCTGCTCCTTGAGGCTACGGCTAATCAGCGCAGCATCCTTCTTGGTGTCGAGCTTTTCGTCGATGATAGCTTCGGTGGCATCTGATACCAAACCAACCAGCTCTACCTCGAGCTCACGACGCATTCGGGCAATGTCCTGCTCGGCGCGGCTGTGGGCCTCAGCCAAAATGTTATCGGCCTTTTCGGACGCCTTAGTTTCGGCGCCCCGGATTGCTTCGCGGGCAGCGTCTTGGGCGTCTGACACAATAGCATCGGCCTGCTTCCGTGCATCGGTAAGCGCAGCTTTTACCTTACGCTCCAATTCGACACGCTCTTTCTGCATTTCTTCGCCAAGGTTAACGCCACTCTCGATAGTTTCGCGGCGCTCGGCAAGCACTTTTAGAATTGGCTTGAAGGCATACTTGCGCAGCACGAAGTAGGCCAGCAGGAAAGTGATCAGCTGAATCAGCAAGGCTGATCCACTAACCCCTAGCGCGCCGATACCGGACGAACTGTCAGCTCCAAAATTGGTGAACGAATATACCATCTATGTTCCTATTATTTGATGATGAAGGTTGATGCGAAGGCCAAGAGACCAAACAGCTCTACGATTGCTACGAAAACTAAAGCCTGGCCAAAGAACTTAGCAGCTTCTGGGTTGCGGCCCACGGCCTGCAAGTAGTTGCCACCAATGAGGCCGATACCGATCGATGGCCCAATAAAGCCGAGACCGACCATCAGACCCTTACCTAGAACGTTGAGGCTTACTGCTGCGGCTGCGAAATCTAACATTATATATTCTCCTTATTACTTGATTACTTGTTGCTTATCATTATGACACATTTGTGACATTTCACACACTCTCGGCATGGAGATTGGAAGCCCCAGTGCCGGGCTCCAAGGCCCCCTCATGTTCATGCTCCGAGGCATGATTTACGGCAATCGCCAGGTACATGAGACTCAAAACAGTGAAAATGTAGGCTTGCAGCGCGCCAACGAACAATTCAATCAGCGTGAAGGGCAAGGCAGCAATCGGGGCGGCGCCATGGCCAAGGTAGGTAAAGACGGCAATCACGATTTCGCCAATCGTCACATTGAGGAAAAGACGAAGCGACAGGCTGATAACGCGGGTGAGGTCGGTGAACATCTCGAGGATACCGATAATTAAGTACAACGGGTTGAGCGGACTGCCGATAAAGAAGTGGCGCATGTACTTTATGAAACCACCGGATTCACGGATGGAAGCCGTGTACACAAACAGCATAGTGACGATACCGGCGGCCAGCGTGCCATTAAGATCAGCCGTGAATGAGCGGAACAGCGGCGCATCGCCAACATGGAAAGCTTCACCGACCCCCGGGATCAGCCCCAGCCAGTTATTGATAAGAATAAAAAAGAATAAGGTAACAAAGTAAGGGACGTACTTACGGCCGCGGGACTTATCATCAAAGGTGTTGATGACTAAGTTAGTAATAAAATCGGCACCAGCCTCCACGAACTGGACAACGCCGCCCTTTGGCTTAACGGTAACCTGATGGGCCACCCAAATCAAACCGGCAATGATCAGAGCCGTGCAAATCCAGCCAAACAGAATCGAGTTAGTGATAGTTAGACTACCGATATGAAATACGCCAGCAGGCGCTACATGGATGGCGGGGCCGTCGTCGGCAAGCGTAGTGAAGAAATTAATCATCGTCGTCGTCATAGTCCTTATCGTTAGTAGTATCTTTGGGGTTTGCTTTTGGAGGATCAGCCATCATATAGGTATTGAGATTTTTGACTGCCTGACGCACGATTAGTATTGAAAATATCGTGGCCAGCAGCAGGCCAGTGAGGGTGAGGTATGGGTCAGTATCAAAGTGTTTGTCGGCTTGGATGCCAAGAATGGTTGGAACCAAAACAGCAACGGCCATTTGCCAACTCATGCCCAGCATGGTGCCTACAAAAATTTTTTGCGGCTCGTCCGGCAGCGTGTTTTTTGGATCAGCCTTCGGACTAACTAATTTTCCCATACCACCTAAGTATAGCAAGCCCACCATCTGTTAGCCAAGTCATTAAAGAATTATTTAATATTGAGCGCAATTCTTGCCAACCCACCGGCGATGTAGCTGTGAAATATTTACCATACTTTACTTAATATAGTGCTAAAATAGTACCCATGAGTACACCTTCAATCACCATCTACAGCGCAACCTGGTGCGGCTTTTGCCACGCCACCAAACAGTACCTCGACAAACTTGGCATCAAGTATACCGACAAAGATGTCGACGACGATCGCAGTGCAGCCGAAGAGGCTGTGAGTAAAAGCGGCCAGCGGGGCATCCCGGTTATTGACATAGACGGCGAGATTATCGTCGGCTTTGACCGGCCTAAAATTGATGCTGCTCTCCAAGCTCACAGTGCCTAGCTTTGTAACATAGCGCACAGTCTGTCTGTAAAATATATTGCATAACACCGGGTGATTTCTCTCTATACTAAGGGGTAGAAAAAGGAGATCACTTTATGTCAGTAAGCGCCTACGAAACATTCCCGGAACCCCCTCTTGCTGACAGTGAAGCAAAGCTACAGCTTGTCGAACCGCCGCTCGAGGCGCAGGTCGAAAACCAGCTCAGAGATTGGTACGAACTAGACAGGCTTAGCCCGTCACAGATGCGAGGCTTTACTCGCGACGCGTACGGGCTTATCAATTCCGCCTACACCCAGGCCAGCGAAGCGAGCGACGGCAAGCGCATTTTGCCGCTCGCGCAGTCCTATGTCATCGAAGCACTTAATGAACACTACAGCAGTTATCGTACCTTCGACCGTTATGACAAGCCAGGGACGCAGTCGGCCATCGCCGCCCGTCAGGCGAAACCAACTGAAATCGCCAAAGGCGTGCAAGCTTCGCTGCCAGAAATTGCTACCGCACTCAGTTTGCAACAGCATTTTGCTAGTAATCAGTGGCGCGTCGCCGCCGATGCCATGGGAGATATTGTCGCCGCGCAAGGCGTAGCCTTTACTCAAACTACGTTAAAACAGCGTGATGTCGCTACCGTCCGCAAAGCAGTCGCCATTGCCGCCGAACGTCGACGCCAGCAAAACCAATAGTCGCCGCGTAGTATACTGGCGACATGGCTTTTGAGGACTACAAAACTAAACCGTCGGTTGTCATTGTCTACACCGGTGACAGCAAAGGCAAAACTAGCGCCAGCCTTGGCCTAATGACGCGGGCGCTCGGTAATCGTTGGAAGGTGGCGTTTATCCAATTTATTAAGTATTGGGGCGTTGGCGAACACGTCTTTATTAGAGACATCCAGTCTATATATAAAGACCAGCTGTATTTTTATAAGGGCGGCAAAGGTTTTTACAACGCTGGCGATCTCAGTGAGCAGCACGTGAGCGAAGCGCAGCATCGCCAAGCCGCCGAAGAAACCTACAAAGAAGCCCTCAGCGCCGCCACCAGCGGCGATTACGACCTTGTCATTTGCGATGAAATTAACAACGCCGTTCATGATGGTCTCCTGACCGTCAAGCAGCTCAAAACGCTTATCACCAGCCGCGCCGAGACGACCAGCCTCTGTCTCACCGGCCGCAACTTCCCGGAGGCACTGCTAAAAGACGTCGACATTGCCACCGATATGCACAAGATCAAGCACCACTTTGACGACAAGTTTTTAGCCAATAAGGGTATCGATTTTTAGCCGCGCTGGGCCATTTGTGATAGCATTACTGGACAATGCTTAGAACCAACGAAGCACTTGAGCCACCGGAGTTACACGCCCTCGGCGGAGTCGAGCGCATCGTAATGATGTACAACGCTTGCAGTAGCAACTTTACGGCCGCCGAAGCACGGGTCGGCGCGCTGCTTGACGACCAAGACCGGCTACGCAGCCATCCCGATATTAGTGTCACCTACGTCGAAACTTCGCCCGATCCCGCCGTGACAGTTGCCCGGGTTCGGAGCGTACCAGCAGGCAGCGTTATTTTTGGCATCTGTGGCGACGGCACCGCCAGCACCATACTCGGCAGCAGCCTGGTGCCCGTGCTGCTGGCCGGGGGTGGCAACGCCGACGACTTGCCGCACATGATCCACGGCTCGCGCTACCGCAGCGAACTCAGCTCCATCGTGCATAACGCCGTGCTGCGGCCGTTGCGGCCTCTTGATATCGATATCCAGCCGCCAGACGCCGCAGTCCGGCGCATCAAAGCCTTCGGGTACTTTACGAATGGCTTTACGGCTCAGGCAGCCGATCGCCTCGACCAAGCACGTATCCGCGAGCGAAACTTAGGCCGCTGGCGCCACATGGGCGAAGAAGCATTGGTATGTGCCCAAGCGATGGCCAACATCCAAAGCTTTGATATTACGACCACGCAGGGCAACGAACGTTATGGCGAAATCGCCTTCTTAACTGGCAACCGGATGGCCAAAACTACCTACCCGCGGGCCACAAAGATTTTTGAGACTGGCGCCAGCGCGGCCTATATTCGCCACCCCAACGGCGTGGCAATCGTCGGCGCCATGGCCAAAATGGCCGTCGGTTTTGGCAGCCATTTTGCCGACTACGATAGCTTCACCTACACCGTAAACCAAGCCGAACCGATCCTGGCCCAGGCCGACGGCGAAGTCTTCTCACTCACCGAAGGCACCACGGTCAGCGTCCAGTTGTCAGCGCAGACCGTACCGGTCATTACGGCCCGCGCTGCCGCTTAATTTTGTTACAATGGAACCATGAAACCCACGCTCTACTTGTTTATCGGCTATCCGGGCGCGGGCAAGACCACTATCGCCAAAGCCATTGAGGATAAAACCGGCGCCCGCCACCTGTGGGCCGACGCCGCTCGTCACGAAATGTTTGGCAAACCCACCCACTCGAAGTCCGAGAGCACGGTGTTGTACGAGTATCTCAACGCCGAAACCGCTCGTTTGCTCAGTGAAGGCAGGAGTGTTATTTTTGACACCAACTTCAATTACTACGAGGACCGGCAGCACCTCAGGCACATTGCCAGCGAAGTTGGCGCCGACACCAAGCTAATCTGGGTCAGCACGCCCTATGAAACCTCCAAGCATCGGGCCGTTCACAGTGGTGAAAGCCGAAATGGCTACGAGGACGCTATGTCGGCCGAACAGTTCGACGCCATTGCCTCCAAGCTAGAAGCCCCGGGCAAAGATGAAGTTTTTATTAAAATTGATGGTACGAAACTTGACCTCCAGGCCGTAAACGATCAGATTTGTTCCTGATGGCCGGCACGTTCAGACTTCCAACCCGCAAGCCCAAAGGCGTTATTGGCACGATTATTTTCGTGCTGGCCATCGCGTTGTGGGTCGCCCAGCAAGCCGGCTGGCTCGACGGCGCCAAACAAGCCGTCGTTACCAACGATCCTGGTTTATACAGCATCGATCATTTCGTCGATGGCGACACGATTGCCGTCAATATGAACGGCAGTGTCCAAACCGTGCGCTTTATTGGCATCGATACACCAGAAACCCACAAGCCAAACACGCCAGTACAGTGCTACGGCCCGGCGGCCGCGGCCGAAACCAAAACCCTCATCGGCACGAATAAAGTCCGCCTGGAGACCGACCCGCAGAGTACCAATAAAGACCGCTACGACCGCTTACTACGCTATATTTATTTGCCCGACGGCACGTTGCTCAATGCCAAACTGGTCGAAGGTGGCTATGCCTTTTACTATCCGTACTTTCCGTTCACCAAATCCAAGCAATTTAGCGACCTACAAACCGCCGCTCAAGCTGCCAACAAAGGCCTCTGGGGCAACTGCCATCCGATCAAAAAGGATAAAGGCGGCTACGAATCAAACGTCGCCGGCTAGTCAACAAAAGTGGTGGGGTTAACGCGCAGGGTCCGCGGACTTGCACGATTATACGTGCGGTAGAGCAACTGAATGACAAAGTAGGCACCGACAACCAGCCAGACTACCGGGTACATTCGGCCTTGGCTGCGGCGGCCGTGGATACTATACGTCTTGGGACTCATCCAGACATAGCGCCAATAGCTCCCTAGCGGCACGTTAAAACGTCGCAGCGAAACAGCGGCGTGCAAGCGGCGGTCAAAGCGGACGGTTTGGTCTTTTTGGTACAAATGAATCGCCAGATCAAAGTCCTCGTGCATACCGCCAGCGTTACAAACTTGGGCCTTGACGGTATTCCAGGCACAGCGGCGCATGGCCATATTGGAACCAAATAAAAAAACTTCGTTACCCATGCCATCTGCAATCCACTGGCGAAACGACAGGTCGAGCCGGGTCAGAAAGCGGTGCCATGGTAGGTCATGATAACTAACCGCACCACTGACCGCATCGAGTGACTGATCCCGGAATAAACGCTGGATAGTGGCCACCCAATCCGGGTCCACGAGGGTATCGGCATCAATCCGGCCAATGATATCGCCGGTAACAGCATTAAAACCGGCGTTGCGGGCGTGAACCACGCCTTGACGCGGCTGTGAAATTACCGTCACAAAGGGAAATAAACTGGCAATAGCGGCCGACTCGTCGGTAGAGTTATTGTCGACCACGATCACCTCGAGCGGCGCCACTGTCTGCCCCGCAATCGCCGACAGGCATGCCGCGATCGAGTCGGCTTCGTTGTATACTGGAATTACGATACTAACAGATAAATTTTTAGCATTACTCATGCCTCAACATCATACCAAACTCAGCCTGAAAAAAGGCTTGGCAATCGCCAAATCCCGGCTGCTACCGAAGAACAAGTGGTTGCGCCGTATCAGCCTGGTGGTTGTAGCGCTGGTGCTTTTATTTACCGGTACCAGTTACGGCATCGCTCAGTGGTATATTCATGGTGAACGCAGTAAACCACTCGAGCTAGGGGTGAGCTTTATTCCGTATTACGCCAGTAGTCTTGGTGTCGACCCGCAACAGACTTTCGACGGTCTCCTCGGCATCGGCGTCAAACATTTCCGGCTGGTGAGCTACTGGAACGCAGGCGAGCCAAATCAGGGCAGCTACGATTTCTCAGCCCTCGACTGGCAATTTGCCAAGGCCGAAAAGGCCGGCGCCCACATCACCCTCACCGTCGGCCTGCGCCAGCCGCGCTGGCCGGAGTGCCACATGCCCGACTGGGCCAAAGCTGAACCGACCACCACCTGGACCGTCCAGCTCGAGGCCTACATGAAAGCTGTCGTCGAACGTTACAAAAACTCGCCGGCCCTCGAAAACTATCAGCTCGAAAACGAATATTTCTTGAAAGGCTTCGGCGAATGCACCGACTACAGCCGACAGCGCTTGGTCAACGAGTACGCCCTCGTCAAGCAGACCGATCCGCGACACCCAGTTATCGTCGGCCGCAGCAACAACGATCTTGGCACGCCGATCGGCGACCCAACGCCCGACGAATACAGCGTCTCCGTTTATAAGCGCGTCTGGGATGCCGGCTTCACCCACCGCTACTTGGAATATCCGTTTCCGGCTTGGAGCTACGCCACCCTGGCCGGCGTCCAGAAAATCACTAAAGGCAAAGATATGGTTATCGGCGAACTACAAGCCGAAGCTTGGCCACCCAATGGCAAAACTATACCCGAAATTAGCCTAGCAGAGCAGAACAAATCGATGAATGCCAAGCGACTCAAAGACCGCTTCCAGTACGGCGAAGCCACTGGCATGCGGGGCATCAACTTGTGGGGCGGCGAGTACTGGTACTACCGCTTAACTGTCCTGCACGACCCAAGCCTGTGGAATGTTGCCAAGCAGGAATTCAAAAATGCCGAGTAGCACTGATCCGAGGCAGTTCGGTGTCACATTCTCACTCAAGCAATGCCGCAACTTTAAACTCGATGCCAAAGAAACGTTCCTGTGGTTAATCGCCGATGCCGGCTTCCGCCGCTTCCGGTTAATGAGCTACTGGGACGAGCACGAAAAGCAGCCCGGCGTCTACGACTTCTCCCAGCTCGACTGGCAAATTAAGCTGGCGGAGAACGTCGGCGCCGTAGTTACGCTCTGCCTGGGCGCCCGCCAGCCGCGCTGGCCGGAGAACCACTGGCCGCAGTGGGCCTGGGACCTGCCCAAAGCCGAGCGCAGCGCCGCGCTCCTTAGATACATCGAGGCCGTCGTGGAACACTACAAATCGCATGCTTGCATCATCAGCTACCAGCTCGAGAACGAGGCTTTGCTGGCCGGCTTCGGCGAACGCCCAGAAGTCGACCGCAGCCGACTCAAGCAAGAATACGCTCTCATCAAACGTCTCGATCCAACGCGGCCGATTATCATGACTACCAGCACCTCATGGGGCATTCCGATGCGCGGGCCGATCCCGGACGTCGTCGGTTTTTCGTACTATCACACCCTCTACCGGAAGGGCGGCTACCACCGCTCCAACTTTTTGCCGGTTATCCACCGCCTGCGCAAATTGCTAATTACAATGCTGCACCGCAAATCAACCTTTATTCACGAGCTCCAGCTCGAACCCTGGGGGCCTACGGCCATATGGAAAATGCCCAGCGCAGAGCAGGCCAAGTCAATGAGCCCAGAACAGATTGCCACCAACCTCAAGTTGGCTCGAGCCATCAAAGCCCCACCGATCGATTTATGGGGCGCCGAATGGTGGTATTGGCGGCTCAAACAGAACGATAGCACCATCTGGCAAGCCGTTCAAAAAAGTCTCAAAGATTTTTCAAAAAGTTAATTTTAATTTAATTTCGGTTCGCTATATTAGGGATGTCATTAAATACAGGATCCCGAAATGTCTAAGAATGCTGCTCCCGGCCATGGCCGCCTCGGCCCCATTAAAAACCGAATTCAGTCACTCAACCCCCGCACCAAGCGCTACACTAAAGCTAATGCCACCACCGGCAAATTCCTCGATGGCAAAGCCGACAAGCAACCCTTCAAGAGCGTCCGCAAAGCTAAAATCCGGAAATAGCCGGCCACCTCTGTTTGTGAGATTGACTACAGTTGATTACAATAAGAGGTAATGAAAAAGAAGCCCAACGCGCCCAAGGCCATTACGAACCGTCGGGCCCGCCACGATTACGATCTGGAGGGTGGTTTAGTGGTGGGCTTAGAACTGACCGGCGCCGAGGTCAAAAGTCTGCGCCTCGGCCACGGCCAACTCCGTGGTGCCTACGTAACGGTAAAGGGTAACGAGCTGATGCTGATTAACGCCGCCATCAACGGCACCACCGGCATCCCGATCGCCGAGAGCGACCAAACCCGAGCCCGCCGTATCCTGGCCAAACGGCGTGAGATAGACGCCCTAATCGAGGCCAAGCAGCAAGGTCGCACCATCGTGCCACTGGAGATTTTAACCCGCGGCCGCTACATAAAATTGCGCATCAGCGCCGGCAAGGGTAAGAAGCTCTATGACAAGCGCCAGAGCCTCAAAAAACGTGACGAAGACCGAGCGATTGCTACCGCCCTCAAAGAACGTCATTCTTAAAGCTGCCTTAAAATCTGTTGCCTACACTTCATAAGCGGTTTATATTTAAGCCAAGAGGTAAAGTATGAACCACGAAGACCCAAAACCGACGACCGAAACAACCGAGGTACCTGCAGCCGCTAGCAGTGAACAGTCCACCGATAGTGTGGAGGCTACGACGAACAGTGCCGAAACATCGGTAAAACTTCCCGCCAAGCAGCGACCCCGATGGCTGATTCCGGCCATCGCAATCGTAGCTATCTTGCTGATTGGTGGGGGCATATTCCTAGCAGTTCATGGCCACAAGGCGACGGCCCCGGCCAGCACCACAAAGTCCGCGGCGACCAGCCCCAAGAAGGCTATCCCTAAGGTTACGCTTAAAGGCGTCAGCTACTTACCGGCGGCCCAGACACTCGGCGACCTGCATTTTATCAGCGATTTATCGGTCTACGGCACTGATTGTGGAGGGCAGGCTAATCAAACAAATTGCCCAGCCATACTAAAGAACAGCGATATCCATTACTACAAGATCGGCACAACCGACAAGAACCAGCCGATTGTCGTTGCTGCCTACACCACGGGCGGCGAGACTTCCTTTGCCTACATCGCCATTCAAGATGCTAGCGATCACTACACTATTATTGGTAGTCTATCAGGCTTGGCCGATCCGACTAGCGACTGGTTTAAAAGTGTTCAAAAAGCCCTGGGACCAAACGTCAGCATCAACACCACCGACACTCTAGCCGACCTCGACTTCACCGACCCCATCAGCATTGCCGGTATAACACTCAAGTTCCCCGGAGACTTTAGCGGCCCCCACGGCTACTTCGTGCCGGACCTCTCGGGAATTCGCGGCTCGTACTTCAATACCACCGTCTCGCCGAGCAATCTAAAGAAGCTCGGCGTCAGCGGCAACAAAACCTACTACCAGGTAATCGTCAGCGACAAAACAGATTATCAAGTCAAGGAAATCTACGGTGCCCAAAGCACTTTCTACGTGGCCAGCTACTTGCTCAGCGATCCGCTCATCACCAGCGACAAACCAGCAGCCATTAGCTGGAGCACCGGCGACACCACCGTTAAACCGTACACCAGCCGAAGCAGCGGCTGTGGCTCTGCCTATGGCTACCTCGTCGCCAAAGACCTCGACGAGTCGTCACTCATTACTGCCGGCACCGGTCCAAACGGCCAGACACTCTACCAGTTGCCGACTAGCAACCCGCTTTTCCAGGACATCTACCAGAACGATTACAGCGCCGGCAGTGGCCTAGGCGATGACAGCAGCGCACTAAAGAATCTCAGTGTCGATGACTTCCAGAAAAACCACGGCGTCTTCGTTGCTAAGAACGCCCTCGGCGAATACGTCATTTACCTTCGGTCAGACATGTATTCCGGCAGCGGCTGCGGCAAGCCGGTTATCTACCTCTATCCGCAGGCGCCAACCCACGTTAATGTCAGCGTCGGCGCCCGCATCAATAAGTCACTGCCAACGTACCCAGCTGGCGGCTGGCAGGACGTACTCGCGCAGCCGAGCGGCCAGCTCCAGTACAAAGGCGGCAGGTACTCCTCGCTGTTCTGGGAAGGACTTGGCTTCGGCCTCTACCCAAGCGTCAGTGCCGGCACCGTTGTCAAACGCGCCGACGCCGTCGCAACCATTCGCCAGCAACTTGCCGAGCAAGGCCTCAACCAGAAGGAAACCACTGACTTCCTCGATTTCTGGCAGGCTCGGCTCCCCAACACGCCCTATATTCGACTAGCCTGGTTCAATACCGCACAGGTCAACCAGCTCGCCCCGCTCAACATCACACCTCAGCCCCAGACCCTCATCCGCGTCTTTCTGGATTTCCAAGGTTTGCAAGCCCCCGTCGCTCTACCGGCCCAAACTTTCCAGGCGCCAGCCCGCCGCGGTTTTACGGTTGTAGAGTGGGGTGGCCTGCTTCAAGACAAATAACCGAAGCAATCTGTTGCCACCCCGCCTGTCATACGCTATAATTCTCCAAGTTCAGCTATTCCGGCTTAGCTCAGTGGTAGAGCGCCTCGCTGTTAACGAGGATGTCGCTGGTTCGAGCCCAGCAGCCGGAGCCAAGATAGATTTAGGTCAGAATTAGAGCCGGTTTTCCCCTGTTGGGAGCCGGTTCTAACCGTTTCTAGAGCCTGTTTTTCGTTATCATTCATTTTTTCAAGCGGAATAAAGTATTTGTTAGGCCTGAATTGTATAGCTCTGTCCAAAATCTCAAGCTTCTCGCCTAGCTTTACAACTACCGTACGCTTTTTCTCTAAGTCATCGCTATCAAATTCCTCTTTGGCGTAGCGGGCAAACGTAAACGTCTCGTCAGCCACAGCACGCCAATCGCGGGCTTTGTGCTCAGCTTTATTACGCCCACTCTGTAGCGCCGCTAGCTCATCCTCAAGTGTTTTCATTTCAGCAAAGTACCAAGCATCATCATCGGCCTCACCGCCGTATCTCATGCGGCGCAGGTTAGTAATCGCTTGCTTCTTCTTTTCAATGGCTTTGTCTCTGGCCAAAGTCTTTGTTTGGTCTTTAGCTACAACCTCATCTTCTTGCTCTGCAAGCGCTTCAATCGCCAGCTTATAAAACTCAGGTTTAATGGTGAACCTGCTCAGTTTTTCTTTAATTTGCCGCATCAGCTCATCTTCGGCAACGTGCAGGTGGCGTTGGCTGCAATTAGCCTTTTTGTTCCGACCAGTACAGTGGTAATAAATGTACGCCTTGCGTTCACCAGTGGATTTAATGGTCTTGAATTTCTGCTCGGCGGTAATAGCAAAGCCACACTCGCCACACTTAAACAGATTGCGTAGCTGAAAGTCATATATCTCGCTCTTTGGGCGAGCGGTATGAGTTGGGTCAATGATTTGTTGCACCCGTTCAAACTCTTCCTCAGTCACCATAGCAGGCTGATTGCCATTGAACTCCTGGCCGTTAAACATGAGTTTGCCCTTATAAAATGGGTTCTTGAACATCGCACAAAGGCTAGAGTAGGCAATAGCATTGCCACCAGTCCTGCCGCGCACTGGTCTACGAATATTCAAGTCGAACTCCGCTATATCCACCAGCTGCGCTATCGAATAAGTGCCGGTCAGCATCTTTTCCCAGAGTATGCGAACGAGCTTAAAGTTCGCAGGGTCAGCAATGATGACTTTCTCAGCCTTATCGTTGAGATAGCCAACCGGCGGCACACCTGGCTTATCGCCCTTTTCAGCTTTGGAGCGCATACCACGCTTGGTGTTTGTCGCCAGCTCACGGATGTATTGATTAGACATACCGGCTTCAACGCTGAAAACAATGGCGTTATCTTCGGGGAAGTAACTCTTCTCGGTTGTTTGTATATGCTGCAACTTCTCGTCTTGCAAGAGCTGTTGGATGCGGCCACTATCAGTAGGGTTACGAGACAGGCGGTCTAGTTTCCAGCAGACGATACCATCAATCTTGCCGCTCTCAATCTCCTCTAACATGGCGGTAAACTTAGGCCGCACATTCGGGCGCTTTGCCGACATCTTCTCTTCGATTGGCTCGCCGACAATATGCAGACCCTCGCGCTTAGCAATTTCCATCATATACTTTATCTGGTCGTCAAGAGACTGCACCTGTTTATCTTCCGTATCGGTAGATTTGCGGGCGTAGAGCCTGTAGCGCAGATACTTTAGTTCGCGGTTAATCATATTTTCTCCATCAAAAAGGGCGGCTCGATTGTTCACACTTCCGGCAGCGAAAAGCTACTTTCAGATATCGAGTCGCCCTTATAGGCCTGAAAATAAAAACACTTCTCGCGTGTTTACCGTTAGTGTGAACATATTCATTATATAATCTTAGGCAATATTTTGCCAACCTAAGCAGCTCCACGCTAGCCTGGCAGTTTCGCACACCTATAAAGAGACTGCGCGGCTGCGAAGCTGAACTAACCATCGAGCTGCTCCGGCTTTACTGAGTAGTACCGTCGTCCATGCTCTGCCGTTCTACAATCCAATTTGGTCTTTGCAAGAGCGTTAAGGCGTTCAGGTATCTTCCTTTTGCCGCCAATTCCTTGAGCGCCCAAAAGAGCTTCGATAATCTGACCCTGATACAGCTCGCCGTCGGCAGTGGCGAGTAGTTGAATAATCGCATCATCAGTGCGACCGTCTAAACCTACTTGCTCCGGCGCTACGCCAATATATTCAAACCATGTCCTATCATCTTCTCTATGAACCGCTAACACAAATTCAGGCAGTCGTTCAGCGTCCCTGTTTTTAAGCTGCGTGGCAATAATAGTATTCACATCTTTATCAGGGTGCCTCAATGAGATATGCGTGTCACATTTAGCCCAAATGTCCCCGGCACCGCGCAGACTAGCGTGGCTTGGATTACTCTTACTGCTTTTAGGCTCGTGGTGTATAAAAAAGACGGTTAAGTTTGCTTGTTTAAGGCGTATGAAATACTCAAAGACTTTTGCCATTTGCGAGTTACTGCTCTCGTCGGCGCTATGAATGCTACTGAGGGAGTCAAAGATAACTGTTCCAAAGCCGTGGGCATGACAATATTCAATAATCTTCTCGACCGTGCCAGGCTCATCTATTTTTATGTGGCCGCCGCATAAGACACCTATATCGAGCTTCTCGTTGGTCAAAGCATCAAACCTTGCAAGCACACGACCGTAGCTGTTCTCTTCGTCGATAATGAGTGTCTTGCATTGCTGCGCAGGGAAGGTGCCCAAAAAAGGCATACCGAGCGCCAGTGACTTAGCAGCGTCAAGTGCCAGAAACGACTTGTGGCTTTCGGGAACGCCCGAAATAGCATTTATGCCGTTTTTCAAAAATAGCTGGTCAACGATGAACTCCGGCGGGTCAAAATCCATCTTTCGCATTTCCTCAAGCGACAGTGGGATTACGCCTGGCGACAACTCTTTCTGAGGCTCTGACTGTACCCGACGTTGCGCGATAGCCTCCGCAACTTCAGGACTAGGCACATGGTTACGCCCAATATCCTCGACCTTTTTGAATGCCGGATTTGGTGATGGTGTCATACCACACCTCCCGCTAGCGCTAGCACGGCCGCCTTGAAGTCACAGCCGTTAAGTTCCATGTATGCACTAATAGAATCGACCGACTTCTGACATCCAAAACAGTGGGCTTTGTTTTGGTTCAAAAACACATAAAAGCTTGGCGACTTCTCGGCATGGAATGGGCACAGGCCGACAAGCCGATTACCGCTACGCCTAAAAGTAACATCAAGAAGGTCTTGGATTGGATAGTCGCGGGCGGCCTCAATGGCACCGTCCGTGAGCCTGCCGGTAGGCGTCGGTTTGCCAGCGATTACACTCAGCATGCGCCGGTGTCGTGCCAGTTTTGCTTCGAGCGCCCGTAGTTCCTCGCCCTCGTTGAGTGCTAGCCAGAGCGTCCAGTAGTAGCGAAATGCTTCATCCTCGCTTTCGGCGTTGATGAGGGTAACTGCATCACCGATACGAGTTACCAGCATCTTGCGGTGATTAGTCAGCTCACTGATAAGGGCGGGTATAATTTGCTTTGCATCGGTAGCAAAGGCCTCCAGCACTTCTGCTTGAGTCAGTTTATGATTTTGGTATGGTAACCGGTCGGATAGAAAGGCTTTATCCATCATTCCGCCTATTCTCGATGTCCACGATTCTTGCCGACTGAGTGATTAGTACTAGCTCAGCCAGGTCAAGCAGTTCTGCCTCAGCAGTCTCGACAGAAATGGCTTCACCAAACTCTTCAAGGTGAGCCTGCTGAAATTTAGCAATAAGTGGTTCGCTGAGCCGCATAATCAACGCTCGCTATACAGGCGCGATTTAAGCATCTTGAGGGCATCAGAGTAGGTTCGAGCCTTTACCTCCAGTGTGTTTGACCAATAGGCGCTTATGGCTTGCTCAAGCTCGGCTGTTTTTATAAATATGAAATAGCCCTGGCCGCCTGCATCACGTTCTATTTCGAGCACCTCAAAACCAAGACTGGCCAAGGCGGCGCACAGGCCTAGGTCTCTTAGTTTTGTTTCTGCCCCCATAATGAAATCCGCATCTTTCTTGGACAGTAAAATGCCCGCTTAGTTATTTGCGGGCTTATTATTTGCACAGGGCTTGTCTGAAAAAGATTTTCAGTGTGTTTTACAGATACGAATTGTTCAAAAAGACTATGCCTTTCTGCATTTTAATCAGATTTTTGGGGCCGCCACCAGCGGCGACTTTGTCGTTAATTGCAGTCTTAGCGTTCTCAATTTTCTTCGTAGTAGTTTTGTCAACGATGCTCTTATGAATGCCTAGGATTGAACTGATTTCAACACCATGCTTGAGGGACTTGTCAGATTTGAAGATGCACTCCATAATCCAGCACTGGTCGTATTTCTTGCCGTTCGAGCGTTTAACCCCACCCTTACCCGCAATTATTCTGTCGTGGAATGGCGCTAGATGTAAGACTCCCTTATGTTTGTCGTAGCTTTCAGGCGTTAGTCTTATGTCGTGCAGGCTGAGCGGCGATAACTTTGCGGCCTTAGACGTTAAGGTTGGAGTGGATTGCGATAAATTTGCGACTGGCTGAGCGTCGGGCGCTGGCACGGACACAGTGTTCGTGGCCGTTCCAGCTTTCTTACTTTTCACCAACCGCGACGGCTGGATAAAGGTATTGTCGTTGTAGATGGCCAGCTCCTCGCGAAGTCGCTCTCTGGCTATGTCCGACAGCATAAACGCTAGGTAAAACCTTGCCTCATCAGGTAAGCTTCTGACCTCTGCCACGGTGAGCGGTTGCTCGGCCAGAACTTTGGCGTGAACTGGTTCGCTCAGCCCGTCAAACGCATCGGTGGGTGACTTGGGTTCGGGCTGTAATTTGCTAAGAGCAGCCGTAGCTTGCGCAAGTGCCTGGCCGCGCTTGAGGTATTTAGCCGTAAGCCTAATTTCATACTTGAAATAGGCTTGCTGGCCGTAGTGACTAAGCGCTTCCACGATGTCTTGAATCGGTCGGCCATAAAGGTCTCTAAAATGGCTCCTGAATTCGTCAACATTGAGGAATTTTCCCTCTAGTTCTTTGGGGAATAGGCTAAGCCCACGGTACATTTCTGCATCACGCTTAGACCACAAAGGCAAACTCATCTACAGCTCCATATCATAATAACTGCTTATATTCTCCGCTTTAACAGAGATAAAGCAAGGTTAAGCGCTTACCAAATGAACTCACCTGTAGGTGAAAATAGAGGCGAGAGTGTTGTAAACTTGCTCGTACTCATCTCTGGTATGTCACGGCCGGTAGCGACCGCCGTTGCCGACAGGGAATACCGATACCCCTGGTCTCGAATTTGAACGGCATACGAACACATCTCAGCCACCAATCGACCATGAAAATCTGTGGTTAATTCAGGGAACTTATTACCGTCCGTCAGCTGGCCGAAAGGAATGATTACGGTACGCATCTGAGTGCTCCAAGTCTTCGTGCTAAAAGTCGGGGTGTACGCTGAGGAGAATATATGATGGATGTTGCCCTTTATATTCATACCATCCTGGCTGCGGTACTTATGGACACCGAAAGTCTGGTGTTTAGCCAGGTTTCGATAAAGACTTACGTCCGCCACCGCAGCAGTGCCGCTCTCCACAACGTTACCCAGATTGCCGTTTAATAACGGTGTTTGACGGCCGCCACTTAAACGCTCGGCACTTATTTTCGCTAATTGGTTTGGTAGTATTCGATGCACCGCCTCCATTAGGAGCTGTTTGCTCTCAGTGTCGCCTCCAACCCACCACACAACACCTTCGGGTTTACATGCCATAACGAGTGGAGCCAAACTCTGCATGATGTCATCGTAAACGGCGGCATTGTCTCCAGCAAGCTGCATGATAAGCGGAATTTGTCGTGGGGCAGTATTACGGCTTACTGGATACGGTGAGCGCCACACGCAGTCGCGTGGTGATATGTCATGCCGAAATTCCAGCGCATTCATATCCCAAACCGAAACGTTAGCCTTGGAGCCATTCAGGTCACCAAACACCACAAACTGGTCACTCCAGCTCAAGTCTGGCGCAGTGCTAATCAGGTAATCGTGAAGATGATTTAAATGGCGCTGCTTGAGCCAGCCTAGTAATGGCTTCGCAACTTCACTTAGCAGGCCTTTAGTCAGTGGTTGGAAGTGCGGGTAAGGGTGGCTCAGTTCTATCATGGCTCGACCATGGAACCGAACAATCTGATACTTCGATAGAACTACAGTTGCGTTTGATTCCACTGTCGAAGACATTGGCTCAGCCTCCAGGCAATCCATGTCCGGCGGTAAGGCCAAGAGCGCAAGCTCAGTCTCGTCGCATACCATTCTATATACCTACACCCCTCAAGCACTAACACAATATTCTGTTACATATAATACAACAAAATGGGATTAAGATTAAATAAGTGGCTACGTTTCTGCCACCTCTGTTATTTTCTACACAAATACTGACCAGTTTCGCAGTTCCGCAAACCTATAGGTAGATGCAAAACTGCGAAACTAAGCAACGGCTTAACTATTTCTTCTTCGTTTGCCGCTTATCGAGTTCTTGTCGGCGCTGTTCTTTGGCCACAACAAACCGCATGATTGCTAGCCCAGCTTCTTGAGCTTCTTCATCGCTATAGTCTTTGCCAGTCTGCTCCTTGAGCAACGCCTGTAGTTCTTTAATGCGTTCGGGGCTAATTCTAACCATTAACTGAGTATAGCCTATTCCGCTTTTGCTTGTGAGTTACAGGGGTAGATGGTATAATTGCTCTCGTCTAAGTCATTATCACGCCAGTTCGCAATTTATTGCGGTTCGCCGTTGAAAGCGGCACCGTATAAGCAACTCGGCGAAAGCTGGCTTGTGAATGGCTTAGACACCTTACGGTGTCGCTTTTTATTTTACGGCACCTTAGCTATCAACTAAGGAGATGCACATGGATATGAACATTAAGTCGCCTATCAGTAGCGGCGCTACCCTCAACGAGCTGCCAGCATCGCTACAGACGCAAATTATCGTTGACCTACTCTATAACCTACGTCAGCCGGAGCGGCAGAGGAAAGCAATTGAAAAATATTTCTTTAGAGCTTATGTCTATTTCGGAGTACTGAATAACCTGGACATAGACGGTAGTAAACTTGAAAACATGAAGATTTTACTCATATCAATGATATCTTCACGAAAGTCATACACCATGCAACAGCTCGTAGATGACCTGATGTTTAATAACCAGAAAGCTTCAAAACAAGCAAGGCTCTATGAGACAGTTATCCAAAATGCCCTTGTTTACGCTATAGCAGCCACATACAAAGCGCTTATTCCCTCAATCTACATGAGAGCAAAGCAGGAACTACCTGGCACTCAACTAGCAACCCACACCGACCGTGAGTATGCGGCTTATACAAGGACATCACAGCCCTTACTAGCCGCGTTCGTACAGTCAAATCATAAATTCTGGGATGATAAAATCTTAACTGCTATCGGCTATATGATTAACCCTGATTTGGCGGAGGAGTAGGTGCGACTTAAGTTTTGCTTAACGATGTTTCGACCTCTTGTTGTATTATGTACCTAAGAAGAAAGTTATAATGAACCACAGCCAAATTTACCTAATCATTATTGTAGTAGTGGCCATAATCATTGCCACCGTGCTCATCCTCCTGGCCTTTCAGCGTCTACTAGTAGCAATCAGCACAGTACGATTACAAGTAGCTCGGTCTGTGGAACCGAAATTTCTTGAGATATCGCCAGAGACAAACAACCTTGTTGATTTAGCCATAGAAGTGTGGCGACTGCAAAAGCGATTGGAAAAAGCGCAGCCTGATTTGAAAGACGACCAGGCCAAGGCACTCCAAAACTCACAAGCTAAGCTTGTACGGTATCTAGACCGAAACGACGTGAAGGTCACTGACTACACTGACCAGAAGTATAACGAGGGCATGAACCTAGAGGTACTCGCTGTTGAAAAGGATGCAACCCTTAAGCAGGCAGTCATCAAAGAGACACACGAACCTGCCGTTACGCTCAAAGGGAAACTAATACGAAAGGCAAAGGTGATACTCCTTGAACCCTAATAAGTCGGACAAAACGAAAGAAGACAGTGTCATCAAGATTGGCATTGACCTCGGTACCACCAACTCTGAAGTTGCTGTCAATGTTAATGGTAAGGCCGAAATTGTAAAAAACTCTCAGCAAGATGAGTACACACCGTCGGTATTTGGCATTGATAAGGCTACTAATAAAGTAGTTGGGCGCAAGGCTTATGACAAGCTGTATAAGAGTTCCTCGGAGGAAGAGTTCAGCAATAATAAGGCAGAAGTTAAACGCCTAATGGGTACGTCCGAAAAGGTGCACTTCGACCGTATCGACACTGATATGTCACCGGAAGAAGTGTCGGCGGAGATACTGAAAAGCCTCAAGGAAGATGTAAAACGAAAGTACCCAGATTTCAATACACAGTACTCTGTTATCACCGTTCCGGCCTATTTCTCGTCACTACAGGCTGAAGCCACTAAACGAGCAGGTCAGCTTGCTGGGTTCAAGTATGTGGTACTGCTACAAGAGCCGATTGCTGCCGCTATCGCCTATGGCTTTGATAACACTAAAAACCAGAACTGGCTCGTTTATGACCTGGGCGGCGGAACATTCGACGTTGCGCTGATTTCTTCTAAAGATGGCATGTTGACTGTCCTTGCCCACAACGGCAACAACTTCTTGGGTGGTAAGGATTTTGACTGGCTTATTGTTGACGAAATCATTAAGCCTGCAATTTTAGACAAGTATAAGATTAAAGATTTTGACCGAAGCAGCGAAAAGCTAAGCGTACGTAGTGCATTTGCGAGACTTAAGGCGTTGGCAGAGACAGCCAAAATTGAGCTAAGTCAGTTCGACAAAACCACTATCGAAATAGAAGATATTGGTAAAGAGTTAGCGGGCGGCGAAGACGTGTACGTGTCAGTGGATTTGACCCGTGATATGTTCGAGCAGCTCATTAAGTCAAAAGTAGCTGAAACCGTTGAGCTGACCACCAAGACGATTAAAGAGGCTGGGGTGCAAGCTTCTTCTGTCAGCAAAATTGTCTTAGTTGGTGGCCCCACTCAAATACCATATATAAAGCAGACTCTTGAGCATGAATTTGACCTCACTATTGATAACTCTGTTGACCCATTAACTATTGTCGCAAGAGGGGCGTGTCTATTCGGCCTGAGCCAGCGCGTGCCTCAAGACGTATTATCGGAAGACCATGACATCATCAGTGGCGAAGTTAAGGTG
Source organism: Candidatus Saccharimonadota bacterium (assembly GCA_028289245.1). Classification (GTDB taxonomy): domain Bacteria; phylum Patescibacteriota; class Saccharimonadia; order Saccharimonadales; family UBA4665; genus UBA4729. The sequence continues at coordinate 18,739 of JAQGGT010000004.1, read as the reverse complement.
AAGTTGAATTATGAGGCCATGACTTCCGAAGATGAAGAGACAGTAACGGGCGTTATTGATGAGCTAAAAGATGCCGAACAAGACTACTTCGTTCAGATACAAGCAGAAAATGGTAGCTATACCAGCTCTAAAATAAAACTTAAGTCGGGCAAATTTTTTGACACGGTAGCCGTGACCAAGGGTGAACAAAGCGTTTATTGGCTATACCTGTTTGATGACAGCGGTAACTCATTGCCAATATATCCCGACCAATTCAGTATTACGCACGGTCTTACTGTCTCCGGTTCGCCAATACCGCATACCATTGGGGTGATATACGCCGAAAAAGGTATCAGCAACGACTTTCAGCTTAAAGAGGTTTGTGACCCTTATTTTGACAAAAACAGCGTGCCGCCTCTTAGCGAAACCAGAACATACCGCACACTGACCAAACTGGAAAAAGGTAAAGATAATCAGTTACCAATAAAGGTATACGAGGGCGAAGCTGACGTACCAAGCCGCAACCAACTAATAACCACATTGGAAATTGACGGCAAGCAGCTCCCTTACGATTTGCCAGCTGATACAGAAGTTGACCTAAAGATAGAAGTTGACGGGTCTCGCACCGTAACCGTCGAGGTGTACATACCTAGCATTGAACTTACTTTGAATGCTCGCGCTGATACATACGCCCAAGCGGTTGACGTGAAGCGCCTAGAAGCAGACTTAAGTGCCCAGAGAGCACGCCTAAGTAAAGTTAAGTCCAACGTGCCTAAAGAGCAATACGACGAGCTTGAAAATAGCGTAAACGAATTATCAGGCAACATAAAGAATGCCGACATGGATACGGACGACAAAAATAAGGCCGAGCGAGACTTGCGACAGTTAGAAACTAAACTCGATGAGCTAGAGCACGAAAAGGAACTGCCTCAACTTAAATCAGAGCTTGAGGAATGTTTTGACAGCGCCGATGAACTGATTGGCAACTTGAGCGATGGCAAGGAGAAGCAGCGCATAAGTGACCAGATTGACGTACTCCGCAAAGAGGGTAATAAAGCCATCCAAGATGGTGATAAGGCTATGCTCAGCCGCGTGATACAGCAAGTCCGTGACGTAACAATCAGAGCATTAGTTGAAGACCCAAGTTTCTGGGTATGGCAGCTCAATGAAATTAAGAGCAACAAATCAAAACTTAGCAATCAAACGGATGGCGAGTATTACATTGGTAAGGCCGATACTGCCATCGAACAAGATGACTTTGAAGAGCTAAAGCGATGTGTACGCAACTTACTGAACATGTTGCCTGCCGAGGAGCAGGAAGCTATCAGCGGTAGCATGGCTGGAATTACAAAGTAATGGCTGACCTCTTTAGCAAAAATGCTTTTAATGTACTTGGCCTGGACAGTAGTGCCACCCAGAAAGACATTAACAAGCGCGCTAAAGAGCTTACCAATCTTCTAAAGATTGATGAGGTACCAGAGTATGACGACGCCGACCTACCATTCGCAAAGCCTGTACGTACGGAAAGCAGCGTAAAGGTTGCGCTTCAAAATCTAGCATCGCCAAATAAACGGCTGACTGACTACTTCTTTTGGTTTGACCGCGCAAATGCCGTAGATGCTGATTTCGCTAAACTGAACGATGAAGATATTGCAAGCGTGGCTTCAAAGTGGCTCGAAGCTGGCGGCAGCGAGACTGCAAAAGGATTTATAGCTAAACGCAATCTAGCCGTATTGCTCAGCATCGTAGCGGCTAACGGCTCCAGGTTTTCGCCAAGTCGAGGCTTAATCGTCTGGCAGAGCTTGATTGATTCGGACAAATTTTGGTCGTCTTTTACCAAGATATACCAGCTTAGTGATGAAGTCGGCACCAGCGATGATGCCTTTGCCGACCTAAAAGACAGGGTTGTTGGTATATTGGCAGACTACTACGCTGACTTGAGTAAGGAAAAGGGTGACAGCAGCTACGTTTCTGAGTTCCAGCGGATATTCAAAGTTAAGGGTGCAAAGGTCGAAAAGGACTTACTGGCTCCAATTTACGAGACAATTAACGATGCCTCAGCAAAGCTAAAAAGCCTAAAGATAAGTGATGAGAAGATTATCTCCAAAGAGAAAATGGCTCAGCTTAAGGGTCTCGTCGTAACACTACGGCGCAGCTTTGAGAAACTAAAAGACCTTGGCTACTACAATGATAGCCAGTCAAAAACGATGCGCGATAAAGCGGCAGAAGGGATGCGCGGGGTTGCTCTCGATTTATACAATAATCTTAATGATGCCGGTAAGTCGGGAAGCATATTAAAGATTGCACTGGAGATTAGTGGTACGCCCGCATTACGCTCACGTCTTGAGGATGACCTAAATGACCTTCGCAAGATGGTATCGCAGGATAAGGTAGTACAACCGATTAACGAATTACTTGAAGCGGAAGACTACGAGGGCGCGCTAGAGCTTATTACCCAAGAGCAAGGTAGGAATAAGAGCAATGGTGATTTGCAAAGCTTCTTGGCACAGCGAGTTGTCTGGTGCGTTACAGCCATAGCTGTTGCACAGTTCAAAAGAGGCAAAGAATTATATGACAAGAACAAGTTTGGCGAAGCCAAAGACCTGTTAGCTTCGACTGTCGAGTTCGTACTGAGTTATTTAAGCGACACGAACATTAGTCAGGAATATGTCGATAACGTCTTGGCAGAAATTAGTCGCCTCACGGCCTTACTCGGCAAAGACCAAAAGAGCGGGGAGGCTGTTGATAATTTACGTAACAGTGTTGTACAGCAAGCTGAGAAGCACTTCAAAGACCAGTTTGAGGGTACCCTTTTAACCATACTAATCGACTCGGCTATCTATGCGAGTCTAGCGGAAAAGGTACCTGAGCTAAAACGTAAAAAGAACGTGAAGAGCTTAATCACATGGGCAATCATTATCATTGTTATCATAGCCATAAGCGCGTCAAACAGTGGCAATAGTTCAAACAATTCAAGTAGCTCTACTTCTGGTAGTGCTGGCTCAACAGACAGCTCCACTGGCTCTTCTGATGACTCCAGCGGTGCCTCCGCCGCTTACAACTCCTGTGTAGACCAATACAATAGCCTGAAGAGCCAGCTTGACTCAATCAACTCTGAGATGGATAGTGACCAGACTGCGGGAGACACTGATGCCTATAATGCTCTTGTTCCCCAGCAGAATAGTCTTGTTCAGCAAGTAAATTCTCAAGCAACGCAATGTAATGGGCTAAGGTAAGCATATGAATACTACATCTAAACCAATTCTTTATAACGGCTTCAAACTTCCAACAGGGCAAGAAGTGGTGCAGCGGGTAGACAAAGTTTTCTTCACAGAGATTTATCTACTATCCGACGAGACTTTCTTATACCTCTTCACGAACCTTAGTGTTGCTGACGTAAAAAGTAAAAAGGCGGACTTATTAAAGATAGTGGTAAATGGTACTGAGTATCTTGGTATCATCACTGCAACCCACTCTATCGAGCATGTTACGGCCATCTTAGAGGGTCTTACGCAAATCAAAGGCTTTGAAGCAGTGGCTGGCATGTCAGCGCTCAAAGGGCTTCTATTCGAGGATGTTATTAAGCCACTACAAGACCCAGAGAAATACGCTAAATTCAAAATCTCAGTACCAAACGGTATTCTGCTGTATGGTCCTCCAGGCTGCGGTAAGACTTTTATTGTCCGCAAGCTGGCCGAGGAACTAGGCTACAACTTTTTTGAAGTGAAGCACTCCGATATAGCCTCTTCTTATATACACGGCACAGTAGGTAAGGTTGGTAAGCTCTTTGAGATTGCCAAGCTGAAGGCACCATCGCTCGTATTTATTGATGAAATCGAAGGACTAATACCCAAGCGCGAAAGCCTTGGCTCGGAAATGCAGTATAAGCAAGAAGAAGTAAACGAGTTTCTTATGCAGCTCAATGATGCTGGTCAAAATAATATTCTGGTCGTGGCCGCAACAAATCGTCCGCAACTAATAGACACTGCATTGCTGAGGGCTGGCCGTATGGACAAGCGTATCTTTGTACCACCACCCGATGATGAAGCGCGACATGACCTCTTTAAGTTGTTCTTGTCAGACAGGCCAATAGGCGAAATAGATTACGACAAGCTCTCTGAACTGACCGCTAACTATGTAAGTTCAGACATTGAACTGGTGGCTAATGAGGCTGCTCGTATGGCCGTCATGCAAGATAAAGAAGTTATTGAGCAAGCTATGCTCGAAGAAACCATAAAGAAGATTACACCCTCAGTTAATGCCGATGAAATGGTGCATTATCAGAAGTTCACTGATGTGGAGCGGTGGTGAAAATCAGCAAGCAACAGCTGGTGTGGCTTGGCGTGGTCATCGTGGTCGTGGCTATACTTATTGGCGTCCACATTCACAGTGCGAGTGCTAGTCGTATCGGCGGAAGCGGACAGTGCAACGACAATTACACGGGAACATGCGTTCCCAACGTTTCGTACGACATTGACTGCAAGGATATACGGCATAAGGTGCAAGTTGTCGGCAAAGATGTTTACCACTTTGATGCTGACCACAACGGAGTAGGCTGTGAAAGCTACTAGGGAGGACTCGCATGAGTAAAAGACCGGACGATGACTATGGCGTTGATATGCCGTTTGCGAGGCTTTTCAAGCATTCTAAAGTCAGCACGGCTGAACGAAAACTTGTCAGCCATAATATTTACCCAGAAATTATTCTAATCGCGGCTGTAGTACTTTCAGCAAATGTTTGGAGCAGTGGCATACTTACACTCATGATATGGTGTATTGCGCTGTTTCTGTTAATCACACTTGCCTTAACGAATGCCAGAACTCGTTTACTGCCAAACACACTGACACGCCCTCTTGTAGTCGTTGCAGCTGCGTACACAATCGGATTATCAATCCACTTTAGTAGCAGCTGGTTTGTCGTAAGTGCGGCACTAGGAGCATTGCTAGTTGCTGGCGTACCTTATATTTTATTTCAAGTATCAGCTGGTAGGTGGATTGGCGGCGGAGATGTAAAGCTTGGCTTAGCAGCCGGACTCTTATTGGGCTGGAAGTACGGCTTACTATGTATTGGATTGATGATTGTGCTTAGCCTACTGACTTTCTTTACCGAGTCGGTGTCAGGCAAATTGGCTAAAAGTGGTCGCGTAACACGCGTCGGCACTGGAACGTTGTGGGCAATAGCCGTGACAGCATGCATATTGCTTAGCCAGTAAGACCGGCTACTTTAAGGTTTATAATGAAGTTATGGACTCAAAAGAACTCACGGAGAAGCTGTTCGGAAGCACAAAGTTAGCTTCAGGTGCCAAAGCGATTGCAAAAGAACTCGCCAACCGTGACCTTTTCGCATTAACGGACTTTCCGCGATTTCTGAAGAGAGACTCGGAGCACAAGTTTACCAAGCAATGCGTAGCCCTCTACGACCTGGTGCGCGGTATTATTGGTGATGGCGATAATATGGACAAGCTGCTGAAGACGGATAAACGGCTCGTCTGGCTAAATGTCGCAATATGGATGGGCGAGAAAGATGGTCAGTACAATACAGATACCGTAGCAATGTACGTGTGCATACATCTGATTAGCAAGTACGGTACCACCATGGATGAGCATGTCGAAAACCTGACCAATACGGAGCTGTGCAGCCAACTCGGTATAGCGGTAGATGACGAAGGGCTTACCGACCTTTCCGATGCTCGTTTAGAGCTAAAAAGACGGGCTATCATATTTGACGGTAAACTCGCATTATTTCCACACCAGTTTATGCGACGCTACTATACCTCGAACTTCGTCTTTTTGCCGACGCTACTCAAACACGCAAAGGACTCAGGATTAGATGTCAGCATTAGGATTGACCCACTCCGTAAAACAGAAGCGAAATACTATACAAAAGAAAGTTTAGTAGAGGCAGACTTCTGGTATGGGCCAAAATTCTCGGCAGAGCTATTAAACAATCCTCGAACCAGCAAGACTACGCGCCACTACAGCACTGGAGTAACTAATATGGTGTACGACGCCCGCTACACCATATTCCGCACTAAGATGATGGACAAAACTAAAAAGCTACGAGAGTTCAGTATTGAAGAGTATTGCCCGCTTGAGACCCCCATGGGCGAGCCTGCATCGGCGTGGGGTGAAAAGTATTATATTCAAAAGTTCGGCCACCTTGTCTACGACCAAAATACTGGGTATTTCGAGCACCTCGATGGAGCTGTTCGAGTTTTTACGGCTGATGAATATGAGCAGCACTTTACCAAGGTAGCCAGCGGGCAGGGTGATGTTGATGAAATGATTGGTGAACGCCGCAAAATATTTCAAGTCAGAGAAGGAAAAAAGAAACTCGATATAGATACTGCGCAAGAGATACTAACTGAATGGTTTCGCTACAATCCACACATTGAGGAGTATTTCTCAAACACTAAGATTGAGCCGTACATCAGTTATGAAAGGCTGGCAGAAATCAAAGCCGAGTCGCAATTCAAAAAATGATAGATTAAGAATGTCAAATACCAAAATTTTGGAAAAATTTTTGGTTCTAACCCGTCGCCACGTGTAGTGCAAAAACGATACTATAGCCCCCCGCCATTGTTATTACGAGCACGCGGAAACTGTGAGCGCCGGTGCGCCTAACACCTTACGCTATGCCAAAGCGTACGCTAAATCTTGTTTAATTATGGTTATAACTTCCTCTATTACGGGGAGCCAAATAAAGGAGCCCACGAAAGTGGGCTTTTTTATTTGGCTCTTGTTGTTGGACTATACGAACGGTTCGATGTTTGTGCGATCAGCGCAAACCTATGCCGAGCCCAAGCGAGCGGCTTTAAGAATTAAAGCGAGCATGGAGCGAAGCTATAGCCCAGCAGCCGGAGCCAAGTTTTGACTAAATACCACTTTATGGTATTTTTGTTTTTAATGTCCGTAGAATTCTCATCACCAAATTTACCACTTAATATACCGGCTCTTGAAGCACTTATCGCTATGGCGGGCCATGTGCCTCAAGAATTAGAACAGCAGATTTTATCAGCCCCGCTGAGCGATGACCTTTCGGGGTTGCGCGAGATGGCATATCGCCTACAAGAGCCCGATGAGTGGCGGGGAGTCGCGCAGCCGAAGCAGGAGATCGGCGATTATGTGGAGTCGCAGGGCTTTAATGTGCCAAAACGCTACCGATCTTTCGAAGAGGCGCTACACGCTGTTGGACGAGGCAAAACAATACTTATGCGTAGTGAGCATCCGCAGGAATATGATGGTTTTAGCGGCCTGCTGCATAGTCATGTAATCTCACAAGATGACATTGATACTAAACGTGAGCCGGTACATAAATTTATTTCTCAGGGATTGGCGGAGGATGACTTTGTGTGGAGTATGCAAAGAGAAGACATGGATTGGCAGCCAATCGAGCGGTATTTAAAACTTACTCAACAAGATCCCCAAGATTTTATGGAGCATATGTCATATTCGTTCTGGGAATACGTTCGTGGCACAAATATCATGGTGGTCGCCGATGACAGTATTGCAGACCGTTACCACATGACAGCTATAACCGTTGATATGGCTAAGGGCGGTTCTTCTGGCCGTGGTGGCTGGATTACAAATTCTGACGGCATAGAAACACCCTATGATAAGCAATTTACGAATATCAAAGACCATCTCGACCCTGCGACCCGAGCAACTTTAATTGAGCTATATGAAGCTATTCGTACGCTACCTCGTTTTGCATCACGCCAGTGTCCCGTTATGGAACTGCAGATTGGTGATGATGGAATTATCTACTTCCTTCAGTATCATAAAGCTCGTTCTTTTAGACCATCACCAATACGACTATCACCTGATGACTACAGTGCAGCAGAAGGATGGCACAAAGCAGATGCAGTTCGTGGCGCACTTGGCTCACTCGTAACGCTAAAAACCGCACTTTGGTACCCTTCGCCGAATAGTCGCTTGGCTACTGTGCCTACGTATATGCCTAGCGGTCGAGAAGAGGCATCATTCGATTTTCATTTTGATATAGGTCTCACCGAGTACGCCTCGCCTAACCGAATCGCATATTTTGCAAGCAAAGGGAGGCAGATGACTTATCTTGACATGGCTGATGGAGCGCATGAGGTACGCAGTCGATGGTTTAAGCCACACGGGGCGCTAAGCTTACCACGGCCAGTATTAAGGCAACTTATCTCAGAAGAGAAGCAAAAAGAAGCATCAAATGCCGTACGTTTAGAACGAAAAACGGCCGAGTTTGTTATCGATGTTGCTTCTGACGGATTGAAAGGTTTTGTTCGTCTCAATCCTGATGCTGAACATCAGCCAATTTATAAGATGGCGTAGTCCTTTTGTATAGTAAAGTTGCGAAGTTCGTCCACGAGAGGGAGCCAAGCCAAGAAAGACGAAGTCAGAACTGTTAATTCGGTTCTGATTTTTATACCCCTGAACAGAATTGGAACCAATGATATTATTGACCTATGGATATAGACTCACGCCTAGAAGAAATTGACGATTCATTATATAGAGTAGCTATACGAGCCTTAATTGTATCTGGCAATAAGGTGCTTGCAGTGAAAGAAGTAGACGGTGGTGACTGGTGGGCTATTCCAGGTGGTGGAGTAGATTATGGAGAGTCGCTCAAAGATTGCTTACTCCGAGAGATCGAGGAAGAAATTGGAGTAATGAGTAGTTCTGTTTCAAGCGACTTCAAAATTGCTCATTACAATATTGGAAAAGTTGTGAATGGCGTTCCTAGAATGAACGTGTTCTTTAAAGTATCCGTGCCTGAAAACAAAATCGTAAAAACGGATGACGTTGAAAAATGGGAATGGTTTGCGGAACATGAGTTTATGGAGTTGGGGCTGAATCCATCATACGATAAGGCTGAGCTCGCAAAAGTTATTTTCGCTTAGCTATCAAACTTGCATCAAATCTTGCTTTACTCTTCTGAAGAATCGTTTATGTTTGTTATAATTAAGACCCCAAGCATGACAAACATATCCGCAAAAATTAACCGAAAAGTCCCCGAAATAACAGCTATATTTTGGGTTACTAAACTACTGACGACAGCCATGGGCGAAACAACCTCAGACTTCCTGGCTAACGCTATGAGTCCATACCTCGCGGTCGCGATTGGCTTCATCGCATTCGCAATCGCCCTGACGTTACAGTTTCGAGCTAAACGCTACATTCCTTGGGTATACTGGCTCGCCGTAGCAATGGTGGCTGTCTTTGGCACCATGGCGGCAGACGTGCTACACAAGCAGCTGAACGTGCCGTACGTAGCTTCTACAGCCTTCTTTGCAGTCTGCTTAACCGCAATATTTATCACTTGGCAAAAAGTAGAACATAGCCTTTCCATTCACAGCATTACGAGTACTAGACGAGAAGTCTTTTATTGGCTAACTGTAATGGCAACCTTTGCGCTTGGTACGGCAACAGGGGACTGGACAGCGAACAGCCTGGGGCTTGGCTACCTCAGCTCAGGTATACTCTTCGCTGTCGTTATCTTAATTCCACTGATCGGTCGCCGCTTTAAGTTAAATGAAATATTTACATTCTGGTTTGCATACGTCATTACCCGGCCACTGGGAGCATCTTTCGCCGACTGGTTTGGCAAACCGGTACCCAATGGGCTTGGTCATGGTGACGGTACGGTCAGTGTCGCCTTAAGTGTTCTTATAATCTGCTGTGTCTTATATATGTCCCTTGATCGCCACGAGAGGCTACTGGAGAGAGATTGACGGTGTGTAGTAAAATATAAGTATGAAAAACTTTATAAGTGCTTTCTTAATTGCTGGATTCCTATTCGTTGACTTCTTATTCTTCCACGATATTTTTAAACCAGGCGAGACGACCAGTATTGCCCAGTACTTGACAGGCATTCTAAGCCTTCCTGTAGTAGCTCTGTCTTCATGGGAATTGCTCAATCATCATAGAAAAACACCTGCAAATCGTGAACAATCTTAAAAATGACTAGTGCCTCGAAAGAAATAGATGACATCATTCAGAAGATGGGTGATTGGCGAGGCCAAACACTGGCTAAGCTGCGCTCCGTCATTAACGATGCAACTTCTGATCTGACCGAGGAAGTGAAATGGAAAAAGCCCTCCAAGCCAGAGGGAATCCCCGTGTGGGTACACGAAGGGAACGTCTGCATGGCCGATACACTCAAAAATGCGGTTAGATTAACCTTCCCAAAAGGCGCTCAGCTGCACGACCCGAAAAAGCTCTTCAATACCCGCCTCGATAGCAAAACCGTGCGGGCAGTCGACTGCTACGAAGATGCCACCGTGGATGAAGGCGCATTACAGGCACTTATCGTCGAAGCTGCTAAGTTAAACGCCACTAAATAGCCCTCCAACACTGCCTCCACTTCAAAGTTACGAAGTACGTCCACTAAGCGGAGCCTGGCATAAGAACTTTAGAAACAACTTCTTACTTTGCCATTGCGCAAACGGAAGTCTTTTTGATTTGTTACTATATCTTTATGTACATGCCAAGCTTGTTGTTTGAGCGAACCGAAGAAGAAAAGCGCAACCCTTTCAAATCTTGGGCGCGAAGTGATCAAGCGTTTTTTGCAGCCGGAGCTTGTCACATTCTGGCCGATCTGTTCACACAACTTCACAGGGGGGAACATTTCAAAATGGTCTATCTTGAACCATCAGAAGGACTTCCAGGTAATCATGTGTATGCTACGAATGGAATATGGGGGTTCGATCATAACGGCTGGACTAAAGAGAGCGAATTATTAAGCACTATAGAACAGGCCTACAGCTTAAAATATCCGGGATGGGACTATTCTAAGCTAACTATTGAACCTGGACCGGATGCTTTAGAAAAGTTTTGCAAAGATCATAATCATCGTTTGCCATGGCAGTATGCGTATCTCCCATGGGAACGGGCATATAGCTATATTAATAAATTTGATTCCACCCCGCCCACAGACAGTGCTGTCTAGTCTTAAAAATTTTGAAGTGCGATCATGCGTGAATTGCTAAGCGAATTACTTAAGTTCAAGCCTAAATAGAACAAGCTATAACTGGTTCACCATTTAACTTAAATACTCATGATTATAAGTACATAAGTTAAGTCTCGACTCTTGGTGGCGGCAGGCCAAGAGTCGAGAACTCAACCACATCACATTTCTGAGCGGATCCTTTCGAATCGCTCGAGGAGTTGCATCTGGGTGTCGAAGCTCTTCTTGAGGGTCTCCTCGGGCACACAGCGCAGCGTCGTGTCCACGGTGACCTTGCAGAAGTAGACGTCCGCCTCGATGGCTTCGTCACCGTCGACCTTGGTCTTGCGCGGCTCACCCACGTAGTAGGCGTTCGCCTCGGGTGGGGCTTGCCACATAACCTCGGCAATGTCGTACCGAAAGAAGAACATCTCGCCGGGAGACACGATCTTGCCGGTGGAACCGACCAGTTCGAACTCCTTGACGGGAAACTCCGGCCAGCCGGTGTCCAACGAGTAGCCCTCCTTGCGAACGCAGGTGAACCACTTGTCGCCGTACTGCTTCAGCACGAAGAAGGTCGGCAGCGGGTCGTCGCCGAGCTTGTGCGGAAGCACGAGTGCCCCTCGGTTGTAATCGAGGATTGTCGGACCGGCGTGGATGTTGGTCAGGCTTGCACCCGGCCGAACACCGATGAATCGTCTGCCGTCGTTGCGCGCGTGAACGTGCACATCAAAGCTGAGGAATTCCTCGCCCTCGGCGTTCATGTGCACCGTGCCTCCTACGCTCAGCAAATGAGCGTAGGGCAGTTCATCCCGGTACTTCTTGTTCCAGTACTGGAACGGTCCGTCGCTCTTGATAGTGCTCGGAATGCGGCGCCCGCGCTCGAAGTGCTTTCCCTGCGTGGCATCGTGCAGCATCTCGAGCACACGTCGCCAGTCAGGACCGAGCCGGGCCTGCAACAGCGGGTCGCGCTCGGCTGTGAAGAGGGTGACGAAGCTGAACCAGTCAGACTCGTACGCCTTCCGCACATCGGCGAAGTCGATGATGCTGACCTCTCCGTAGTCGCCGTTCTCGAGACGCCGGAACTCCTGGTGCGAAATGTGTCCTGCGCTGTTTTCGGATCTGCCATCGGAACGGAACATACGAGGCTTGTAGATCTCGTCGATTCCATCCAGGCTGCTTGCCGGGCCATTGCCGTGGGCTACGATCACGATGTCGTTGCCGCCCTGCGTGGTGCCGAAGTACTCGCAAGTCGATGTCGTGTAGTAGTAGTACCACAGCACGTGCTCCATGGGGACGTTGGCTCGCGCAGTGATGACCTCCGGTAGAGTGGCCACGTGGCCTCCGTCACCGGCGAACTGCTGAGCAAAGCCGTACGAGGACGTGAGGTCCTCGCCGAAAAACTGCATTGCACCGATGTGAGGCATCGCTACCATAATCACTCCTTGTGAGTGGTTGAGTTGTGAATGAACAGAAGGATATCTGCCCAGTTAAAATATCCGTGGAATACCTTAAGTGGACAGACCTCCCTGAACAGAGTTATTTTACCACTTTTATCGATAAATGTCTACGTCTACGCTTGGTCTGTGATGCGTAGCCAGCCTCGGCATTTTTGACGCTATCAACTCAGGGATGCGGGTACGACGGGTAGTTGCGAAGTGCGACCAGCAAGGGGAGCCCTGGATATATTTTACAGATTATCCGGTACGCACTGACGCTACTGGATTCTAGGCTCGCCCATCACTATTTGGGTCGAATTCCACGGTCCACTCAATGCCGAATGTATCTCTAAACATTGCAAAACTTGTGCCCCATGGGCTATCGGCCATAGGCATTTCAACGGCACCGCCTACTGAAAGACCGGTAAATATTGTCTCAGCTTCTTCGCGGCTTTCCGCACTAACCGATATTTTAGAACGGTTTTCATTTTCATTCACAGGACCCAGACTTTCAGGAACATCATTGGCAATTAAAGTATTTCCGCCGATCGGCAAAACAATGCGCATGATTTTATTGGCATCGTTTGCTGCTACCGGGAACTCGGGGCCTTCTAGGTCTTTGAAGCGTACAATGCTAGCGAACTCGCCACCAAACACAGATTTATAAAAACTGAAGGCTTCTTCGGCGTTTCCGTTGAAGTTAATGTACGGATTGATGGTTGCCATAGATTATTCCCCTTGTGTGTTTAACTTATCTTTCTATCTTAGCAAAGATAGCTTCTTCGAAAGCGCAAGTTACATACAAAACCCTAGCAAATGCGTCCACTAATGGGAAGCAGGTTACTCGAGTTCATACGACCGCTCAAGCCAAGGCTGCTTGCCGTCGATCATCGCGACGATATCGACGCAACTCGGAAGCAGCTTTTCAACAGAATCCAGATCGGCCCAAAAATTGTGCCCAGTGGCATCGCTTTCGATTTGCAGGTCCTGATCGGTCTCGCCGCACATAATAATTGCGTGCGAATAACTCTGCAGCTCAGCCGAACGATACTGCGTCAGCAACGCCGAGCCAACAATTACCAACTCCACAGCTTGCATACCGGTCTTATCGTGCAGCCGTTTGGCTGCCGTCTGAAGGACATCGACACCAGCTTCTGGCTCACCATGCACAAACCCCGTGTAGCCAATGAGTGGCTGCACATCCCGGCGACGCAGCAAGTACCGGGACTCTCGCTTCAGAACAATCAGAAAAATACTGTGCGCACTCAGTGCTGCGTTTTCGTAGCGGTGCACGATATAGTCACGCCCGGCGGGTGTAAGGGAATATTCGCCGGCTTCGTTTTTATGGACTAAGTTATCAACCATCAAACCTTTGAGGTGGTAGGTAAAGACATTCCCATCAAGGTCCTTCGGCTTGAGCTCACCGTAGCGCATGAAATCTGCCGTTGCGAGTTTGTCTAATACTGATCGCCGAATATGATGGAGCATTACGGACATGATACCAAAGGTAAAATGTTTCGACTAGCGGCTCACACGGCGGGCAGGCTATAGTCAGCAGCATAATTCAGGAGCATCATATGGAACGACCACCGGCCGAAAGTCAGACGAAACAACGAGAGATAACAGCCGAAATAGTCTATTTGGACGAAATGCGAAGACTCAATCAGGAGCCAAAGCCATTTCTAGAACTAGGTGACATGGCAATGCAGATGTATGAAAGTACGGCCGATTTATATACGAATGGCGAGCGACCCGAGATTATGGATGCATACGAACAGTACGATCCTAAGCCATCCGAAGTCGTGGCCAGCTGCACGGCACTCGCCGACGAGCTCCTTACGTTCAAGGAAGCAGACAGCCCCTTAACGTTTGTAGATATTGTGATCAAAGCGAATCCCGACGACGTCCTTGCGAAGCTGCAAACAATCGCAGCTGGAAGCATACTTGCGGGCAATGATGCGCAACTAGCAATACCGTCCGAAGGCGAGTACTACCCGATCCTTGATATGCGCAAGCAAAATGCCAAGCTGGGTGGTGTCGGGCTTAGGGTATGGGGCTGGGATGACCCTAAATACATCTTTACGAATAAACCGGGTGAGCCGTACAAATACCCAGAGAACGCCTTATTATATCCGTCCGACGAAAAAAGTTCCACCAGGCAAATCGAGCTGTCATTTAGTTACCGAGATGCCGAGGCAGGCAGCTTCACGGAGTCGGTCAGCCTATTCCTGACTGCTCACGGCTCGGCATCCATTAGTAGTAACATATGGGCTTCTGCCTACGCGGAAACCGGCTATGAAGGCCACGGCGGCTCATCGTTACAGGATCCAAGCGACGAAAACATTGCCGCCTTTGGAGACTTGATTGCCGAAATCGTCGGCGATACGCCAGAGAGTATCTCGATGTATATCAACAATCAGCTCCGTGCAATCGCCGAAGCGGCCGCGTCCCCGGCTGCTCGGCAGGCAATAGAGGATCTCATTACAGCGACATGGCCCGCGCAAGCAAGTTACTTTCTGCGCCGGAGACTGCAGGGCACCGACACATCCATCGCCAGGCAGCTGCGCGACGAAACGACCGCCGATGCAGCGATTGCGGCCATACAAACGATCATTGCCGAGTGGAAAGCGAAACGGTGACGTTAGACCACATCGCCGCTGCGCGAGCGGAAGTCTTTTTGGTTTGATATACTAACGAAGTGACATACTTCTATCTGTTATTTGCTGGCACAATCGTCAGTCTTGTACATTTCTATTTGGTCTGGCATCACCGAGATAATCGAAGATACTCTATCAGCGAGCATGCAATGCTAACAAGTAAAAGCCACTCATTATATTTTGTTAGCCACGTTATTTGTGAAGTGTTCTTCATGCTGTTCTCGTATCAGTTTCTTATTACAGAACATCATCTTCTAATTCCTTTTTACCTCAATGTTATTTTTGCCATGCTTGATTTTGTGCAGGCAGCGCTGCCGTCAAGAGGCAAGACTGAAAAAATACATTTCGCTTCGGCCTATATTTCGTGGTTCTGTTATCTTTTGAGTGGAGTGATCTGCTTGTTCAGCCTGCACCTCACCGAGCCATATGGAGTCGTAGCCATCATTTTGCTAATACCAATACTAGGCATGTTTTTCTATATGCATATTAATCGTTCTAAGCTGTACCCGTACCAATTATCGATTGTACCGCTCTTCGTAATCTACATGCTTTTAATCGTTATCGGGGCCAGCTAACCATTTCGTAGCCAGAATTTTTTTCAGTTTCCAAATAAAAATAGGGCGAGTACCATGTGTTCTATGACGTATGGCGTACCGCTTGGTTCAGTACCATCCTTTTCGGAGGGGTACTGGAATGTGTGCAACGATTCTTTTGACCGTACCATATATACTGCTGCCGACATGCAACAACGCCAACGAGGCAATTGCTTCACGCTTAGTGAATTTTTGTGTATGAAACTAATTTCCCATCCTGCGGTAATAGCAAGCGGGCTCTGCATCGAGGTTCTAGCCTCACGGAGAAATTATCATGTCTCGAGCTGGGCACTATTCATCCATCCGCCGAGATCCGTCCGACTCGATTTACTTGAAGAGTTTCCCATACCAATACCTGAGATGGTAGCGGCCCTCACAAACCTGGCCACTACTCCCAATGATGCGTTATATGTTGCAACGACCGAGCAGAGCAGCTTGGATCGCGTTATGTCGCAACAGTCGGTCTCAGAAGCATATGAATGGCCCCAACTAGACGACGCCCATGAAGCCCTCTACCTCAACGCACCCGCAGGCATACAAACGCTGCACGCGCTAGCTCTGGCCGGCGGCATTAGACGATTACGGGTCGACGATGAGGCAGGCGTACGCATACTGCCTACATTGCCCAGATAGCTTACGAGAAAAAGTGACCCGCTTTGATACCCCGAAGCTCAACCACTAGAGATCGCCAGGCACAAGTGTATGCAAAACTTCGTAACGAACATGCGTCACCAGGTCGGTCGTCCGTGTTTCAACCGGTTTTAACTGCAAGCCAGGCGTATCTTTAAATAATTTTGCACCGCTGCCAATAAGTACAGGTACGATGTGCAGCCAGACTTCATCCAATAACCCAGCTGCAAGATACTGGTTTATCGTACTTGCGCCGCCAGCGACTGAAATATCCCCGTCTCCAGCGACAAGTTTTGCCTTTTGTAGCGCAGCGACGATGCCGCCTGTCACAAAATTAAAGGTCGTACCACCCGCCATAGCTATTGGTTCTTGCGCATGATTCACCAGCACAAATACCGGTGCATGGTAGGGGGGAGTGTCGCCCCACCAGCCCTTCCAGTCAGCATCATTTCTTTTGTCCGGCGGGACAAACATGTTAGTGCCCATGATAAAGGCTTTGGCATCAAGCAGACTACTAAGTTCGGCTTTGTGTTTTTCTGGTTCATCAAACATCCAATGGTGGAGTAGATTCTTGGGAATGTCTCCCATAGGCTTCTCGAAGCTCTGATTAGGTCCCGCCACATATCCGTCAAGCGATACTGCGATACTACATTTTACTTTTCCCATAGGTAAATTGTAACAGCCTCTACTTGCTAATTCACTAGTCGGCCTCGTTAATTCCGGTTATAACTTCGGCTATACGGTGTGCCACAATTCGACTAAAGACCACTTTTGTGGTATTTTTATTTTTAATCATGTACACCGTTGGGGAAGATAGTCTTCCAGATCCTGACTGCGCTTTAGAGGCTGCACAGTTAATGCAGGAAACTTTACTATGGGCAGAAGAGTCACCGCATGCGCTGGGGGTAGCTTTTTATGGCGCCACCTACGAAGACACCGCTGACCCAAAGAGATTCAAAGTCGTATGTTATGCAGGCAACGTAGTGGGGGTTGTTTCCGAACCTCCATCTTTTAGGCTCAGTGTCGAAGAAGCGGCTGTTCAGATCGGTGAGTGCGATTGTCCAACCGTAAGCGCTAGTGACATTTTTGAAAATCTTGAGCAAACGATGGCCGAAGCAGAACTTTCCGCAGAACTTGATGAGTTTGCTGGTGTAGAAACAAAAGATCCACATTATGAAAATTTGCCACTACTGGTCGGGACTGAAATCATTCTCCGATTCGATAGATTAGGTGCAAATATAGTTTCAGGCAAAACGCATGGATGGCTAGCTTAGGGATTATTTTAGTTATCACGGTTATGGTACTGTAAGACGATCCGGCAACCGCTTTTTGATTTATCAGTATTCACATGATTAAATACCCTAATCTCAGGAGAGATATCCCCGGCAAATGCCAGGTGGCTTTAGTTGGCAACAACCAAAGTAACGGAGGCTTGGCTCCTCAACCAGTACCAGCAAGGAGGCGCGACGTGAGCCGCTTGAAAAGGGATACACCCGTGAGAGATGTCACCCAGGTCGGTAAGGGCGACTTCGTCAAAGTCGGCAGCCAGTGGAAGGAGATCGAGTCCAACCCCGCCGAAGGTGCATCGTGCAGCCCGCGCGACTGGGTAGTACGTACGACAGACGGCGGCCAGTACGGCATGTTCGGCATCCACCGCTACGCCAAGGCAGAAGACATCGAGTAGTTCTCAAGACCGGCCGGGAAGGTGATGCCGATGCGTTCGCATCACCTTCCCGCCAACAACTCCGCCGCGCCTCTTGCTTCATCCCCAACCAGTCATATGCTTTATAAGCAACTTATAAAAAGGAGAAAGTCATATTTTTACCGCTTGCGATTTTATGTATACTATTTAGTAGAGCGAGTAAGTCCACATTTCCACTATGCCAAGTACCGCTCGTCTTGGACAACATAGCACCTGGCACGCAACTAGAATGAGTCAGCATATCGACGGTCGAACGAGTGCTGTATATAAACTCAACAGAGGAGCATCTCACCATGTCAAAAATGACAGACGAGGAAGCCTACAAATGGCACCAAGATTCCATGAAGAACTGGCGATCGTGGGGATCGTGGTTTAGCTGGGGATCACCAGTCGGCTTAAGTATTTTTCTACTTTCGCTGGCCGGCTGCGCTTGGATCATTGCTCAGATCTAAGTGAGCTTACAGAAAGACTTCTTGCATCGCGGCTGCGCGAAGGGAAGTCTTTCTGCCGATCATAATTAAAAAGAGCCACGCTGGTGGCTCTTTTTAACTGACTGCTGGGCCTTATTTTGACTCAGAAACATTTATGGCGCGCTGGGCGTTGCCCCACGCGTCATTGGCTTTGTTCCAAGCCATAACTGAAACTGCAAGAGCAATTACCGCTGCAATAAGTGCTAATGTTGATAGAATCTTGGCTGTTGCTGCGCTAACGTGCGCATCCCGTACATCCCTGCTGAGTTGTCTACTGTCGTTATAGTCGTCTACTGCCATACTGTACTCCTCATTTAAATTGGTACTTTTACATTTG
>JAQGGT010000005.1 GCA_028289245.1 Candidatus Saccharimonadota bacterium | reverse complement strand
TCGCTGACGAGATGGGGGACGAGTTCGTCGAGCTTTTCTTTTTTCCAGGCAAAGTAGCCGGTTAGCACATCGGTGACATTGACCCGGTAGTACACGCGCACAATGTGCGTGAAGAACCAGTTGCCGGCACGGTTGAAAGTGCGCATGGCGCCGGCGTGCATTTTGCCGCCCAGGCGCGAGCCGATGACGACGCTACAGAAGTCGTTCATCAGCGGCTCGATCATGCGAGTGATTTCGCCGCCGTCGTAGGTGTCGTCGCCGTCGAGCATGACTACGAAGTCGGTGTCTTTGGGGACGGCTCGGAAGCCGGTGCGTATGGCGTTGCCTTTGCCTTTTTTGTTCTCTTTGATGACGGTGGCACCCGCGGCTCGGGCGACTTTGGCGGTGTCGTCGGTCGAGCAATTGTCGATGACGATGACCTTCACCTTAAAGTTATTGTGTTGCAGCATGGGGAGGGGCAGCTTGTTGATAACGTTGGTAATACCGTCGGCTTCGTTATGGCAGGGGATCAGTACAACAAGCTTACGCTTGGGCATGACGACTTTTCCATTGCGCGCTGGTTGGCGAGCTGTTGTTGTAGCTGTTTTCATGTTTACCCCCTTGTTACCCAATAACTTATTGCTTCGCCTGTCGACAGTGCAACGCTGATCTTGCACCTCGCCCCCATATCTACCGGCACAACGACGACTTTTGTAGCCTTCGTGGCCCCCTCATTGAGGGTCAGTTGCTCCCGCGCCGACTGGGCTACTTGTTTGCCGTCATCCCTGGTTTGGGTGACGGTGTAGGTGTACGTCTGGCGGTGGCCCTCAAGATTATGCACACTGAACAATACGGTTTGTGGCGTGCCCGGCATATAGCTCGCCGGCAAGTTGAGATGATCGGTAAAGTACAGCTCGGTCAAACGCTCGGGCTGGGGCAATAGCTTCCAGTCGTTGAGCTGGTTTTTGATGCTCGAGGCATTGGCAATTCCGCCGATCGCCAATACGACCACTACAGCGATTACAATTCCAGCAATAGTCCGTTTGTTCTTAAGCAATAACACCGCTCAACTTTCATCCCCTTAGGTTGGTAAATAGCTTTTTTGGCTTTCTTTCCTTTATAGTAGCACGATCGCTGAGCAGCTGCAGCAATTTATGCGAAATGTCACATTTATGTTGAGATGCTTGCGTTTATCTCTGTTACCGGGCTGTGTAAGATACTTCGCCGTCGTGCACCGGGGCAGCTGGTAGAGTAGAGACATGAGAAGAGTTTTGGGAGTTGTTTTACTAGTAGTTTTGGCGTCTAGCCTGGTGGCAACGCGGCCAGCCAGCGCCGATACCGTGTCAGTCACGCAACGGGTGATTATCCGGGCGGTCATCCTGCCGGCCACCTACGTCACCGTCGATTCGCAAGGTCACATCTTGCGTATTGATAGCAATACCACCGAAGATATCAATCCTTTTGTCTACGAAAATACTGTTAAGCCGGGCAATCAGCGCCCGCTGACACCGGCTATCATGAATGCCTTCCGCCAGCTGGTACCGCTCGGCAAGAACCACGTTGGCGTGCTCTATCAACGGCCACAGGTGACTGCCATCAACCTCACGACTGTCCGATTTATCGGCTTAGGTACTTAACTCTATTAACAAAATCCTAAGCTTGCTTTAAGCTGTAGTAACGATACTATACAAAAGTAAGCAAAGGATACGCATTATGGATTCACAACAGTCAAATGGTAAGGGGAAAGTCTACGTGATTGCCGGGGTTGTGGTCTTGGTGATCATCGCCGCCGTCGTTGCGTTATCAAACAAGCAGTCCAGCGACGCCAATAGCACCGCCGGCACTGCTAACTCCAGTCAGGTGGACACTACCTCTAACCCCGAAAACAACGCCCCAACCAGTACTACCGACTCTGGCACTGCCACCTACAAAGATGGTACCTATAGCGCCGATGCTAGCTACCGCACCCCACAAGATACCGAATCAATCAAAGTTACGCTGACGCTCTCAAGCGGCGTCGTTACCGACTCGACAGTTGTCTCCAGCTTTAACACTCCAGAAGCTCGCCAGTACCAGACCGACTTTGCCAACAGCTACAAGTCGCAGGTAGTCGGCAAGAAGATCACCGACATCAAGCTCGGCAAAATCTCCGGCTCCTCACTGACGCCTCCTGCCTTCAACCAAGCTGTCAGCAAGATCGAAACCGCAGCCCAGGCCTAAACTCGCATGGCCGCCGTCCGCGGCCGAACGCCGCACGCTCACTCCAGCTTCGAAGCCATCGGCACCCACTGGGAAGTCGACTTATTTGCCATTTTGGCGGACAGCATCATGGCACAAACGCAGCTTGATGCTTTGATGCGGCGCATCGACCAGTTCGACGCCGTCTACTCCCGCTTCCGCGCTGACTCACTGATCAGCCGCATTGCCATCGCGCCAGGGCAGTATGAATTTCCGCCCGACGCGCCGCCGCTGTTTGAGATCTATCATCGACTTTACGAACTCACCGACGGCGCCATGACGCCGCTGATTGGCTCGGTGATTGCCGATGCTGGCTATGATGCTACCTACAGCCTGCGGCCCAAGCCGCTCCAGCCACCACCAAAGTGGGACGACATCATGGAATTTCAGGACGGCCGGCTCACCACTAGCGCGCCCCTCCTGCTCGACTTCGGAGCAGCCGGGAAGGGCTACCTGCTCGACATCATCAAAATGCTGCTATGCGATGATGCGAATATGCCAATATGCCTTGATGCGGGCGGCGATATTGTTGTCAATGGCCTCAGCGAGCCGCTGCGCATCGGCCTCGAAAACCCTGACGACCCGAGCCAGGTTATCGGTGTCGCCACCATAGCGCAGGGTAGCATCTGTGGCTCGGCCGGCAACCGTCGTAAATGGGCCCAGTATACCCACATTATCAACCCACACTCGCTGAGCTCGGACACCGACATCGCCGCCGTCTGGGTCACCGCACAAGACGGCCTGACGGCCGACGCCCTCACCACCGCCCTCTATTTTGCTTCACCGGCTAAACTTCTTACGGTTTTTGACTTCGAATATGCCATACTGAAACGGGACCATTCATTACAACACTCGCCGAGCTTTCCGGCAGAATTTTTTGGGGCATAGCTGATGCGCGAAATTCGCAAACTACTCGATAGCCTTACGATGTACCAACTCATCGAATACGGTTTGTTTATTCTTATTTTTATTAGTCTGGTCTTTAGCGCGCTCGGCGTGCTCAGTACCTCATTCTGGGGCATTTTATTTTCGGTAGTTTTATTTATCGGCATCGGCGGGACGGTCAACGTACTCATCGGCAAGGCGCTTGGCGTGGCCGCGACCAGTCAATCGGGGCTCATCACCTGCCTCATTTTGATTTGTATTATGCCGCCCACCGTCGACTGGAAGCACGCCCTGTATAACACCTTGGCTGTGCTGTTTGCCATTGCCTCAAAGTTTGTCATCGCCCGTAATATGCGCCACCTCTTTAACCCGGCCGGCTTCGGGGCGGCTTGTGTCACCATCTTGGGGCTCAGCGCCGCGACCTGGTGGATTGGCGCGCAAGCGCTGTTTCCGTTCTTGCTGATTTTTTCGGTGGCCATCGCTGTCAAGTTGCGCCACTGGCGGCTGATTGGCACCTTTGTAGCCATAAGCGTCATCACCACGGTCGTGGTGGCCGTACATGATAAGTTTCCGGTTAGTGGCGACCTCAAGATCTTGTTCCTCTCGTCGCCGCTGTTGTTCTTGGGCAGCGTGATGCTTACCGAGCCAACCACGCTCGCCGTCAACAAACGCTGGCAGCTCGGCTACGCCGCTGTAGTAGGCATCTTGTCAGCCGGACACTTCAAGCTCGGCGGCACCTTTATTAGCCCTATCTACGCTTTACTGATCGGCAATGTGTTGTCGTATACCATTAACCCTAAACGCAACTACCGTTTGGTGCTCCAACAGATCGAACCGCTGGCTAATGGCCTCTATCGCTTACGCTTTAAAGCCAACGTGCCGCTCGGCTACCAGGCCGGGCAGTACATGGAGTGGACCATCCCCATCACCGGCAAATTCGATCAACGCGGCAACCGCCGCACCTTTAGTATCGCCTCGGCACCCGAGGATGACGAAGTTGTGCTGGGCATCCGTTTGCCGCGCGAGCGCGCCAGCGATTTCAAGAAAAAGCTGCTCGACCTTAAACCCGGCGCCATTATCCAGGGCAGCTACGTGGCCGGTAACTTCACGCTGCCGAGCAAGCCAGAGGGCGAGCAAGTCCTCGTAGCCGGCGGCATCGGCATCACACCGTTCCTCAGCATGTTGCGTTCTGAGATCGCCAGCCAGCGCGGCCACAAATTGAGCCTCTACTACCTGGTGCGTACCCCCGAAGATGTTTTTGATACCGAAACATTGCGCCTGGCCAAAGCCGCCGGAATTGCCGTCAACATCGTCGTCAGCGACCCAGCCGAAGGCGTCGCCAAAGCCCTGGAAGCCGGCCTGATCAACCAACATCCCGGGGCTACCTACTACGTGTCCGGCGCACCGCCAATGGTCGACGCCGTCAAAGCCGCGCTCGTGGCCGGCGGCATCACCCGGGCGCATGTCAAAACCGACCGCTTTACCGGTTACTGAGTCCTAAGCCCAGCGGCGGATAAGCGAGTCTTTGAGGGATCGAAGGGGCTCCAACGGGCGGCCGGTTGGCGCTTCATAAACCTTCTGGCGTGACGACTGTGGCTGCTTATAGAGCATGTCCAGCTTGGCAGCCTTGCCGAAAGTGACGGCCAGTTCGGCTAGACGGCCGGCGACGTCGTAGGTCAGCATGTCGGTTTGGCTTAAGCGACCACGAATATCTTCGAGCGGGACAGCGGGATTGCGCTGAATTAAGCGATTAGTCAGTGGGCTGTCGCCAGACTTGATGGCCTTTTTGAGGGCCCGGTCGGATGTGCCGCCGATATCGAAGGCTACCGAACCCGGCGAACCACTCGCAATGGTGATCGCCTCGACACCTGGAGTTTCATCATAGAGTTGCTCGGTCATTTCCTTGGTCAGCGGGTTGAGGATGTGGTGCTTGTTGAGTGTCTCGATCAGGTCGAGCTGCTTTCGCCGAAAACTGACGCGCAGCATATCCTCGGCGTATTTGTGAACCCTGGGATCAAAATTGGTGGAGGTGGCCGGCACTAGCAGCACCTTTTGCCAATCAGCGTCAACGATCTCACGACCAATGACGTAGTACGGGCGTTTGCGCTCGAGGCTCCACAGCGTATTGGCCTGTAGCCGACGGGCCTCGTACTGGGTGGCTGTTTCAAAATGGTTGCCATAGCCGCGGGGATTCGCTCGCGGCAGCCAAAAATGCACAAAATCGGCAGCAATCTGGAAGTTGCGGGCTTCTTGGGCGGCCGTTTGCTTCTCTTCGGCCAGGCGGCCGGCAGCGAGCTCGCTGCGGTTAGCCAGCTCATTCTTTACGCTTTCGAGGGCAGTGTGCTCGCTGGAAAAATCGGTGGTAGCCGCCGCCGCCATCGAATCGTAAAGCGGGCCGAGCCTCGCCTCCCACTCTTGGAGCACGAGTTCGCCGTGGCTTGGCTGCGGTACTTCGGGATTAGTCATAATTAGTGGGCCTCCGTGTGGCCGGGGCAGAGCGTAGCTGCGTTTTGAGCCAGGTCAGCTTCGTTCTCGAAATGTGGCTCACCCTTTTGATCCCACAAGCTGTAATCTGTCACATCAACCGGCATGTTGTCGGCATCATATGTCACCGCTGCCACAACCTTGAGTGGTCCGCAAACCGGCGACGTCAGCTCCAGGGCAACGTGCTCGGGTTTCGTAATAGTAGGTGCGGCGTAAGCTGGATCCGTAAAGAAGACTACGTGGTCGGGGAAAAGAAATTCGGTACCACTACCCGAATCGAGCTCGACCGGCAGACCATAGGAAGTTGGCTTCAAACCGTCAGCAGTCACTTGCCTACTGATTCCGGCCAGCTGGCGATCGCGCAGCTGAGAAAAGGCCGCTTGGTCGGGTAGGGTGCGATTGATAATCTGTGGATTTTGAAGCACCGACTGAACGTCCTGACTAACAGCGTGATGACTAAACTCATGCACAATACCCATGGTGGTGGGCGGGCCGAAGACCGCTGCCAACGCGAGAGAGCCGCTCGCTACTACAACCTTACCGGCCAGCTGCAGGTCGTGCCTGCGGTCGGTCTTACCATCGATGTTGCGATCGAGGTACTCTTTAGAACGGTCAACGCGTTGCAATTCTTGGCTCATAATTACAATATTATACTATATTTATAACGAATAAACAAACTAGTAGCCACGGTATTTTATGAGACGAGAGTGTGCCGGCCGCAGATTGCCAAGCATCTGCTTTGCGTTACCCTTGAGCCGGGCGACAGTCTCAGCGACAAGGCCGACTGGCTCCGGTGGCTTAAGTGCGGTCTCGTATAGTAAACGCAGTTCAGCTTGCTTGCCAAAGCGGACCGCGAGTAGCGCTAAAGCGGATGGCACATTGAAGCGCTCCATCAGCTCGTCGGTGGGAGCAACAACAGGAGTTAATTCACCCCGACTACGCAGGGCGTACGTCTGGAGCGGCCGATCTCGCTGGTCGGTGGGGGCTTTCGTGACAGGTTGGGATTTACCAGGAGCAAAACGAGACGGGTCAAGCACCATCGAGCCGGGGGTAGTGGCATCCAAGCGGATGTTTCCAGTCACCTTGTCGATCATCGGCTTGGCTTGCTCGGCATTATATTCACGGGTCAACACACGGTGCTGGAGGTCTTCAGCTTTGGTCAGGTGCTCCGTTAAGACCGAAGCAACCTCAAGAGCAAGCCCAGTTTGGCTTATCGCGGCTTGCATTAGCAATACTTCTTGCCAGCGGCTCTTGGTGGCAGTCCGGCCAAGAATGTAATACGGGTTTTGTCGCGGATAGTAGGAGTATGCCTTGTTTGCCCATAGCACCGAACCTTGGATAAACCGGGCCTGCTGATGCGTGTCGACTATGAAATGACTCTCACTATAATCAGCCGGCGGCGGTAACAGATTGCGCAGGCCGGTGATAATCGTTCTGTTGGCGTTTGCCTGGGTCGCCTGCTGCGCCTCTGTCAGGCGGGCTTGCTCCTCGGCTTCAAGCTCCTGGGCTCGCTCAAGCCGGACCGCTTCTTGCAGCGTTCGCTCTACCGATAAATCGGTCGCATTCATCGCCTCGAGCCCGCCATAAATCGGGCTGAGTCGGTTATCAAAGGCTGCGAGCGCCTGCAGGCCATGGGCCGAGAGTTCTAATGTCGCCATAAGTACAGTATTATATACTTTTTGCTCTTTTTAATCAAGTACCAGTGGCCGCTAGCCAATCGGTATGGTGGTGCCGCCAAGCTTGCCGGCAAAAAAGCTGTCGTGCGAGATGTAGATCACTGCGCCATTAAAGTCGATCAAGGCATTTTCCAGCTCCTCGATGGAGGGCAAGTCGAGGTGGTTGGTTGGCTCGTCGAGCAGTAGCAGCTGAGGATTGTTGATCAGCATCCGGATTAGCTGGAAGCGGGCTTTCTGACCCCCGGACAGGCGGTCAATGACCACCGCGCCATCGGATTGTTGAAACAGGTAGCTGCCCAGCAGCTGCTTGATTTTTTGATCGCTAATGGGCATATCACTTTCGCGCAGGGTCTGCTCGATACCTTCGTACAGGGTCAAGGGCAGGAATCGGGGGTCGATCTCTTGTTCGTAGAGCCCAAAATTGATGTCCCGCTCGGTGATCACTCGGCCGGCAAACTGGTGCGCCGCTGGCGCCCGGCCGGTCATTTTGGCGACAATTGCGTCGACCAGCGTGGTTTTGCCGGCGCCATTGCGGCCCTGCAACCGGATGCGCTCGCCCTCGCGCAGGCTAAAACTGACGTCATCAAATAGTGGCGCCTCGCCGTAGCCCAAGCTCAGTTTGTCGACTTGCACCAGCAACCGCTCAGCGCCGTCGTCGACCTGTTTGGTGTCGATTTTAATGTTTTGAGCCTTGTACTTCTGGTAGGCGTTGGTCATTTTGGTGCCCAGTTCGGCCGCCGAATCTTGGTCGATCCAAAAGGAAGGCTTTTCGGCCGTTTCCAACTTGGCCAGCTCGGCGCGGGCCCGCAGTTCCTGCGACTTGAAGCGCTTAATGGTACCCGGATCGCGTGAGCGCTCCTTCATCACCTGAAACCGCGTGGCGTCGGCCCGCAAGTTGTTAATGCGCCGCTGCTTGAGGTCATACTCGTTGACCTGCGACACAATCTGGTTTTTGTTGATATTTAAATACTGGTCATAGTTGCCCTTGAAGGGATAGGCCCGGCCATCGCGGATTTCGAGGATGCGGTCGACCTCTTGCAGCACGTCGCGGTCGTGGGTGATCACCAATACCGCTTCGGTGGCGGCCTGGAGCCAATCGATAAAGGCCTTTTTGGCGACGTAATCCATGTGGTTGGTCGGCTCGTCGATCAGGGCCGCCGAACCGCGGGCCCGTTGCACTTTTATAAGTTCCACCATTCGCTTCTGGCCACCGCTGAGGTCGTCGAGCTTGCCGTACAGCTTGGCCGGATCAACCTGGTAGGCCGTAAAAGCCTGCTCCAGCTCGTCCTCAATCTGAAAGTAACCGAGTTGGCTAAAGCGATCCAGGGCATCGGTGTAGCGCTGGATTTTGCGCTCGTTGTCGCCCATGTGCTCCGGGTAGGTGGTGACAATTTCGTGGAGCTCGGAGAACTCCGGCAGGTCACCCTGGATGTACTCTAGCACCGTCATATTCTCGAAGCCATGGTGCTCCTGGCGGCTGGCGATAATCGTACTGCCGGCCCGGATGCGTAGGTCGCCCTGAAAGTCACGATCCTCGCCGGTGATGATGTTGAACAGCGTCGATTTGCCGGTACCGTTACGCCCGATCAAGCCAACTTTCTCACCCGGCTCGACGGTGAAGTGCAAGTCAGTATACAGTTGTTTGTCGCCAAACGATTTTTCGGTAATGTCTACGGCAATGAGCATAAAGCTCAATTATACGCGTAACAGGGGTAATCAGCAACCCTCGCGCTACTTGGCAGTCGCTAGCTTACCCATACCGAGGGCTTCGTGATAGAAGGCAATCGGCAAAGCCGGCCACATATCCGACACTTCCATCTGCCGCGGCTCGCTGCCCAGTAGCAACATGACGATGCCGCTCTCTATAAGAATAATGATGTCGAGTAGCGGCAGATAGGTCAGCCGGGCACCAGCGAGCGTCGGCGAGTACATCCCAAACAGCCCAATCGCTAGCATCCCGGCGCCCATAAATCCAAGCATAAAATGTACTGGCAACGACTTAGCCCATTCAAAGGCCATTACCAGCGCCGTCAGCGTTACTAGCAAACCAACCCAGGCGACCGTACCATCGAGCGCCATCAGTTGCGACATCCGCGCTGGGACAATTAAACGCGCTAAACAAATAAGACTTACTGGTGCACTAATAAACCCAACCGCTGACTGCATAGGCGGACCCTCCTCATCAAAACTTCTGAATACCTCAAGCATAACCTGCGAAAACTCGCCAGGCTGTCAAATTTCGTACTCTCGATCGCTTTTCGTCGTTTACGACTCGTCAGCACAACTAAAAATTTGTGGAAGCGATGCAGGGAAGAGTGGGGTAGAGGCGGAGGCCAATACGAGACTCGATTACCCTACAGGTGGGGATTGCACCATGATCCATGACTGGATTGTACGCTCTAGCTACCTTCCCCATGCGATAGCATGCCCGTGCCGAGAAACCATATTGGCTTCAGGACCGCTTCGATTACTCGAAGATTTTGACTCTGGGCAGAGTACCTGACCGGCTAGCTCGTGCTGGAGCTGCTCTCAGTGACCGGGCCGGTCGACTGATATTCCACCTTGTACTCCTCCTGGATAGCCACCATGTCATCTTCATCCAGTTGGATGAAGACCACGACGCAGGCTGCGACGAGCGCGCTCAGCAAGGCGATGAGCATGATCCACTTGAAATCGGCCGACCAGTCGGGCGACACGTGGTCGTAGTGGTCCGCGTACGGGTCGAGACTTGATGCAGTGGTGATGTCGTAGACATCATGTCCTCCGATCACGCTCACCAGGGCGATGGCAGCGAGGGTGACAGCCGCGAACGTGCCGACAAAGCTGGCGATGATCTCGATCAGCTTGCGGGTGGTGCTCTTGATGATTGCCATGGGCGTCTCAACTACCAATCTGTGGTCAGGTGTAAACAACGATTTGTTGTCCGCACTATTATAGCATTTTTCTTAAGCTAAAGCAAGATGCTACGACCGTCCACGAGAGGTAGTGCGCGCCTGCTTCAGACGAAAGCCGGACGTGGCCAAGCTGCGCTTGATCATGGCAACACGCTTCGGTCCGAACTGCGGAAAGGCAAGGATTTGCGCTTCGGTCAGCTGGACAAGCGCGCCGACAGTGTAGATCTGTTGACCATTCAGCAGACTGACCGTCCGAGCCGGCAAACCGAGCCGTTCAAGGTATGAGCCCAGACCAAGGCGGTCATGGCTGCTCGAACGGGCTCTCGTGTGGCTGGCCGGAACCTCCACCGGACCATTGCTGAAATCAGATGTCTCTTCGCGTTCGAACATCGTTTCTCCTAAATTGTGGGTGCGTACTTGGCGTCCTGCACTCGGTGCAACTACTCGGATTTTCATCACGAAAGTTAAACATATTTTTACCATAATAAATAAGTTGCGTCTAGGCAGAGCCACCAGTGTCACATCTGTTAGAATGTGCTACCATATTAGTATGAACTTCGCTGAACTCCAGCCCAAAGTCGTGCTCGGCATCGCCGCCCACCCTGACGACCTGGATTTTGGGGCCAGCGGCACCATGGCCCGCTACGCTGGCGAGGGTGCATCGGTGTACTACCTCATCGTCACCGACGGCAGCAAGGGCACCGACGACCGCAGCCTCACCCCAGCCCAGCTGATCCAGATCCGCCAAAACGAGCAAAGGGCCGCCGTCCAAGCCGTGGGCGGCAAGGACGTCTTTTTCCTTGGTTACCCCGATGGCGGCCTGGAGGTTACCATGGACCTCAAGCGCGACATCGTGCGGGTCATCCGCCAGGTTAAGCCGGACGTCGTTATCACCATGGACCCGTCGCTGCTGTACGTCGCCGAGCGCGGTTTCATCAACCACCCTGACCACCGCGCCGCCAGCCAGGCCGCGTTGGATTCGGTCTTTCCACTGGCCCGCGACCATCTGAGCTTTCCGGATTTGTTTGCCCAAGGTTTTGAACCCCATAAAACACCTACGGTATTGTTGATCAGGCTCGACGGCAACGCCAACTTCAGCGTCGACATTACCAGCACCATCGAGGTCAAAAAGGCGGCCTTAGCGGCCCACGCCAGCCAGATTGCCGACATTGAGAAGACCTTCGGCTGGGTCAAGCAGCTGGCCGCCGAAGCCGGCGGCAAGGCCGGCAGCGCCTATGCCGAATCATTTATGCGGATTGATGTTAACTAGTTAATTAAACGTACCGGGCGGTGCGATCTCAAACAAGTTAAGGTGTTACGACATGTCAGACTGATTTCATCCGGGAAGGATGAGCATGTTGTAATACCTGGCTGAAGCCGGGGGAGTGTCTCGCACAAGAAACAAGTTCAAGTGTTCGACACTCCCCCGAAGCTCAGGCCTGGACTAGCTGGTGTGGTAGGCCACGATCTTCTTGGGGGTGGCCGGGACGACGACGATCTTGACGACGACAGGCGGCGTCACGACGGGTGGGGTGACCACGGGAGGTGTCGTGACGGGCGGGGTGACGACCGGCGGTGGGGTGCTCGGGAAGCACTTGTCGACGGCGTCAGCCACGTAGGTCAGCGGGTGGCCGGAGGCCTTGAAGAGGTCGCTGACGAACTTGGGTTCGTTCTTTCCGGCAGCCAGCAGGTGCTCGGGCGGCGAGGACAAGTACGCGTCCGTCTGGCCGCAGGCACGACGAAGGGTCAGCAGCACTGATCCGGAGACCAGCGTTGCGTGAACCACTGGGTGGTCGAGCGTCTGGGGGAACATCTGTCCGGGCTGGTCGTAATGCCAGTGGGCCAGGTACAGATCCAGGGGCTTGCACAGCGTGGCGCCGTCCTTGACGCTGACCTCCAGCGATGTTGCGTTGAAGCTGTAGCTCAGTGAGCTGTCGCCAGGGGTCAGGCAGTGCGCCGGCTTGGTCGGCTGCGGGGACGGGCTGTCGCTGGCCTGGGCGATGCCGGGCAACGCCAGCGCGGCAGCGGTCGTCGCGGTCACGATCAGGGTGTTGCGAAGACTGCGCTTCATGGTGAAGTACTTCCTTTCGAAGGGGAGACTTGGGCATGAATGCCTGCACCGATTCCAGACTGGAACGCGGACCGAGCAGTATATATGAGCTATACTGTTCGGTTCGCGCTCCAGCGGAGCTATTTTACAATTCAGTCTGACATGTCAAAGGGCGTTAGAGAGGAGGCAAAACCGTCAACTCGCTAACCGATCTATTATACATATAATGGGCTATTTTGTCAACGCTTATGCTTACTCGGTACGGGCGAGAATGACATAGGTACGATTCTGATCACCACCGGCTACACCTTCGGGATCAGAGCAGCCGTAAATAATCATCTCGTCGTCGTTGACTTGTTCATTGAGCATGGCGTCAAATGCGGCCACTGGTACCATGCCTTCTTTGATTGCCGTATATACCGCCCTCGGGCCACTAGTGGGCGTGAATGTAGCGGTATCGCCGTTTTCGACCGCGGGCAGGTCATATGAGGGGCCGTGCGGCGCGGTAACAGGCACATTAGTAATGCGGTGGCCAGCAATTACCGTCCTCGGGTGTGCGGTCGTCGTTATTGCACCAACCGGCAGCCAACCGATGGGATTAGAGTATGAGTCGTACATGAAGCCGTCCATCAGGGCAGGGTCATTAGCATTAAAACCTTGACCACCGGCGGTGCGGCCATCAACTTCTAGCGGAGTAGTGACTACGTGGCGAAGCGGCGCCACACCGGTTGCTTTGTCGATACTTCCCGAGATGGTTAGCGACAAGGTACCGAGCTTCTGGTGCGGACTATAGGTTGGCTGCACAATCACTTGGGGTGTCGGCGCCTCTGAGGGAGGGGCAACGACGGGGAGCTCGGGTGCCGCCGTGGTTACAGCCGGCGTTGGCGCCTTAGGAGGCGTGGCAGTGCTTTCGTGAGCAGTACCGCAAGCGGCCACCGCGAGCAGGCCGGCACCGGCGACTAAAATGCGGGCGGCCTTTTTAGATTTCTCGAAACGTGCTTCTCGAATCATTGATAGTATTATAGCATAAGCCATATAGTTTTGCAACTGTCGTGATTTTAATATTTGCGATCTCACCGAAGTATGCGATAATACTAAGGCTAGAACAGCTGCTATGAATTCTGTTGAATTTCTAGAACATTAGATTTTAAATATATTGGTAATTTCGGACCCGAGGAAGCAGCTAAGTGAGAATCATCGACCTTACCTCAAAGAACGAAGAAAGAGGTAAGTATTAATGGCAAATAAAATTTTCGTAGGATCGTTGGCTTACACAGCTACCGATGACGACTTGGCGCAGTTCTTCGCCGAAGCTGGTACCGTTGTATCAGCAAAGGTCATCATCGACCGCGAAAGCAACCGCTCAAAGGGCTTCGGCTTTGTTGAGATGAGCACTGACGAAGAGGCTAAGGTCGCTATCGACACCCTCAACGGCAAAGACCTCGTTGGTCGCCCAGTTGCACTGAGCGAAGCCCGCCCACAGGCACCCCGCGAGCCTCGCTCGTTCGGTGGTGGCGGTGGCGGCGGTGGTAACCGCTACTAATCCCGCATCCGCGTGATCGTGATATAAAAGCCCCGCTCCGGCGGGGCTTTTTGTGTGGCTTCGGTCTATCGGTTGACGGTCGACATATCCGGATAGCGGTTGCCGGCCGTGCTGCCCACGGGCGCGGCCTCATCGAGCTGACGTAAGTCGTCCTCGCTGAGGGTAATATCTGCGGCAGCAATGTTTTCCTCGAGGTACTTGACTCGCTTGGTGCCAGGGATCGGCACAATGTCGTCGCCCTGGGCTAGCACCCAAGCCAGTGCCAGCTGGGAGGGAGTACACCCCTTGGCCGAGGCCAATTCCTGGACCTTTTTGACCAGCTCCAGGTTTTTATAAAAGTTATCGCCCTGGAAGCGGGGATTATTGCGGCGGAAATCGCCTTCGGGGATATCTTCGGGCTTCTGAAAGGCACCGGTCAGAAAACCCCGGCCTAAGGGGCTATAGGCCACAAAGCCGATGCCGAGTTCGCGGACGGTGGCCAGCAGTTCGTCTTCCGGATCGCGCGACCACAAGCTGTATTCGGTCTGTAGGGCCGTGATGGGCTGAACGGCATGAGCCCGGCGAATGGTATCCGGCGCCGCCTCAGAAATGCCGGCATAGCGAATTTTACCTTCTTTGACGAGCTCGGCCATAACACCCCAAGTGTCTTCGATGGGTGTGTTTGGGTCAACGCGGTGCTGATAATACAAATCAATGTAGTCGACGCCCAGCCGCTCTAAGCTGGCTTCGACGGCTCGGCGGACGTATTCCGGTTTGCCGTTAATGCCGACCCGGGAGCCATCCGGGTTACGTTCGTTACCGAATTTAGTCGCCAAAACCACCTTATCGCGCCGGCCTTTGAGGGCTTTGCCGACGAGTTTCTCGTTAGTGAACGGGCCGTACATATCGGCTGTGTCGAAAAAGGTAACGCCAAGGTCGATGGCTCGATGAATGGTGTCGATGGCCTCTTGCTCGTTGGCAGCACCGTAGAACTCGCTCATACCCATGCAGCCAAGTCCGAGTTCAGAGACGGTAAGCTCGCCCAATTTTCGTGTTTTCATAGTAAATTCCTCCTGGCCTCTATCCTAGCGCAAGCCGAGAGCTTTAGCGGTGACAAATCCTACAGACAGAGGTCGGGCGGGCCTCTATGCTGGATGCATGAGCTAATTTAGGAGGGTAGTATGCAAGCAGTTGTTTATCGCGGAACTGACAAGATGGTTGTCGAAAACAAACCAAAGCCTAAAATTATTCAGGATACCGATGCCGTCCTACGTATCACCTCGGCCGCCATCTGCGGTTCTGACCTGCACATGTACGAAGGCCGCACCGATGTGGAGCAGGGCAAAACCTTCGGCCACGAAATCATGGGAGTGATCGAAGCAGTTGGCTCGGCCGTCCAACAGATTAAAGTCGGCGACCGCGTGGTGCTGCCATTTAATGTCGCCTGCGGCTACTGCTACAACTGCCTCCGCGGCTTTACAAGCGCCTGCATGACCATGGACGAATCGCCTGGTGCCGCCTACGGCTACGCTGATATGGGCCCCTACGAGGGTGGCCAAGCCGAATACGTCCGGGTGCCATTTGCCGACTTCAATGCCCTCAAGCTGCCTGGCAAGCCATTTGATGAGCACGAAGATGATTTCCTGATGCTAGCCGATATTTTCCCCACTGCCTACCACGCCGCTATGCTGGCCAAAGTTACT
The DNA here is from genome assembly GCA_028289245.1 of Candidatus Saccharimonadota bacterium. GTDB lineage: Bacteria > Patescibacteriota > Saccharimonadia > Saccharimonadales > UBA4665 > UBA4729. The sequence continues at coordinate 9,038 of JAQGGT010000005.1, read as the reverse complement.
ACCGGTATTCCAACGGCTATTTTTGGCGCCGGACCGGTCGGTTTGCTATCGGTAATGTCAGCTAAAATTCTGGGCGCTTCCGATATCTATCTCGTCGACCACTACAAAACCCGCCTCGATAAGGGCAAAGAAATGGGCGCCACGCCCATCGACATGAATAATGGTGATCCGGTGCAGCAAATCCGCGACCTGCGGGCTAAGTCACCGCAAACTGAAGCCCTGCGTGACGGCGAATCCATCCTCACTACCGGTGTACTCGCTGGTATCGACGCCGTCGGCTACCAATCGCACGACCAAGACGACATGTCCAAAGAGGACCACACTCAGGTAATCGACCACCTAAGCGAGCTGCTACTGCCGACCGGCGCCATGGGTTTGATCGGCGTGTACATGCCAGCTGACCCGGGCGAGAAGGGGCCAGCCGCCGAAGGCAAATACTTGCTACCGCTCGGTACGCTCTGGAATAAAGGTATTACCATTGGCATGGGGCAGTGTCCCGTCAAAAAATACAATGAACAACTACGCGATCTGATTATCGCCGGTAGGGCCAATCCGGGCACCATTGTCAGCCACCATATCAACATTAAGGACGCTCCGGAATACTACAAGCGTTTCGATAACCGTGAAGAAGGCGTCACGAAGGTTGTGATTCAGTTTAAATAATTGCCGGAGCGCGGCCATGGCTATACTATAAGTAAATATGCAATTCATCCAGACCTCCGACCGGTCGCTTGGCGCCGCGGCCCTGCGCACCCGACTTACTAAAGAACTCACCGATGGTTTGCGGGTTCTGTGGCTGGTATCCGGCGGTTCAAATATCGCTATCAGCGTGGCCGTTATGGACTCTTTACCCCAAGAACTAACCTCCCGACTCATAATCATGTTGGCCGATGAGCGCCACGGGCCTGTCGGTCATGCTGATTCTAATGCGACCCAGCTGCTGGCAGCTGGGTTTGATCATAAACAGGCGGCGCTGGTGCCGGTACTGGTAGGTGACCGGAGCCTCGAAGAAACCCGCCTCAGCTACGACGCCGAGGCCCGCGAAGCCTACACCGAATCTGATGTCATTATCGGCCAGCTGGGCATGGGTGCCGACGGGCATATTGCCGGTTTATTGCCGGGCTCATCAGGGCTCGATTCGGCGGAGTTCGTGGCTGCCTATCAAACCAAGCAGTACGACCGGCTAACCCTCACCTCGCACGCTCTGAAACGCCTCAACGTCGCCTACGTCTTTGCCTTTGGCGAAGACAAACAACCCCAGCTCCACCGCCTGCAAGAGTTAACGTTACCGTATAGTGAGCAGCCCGCCCAGATCCTCAAAGAATTACCGGAAGTTTATATTTTTAACGACGAAATAGGAGAACAGATATGAAAATTGCCGTACATGGCCTTGGCCGCATGGGTATGCAAATCGCCCATAAACTCGCAGACAGCTCAGAGCACGAAGTCATTGCGCACAACCGCTCTAAGGATAAAATCGATACGGCCGTCGCTTTTGGCGCCATCAGTGGCTACGAAAAAGAAGACGTGCTGGCAGCCTTCGGAGATGAGCAAGTTGTGCTCTGGCTAATGCTTCCGGCCGACATCGTCGATGAAGAAGTTGATAAATGGTTGGCGCTAATCCCCAAGGGCAGTATCGTCATCGACGGTGGCAATTCCGACTACCGCCTGACGCGCAAACTGGCCGAGCACATCGAATCCGCTGGTAGCAAGCTGGTTGACGTTGGCACCAGCGGCGGCGTCTGGGGCTACCAAAATGGCTTCTCCATGATGGCCGGTGCCAACGACAAGGCAGCCTTCGATACGCTTGAGCCGGTTCTGCAAACCCTGGCTGCACCGGAAGGCGCCTACCAATACTTCGGCCCGGCTGGCTCGGGCCACTTTGTGAAGATGACCCACAACGCCATCGAGTACGGCATCATGGAAAGCCTAGCCGAAGGCTATCGCATCCTTAAGGAAGGCCCCTACGATGGGCTCGACCTAGCTGCGGCCGGCGAAGTCTGGCAGCACCACAGCGTGGTCACCAGCTGGCTCAATGAGTTGACCCGTGATGCCCTTATCGAGAACCCCACGCTTGAAGGCATTGACGGCTTTGTGGCAGAGAGCGGTGAAGCCCGCTGGACCCTAGAAACCGCCCAAGAATTGGGCATCCCGATGCAGAGCATCCAGGCGGCCTTTGACGTCCGCGTTGCCTCCCAGCAACCAGAGGGCCGTAATTTTGCTACTAAATTACTGGCAGCTATGCGCAACAAATTTGGCGGTCACGAGCTCAACAAATGAAGCCAGCCGTAATTGTTATTTTTGGCATCACCGGCGACCTCAGCAAGCGTAAGCTGTTGCCGGCACTGTACCGCTTGTTTACCGAAGAAATGCTGCCGCTCGATACCAAGATTATTGGCGTCAGCCGCCGCGATCTTAACATCGATGAGCTACTCGGTAGTGTAGAACTGTGCGTTCTCGAGAATGACAATGTCTGTGATCCGGAGGGTATTGCCCGCTTACGTGCTGCGTTGAGCGCCTTTAAGCTCGAGCCCAACACCGACGAAGATTACCACGCCCTGCGGGCTCACCTGGACGCCCTGGACGAGTCGCAACCCCGCGAGCGCATCTTCTACATGTCCATCCCACCGAGCGCCTACACCCCCATCGTTGAGCACCTAGCCAGCAGCGGCCTCAACGACGAACGCAGCCGTCTGTTGCTCGAAAAACCCTTCGGCTACGACCTCAAATCGGCCGAAGCGCTAATCGGCGTCGTCAAAAACCACTTTACTGAGCCTCAGATTTACCGCATCGATCATTACCTCGCCAAGGAAACCGCTCAAAACCTGCTAACCTTCCGCCTGCATAACCCAATTTTTACTCCATTGTGGAACAACGACCACATCGAGCGTGTCGTTATCAGTGCCCGGGAAAAGCTCGGCGTCGAAAGCCGCTCCGATTTTTACGACCACACCGGGGCGCTGCGCGACCTAATACAGTCACACTTGATGCAATTACTCGCACTAGTAATGATGGATATCCCGGCCAGTATGAGCAGCCATGACATCCACCTCAGTAAGCAATACTTTCTGGAACAGCTCCTGCCAGCCGATCCGGCCCAGGCCGAACGTGCCCAGTACGACAGTTACCGCGACGAAGTCCAAAACCCCGACAGCACCACTGAAACCTATGCCAAGGTCCACCTCAAGCACAGCGCCGAGCGCTGGCAGGGTGTTGATCTCATCCTAGAAACCGGCAAAGCCATGCCAGAAAAATCCACCAGCATCAGCATCGAATTTAAATCACCGGGCGCTCAGCATCGCAATAGCCTGACCTTTCAGGTGCAACCAAACGAAGGTATCCGTCTCGAGCTCACCGTAAAAGAGCCCGGCTTTGAATCGACGATGCGTCAGGCCGCCCTCGACTTCACCTATAAGACCATGTTCGCCGATGAAAAACACATCGATGCCTACGAGCGCGTACTAGTTGATGCCGTCAGAGCCGACCAAGCACTGTTTGCCAGTGCCACCGAGGTCTTAGCCACTTGGCGCCTGTTGCAACCTGTCATCGACCAGTGGGCCAAAGATAGCCACGACCTGGTCATCTATCCCGGCGGCACGGTGCCGGTGTTGCCTGCTACTCCGAGCCCAGCTGCTGCTTCAGGTACATCAAGTACGTAAACACTTGGTACCGGGCTATGACGGCGTCAGAACTCGAGCAGCCAACGTCTTGATCATTGTAGGGTGGTCGCTGCACGCGCATATACTGTGTGGCCTTGAAATCAACGTTGTCATCACCTTCGAACAAATAACTCAGGGCGGTGTGGCCCGTCCGCAGAATGCCCGGGGTTTGTGCGGTCACTGCATAGTCTTCCTGAGCGGGCAGCGTGGCTTCCAGCACTTCTTGCCGACGTTCCAACCGGCCGCGGTGTCCATACCAGGCTGTTGATTTAACCATGCCCACCGTCATCCCCGGTTCATAGTTTGTACCGGTTGGCGTCGGGTTAGCGAGCAGTAGACGCACCGTATTATCTCGCCTGTTGGCGCCTACGATATACCAGGGCAGCGGCTCGTAACTATCGCCCTTCCACCAGAGGACATTGGCCATAATCCCGGCGGCGGTCGCCCGATCACCTAACCGCATGCTCGCCTGTAGACGGCGAGCCGTATATTCGTAGCTCGCTCGTGGCAAGAGATCAAGGTTGCGGCGAATTTCGATTTTATTAGCCTGCGCCTCGGCCGACTCAACCGCTGCCCAATCTGTTTTTTGGGTAGGTTCGGGGCTTGTAACCAGGCGAAGATGCCGCGCTTTCGGGTGTTCCATCTAAACTATATTATAGCATTAATAGTAAGTAATTTCTAGGATTACTCGGTGCAGGACCCGGTACTGACCGGCTGGCTGTTCTGCTTGACGACGGCGATCTTGCTGGCCACTTGGGCGGCTGTCAATGCATAGCCAACTTGGTCGTAGGTGGTGGATTGCGCAAAGACTACGCCCATTACCTTGCCATCGGCATCAATGATCGGGCCGCCCGAGTTACCAGGAATAATTTTGGCGCGGACTTCGTACACCGAGCGGGTACTGACGCTCTTACCATAAATGTCACGGCCGCGGGCATTGAACTGCTCCATGACTACCGAGGGTTCGGCGTCAAAACCGCCACCACCGGGATAGCCGAGGGTCGCGCCGGCCGTACCGGGCACCACATCAGCCGTATTCAGTTGCAATGGTCCGCCGGCCAGATTTGGCACCCGTAAAATAGCGAAGTCGAGCTTTGGGTCGAATAACAGCGGCGTGGCGCCATGGGTACCATTGGAATCCACCACGTACGGCTTGTGGATACCGGCGATGACATGGGCATTAGTGGCAACTAAGCCACTCCCGATCACAAAGCCCGATCCGTCAACTACGCCCCCGCAGCCTTGGCCTTCGAGCTTAACCACCGATGGCCGATCGTTCGTCACCGCCGTTTGCAGGGCGCCCAGATCGGGCAGTGGCACGTCCTGCTTGGAGTTTGGCTCGCCGCCAATAAAGACATCCGGGAAGCCGTTAGGATTAACCAGCTTGCTAATGTCGGCAATGATCCGTGGCGCCGATGGCAGACGCTTGTTAAGCAAGCTGACAATCTTGGAATCGTCTACCGACTGCCGCAAGTCCGAATACGGCAGCGAGGTGATAATACTGGCGCCCAACCAAATAGTGGCCAACAGGGTGATTACACCGAGTGCGCCGCCGAAGCCGTTGTCGAAGGCGTTGATTTTTTTGAGCAAGACTTTGCGTTTGATCAAGATACCGATGTACTCGCCTACGATTAAAAATACCATCGCTGTACCCAGTGTGATGATCAGCGTTAGTACCGACTGGCTAAGAGCAGTAGTAGTCCAACCAAGCAGGTAGTGCTGCAGACGGCTGCCCAGCAATAGACCGCCGATAAAGCCCACCGAAGAAAAGGCTTGGCGTACAAAACCAATCTCCTGGCCACGAAAAAAGGAGCTAATTAAAAACAGGATGATCAGGATGTCGACTACCATGCAGACGTCCGGGCGCGAGCCGCGCGAAAGTGTTTGTGCATATCTGGTCTAATTGTAGCAAATCTTTGCTGGTTTCGAGCTGAAGCTACCGGATAACAGCCGCAATCGCTGACACGAGGCGTTCATCACCAACGGGCGGAATGATCTGCTCGGCCGTCGGCTCTGCTACCAAGCCAGCGATAACCTCAGCGGCCTTCATCTTATGCGCTTGAGTGATTTTGCGGACACCGTTGTCGAGGGCACCGCGGAAAATACCGGGAAAGGCCAGGGCATTATTAACTTGATTCGGGAAATCGCTGCGACCAGTGGCCACAATCGCCGCGCCAGCGGCATGCGCCACCTCAGGCATGATTTCGGGGACCGGATTGCTCAGTCCGAAGATAATCGGCTCTTTGGCCATCGTTTGCACCATCTCAGCGGTTAGCAAGCCGGGTTGTGACACGCCGATAAACACGTCGGCGCCGTGCAGCGCGTCTGCTAGCGAACCTTCGACATTGTTTGGGTTGGTGTATGCGAGCAATTTGGCCTTCTCGGCATTAATATTGTCGCGGCCCTGGTACAAGATGCCTTTGCTGTCGACGCAGATAATTTCCGGCGCCGCGTACTCGTACAGCAGGCGAGCAATCGCCGTACCAGCTGCTCCTGAGCCAACCAGCACAATTTTGCAATCCTTAAGCTCACGGCCCGTGATCTTACAGGAATTAATTAAGCCGGCCAGCGTCACGATGGCCGTACCGTGTTGATCGTCGTGCATAATCGGAATCGGCAGCAGTTCCTTGAGCCGTTCCTCGATCTCAAAACACTGCGGAGCGGCAATATCTTCGAGATTAATACCGCCAAAACTTTTGGCAATCGCTGCCACGGCGCTGACGATTTCATCCGGAGTGTGGACATCCAAAATAATCGGTACCGCATCGATACCGGCAAAGTGCTTAAACAGCATAGCTTTGCCTTCCATGACGGGCAGGGCACCTTCCGGTCCGATGTTGCCGAGCCCCAGTACGGCCGAACCATCGCTAATGACGGCCACGCAGTTATTAGTCCAGGTATAGTCGCGCAGCTCTTCGGGATGCGCCGCCAGGTGGCTACTGACGGCACCGACGCCGGGCGAGTAGTAGGTACTCAGCTGGTCTTTACTATCGAGCTGGTCTTTGTTAACAATAGCGATTTTTCCACGAAGTTCTTTGTGCTTGTCGAGGGCAAGTTTAGCGTAATCAGTCATCCTACTAGTATACCCCTAGCGGGAGCGCAGCGCGTCGATAGGGTCTTTGCGGGCAGCCTTCAAGGCAGGGAACGAGCCAAAGAAAATGCCGGTCAGGAGCGACACGCCGGTGGCGATTAAAACAACTTGCCAGCTTATATCCGGGCGTAGATTGGTGAAGAAGCGCAGTAAGCCGTTGACGACAAAGGATACTATGATGCCGATGATGCCACCGAGCAGGCTTAGTAGTCCGGACTCGATCATAAACTGGCTTAAAATCTGACGATTCGTAGCACCAATGGCTTTGCGGATGCCAATTTCTTGCATACGCTCGGTCACCGACACCAACATAACATTCATGATGCCAATGCCACCGACGATGAGCGAGACGGTAGCCACCCCGGCGATCAGCCGGGTCAGTAAGTCGAGCACTTGGCTACGGGCGGCCACGTTTTCGTCCTGGCGCAGTACGGTGAAGCTGCCTTGGCCGCCATGGGCACTAGCCAGGTCCTTTTTGATATGGGCAATCGTCGGATCAACTTGCGCGGTCACAGCCGGCTTGGCCAAAATCTCGTACAGCGTTCCGGAGTTTTTAGTCAAGGCCTGCGATACGCCGTACGGAATAAATACGGACGTGTTGTAGTTGGCCTCATCGGACAGGGGGGTGCTGCGGAATTCATTGAAGATGCCACGGACGATAAAATCCTGCCCGTTAATTTTAAACGAGTACCCAAGTGGCACATCGCTGTCAAACATCTGCTCGGCGGCCGTCTTACCAAGAACCGCTACGTGGGCATCGCCATCACTGTCCCCAAAAAAATTACCAAAGTCGAGCGATTGGTTAAGCAGCCGCGGCAAGTCTGGGGTTGTGCCTATCACCAGCCCGCCTTTATACGTGCCGTGCTCGGCCACTACTGTACTAGAAATGGCACTAAGTGGCGCAGAGTTGTGCACACCAGCGGCATGTTTGACAGTATCGACGTCGCCGGACTGCAGCGAGCCGGTAATGCTTAAGCCCGAAAGCACATTGTAGGTGTCAGCCGTCTGATCACCCCCCGTGCGCAACGTGCCCGGGCGCACGGTGATTAAGTCTTTGCCGAGGTAGTTGATCTGGCCGCCAATCTGGTTTTTGATACCTTCGCCAATCGATACAATGGTGATCACTGAGCTGACGCCGATAATAACGCCGAACATGGTCCAGAAGTTGCGCCACTTAGCACCGCGGAGTGAGGTAAAGCCAGTCTTGAGGTGACCGCGAGCAATCATGATTCAGCCTTATTTTTTCGGGTAGTTTTGCGCTTTTTGGTAGTAGCCGATTTACCGCGCGAGGTGACTTTCGGCGCCCGCTTACCAGCCGATGGCTGCGATGGGAGCGCCCGCATCAGCGCTGAAACGCCGGCCAAATCATCTTCCTCATTGGTCGCGGGCAGGGTGTAGAGCACCTTACGGGCGGTAGCAGCCACCTGACCGAGCGCCGTTTTTTCGTCGTGAATAATAGTACCGTCGTGCATGTACAGCACCCGTGTGGCGTAGCGCGTCAGCTCCGGATTATGGGTCACAAACAAGATGGTGTTTCCGGTTTTGTGGATCTCAGCCAACAGCTCCATCACTAGCCGAGACGACTCGCTGTCTAAGTTGCCGGTGGGTTCATCGGCGATGATCAATTTGGGATTGTTAACGAGCGCCCGGGCAATCGCCGCACATTGCGCCTGGCCACCGCTCAGCTGACTCGGCATAAAGTACTCGCGACTCTGAATACCGACCCGCTCCAGCATGGCGCTGGCCTGCCGAGTGCGTTTGTTGAGCGACAGACCTTTGTAGGCCAGCGGTAGTGCCACGTTTTCGAGTACCGATAGCCGCGGCAGCAAATTAAACGACTGAAAAATAAAGCCAATGGTGTCACGCCGCACTTTAGCCGCCCGGTTCGGCCGCAGTTTCGCAACTTTTTTGCCATCGAGCTTGTAGCTACCATGGCTCGGCCGGTCGAGCATGCCAATAATGTTCATGAGCGTGCTTTTACCCGAGCCACTTGGACCCATCACTGCTACGAATTCGCCCTTTTCAATCGATACAGTGACCTCGTCGAGTGCCAATGTTGTGGCATCGCCGAAGCCGTACAGTTTACTGACGTCTTTAATTTCAATAAGGGCCATGTGGCTCTTAGTGTACCGCTGTTTTTGCACCGCCGTCCAGCGAATAATGTAGTAATTTACGCCTTTTTCAGCATAAGCTTTATATTTTTTCAAACTCTCTGCACAATATCTGTTGCTACTTTCTGTATAATACTGGAAGCCTGGCCCTTTGGAGGGGTCGCCTAGTGGCCTATG
>JAQGGT010000002.1 GCA_028289245.1 Candidatus Saccharimonadota bacterium | reverse complement strand
CCGGCAACTGGTTCTTCACGCACATTGTGCGCGTGTACTACCGGGTCAATGTCACCGATGTGCTAACCGGCTACTTTGCCTGGAAAAAAGAAAAGCTCGACGAACTCGTCCCCCATCTCGTCAGCGACGGCTTCGCCATCGAGATGGAAATGATCACCAAGATGGCCAAGCTCGGCCAAGACATCTATTCCGTGCCCATCAGCTACACCCCTCGTTCCGGCGAGACCAATTTGCGCCCGGTCTACGACGGGCGGCGCATTTTGAAGATGTACTTGAACAACATGCGCTGGCAACCAACCTTCGCGCAAGGGATGGGCAGATTTGAGGTCGATAGGTGAATATAACCTTCGTCTCCGATGCAATTTATCCATACAATAAGGGCGGCAAAGAAAAGCGGTTGTATGAGCTAAGCACGCGTCTAGCTGCTATGGGACACGACGTTCATATATATACAATGCATTGGTGGGAGTCGCCCGAAAAAAGCCGAATCGAGCACGGGGTGCATCTGCACGCGATTTCTAGGTTCTACCCTATGTACAAGGGTGACGTCCGCAGCATCAAGCAAGGCGTTTTATTTGGCTTGGCCTGTTTCCGCCTATTTCGGATAAAATTCGAGATCCTCGACGTGGACCATATGCCTTTCTTCCCTATTTATAGTGCCTGGCTTGTTTGCCTGTTCCGGGGTAAGCGGTTTCACGGTACTTGGCACGAAGCTTTGAGCCGTAAAGACTGGGTCAACTATATGGGAGCGGCCGGGAATATCGCAGCGCTCGTAGAGCGGATTAGCGTGCAATTGCCTCATGCTGTAACGGCGGCATCAGACCATACCCATCGTTTGATCAAAACCGAGCTGAAAAGACGGCGCAATATCAGCGTTGTTTCGTCGGGCATAGACGTCGGTCTTATTAATGCAGTCAAGCCAGCTCGGCGCAGAATAGATGTGCTGTATGCCGGGAGGCTGGTAAAGGACAAGAATATTGATAAATTGGTGGATGCTATCGGACTGGCTGCAAAAACCATGCCTTCGTTGCGATGTACGATTGTTGGACACGGTGCCGAGAAACAGCGTATCATGCGACAGATCAAAAAATTGAAGCTGCAGTCGCACATCAACCTAGTAGAGCCACTGACTAATGCAAGCGACATATACGCCTATATGAAGATTAGTAGAGTATTTTGCTTGCCGTCTGTGCGTGAAGGTTTTGGGATTGTGGCGCTGGAGTCCTTGGCATGTAACACACCGGTCATCACAACCAGTGCACCCGCCAATGCAGCTAAAGATCTTATCAACGGTAAAAATGGTTCGGTGGTATCTCTTACTGTCGAGTCGTTAGCTCAAGCTATCACTCGTTGGGTGAGCAATGCTCGGCCGCGGGCACTCGCTAAAACCGTCGCAGATTACGGTTGGGATTCACTGGCTGAAAAACAATTAGGAGTATACATTTCATGAAAATTTGTATGATCACCGAGTTTCCGCCAGCTCTTGACGGTATCGCTGATTATTCTGACAGGCTAGTTAAGTCGCAAATTGCAGCAGAACAGGAAGTGATGATTATTGCGCCCATGAAGCCGATAGAGGCTCAAGCTGGAGTCCATCGAGTGCTCGGCTTTAGCTTCGGCTCTTTGAAGACGACCTATAAAATGATTCTACAGTTCCAGCCCGACGTCATTCATGTCCAGTACTGTTTGTCGATGTATGGATTAACTTCATTCACAATTTTCTTTGCACTGTTGATGGTTAAGTTACGACACAAGAAAATTAAGACAATTGCTACACTTCACGAGCTTCAGCGCGAGCAAGAGCGAGTTGGTTTTATCGCCACTTTATTCTACACTTTTTTCCTCAAGGTATACGACGGTTTGATGGTTCACACTGAAGCTTCTAACAAACTGTTGACGTCCAAATATGGGCTTAAGCAATCGAAGGTTTTAACAATTCCGTTCCCAGTTTACGAATTTAAAAACACTGCGCTCAAGAAACAATTTGCAGAGCAAAAATATAAGCTTGGCAATAGCCCAATGATTTTGTGCTTCGGCTTCATCCAAGTCGACAAAGGCATACAGTATTTGCTACAAGGTTTCGCCTCGGCCATCCAGGACAAGAGTCTGGATGACGCGCGACTGATTATAGCCGGCGACGTCCGCAAGCGGTCCGGCGGTATGTTTGCCCGGTACGAGCAAAAAGATATCAAATACAAAGCGGAGCTGGTTGACTACGTCAAACAAAATAAGCTCTCCAAATCGGTGACTTTTGCCGGGTTTGTAAAAAACGAGGAAATCTACTCCCTGTTCGATCGCGCTGACATTATTGTTATACCCTACACCAAGATAGAGCAGAGTTCGGTGCTGGGTATGTCACTGGCGGCAAACCGACCGATCATTGCCTCGAACGTTGCCGGCCTTGGCGAGACCCTGGCTGACACCGGATTACTTGTAGAGCCGGCAGACTCGAACGGTATCTCTCAAGGTATACGGCGCATTCTGACCGACGGCAAGTACCGTAAAAACTTAGTGCACGGCTATGAAATCCTCAACCAGCTGCACGATCAAGACCGAATCGCGAGAGTGACTGTCGACTTCTACAGAAGTTTCACTGACAAGTAATTAACCTTGCGAGCTAACAAACCCTCACCATGAATATAATTATTATCCCCAACGAACCGAACCCAAATATGATCGGCCGCCACTATGGCCTGGCCAAAGCATTAGTTGCTGGGGGTCACGAGATTCACACGCTTGTCTGGGACTTACCGCACCAGATGCGGCCAGCGGCATTACTGCGTCACCTGTTTTTATCTTGGAGGGGCGGCACGAGCAGGTATGAAGATCTATACATTCACCACATCAGGCGGTTGCCATTATTCTGGCCATATGTAAATGGTTGGTGGTTCCAGCGCCAACTGAGGAAAATATACCGGCATGTTTCCGCAGATATAATCTTTACAGAGAGCTTTACTAATGAGACGACAGTGCCGAATGACCTCCCTTTCATCTACGACCTGGCCGATAACTATGCGGGGCCGGCCGTCATTAGCAAGTCGCCGATATACAAACTGATATTTAAAGTGTTAGGTGTTACTAATACCATGGAGCGGCACTGCCGCAATGCCCTGGCGATCACTGCCGTCTCCGACGTTTTGTGCGACTATGCCAAACAGTACAACCAGAATGTCGTAAAGCTCCCTAACGGCGTCGAATCAGAAATTATTACCAGCGTTGCGAAAGCCAAGGCTAAGGTCCTGCCGAACAGTTTGATATATGTCACTGGCTTCGGGCCTTGGAGCCGACCGATTGAACTCATGCAAGCTGTCATCAACTTACGGGCTGACTTCCCTGACCTGTCTTTGACGCTGATTGGCGGAGGCAGTGAAGTGCCGGGCATCAAAGCGTTTATTCAAGCCCACGACGCTGGTTCATACATGCAATATAAAGGGTTCATCCATGACCGGAACATTGTTTTCCGTGAAATCAGCAAACATTCAATAGGGCTCAATGTATCCGAGAAGAATGTCTGGCGCGATGCCGCCCACCCCATGAAGGTGATCGAATACAGCGCCCTAGGTAAGAAGGTTGTTTCTAGTAATCTGGCTGGCGTTGAGGCGCTGCACTTACCGAATGTCTATACTTTTTCTCGAGATGCTAACCAAAATGGTTTGGAAGTGGCCCTGCGAAATGCACTGTCGACAAAACTGCCAGCCAGTGTCGCCAACAAGGTGGCTATCGAAACCATACGAGATTACGACTGGAAGCGCATTGAAAGCAGCCTGATGCAGCTTATCGACAAGTCATTACTCCGCTACAGCCAACCACAAATTGTTCATGTCACCCCGGCCTATCCGCCGAACCTCGGTGGCTTGGAACGAGTCGTAGCGGTCCTGGCTGCTACGCAGTACAACATGGGTCGAAACGTATCTGTAGTCACAACCGATCAGGGCGCAAAAGGCTATGCATCGCACGAATTGTTTCCGGTTACTCGACTACGGAGCTTTGTAGTGGCTAATACCACCATCGCCATTGGCATGTTGCCCACGTTGCTTCGCACTAAAAAACACGCCATCTTTCACCTTCATGTCACTCAGGCATACACACCCGAAATGACATGGTTGGCGTCAAAGCTACGCCGAATACCGTATGTGCTACATCTGCACCTTGATGTGCCGCCGTCAGGCTTGGCCGGTGTGCTGTTGGGGATCTATAAGTCGGTGGTGCTGAAGAAAGTGATGCGTGATGCTAGTGCTGTCATAGTTTTTACCAACGACCAGCGCAACGAAGTAGTGCAACGATATGGTCTTGACCTGAGTAACGTCAAAGTTATCCCAAACGGCGTTGGAGATGATTATTACTTCGACGAGCCACGTACGTTGCACCGCCAGCCAAGATTATTGTTTGTTGGCCGGCTTGGGTATCAAAAAAACCTTACGCAGCTAATCGCAGCGCTAGAAGGTGTATCCGAAAGATTCCATACCACATTGGTTGGCGAGGGCAATCAAGCGGACGAGCTGCAGCGCCTGGCAAAATCCCTTAAACTAAAAAACGTACATTTTGCGGGGAGGGCCGACGGTCAAAAGCTAATCGATTATTACAAGCAATCTGATGTATTCGTATTGCCATCCGAACGCGAAGGCATGCCGCTGGTGCTGCTAGAAGCTATGGCGATGGGACTACCGATTGTTGCAACCAACGTAACCGGTAATAGAGACGTAGTTAGTGATGGTAAAAATGGCCTGCTAGTCCCCTACGGCGACCCAGTTGCATTACGAGCCGCGCTGCTCAAAATTACTAAGGATAAGCAGCTCTACGCTAACCTGAACGCCGGCGCTATAAAGCGATCGAAACAGTATTCGTGGACGAAACTGGTGCAACGGCTCGATACATTGTATAGTGAGGCCGCATGAGGATTAAGGAGTTTTTAACAAACCGTCTAAAGCTTTGGCATGTAGTGTTGCCTTTGCTGCTGCTGGCTAACTTGGCGTACTTCGTCCAGAATATTTTTGGCTGGGCTGTGACGCTTGGCTTTTTCCTTTTCGTTCCGGGTTACTTGCTACTAACAAGCCTTGGCCACAGCATTCATTCTAAAGTAGAAGTGTTTAGCTTAGCTGCAGGCCTCAGCTTATTCTTGATGCTGACCGGCGGATTACTACTCAATAGCTTGCATGCCTTTGGGCTCGATCGACCACTCGATACAGTGCCGATTTTTGTATTGTTCGATCTGATAACTTTGATCTTGCTTGCCTTTTGCTTGCGCAAAACGCTACATCCAAAAATGCCAAACCTACACTTTAGTAAAGAAGAGCTAGTCGCTGGGCTGATTCTCACTGCGCTGCCACTACTTTCGATTGGCGGCGCAATTCGCTTAAACAACGGCGCATCTAACATCTTGACGATGATCATGATGGCTCTGGTTGCGGTGATGTTTGTTTGGCTTGCTGGGCGTTTAAAATTACAGAGGTTATATCCTTATGCCATTTTCATGGTTGCCGTGGCGGTTTTGTTCGGAAACTCACTTCGTGGATGGAATATTACAGGACACGATATACATCATGAATTTAGTGTTTTTCAGAATGCGATAGCAGCAGGATACTGGAATAAGACGACCGTTTCAGGGGATCCATATAATGCCTGCTTAAGTATCACGATATTGCCGACTCTTATTGCAAAATTAACTACCATTCCTGATGCCTACGTATTCAAGGTCATTTTTCAAGTACTGTTTGCTTCGTTCTTGCCGGCTCTGTTCTGTATTTTCAGACGCTTTGCGACAAAGCAGGTCGCCTTGATCGGTGTCTTTGCGTTTATGACGTTCCCTACATTCACCAATGACATGCCATTTCTGAACCGCCAAGAAATTGCCTTTATTTTCTTCATATTGATGATGATGGTGAACTTTATGAAAATACCGCATCGATTAAAAACTAGCTTAACGGTGATGTTTATAATTAGTCTAATACTTTCACATTATTCAAGTAGTTACGTTACATTCGGTGTATTTCTAGTTGCTCCAATATTTTATAAATTCCTTAGTCGACATACCTCCCAAAAAGAGACGCTTTACACGCCTTTGCGGAGTCTGCCAATTATAGCCTTGGCGTTGATCGGCACTTTCTTATGGAATGTTCAAATAACTGCCTCAACCGGT
The DNA here is from genome assembly GCA_028289245.1 of Candidatus Saccharimonadota bacterium. GTDB lineage: Bacteria > Patescibacteriota > Saccharimonadia > Saccharimonadales > UBA4665 > UBA4729. Next base: position 24,392 of record JAQGGT010000002.1, on the reverse strand, counting down.
AACTTGAATGGCACTTTAAAAAGTACCTATACGAACTTGTTTGGCGCGAGTAAAGATAAGGATAAATTTAGCTATAGTTTATTTTCTCCTCCAACGCCGCAAGAACCGATCGTCAAATTTAATAACTATAAAAACTCTCAGGATGGGGCAGTTAAACTTGTGCCTGCGCAGCAAATTCCTGTCACCGGTCTGGGGTCGTTTATCGGAAAGATGGTAAACGTCAATGTGCATACGGTTAATGTTGCGTATCATGCATTTCTTGCCAAAGTGCTACAGCTATTAGTGGTGGCCGGAACAATTGTATTGGTGACAGTCCAAAGAAGAAGGAAGCCAGAATATGATACTTACCTTGTATCTTTAATATGTGCTTTCATTCTATTCTTAGCACTGTTTACGCTGCTCCCGCAGCTTTCGGTCGACTACGACGTTACCCGCTTGTTCCAACAGTCGCTTATTGTTCTTTGGCTGCCGAGCATCCTGATCTCGCAAAGACTGTTTTTCTTCATCAAAGTGAAGTATAGATTGTATTTTGCGGCCGCGATATACGCCATACTTTATCTCAATTTGGCGGGGTTTGTCCCGCAACTAACTGGTGGGTTTCCTCCGCAGCTACCACTTAACAATTCTGGAATTTACTATGATTACTTCTATACGCAGACCAGCGATATTTATGGAACTAAGTGGTTAGGCCAAAACAAGAGCGGCCAAAGGCACGTTACATTTGACACAACCTCATCTTCACCAAAATTAAGCTATCCAGTTGGGGTTGGTTTTGTTAACTATGGACAAGGCGGGTATCTCTACTTGAACTACAATAACAACGCCAGGGGCTTGTACAGAACAATTATCTCAGGAGCGTTCATCGAGTATACGCATACTACTGCCACGAAGGACCGGAACTTGATATACTCCAATGGTGACAGTACAATTTACTTCAGAGACCAGCGGTACTAAACATCCGTATGCTCTATAATAAGTATAGAGCTATCCTCAGGGCAAACCCTTTGTTCGCCAGTGCCATAAACTTGATGGCCTCTGCTGGCGTCTCTGCACTGTTTGGATTTATATTTTGGATAGTTGTTGCCCGTTCCTTCAATTCTGAGTCAGTTGGTTTGGCGACGACGTTGCTGTCGGTCTCTGCCTTGATATCCCTGCTAGGAATGGCAGGGTTCGATACGGTTTTTGTACGCTTCCTGCCAAAGTCCGAGCACCGGAATGAAACAATTAACGGTGGTCTAATAATATCAGCGATCGCGACTACTGTTATTTCGCTTGGATTTTGCCTGATAGCTCCACTTATTACTCCCAAAATCGGATTCCTAAGCGCTAATGTTTGGAACATCCTAGCCTTTGTTATCTTCACTATTTTTGGTACCTGGAATGTTTTGACCAATGCTGTGCTGGTGGCCTACCGTCGCACTTCGTTTGTGATTGTCATCAATATAATCTTTAGCGCTGTCAAGATGGTGTTACCGTTTGTGATTAAAGATGGCGGCGCCTTAGTGATCTTTGCCTTTATGGGCATTGCCCAGGTAGTAAATGTTGCGCTCAGCGTCGCGGCCCTCATGAAATATTACGATTACCGACCATCTTTGCGCATAAATTACGAACCAATCAAGAAGCTGCGCAAGTACGGCTCAGTAGTTTATTTTGCCCACATGACTAACTTGCTGCCAGACTCGATTTTGCCGCTCATTGTGGTCGACAAACTTGGTGCGCCGTCGGCCGCCTATTTTTACATTGCGTTTACGATCGCCAATCTGCTCTACACCATCGCCTTTGCCACCACCCAAGCCCTGCTCGCCGAAGCCTCGCATGAAGAAGATCGCATTCGTGAACACTTCGGCAAGGCTATCAAGCTTACCAGCGCCCTCCTCGTGCCCATTAGCGTGGTTATTATCGTTGTATGCCCTCTTGTCCTATCTTTCTTTGGAGACGGCTACAAGGGCGGTGCAACAAGCCTGCTGCGCATCTTGAGCCTCAGCGGTCTTGCAGTGATGGCTTACTCCGGTCTCGGCACGTTGTTTAAGCTGACGCACGACTTCCGCGCCTTGATGGTCACCAATGCCACCAATGCTATTTCAATTATCGGCTTGGCCTTCGTCTTCGTCGGTCCATGGGGCTTGAATGGCATCGGCTGGGCGTGGCTTATCGGCAATGTTGTCTCTGTAGCGTCCGGTGGCTATTACAGCCTGCGCTGGCTGCGCCAACGCTAAGCTTCTCGATGTTGATCCGCGGCAACGATAGCACTGTGCGCTTTTCCGATATAGCTAGGTAGTATTTTCTTAAGAAGGCCTATGTAAGCAGCTCGACCTGCCAAGAGCGCATTCATCCCATCTATAAGATTTTCGGCGGAGACTTCTTCCATTTTTATAACCCAGTTGTCGAGGCCGAGGTCATGCATGATGCCGCTGGTCTTGTGCTCGTATTCGATAGCTAATGCCGGCACGTAGGAGGTCAAAGAGAAAATAACAGAGTGGAAGCGCGTACCGAGTAAGAAATCTAGTTGGTCGTAGATGGCTTTGATTTCGCGGTAGGAATAATTCTTGGTTAACACATCAACACCCTGTTTGTTGTCCATCAGTTCGTAAATTGCTTGGCTAGTCAGTCGGTCGTCATCGCCGTGGAATTCTGACGTTACTTGCGGGATAAACACTACGAAAGCGTTCTGCTCAGCGATGAGGTAATCGAGAGCCTCTGCCATGGCCTTTTCGTACACATGCTGGCCGTTGGCATCGAGCCATTCCCTGGCCGTGACGCCAATCACTAGCTTGCCTTTGGGCGCGTCGAAAAACTTGCCTTTGGGCGCTTTTTTATCTGTGGTCAGTAAGAAACCAGCGTCCACGGAGCGCGCGGCATTGGTGACGCCTAGTTGCTGCATGAGCGCCATGCTTTTGTCTTCGCGGATGATGGTCAGGGCAACATCTTTTCTTAGCACGTGCGACAACATCCAGCGCTCAATACTGCGGTGCAGCGGCCCGACGGATTGGGTATACATAATAGTTTGCTTGCCAAGAATATGGCTAAACACTATCGGATGCAAAAGCAGCAAGAAGTCGTACATCGTGCCGATCGGCGGCCGGGTGCGCAGATAGCCGCCGCCGACGCCCATCACCAAGTCAGCGTCCTGATACGATTGGGCAAGTTGCCGCCAGTTTTTGGGTAAAGGCAAGCGGAGTTTTAAGCTGCGCACTAAGCGGGCCCACAGAAGTGTGTAACCCATCATAAACGTCCCGTACAGCATCCACTCTAGCTTGACGCGTCGCCAGCGGTTCACGTAGTGCATAAATGAATGTTGGACTTCCACCCCATCAAATGTTTCGCCCGGTTTGACCGTATCCATTGTCAGAATTGAAATTTCTGCGCCCGGCCACTGGCATTCGATCTCCTCGATTAACACCCCCAGTAGAGCCGCATCTCCTTTGTTGTCAGCAGAGTAAACGTGTGAAATCAATATCCTCATAAAAATAAAATAAGCCTCTACAGGCTCATCTATACTATCTGTAATTATACACTATTAAATCTGCTAACGCATGGATTCTTGGATCACGCCCAGCGCTGGTTTGGGCGTGCCGTCGTAGTGCACTAAGCCATAAGCTGCACCCGAGGTGTAAGCCGCTCCTGAGCCGTCTTTCCAATTGTACCAGTCGATGTTATGGATCCAAGTACTTGTCAGTGCACTACCGAGTGCTTGGTCATAGATCAGCTTCTGGTCGGCTTCCGTGACGTGGTCGACATTGGAGCCGTTAGAGATTTTAGTCGGATCTGACACTGCTTTGCTGCCTGCCGTAGGCTCGCCAAATTCGGTGAGCCAAAGTTGCTTGCTAGTATCTCCGTTGGCGGTCATGACACTCCGCATTGTGTAGGTACCGTTGTTCATTTTGTACCAGCCGTTATATTCCCCGTCGACGACACTTGGCAGCTTGAGGCCGGTATAGGGGTGGTAGGCCACGCCATCGAAGTTTGTACCTACTTGAGCGGCGTATAACTGTCCTAGGTAGCTGCGTGGATCGACATAACCGGTACCATTACTATCGAGCGAGTTTCCTGCTAAACCACCGACAAGAACCGTAGCCTGAGGAATGTTTTTCTTGATGGCGATAGACGCTTCCTTGAGCATGTGGGCGTATTGGTTAGGATTAGGCAGCGGAGGCCAGAAATTGACGATATTAGGCTCGTTCCAGATTTCCCACGCAACCACATTAAATGTTTTATAACGAGCGGCCGCTAAGCCTGAAAATTTGGCAAAAGCTGCTTGGTCGTGCGGAGGGCAGAATATGTCTGTTTTACACTCTGCTGGTCGAGCCCATGTCGGCGTACGATCGAGTGTGATGATTGGTGTCAGTCCTGATTCTTTGACGGCGTTCATAATATTATCAGTGTCCGTCCAATCATAGCTCGTTGGCCCGGCTTTTTGAACCAGACTCCAATCGATGTTATAGCGCACCTCGGTAAAGCCGGCTATCCTTATTTCCTTAAGGTATGCAGTGCGTTGTGCTTGGTTAAGCGGTAGCAAAGCGGTACCGAGAGCAATACCCTGCTTTAATACTCTTGACGTGGTGTCCGACTTCTTGGATAGTTGGCTGCTTTTCACGATTTTGACCTGAGGTGCCTCATTCGGCTGTGCATAGAGCCCGACCGTGATAATTATGACGGCGGCGGCGATGATGCCACATGCCATAAGGCGACGAGTTCTTCGTCGTGATGGAAGCCTGAAAATATGGTGTTTGCGGCGCTGATTCTTCAAGGCTTTATTATAACAACAAAGCGCGATCTCGCCCTATGCCGAAAAAAATAATTCTAGGGTAAACATTAACTTATTATTAAATATGGCAATTTAGATTCGCGCGTTGTTGACAGCAATGATACGATACCGGTGCTACTGCGCTAGCAGCGGCAAAAGTGGAGGAATTAGTATTGGTGCTTTGGTAGATCACTAATGCTAATAACACACTGAAAACCCCCATTTATGGGGGTTTTCTAATCAGACCAATTAACGGAGTACAAACGCGCTCAGTAAGCCAATGTACGTTAGCTTAGTAAGGGCGTTAATAGTAATGGTCAGCACGATGTTGCGCTTGAGCGTGTAAACGACCGCCAAGACGATACCCATGATAATGGCCGGTCCAATGGTGAGTAAGCTAGCATGGCTAATCGACAGTACGGCGTAGAGCACGGCCGTAAGCGCGGCGGCTAGATAAGGGTGGACCACCTTGGCGGCGTGGGGCTGAATCAGCCCCCGCATAAACATTTCTTCGGTGATGGCAAACACCACAGCTGCGGCCGCCACCAGCGGCAACGAAATGTCCCGGAACGGAAACTGGTGCCTGAGGAAACTAAAACCTACGAGGCCGCCAACTTCGCCGAGCACTACGGCCATTGGCAGCCAAATGGCGTAGCCCTTGAGGTTAAGGCGGCTAAACTCTACTGGCTCGTCGAGCGTGAACAGGTAGCGATAAGCCAGTGTTAGGATAAGGATGGCGCCATAGAAGACGGCCGCTGCCCGGAAGGCATCACTAGCCACGATGGTACTGCTGACCATCTGGGCCACCGGTAATACGGCCAGGCTAATGCCGAGCTTGCGGTAGTGGTCTTTCCAGAGGGCTGCCGCGCTCAGTATAATGAGCGTCAGGATATTCAGGTACAGGCCGACAGTGTTGGCCCAGATGAGCGTGAGCTGGGTGGCGACAATGAGTACGGCTGCTAGCACTACGTGCCAGGTATTGCGGTTCGGCTTGCGAATGGCGCGCATGATGAGGCTGCCCCGGCGTTGCACTACGGGTTCGGTGGGCTCGGCCACTACAACGAGCGTCTCAGCTGCTGCCCTGGCCTGGGCCTCGCGAGCGGCTTCGGCCCGCTCCTCGGCCAGCTCATGCTCAGCCGTGGTGGTGACGGCCGGTAGCTCCTTAACGACTTGTGGCTTCTTGGCGGCAGATTTCTTGGGGGCCATTAGCTTGAGCCTCCCTGGAGGTAGGCGGCATAGATCAGCAAGCCAACCAGCACGAGGACCAACGGATAAAATAACCGCAATTGGGCTCGCTGCTCTTTTGGCCGCTCAGCATAGACGAGTTCGACGGTCACGAGGGCGGCAATTAAGACGACGGTGTTGAGAAGCAACGAGAGCTGACGGATGTCATGGAGAACGTGGATCGGGAACGTGAAAAACATCGAAACTCCTGAGGGATAATGTTATTACACTAATATATCCTCTCTGATGTGTCAAAGTTATTTCACAGTAAGCATTACCGTAATAAGGTACGTTCGATAGGTTACAGTTGCGCGATAGCCTGCGCAGCAAAGTCGCGGATAAACTGGATCCGGCCGGTACCAAGCCGCGGGCCGAAGATGTCACGTTCGGTGGCGCCCGCGGTCGTTGGCGTGTAGTGATCAGCCGCGCGGAGCGACAGATCGAGACTGGCTAGATCAAGATCCTCATACGGATCATGATTGTAGACGCCTGGCCGGCGGTACGCTAGTGGTAGGATAATTGGCGCGACAAAGCCTAAGCCCGGCTGTGGCTGGCCGAGTAGCTGACGTTTGCGAGCGTCTTCGAGGCGAGCCAGCCCAGACCAACTGTTGCCGGCTGTGTTGAGGAGTGCAGCTGTGTCGCTCGGATCCTCGGCTTGGCTACGGGCATATGCTAGGAAATCACTGCGGTTAATCAGTACGCCCCAGGCGTTTTGGAGGGCCAGGTCGTCTTCGAGGCCGCGCTCGGTAATTACCGTATCAAAAAACTGATAAGGGTCCTGGGTATTAAGCCAGTGCAAGCCTTCGCGGAGAGCGGCTTGCTTCACCACGCGTCCCTGGCGACTGGTCTCGGCTACTGCTAAGACTTCTTCTAGTGCGGGTGGTTGGCCCAGCAGTTCTTTTGGCAGGTCACGTAAGCGGCTATCGGCCGCCGCTACCAAGCGACGGGCGCGGTGGGCGGTATAGCGGAGATTGGGGTCACCGTGTGCGAACGCAGTCATATAGTATATTATAGCATAATCATGCAAGTTAAGCTATAGCGGCATATATCGCTAATTGGTCTGGCTGTCGCTACCGCTGCCGGTATCGGTGGTGCTCTGGGTGGTGCCACCCCCGCCAAAGCCACCGCCGAAGCTCGGGTTAAGCCGAATGCTGGTGGCCGCCGTGGAGGTCGAGTCACTGGTTTGGACCATCACTGTGTCGCCGACGGCGATGTCGCTGGCGCTAGCCGTGGCGCCGTTGTTGGTAATGGCGGTACTGCTGCTAATGCTGTAGGTTTTGGTTGCGGCTGCGGTGCTGCCGCGACTCATTTCCTGAATGGTTATACTACTGCTACTAACGGCGGTGACGGTACCGAAGCCGCCATTCATACGCCGGCCGCCAAAGCCACCTTGTCCTTGTCCGCCAGCGCCAAAGGCCGTAGTCGCGGCAGTGGCATTAGTCCTCTTGCCCTTTTGGTACTGCATACCACCAACGAAACTGCCGGCGGCAATTAGTACGATCAAAATAACACCAGCTACTATTTTGCTGGTGAGTTGGTTGGGGCTTTTTGGGGTTAGGGTGTTGTGTTCATGATCTGACATACGGTGCTCCTTGAATCAAAAATTTTTGCTGCATGAGCTCAGCATAGCGGGCGTTCTTTAAAGTTTCCTTAAAACCCGAGCCGCTTCACAAGAAAACGGCCCAAGGGAGATTGGGCCGTGTAGGGACGCATCGGAGAGATGGGGCTGTCGAAACTAGGCTTGGAATTGCAATCGAGAATCGGGCCAAAGGTAGCTGATCAGTCGGCGGCCTTTGTGGCTGACACCCAGCCAAACTTCGCTAAAACCGGTCGACTGGACGGTAATTAAGCCTTTGTGGTGGAGGGCCTGGACGATGTGTAGCAGTCGGCTGCGGTCGTAGCGAAGCGCTTCGGAAAGCGTGCTGAAATCGTCACCGCCATCGTCGTTGATTTGTTGTAGTACGAGCGCGTAATCTTCTGGTAAATTGTGTTTCATAGTACCTCCTTGTGAGCTTTGTCTGGCCGCTTTGTGCGCCCTAAAGCTACTGCCATACTAGGCGGCCAGGCTTGGGATTGGCTTAAAATTTGGCAAGGAATTAGGAGCGGTGGCGGTTGGTCAAACTAATGGTGTCGATGCATTTGGTTCCAGCTCACCGGCGGCGAGCATTGTAAATACGGTAACCGCCGTAACTGCTGCAAAAAATAATAATCAAGATCCAGAGGAGAAGCTCGGGGGATATGCTGCTAGTATACGTGGCCGGCACAGTTTGCGTAAGCGACAGTATCAAGGTAGTGTGAGCCGCTCAGAGTTCGAGAGAAAAGCTCTCACACTATGTTTTGCTGAGCGGCTCTGTCTGTAGACAGGCCAAGGTGGCTTACTGGCTGACATCGTCGCCGTACGAGTCATTGCTGACGGGTATGGTGGCGGGCTGTCCGCGGAGGCCGAGGGTGTGTAGGGCGGCAAAGGTGCCAGTGTTGTTTGTGGCGCCAATTCGCACTTTGTGTTCGTCCTCAGGGTTTTTGCGGCTGTTGCGCACATCGATGATGATGATTCCCATCATCAAGATAACGAAGCCGACCAGGGGTGAGATGGTGCGGAGCGTGTCCATGGTTTTCCCTCTTCTCGGGTGAAGCAAAGCTTCGGTGTCGTACAGACTGGCAAATAGTACTGCTAAGTACATGCTTTGTCAATAATATGGGCTGATAACTACACTACCTACGGCCTCAAGCACGTTGAGGCGATGGGTAGTGTGAGCCGCTCAAATTTCGAGAGGAATGCTCTCACACTAGGTGTACTTGAGCGGCTCTGTCTGTCACAGAACCCAGGGTGTTACGAATCCTTGCCGCCGCTGTTGTCGGAGAACGACTTGCCAAGCGGCTTGTCCGATTCGGGTGGATCATCGAAGCTGACGTCGACTTTCGGGAGCTGACCTCTGATCTCCTGAATGTGATCCTTCAGGTTGCTGAGGAACTCGGCGACGTTGACGTTGCTGCACTTGCTACTGCCGTCAGAGGCCGTGTCCAACGAGAGGCTGTGCTTGTAGTCGTTGCGATCCGGCGACTGGCTGTTGAAGGCCTTGACGAACCTGGCATGGCGCTTGAGCTCCTGGTTGTCGGTCTGGATCTGCTGATCGCGGTTGTCGTTGAGGCTCGGGTGCTTAAAGTGGTCGTAGACCTTGCAGACGAACGTGAAACCGGATTCGGTGACGAAGCCGATGACGCACAGGAAGACGATGACGACCATGACGATGGCGATGATCATGCGTACCCTCACTTGGTTGGGAGACTGTTGGTCTCGAGGTGTCTTGACAGACTGTTATATTATACTTTAAATCATTAATAAAGTCAATGTTTGCGGCGGTTTGCTACACTAGTAACAAACGAGGTAATGTATGACAGCAGCACAGCAAATCGACAGCTATGTAGCGAGCCTAACGGACTGGCGCGGCGAATGTTTGCGTGAGCTCCGCCAGCTTATCAATGACGCCGAACCATCGCTGACTGAAGAGTGGAAATGGGGTGTACCCGTCTGGACCAGTAATGGCTTGGTCTGTGCGATGAGCGCCTTTAAGAGCAATATTAAGCTGAACTTTTTTAAAGGCTCTCAGCTGGTCGACGCCGCCGGCGTCTTTAACAGCGGACTTGATTCCAAAGATCATCGCTCGATCAACCTTTCGGAGGGTGATCGGTTGCCGGTGGCCGAGATTCAGGCGCTGCTCCATCAGGCCATAGCGCTCAACGTTTAAACCTCAGGGCCGTATTCGATGGCTATTTGGCCTAAGGCGGCTGCTAGCCCTTGTAGCTTTTCCTGGCTGAGGACCCGCAGCCCGCTGGCGCGCTCGGCGTCATGGACGGCGATTTCGTCACTGAAGCTAAAGGCCACCGCTTCTACGGTGCCCTCCTCGCTTCGTATAACTTTCTGCGGGTCGGCAAAGGAAGCGTAGCGCAGCCCGCTGTCGGCGATTTCGGTGTAGCATTCTAGAGAACCATCTCGGCGTCGGTCCAGCACAGTCCGCTCAGTGTCACCGGATTTGTGGACAATCACGCTGAGCTCGGGCGTGTAGAGGTCCTGTTCGTAGACGGCCACCAGCCGGCCCTCTAGTTCATCACTTACTAGCAAAACCTCAGTGCCGTCCCGAAGTGCCAAGCTACGTTCGCAGGTGGTGTGGATGTATCCGTTGGCCAGTAGGGCATTGAAATCTTCGGTGATGCGCGCCGCGAGCGGCGCTGGCAGTAGTTCTTCAAAAGTATGCACTTGCATGAGTTCAATTAGGCTTTTGATGAGTCGCTGCTCAGGATCTGCGAGGCTGTATTCTTCGGCATCGAATAAACTCTGCCAGCGTTTCAACAGGCCGCGTATCTCGCCATTTTCTTCGAGTTCCGTCAGATCGAGGGAGAACTCCATCCGAAATGGTTGCTCGCCTTCCGGCCGGGTGAGATATATAAAGCGGCTGCGCTCATCGAAAATTGATTCCACCGGCTCGGCAAACCGGTCGCGAAGCCGCATGTCTAGGCCTGGGCCGAACGACAGCTTACTTTCCTGGTAGATATGGCGTTGGTCTGGGCGTAGCAATAATGCCTCCGCTTGCAGCAACAAAGCGCTCGCTTGTGTTTCGAGATCGCTCAGTGGTTCTGGTTCGGGTGCTTGTTCGGACATAGTGCTAGCATGGCAAGTTCAGGCCTGGCGTGCAAGCATGAGTAGTTTGCGGATTAGCGACGCTTGCGCTGAGAGGGGTACAGACTGGCGAGGCCTTCGCCGAGTAAACCGGCGCCCTGTACTAGGTGCTTGCCGAGGCGGCGCATCCGCGGCCGGCTGGCCTGGAGCTCGGCAGCGTGCGTTTGCTGCTGGATAACTTCCATCCGGTCGAAGACCAGTTTACCCGATCCGGGGTAGTGGTCTTCTAGTTGCCGCAGCGCGTCCGGGTTAGGCCACACGCTGTCGTCTTCCTGCATGGCCGCGGCCGCAATACTGGCCGCAAAGTCTTCACCACCCTGCTCGAGGGCAATTTGTTCCAAGGCCTTGGTCATATAGCCGGCAACCTGCTCCCCAGCGGCTTGCAGGTGATTAACGGCAACTTCAAAAGAATTTTCTCTCATAATATTGGTATTATAGCAAACCCGCTGTTCGATGTCGCCACTGTTGGCCATCTACAGAGGCGAACTAAGCCGATTATGCTATAAAATATAATTGACAAAAATACAGAAATACGATACAAAATAAGTCATGACAATGATGGAATCCGGGCCCCTGGAGACTGGTGCCCTTGAATATAATTATGAAGCATTACGCTGCCGTGACGCCATTGTTGACGCTATGCGCGAAGCCGCACCGCCGCACCAAGATCGTCTGGACCTCCAAACCTATCGCCATCTGCAAGTATTAACAGATCAATTGGCACGAGTCGAAGGTGAACCAGCCGCCGCGGAATATGACCGCTATAAACAGACTGCCGACCGCGGCTTAGAACTGTCGCGAGACAGGGTATACGAACAGTTCCACGATAAAACTATTTTGGTAACGGGTGGTACCGGGCTCATCGGCTCGACGCTGATGCGTGAAGTTGCCCAGTATGGCCCAGCCCGGCTGGTAAGTTTTAGCCGTGGTATTATTGCACCCCACCGCCCATCACCAGTAGCCGAATATCGCTTTGGCGACATTCGCGACACCGAGCACGTGGCCCACATTATGCAAGCCGTTAAACCGGACATTGTGATGCACGTTGCCGCCGATAAGTACAATCACTTGGCCGAAGGCCGGGCGCGTCACACGCTGACTACTAATATCGAGGGTACACAAAATATCATCGAAGCTGCTGAAGCTGCTGGCGTCGCTCGCTTCATCTACGCCTCCACCGGCAAAGCGTCGCGCCCCTTCTCGCCTGACATTTATGCCTCATCCAAGAAGGCCGGCGAATGGCTGGTTTCCGAAGCGGCCCTCCGCGGTACAATGATCTGTTCGGCCGGCCGCTTTACCCACGTTGCCGACAGCTCGTACCTCCTCAAGAAACTCGACGGCTTTGTACAAGCCGGCGAGCCAGTGGAGATTCATAACCCGGACAGCTGGTTTTACGTCCAATCGGCCTTAGAATCAGCCCATTTACTACTGAACTCGACGCTTGATGCTGAGCCGGGCCTGCTCAAAATTCACGCTATCCGCAATCTGGGTATGCCTATCAACCTGCTGGAGCTAGGGCTCGGGGCTATCGTTCGTGCTGGCTTGCCAGCAGCTATGTATATTAAGGGTGTGGAGGCTGGCTACGAAGAAAAAACTTGGCCCGGTCTGTACCACCACGCCACTGCCGGCGACGTGAGCCCCTTGATCAGTGCCTTGGAATCAGACGAAACCGTCGAATCGGCTTCGTGCGAGCAAGTAGACGTCTTCCCTATGGTCTCGGACGTTTCAAATACATTGGCTGCCAGCTTCGCTGACCTGCGCCGGGCTCTGAAAGCCGAAGGCCAAACCGGTCTCCGCGCCCTCAATCAAGACTTTTCCTGGAACATGCTAAAAGCTCGCCTCGAGGCACTGCCAACAGCTACGCTACGCCGCACCACTAAGCACATTGCTTGTTTTACCAAAAACGCTGAACCCTATGCAGAACACGATCAGCTTAATGCCGTAATTATCGAAGCGCACGAACAACGGCTGGCCACCGCCGCTACAGCAATCGGTGGCGTGGAAATGATTCTGGCTCGTCGCTTGCCAGTCGTAAATGCTTAGCCGAAGTTATTAGGAAGCCAGGGCGTGGTGGGGCGCCGGCAAACGGTAGGCATTGCGCCATTCGTACGCGGCTTCGACGCTCAGGGCGCCGAGGCAATATTGCAAACTCTCGACAATGTCCGGCTGGGCCGCGAAGGCCTCAAAGCCTTCGAGGTGGACTGCTGGGGCCGGCATGGTCTGAACATCGGTGTTGACCGACTCACGGTCGTAGCTGGGCTCGCCTGATTTCGGGATGAATAACTGATGAATGCGGTCCGAATATAGCACTCTGCTGGTGTAGACCACGGCGACGCCGTCGCTAAGGCGAGCGGCTCGGGCCGGGTGGCGGCTGTCGTGGGCTTGTGGCAGACGTACTTTGGCGGCAAAGGTTTCGTAGTCGGCGCCATAGGACGGTGCGCCGTCGAAGCCGACCACACTATCGGTGATCATATTGAGGGCTAAACGTACGCCGCTATCGCGCAGTTTACGGGCGTGCTGCTCGGCGGCGGCTTCGGCGTTGATTCTAGCTTCTAAAAGGGCTTGGTTTGGGTTGCGTTTTCCTATCATATGTTGAGTTATAGCACAATTACGTGGTAGTTAAAAGGGGCACCTCTTTAGAACGGCCAAAAGGATGACTAACGGAGGACATAGTTTTTAGCCGCTCGAACGCTAGCAGTGGTTCTCTCGTAGTTCGGACGAGCCGGAAGGCCTCGATGGGTTCGGTACAGCGAGCTATGGAGCTATGAATAATCGCTGGCGGCATACCGAACACGGCGCCCTGAAATTCGGTCATGACGTAGCCTTCACAGGGTTTCTTGAGCCAATCGACCGGTTCGGCGTATTCCCTGGCCTAGAGGCTGAATTTTTCGACTACGGCCAGTGATTGGCCGCTGGCTTCTATGCTTTCCACCTCTGGCTCGACATGGTCTTTTAAGATTATAAACTGGGTGGGACTAGCGTGAACTGACTTGTATTCTGCGAGCGTCAAGGGCACTCGCTCCTGGCAATCGGGATCGGCGCATTCACAGTTAAAGAGTATTTTTAAATCCCTTTGCTCGGGCTTGGGGACGTGGTGCGCCAAAGCGGCGGCGGCCTTTCTGTTGCTCGCTCGCTCGGCGAGCTCAACGTTGATCATTTGGCGTTTTGTCAGTTTGCGCTTCATCTAGGTTTAATCATACCATTAGCGCGCAAGCTACCATATAACATTAGTAGCCTGCTTGTGCGACCTGGGTGGCTTGGATTGGCTCTGCTGCACGTCGGCTATAAGTTGCAAGAAAATCGAGCGTGTTTCTGTGGTCAGTGTTGTATAGTAAATTTATCAAAAATAATCAGGGGGAGGTGTGTCGAGATGAAGCTGCGATCGAAACTTTTTTATGCCTATCTGCTCTGCTTGGTGATTTACGGCGGGTTTACCCTTTTGCCGCGCCCTGACCCAGTGACATTACAGCGATATGATGTGAGCGAGCTGGGTCTGCGCCTGATCTATCTCACTATTCTGGTCTTGGTAGCAGGCATTTGGTACGCCGGTTTTTATGGTTATGCTAAGCTCCGCAACTACAGCCGGCTCATTGCTGACAGTAAAGACGGCAAACAAGTAGCTAAGATTACTAAGGGCGTTTTTCTGCTCGTCCTGTGGCTGCCGGCATCGTTTGTATCTTCGGCAATCTTGAACTTCCTAGCCGCACGTCACTCCGGCTTGCAGACCGCCACCGTAATAATTAATCATTATATCAGTCTATTATTCCCCCTCGCCGGCTTTATATTCATCAGCTTAGGTACGCGCGGCCTCAGCGAGCTTGTTCGTCAGCGGCCTTCTTACCGTGCCACCAATATCATGGCGGTCGTCCTGGTGTATATCGGCTTGATCGACTACCACCTGATCGCCTCAACTCCGGGCCGAGCCCAGATTTACCACATGTCCATCTGGCTGATCACTACCACGCTCGTAGCACCGTATATTTGCATGTGGTTCACCGGCATGTTGGCCACCTACGAAATCTACCTCTACCGCCTCAAGGTTAAGGGCATTGTCTACCGGCAGAGCTGGAACTTGTTAACCCTCGGCCTTGGTTGGCTCATCTTGGTATCGATTAGCTTCCAGTACCTAACGACCGTCACTACTCGGTTAACGGATCTGTCGATCTACTGGCTTCTGGCGATTATTTACTCCTTATTGCTAGTATTGTCAGTCGGCTTTGTATTGGTGGCCCTCGGAGCACGCAAACTCCAAAAGATTGAAGAGGTCTAGACGCCGTGGCCAGCAGTCCATCGAGTACTCTATATAAAGAGGTGGTAAGTGTGACCGAGACCTATTTTGGCCCAGCTGCTGATCGATTTGTGAAGCGCCAAATTAGTCACCATCTCAATAAAAAACCTGAGCAATTGCAAAAACGCGATCTAGTCGTCCTGATCGACTGGATCGGCTTAGCCATGGCCCTGCTTATCGACGACGAAAAAGTTATCAGCAAATACGTCGCCAAGCTTCGAGACCTCGCCGGTGTAATTGACAAACGTTAGCAAAAGCAGTATTATCATGTTATGAATTATTGCGCTTCACTGCATGCAATCCATCTCTCGCCGGAACTCGTCGGTTAGTTAGCTAGTACTCAAAACAGCAACGCCGGACAGCTTCCGGCGTTTTTTAGTGCAGAAAAATAATTATGTTAGGAATTGCTATGGAAAATGAACAACTGGTCCGCCAGCAGCTGGAGGACGCGGCCCTCAGGTACGCCGACCTACGGTATGTGTCGGTGGAACCATGTGGTGAGCCATTGGTGCCAATCGCTCCTAATGAGCGTTTGTCTGTCGCACAAATTGGTGAGGATATGCGCGCTGTCAGTGGTGAACAGATATATGTACGCCAAAGCGTAGCCGAAAGGCTGGGTGTGGCCAGCCTGTTGTTGGCCGCTCAGAACACGGGGCTGGGGCTGCAAGTGGTCTATGGCTACCGGACGCTCAGCATTCAGCAACGATTATTCGATGGATTCAAGGCGGAGCTCAGTGACCGCTATCAGGGTGACGAATTACTAGAGGCAGTGCACCGCTTAATCGCCGTGCCTGACGTTGCCGGGCACCCGACTGGAGGTGCCGTGGACATCCAAATTGTGCGTGGTGATGAACCGCTCCAGTTCGGCACAGATATTTGGGAATTTGCCACCGAATCGTTTACATTTTGGCCATTCATCTCTGAAGTAGCGGTGGCGAATCGAATGCTACTCCGTGCGGTGATGCTAGCTGTCGGTTTTGCGCCGTTTGATGGTGAATGGTGGCACTTTTCATATGGCGATAAGGAATGGGCCAAGTACTACGACCAGCCCAATGCGATTTATGAGCAGCTTACTTGGGAATCCACCGGCGTTTAGGTTTTTTGGTACGTACGCTCAATTGGGCTCGGCCATTAACAATAAAAGGACTCCCGAAGGAGTCCTTTTGCACTATTGAACGGGCAATCTTACCAACTTATGCTGGCCACTGGTGCGGCAACGAGTTGTCTTGATGCTCCAGTCTTGATGGTTAGCAAGTTAAGGGAGAGGCCAGCCGGCTGGTTAAAGGGGGTGCCCTTCAAGTACGCTAGGCTGCTGCTATCAGGACTCCATTGGAGACTGTATGCGTCGAAGGATCCGCCTCCGTAGCAACCACCACCGACGGCGCTCTTAGGGCCTGTGTAGGCTGTGGTACGTGCGGCGTTTGCGGCGATAGGCATGGTAAAGATGAAGAGCTGCTCAGTATAGGTACAGTTAGCTTGACTAGCAGTAACTCGCTTAAGGACTGACATGCCGACAGTTGTACCAGTAGGTGAAGGCGCCAAGTCTTGTACGTCGTAACTTACGCCACCTGCTCCAGTGGTGTTTGTAAAGGTGTACAGTGCTTTTGCGTTGGCCGAACCCGGAGTGCTGCTATAGAAAGTGGTGCCGGTAGCAGTGGTGCACTGGTAGACGACGCTGCTGCCGCCTTTAACGGTACGTACTTTATCGCACGAACCAAGCTTAATTCGCACTGGCGTGGCGCCGGCGGTAACCGAATACAGTCCGTCCGTAGTGCTGCTTTTAGTTCCGAAGGAAGTGTAGACTACGCTCTTACCGTCACCGCTCTGGGCGAAGCTGCCTATGGTCGCGGCGGTCGTGCTGTATACCTTTGTTAAAGCGGTGCCATCAGCATTCACGGTTCTAATGGAGGGGGTCGTTTGCTGGGTCGTTGGATTGTAGTCGTTAGTCGTAAAAGCAAGCTTGTTGCTTTGGGGTGCCCAAGATAACACGCTGTCACCGTAAATTCCACTGTTGGCCGGCAGGGCTACTGTCTTTTTTGCCCCTGTTGCGAGGGTCTGTATGTAGATATACTCATGATCGGTAGAAGTGCCGTTATAACCGCCGCCGCTCCAGGCCAGATACTTGTGGTCGGGCGAGTAGGCTGCGTCAGAAACGGTGTTTTGTGAGCCACTGGCACTAGCGTAGGTTTTGAGTGCGTTCGTACTAAGGTCAATAGTTTTAATCGCTTCTTTCAGGTTGGTGTCGGTACTACCCGCAGTAGTCAGAAACTCTATGGGAGGGGTAGCGGCGTCGGCATGACTCGCAACCAGTACGTAGGTACCAACTACGGCAATCCCCATGACAACTACCAGCGGCGCTATGATATGTGCACTGCCCTGCATGCCGAGGTTAGTAAATTTTTTTAGTAATCTCATAGAGATGATTCCTTTTTTGTTTTTATGCTTATGCTTAAATCATAGCCTTTTTAAATCATTTGTCAAAACAACATCAACTGCTTCTGAAATGGAGCGAACCGAGAAGGTTTCTAAGCAATATCGAGGAGCACGCCGCGCTTGGAGACGGATGGGTCGGTGCATTCGCTGCGGTTGAAGCAGCAGGGCCGCCGGCTGCCGGCGGTAAGTTTGGAACAGGCGACTTCGATGCGGCGCTGACGGGTGGCCGGATTAGCAGTGGAGTTTATCCAGCGGATCCAGTCCCAGCGGGCCATTGGGGTGATTTTTGTCCAAAGATTGTTGGCCAATGCATCGGCAGTAAGGGCGGCTTGGATGTCGGCTGGTACGATCGGCTCTGGCCAGTCTTTGGTGGGCTCAATTTCCAAGCGTACGGTGTCGCCCTCCGTAGCGCCAATAGCTTTGCGCAGCTCGTTGTCGACTTTGAGCCAGTGGCCTTTCTTACCATCAGGCTCGAGTCCCGCCTGAAACGGTGTGGTATTGATAGTCCCCTTCACCATGACCATACCGCGTGACGGCAGCTTAAGGCTCGCGCTGGCCGGTAGCGTGAGAATGGTCTCCGACTCGACCTTTGTCAGCTTGGCTTCAAAATTAATGATTGGCATAGTTTTATAGTATCAAATCCTGGATTTCTAATGAAAAAAGACCTGAAATACACTGAATCGCGTGAGCGAAATGCAGCGATGGCTGCGAGGTGTTTTCAGGTCCGTTGCCCGGCAGGCGATGTTCGGTCTGCCGGGACCTCTTTGACACCCTCTTTGGTGCGGTGGGTTACGGCTGCTTACCGCTGCCGTGGCACTGGGGGCACGTGACCTGCTTGGTCACGGTTCTGGTGCTCGGGAAGTATCCCATGCCCAAGGCTGCCCCGAGTGCGGTTCCCATTGCCAGATCCTGTTCGGTGTGCGTCTCAGTGATGCTTCGAGAGCCGTGGCACCTGGTGCAGTCACGCTTGACGTCGTCGGACATAGTTGCCTCCAGAGGAGAGGGATTGTCTCACGATTGTGAGACTTTGACTATAGCATAATTTCAGTATTTATGCTATAGTAACATTCGTAATTTGTGGATAGCACCTTAACAGCTTATATATGTAGTTTTATACCGACCCAAAAGGGATCGGAACGCGACTCAACAGAAAAAGGTGTCAGAACCATGGGATTCTTCAAGAAGTCTAGCAACGTGGCCGTCCAGGACCGACCGGCATTCGTGCCGCCGCCGGGTCTGACGACCACGCCCCAGCAGCTGGTGCGCAGCGTGCCCTTCACCTACGTGGAGACGCAGCAGCCGGCTGTCAGCCTCAGCAAGGAGGTTCGCGACGACGCCAAGCACATCAGCCTCGTCAAGGGGTTCGATGCCATGAAGGCGGCGCTCGAAAACTGCGGCATGGCCGGCCTCCGCGCCGAGATCATCGTCATGGTCGACGACTCGGGCTCCATCCAGTACGAGTGGTCGGCGATCCTCCAGATCCTGGTCCGCTACCTGGGCGCCGCGCTGAACCTCAGCGCCTCGGGCACGATCACGGTCATCACCTACGGCAACCCGACCAACCCGATCCTCATCACCAAGGACAACTACCTGCAGGTGAAGGAGCTGGTCAGGCCCAGCTGGGGCGGAACGCCGATGGGGGCTACCCTCGAGGCAGCGCTGGCGATCGCCGAGGGCAACAACAGCCTGACGATCATCGGCAACCTCACGGATGGCAACCCGACGGAGCTCGACCGCAACACCGGGCTCTACACGACCCGCATGAGCAACGCGGTCATCCGCAGCAGCGGTCACCCCGTCATGCTGAAGAACCTGGCCGTCAAGACGGTGCCCTACCTCGAGGAGATCGACGACCTGCCCAGCCAGATCGAGATCGAGAAGGACGCCGCCGGCAACCCGGTCAAGGACAGCGAGGGAAACCTCAAGCTCTACCGGAACCCGAAGGGGCTTCGCCTCATCGACAACGTCGACAGCCAGGAGGTCGCCGACCCGTTCACCATGTCCGATGAGGACTTCGCCAAGGCCTTCGCCGAGGAGATCGAGCCCTGCATCGAGGTGATGGCACACGCCGGCATCCTCACGGATGTTCCGGGCCACAGCCGCACCTTCTGACGCAAGTCGTCAGGCTAACACCCATCTAGAGTCGCGAAGCGGCCCACCAGGAACCTTGAGAGAATTTTTCTCTCGGAACCTGGTGGGTCGTTTTCGCAATATTTTTAGCTCGGTATAAAACTATATTCTTTGCGCGCGGTCGTATCGCCTTAGTGCTTAAAGCCGCGCACAATACTCAGCGGTATTGAGGCTGGAGCGCTGGCTCTGTATGGGCTAAAAAGCTTCGCCGCCGCCGGCTCGGTATCGTGTATCAGTTCAGTAATAACCTGGGCGGCAACCATACTTAGGTTAAGCCCCCATTTTTTGAGTCCGCCGGCAAAATAGGTATGCTCAGACCATGGATATAACTTGCCGATGAGCGGGAGGTTATCGTAAGCGACATAATCCATGGCCTTCCAGCGATATTGGATTTGCTCGACGCCAAACCATTTTTGGGCGTAGCCAGCTAGCTTCTGCTGCTGCGGCTTGGGCCGTTTGAGCCCAGTGATATGGCCCTGACCTCCCACGAGAAGCATCTGGCCCTGCTCTGTTTGTATTGGCAGTAAGGAGTAGTGTTGCTTGTCGGGCGATATGTACATACCCTGTAGGTTACCCTCGTACGTACCTGCCACCAGATACGATGTTAGGGGAAATTCCATAGCCGCGTAGGTCATTCGTCCTACCAGTGGGGCTGCCGGCACCTTAGTAGCTACGATTATATTCTTGGCTGTTACTTTGTGCCCGCCCGCCTTAACGGTACAAGGCCTACCTTCATGAATACCGGTAGCGTTACTGTTTTCGAAGACATGACTTCCACCACCGTCGACCAATGTGGCCAGTGCTTTTGTGTATTTGTAGGCATCGATCATTGCCTGGCCGGTAAACTTCACTGCCGCCACCGTCTCGAATGGTAGGGCCAGATTGCTTTCCAGTGAGGCGGGGAGGCCGAGTGCAGTCGCTGCGGCCACCTCGTCCTCAAACTGCTTCACTTTTTTGGGATTTGCCGTGTATACGTAATTGTCCGCCCTTTGCCAACCGCAAGCTATGCGGTTATCGGTAATCAGTGTGGCCATTGCATCAAAGGCGCGCTGGCTGGCCGTAGCGTATGTCTGCGCCTTAGCCGTACCGAACTGCTTGGTAATTTTGTCGTAAATTATCCCGTGTTGGGTAGTGACTTTACCGGTGGTGCCTCCCGTAGTGCCACTGCCGATCGTATTTTTTTCGAGCACGACTACTTTTAAGCCAGTTTGTTTTAAGGCGTAGGCAATAGACAAACCAGTAATACCGCCACCGATGATCACGGCGTCACAATCTACGTCTTGCTCTAGTGTAGGGTACGATTCCGTAGGCGGACTTTTAAGCCACAGTGATGACTGGCCGCTCGGTAGATCAGGGATTGATGTCTTCAATGGTTTTCCTTAGTAATGTTTAACAGAGCAACTTATAGGCCACAATAGCCTTACGGCCAAATAACGGCAGTACAAAATATTACTCTGCTAAACGGTAGCTTATTCGACGCGTCGAGCGAAGAGTTCTTCGGTTTCGCGCATAAAAATCTCGGCGGTTTTAGGTCCGACACCGTACAGCTCCTGCAAGCGCTTGCTAAACTCGTCTTCGTCTTGTGAGTTCTCGTACATGAGCATCAGTGAGCCTTCGTAATCGCGCAGTAGCTGCTCCATGCATCTACGTAAGCCGCGAGCGGTCGTCTCGTCGTAGCGAGTGTATTTACCCTCATCGAGGAGGCGGACGAGTGATCGGGGTGAGGCTTGCAAAATTGCCCAAGGCGTATCGATGCCCTTTGCGATAAAGAGTCGCCAGGTTTGCGCTGCGACATTCGACTGTATTGGCTTGCCAAATAAATAGGCCAGCAGAAACCAGCGGAACATAGCGTCATCTCCGCTGAGTACGTCTAGCCCAAAATCTTGAGCGTGGTGTATTGGTTTAGGTTGTCGGGCCATCTGCTATCTATGATAGCAAAACCCCTACCAGCGCTTCTCGCGGCCCGCCATACCGAGCAATGTTGTAAATGTGTAATATTTATCACTGTGGCTAATAAAATTTTTGCTTAGAGTCTTTTATGACAATTAATTAAAGGAGTTATTATGCAACGTAATACCGCAAAGTTTTATGGATTTCTCGTGTTAGTCCTAGGGCTTGCAGGTCTGGTGGCCGGCGAAAAGCAATTATTTGGATTTTTGAATATTGATATCGCCCTTGATGTCGCCCGGCTCTTATTTGCAGCAGTGCTGCTCTATGTTGGCTACGCCGCCAAGACTATGAAGCCCGTTCGCGCCTCACTGTTAGCAATTGGTGTAGTCTACGTTGTATTGGGTGTGGCTGGTCTATTTTCGGCTGACGTCGGTGGACTATTGCCGGACAAACTATCCGTCTTCGATAAAGTCTTTCACCTGGTAGCGGGTGTACTGGCTATCGGTGTGGGCGCCAAAAGTGCCGATCAAGGCCAGCCGGCTCACGCAACTGCGTAAGGCAAACTGTAAACTGTCCCAGCTACGGTACAGTCAACTAAAAGTACCAGCCTCGGCTGGTACTTTTAGTTGGTCCGCTACTAGCAACGCGATGCTTAGATATTGGCTTTGCGGGAACTGATAGTTACTAATTTAACGATCCCCCAGGCAATCAAAGCGTATACAATGATAGCCACAATGACCGAGGGTTGGATGACGGATTGGGTGTTGACGGCCTCAACCGATTTAGCACTGAACATGGAATCGAAGGGCGCGCTAAAAATGCGGCTAACATTGTAGACAAACGACACGAAACCATTGGCAGCGTTAGCACCGAGCGCAAGTAGTACAAAGCGCAAAGCCAAAAATACCGCTACCACGGCGTATATAAACCAGACTATATTAACGATGGTTGATTGGGCGTCGGTAGAAGATCGGGTGTGTACTTCGCGAACTGTTTGGTGAGCCGAACGGCCGGCCTCATCGACGCCGTCGACGTCTTTGCGTGTTACAGTCTGCTGAATATCACTCATGGTGTGCTCCTTAATTATTTGATCGAACTCTACCACAGATTTGTAAGCGTAAGGGCGAAAAATCTAACAGAGCTGTAGCCTACAAGTGGCATCTCTACCTACGTAGGTCTATTTGCTTCTGAGTCCTGAGTGTACCCTCGTAGTGACGAAAGACAAATAATCCGGCGGCGTAAGGAGTCCAGAAGTCTGCAGCCTCGTCGCGGCCGGCTTCTCGTAATTTATCGACAGCTTCGAGGCCGTAGGCTGAAATAGGCCAGTCAACATAGCTGGGTTCACCAGTGAGGGCATCGCGATAATCGTGTAATGGACCAATACCCCTGGCCAAGTAGCCGAACATAAAGTGCGTTACGTTGGTCGTACGGATAGGGAGCTCTATACCAATCCATTGTTCTTTGATGGCTTCGGGCGCTGCGCCTTCAGGAGTTTTGATGATAGTAAACAGTGCCTCTACTGGGCCGTAGGCTGCTTCGATAGCTCGATCTAGCTCTGGCGCTAACATATGCGGTCAGTATCTACCAAGCTCGTCAAAATTTCAAGCACAAGGATAATTTAAGAATTTGCAGTATCTGCCGAGTCTTCACTATGGCGTCGCTGCCACTCCTTGAAAGCATCACTGTCTTCTGGGATGGTGATAGGAACATCGAGTACTAGTGGCTCTTGTGGTGCTATAGCCTCGGAAGGTGCATCAGGCTGCCCTGTCTCATGACGCTGCTGCCATTCTTTAAAGGCGTCACTATTCTCCGGAATACGGGTTGGGAAATCAAATGATTCGCTCATGAATTGTCCTTTCAATAATCTGTAAAATGATACCATATAATGCTGCATTTTACAAATACTATGTCGGGCTATGATTTAAATAGGCAGTTCACGAATCTCACAGAATCGAGGCACGAAATGCTCGAACCGATTGGCAACTCCTAGCACTTCACAGAGGCTAGCAATTACCAGACCGTGCGTAATCCAAACTGGTTCTTCCGGAGGGTCTTCCAGTATGAGTTCGGCCGCTTTAAGGGCGACGCTGGTATGTCGCCGGTTGGCGATGGCATCCTTGAGTTCGGGATGTGGCAAGCGTGTGTCGACCTCATTTAACACTGCATATTCACGGAGATCGACAAATCCAGCCTCCTGGGCCGTTTCCTGGGCGCGCAGCATCTTGGAAACAGCGGCTGGGGTGGCGGATGGAATGATGCCATGAACGGCTTCGAATTCCAGCCCCATGTTCTGGGCGATGAGCCGACCTTCGGCCATGAGTGGTGCGTCGGCGTGCCCGAAGGCTGGCGTACCGTAATTGTGACGATTATTCGCTTCTGAAAGGCTATGCCGACCGAGTAACTTAGACATAAAAACAAGATACCACATAAAGTGGTATTTGCATGGTGCTTATGGCATGGCTTGCTAGAACTTTTAGGGCTTTGATGTATACAAAAGTCCTAGAGTGAAATTAATCACAGACCGTACGTACTGTTCGTGCAAATGTAAAAGTACCAATTTAAATGAGGAGTACAGTATGGCAGTAGACGACTATAACGACAGTAGACAACTCAGCAGGGATGTACGGGATGCGCACGTTAGCGCAGCAACAGCCAAGATTCTATCGACATTAGCACTTATTGCAGCGGTAATTGCTCTTGCAGTTTCAGTTATGGCTTGGAACAAAGCCAACGACGCGTGGGGGAACGCCCAGCGCGCCATAAATGTTTCTGAGTCAAAATAAGGCCCAGTAGTCAGTTAAAAAGAGCCACGCTGGTGGCTCTTTTTAACTATGATCGGCAGAAAGACTTCCCTTCGCGCAGCCGCGATGCAAGAAGTCTTTCTGTAAGCTCACTTAGATCTGGGCAATGATCCAAGCGCAGCCGGCCAGCGAAAGTAGAAAAATACTTAAGCCGACGGGTGACCCCCAGCTAAACCACGATCCCCACGATCGCCAGTTTTTCATGGA
>JAQGGT010000006.1 GCA_028289245.1 Candidatus Saccharimonadota bacterium | reverse complement strand
TACAATCTCACTAGAAGCTATTTATGCTTCTCACCGATTTATATAACTATAATGAAAGGAGAAATATAATGAGCAGTCTAGTTAGATGGGACCCCTTTGCAGAGCTCAGCGCTTTGCAAAAACAATTCTTCGGTGATGATTTACTGTCGACCTTTAAAGGCGTCAGCATCCCGACAACCGACGTCTACACCAAGGACAATCAGCTGACCGTCGAGGCGCACTTGCCGAACTTTGAGCAAAATGATGTGAATATTCAGGTAGACAATAACGCGCTCGTTATTAGTGCCGAGCGTCACGAAAAAGAGCAGGACAAGGATAAAAAGTACGTGGTCCGCGAAAGTTCCAGCAGCTTCTACCGGCGCATCGCCCTGCCGGAACGAGCGGACGCTGAAAAAATTGAGGCAAACCTAGAAGACGGCGTACTGAAAGTCAATGTCCCACTGACGCCCCTCCCAGAACCGCGAAAAATTTCGATCGCCGCTACTACCAAAAAGAAGTAGTCGCGCTACAGAATTACCCAAGAGAGGCTCATTTAGAGCTTCTCTTGGGGCTTATTCGTTATTGGCTACTTTGGGCGTTTTCTTTTGGCCCGGAACTCGAAGTAGGGTTCAAAGTCGTCGCCGGCAAAAAGCACCGGCCGAGCATACTTGACCTTCCAGCCAGCGGCGCTGTAGCTGTCTTCTAAGTAGAGTAAGCTGATGTCGCCCAAGGCCTGAACTGGGTCTATCCCCTGCTCTTTTAAAGCATCAGCAACGACTTCTTCAAACACCGTCGCCGTGCCGCGGTATAAGTTCCGCGCGATCAGGCCATTGAAGACCACGAAGACTTCTTCCGGTATGTGTTCCGTAGGATCGTCCGGTGGCAGCTGGTTGTGTAGTTCTCTCGCTTCTGCGGGGTTGACCGGACCGCCTTTAATCTCTGGTGACATGCTCGGCCTCCCCCGAAAGTTTATCGGTAGTTTGGAACAGAAAGTAAGGGCTGAAATCTTCACCGAGGTAAGAGTACGGTGTCCGAAACGTTATTTGCCAGCCAGCGGCATGGTAACTCTCGGCTATAGCCGGCCAGTAGCTGGACAACGTATCCTTCTGGATGCCTTCTTT
This sequence comes from Candidatus Saccharimonadota bacterium, assembly GCA_028289245.1. Taxonomy (GTDB): domain Bacteria; phylum Patescibacteriota; class Saccharimonadia; order Saccharimonadales; family UBA4665; genus UBA4729. Next base: position 450,797 of record JAQGGT010000006.1, on the reverse strand, counting down.
TTCAAGTGCCCCGATAGCCTTGTTCAGGGTTATTTGGGCGTTACCCTCAAACAAGTGCTGAGCAATCAAACTATTGAAAACTTCGTACATTTCTTCTGGCGTTTGACGGTATTGCTCGGCTCGAAGTTCGCCCTGCAATTCAGCGGCCTCATTGGGGTTGATAGCTGTGCCTTGGATTTCTGGTGACATGGTGACTCCTTTGGTTACACCCGTACTATGCGCGTCGCTGGGGCCGGAAAATAGGAAATAGATTTTACAAAAGTTATAATTAGGGCAAATGCATTTTATTCAAAAGCACATCCTGGACGAGTTACGCCTCATGGGCGACATGCGTTACGCCGCCTTGCAGCCGGAAGGCATTGAGAGCGGACATTTTCGCTACCACCTCAAAGAGCTAGAGCGCGAAGGCTACGTTGCGTCGCCAAAACGCGGCGTCTACCAGCTGACCACCAAAGGCCAACATTTCGTCGACCGGCTATCACGCGGCAGCGTCAATGCGGTTAACATGCCAAAAGTGATCACCTACACTCTGCTGACACAAGACGACAACTACTTACTGCAACGCAAAGACAAACAGCCTTACAAAGGTCTGCTCAACATGATCGGCGGCAAGGTCCACGAGGGCGAAACCACGGCTGTGGCCAGCAGCCGCGAAGTTTATGAGAAAACTAGCCTGGCCATCGAAGCACCGGCGCTGAGCGGTGTCTGCGAGATCTTGATTCGAGATGGTGATGCGCTGCTGACGCACGTTATCGCCTACATCTACAGCGCCGAGGTTGCCAACAGCACCTCGCACGACCTCGTAGCCATCCCCATCAGCGAACTTGCCAACGCCGAGGGTTTGGCGCCTGACACAATACCGATTATTAGTTCCCTGCACGAGGGCGGCCTGGTGCTGGCAACCTTTGAGCTGACATTGCAATAAGCTTAGTTTAATCGGTGGGTAGCTTAGCGGCGGCCGCGGAAGATCCGCGACACGTCTTGGAGGTAGGAATTGTTGTTAAGGCGGATGCGCTGAATGGACTTTTCTTGACTCATGGCCACCCGGAAAGCCGCTTCTTGCTGACTCCAGTCGGTCACCTTAGCGCCGTCGGTACCGATGGCAAAGGGCCGCCTATTGGCCTCTTTAACTTCGACTACCACATCGTCTTCGGCGCCGAGCACCATGCTAGAAATAAGCGAATAAAAGTCTTTGGAGTGGTGGCCGGCACCGGGCACCACCGACCAAATTGGCAGGCCTTCACGCAGGAACGGACCGCCGTAAGCCAGCGACTCGCCCGACGAGCCTTGCGGCGTACTAAACACCAGCTCGGAGCCAGTGAAGTGCTCGAACTGTGTGCCGCTGATCACCAGCCCGGCCTTGAAGGCCTGGAAGCCATCGGCCCGGATGACGATGTCATTGGCGGCCAAGCGAACCAGCTCCCCGCCCAGACGCTTTAGTTCGAGTAGCGGCAAGTTATGAATGTGGTAATCGCCGGTGGCCAGGTTGCGTACCATATAGTCAATGCTCGCGGGGTCGGGTGGCGTACTCATGTAGTAGCCGAGGGTGCCGGCATTGATGCCCGTCATGGGCACCGGCGCGTAGTCGTAGCGCCGAGCGGCGTGCAGAAATGCCCCGTCGCCGCCGAGCGCTACCATGGCGTCGGCCTGGGCAATGTCATCCACCTCCTCGATTGAGTAACGGCCCAGCGCCTGCTGCAATACGTCCAGGCTGGCCTGGTTGCGCAGGTCTTCTTCATCGCGAGCTATGAGGATGCGTTCGATCGGTGGGGATGGCTCTGTCACGGTTGGATTTCCTTATCTGCCCACAGCATAGCAGAAATAGTTAGTGTTGTAAATACACTATCCGTCTTACCAGTGATGAAGTAGGCTTAATCGCCCAAGAAGCCAACCGCCAGTGACGTCCAAATGAACAGAAGCGCTGCTAATAGGACGAGGGCAAAGATGACTTTGTAGCGCCGACTACCGATTTTGCTCACTACAAGTTCGTAAATGAGTCCCGTGCCGAGCAAGAGCGCGGCAGCCGCCACGAAATCGGCGACTGTCCAGGATACTTGATCGGTGAACTGCATGGCGATTAATGGCACCAACAGAAATACGACGGTAACACCCACAATACGGCCAATACTTTTGCCGGGCATAACGAACATGGTTCCTGTAGTTTTCATATACTCATCATACCAAAAGCGGCTTCGCTTAGGGAGACTAGTCTTTTGTTCGTCGCTCGACCCAGTATGTCTTGAGGAGAGAAATCGTAAGGGTCGATAAAAAGAAGCCGATTACGGGCACTAGGGCGTTTATCCAGGGGTCAATATGGACCACAAAGTGCAGGTAGAAAACTACTACCCCATATGTCAGCATCATAATGCTAAGCCGCCGTGCCCAGCTCGTCTCCCAGGCCTTGTCGCTCTCGACCTTTTTGTTGCGAGCTTCTAGTTTTTCTATGCGCTGAATTAGTTCGTCGTTGTTCATGAGTTTAGTGTAACAAGAATATTGATGTAACTTTGAATAATAATGTAAGGGAATGTTAGGAGTGTCATGACGTGCGGAGGAGCTGGGTGGGGCCGTCAGGCTCCAGAAGTTCGGAGCCTGACGGCCACCTTCACCAGCTAGATGCTGTAGATGTCTTTGACGATCAGGAACACGATGAAGCTGGAAAACACCACTGCCGTGGCATAGGTGAAGACCTGGTCGAGTCGGGCCCACTTGGCGGCTTGCAACAGCGCGGTGACGATCTTTCCACCGTCCAGCGGAACGAACGGCAAAGCGTTGAACAAGCCCAAGCCGAGCGACAGATTCGCACCGAGCGATAGAGCATCGATCCAGGAACTGGCACCTGCCGAGGCGCCGATGGTCGAGCCGGGGCCGCCGACGTTGTCGGTCGACTGGAACAGCAACGCTACCACAAGGGCCATAAACAGCACGCCAAAGACCGGCATAATGAGCGACAGCCAACGTCGAAGCAGGAACACTGCCGCGAACGCGCCAAGCGCGCACAGCATGACGATGAAGTCGTGCTGGTGGTCGTACCCTGGCGCCAAGCAAGTACACGCCCCGGCTATCACAAGCAAGCTTGTTGCGAACAGCAGGTTCATGATCACGCCGGCGCCGTAGCAACTGGCCTGGTCCTTGTAACGCATCGATTTCAGCTTGGCCGCACCAACGTCCGAGGGCATCACGTACGCGCCCACGAGCACCGGTCCGAGAATCACCGGAAACGGCAACCACTTGGGCCGGACGGTCAGCTTGCACTTCTTGATGGGAAAACCGATACCAGCCTCCTTGATGTCGACACCGCGGCGCATCATGGTGATGGCGTGCCCGGCCTCGTGCAGGATGATCGCCAGCAGTAACAGCAGGATTCCGAACACATGCGTCATGACACTCCTAGTTGTAAAGAAACAAAACGGGCAGTTGCCTACTTATTTCTGGGCCTACTATACCATTTTGTCACTAATTTCCTATATTTGAGAAAATATGATATAGTCTGTTTTATATGAGTCGTGCTGGTAAAAAATCTTTTGAGCAATGTGATGTAAAGTCGGTGATTTTTACGCGACGGATCCGGGTGTTTCAAGACGAGTCCAGGAGTGTGTCTAAATCGATTGTTCTCGATGAAAATGATGTGACGCCAGAACAAATGCAGGTATCGCAAACTCGAGGCTATCGAGCTACGTTGCAATGTCCGCGCCTGGAAGATGATCCGCGCTCTTCCATCGAGTCTGAAAGTCGGGTTCATGCAACACAGCTAGATGCGCTAGAATCGATGAAGCGCTTAGCCGGCGAAGTGATCTGCCGGGATTGTCGGTTTTCTAGCATGACACCAGTGGAGATCTCCCATGAACGAGCACAGCTCGCCACCGCCGAAGCAGAGCGTGCCGAGGCCTACCGATTACGGGAAATCGCCCTGCGGGAACTCAACACTGCGTTCCCTCAAGAAAAGCAGACCTAGCTCGACGCTGAAGCAAAGGGGATATTTGCGAGTATCCGCCGGCTGGCGTCCTCGGCATCACTGACCTTGGCGGCGATTGAAATGTCTTTGATATGTACAGGCTCGCCCGGGTTGACGCGTTTGGCACCATAAACTGAGACGTGCGGCGAGAAATAATCACCGTTGAAGTGTGGGTTTTTTAATATTGCACCCGCTTCGCTTAAAAAAGTGACCAGCGTTTTATGAAGATCAGCCAATTCGGGCGTTAGCTCGAGGACGGTGACGGGAATATCTTTTTCTGGGCCGTATTGTTCATCGGCGAGCGCCGGCACGCTGAAGGCTTTCTGACCGGCGAGCAGCGTGCCTAATCGAGCAACCAACTCGGCCGGCTGAAGCACGACTTCAAACGAATCGATGTGCGTGAGGTGCAGTGGCAAATCATCGGCTGCGAACTCGTGGCCAACCGGATGATCTTCGAAGATCGTAGCTATACCGTAGCGAGGCATTAGCCTATGAGCTCCTCGAGAAGCTCTGGGAACTCGACGGTGCCGAGGCTGTTGAGCGTAAAGTGGCCCTTATCGGAATACTCCCTTAGTTGCAGGTTAGGCACTTTTTCCTTGAGTATGTGCACTGTCTTTACGACGCTCACTGCATCGTCAGTCGAGAAAAAGACTGTCACGCCATCGGTGCGGGACGGAAAGTCGGGGTCGATTTCGAAGTCGAAGAAATCCGCTGTGTCGGACGCTTCCTCATTGTCCGGATTCACCCACGGTGCTACCAAGAAAACTTTGCCGACTTTGAGATCTTTGTGCTCGCTCAAATACCTGACCAGGAAACCGCCGCCGCAACTGTGGCCAACCAATATCGTGTCGGGCAGTATGTCGAAGCGCTCAAACTCGCGTAGCCACTCGTCATAGCGGGGGCGAAACGGAAACGGCGGCTCAACGGAAACAGCATGAATATCCTTTAAGATCAGCTGCCGCCGGAGCCAGCCGAACCAGTGGTCTTCGCTGTTACTGGGCCGCTGCGGGTCATAGTGCTGGTCTTTGTCGGGACGGCCGGGAACTAGAATTGCGTTACTCATATGCATCATTGTAACAAAAGAACGGCCATTAGAGACGCGCTGTCATTGGCTAGTGCCAGTCCCATTGGCATGTCACTGCTGGAGCTGAGCTATAATTTTTTCAATTCGACGAGCTCTGGTTTCTTCGGCTTTTGCATCACCTACCTGCTTAGCGAATTCTTTACGCTTGGAATAGGTTTGATCATGAAATACCTCGCTCAGACCGTTTACGGCCAGCGCATCTTTTAGGGCATCGGGCACGTCAACATGGCGATAGCCGTCATCCAGTTCTAAGGTCACCGTTATGCGATCCCCAGCTGCCGCACCCGAGGCATCTCGGTCACGGGTTGGAAACACCACCATGCACTTGCCGTCTACGCCCGTGGCTGTACTCTGATAGGTGTAGCCGTTAATGGTAATTTTTAGGGGCGCTCGTTTATTACCACCAATCTCAGCTAGGTTTTTATCCGGAATCTCAATCGAGGCGTGATTGCCAAAACCTATAACGGTAGTCTGGTAGGTGGTTTTCATCAGTCAAACGAGCCAGTCTTAACGTCGCCAGCACGTTTGTAATTAGCGAAGATGACGCCGCGGGGCGTAACTTTGGAGTCGATCAGCTCGAAAGCGGCCGGCGTGGTTCCCTCTGCAAACAGGCGCTTGCCGCTGCCGAGCGTAACGGGAAATATCTTGAGCCATAGCTCGTCAACTAGATCGTTGTTGAGTAATGTCTGAATCATGGTGCCGCTGCCGTGGACTTGCAGCATTGGCCCGTCTTGCTGCTTGAGCTCCTGCAACTTGGAGACCACATCGCCGTCTACGAGTTCGGAATTTTCCCACGTCAGTTCTGGCGATGAACCAGAGACAACGTATTTTGTGGCTTTATTAAAGGGGACGCTTACCTCCGACGGACCTTGCGTCGGCCAATACGGCGCAAAGATATCATAGGTTTTGCGGCCAAGCAGTAAATCAAACGGCATAGCCATTTGCTCGCCCATTAGATTGCCCGAGAATTCATCGGAATACGGCACGGTCCAGCCGCCGTACTGGAAGCCGTCCGAGGTGTCTTCTTCGGGGGCGCCCGGGGCTTGCATTATGCCATCGAGGCTGATGAATGATAAGACTACTATTTTTCGCATATCTCCATCGTACCAAATTCTATGAATTTTCGTGGTACCTACAATAGCACCACCCTAACACCTAAGGCGCCAACTAACTTAAATCATGCAAATCGTCTGCAAGTATGTTTACTAGGCTGTCTTCAAGACCCATAGTCAGTTTCTCGAAAACGCTAGCCCTGCCGATATGTTGCAGCACCTGGCGGCTGGTTCCATCTTCTTTCCACATTTCATGGGCAAATGTCTCTTTTGGTGGCACTGGACAAGTCATGTCATGAAACAGTATATCTACCGAAATTTGGGTTGTTTGAGACGTGACAGGCGTCGTGGATTGTGTGAACTGTACTGGCCAGTTATCGAGGTAGGTCTGGAAATCTGTTCCGTCAAGCGCCGACAAAATATCAGTATTCATTTGATAGGCCCGTCGTTCCCTACGTCCATGTGAAGCAGTAGTAAGTCCTACTTCATTTTCGGTAATATGCATAAGTTCATGTAAAAGTATTGAACCGTTACCAAATCGCCTGCTGGGATCGTGGACCGGCAGAGCGAGCACCGACGGCACGCCTTCACCATGGGCTACAAATGCCACACCTGGCAATGAAACGGCTATTTGCCCGAGCTTTGATCTACTACCCGCTAAGTCTTGTCGATCGGCCGCAAGAAACGCATTTGGTGGCAATGCCGGGAATGCTGTTTGGTCAAAAAAAGACGCTTTAACCGGCACGCTCCGCGGCAAGACCTGGCTCAAAAGATAGTCAGCCCGTTGTGCAACCAGCTCGTCTGAAGGCAGATACGAGACTAACTTCTCAGCATCTCTCGCCCAGCTACCTAAAATCATCTCAATATATTAGCATAAGAATGTTAAAAAGTCAACGCGTAGAGGTGGGAATTATACCTTTACAACAAGTCCTGGATTATAATGGAGTATATGAATGACGAGCCACTACCCGCTATCCGTGATTACCGTATCTACTTTAACGATGGCATGGAGCTAGAGGTACGCGATAAATCTGGCGATCTAAACTTCATAGATCAGATATACAGCGGCAAAGCGCCAGTCTATGATCATGACGGTAAGATAGTGCCTGTCACACAACAGAACACCAAAGCAATAGTCCCGATTACTGCGCAAATCTGCGCAAACTGCTTAGAAAAACTCGATCTTCATCCTGGTGAGACTTTTTGCCCAAAATGTGAAACGTTCACTTGGCTACCCGCGCAAGATAACTAGCGAAGACGCGTTCACTGCACCACTCGCCGTGAAGGTATAGTCTCCTTAAAAACTCCCGGTTGGATCAAATTCAAAATATTCAGCAATACCTCCGCAAACTTCGGCTACTTTCTTATTTTCAGACGACAGATAGAGGAGTCTAGTAGGTACTGCATGATCGACTTCATACTTTATGTAGATTCTCCGCGCCCTCAAAAGTCTTGGCCTCGATAGCGGCCACGAACATATCGGCACATTTTTGATTAAAGGTGCGAACATGTATGTCGCCAGCGCGTGTGTGCAGCGTGACAGTCCCTGCCATGCCCACTTTCGTGTACGTGACACCACTAACAACGTGATATGACAGCTCATCACACTTTAGAAACATCGGCTTTTTATCAATCAATAGTATGCGACTATCGGTGGCGACCAGTGCACCACGCCCACCAGCTGGCTCGGTGCCGTTCTGCACGTACTTGCCATAGACTATCCCCTTGATGTGCTCATCGAGATGAACAATGTATGGCAGGGCGTGCGTTTCTGGCAACCAAAAGTCGTAGCGATCGACCCCCGCTTCGTGCAGTTCATCATCGAGGGTCTTCTGGCGCTGTTTCGTAAAACCCTCTAGCATGTGCTGCTGCCCTATTTGTAATAATTGTGTGTTATTGAGTTCCGTAGTTTGTTGAATCATATAAATCCTTCCCTACTTCCATTTAAACAGCTAGCAAATACTATGTCGGTGCGTGGCGTCACAGACCATCATTTTTGCAAGTCATAAGATAGAAAGAGCATCAAATCATTAAGGAGAGCTCTATGCAGATTACTACCTATTCAGATACAGAAACACGGATTTATGAGTTTTTGGACAGCACTCCTGTTGGTGTACTGTCTTCCGTCACTCCAGACAACGACCCGTATGGAGCGGCTATATATTTTGGCATCGATAAAAAATTCATCGTATCAGTTCTCACCAAGTCCGATACTAGAAAATACGATAACCTTACGCACAATAGGCATGTTATGCTGACCGTTTTTGATGCCATTACGCAAACTACTGTTCAGCTAACTGGCGAGGCAAAAGAGATAACTGACTCCTCCAAGATAAACGAAATTGCGCAAATGAACATGAAAGCCAGCATGAAGACGAGCGACGGTGGCATACCGGCGATATCCAAGATCGAAGCCGGCGCATTCGTGGCGTTCGAGATCAAGCCGGTGCTAGTGAGGATGGCTGTCTACGAACGCCCGGATGCCGGCGGTTACGATGACTTGTTTGAATCGATCACTAAGTTTGAACTAAAAGACTTTTAACCATGATATTCAGCGACTAAGTTCATCAGAATGGACAGAGCATTGAGCCAGGTGTGTGCGCAAACGTACAGGTAAAGCAAAAATATACGAGTAGACTAAGGTTATGACTGAAAACTCCCGGGTTGACGCGCACAGTCGAAGAGACAAAAGTATACGCTCTTATTTTAGCGATGGCTTAGCCATGGAATTCAAAAATGGCGAAACTATCATAAATGGCTTTGATGAGCCCGATGGGGTCTACTTAATCAAACAGGGCTTCGTTAAATCCTATTCAACGTCCGAGGACGGTCATGCTAACTTACTACTCATCTTGGAAGCCGGCGAATTCATGCCACTGCCGTGGGCGCTTGACGGCTTCCACGTTACTGGATTGTTTTATGAGGCAATGAGCGATGTGAGCGTTATACGGTCGTCAAAAGATAAGCTGCGCATTGCCATGGGCAACAACATGTGGCTCACACAAGAAATACTGAACCAAGCCGTAAACGTTATAGCCATCTATACGCAGCGCATCCAGATACTTGAGTTTCGCTCGGCTCGTGGCAGAGTCATTGCAGAATTACTATTCTTCGCCGAACGTTTTGGCAAAAGTCGCAATGGCGGCACAATGATTGACGCGCCCATAACCCATCAGGACATTTCTGATTCAATCAACATGAATCGGGAAACTGCTAGTAGGGCGCTCGAACAGCTCGCAGAAGAAAATCTGGTCGTGCAAGATGATCACACATTTATCATTCCAGACCTGAGCAAACTAAAACTGGCGTTGAACTAGGTAAAAATGGCTCAGGATTACGCACCTGTTGAAGTCAGAGTTGCCGAAGACAGTGATGAGGCAGCCATTATTTTGCTGTATCGCTATGCCGAAGGTGCCCGCGGAGAGATGGAGACCTCTGCATTACCGTCTGCAGATCTGCGTGATCAGCTATACGGACGGACGCCCATAGAACGATATGTGGCAATACGATACGGCCACCTTATTGGTCACGGGCTTATCGAGGATCCAAACCCTGATTATCTGCCGGAGTGGCAGAATGGTATTGATCAAATAAATGAAGCCCCATCATAGAAATAGGTGGCCAGTTCATTGATCCGCTTTTCAATAGGACCGGGGTCTGGTCGGCGCTGTTCAAGCATAGGCTCCATGCCATACATATGCTGGGGGCCATCCCCGTGAGCTCAGCACCAAGCACTAACCAGCACGTCAAGCACGCCTTCAAGACACATGGCGGAATCGAAATCGGTGAACAGCCTACTCGGCAAGGTTTAGTGAGCTTGTTTATATTCTAAAGCAAAATACCCAGGGGTCAGGCGCCCGTTGGTCAGACTAGAAAAAAGACCTAGGCAAGCTAGGTCTTTTTATTTGGTGCGATACCTGGGTAAATTTTTACACGAAATCGACGATGAGATCGATCGATGGAGAGAAATCCTAACAGTCCCTTATGCTCACTACAGATTAGAGAAATTTAACTAACTAAGAGCTGAGACTTACACACGATACATATAGATTAATTACGCACGGCGAAAATTTTGAAATATTATGTAGTAACTTTATATTCTTCCGCTTCATTTAAATCTTTGTCGAGAGCTTCTTTTTCGGCTATGTTTTTTCGATTCTCAGTATATGACCTCATCATGTAAAGCATATATAGAACAGCGCCTACAGCAACTATGTGGATGTAAACTCCTAGCTTCCGGTGGTTATGAATAATGGAGGCAAATATGCACACAATGCCCAAAAGCATGACGCCAAGGTATACATCAAGTTCAGGAATAGCTGAGTCCTTTGCTCTAGGCTTATTGCTAATCTCCTCAGCCTCAGACAGTTGTTCAGCTTGTCTTTTATCTACGTCTGCCTTGGACGCATGGCCTTGATAATAATCGAGTAGGACGGCTCGGGTCTTCATTAAACTAATTTGATGTGGCATCGTGAGCGTGTTTACCATGCGCGTCTCTTCCTCCATCCTATGTTTTCTGATGAGAAGCATGGCACTGCCATTAAGAATAAGAACTATTGCCGCTAACAGTAGTAAATTCGGGTGAGCAATGCTATTCCTAGAGAACTGGCTAATCAAGGGGACTACTGCAGCACCTATGGCAAAACAAAGGGTGCTGAGCGACATCATCCAATCAATACCAAGCCCCAATTGGCGCTTCGTAAGTTCAAGGTTACTCGTCCTATAGAAATCCAAATCGTTTTGGTTATCTACGATCCTTTGCTTTATGTTATCCCGATAGTCTTGCTCAGTCATACTAAAATTGCTCCCACATTTCGCGTAGCTCGCCTACAACATGCCTCTCAATTTGCTCTACTACTTGAACCAAATAACGGATTTGATCAGTTTTAGGCTCAACCCGGTTGATCGTTACGTTGATGTCCGAAACCGTACGGAAATTCCCGCTAGGTTCTTGCTGCGGTTCAACTTTGATTATAAATGCATGTTTCTGGATAGGTGCTTCTTCCATTTTTCTCGACAATACACCATGAGCAGCTTTGCCCCATTGTAGGGCCAGTATATGCGCTGTGGTTTGAGGTTGTTCCCCGGCAATTGGAATTGATGAATCTACAATATCAGGCAAGTCGTTTTCGTCACACAATATTAGGCCATCCTCTCGAACGATGAATAGATCAGCTTCACGGTACATCATATTCCTAGATTTAATGTATTCTAGGGGGTAAGCATTTCCGGTGGTTTGCTGGTTACTTGGATCGTATTCAACTACAAGCTCACCTTCACCTATCTTGTACCCAGTAAGGTAGGTATCTGGATGATCATAAATTATTCCGACGTATTTCCACCCTATTTGATTCAACGGATATACTGGCCCGCCGCCGCCTATCGTACCAATGCCTGAGTTATCAATATCAATCAAATTGTTTGTGACAAAGCTATAGTATCTGCTTCCAGTTAGAGACGCATTACCCCCAAGCATGTACAGCTCTTTTAATTCATCTAGCACGTGAACATTTAATGAATTTGTTGCATGCACCATCGTAAAGAATTCTTCTTCATTTATAACGTCATCGATTAAGGCGCTGAAGAGCTTTCCGATTATTTCTGTTTTCATACGATCATCGTGCATATTGATTGAGAAAACAACTTGCTCCCATAGCCGTTCTTGTTTTACTTTCGAAAATTTTGTTTTGAATTTTTCAATTTTCTCGTCAGTAATATTGCTGGCATATAAAAAGGTGTAGACTTTTTTTCCAAGAAGATAATCACTCAGTGTTCTAGGAAATTTGATCGCAGCTACTAAAGTTTTGACATAAGGTATTTCTGAACCAAGAGGATCTAACATCGAAATGTAGGGCTTTGCTTCCTCAATTAGTTTGTCTGCTCCTATTTCTGCGTATTCTTCAATTAAATCAACCGGAATCAATTCTTTTTTATCATCTTCACTCATGTTCGATCTCCGAATAATCAAATTCTATGGTCGTATTAGGGTATTGTCCTGCATCTGTTTTCGGGCCATCCGGGAATTTTACCCAGCACGAAAGCCCACCGTATCTTACATGATTGGGTGAAGCGTTTACGCTCACGGTTGCATGCTTATCAGTTCCTATAGTGCCGTAAAAATCTACTCCGCCTCGTGGAAGATGCATTGGGCATAGCCAGTAGGCATCAAATTCTTCTTTTGATCCATCAATATACGTTGCTTCGCAAATAAATTGATTTACACCGTTTTTCAGTTTGTAAGATTTCTTTATCGTCCTACCTAAGTCATCATGAATACTAAGACTTACTATTAGGCTGGGTGGTTTAGAGGGAGTGCTCATACTTTGTATTTTAACAGCTGAACTTCCTAGCTTAGCTATTAAGCATTTCGGTATAAGCTAAAATAAAGATATGTTGTTGCATTACAGTGAGAATACAATGAGAAAATTATGGCAAACGATCAGAACTTAAGACCATGGAAACCTGGCCAATCAGGCAATCCTGCTGGTAAGCCTAAAGGTACTAAGCATCTATCTACCTGGATCCAGGAGATGATGGAAGATGACCAATTTACGCATAAGCTAGGGAACGGTAGAACCAAGAAAGAAATACCTGTAAAGGCAATTGTGGGTACATTAATAACAAAAGCACTCGATGGTGATATGAGGGCTATCGACTTACTCGCAAAGTACGGCTACGGAACAAAGCTCGACTTAACATCCAAAGATCAACCATTCTCATTCACACTTGGCGACAGCGGCCGCCAGTTCGTAAAGCACACTGACTCTCAGTTATAGCCCGCCGTGCTTTTTAAAAGGTTTTGGCTTGTCAGGTAGTACGATTCCGTAAGTCTTGACGACTTTATCAACTCCCTCGTCAAAACCCTTTTCGCGCCCTTTCTGAAAGGCACGATCCCCTAGCCATCCTGATATTAACCAACCGATAAAAATAACCAGAACAAGTAACATGATCAGTTGAAGCGCTGTTAAATACATATATCCTCGTATCTTTCTGCGGCAACAAAAACCCGCCGCTGAGCTATGGCCGAAGCCACCACTACCGTTTCCAGTAACGACCTACGTGAATAGATACCCAACGACGGGATTACATTCACGTAGGATTTGACGACCATGCCATTCTTGCGAATGGTTTAGGCCTAGGTGGCGAACCACTTACAAATCATTATATCTGAACCATAGACGAATCTGATAAAATATACGTAAGATAGAGATCTCATAGGCTTAAATCTGCGACTACGCGATCTATCACTTATAGAAAGTGATATCGCCGTGCCGCAGAAAAAACCTCGTAAAGCTAAACCTAAAGCCAGTGCACAAGAGCGCAGGGCATATGCTATGGCCTTTGCGCAGCTAACATATGACATATTTAAAGACAAAAAGAGTAATAATATGGGCAGAAGATAACGGGAGGACTTATGCCGAGGAAGATTCTAGCAATCGCGAATTGTCGAGTCTCAACTGACGAACAGTTGAGTAATAACAGTTTAAATCGCCAAGGCCAGTCGGTTGCCAATGCTGCGATCAAATTGGAGGCAGAAATTGTACGGACTTGGTCAGGCAGCGTCAGCAGCAAGGCGGGGACGAATGTCACGCGCAAAGACATGACAGAAATGATTGAGTTCTGTAAGCACAATAAAGATGTAAAGTACGCTATTTTTGACGAATACGATCGCTACATGAGAAGCATAAATGAGGGTGCTTACTTTGAAGTTCTCTTTCAGCAACAAGGCGTAAAAGTATGGTATGCGTCTGAATCGGATGCGTTCAATGGTAATGATGCAATGGCAAAGTTTATGCGTTCTATGAGCGCGTACAAGGCCGAAGGCAGTAATGAGGAAAGGCAACGTAAGTCCATTGCTGGCCAGACAGTAGCTTTAAAAGAAGGGCGATGGCCGTTTGTACCTAAGCCAGGCTATAAACGAGGCGTCGAGTCAGCTATGCCCTTAGTCCACCAAGAACGTGGGCCGGCACTTCAGAGGGTACTAAAAAGGCTCGCAGCTGGTCTCATAACGCCACCAGCAGCGCTTAAAGAGCTTAACGAGAGTGAATTCACGCAGAACCACTCCGTTTATAAAATGGATGAGAAGTTCATTAATATCGTCACGGATCCGTTTTATGCAGGAATCTTAGATGTTAATAAACAGGTAAAGGTGCGTAATGAAAACGGACTACACGAGCCGCTTATTAGCCGCGAGGAGCATTTAAGGCTAGTAGAAATCATGGCCAAGAAGCCTAAGTACCAAACAGGGCCACGGAAAAATGGTAATCCTGAGTTCCCGATGAGTAATATCCTTATCGATGATAAGTGCCTTAACAGTAAACACGGTGGGCGTTCCGCAGGCTTTAACCACACAAATGGTAAGAACCCTGACCGTGTATACAAGAAGTATAGATGCAGGACTTGTAACCGATACTGGCACAAAGACTACGTTGATGAACATGTAATAGAGCTTTTTGAGCGCTACGAAATGACTGACGATGTTAAGCGAGACATACTAGACGCACTCGATGTGGTGTGGCAGCAAAATGAAAATAAGGCAGTCGAGGACATTAAGAGGCTGCGCGAGTCTATAGCTAGCTTACGGACTAGCATCACTCAGAAAGTCGATAGCGCGACGGATCCGAGTAATGCCGAGATTAAGCAAGAAATCTTTAATATCATTACCGAAAAACGTGCGCAGCTTAGTAAGTTTGAGACTCAGCTAGCAATGCTAAATAAAGGGCGCGATGACGATCAGCGAGAGTTTATGGAATTCGCAATTGGATTCGTTCAAGATACCGGCAAACATTTCCTACAGGAGTACGTGTCACGTGAGAACAGATTGAGGTGTAAACAAATGATATTTCCAGCGGGAATTTTGATAAATCAAAAAAATAAAATTTACACCCCAGAAATGAGTGTGTTCTACAGATTGGCGGCAAAGAAAAAGGACGCCGAAGCGTCCATAAAGTCCCTAATGGTGCGGGTCAGGGGACTCTAACCCCTGGCCTCGTCCTTGGCAAGGACGCGCTCTAAACAACTGAGCTAGACCCGCATAACTCGTACGATTGTACCGAAGTGGGGCGTAAAAATCAACGGTGTTTATGGGTTGGGGAAGTCGGTGATGCGATTCACGTAGTTGTTGAGCATCCAATTGACGGCATGCTGGCGGCTTCTGATGTCGCGCACCGATTCCACATCACTGGTAACGCGAGCTCGCCAGCTGTCCTGGGTGTTAGGGATGCGGCTTGTCTGATCACCGGCGGCTTCGTGGATTTCGTTGAGCTCCGCGCTTAGTACTGATTTGACAGCAGCTGCGGCCTGCTCATAGCGCTCGATCTTCTCGGCCGCCTGCTCGAACAGTGTGTTGAGGACCGCTAAGCGCCGGCGCTCAGTCTCAACCATTTCCGTGTAGTCACCACGCAATATGTATTTAGCGGCGCTGGCGCTTTGAATCCCTTGGGCGATGCCCGTGAATAGCTCGTAGCGGGCTTGTGGGGTCGGCAGGTGCTCGTCGATCCATGGTAGGATGTCTGGGCCAGCGATGATGTCCTGGGTGTGGGTGCGGCCTTCCAGTTCCCTGTCGGAGTGATCTGCCGGCTTTCCAAAGCCGTCTTGGAAGCGAGGGGTTAGCGGCATCACATCATGGGTGCGCGCTACTGAGCGCTCTAGGTTCAAAATGCCCGAGTCGGGCCAGACGTAGGACTCAAGTTCATAGACGCTGCCAGCGACTTTAATGCCGGCCTCGTAAAGCCGGCCCTTAAAAATGCCGACCAGTTTGTCGGTGGTATCCAGCGTGGCCACACTGCCATCTATCCGCACTAGCCGGCCGTGGTCGCTGATAGTCTGCACGTAGAAGACCGGCTGGCCCTGTCTACCCTCGAGGTAGCTGGCCGTTTTCTCAACGGCGTCGAGCACTCCAGGGTCCAGATTGCCCTCGGCATCGATGCCACCGCTCCGGATTGCGACGTCATGCAGCTCGTTGCCGACGCTTACGCCCCGAAAGGCCATGTCCGACTCCAGGTCGCGTACTGGGTCGGTGCTCGGGTTGTTACGGTGTATAAGGAATTCTTCGATGTTATAACGGATCGGTTCGCGGTCGATGGGGGTTTTGCCTAGTTCCATGGGACTCCTCGTTTTAGCCATAATACAACCCAGGCAACATATTTGCCAAGAAATAGAACTCCGTATATTTATTAATGGCAGGCCGATAACGCAAACTGCCTTAGCGCAAGCGTCATCATTTGTTAGTATGAGAGGATGACTCCAGCCAACAAAGACCGCTTACACCTGCCCTTCCAAATTACCGCCTACCTTGGTGTGGCCGCATCGCTCGTCATGAGCAGCTATTTTGATCCTTCAACGGATGACAGCATTCATACGACATCTGATAATGCCACAGTTTTTCTAGTGCTGGCGATTGTACTATTCGGCATCGCTAAGTTGGAGAAAAGTTTTTACAAGGCACGTTTGGAGGAGCGATTCTGGACGTACCTAGCTGCATCGTACCCGCCGTCCCAGGGGAGCGACATCCCGCCGGCCGGGCCAGTTATACTGAGCGATGCCAGTGACGTGACTGCCAAGGTATCGCGGCGTTTGGCGCTCGCCGCCGGCCGGGATGTATTAGTAAGTGATGTATGGACGACTTTTCCGGTAAGAAGCGGTGGCCAAGATAGCCCGCAAAACACCTTCCGCCTGCGCTATCTGGTATTGGCCATCGACCTTAAAACGCCAACTCCCCATATTTTCATAGACGGTCGCTCACAGAACCATTTTGGCGGCACCAAATCTGATTTGTGGTCACTCACCAAGCGGCTCAGTCGCGCCGAGCGGCTACAGGATATGGAAGGTGATTTTTATAAGTTTTTTGACGTCTATGCATCGAACCGCGATTATTTAAGCGCCTTTACTATCATCGCGCCAGATATCATGCTCGTCCTCCGCAACAAAGGCTACAGCTTCGACTACGAAATTCACAATGGCTTCCTGTATGTCATCCATGAGATGAGCCTCCTCCGCTCGGAACGCGATTATCAGGCACTGATCGCCGCCTTCAACAGTTGCGTCGACGAGCTCATACCGCAGGTCACCAAGCACTCCTACGCCGATATCGACGCGCCACTTACCATCGGCAACCGCCGGTTGCGGCTCTGGGCCTTTTGGTACTCAGTGCGCATCTCCTTCGCCAAAGTCGGCAAAGCACTTTTGTTTGCCCTAATTTGTGTTGTCATCGGCCAATCTTTAGCCAGCTAAGCCCCTAGAAGGAAACTGGATTTTTCACGTCCTTGCTCTTTTAAGATGTTTATGCTATTGTACACTCAATATGAACTACTCATACCAGTACACCAGTTCTGTTCTCCCTCGCCCGCTGCCCATATAGCAGTCGGGGTCATTTCGCATTTCAAATAATTAACTAGCAAGCATAGACAGCCCCGACCAAGGGGTATTTTTATATCCATCCCGTCGATTGCTTGAGGAGTTAATATGGAAACGAATAATTTAAATCATGTGTTGGTTATTAAAGTCGGCACAAGTACACACATGGACAGTCGGGCACTTTGCAGCATTGGTGCACAAGTAGCAGAGCGTAATCGGCAGGGCCTAGGAACAATCATAGTATCGTCAGGTGCCATTGCGGCCGGGATGAAGGCTACCGGCGTAACTGAGCGAAGTAAAGATATGACCGAGTTACAGCGACTGGCCAGCATCGGCTGGCGTCACAATTTAAACAACTGGGCATCGGTGCTTGGCAACATTACGACTGGTGGCATGCTCGTTACCCGTAGAGAGCTTGACCTTGAATCGGAAAGGCATGAACTCATCGAAGTAACCAGGACTATGCTTAGCCACGGCGACATCGTAATTGCCAACGAGAACGATGTGATTAGTCACGAAGAAATTGCTTTCGGCGGCAACGATATGCTGGCTGCGACATATGCAGCCAAGCTAGCCGGTTCTGGGCTTTTTGCAAGTGTTGGTCTCATTTTGCTCAGCGACATCGACGGCCTATATAGTGACGTCAACGATGCAACTTCGGTAATAAGGAGCGTGGAGAACGTGAACGATGTTATGCACTTCGCCGGTGGTGCTGGCAGCCTCAATGGAATTGGCGGCATGAAAACCAAACTCCAGGCGGCGCAAATTGCAAATGACGCTGGCGTAACGATGTGGATCGCAAATGGACGAACAGACAACGTCATCGAGCATGCTTTAGCTGGTGAGATTGGCACGACATTTCAGCACCACTAATTTGGTGGCTCCTCCCAGATCGGCCTGACGGCCTTCGCCGCAAAGCCATGCTCGGAGCGAGCTCCTGCGCGTGGCTTCGCTCTGCCGAACAGATGGTTCGCTTTGCTCTCGCATCCAGTCCTTCGTCTGGTCGTGGCTGCCCAAGAAAAAAGGATTAGCTTTGGCTAATCCTTTTTTCTTGGTGGCTCCTCCCAGACTCGAACTGGGGACACGCGGCTCTTCAGGCCGCTGCTCTACCAACTGAGCTAAAGAGCCACAACTCCGTTATTTTACGGGAAACCGCCCCTAAAGACAAGTTAGGCTACCCCTACACGTGTATAGTAGTTGTCATGAACTTTCCTTTCGGCTCCACGACACCCAAAACGCCGCTCGCTTTCGAAGACAGCTTCGAGGGCAGCGCGCTTGATGGCAGCAAATGGGAGGCCCAGAAGTGGCCAGCCGGGGCCGTTAATAATGAGTTGCAGCGCTACGAGCCGGGACTGGCTACGGTCGCCGACAATATTTTGACTATCGAGGCCCGCAAAGACGATAACGGCAAATGGGTATCAAGCCGTCTGCACCTACTGGCAGACCACCAGCGCCGCTATGGCTGGTTTGAGGCCACCATTCGCTGCCCGCAAGCGGCTGGGGCCTGGCCGGCCTTCTGGCTGCTCGGCCGCGAGAGCAAAGGCCATGATTGGCCAGCCGTTGGTGAGATCGACATCCTGGAGGCCATCAATAGCGAGTTCGTGGCCCACGGCGCCGGCCATGGCCCTAAAGAAGATGGGAGCCATTGGGGCGTGGACGTCTACAAAAAGACACTCAATGTGACGCAGTGGCACACCTATGCCGTCGATGTCCGCGACTGCAACATTGACTTCTACATCGACAGTAAAAAGGTCGGCAACCTGCAGCCGACCAAAATCCCCGAAGGCGGCGTCTGGCCGTTTAACGACAACGAGTATTACATGATCCTAAACTTAGCCGTCGGCGGTGACTACCCTGGCCCGCCCGACGCCAGCACGCCGGACAGGCTCACCATGCAAGTCAAAAACGTCCGTATCTACGAATAAATTTTATCGACGTAGTCTTTGATGCCGGCGTCGCCGATGCTGATGGGCAGTTCTAAAAACTGCGCCTTAGTGAACCAGCCGGCCGCCACGAGGTCGTCACCGGGCGCTAGCTCAGCGTCGCCGATGGTGGCCCGCACTAGGAGGCGCATCACTTTCCAGCCATGGCCGCTTTCTCCCCGAAAAATATGCTCCACCGGGCCGTAGGCCAGCAGCTCGGCGCCAAGCTCCTCATCGAGCTCACGCTCCAGGCAAGTCTGGACCGTCTCGTCGTGCTCCCACCCACCACCGGGGAGCTCCCAGTCGCCATCCTGGTTTTTGGCGAGTAACAATTTGCTGTCGCGCATAATCAGCGCCTTGATGGCCACCCGGTAGAATGGGCTGGGCAAGTCGCCGAGGTCGTCTAGGCTCAGGCTCATTTCTTCTCGAACCGATCTTTGTCGCGGGTTTTGGCTTTGCTGATAGCGCCCTGGATAGCCCGGTCGAGGTCGAGGCCTTCATCGTTGGCCATGCAGATTAAGCCAAACAGGACATCGCCCATTTCGCCCTCAATGTCGTCCGGCGCTTCGCTGTCTTTTTTGATCTTTTCGCCGTATTTATGGTTATAGGCTCGGCTCAGTTCGCCGACTTCTTCGACCAGGCGCGCCAGCTGTGACAGTGGCGTCCAGTAGGGCTGTTTGTAGTTCTGGAGCCAATCGTCAATCTCAGTTTGGTAGTCGCGCAGCGGCACTACTTCTTGTCTCCATCGCCACGGATGACGCTGCTAGCACCACGCAGGGCATCGATCAGCTCGACCGGGAAGAGGAACATGGTCTTTTGCGATGGTTCGGTGCTAATGCGCTCCAGCGTGTTCAGGGTGCGCAGGTTGAGGGCACCCGGCTGGGCAGCAAAAATACCGGCGGCATCGGCTAAGTTCTGGGCGGCCAGCTTCTCGCCGTCAGCGTTGATGATGTTGGCCCGGCGGTCGCGCTCGGCTTCAGCCTGCTTGCTCATGGCCCGCTTCATATCCTGCGGCAACTCGATGTTCTGGATCTTGACGTTCTCGACATCGATACCCCACTTCTCTGTCTCGGTATCGACGATGGCCTTGATCTGCTGGCTGATCTCGTCGCGCTTGCCGAGTAAGTCGTCGAGCTCCACCGAACCGGTCACATCGCGCAGTGCCGCCTGGGCAAACTGGCTGGTGGCATAGATATAGTTGACGGTCTCTAGGAAGGCCTTGGGCGCATCGACAACTCGGAAATAAACCACGGCGTCGACATTCGCGGTGACGTTGTCACGGGTAATAATTTCTTGCTTTGGCACGTCGATCGGCGTCGAGCGCATATCGATACGACGGATCGACTGGAAAATCGGGATCACCACCCGCAGCCCCGGCTGCTTAATGCCGGTAAACTTGCCGAGCGTTAAGATAACGCCCTGCTCGTATTGCTGCACGACTTTAATGCCAGCCAAAATAAACACGATGATGACAATTAGTACAAAAATCAGAAACCCGGCCATAAAAACTCCTCAACTTATAGCTCTGATTGTACGCACAACTCCGGTGCTACGCAATCGCTAGCCCTAGTTTGTCGTTACGAGATTAGTCCCTGAGCGATGGGCTAGTGCGGTATGAGTGCTTGTGCGTAGTGCGATATATACCCAACCAGGCATTATCTAGACCGCGGTTCCCGCCGCATCGCGCCAGACCGTACCATCTGACCAGATCGGCTTGCTAAGAGTAGAGTCGTAGATTGACGTTCCTGCTCCGGCAGTCACGGCAGACGGTCGCGAAGCAGTTGTGTAAACGCCCGACCGGAAGCCGATCCCGGTTCCGATACCGAGGACCCCGGCGGCAACGCGCTGAACCTGCAGATCGACGGCGGCAGCGCCCGAGCCAAATCGCAGCTGGGCAGTGCTGTTGATCTCGAAGCGAGTCTGGGTGTCAGCTACGAGACCAGCGCGTAGGACAGGCTGGCCCGAGCTATTACGGGTCAGCGATACCAGGCTGCTGTACTCCCCGAACAACATCGGATCGCAGACTCCCGAGCCTGTGTTGGTACAGCGCAAACGTAGGCCATTCACACGGTTCCGGAGGAATATACCTGGCGCAAATGTTCCGATATTGAGCAGCAACTGGTTCAGGTTACTGATGTTGACGGCATCCGTGATCTCAATTTCGATCTGGTCGGCGTTGTCCGTCTTCAAGAAATACTGGGCATGCGGGGTAGTAGCTTGTGGGTTATTCCCGATCAGCGGGTTCCTAACCACTAAGCCTTTAACCTGAACTGTGTCGCCGACTCCCATCTCGATGAACGCCTCAATGTTTGAGGTTCCCTGCAGATGTTCGAACCACGGGTCTTCGATGTAGACGCCATTAGTCTGCACTGTCGTACTGCTCACATTGGTAATGGTAAGCCCGTTAGTGGTGGCTGTACCATTTCCGACGAACTTCGGCGCGAAAAACACCGCCTGGGAAGCGCAGTCGATGGTACCGATCTTGTCGTTCAAGGTAGAGTATAAATCGTAGAACGTGTTCTGATCCGACCGAGGGCCGAGATAGAAGCCCCGCTTACAGTGCCGGACCTCGACGTTGCGGAAGGTGTTAAGATCAGACTGAATCCCCCAGAACCACCACTCGAAACCTTCAAAATAGACATTGTCCATCTTGACGTCGCCACCGCGCCAGTCCCGAACCCCGTAGGTGCCGGGACAGTAGACAGAACTGCCGTCAAAGCCCAGGGTAGAAGTAGTAGTGTAGCCCTTTAAGTAGAGGTTCCGCAACGTCAGTCCCTCCGGTCCATCGTACTCAGCGAGATCATAAGCGTGCCCATCATCGCTGCCCATCTGGAAAAGCGGGCCAACTACAGCGCACCGAATCTCGGTGCCACCCTCGGAGGCGCGACCTGGGGCATCACCAAACATGTACATATTAGGGAAGGTTTGGAGAGTGGCAGTAATTTGGTAAGCCACAGGTGGTCGCTGCACATAGATGGGGGCATTATCGAGTGCTGCCGCAGCGATGGCTGCCTGGAAGGCCGCCGTATCGACAGCCGCCGAGCTAGCGCCATTGCCGAGCGCGCCATAGCCGGTAACATGATGCCAGCCGGTAAGCGGGTTCCGCCCGGTCTTGGGCAGTGGGGCATAGGTTGCAGTGGCAGTGGCGGTATCTAATTTTGTCGCTAGCGCAGAGGCGTTGGCCTTATTGGCCAAATCGTTAGTAAGATTGGTGACCTGCGTTTCAGCAAGCGGCTTGAGTGACCCATCAGGGTTGTGGGCCTGTGCTAGGAAATCATTGAGGATGTCTCCCCAGGTGCCGTCGTCTGCGCCAGGGGTTGGGAGGCGGCTTGCCATATTTTCGTTCTCTCGGTGTTAATTGCTTGTGTTTAGTGTACCTTAAAACAGGGATATCTACCAGTGAGAGGGTTACATATACTTGAGTATTTCTAGCCACGCCGGCTTCGGGGTGCCGTCGGTGTGCAGCATCCCGTAATTGCCCTCGGCATCGGTTAAGACACCATTGGCCCGCTCGTATTTGAAGGGGAAGATTTTTTCGATCATTGGTCGATAGGAGGTCGACACGCCATTCGACTGGAGGGCGCGACCGAGCATGTGGTTCATATAGGTGGCGGCAGCTGACTCTGTGACGCCATTGGATGCGCCAGTGGCCGTTGTCCAGCCACACTCGGTGATCCAAACGGGCAGCAGCATACCTGTGGTGAGAGCGATCTGATCACGGGCTTCCAGGCACTTGCCATACCACCCTTGATCAATATTGTGGGTATCATCAAGGGGATCGGGACATACACTGGAAGGATATGGGTGCACGCTAATCGCATCGGTGTAGTTCTTTAGGGTTGGTTGGGCGGTGAATACGGCCGAGCCCCAGCGCTGTTGGCTCAGACCATCGGCGCGGCTCTGAAATAGATCTCCTGGGATGATCACTTTTACGCCAGCCGAGACTGCCTTCACCGCCTGGGCGGCAGCCAGTGCCATCGCGGCGTAGCCCGTGGGATCCGGTTCTGGTGCCCAGTAGAATGATAACCATGGCTCATTCCAAATCTCAACGGCAGTTACCGGGGTAGGCCGAAGTTCCGGATGGGCCGACCAAAAGGAGCCACCAGGTCCGTAGCGCTGAATAACGGCCGTGCAAAAGGTGGCGTAATCGGCGTTACTGGCAGGTGCAAAGAAGCGGATGTCACCCGTCTGGACACCCTTCGTCGAGGCCCACGGCGCACAGTAATCGAGAATAGCGAGGATATTCATGCCGGCCTGGGCGGCGCTGGTCATGATGGCATCGTGAGCGGTCCAACTGAACTGGCCGGCGGACGTCGGCTGGATAACCGGCCAGGCAAAGTCAGTGCGCAGCCAGGTTACGCCAACCGCGGTAAGTTCCTGCATGTTCTGGAGCGTCGGGGCCGCGTTCATACCAATGCGCGAGCGGTACTGGCCGGGGTTTGGATCAGGAAAGCTCGATACGACTCGAGCACTGGCCCAGCCAGTACGCACCGCTGGTCTGCCCAGCTTCCAGCCTCGAACCAAGGGCCCAGTCGGCGTCGGATAATTAACGGTCACGCCCCATTTGCTCATGCCAAGTACGTCTCGAGCTGCGTGACCTCTCCGGATGTCAGCACCCGGTTATAGACAATAACCTCAGCTAAGTCACCATTCAAGTAGTCGGCATTGGTCACGGCGCCGAGGTAAATATTCGACATATTGGCGACCGATGCCCATGAGCCGACGGCACCGTCGATGCCGCTGACCCGCACAATCGGGGTCGTAGAAAAAGTACCGATAACGAGTACGAAGGCGTTAGTCTTGGTCACCAGGTTGTTGGACTGTTGCGCAAAGCCCGGGGAACCAGACTGGATGGCGTAACGACCGGTGGTACGCCCGGACAGGAAAGTACTGTTGCCGCCGGACACAAAGCACTCGTTGGCACTGACGCCCTGTGATGCCCGGCCGACAACGACGATTGTGTAGGGTGCGGTAAGGGCAACACCCAACGTCCGGGCGAGGACGGTGGTGGTGCCGTTAAACCGCACGACGGGCTTACCGTTCTGAATGTTAGTCTTGTATGTAGGTTTGTTGGCACCCGTGGCCTGCACGGCATGATTGCCGTTACCCGATAGGTCATTCCACTGGGCCACGGCATCGCCATCAGCCAAGCCGGTAATTTGGCTGGCATCATACCAAGCCACAAGGCCACTCAGCGTCGCGGGCGTAAATGCCGAAGGAGCCGATAGTGCCGCGTAAAGCCACTGTCCGGCCACGCGAATATACTTTCTAGCGTTCGCAACATCGGTGTACTCCATGCCGTCGGTGGGCGAAGTGAACATGGCATCCGTGGGAGGCCCAGTGCCGGTGCGGTTGATCAAAACATCAGTGACGGTAATCCTGGCGTGCGCCGTCGGCGTACCAGCGTGGGTGGCAACTTTTGTGGCGGCGTCGCTGGCAGCAGCCGTCTGGGCAGTAGCCGCGGCGCCGATCGCATCATAGGTCGTGGCAGCCGTGGCGCTACTCAATTTGCTCGCTAAATCAGTGGTCAGATTAGAGATTTGAGACTGGGTGAGCGCTTTCAGTGACCCATCTAAGTTGTGGGCCTGAGATAGGAAGTCGTTTAATATATCCCCCCAGGTGCCATCATCTGCGCCCGGAGTAGGGAGTCGGGTTGTCATAGTGTCTTGCTCTCGGTATTAAGTGCTTGTGTTTAGTGTAACCTAGAGGCGGAAGCTTTACTAATACAAAAACCCTCGAGCTAGTCGAGGGTTCATACGGGGTCGATCTGGTGGGCGCTGAGGGATTCGAACCCCCGACCCTCTCGGTGTAAACGAGATGCTCTAGCCAACTGAGCTAAGCGCCCTTATCGGAGTGGACTCGACCGATAATAACACGGATTGCGCGCTCTGGCCAGAGGCCGCGCGTTCTAGCAGCGGTGCCGAATAAAAAAGGCGTAATGGGGTTATTTATATTTGGCGAATAGTACCAGCTCTAATAACTACCACTTATTACCTGGCTAGCTGCCATACTGGCCAACGAACGCTTCATAGGTACGCATTGTGTCTTCGATGCCCGGAATAACGTTTGGTGGGTTATCGTCGATCAAGCGGTTGCCATTGGCGTAGAACGGCATAACATCAATCAGCGTGATAGTACCATCGAGCGCGCTACGCCTGACATTGCCCGAGTGTGGGGACAAATCTGGGTAATAGCCATGTTCGGCCACGAGCATTTTTGCGCCATGTAATAACGCTTCAATGCCCCTTGCCGTTTGGTCTGCGTGGGCTACTGCCGATTCTCGAACTTCTGCCAGGTCGAGTGCGCCGTGAATGTCTAAATCTAACTTTGCCTGGGTTTGCACTACGGCATCAACACTGGTGGTAGGACGTCTGAATATCTTAGCTGGCTCTATGCCAACTGCGGTTGGCAGTGCCACACCCGTGAGGTGACTGGTAACTGCGGCGACTTCATCCGCAACCCGTGTTTCAAACAGCTTAGTAGCCATGGTTCCTGGGTAGCGAAACATGAACTTATCCACGGTCTGGCCGTTGTTTGCCACGACGGTTTCGCCGTTAACAGCTATCACCTTGCTCGTGTCATAAAAATGCCGTTTAAGCCGCTCATGAGCTCTAATAGGAAACTTTCTGATCCCCGTTAAGGCGACATCTGCCGCGACGTTACCAGTCTTCCAGTCCGGATTCTCCACCCAGTACATGATGTTTACTACTTCGTGGATTCTCTTCGCTTGCATACGATTCATAAAAATATTATAACATCTTTTGGCTACTGCTCTCGTCAACGCTCGCCAATAAAAATACCCGGAGACCGGGTATTTTTATTGGTGCGGATGAGAGGACTTGAACCTCCACGTCCTAGGGACACTACGACCTCAACGTAGCCTGGCTACCAATTACAGCACATCCGCATAGTTTGTTAAGACTCGACTATCTTATCTGTTTTAGGCCAAAAACTCAAGGCCGAATCGCCCTGTTTAGCTGCGCGGCAAGTGGCTGTAGGCCTGGCCGAGGTTGTAGTCGGGCCGGACCATAGTTTTGATGTCCTCGACAGTGGTACCGAGCTTGACGCCAGGGTTGAGCGTGCCGTAGGGGTCAAAGATGGCCTTGGTCTTCTGGAACAGGCTGTAGACCTCGGTACCGTACTGCTGCTCGACGTAAGGCGCCCGTAAGCGGCCGTCGTTGCGTTCCCCACTAATGGCGCCGCCAAGGTTGATGACCATTTTGTAATACTCGTCCATCAGGCGAAAAGCTTTTTGACGGTCGCCGACCTGGTTGAGGTTGAGGAACGGTAATAATTGGAGATTGGCATCGCCGGCGTGACCCCACAGCGCTGGCTCAATGCCCAATTTGTCGCAGATAGCATAGGTGCCTTCGACGTACTCACGGAAGCGGTCGGCTGGGACGATGGCGTCGTCGGCTACCGGCACGCTTTTAGTACCGTTTTCGCTCTTGGACAGCAGTGTGGCGACGGCTTCGCGGACTTTGATAATTCCTTGCTGGTGTTCCAACTCGGTTTCGGTTTGCAGGCTGACGGCGTACTTCTCGAAAATTTTGGCAGCTTTTTTGGCTAGTTTTTTTTGCAGTGACTCTTTGGCATTGTCGAATTCGGCAAATAAGATTAACGCCGGAAACGGTTGTTGTACCACACTCTTAAGCTGGTTGACGTTGACTTCGCTGACCTGGCGTAGCGCGTGGCCGTCGATCATCTCTAGTAGGCTGGGGCCCTCGGCCATGGCACGGATCTCCATGATCGCTTGCTCAGCGTGCTGCAAACTATCAAAGGAAGCCATCATCAGGGTGGTTTGGGGGTTGTGGACCTCAGTTTGCAACGTAGCCTCAGTAACGATAGCCAGCGTGCCCTGGCTGCCAACCAACAACGGCGTGAGGTCAAACGAACCGTCCTTCTGCTTAATGTCGAGTAGGTTATAACCGGTATTATTCTTGGAAGTGTCGCGCAGCATGGTGTCGATGGCGTCGTGGTTCTCTTCGAGCAGCGTGTCCAAGGAACGGTAAATTTCGCCCTCAAAGGTCGACAGGCCAAGCTTTTTTTGGAGCTCGCGCTTGCTGATCCGGCCGGTCTCGATGACTTCGCCATTGGCCAGTACCGCCCGCAGGCTGCGCACATAGGCCTGGGTATCGCCGTATTTAAAGGTCTTCTCGCCACTGGCGTTGTTAGCGACGGCCCCACCGACGGTAGAGTACTCTAAAGAGCTGGGATAGGACGGCAGGAAGCGCCCATGGGTGTGCAAGGTCTGCTGCAATTTACCAAAGTTAATTCCGGGTTCTACGGTTACGCTGCCGGTCTTGATATCGAGCTCTAAAATCCGGTTAAGATGGGCCGGAAAGGCCATAATGATACCGCTGCCGAGCGCCGCGCCAGTTTGGTCGGTACCGGAACCACGGGCGGTGATCGGGATCACCCGGCCACGCTCGGCTAGCTGCCAGGTAAAACGAGCGGCCTTACGGACGTCGTTCTCGTTGCGCGGGTACACGACCAAAGCCGGTACCACCGTCATGATGCTCGCATCGGTCGAAAAGTAGCGTCGGGCGTCGGCCGAGGTCATTACTTCACCGACTAAGTGCTCCTGTAGATAATGTGCGATTTTACTCATGTGTGTCTTACCCTTGGAAAGTCATTGCTTATGGCTATCATAGCACACTTGGCCCGCTTGTAACTACCTCCGTGGTGCGCTAAAATACCTCGAGTTCAGTTCCCACGCGGATGTGGCGGAATTGGTAGACGCGCTGGCTTCAGGTGCCAGTGCCCGCAAGGGCGTGGAGGTTCAAGTCCTCTCATCCGCACCAATTTGACATTAAATCGAACACCTTTCATGGTGTTCTTTTTATTTTGTTGCTACTTGCATAAGTATTCTTTCGGGGGATAATAAATTTACATGGTCGAACGTATAGCTATCGTCGAAGATCTGGATGTTACTCAACAGCTCTCAGCAGAAATTGCACTATGGGGTAATCTTGAACAAGTTGACCGATATGACACAGAAACCGCCAGACTGTATGGGTCCCTGATTGAAAATGCCCGTGAGCACATAGGTCAAAGTCTCGTCGCAGCAGCGCTAGTCAGTGCGCGTGATGGTGCTGCAGAGGATAGTCCGTATGATATAGGACCTAACATCCAAAAAGCGCTAGATACTGCCGACAAGGTTCGTTCCCTGCAGGCTTTTGCAGAGCAACATCCAGATGATGTCGGTTTGTACCTTGGCGACAATCACTTGCTCCTTTTTAAGTTTGACGAGATGGATATGACTCCATATTATCTCCTGAATTCTACGCCCCATGCTTATCTATCGGTCGATGCACCGCTGCAAACCGGCATAACCAGTCACGGCGGTCAACTGAGTCGCCACATCCAAACAAGCGACCGACATGAAGCGGGTCGGCGAGGTGGCTACCAGTTATTCGTGACTCCTTTTAATGAACTACGCAACGGCTTGGTGCGAAGAATGGCGCGGCACCATGTCCCGCCGCTGACTTTTGGCCGTACAGCGATTGCCAACTTATTTTCTGCTCAAGCATTCAACGAAAGCGTACATGCCGGTACGCATCATCGCCAGTCAAGCTTGGCATACGGTATTTGGCTGGTTCGACACGAAGACGAGCAATTAGCGGCCACAATGGATGATGTGTGCGAGACGGTCGGCTTAGTCAATCTCTGGACTGAGCAATACCGGCGCGAAATCGGCGCGAAAGCCGCCCATTTGATCTTGAGCAAGCAGGCTCCGATCTCTTGGCTGCAGCAAACTGAACTTACTGAACCAAGCTGGTTTAATGATGAGCCTTCTATCTATGGACAATCTCCCGAGCTTTACTTGGAGTTTGCACAACAGCAAGCGCATCGAATTGGTGCTGAGGCAGATGAAGCTACGTTAAAGGATGCCATAAAAGCAGTGTTTAATCGGCTGGAAGGCTGAAAACTAAACTTCAAAAGTCTTTCGTAAATGATCTAACCAGCCCAAAAGGTGTTCGAAAGAAACTGTTTCAAGGGCACCAAGACAAAAGGATCACGAAAGTGATCCTTTTTTCGTGGCTGCGGATGAGAGGGCGCAGAACCTCGCGAGTGAGCGCAGCGAACGGGAGGGTCTTGGAGCGACACCACGCGCAGCTGCTTGCAGCGAGCATGGTGTCGCGGATAAAAGGCGCAGCCCACTAGTCCTCTTCTTACTTTTACTCCTATGACCATCTATATACACCCGTACAGTGTCACTAAACATACAGAATAACGGCAAACAGCACCACCGCCAGCAGCAAACAGCCAGCGATCAATAGCACAGCTTGCAGGCTTCCGGGCGTGTAATTTGGCACCAATGATGAAACGAGGGAAATATTATAGCCGCCCCGCACTCGGCCACGGCCGTAGCGTTTGCGATATTCGATGGTCATGTCGTTTTCGATGTTTTCGGCCGCAAAGCGCGTTATTCGGCCAAGAGGGTGGATTTCCATAATTTCGGCAGTCGTCTTAGTGCGGTTAACGCGGGCCCCGTCCAGCGTGCCGTGCTGATTGATGCGGACCATAAAGTCGCGCCTCGAAGTGATACCGACATAGTAGGTATTGTCCGTGAAGCGCAGCACATACAGCGTCCAAGGTCGGATAGTCTTGCGGCTGTCGCGGCTTCGTTGAGACATACCGCGGGCTAGTTAGTAACCCTAGCCTGGCGGATCTGCCAGTTTTGGACGTTTTTGTAGCGATCGGTGCCGGTGTTGATGGTGTTGTTAGTCAGACCGGTGACGGTACCATTGGTAATGTACAAAGTTCGGGGCTGGTATAAGCCGATGGCCGGGGCGTCTTGTTCCCAGGCCTGTAAGAAAGCTTTGTATTTAATGTTGCGTAGGGTTGGATCCAGGCGGGTACGACCGGATTCGAGGGCCTCGTCGGCAACGGCGCTCTTGTACTCCGAGAGGTTAAGGCGGTTGGCCGAGCGGATATCGGCTTGGGTGCTGTCCCAGTACACGAAAACATCCGGGTCAGTGCCAAGCGAAATGCCGTAGAGCAAGGCATCGTAATCATGAAAAGACAGCGCCGTCTGGAAATCTTGCGGGTCAAGCAGTCGTAGCTCTACCGTCACACCGACTTTTTTCCACTGAGTCTGCAGCTCGCGGCCAACGGTAGCATACTCCGGCAGATCGGCCGCTACCAGGTTAAATTTAAGCGGCTTGCCGTCCTTCATACGGAGGCCATCTTTGCCGAGCGTCCAGCCGTCGGCATCGAACAACTGAGCGGCAATTTTGGCATCCGGCGGCGGTTGCAAGAAGTTAACGTCGTAGGCCGGTTGATCCTTGAGCAGCGGTGCCCGCACCGGACGGGTCGGATAGGCCAGCTTGTCAATGACCTTAGCCTGGTCGGTAGAGCGCTCCAGTGCCTGGCGCAGCTTAGCGCTGCCTAATAAGGGACTACTATTTTTTAAGAACACGTAGGTACCGGCCGTTAGCAACATATTATGGGCCTGGGCGTTGGGCATGTCCTTAATCTCAGCGGGTTCGCTGCTGAGACCCGCCAGGGCGGTCAGCTGGCCGTGGCGGAAGCTGCTGATCAACTGGTCCTGGTTGCTGTAGGCAGCGATAATAAATTGGTCGAGCCGTGGTTTACCACCAACGTAACCACCAAACGGTACGAAGGCTAGTTGCTCCTGCGCGGTTTTAGGGTCGGCGTTGTCAACTTCGAGGGCATTGAGTTTAAACGGACCAGTACCGATGGGCTTGACGGTGTTGAAGTCCGAAGTCCTGAGGTCAACGGCCGCCGTCTTGCCAAGGATATGCTCCGGTAAAATGCCATTGGTTAGGTTATTGGCGAAGGATGCGAGGGGTCGCGGCAATTTAAAGGTCACCGTGTGATCATCAACAGCCGTGACGATAATGCCCTGCCAGCTGCTAAGCAGCGGCGATTGGGCATCGGGGTTTTGGATAGCACCATAGGTATACACCACGTCCTTGCTGGTGACGGGCGCCCCATCCTGCCAGGTTAGATTTGGCTTGAGCGTCACGGTATAGGTCGTGCCACGCGTATCGACCGAGAAGCCTTGGGCTAAATCACCGATCAACTGGTTCTTTTCGTTATACTGTAGCAAACCGGAAAATACTAACCGCGATACCGATGTATCGACCTGCGTAGTCGCATAGAGCGGGTTAGCCGTGGTAAAGGTGCCGAGGATGCCCTCACGGTAAATACCGCCATCGACTGGCTGCACCGTTTGATAGTAGCTCGCCAGATGGAAGGTCTGCAAAGCCACGCCAATCATAAGTAGTATGAGTAGGCCAATCCAACCAATAACAAACCGGCGCACCCGCGCGATGCGACCAACTTTCTTAAAGACGTGTTGATCGAACTGTTGCTCGGCCTGATGACCAAACCCCACCACTTGTTTCCGCTGGCTCTTAAACTGCCGGCGCAGACGCATTTTGAACAGGCGAAACTGCACTCTAAACGCCTATCCTACAATGATGCCGAGCATGATAGATAGTGCGAATACCAGGCCAGTGACAATGGTCAACTGGAAGATGGTTTTGTCGGTACCGCGGCGCGTCGTGTTGACCTCGCCACCACCACCAAGCCCAGCGCCCAGCGAGGCACCACGGGTCTGCACCAGTACTAATAGTACGATCAGTAGGGCCGATACAATCGTTACGTAGTTATAAATAGTCATGTCTTATTTGCTCTCCTGGCGCTCTTCTACGATTGCCGTTACTAAATAGTTTACCAGCCCGATGACCATCCCGGCAAATACTGCCGACCAAAAGCTGGTGATATGCAGCGGTGTATAGAGCTTGCTGGCGATATAAACCGTCAAACCGTTGATGACGACCATGAACAACCCCAGTGTAAACAAAATAAACGGCAAAGATAAAATAATAATGAACGGTTTTAAGAATATGTTAATAATTGCCAGAATCAGACCGCCGGTAATGATTACGCTGGCCTCATTTTGGTAGGTAATACTGTTATTACCGAGCAACCCGGCGGCAATCCATAGGCCAAGGCTGCTGACGAGCCAGCGAGTCAGAAAGCTGTATAATGGCCGCTTCATATCTGTAATTATAGCATAAGCGTCTTAGTCAAGTGTGCGACGAAGTGCATCGGTCAGGATTTCAATCCCGGTTTCGGTAATTAAGACGTCGTCTTCGATGCGCACGCCGATACCCTCGTCCGGGATATAAATCCCCGGCTCAACAGTAATCACCATGCCGGGCTGTAGTGGCTGGGTGTAATCGCCGGCGTCGTGGACATTGAGGCCAAGAAAGTGCGAGGTGGCGTGGGGGTAATAGGCCCGGACGCTGTCGTGGTCGATGGTTTTTATTAGCCCAAGCGTGCGGAGCTTCTCGCCCATGTACATTTCGATCTGCTTTTCGTACTCAGCCATCAGCACGCCCGGCTTGAGGAGGTCGTAGGCAAACTTTTGGACCTCCTGAACCGCTTCGTGAACAGCGCGTTGGCGGCGGCTCGGCTTGCCAAGGCAGATGGTGCGCGTAATGTCGGCGGCATAGTGCTCAACCTCGGCACCAACATCGATTACCACCAACTGGTTAGCTTCGAGTGGGCCATCGTTGGCCACGTTATGCAGGGTGCAGGCCCGCTCACCGGCGGCTACAATCGGTTCAAAAGCGTGGCCGCTGGCACCGCGGGCCCGGAAACCACGAGCCACATCGGCCTCTAGCTCATATTCGTAGGCATACTTTGCCAGTTTGGCGGGTGTGGTGGCAGCTCTAACTGCGGCAGAGGTGATATCGATGGCTTCCTGGATGGCCGCTAGTTCCGCCGGCTGTTTAATCATGCGCATTTGCACTAGGTGCATGCCAAGATCGAGCAGCTCGACCGCTTCATTGTGGCTACGGATTGTCTCCAATAGCCGGGCTCGGGCCGGATTAGCATACAAACCGTAGCGCTCAATATAGCTCGGTGAAGCCGCAATCACCGCCACATGTTTCACTTTTTTGATGCGGCTGCCAAGCTGCTTCCAGCCGTCTTCAGTTTCGTAAATGAGCGGGATGCCAGAGCGCTTAGTAAGTGCCTGGTCATCGATGGCACCGTCAAAAGCCTGACGGCTGGCATCGCGCGGCGGCACAATCAAATATTCTTTATCGCGGTCCATAACCAGCGTAATGTCCGGCTCATCAATACCAGTTAAGTACCAAAAATTAGCATCCTGCGAGAAAGCATAGCTGCTGTCGCCGCCGCGCTGCAGCAGACCATTAGCGGTAATAACAATCGGCGCCGTACCGGTAAATAACTCGCGCAGGCGCGCCCGGTTGCCTTCGAAAAATTTCGCAGAGAAATGAGATTTCATAACAAAGCCTTAGTATACAACCACTTGTCTAGTCCGTGTGCAATAAATCACTTGCATTAGCAGTATTTTTGAGTACAATTACTTGGAATATATGCGGAGTAATCCATAGTGCCGACAGACAACGGCGAATCCAAAAAGACGTATCCCAGCGATACGTCTTTTTTTATGCCCGAGCAACGGAATCCACCGGAACTCGGCGCCCCGCTGTTCACACTCTTCAGCCAGCTCTTCCGCGCTAACGGCTTGGTTACGGGGCAATGCCCGCGCGAAGATGAGCTCGAACTTGAGGCCAGTGGCCACCGGCCGTCAGTGTTGCTGCAAAGTTGCTACCGCGGCTTGGGCCAAACAGCCTTAGAGAAGCGGCGAGTACGGCTGGAGTACTACCAGTCGGCGTATCGTCACCTACAAACGCTGCCAATGGGCACCGTGAAGCGTGAATACATCCGCAAACGAACCAAGCAAGAAGAAATAGATGACAGCGTTCCATTTGTTATGCGGCTTATAGAGCCGCCTGAGCGCACAGCTCACAAGTGGGTCATGGTAGATGACATCCTCGAAACTATCCCCGACCACAGCGGCGTCATGGGCGTGGAGAGCTTTGGTTTGTACATCCGGCCCCACCGCTTAGCGGCGCGCCGGCCGCCCCACAGCACAACGCCCCGCAGCCTGATCGTGAGCCACACCTATTTCCTGGATGAGGAATCGAAGCGCTACGATCTGCCGCAGAGTACCGGCGGCGAACGCGCTCACAATCTCTACCCCTACCGCCAAGAGCCGGAACCCACCTGGACCTTTATTGATGGCCGCCGCGAAGATTGCGCAGCGCAGTTACCTGAAATCTGCGAGACCATGCGCTGGCTGCTCGGCCCGCAGGCTACTCAGGTTTGGCCACCGTGGCCTGAGCCGGCTGCACATACGCTCTAAGAATTTTTATTTTGGCAGGACTCAGCACCGTTCGTAGTTCTTCGTCGCTCGCGGCGCCGACGCCGCGTAACGAGCCAAAGGTTCGTAAGAGCTTCTTCTTAGTCAGCGGTCCGATGCCGGGGATTTCTTCCAGAATCGAGTTGGTTTGGCGCTTGGCTTTGAGCACGCTGTGGTAAGTGACGGCAAAGCGGTGCGACTCGTCGCGGATGCGCTGCAACAGCTTAATTACATTGGTATTGTGCGGCACGTTTACCAGCACAAAATCGTCACTTTCAGTGATGTAGCCGCCCAGGCGGTGCAGCACTTCCATGTTCAAATCAACGTTTGATTTGCCCTTTTGAATTACGATCTGCTCTTCGCGTTTGGCCAGGCCGACGAATGGCAACTTGTGGCATCCCTGCTCATCACGGGCGCTAATCGCTGCATCCAGCTGGCCCTTGCCACCGTCGATCAGCACCAGGCTCGGCTTACCCCAGGCTTTGATGTTTTTCTCGCTCAGGCGCCGTTTGAGTGTTTCATTCATGTTGTAAAAGTCGTTGTTGTGGTTGATCTTCGTTTTGAACTTGCGGTACTCGCTCTTGTCGCTCACACCGTTTGTAAACACCACCATACTGGCCACCACGTCGGTGCCCTGCATGTGGCTAATATCGTAGCCCTCAATCCGGCGCGGAAAGGCCGCCAGGCCCAGCAAATCCACCAGCTCGTTGAGGGCATGGTCTTTACTGATATCCAGGAATTCTTTGTCGCTAAAAATCACCTGCTGGCTGAGCCGTTGCAAGCTAAAAAGCTGGTTACGCAGCTTAGCAGCCGCTTCGTAATCGTGAGCTTTGGCGGCCCGTTTCATGTCTTTTTCAATCTCGCGCTCGATGTTGTGGCGCTTACCCTCAATGACGGCGATTAGCTTACGCAAATTGGCCCGGTAATCTTCTAGACTTGTGCGCCCCTCTTCCAGACCGGGATCGAGCCCAAGGTGGTAGTGTAGCGTGGCCCGTTTTTGTCCGGCCAATTGGCGCGTGGCGTACGGAAACACCCGGCGTAGTAGCTTGAGTGCCTGGCGAATGGTAACCGTGCTGGAATATGGCCCAAAATACTTGGCGCCATCATCGAGCGGCCGGCGGGTTGTGCTAACCGTTGGATAGTTTGAATCATAATCAATGCGGATGTAGCTCATCGCCTTGTCATCGCGTAGCAAAATATTGTAGCGCGGCATGTAGCGCCGGATCATTTCAGCCTCTAGGAACAGCGCTTCGAGCTCGCTGTCGACCACCATCCAATCTAAATCGTAAATGTCGCGCACCAGCGCCTCGGTTTTAATGTCACGACCGCGCGATTTCTGAAAGTACTGCCGCACCCGATTGCTAAGCACCGCCGCTTTGCCAACGTAAATAATCTCCCCCGCTCGGTCTTTATGAAAATAAACACCGGGCTGCCGGGGGAGCTGCTTCAATTTTTCCGCAACCTTAGGCTTGTCGTCCACCTCTCTATTTTACCGCAAATGTTTAGCGATCGTAGTGATCGTTGCGCTTAAGCGGTAATTCGACGGCGGGTATCGAGACCGTGCCGCCAAGCACGCGCCCGATAGCTTCGCGGCGACGGCGGGCGACTAGGGCATTTCGGCGAGCAGCGTTTATGGCACCGGCACTAAAGCCACGGGCAAACTGCTGAGTGGTGGTAAATTCTTTGGGTTCGAACCGCGCCCGAATGGCGAGGTAGCGCTGGGCACGCGGCAAGCTGAACTCTACCCCTTGAGCGGCGGCGTGTTCAAAAGCTTCGGCGGCACCGGCCGTAGTCATTTGCGCCAGGCCGATTTCACGCAAAACCACCACTGCTTGTGGGATGCTGCCTTCGGTCAACTTGGCTTCTTGGGCAGCAGCCAGTGCCTGCTCTGCAGCCTTGATTCCATCTGATTCTGGCATGGAAAAGTGTACGGGTTCAGTCATAGTATGCTAATTATAGCACAAGAGGTATTATTTTACAAGTTTTATCGCTGCCACTTGCTGCGTACTTTGCGCGTCCGCATCAATGCATATCGGCACATTGATGCTTTGATGCCACACCGGGCTGATGCCATGATGCGGTGATGCGGTGATGCTTTGATGCGGACGCAAAAAATAAAAAATAACCAGAGCCTAGGCTGCGGTGCTGAGGGCAGTTTCGCAGCTGCGGCATAGCTCTTTGCCGCTTTTGCAGTCGTCGCAGATCAGCACCAGTTTGTTACAAGCTTTGTTGGCGCAGTTTTCGTAGTTGCTGGTTTTGGCGGCGCAGTGGCTGCAGTCGCCAATGTCGACGGCTTCATCGCTAAATTTTACGCCCATCCGGTCATCAAAAACGTAGAGTGAGCCTTCCCACTGGCCGCGGTCGGCATACTTTTTGCCGTACTTCACGATGCCGCCATCAATCTGGTAAACCTCTGTAAAGCCGCGGTTTTTCATGAGCACGCTCAGTACTTCACAGCGAATGCCGCCGGTACAATAGGTGACTACCGGCTTATCTTTGATATCGTCGTACTTCGGATCTTCGAGCTCAGTTAAGAAGTCGCGGGTGTGCTCGACACCAGGCACCACGGCACCCTTGAACTTTCCTACGGCCGCTTCATAGGCATTGCGGCCATCGAAAAATACCACGTCGTCGCGCTCGTCGAGCAGTTTGTGAACAGCTTCCGGTTTGAGGTGTTTGCCACCACCGACAATGCCAGTTTCATCGACGACAATTTCGTCGGCCGCGCCGAAGGTGACGATCTCGTCGCGGACTTTAACGCTCAGGCGCGGGAAGTGGTCGTTGCTGCCATTGCTCCACTTAAATTCGGTACCCTTGAAGGCGGGATAGGTCTTGGTCTCTTTAACGTATTTTTTGAGCGCCTCGAGGTCGCCGCCGAGCGTGCCATTGATGCCGTGCTGCGAAATGATAATTCGGCCTTTTAGATTGAGCGATTCGGCTAGCGTCCGCTGCCACAACCGGACCGCTTCTGGGTCGGCCACCGGTCCAAATTTGTAATACAGAATAATCTTTTCCATCACTGTTAGTATACCATTTTCGTCGCCAAAATTTGCATCTTAAAACTATTGTGCTGTAATGATGTTATGGAACAACAGCCACTAGATTGGGAAGATGCGCCGCTGATGATCGAAACCACTCGGCATCGGGTGGAGCGCATCTCGGCAGAGCTGCTAGAAATGCAGACTAGCGACCAGCGCATGCGTCAGGCATATGTATCGAAGCAAGCCGACTGGGATAAGAGTGTCGATGCCGGCCACCTGCCGCGCATCAAAGCTATCGTCGAAGCATGTGGCTGGCCGACGATCAGCGAGTTCGGTGCGGAAGCTGCGCATGCCGCCTGGCTATTAGTGCAGCATGCCGCCGAGCCAGTTTTTATGAAACATTGCCTGGAGCTGATGCAACAAGCCGACGAGGGCGAGGTATCACCGCTCAACATGGCCTTTCTGGAAGACCGCATTCACATTATGGAGCACCGGCCGCAGCGCTTTGGCACCCAGTTCTACACTGTTGACGATGTAACCTGGCCCTATCCGGTCGATTCAATCGACACGGTTAACCAGCGTCGCGCCGCGCTCGGCCTCAATAGCTTTGACGAGAACCTTATCGAAATGCAACTGCGCGCTACAAAGCGGCGGGCTACACGTCGAGAAACACCAGCACCTGATCAGCCTTAACGTGCATTAGGCCGCCGCCGATCTGAATTTTTTCGTCGCCTTTCGGGGAGCGGACTACTAGCTCGCAGGCGTTTAACAGCGAAATAAAATTGTGGTGGCGCGGTAGAATATCAAATGGGCCGGTGGCATTCTCACCACTGATGCTAAAGGCTATACCGTCGTAGTACGAGCGAAACGGCGAACGAATACGAACTTCCATGCTCTGTTGGCTGTTTTTATGCTTGTTCTCATAATCGATGGCTGCAGCATCTTTTTCTTTATCGAGCTTGGATTCGGCTCCGCCAGTATCGTCAATAATCTCATGCAGTTGATCAACGGTTTTTGCGTCAGCAGGCGCGTCGCTCATACGATAATTTCCTCAATGCTTTTAAGGGTGTCTTCGCGGGTTGAATAGAGGCCTTCGACGCCGGTGTGCTTGGTCATGACGTTCATGTTCTGGGTGAAGTTTTCGATCAGTTTTTTGGCCTTGGCATAGTCGGCACGGTCGGCCGGGCTAAGCTCGTTCTCGCCGATGATAGCGATGATGCCCTTCAGCGATTCGTACTTTTGAAGCAGTGATTGCACCTGCACGCTCAGTGCGTAGTGGCGGTCGCCGACAACTTCCGGTGTCAGCAGTGACGAGGTGGTAAGGTTGAGGTCGACAGCCGGGCGAATACCCTGCTCGGCCACCTTACGGGAGAGGACAATAATTGAGTCCATTTCGTGCTGGATAAACTGCACTGCCGGGTCGGAAATATCATCGGCCGGGACGTAAATCGTCTGCACCGAGGTAATGGAACCGTTCTCGTTGGAGCTCAGGCGGTCCTGTAGCACCTTCACGTCAGAGAAAATAGTCGGCTCGTAACCACCTTCGTTTGGCACTTGGTCCAAGATGGTGGAAAGTTCATTTTTAGCTTGAATGTGACGGAACATGTTATCGGCAAAGAACAGGATGTCCTTACCCTGCTCGTCACGGAAATGCTCGGCAGCCGCCGTGGCCGAGATAGCGATCAGCGAACGCTGGATCGGGTTTTCATTCATTTGTGCAAAAAACATGCAGGTATTTTTGAGCAGGTCCTCGTCTTTAAGCGTCTCGTACAGTTCGTGACCTTCACGAATACGCTCACCGATACCGGCAAAGAACGACAGGCCGCTGCCAGAACGGGCAATGTTATTGATCAACTCCATCGTCAGCACCGTCTTACCGACACCGGCACCACCGATAATGCCGATTTTGCGGCCTTTGACGAACGGCGTAAAGAAGTCGATCACCTTAATACCGGTTTCTAGGATTTCTGGCTTGGCGATATCGAAGTTGGTGGAGCGGCCCGGGAGACTGTTGATGTTTTTGTAGACGGTGTCGGGGCCTTCAATGGCGGCAATACCATCGAGCGGATCGCCGAGCGCGTTGAGAATTCGACCAATCGTGATGTCACCGACGGGGATTTCGATACCCTTGCGCGTACGAGTGGCGCTCATGCCCTTCATGACGCGCAGGTCAGAGCGGATATTCAAGCAAAAGGCGATACCACCGGGCTCTAGGTGGTCGACTAGCAGTTTGGTACCGAAACCGTTATCGATTTCAATGATCTCGTTGATGCTTGGTGCATCATCATCAAACTGCGCGCGGATGACGAGATCTTTGACGGTAATAATTACACCCGGCATATCAACCTCTCCCCGCCGCACTCTTGCGGAGACCGTTAATCACCTCTTTGAGGCGGGCATCTTTAATGGCACGCTTCGCACGGTTAAAGTTGAGGTGGGCATCGAGGCGCGACTCGTCAGCTCGGGTGTGCGAAGCACTCATGGCCCGGAAACGGCTGGCGTATTGGGCGAGCTTGGAGTTAAGAATTAGCTGGCTGACGGCAATCTGCATCATAGAGCGCTCCAGGTGGGCCGCCACGGCGTAGGTACTGGGCTCAAAAATATAGGTGTCTTCGCTGATGATGTCCTCGGGCTTATCGCCATTTTGGCCGCGTTGGCGAATAGCCGTCGACAGCTCAATACGTTTAACGTCCTGCACCATCAACGAGACATACTCCTGGTAAAACAGCTTAGTAGAACGGTACTGCTGGACCTGCTTAATAATCGGCGACACGTTGATGTTTTGGTCTTTGGTGGGCAACTTAAAGTATTTTTTATAGGCCACGCCGCGCTGAGCTAACTGGACGGCACCGTGGTGGCCGATGACAATAATGTCATTTTTCTCAGGGCTATAATCTTCAAGCATCATTTTGATCAGCTTCTGGTCGATGTCACCACTAAAACCACCCTCAGCGGTGATGATAATAAACAGTTCTTTTTCAATGACGGCGGAAACTTCTTGGTCGCGACCAAAGCTAAATAAGCTATCGACGCGTAGCTGCATATAAATGGCCCATAGTTCATCGAAGAAGTGCTGTGATTCGAGCACCTGGTTTTTGAGCTGCGAGATGCGCATACTGGCAATACCCTCAAAAGCACTGGTCAGCTCCACCAGCGTGCTCATGGATTTCTCCTCGTGTTCGTATTCTACCGGGCGTTTCATGCTTTAGCCTCGGCGAGTTCTTTTTTCTCGGCCTTTTCTGCTTTTTTATCCTTCTTGTCATCCGGTTTGGCTGCAGCGGCTGGCGGCACTTCGGCATCGGCCGCTGGCTTGTCGGCGGCCGGCGCACCCTTAAGTTCGACCAAGCACTTAGCCTTTAACTGGTCACGAATGGCGTCATATTCTTCATCCTTAGTGACTTTGGCGGCAAACTCGGCCACGTTCAATTTAAGGGAGTTAATGTCGAGTTCCTCGCCATCACCAAGGTTAAGGATTAGGTCGAACATGAGCTGCTGTGACATCAGCGAGTAGGTGTCGGTCGGGCTTTGATTGAGCATTTGGAAGACCCGTTTACCGGTAGCGAGCGCCCGTTTGGCCTCGACGGCCAGCTCCGAACCAAAGTGCGAGAACTCTTCGGCCTGGCGATAGGCGGCCAACATCTTCAGCGTGGCGGCCGCAAAACCCTTCTGGCGCTTGTTGTGGCCAACACCACCAGCACGGGTAACGCTCAGTCCGATATTGAGAGCCGGGCGAATACCGCTACGGAAAATCTCCATATCGAGAATCCATTGACCATCGGTGATGGACATAATGTTAGTTGGCAGATAGGCCGTAATGTCACCGTTGGCGGCGTTGACTACCGGCACGCTAGTCAGACACTTGCCGTTGCGGTCTAGGCGGCCGGCCCGCTCGAGCAAGCTAGAGTGGGCATAGAACATATCACCTGGGTAGGAGTCACGGCCCGGGCTGACGCCTGACATCAAGGCAACCTCACGATAGGCGTGGGCGTGGCTGGTAAGGTCATCGTAAATAATAATCGTGTCTTGGTCACACTGCTGCCAGAGGTATTCGGCCAGCGAGCAGGCCACGTAGGGTGCGAGGTAACTCATGATCAGCGACTCAAACATCGTCGACACCACCACGATGGCTTTTTCCAATCCGCCAGCGGCTTGCAAGCGACTCAGTAGTGTATCAACGTCGGTGCGACGCTTAGCGATCAGGCAGTAGACCACGATCTGGTCGGTGTTTTTCTGGTTAATCGCCAGCTGAGTTACCACCGTGGACTTACCGGACTTGCCGTCACCGAGCAGCGCCATACGTTGGCCGCGCACGATTGGGAACAGCGCATCAATAGCGGTAACACCGCTTTCCAGCTGGTCTTCCAGCAGACGGCGCTCAAATAACTTTGGAGCCGGGTTGAATACCGGCCAGACATCAGCGGCGGCAATCGGGCCCTTGCCGTCGATCGGCTCGCCGGTTACCGACACCACGCGCCCGATAAAGTCCT
Organism: Candidatus Saccharimonadota bacterium; assembly: GCA_028289245.1. Classification (GTDB taxonomy): domain Bacteria; phylum Patescibacteriota; class Saccharimonadia; order Saccharimonadales; family UBA4665; genus UBA4729. The sequence goes on along the minus strand of JAQGGT010000006.1, from coordinate 408,750 downwards.
TACCGACCTTGGTCACCAATTCTTGGTGTTGCAAGACGGCCACCATACCGGTGCGTAAAGGCTCGGCACCAAGGTGGAGGATTACCACATGATCGGTCAGCACCTGGTGGACAAAGCCTTTCGAGCCATCCTCAAACATGATCAAGGAGTGCACCGCACAAGGTTGTACGCCGCGGACTTTGATCAAAAACTTCTCAACAGCAATCACCTCACCAACCGGGTTGCCGGCCTCAATCAGTTTGTCGAAGTGCTGATTGCCACTGGTCATGCTGCCACTCCTTCGGGGACGCCCGGAATCAGCGTCGGAGTCGGTGTGGCGTTGACTTCGCGCAGCTTGGCCATCAGGAGATCGTGGTGCTTCTCGAAGTTAGCCCGCAAGGTGAAATCGAAATACTTATTGGTGGTTCGTACCAGGCAGCCGGCGCCGATGCTCGGCTGCAACCCAATAGTCATTAGTACAGTGGGATGCACTTCTTGGCGTAGCCAGGTCATAACCTTGCCGACAAACAGCGGCGACGGGTCGGCGCTAAAGCTAATGTGTACCACCGGCGTGTGGGCTCGCAGATCGGTTAAAAATTCTTGTAGCGCCTGGCGGTGAGTGGGGTGTGACAGATCAGCCTTGTTTAGCTCAACCAATTCGTCGAGCAACTTGGAAGTTTTAGGTACTTTAACTTCATCCTGGCGCAGATCTTGCTGGCTCAAGGTGTTGTCGATAGCTTGCAGCTCACGAATCAAGCGCCCCAGGTCAACCGGGCTGACAACCGAAATGGGCAGCTTAGGCTCCATTGGTGATGTCCTCCATGATGGCCTGTTTATTGGCACTTAGGTCGGCCAAAATGTACTCTAACTGGTCGTTGAGGTCGATCTGATCGCCGATGGCCGCCATGACGTAATGGTTGATAATGTCGGCCATGTTGTCTTCAAAGCGCTTAACCAGCTGCTTCTTTTCGGCTACGATTTCCTGCTGGACTTGGATGCCCATCTGCTTGCGTTGTTCATCGATAGCCGCGTTAGTTTTTTGAATCGACTCAATTGCCAACTGCTTGGCATCCATGATCGACTCTTCGTATTTCTTGAATTCCTCTTGCAGCTTGTTCGCAATTTCGGTCTTCATGTACTCATTGAGCTGAGAGGTTGTCAGGCGAAGGTCCTGCTGCAGGAACATGGCATTCTCGCCGATGATCTTTTCGAAGTGGAGGCGGCCACGGTTACGTAACTCTTCGCGGAAGTCTTCGTTGAAGATGTGCTCCACGTCTTGATTGGCGGCGTCTTCCAGGCTGTCCTGCGGGTTGCGCTTGGCCTTGCCACCACCGGCGCCGTTCTTCAGCTTAACGATTAACCACACAAAAGCAATGCCCGCCGCGCCGAGCAGTGCCAAGATAAAATAAAGCCACCAGATTGTCATTTTTGTGTACCCACCGAAGTTTGTTTCATGCGATGCTTGTTGTTTTTAATTCCACCTAACGCTTTCGGGCGAAAACGCTAAAGCTTTAGTAGTAAGTATACTCCAAATACGCCGACAATGAAAATAATCAAACCTGCCAAAACCGTCTGAATCAGGCTCTTGATAATCGATTTCTTAGACAACGGGTTACGCCCGACGGACACCATACCGCTTCGTACACCGCTAAACAGCATGATCCCAGCCACCAGCGCCGTTATAAATAGTACCGTTATCCCCAGATAAATTCGGGCCGCACTGACTGATTTATTGGCTACGGCATTGGCTGATTTACTCAGAAAGCTCGGCACATAATCACTTGGCTGGCTGGTACTTAAGGGATTACGCATAACGCCAATACTGACGTTAATCCGGCCAATCGACACCGACTTCGTAGCACCAGTCGAGTCTTTGAGTTTGACGCTACCGACGACGTTAGCGGTGCCGCTAAAGTCCTCGGTAGCGGTGCCGACTACCAGGGTTTGGCTGCCGTCGGCGGCCATACCGATACCGGAGAGTGCCGATATAGTAACGTAGTCGCCGGCTTTGATCTTGCCGTTCTGGTTCGAGACCAGCACATCGTAACGGCCGGTGGTGGCTACAAAGATCTGCTGTTTTGTGCTATCGCTGGGAGTAATCGTTACCACGCTGTCATTGGGTGCCACGGTTACACCCAGAATAGTGCCCTCTCCTTTTTGATCGGCCAGCACGACGCTGCTTTTGGTTTTGTCGGCAGCATCGAGCTTGACGAGCATACCAAGCTGAATGCTTTTGTCGCCGCTATAGCTTTGGACTACAGCCTGGGTAATATCTTGGTGGGTCGACTGGACCGAGGTGCTAGTAGTTGCCGTTGGCTTCTTAGTGTTCGAATTAGTAGCCGCTAGGGCCACCATAGGCATGCCAAATACAAACAGGGTCGCAAGCGCGAGGATTAAGGTGACGAGACGGCGGACTTTTTGTTTGAACATAGCTACACCACAAGTATACCGCTTTTGCTTACAGTGGCAACGCTGACCGTCGTTAGGTAAGGCGGGCAAGCACCTGAACGGTGTGTTCGAGTTCCGCCCCGGTAGTGCCGCGGCCCATTGTAAACCGCAGCGACGCCCGGGCTTCGGCCTCACTCAGGCCAATCGCCGCTAAAACCTTGGAGGCTTCTTCGCTGCTGGCACTGCACGCCGAACCAGCCGCTGCCATGATACCCTGCTCATCAAGAGCAATTAGCAACCGCTCATTATCTTGGCCGGGCAGCGTCAGGTGTACATTGTTGGGCAATCGATGGGTCAGCGAGCCATTAAGTACCGCGGCTGGCAGCTGCTGGTGAATCAGATCGATAAAAGTTTTTTGCAGCAACTGCAGCCGTTTGGATTCGTCATGACGTTGCTGTTGGGCCAGGTCGAGCGCTGTGGCAAAGCCAACTGCACCGGCCACGTTCTCGGTACCAGAGCGCAGGCCCCGCTCCTGGCCACCGCCGTCCACCAGCGGCGTCAGTGATAGGCCGCGCTTTACGTACAACACGCCGGTCTGCTTCGGCCCATAGATTTTGCTGCCGTTAAGGCTGAGCAAGTCAACACCGAGCCGGGCGGTGTGAATATCGAGATAATTGGCCGCTTGGCAGGCATCGGTATGAAAGTACAGCGGCAACGCATTACCGGCTTTTTTTCGATCGGCCCGGATGTCGGCGATCAGCTGACCGATCTGGCGCAGCGGCTGCACCGTGCCGATCTCGTTATTAGCGTACATAATGCTTACCAGTACCGTCTGGTCATCTATCTGCGAGCGCAGGTGTTCGAGGTCAGTGATGCCCTTGGTGTCTACCAAAGCCTGGCGACAGTCGTAGGCCGCAGCTGGTGCTAGCACGGCGCTATGCTCAATGGCGCTCACTACCAGATTAGTGCCAGGATGTTGGCGCATGACGCCATGAATAGCCAGGTTATTGGCTTCGGTGCCGCCGGCCGTAAACACCACTTCGCTCGGGCGGGCGCCGAGCCAGTGCGCCACCAGGGTGCGGGCAGCCAGCAGCTCAGCTTTGACTTTTTGGGCCGCTACATAAGTGGCTGAAGGATTATAAAACACTCCCGTGAGGTAGGGCTGCATGGCCGCCAAAACTCGCTCGTCGAGCGGTGTGGCAGCAGCGTAGTCAAGATAGATCGGCTGGTCCACGGCCAGTTCCTAGGCAGCCTGTTGCTGGGCGTAGTACTCGCCCACGCGGCGTTCGTAGAGGTCGACCGCCTGGTAGAGATTGAAGGCTTCATCGCCGGTTACCATCCGGTAGGGGTTGTTGGCTTGGGACTTCAGGACGCCATTAGGACGGACTTCGTAGCGGGTGGTTAAGCTCTGGCGCTGGCCGGCAGCATCAAGCCATTCCTCGTGCCAGATCCAGGTGTATTCATCCAGACAGAAGAACTCACGGCGGTGGCCTTCTGGGACCGGTCCAAACAATTGGCCACCAATGGCGGCTTCGTCGGCAATAAGTTTGCGGCGGAGCGCTTGCGCCGTATCGAGCTTGGTGATCTTAGGCAGTAATCCCATAGTTGTCCTCGTTGGTTTGCGGGAAGAGCTGAATCACTTCCGGCTGGGCTTCGTGGGCGGCGGCAATGCTGCTCTGGGCGGCACGGATACGGGTTGCTTGGTCGGTGAGCGTTTCAGGCTGCCGAGAGACAGCGGCCTGCTCGGGTACAACCGCCGTGGGAACGACCTCGGGTGCGGGTGGCAGCTGAGCGGCAGCCAAGCGAGCCTCAGCGCGCTGGCGCTCGGCTTGTTGGTGGGCAGCCAAACGAACCTGGACGACGGGGTCCGGGAACAAAGCCATCTTCAGGCGGTAGCCGGCGTCTGGCACCAAGCTACGGCGCTCTGAAGCGACGCCATTGACAATAGATTCTTGTGAGGATGAAGGATTTTTTTGCATAATAATTATTTGAGGCCAAAAAGTGCTGTAGCATTCGCTGTGGTCGCACTCGCAATAGTCTCTAAGGAATCGGCACGCAGTTCGGCTAAGAAATTTGCAATTTGCTGCAAATATTTCGGCTCATTCACTTTACCACGATAAGGGGTCGGTGTCAAGAAGGGAGCGTCAGTTTCAAGTAGCATTTTTTGCAACGGGATATCCCTATAGACGGCCAGTTGGGCCGGATTTTTGGCAAAGGTGGCGATGCCATTAACGCCGATGTACAGCCCGCGGTCCATGGCCAATTGCAAGTTTGCAGCGTTATCAGTGTAGCTGTGCAACACGCCCCGCACCGGTGTAACAGCGTGGAACTCGTCAAAAATTGGCCAAAAATCGTCGAAGGCCTCACGAACGTGAAAGATCATCGGCAGATCATGCTCGGCCGCCAAGCGGAACTGAAATCGTAAGATCTCTAGCTGGGCTTCACGCGGCGAATGCTCGTAGAAATAATCGAGCCCACATTCGCCCACGGCAACCACTTTTGGCTCAACTGCCAACCCGGCAAAGGTTTGCAGCTTATCAGCATCACCGACATAGTGTTGAGCCTCGTGGGGATGCAATCCAATGCTGGCGTAGCAGCTGTCCGGGGCACCGTCGGCAAATTCGATGGCCAAACGACTATCGTCGAGGTTACAGCCGACGCAGATCATGGTAGCCACATCGGCTGCGGCAGCATTCTGGAGGACTTCGGCGCCAGTGAGGGCCGTAGCCTTAGCCCATAGCTCCCGAGTGGAGCGCTCACCCTCACCCTTACCCTCGGCCAGACCCACCGACTGAATGTGGCAGTGCGTATCGATCATTTTGTGGCAGGGGTTGGTTTGTCTTCTTGCTTCGGAAACAATGTGGCAGTAATTGGCTTGATGGTACCAGAGTCAAAGACGTCGCGAATCCGCTCAGCCGTACTGGGTAGAAAAGGCTCCAGCAAATCGGCAATCTCTAGTAGGTTACTCACCTGGTAGGCCAGTACCTCTTGCAGATGACTGGTGTCGTCTTCTTTGGCCAAGGTCCAGGGCTTTTCTTGGTCAATGTACTGATTGAGGCCGCGAACTTGTTCCCAAACCTCATCCAGTGCCCGGTCAAAACGGCACTCGGCCAGCGCAGTGCGGTACTGCGCATAGTCATGCTCGGCCTCGGGCACATCGCCAATACTACCGTCTTGGTACTTTTGAATCATGGCGGCAGTGCGCTGTACGGCGTTGCCGAGTTCGTTGGCTAATTCGTTGTTATAGGCGGCGTCGAAGGCATCCCAGTTGAAGTCGCCATCACCATAGCTGGGGATATGGCGCAGGAAGTAATAGCGGAAGGCGTCCGGGCCGTACTTGGCGATGATGTCGTGCGGCGACACGGCGTTACCGAGGCTCTTGCTCATTTTTTGGTTATCGACGGTGACGTAGCCATGGGCGTACAGCGTGTCCGGCAATGGCAATTTGAGTCCCATCAACATAGCCGGCCAGATGGCGGCATGGAAGCGCAAAATGCCCTTGCCAATCACCTGCACGTTGGCCGGCCAGTAGGCTTTGAAGTCTGCGTGTTCCGGGTAGCCCAAAACGGTAATGTAGTTCATCAAGGCTTCAAACCAGACGTACATGACCTGCTTGGCATCGCTCGGCACCGGGATGCCCCACGAGACGTTTTCTTTCGGCCGTGAGATGCTAATGTCTTCTAGCCCACTCTCAATAAGGCTGACAATTTCGTTGCGGCGCGACTCCGGCACGATAGTAAAGGCGCCGTTGTTGATGGCTTCGAGGATGCGGTCGCCATAAGCGCTGAGCCGGAAGAAATAGTTCTCTTCCTCGACTTTTTCATAGGGACGGTTGTGGTCCGGGCAAATGCCTTTGTTGTCTTTGACGACTTTTTCACTAAAGAACTCTTCATCGCCGGTACAATACCAACCTTCGTAACTCCCCTTGTAAATGTCGTCCTTGAGGGCTTTCCAGATAATTTTAGCGCGTTCAACGTGGCCCGGATCGGTCGTGCGGATAAAGGCGTCGTTACTAATATCCAAGTCGTGAGCCAGTTTGCTAAACTGGGCGCTCATTGTGTCGGCCAGGGCCTGGGGCGTCAGCTTGAGCTCGGCGGCCTTTTCGGCAATTTTGCCGCCATGTTCGTCGGTGCCAGTACTAAAAAACACCTCGTCGCCAGCCTGACGGGCGGCGCGAGCCAAAACGTCGGCCATGACCATCTCCATCGCGTGACCGAGATGCGGTGCTCCGTTAACATAGGCGATAGATGTGGCGACATAAAATTTACTCATGTATTCCAGTGTACCCTGTGAACCGCCGTCTGTCACCCCTGTTTTTATGATTTTAGATGGGCAGCGAGTCGGTCGATAAAGGCAACTTGATGCGGAAAGAGTTTGCGGCGGGCGCTGTCGAGGTCAAACCACTCAGCCCGGTCGTTCTCCGGGAATTCGGCTATGACACCGGAGCGCGGCGGCCATTCCATGGTAAAGGTGTTACAGGAGAAGTCAGCCAAATCGAGCGTGCCTTCAACGGCCCAGATGAAGTTACGCTTGCCGCCAGGCTGCACTACCTCTCCGAGCTCAATCAGCTCACCAGCTGGGGGCGGCATGCCCACCTCTTCCTCAAACTCGCGGTACGCCGCCGCCAAATGGTCTTCCGAAGGCTCAAGTTCACCCTTAGGGATCGACCACCAGTCCTGGTGGCCCCAAATCGGCCCGCCCAAATGGACCAGCAATACTTCGGTCACCGCATCGACTACCCGGAACACCAGTATGCCGGCCGCCTGCTTGGCCATTACTTCAGCAGCTTCACGACAGCGGCCCGCTCGACATCGTCGAGTTCGGCAAACAGATCTTTCTCGAAACGCTCGGAGACCAGGTGAATGTAATCATCTTTGGAGCGAGGTACGACATGGAAGGTCAGGTGATTTACCTTGAGGGCGTCTTGGCGGTTGAACGGTCGGTAGTTTTGGCGAATGTCGCAGCCGTCGCCCAGTTTGCCGATGATCCGGCGTTCAATAAAGAAAATCAGCTCAAAAATATCCTGTATTTCCTGCTCCGTCAGATCCCAGGGTTTTTCGACGTGGCGCTTCGGCATCACCAAGAAGTGGCCGGGCACCTTGCGCGGGTCGCTCAATAATACCTGGGCCGAGGTAGTCTCTTTGAGGACACGATCTTGCGGCTCACAAAACGGACAATCAGTTATTTCGCTCATAGTACATCCTTGCTCATTACTAATTGATCTCGGCCTATCAGGCGCTGTATCAATAATAAGGCAGCTTCATGAAACTCGCTACCGGCGCCGCTGGCGCAACAGTCTTGTACAACGACGGGGCGCAAGCCAGATTCAAATATAGCGATGGCCGTCGCCAACACGCACTGGTCGGTATCGACGCCACAGAGAATTACGGTGTCTATCTTCTCGGAGTTGCAACGCTGGCTAATTTCGGGTGACCACGCGGCATAGGTGGTCTTGTCGTAGACAGTAGCATCGTCGGTCTTGAATGCCGGGTCTAAGGCCGTATCTGGCTCATGCATAAGACTGTCCGACCCGATAAAACGTACCCAGGGACTTTCTGGTTTATTAATAAACCGACTAAACACGACCGGCCATTGGCGTTCGTGCCAGGCTGTTTCCAAGGCCTTAATTTTGGACACCGCCCTCCGCGTAGCTTCAGTGCCGATAAAGCCCTGCTGCGCGTCCACAATAAGTAATAAACTTTTTTGCATACCCTTCATTATAACAGATAGGGAGAGTCAGATTTTGTTTACATATTTGAGCAAATATGGTATAATTAAAGTATATGAAGCTGCATTCCTCTGAGACATTCGCACCACTGTCAATCGTCTACTACTACGGCAAAGAGCCTAGTGTCACGGACGATGTACTCCTAACTACCCTAGCCCACCCTAGTAACGAAGTCAGCCATGCCTCTTGGAAAATGCTCCAGCGGGTCAAAAAATCTGAAAGTAATGAGCCTGGCGACAAGCCAGTCCAATTTCATTTGCACGGCGTCACCTTTTTAAAACACCCTAGTGACATGACCCAGGAAGAACTGCGGCCACTGTGGTCGATCGCGAGCGTCGGCGATGCGACGATTCGCGCTGTTGGCGAAATTATAGACTTCATTCCGACCATAGAACCAGTAGATCCTAACGATAACGCTTAGCTACTCGGCGCGGTCAACGTAATCTTGGCATAGCCGCTCAAAAACGGCGTTGGTCCAGCCAAAGCCTTCTTGGCTGGGATAGACACCTTTGACGGGTGGCTTTTCCGGTGAAACGACATTGTACTTCTCGAGGAATAAGCCGTTTTCGTTGAACCAGCTGAGATTGGCCTTGAGCCACTTCATAGCCACCCGGCGGGCATCGGCGTGGTAGCCGTAGCGCTCCAAGCCCTTGATGACGATAAAGTGCAGCGGCGCCCAGCCATTGGGATAGGCCCACTGAGTGGGCATGCTGCCGAGCACAAATTGGCCGACCGGTAGGGCATCGGTGGTGGCGAGGCCGCCCTTATTCTCAAACCGGCGCAGGGCTTTGACCATGCTAGCCGCTTGCTTATCGGTCACCATGCCAGCCCACATCGGGAAATAGGCCGCCAAGCTGCTAACGTTGCCACGTTTTTCTTTGGCATAGTTGTAGTCGTAGTAGAGGCCCCGGATGCGGTCCCACATGAGGTCATTCATAGTAGCCTTGCGGGCTTCGGCGGCCGCCTCCCAGCGAGCGGCTTCGCGCTTGTCATCGAAGATTTTGGCAGCCCGGGCGAAATCGGTCTCGTATTTGTAGAGCAATGCGTTGAGGTCCACCGGTAGGTAGTTGAGCGCCCGGCGCGAGAAGCGCGGCGTCATGTCCCAGCCGCTCTCGGCTTCGGCAAGGTCATGCAGGTAGTTAATGTCGTAGTAGCGGCTGAGGCCTTTGTAGACCTGGCGCTCATTGGGCTTTTTGACCCCCATCCAGACGGTGGCGTACTCCTGCTTGGCGATGTCGATAGCCTCTTTAAGCCATTGGTCGCCCGGCTTGTAGGCCTGGTAAATGTCAAAAATAAAGCTGGTCAGGAACGGCGGCTGCGACCGGCCAGTGAGATAGGTGCGCGAAGCGTTGGGAATCACTTTAAAACGTTTAAACAACGCTACTAGATCCTCCAAGATACCCTTGACCAACTCTTCGTGCTCAGCATCGAGCATGCCCTGGACCATAAAGTAGCTGTCCCAGTAATAAAGCTCGTTGTAGTCAAAGCCGGTTTTGGCGCTGAACGACGGCACCAGGTAGGGCTTGGGTAGCCCGAGCAGGCTTTCGTCGTCCTTGGGGTGGAAGCGCTTCGTTTGTTCCCAATATGTAGCAATGTAGTCGCGCGCCGCGGCCACATCGGTGGGGCTCAGTTCCTTATCTGGCCGAAAGGACAGTTGCAAGGCCTGGACCATTTTTTTGGCTTTGTTGTAGGTAGACATGCTCCTAGCCTAAAGGGTTGAGCTAGGGCCGGTCAAGCGTAATCGTCACCATTGTTGTTACTTCGACTCGAAAGATGCCATAAACCGCAGTAGCGGCACACGTAGGGATACATCTTAGTTCCATAGCGATGAAAGGCCACCACCGCTGTTGCGGCCGCTTCTTTGCGGCTATCGAAGGCCAGTTTGTCGGCGCAGGGCAGCGACGGATCGATATATTGCATAGCTCTATGGTAGCAAAAGCAGCCCGAGGGAGGTTGGGCTGCTTTGGTGGAGCACGCTTGGCGTGCGAATGTTAGTTGGTGCCCACCAGGCCGCCGTCACCACCAATGGTAACGCCGGTACCGCCAACAGTGACCGTGAGGCCGCCATTATTCGTGTTGGTAGTCGAACCAGTGTTCGAGCCATCACCGCCCGTGGAGCCGGCCGTGGGGTCTGTAGGGGTGCCTGGGTCGGTGGTAGTACCCGTCCCGGTCGCAGGGCTACCCGTCGTCGGGTTGGTGGTAGTACCCGGATCCGAGCTAGCGGTGGTTGTACTGCCACTCGTGGGTGTGGCCGGCTGCATGTCTTCGGCACCCATACCACCTACTACTGGCGTAGTGCTGGTAGTTGTAGTAGGGGCAGGCGTTGTGCTGGCCACTTGGTTGCTGCTCGGTGAGCTAGCGCTGCTCCGATAGTAGCGATAGGTTGGGGTGGCCGGTGTTGGGCTTGCAGCGGGCGCCGGCTGGGTTGCAGGTGTCATGGCCACGCTACTGCTCTTCTTGGCCGTATTACCAAGGGCAATTCCCTTAGAGCCGCCTGTCTGATTATTGTAGCCACTGCCCTGGATGGAGCTGCCATCGCCCCTGAGTGTGTAGCTACCGTCGGCCCAGCCATTGGGGTCGGTGGCGTTACCGGTGGTTGGGGTAGTACCACTACCATTGTCGTGGTCGCCGAGGTTCGATAAAGCGCTCACTACCGGGACGGCGCCAAATACTATCACGGCAGCGGCAAGCAAACTAGCAGCGTGCGTGCGGAGCACTGACGGCGGACGTCGATCGTAGACATAGGTTGGGCTGTGAAGCATGAGGGTCCTCCCTTTAGATATTTCGTAATCTGTGTAGCAGCTATACGCTTGCCACCTCTATACAATACATATAGTAATAACATATTGTTGCGAAAATTGCCATTGACAAGTTAAGTAATAAGCGGTTTGACCACTGTTTTACAAAATTTGCAAATTTTACAGTTTTTATGCTGAAAAAGTGATGATCATACTACATTGCGAGTCGATTTAAGACGGCATATACTATAGGCATTAATCAAAAATAGAAAGGGGGTAATCATTGAAAAGTCCTAAATCTAACGATCAGGCAATGACTAACAACGTGCGGGAGGTACGCGCGTCCTAGCCCCCGGCCAAGCCGTACATTTGCCCGGTTAAGAGGCAGAATACCTTAGCCGCTCCGATGCTTCTGCATTTGAGCGGCTTTTCTAGTTAGGTGAATTGCGGATGCCGGCCAGCGATACTAGGCCGCCAATGATTAGTAAGACCACCATACTCAGCGCGCCCTTATGGAAAGCTGTCAGGGTAACGTCCGGCCCGATGATCAGACCGATTGAGGCGATAGCCACTAGCCCGGCAATACGCGAGATGGCGTTATTGACGGCCGAAGCGATGCCGGCCTGACGCGCTTCGATTGAGCCGAGCACCGCCGACGTCAGCGGCGACACCGTGGTTGCCAGGCCAAGGCCAAAAACCACAACCGCCGGAAACAGCTGGGTCCAATAATGCAGCGGCTGGCCGAGGCGTAACATCAAGGCAAAGCCAGCGGCCGCCACCAACGGGCCTAGGGCCATAAAGGCGCGTGGACCAAACTTGGCCGATAGCCCACCAATCCGTGGCGATAAAAAGAACATGATAATCGTCACCGGTAACAGCGCCAGTCCGGCCGAGATCGCCGAATAGCCGCTGACCTGCTGCAGCGTAATTACTAGCAAGAAGGTCGAGATCGACAGTCCGCTATAGATGGCCACCGTCGCCAGGTTACCCACCCAAAAGTTGCGAATCTTAAACAGCCCAAGCGGCAGCATCGGGTGGCTGGCCCGAGCCTCGTAAGCCACAAATCCGGCCGCGGCAGCCGCTCCCAGCGCCAGCGAACCATAAATCAGCGGGCTGGCCCAGCCATACTGCGACTGCTCGATCAAGCCATAGCCGATCGCGCCCAGCGCCAGCGCACACAGCACGGCGCCGGTTATATCGAGCTCAGTGTTTTGTTTTAGTTGTTCGGCTTGCTGCACCTTGGCCAGCAACCACAGCGTGACGGCCACCGGCAGGGCGTTAATCGCAAAAATCCAGCGCCACGAGCCGGCGTCCACCAAAAAGCCGCCCAGCAACGGGCCCATAATAAAGGCGATCCCCGTCCAGGCCGTCCAGGTGCCAATAGCCTTGCCCTGTGCCCTACCCGTGAAACTCGACATGATCAGGGCCAACGAACTCGGCACCAGCAGCGCGCCGGCAACACCTTGCAGCCCTCGGGCAATGATCAGCACGGCGCCAGTTGGCGCTACCGCACATAGCACCGAGGCCGCCAAAAAGCCGATCAAACCATACTGCAGCACTTTCTTGCGCCCAAACAAATCGCTGATCGACCCGGCGATCAGCATCAGCGCCCCCAAAGTGATGGCATAGGCGTCGACCACCCACTGTTGCGTGCTGAGGCCGCCGCCCAGCTCCCGGCTAATCGCCGGCAGCGCCACATTCACCACCGAGCCGTCCAAAAACGTCACGAAGGAGGCTAGGATGGCCACCAGGAGGACAAGGCGTTGCTGATTCGTCATGGGCTTAGTATAACCCTAGTTACGAGCTACAAGCGGTCTGCTATTTTCTTGAGCTGGCCTTTCAGATTGGCAGGTAGCTGGCCGGCATCGTCAAAGTGTCGAACATTTGGCGTGATTGCGCTTACACCAGGTGCTTGCAGGATGTACTGGAACAAATAATAGTTACTGGCGGCTTGGCGTAGCACCTGCGTGGCGGAGGCAGTATCACCAAAGGCGCCGTCGGTAATCAAAAAGACCAACTGGGTACGCAGCGGGTTTTTGGCAGCCTGGGTGACGGTCTCTTTGAGTGCGCCAGCGACGAGCGTACTACTGCTCACGGCGGCGCGAATGGTACTGAATGTCTGACCTTTAGCTTTTGGTTCTGGTTGGTGACCTAGTGGCAGCGTAACTCTATGTGAACTACCGAAAATGATTGCGCCAAGGCGAACATCCGGCTTGGGCGCCCGAGGATTGCGGATAGTGATAGCTCGACGGGCGGCTTCGAGACCTTCAGTCAACAGGACATTGCAGGCGGCTGCGTTCTCGGCCTTTGAACCACGCATCGAACCGCTGACATCAACGACAAGCGTTACGTCAAGGCCGTTGAAGGTGTAGCCCTCCTTCTTGCTAATCGTCTCGACGGGACGCCAAATAATCGGATCTTCCTCGCTTTGTGATGCCACGATTACTCGAAACAAATCGCGCGGCGATAATTTACTTCCAAATGCCGACGAGTTTTTACGATAGCGTGGGCTGGTGTATTCAATCGATGGCACGGCCAACTTCTGAAAGATTTCACTGACTTCTTTAATCTGCGGCCTCAATTTGTTGAGCAATGCCGCATAAACCGCTGCGTCGTGGACGGCGATATTGAGTTCGGCGGCAATAGTACCGGCATTTTGATTGTTAGCTTGGTCACGGCCAAGATCGTCGGCTTCGCCGGCAGTAGATTTATCGTCAGACGCAGCAGACTTGTCTTTGTCCCGCATTTCTTGGGCGGCAGCCTCAATGGCTTTGTGGGCATCGTCTTTGCCGGCATCTTTGGATTGTTGGTCACTCGACTCCGTACCATCGTTATCGCCATGATCATGGCCACTACATCTAGTGGCGTCGGCATAAGCTTCATAAATTCCGTCGAAGCTGCTCCCATCGCCACCCCCTACGCTCGGGTCGCTTGGATCACCGGGTCCGCCAGCGTTGCCATCAGCACTACTCTGGCCCTGTTGCCCTGAATTGCCAGAATCACCTTGCTGCTTCTGCTTATCTTCTTCGAGGAAATCCCGATAGATCGGCAAAATATGTTTAGTAGCAAGGGCCCGACGCGTTGGTAAATCAGTGTCATAATCGGATAGCGTGTCATAGAGATCATAAGTACGCCTGCTGAGCTTGCCGAGCCTGACCGACTCGAGACCCTCAAGTGCTTCAGTAACATCCGGGCTGAGCGTGATCTGGCGCTGCGGCGTAACGCTTCTGAGCAACAAGCCATGCATGAACTGGGCGTGCTTCGGCTCAGTGGTCAGGTCGTCTTCGGGAAATAATGTATTTTCGTAAACGGCATTAGTCAGGCCGTTGAGCATCGGCACATTCCGTAGCCGGGTGTTGATGACGCTGTCGTCCAAAATATTCCAGAAAAATTGGTCGGCGGGAGTTTGCTTGCTAAGCTTGTCGTAACTGGCAGAGGGGTGTAAATAGTCTTCGATGTGGCCAAGCTCGTGACAAATACCATAGACGGATTCAGCTTCGGACGCAGCCGGCCGATCGGTAGCGAGTGGCTTTCCGGTAGCATCGGCTTCTGGTGGGTTTGATAACATGACTGGGTCAACGATCAGCTTAATTGAATTTTCGCTGCGCTGAGTAGCCCAACCCTGACCGGGTCGAACCTCGACGGCCAATCCATCGTAGCCAAAAATCCGGGCAACGCGGTTCGCCAGCTCAGTAATATCAGTGTGGTCAATATTGGGGTCGGGAGAATAGGCCTCCATGACTGCTAGAAATTCGCCCTACGCAATGCCGGGGGAAATACCGAGGTGTTGTCGCCCGAAGCGCGGCCTTCGTCCATGTTGCCGTTAATTTCGATACTGGACGAAGTAAACGGTCCCATCAGGCCTTTAAAACTGCCGTTAATGATAACGTGGCAATTAGCTCCGGATTTGAATGCCCCTGTTACTGCCACGTCACCCAGGACGGTGATATCGCAGCGTGTCAAGTTCGGTAACAGGATCTCGTTTTCCCCGGTAGAGAGGGAGCCTTCGACAGTCAATTTGGAGTATCTAAGACCGGCAGCAAACGGACCGGTGATATCACCGATCAGCGTAATATCAACTAGGCTAATATCTTTGAAGAGTTCGAAGCTGGAGCAGGCTAGCCATTTTGGCAGCCTTAGCTGGATCGGAATCAAGTGATTCGAGCCCAAGTTATACTCGGTCCGGTGGGCTTCGAGCAAGCCACCGAAAAACTTTCCCCAAGTCTGGCTGACTGAGGGAGGCAAGGTGCCGTAGCCGATGGCCAGTGGCCCATCGCCCAATTTTTCGAGGGTCGGCTGTAGGACTGCAAGGTCTGAACACGTATGAAATTCCACCGACTGAGGTGTCTCTTTACCGAGTAAAACGGCGGCTAAATTGTCGCTGGCCTGCTCGGCGATCGCCAAGATGCCGTGGCTGATTTCCGGCGACTGCAAGTCGTCTGGACTGTCAAGATCAAGACCGGCTCGGCCGAGTATGGCCCCTCGTGAGGCCTGAATCGGTAACGCGGCATCAGCGTCGAATGGATTATAGCTACCTTCCATATTACTAGACCTTTAGCCGTTTTTTGAGGCCATCATTATCGAATGGGCCATCAGTAAGATCATGGAGCATACGTATGACTTCGAACATTTGTAGGCGATCGCTGCGGTGCTGCATAGCGGCAATCGTATCGTATACGACACCCTGGACACCCTCACCGCCAGCAACGGTCATGGGGTTCAAGCCTTCGGCAACACTCTTCAGAATATCGACCATTTTGCGTGGGGTGATACAGTCCGACATGCGCGGTTCGTCATCATCAATAATATTGGCGGCCGAGTTGCCGGGCAAGCGGCCAGTAACATCGCGGGCTGGCTTGCTGTAAAGTTGCTGCGAGGCGTGAGCCAGACTGGCCAGCCATTTGGCTGCACCTGGCAAAACGAGTTGGCTGCCAACGCCGCTCTCGCTAGTCACATAGGTGTAAGCCAGACGGGTCAGGGCTAGTGGTGGCCGCGAAGAGTCAACGATGGGCGTGCCGCCATCCGGGTATTCGATTGGTAGAACTTTGAAGCGATCACGGAAGGCCGGATCGAGCACAGCGCGCGACTGGTATCGGACGCTGGCTTCGTTAGCGGTAGCAAAAACACAGAAGCCGCGTTTGATAACGATCTGCTCGCCGCCGTCTTCTTGAATAGTAATAATGTCGCCTGGCTTGCGTAGTAAAATGTCCTGCAAACGCATGATGATAGCCGGGTCGATCAGGTTGATCTCGTCGATCACCAGTGGGATACCCTGCTCCATGCACTCGGTGAGGATACCGCGTTTGAAGGTAGTGACGGTGGCACCGTTTTGCTCGGTCAGGGTCATTTTACCGACCAGTTCGTCCTTCATCATGCTACCGTCACCGCTAACAAATTTGGCCTCATGGTCATCAGAGAAGGCTCCCGATACGAAACGGGCAGCCTGGGTCTTTGCGATACCTTTATCACCAATGATTAATGTCGAGCGGCCGGTCATGGCGTTAACAAATAAATTAGTGACAGTCTTGTCCATGTTTTCATCAAACAATAGGCTGTACTCACTGAGCGTTTCGCGGTCGACGATAGCTTGAGCATACGTGGCAGTGTTCGGCTGAATGTCGGCCTGCTTGAGGCGGCGATCGGCCTGCTTGAGGCGGCTATCGAGCAGCATGGTGTAGTGCCTAACTTCAGTATCGGTTAGAACACGGTCCGATTTGGCGGCGTTTGCAAACTGTTCCCACAAGCTTTGGCGAGCCATAAATTTCTCTTTTGCGCTCTCGTAAGCGATGGCTAAGTGGTTGTCGGGCGCCGTCAGTTGCTCGCGGATCGCCTCAGCGGCACTGAGCACACGGCCAAGCTCCTGAGCCAGCGAAATTTTGAGCGCATCGGCCGAGAGTTCGGGGTGTTTGGCAACCATATCGATGGTGATGCTGTCATCTTGGGCTTGGGCTTCGATTTGCTCAGGCCATTCACAAGGAGCTACGGTTGCCTGGCTACTCAGTAAATCTAACGCCTGGCAATATTGGCGACATTCAAGGGATTGGATGCAAGCGTTATTCTTCATGGTTGATCTTTACTATATTATATCACTTTAAAACTTATTACACAATAGTCCAATTAGACTTGCTATCTGTGGTAGGCTGCGCCGTAAGCTTATGGGCTAAGCTGACTCATGGGGCGTAGTTTTAGTGGTGCTGCCAGCTATGAAGCTCGTCTCTGGATACTTGTTCAACATGACGTTACGAACGGCGCCCTTATTCGCGTTCACTCGTGCACGAGCCACGTGCGACTACGTAAGCCTCCTTACGCGAGTTTGTAATAATTGCTGCTTTATTATATTCTACATCTGTTAGTGTGACCCGTACCTTCCCATACCAAGGAGCTGTGAGCATGATTGCCGACCTGTTGCCCCACTACTACGAGCACTACCGTTCTGACGTGCAATACGACGTGCTTCGTTCGATCGTCATCGACGGTCACGAAACCGCCTGGATGAGTTTCGTCGGCAGCGGCCGCGAAGGCGAACCCTTCACCGGCCGCGAGCTCAAGTGCGAGTGTGACTTCACCGAAGGCGTCGGCTGGCAGATCCACGACAAGTTCGGCGCGGTCGGCCTCGATGGCGGACGGAAGTGCCTCAAGCGCCAAGCCGCCCTGCGTCTGCGCCACCTTGAACTCCGTGAGGAGTACGCCGAGCGGTTCCTGAACCAGCCAGAAAAGTTTGGCATGTTCAGTAGCTGCATCCGCGAGATCACCCTCGATCTGATCGAAAAGGGTCAGGCCGGTGAGTGGCTCGAAGATGGTGGCGGCGCGGCGTTCTATGGTGGTTACTTCTACCTGCAGACGCTGGCGGCCATCACCGACATCTACATGGGCCACCTCTGGGAGGACATGTACGCGTTGCTGGAAGAGAAGCTGATCGAGATCGACGGCGCAGTCGTCAAGTCCTACACCAAGCCACCTCCTCCCAAGTGGGAAGAGTTCGCTCGGATCGAACAAGACGGCTGGATTGGCATCGCCAAGCTGCCCGGACACCGCCGCATGGCCCAGGAATGGAAGTTCGAAGTTCTGAACCCGGCTGGCAAGTCTGCCATCCATTCACCTGGGAAGCGCCTGCTGCACGATCCGATCTTCGGACCCGACGTCGAAGATGTTGCTCGTGCCGAAGAACAACTCAAGAACCTGATCCAGGTCTGCCGCGAGTACGCAGAGAAGTGATCCACCTGGCCGAGAGGGGTGCTTGCAGGCAACTGCTCTGCCCCCTCTCGGCACCACAGGTCACACTAACAATTCACTTATCACCCAAATATTGAAGTTAGAAGTTAGATAGCTATTTACGCTTAAATAACTTCAAAGGATTCACTAAACCTAACGGCTGATAGTCTACAATCGGCTCCAAGGTAGGCTTAGGTTTCGTAGTTTTAGGCTTATCGCTCATACCCATAATTATACTCCTATCGTTTTAACACTAGCGACACACAAAAGCAGATTACCTGCCCAGCGCTATAGAGGTAGCTCCACGTTAATTTCTGGGTAGAGCTGCTATATGTTGTATTAATTTTCTTATAGGATTTTTCGTAAAAATTTAGCAAACTGTCGGTGTAGTGCGCGAGCGATGGGCTTCGGCCAGCATTCCGGCGTGCAGCGCTCACGTCGAAAAGCGGTACTTTTTTGATCGAGCAAGCCATCATTGAGGCAGTCGCGGATCCAAGCGCGAATACCACAAATAGAACCTTAAAAATAATATTGAAATGCGTATCGCCCCACCAAGAGATATCAGTGGTGATACTAATCAGAATGCCATTAATTGCCAGCATTAAGCTCCCGCGAGCGATAAGATTACTCAGCGAATTTAATCTGGTATGGTACATGTCTTTGGCGTGCTCTAGCAGTAAACTTTCATTTTCATGCGACATGATTCAAGCATAGACTGCCCATATTAAATAAATATTAACTAATCAAAATTTGCCGTATAAAAAAGGCCTTCGACAAAGTCGAAAGCCTTTTTTGGAGGAGCTGCCGGTGATTGCAACCGGGTCCGCCGGTTTATCTTGGTTAGTCGTCTACAGGCATAGTTCGTTTTGCTGTCTTAGGCAGTGAGTATCGAAGCGAACAAACATCCCACTGCAGCAATCCTGGTCTTAGCAGTTAGCGTGGACAATGCTAGCTGAGCGTCCAGAAGATATAGCGTGTCTTTGCGGTATCTGGCGTCACGCGCGACACGGATCTAGTAATTAAACTAGAACTGGTGCGTTGTTGAAACTAGCGCCGAGGCTCTTAACGAGGTCGGAGATAGTCGCAACGCGATCTTTGAGATTTGCATCTAAAAGGGTTTGTCTATGCGCTGACAAGCGACCTGCTGATCTAACCGATAAAGTCCAACGTCGAGCTTAAACTTCAGCCCCGTAGGTGACCGTTAGGGTACCGTTACCCTATTGGTTAACTTAATTATAGCACTTTTACTCAAGAAATGCTAGTGTTTATGCTCATAAAATGATCACAGGCCCCGGTGCGGCCGGGCTGACAGAGGCTGGCATGCAGCTCGTCTAGGCCCTCCTTGAGGTGCTGCAGGTGACGTGGCTTGATCGGATCAGCATCTTCCCGCGCGGCAGTCTCTAAAATGGTCTTGGCGGCTTCGGTCAGTTTGACACCCTTGCCAGTTAACAAGACCAGCTGCTCACGCTTACTTGAGCGGTTTTGGCGAGCCATAGCTAAGTTTTTCTCAGCCAAAAGTTTTATCTGACGGCTAATGCTGGCTTCGGTTTGTCCCAAGTTTTGGGCCAGTTTGCGCTGTTTGGTACCAGTTTCTGCCGACAACTCGGCCAAGATGCGGTACTGGCTGGTGCCGATGCCGAGCTGCTCTTGCAGGAGCTGCTCGGCTTGCTTGTCGATAACGGCGGCTAGATGCCCAAGCTGGGCGTAGAGATCAGCTATATCTTCCATAGCATCATTGTCCGTCTCAATCATTAACACGTCAAGCTTATTTAGCAGTATTACTTAACGTGCTAAGTATGTAGCGAAGTGACGAGGTAGAGGTTATGCCACTCTTCAAGCGATAAGGTCTGCGCCCGTCGGGCGGGATCAACTTCAGCGCTGGCGCACATGGCTTTGATCAAGTCTTTTTCTGTACGCAAGCCGCCACTCAGGCTATTGAGCAGGGTTTTGCGACGCTGGCTATAGCCCGCCTTAACGAGTCGGAAGAAGGCTTTGACTTCACCATCCGGTAGCATCAGGCTGGGGCGGCGGCTGAGTACCAAAATCTGCGAGTCAACTTTGGGCGGCGGCATAAACAACTCGGCCGGCACTAGCCTACCAAGGGTCGCCTGCCAGTAAAATTGGGCGGTGACGCTGAGTAGCGACATCCGACCGGGCTCGGCTACTACTCGCTCGGCAACTTCCTTTTGAACCAAGAGCGCGGCTACGCTCGGTGGGTTAGAGCTTTCACTGAGGAGCTGAATCAGGTTGCTGGTGAGATAATAAGGGATATTGGCCACAATTTTATAGCTAGGTGGCAATAGGCTAAAGTCATAAGTGCGGATGTCGCCCTGCTCTAGTGTCATTTGACCACTGGCTAGGTGCGTATGAAAGCTAATCTGTAATGCCGGGATCAGGTCGGCGTCAAACTCTAGGGCCCGGACTTCAGCGCCGCGGGCGAGCAGCTGCTGGGTGAGCGTGCCGGCGCCAGGCCCGATTTCTAGGACGAAATCGCCCGTAACCACCGAGGCCGCGTCACACATCGCCGCCAGGGCGGTTTCGTCGCGCAGCCAGTGCTGGCCGAGTGATTTTTTGGCATGCGGGAGATCTGGCACTACTGCTACTACGCCGACTCTACCGTTACGTCGACAGGCGCTTCACCACGAATAATTGGCAGCGTCTCGAGCACTTGTTCCATGGCCGCAACCTGTTGCGAAAGACTGAGTTCCATTGCTTTGCCACCGACAAAACAGCCGAGCGCGTCGATGGTAGCCATGACTGTCGGCCCGGATTCATAGTCACAGCCGGTTGTGCCACTGTCGATCGTCTGGACTACTAAGCTAATTGGCTCAGTCTCTTGTTTGTTGGCGCGGCGTAGCCAAAACTTCGTCGTGGTAACGGCGAGGCCATCATTGGTTGTAACATGAGAGGCTGGCGAATTGAGATGCATGATGCGGCGCTTACGGCGCGGCAAAATGTCACGCATTTGTTGGTAGGCAACGATACCGTCGAGAGTCAGCCGAGCTTGCTGCTCGCGTTCTTCGAGAGTAGCGGCTGGTAACTGGTTCCAGTTATTGGCTTCAATTGGTGGCATGGGGGCTCCTTATTTCTGCTATTTTTAACTATTTTAGAGACTCTTGCAAGCACTACCAGTTATGGTTGGCTACCCAGTGGTTATAGGCCGCAGCCCAGCTACCATAGCGGCCAATGGCGTAACCGGAACACCAGCGGAGTTGGGTGACGGGGTTGGTAGCCCAATCGCCACCGGCGCTAGCCATTTTGGAGCCGGGGGTTGATTGACAGAGGCCATAGCCGCCGTAGCTCGGCACAGAACCCGAGTAGACCGGGCAGCCGCCGTACTCACCTTGGGCTTTGGTGGGACACCACCCGGACTCGTGGCTGATGATATAGTCGGCATAGGTGTAATCTGAGGCGGCGATGCCGGCCAACGCCATGTCGCCTTTGATACCGCTGAGGCTGGTACCGACGACTTCGATTTGGGTAACCGGTTGCTGGGTAACAACGGTTTGTAGCACGGTCCGGCCTACGACGACGTTATTACGCAGGGTATCTTGGTAGGTGGTGACTTTCTGGCCTGGTGAACCCTGTTGACGGATGGCGCTGGTACCGTAGGCCAGCGTGGGGTCCTGGATCTGTTGGATCGGGGTCGGAATATTTTCGCTGACGGACTCCACCTTGACGCCATTGCGGGTGACGAAAACCTGGGTTTCAGGCGTCAGTGGGGTAGTGGGAGCTGGCGTAATTTGGTCGCTGGTAGCCAGTTTGATGTGTTGCTGGGCGATGAGATCGGCCACGGTTTTGGCCTGGGTGCGTAGGGCTAGCGGCGTGCCGTATAAGTTCAGGTTCACTGGCGTGGCCCGGTTGATAGTCACCTGTTCACCGATGGCGCCGCTTTTGATAAAATCTTCGACCGGAGCGACCGAAACAGTGTCTTCTGGGTACACGGTGGTGTGAGCCTGGGCAGCGACGGTACGAGCAGTAGTGGCAGCACTGAAGGTTGTCGTCTTGGAAACGCCATCGACGACTTGCACCGGCACGGCCCGGTAAATGTTGATACGGAAATCATCTTGTTTGATCGGGGCGCTGAGCGCCGGCTCCACGCGATCGCCCTCGCCAAGGTCGATGTCGAGATGCTTGAGCAGCTCGCCAACGGTGCGATCACGGCTGGGCACGACCTGCTGGCTTTTATCGTGCGAGATGATTACCACATGGGCATCGAGGGGGTGCGGTTTGTCACCGCTAGAAACGATAATAAAGGCGGCAATAATACCAGTCAGCGCCAGCAAAACGGCAAAGGTAAACAGCGGAATGACCGCAGGATGCCAGCCGGTCAGTTTGGATCGGGCGACGCGCTTATTACGCAGCTTGATCCGTTTGACGGGCAGCTTAGGAACTCGAGAGACTTTTTTTCGCATAGGCTTGAGCCGAAGGTATCATCACGGCGGAGCGAGCGCTCAGCTAGTCTTCCCTGTTGGCTAGGGTTAAGTATAGCAAAATCGGCCTAGGGCTGCCAGGCGGCGACAGCGGCGGCGACGTCGGGCGCTAACGGCTCGGCAGCCAGCTCACGGCGGCTCAGCCAGGCCAGGTCGGCAATCTCGATTGGCTGGGCCCGCAGATCTGGCGCCTGCTTAATAGCCACGGCGTACAAGTCGTACTCAAACCGAAAGCCTTGACCAGCATATTTATAGTGGCCAATAAACCGTAGCCGCTCCGGCGAAGCCCGGATGCCCGTCTCTTCATACAATTCGCGGCTGGCCCCGAGTGCCGGATCTTCACCGCGGTGCAACCCGCCACCGGGCAACGACCATTGCCCGTTGCCCAGCCAGGTTTTTGTCACCAATAGTTTGCGGTCGTGAAGTACCATCAGGCGCGTGCGGCGCGAACCGCGTAGATAAATATACAGCGCCGGATAGCCGAGATAATATAATCCGCGGCCCAGCAGCCGCCAGATCATTGCTCCAGCTTTTCGAGGGGCGCAAAGGCGGTGTTGAGCTTGCGAGCGCCCTTGCCTTTAAAGTAGACCACGGCCGTATCACCGTCCATTTCTAGGACCGTACCAATGCCGAAGGTCTGGTGTTTGACGGCGTCGCCCTCGTTTAGTTCCGGCACATAGCGCGGTTCCGTATCGATGGCCGGCGTTTTGGTGGATGGCTGCCACTCTTGGTCGTAGCTGGGCGTCGAATTGCTGTAGCCATAGCTTGACTCGCTGGAGGCGGCAACGTAATCACCGTCCATCTCGCTCAGGAAGCGGCTCGGCGGGTTGTGCTGCACGCCGCCGTAGAGCATACGGCTAGTGGTCGAGAGCATATACAGCTCCTCACGGGCGCGGGTCATGCCAACGTAGCACAGCCGACGCTCTTCTTCCATTTCCGACTGATCATACAGAGCGCGGGAGTGCGGAAAGATCGATTCTTCCATGCCGGCCATAAATACCACCGGGAACTCTAGGCCCTTGGCGGCGTGTAGCGTCATCAGTGTGACGGCGTCGCCATCAAAGTTAGCACTATCGAGATCACTGACCAGAGCGACTTCTTCCAAGAAGCCTTCCAGCCCCATGTCCTGATATTCTTGAGCGACGCTCAGCAGTTCTTTGACGTTCTCCTGGCGGGCTTCGCCCTGGGGCGTGCCGTCGCTTAAATAAGACAGATAACCAATCCGCCTGAGCAGTGAATCGATCAAGCCGCTGACGCTGGCGTCTTCCATGACGATCCGCAGGCTGGCTAAAATGTCGCCCAACTCGCTAAGGCTGGCCCGGGCTTTAGCGGTGACGGCCGAGCATTCGGCGGCCCGTTGCAGAGCCACAAACAGGCTCAGGTTGTTTTCACGCTGCCAGGCAAAGAAGTTCTGAATCGATTTGGCACCGACGCCACGGCCCGGTACATTGACGACGCGCTCAAAACTGACGCGATCTTCGGGTTGGAAGATCAGCCGTAAGTAGGCGATGACGTCTTTGATTTCTTTGCGATCGTAGAAGCGCACACCACCGACGATGCGATAGGGGATGTTGTAGTGCACCAGCGCCTCTTCAATTGATCGGCTCTGAGCGTTGGTACGATATAACACGGCATAATCGCGGTAGTTACGCTGGCCACCGTCGACGCCGTTGCGAATCCGCCGGACAATGCCCTCACCTTCGGCCCGTTCATTGTCGAGTTGCATGTGTTGCACTTTAAAGCCGGCACCGGCGTCCGTCCAAAGGCGCTTGTCGGAGCGCTGGGCATTTTTAGTAATAACATCGTGCGCCGCACTCAGAATATTTTGGGTGCTGCGGTAATTTTGCTCGAGCTTAATTACCGTACAATCTTTATAATCACGCTCGAAGTTGAGGATATTACGAAAGTCAGCGCCGCGCCACGAATAGATCGATTGCCAGTCGTCTCCCACGACGGCGATATTCTTAGCGTCATTGGTTAATAATTTAACAAGCTGATACTGGGCAGTATTGGTGTCTTGATACTCGTCGATCATGATGTATTTGAACTGTTGCTGCCATTTAGCGCGTAGCTCGGGGCGGGTTTTGAACAGGTAGACCGTGCGGTTGATGAGGTCATCAAAATCTAGCGCCGAAGCTTCTTTGAGGGCTCGTTCGTAGAGCGGAAACACCTGGGCGGCGGCCTTTTGGGCCGGGCTGTTAGCTTGGCCGGCGTACTCAGCGGCGGTGATCATGTCGTTTTTGGCGCTACTAATTAAGCCGCCGAGCGTCCGGGCCGGAAAAGCTTTTTCATCAAGCATTAGCTGCTTGGAAGCTTGCTTGATAGCCGTTTGGCGGTCGGCTTCATCGAAAATCACAAATGTCCGTGGTACGCCAATGTGCTCGCCATCCTGCCGCAGTAAGCGGACGCAAATACCATGGAAGGTACCCATGTACGGCATGAAACCACGATGGCTGGCATCGGCCCCGAGTAGCTCGGCTACGCGCTGGCGCATCTCTTTAGCGGCCTTGTTGGTAAAGGTAACGGCTAGGATATTGTAGGGCGTGGCGCGTTTAGTGGCGATAAGATAGGCAATCCGATGAGTAAGCGTCTTGGTCTTACCGGAGCCGGCCCCGGCTTGGATGAGTAGCGGTCCCTCCGTGGTCTCAACGGCGCGGGCTTGTTCTGGGTTTAAACCGGTCAGTAAGTCTTCGGGCATCTTCTAATTTTAGCAAAAGCGGTGCTCCGCGTCTGTTGTAATTCTACTGCCTACTTCGAGAAAACTTTGACCGGCGCTTGCACGCCATTAATCGTAATAATGCCCGCATCGAGAGCGATATCGGTCCAACCCACTCCAAGCAGTAAGATCAAAACCACACCGAGAGCAATAAAACGGCGGGCTTTGCGCTTCTCCATGGTATTGATCGGCAAGAAGTATTGCTGGCTCTCGATGAGCTTGGCAATGGCGATTTCGTGCTCATCATTACTGACGGCTGCTTTGTCTTCTTCGCCGGGGGTAAGCTGATCATCGCCCTTGGGGGTTTCGGGGGCAGGCTCCTCTGGTTCATCAGCTGCCGGCTCAGCCGGCTTTGGTGGTTCCGGTTTTTTCGGTTCAGTGGGGGCTGCTGGCTCGGGCGAAGGTTCCGGTTCAGCCACGGGTTCAGCCGACGCCACTTCGTCGGACTGTGGCGTACGCGACTTAGCCTCGGCAGCTTCTTGCGCGGTCGCCGTAACGCGGTCCATGAGCGGCTGTAAATTAATTTTGCCGGCGCTGGGCGGTAAGTCATCAGTAACTGATATCGTTCGGCCGGCAGCTGGATCGGGAGTGGCTTGCGGTTCGTGTAAAATTGGCCGGCTGGTCACCAGAATTTGCTTGCTTTTGGGGGACGCGACGTCGGCGATGGGCTGGGGTTCAGCGGGCTTGGCCATTATTCTTGCTTTTCATAGTTAGCTTGGTAGCCAGCCGCGACGATATTGGCGAACTGCTGGTAATTAAGGCTAGCGCTGCCCACCAGGGCACCATTACAATCCGGTAGCTCGAGGTAGCTATGAGCGGTGTCTTGGTTGACGCTGCCACCATACAGCAAGCGCAACTCTTCGGCGGCCTGTTTGCCAAACAAATCAGCCACTACTTGTCGGATGTAGACCAGCATCGCCTGCATGTCTTCCGGCCTGGCAACTTCGCCACCAAAAGTACTGATCGCCCATATCGGCTCGTAGGCGATAACTACGTCGTCAATTTCTTGCGAAGTCAGGCCGTGGAGAGCGCTGACGACTTGGTCGTGAACGACTTTTTTGCTTTCGTGGTTGGCCCGTTCAGCAGCGGTATCACCGACACAGATGATCGGCGCAATACCATTGCGGACAGCGGCGCTGACTTTATCGCGAACAATTTCAAGGGTTTCACCGAAGTAAATTCGGCGCTCAGAGTGACCAATAATCGAGTAGTGCACTAGCTCGCGCAGCATGGTAAAGCTGACTTCGCCGGTAAAAGCACCGTCGTCGCGGTGGTAGGCGTTTTGAGCCGATAGACGAAACTTGTGGCGGTCGATCTCCATGCTAACCGGTTGCAGGCAGAGCATGCTGGGCGCTAAAACCACTTCAACGCTGCGATGCGTCGGGATGTGTTGGTGCAAGCGGCGCACCAGCAAGCTGGCCTCTTGGACGTTGAGGTGCATTTTCCAGTTGCCGACGATTAACGTTCTTTTCATACTGCTCATGATTATACCTTATCGACCAGCGCCTCAACGCCGGGCAGCTTGCGGCCGCCCATCAGCTCGAGGCTGGCACCGCCACCAGTACTGACGTGCCCAAAAGCTTTTACTAAATTACGCGACTCCACGTAGCCCACGGTGTCACCACCGCCGACCACCGTAAACGGCTTGTGACCGAATTCGCCGAGTAGGGCGTCAACCACGAGGCTAGTGCCGTGCGAATACGGACCGACCGGACCCTGCAGGCCAACTGTCTCCGTAACGCCCATCGTACCATTCCAGATTACCGTTTTAGACAACTGTACGCCGCCAGCGATAAATGAGCCGCTGAAGGGCCCGATGTCCAGGATTTTCTCGTGTGATAACAGGCGGCTGGCGCTGTTGGCCGGGCGCTTGGGGTAGCTTTCGATGTCCGCAATCACGTGGGCGCTAAAATCGACAATACGGGTCGGTTTTTTGGGATCGATACCACTGGCTACGACAGCATCACGGGGGATAGCAAAAATAAAGGGCCGCTGGCGGGCTTCGCGGCCAGCCCGGCGCAACAAATCTTTGGCAATCGGCACGTCAGCCTTGGCATATAGACTATCGGCAACCTCGATGCCCTGGGCAGCCAAAAAGGTATTAGCCATAGCGCCGCCAATGGCAATAAAGTCAGCGATTTCGATAAAGCGGTGCAGGATGTCAATCTTGTCCGCAATCTTGGCACCGCCGACAATGGCCATCAATGGCCGTTCGGGCTGCTCCATAACGGTGGTGATGGTGTCGACTTCTTTCTCGAGCAGTAAGCCGGCGACGGCCGGCAAAAAGTGGGTCACGGCCTCGGTACTGGCGTGCGCTCGGTGCACCACTCCAAAACCGTCTTGTACGAAAATATCAGCGAGGCTAGCCAGCTCTTTGGCAAAAGTGGGATCGTTGGCTTCTTCTTCGGGGTGGAAGCGCAGGTTTTCAAGCAATAATACTTGGCCGGCTTTCAGCGCCTTAGCGGCCTTAGTCGCCGGCGCGCCAACACAATCGGTAGCAAAAGCTACTGGTTGGTCGAGTAATTGTTGCAATCGTTTGGCCACCGGGAATAGGCTGTTCTCAACATCGCTCGGGCCGCTGGGCCGCCCAAGATGTGAGCAGATTATCAGCTTGACGCCGTGCGCTAACAGATAGTGAATCGTCGGCAACGACTGCTTAATCCGGTAATCGTCAGTGATTTTGCCATTGTCGAGCGGCACGTTGTAATCCGCCCGCAATAGGACGGTTTTACCGCGAAGGTCGATATCTTTGATCGTTTTTTTAGTAAACATGCCCACTCATATGTTTTGCTTACGCTTAACTATAGCCTATCAGGGCTGGTTCGTATAGCCTCCTAGGGGAATAATTTGGGCGTATGGTCTATTCGAGGACGCGAACTTTGATGGTATCGGTGGTACCGACCACACCCGGGTAGCGACCCGAAGCCGAAACGACAACATCGCCCGCGTGCAGCACGTTTTCCTGGCGCAGCCAGTCGGTAAGCTTAGATGCAGCGGCGGCATCGATGGGGCGGACATAACTCTTAACGGAGTAGCAAATAGCCAACTGCTGAGCGGTGCGGGCTTCGCTGGTGACAGCGATGATTGGCATGTTGGTGCGGAGCGCGGCGATATCGAGGGCGGTTGCGCCGGAACGCGTCTCGGCCACAATTGCCTTGGAGGCGATATTTTCGGCCAACCGGACAACCGCCCGGCTGATGGACGCCTGGCGCGAATGGTTTTCGTGGCTTTCGTACTTCACTTTGAGGGGCGTGTTATTTTCGGCGTAGAGAACGATGCGCTTCATAGTGGCGACAGCCTCGTGCGGGTATTTGCCGTTGGCGGTTTCGTCGCTCAGCATGACACAGTCGGCACCGATGAATACGGCGGTCGCAACGTCGGAAACTTCGGCTCGACTCGGTTCGGGGTTTTCAGTCATACTCATGAGCATTTGGGTGGCTACAATAGTTGGTTTAGCGTAGCGTAGCCCGAGGCCAACAATCTGGCGCTGGACGACCGGCACACTTTCGGCTGGTGTTTCGACGGCTAAGTCGCCGCGAGCAATCATCACAGCGTCGGCGGCTTGGACGATGGCGTCGAGCTCGTCAACAGCGGCTTTGGTTTCGATTTTAGCAATAACTTTGGCCGAGGAACCGAGTTCGGTGAGCATAGTTCGCAAGTTTTCGATGTCGGTGGCCGACTGCACAAAACTCAAGGCGACATAGTCGATGTCTTGGGTAGCACCGTATTCGATGTCGGCCTTATCTTTGTCGGTAATAATATCACCGCCAAAGTCAGTGTCTGGCAGGTTCATGCCCTTGCGCTTCAGCAGCGTGCCGTTGTTTTGGGCACGAGCGTAGACGATACCGTCGCGGACGTCGGTGACGATAGTTTTGACTTTGCCATCAAACAGGTAAATCCGCTCGTCCACCTTTACTTTGGTTGCGAGGTCGTACTGCGTCGGGATTGGACCACCGGGCGCATACGTAATGCCGTATTGAAAGCTTAGATCTTGATCGGTGACGACATCAATCGAACCATCAAAGTCACCGAGGCGGATTTTCGGTCCCTGTAAATCTTGGATAATAGCCACTGGTTTGCCGAGTTCCTCGCTGGCTTTGCGGACCCATTCAATTTGAATTGTCCGTTCTTCATGTGAACCATGGCTAAAGTTGAGGCGAATGCCGTTTGTGCCCTCTTCGATGAGCTGCCTTATGGCCTCGAAGCTGTCAGTTGCCGGACCAACGGTAGCGATAATTTTCGTTCGTTTAAATTGCTCAAGCGGCACCCGTGGTGCCGAATCTGTCTGCTGCATAGCGTCCTTCTACTTTTGATAACTTACAACTTAGTATAGCGCTTTAACAGCGGTAGCGCCACCGTTTTAGGACGCAGCCAAGCATTGTGGGCCAATGCCGCTGCTGGTTTGCAAGGCATAGAGAATGGCAACGTTGCGATCGAGACCCTTATCACCAATGCCACTATTGTCAGCTTTGCAGGTGGCACCATTGACGATATACACCGTATTAATGTTCGGCACGGCCAGGGTATTAATGTAGGTCGCATACTTCACGGCGTCAGCCGAGTTGGCATATTGGCCAAGTTTTATAGAGGCGGCGTGGGTGCCAAAGCAGTCATCACCACAGATTACCAGCATGCCGAGGGCGGCGTTGGTAGAAGTTGATTTGGGTGGTACACCATTATTGTTGGATTCGATCTCGTTAATAGCAGCCGCGATACTGGAGATATCATTTTTACGGGCAGTGTTCAAGGCGTTGGCTTGGAGCGACAAGGTTTCTAGACCACCAGAACTGGCACTACTGCCGCCCTTCGATGAGCTGTCGGCAGCCTGTTTGGCAGTACCGCTCGGCTTCAGGATCAGCCAGCCACCCAGCCCTACTAGTAAGACGATAGCCACGCCAGCAAGTAGCAGCGCTTTCTTGGGCATTTTCGGTAGCCCAAGGTGTAGTTTTTTCATCCGGGACCGCGACGGCTGAACCGGTGGCGGCTGATAGTGCGCTGCCTGTACTGGCTGTGCCGGCTCGGGATCTGGCCGCTGGACCGGCTGTGGGCGTGGCTGCGGCTCGAAGTGGGGCTGTGGTTGTGGCTGAAACTGTGGCTGGGGTTGGTGAAACTGTTGGGGTTGTACTGGTGGCTCAGGCCGCTGGAATACCGGTGCTGCATCATCACTCAAGCTGGCATAGTAGCCGCGCAGCGCCGTATCGATAGCACCAAGCGACCAACCACTGGCCTGCAGCTGCCGCCGAATAGCCGACTCCGACATACCTCGGTCGAAGCCCTGTTGAATAAACTGGAATGTCTGTTTTTGGTGGTCGTCCATTTGTGTCTATTATAGCGCATTTTGCCAGTAATTCTTACGCTTGCGCGAGTGCCCATCTGCCTTTGGCGGCCAGCCAAGTCGGGCAAGCCGATCTCGATGACTTCGCTGAAGCGAACCGGCCGAGCGCAATGCAAGCATGAGCATAAACAATACTTTTCGGCAACCTCTGCGACTGTCGCGACACCAGTTACCGGTTGCAAATCTACGCTGTAAACCATATAGTTAGTCATAAGCAGTTTATAAATGCGCATTTAGTATGAAACTATTCAGCAACTCGAACAAAAGCAAGCGCCTCAACCAGCGCGGCGATACGATCATCGAAGTCTTAGTGGCGCTCACAGTTCTGGCCTCAGCTCTGGCCACAGCCTACGTCACCAGCAACAAGAGTCTGCAAATGGCCCGCGATTCTCAGGAACACAGTGAGGCGTTGCTCATTTTGCAATCACAAGTGGAACAGGCCCGGACAATCTTTTCGGCCCAAACCAGCGATGCCACCAATCCCCTAACGACCTCCACAAAGCTCTACTGCGTCGACATGACGCAGCCGGCTACCCCGACAATTGCCAGCTTTACCGGCAGTTACAACGCATCCGGCTCAACTCTGTTACCATTACTTACCGACGACTTCAACCATTACCCGACGAACTGCCGCAAAAATAGCCAGGCCTTTAGCTACAATGTCAGCATCCAAAACCAACACACCGGCGCACCCAACATCATCGGTAATACTCTTGTCTTCACCGCCCGGTGGGATAAGCTCGGTGGCGGGCGCGACCAAGTCAGCCTCACGTACCGTGGCTACCCCGGCAAATAGTTAGAGCATCTTGAGGGCGTGATGGGCGCCATTAGCCATAGCATTGTTGACCCAAATCGTCACCAGATGTTCCAGCGCCCGTGCTGCCACCACCGGGCCAGTGTCGAGGGTTTCCCAGCCAAAAGTACCCATGATTTCTGCAACTTGCTGCTTGGCCGACTCATCATTGCCGGCCACAAACATCGTCGGCGTCTCGCCAAGGTCAGGCTTGTACATAATGGCCGCCCCGACAGTATTAAACGCCTTTACGACGTGGGTGTCCGGCAACAGAGCCTGGAGTTTTTCGGCCACCGACGTACTGTCGCCGGCGTAAATCATCAGACCATTCTCCTGCTGCATGACGTTCGTAGTATCGATCAATACCTTACCGGCTAGTGCCGCGGCATCAAGCGCCTGAATTGTTGCTTCAACGCCGGCCGCCTTGACACACAACACCAGCAGTTCGCCAGCCGCTGCGGCAGCGGCAAAATCGGTCACCGTGGCACCGTCGAGCTCGTTTTTGAGCGTAGTGCCCTTTTCACCATCCGGTTCGCGGGTAGCAATGTGCACCTCGTGGCCTTCTGCCATAAAACCCTTGGCCAACGCCACACCCACTGCACCACTGCCTAAAATTCCTATTTTCATATCAATCTCCTTATATAAGAATAACTATGACAGAATCAATCGGCCCAGCCTGTAAAAAAATTAGTTGCGGATAAACTTTCGCCGATACTTAGCGCGGTGCGGCTATGTGCAACATGGCAGACCTAGCAGTGCACGATGGCCAAGGAGTGCATCACCCGAACGCGCCGGCCGGTCGCTCGGCACCAGTCATCGGTGGCGCGAGCGGCGCCTGGTAACGCCTCGTTGGCATAGTCGTCGATGATGATGGTCGCTCCCGGCGCCAGCTTGGCTTCGATCAGCTTGAGCGATGACATAATCGACTCGTAATAATCGCCGTCCAAAAACGCAAAGGCGATGGGCGACGGCACGGCCTCTGCAGCCAGCTCGCTAAACCAGCCCTTGTGAATCTGCGGCAAGGCCAAGTGGGCTTTTTGGAACTCGTGTATAAACTGCTTCTTACTAGCTGCTAACTCGCCAGCCTGAAACTGTTCGCCGGCTGGCGATTGATCCTGGGCCGCCTTAACGGGTAGGCCTTCGAACGAGTCGTAGACGTGAAATTCGCGGCCGTCTTTAAAGTGGTCGAGAAGCCGCCGAATGTACAGACTTGTCGTACCGCGGTAGCAGCCAAACTCTACCACCGCGCCGTCCACGGCCAAGCTCCTAGAAAGCGCTTGCAGAATCACCGCCAGCTCGCGCCGGTCGACTTGGTCAGAGATCAGACCATGGCGGTCGAGCAGGTACTGGATATGCGCATCGTGCATCTCGTATACGATGCTTACTTGGCGATGACGACCTTCACGTCTTCGTCGTCAAGCTCAAGGTGTTCAGAAAGTTTCATAACGATCAGCTTTTTGTAGTTGGTGTTGGTGCCGGTTTCTAGCGAATAGGACGAGTCGTTTATTTGGCGCGGCTTGAGGAGTTTGTCGCCATCGGGACGAATGTAGCGACTTAAGAATGAATCTTCGCTTACAAAATCGTAGAGATCGGGATTCTCGCTAAAGAGTTTTTCGACGATGACTTCAAAGGCATCGGCCCAACTCTCTACTCGTGTGGTCTCGCCCAGTATCGACACGCGCTTGACCTTGGTGTGCGATAAGTCCTCGTCGTCCTTAAACATATATTCGATGTCGTCGTTCGGCGCCTGGTAACTGGTGGTCGGCAGCGGCCAGATTTTGTTGATCTGATCGTTCCACCATGTAGCCCGCGCGGTGAGTGCCGCTTCATCCCAGGTTTCTGCGGCTCGGACGAATGAATTAATATGCAGCGGGCTTTGGTTAAAACCATTTTCGATGGTCTTCTTGGTTACAAAATCATTGTTGGAGTACTTCGAGTTGTAACCGGTTAGCGTCAAGTTCGGTAGCGTGTGGACATAGCGGTTGTGAATATTCTCGTAATCTGGACCGAGCATGTCCTGCCAGTCGCTGGTGAGGGTTTGCGGCATGATGTGCTCAATGCTGAGCTCTACGTCGCCACGGGCAATCTGGTGCAATAAAGCTGATTCTTTGGACTGGGCCTTGTCGTCGACTGAGCTGAGAATAAAGTTGTTGTACCAGTTTCGCTGTTTGTAGAATGGGTTACTGCTGACGGCCAGCTCAACTTCAGCATTGGTTGGCAAGTGCGTGGCACCGGTGCGCTCATTAAGCACGAAAGTTAGTACATCGCCATAGCTGGCACCCGGCGTAGCTTGCAACTGAGCGCTCACTTCTTTGTCCAAGATTGAGAAGAGGTTGTTAAGACCAGTCGTTGCCATGTTACAGATGATACGACGAACGAGGAATGTCTCGACTATTTCAAACACCCGTTGCACCGCAGCGCTATCGAGCTCGCCGGCCCGGTAGCGATCGAGCAACTTCATAAGGAAGGGGTTTACGATTTCAATTTTCAGAAAGTTGAGCCGAAAAGCCTTATCTTTAAAATCGGTGTACAAGCCGTTGTCGTCGCGGTTAAATTTGAGGAATAAGTAATGCTCCAGCTGCCGCAGTACGACGCCGTAAAAGGCCTCGAGCGAAGCGGTGTCCGACTGGTCGGTGATGGCTTGCTCAAACTGACGTTTAAACTCTGGGTAGACCAGTTCTAGTTTGACGTCGTGCTGCAGTACGCTCACTAGGTACATGCGAAAGAAGTCGGTAATGTAATCTTTGTTAACCACGGTTAAGTTGCGTTCGACTACATTCCAGTACTTTTCGAGCACCAATTGCCGGGCCTGTTTGTCGCTCAGCATCAGGGCAAAGTTACGAATTTTATCGCCGTCGGAGAGTGGCTTGCCAGTGGAATTGATGCTTTCAAAAACTTCTTGCGGGTTGTCGTCGCCGGCATCGAGCGCAATGGTAACTATCTCAAATTTATCCAGGATGTTGATGTAGCGATCGAGGCTGTCGCGCGCCGCGAAGTAATTATAAAACTGGAAGTACACGCGGTAGAGCTTGCTCTCCTGGTGTTTTTCCGCCAGCTTGGCCCGCTCAAAGATCCGCTCAAAGATCTCGTTATCGGTAGTGACCGTGCGCAGTTTGATGCGATTTTCCTCATTGCCAATCCGAGCAGCAAACTCGTTAAACAAGTAGCTCTTCATGATCTGCTCGGCCGGGATCGCGCTCTTTTCGGGGTGCTCCAGCGCCAAGTGGTAGAGTGCCGTCAACATCAGCAAGACGGTTGTCGAGCGCTGCTGGCCATCGATAATAACGCTGTCATCGCCCTCGTTAATATAGACGACGCTGCCAAAAAAATGCGCCTTATTGCGCTCCAGCACGGTCTCGAGATCGGACAAAAATGAATCGACATTCGATTTTTCCCAGGAATAGGGGCGCTGAAAATCGGGAATTACAAAATATTTCCCGGGCGTATACAGAAAATCCTTGATGTTATTGTGGGTTACTTTCATGCGGTCTACCCTTTGTCCTGCTGTATGGTCAAGAAGCCCATGTCGATGTTCGTAAGTATTGCAGACGCTCTTGCGACTTCGGCGCCCTCGGCCATGAGCGCAGTTCCATCATCGATTGCTCCCCGCCGTTGACTGAAATAGCCGCCCCTAGACTGGTCATAGGTAAACAGTAGTTCTGCCGCATGCGCAACCGCATGGTCAGTGAACAATACCGAAAGAGCCAAGTCTCTCGATAATGGATTAAAGCGCAATGATCTCTGAACTGATTGCATAACTGTCGGTGCTTCGTCGAGCGGCCTATCGTACGAGTGATCAAACGACCAGACCGTGGTCTCGCGCAGCGTATTGAGGAGGGGAAACTTGATCAGTCGATGAGGCTCCAGGAGGGAAATACGTCCCGCCAGCTGGACCACAGAGTTGTGAGACGCTAGCAGTGTAGTCCCGACTTCTCGTAGACTCTCGTGAGCCGCAGAGCGTGCTATAGTAGCTTTTTGCTTGCCAATCATTAATTATTTATACCATTTAATCCTACAACTTGCAAATAGTGGACCTCCGGAACCTTCTAAAACTATGAAATTGAGCAGAACTTGTTGTCACTGTCGGTCGTAATGCTGGCCAAAGTGAGGGTTGTAGGGAGCGCCGTTAGCGCGCTTCCATATCTGCCAAAGTTGGTACCACTGCCGCCCACTTGGAGCCAGTTGCCGAGCCCCAGACTGCGAGAAATTGTTGGGCCACTCGTGGTAGCGTTCGACAAGAATGCCGCGTACACATAGCCCGGGTTGACTGCCAAAGAGCCGACGGCCACCGGTGTCATATTCTTGGCGCCGATGCTCCCCCAGGCAGTTGACTGATCGGCAGTTTGGCCCAGTAAGTTGCCGGCTGCGTCATAAATACCCGCAAAGCATTGGCCAGACGTCAGGCCAACGCCAGCCCCCACAATATTAAAGCCTACGCGTGACAGCGTCCGGCTATCGGGCACAAGAATACGAATTAGATAAACCACACCGTTGGTGAGCGCACTTGACGTCGAGTTTGCCCCCTCAGGACTATACGCAAGAAGAGCCGAAAACTTAGCTGATTGCGGTGGCCCGAGCGTGTAGGTCAGGCCTGAGTTACGAACTTTAAGAACATCCGATTGCGCAAATACCTGGACGCCACCACCGGCGCCGGGTGATGAAGGAGCCGAGCTGACGTCAGTCAGCAACACATTGTTTGATTGCACGTAGCCCGTCACCGCCAGGCTCCCGGTATTTAAGCCTGGACCGGTAACTTGTAGTAAGCCGGCCGAGGAACGCTGTAGATAGACGTCTGGGTCTGCCGTGTCACCGGGACCCCATACTTGGCGGCCGTCATCGCGCAAGGCGTACGACAAGTGCGCATTGGTGCCAAGCTTAACATCGATAAGATCATAATTAGCACCACCTGGATGGACAATCGATATAGCCGGTATGTAGCTCACTCCGGCTGACTCGCGGGTTAAGACCAGGGCTGGTATCGAACCGTCAGTGTTACTGTTCAACGCTACCCAACCCGAGCTGTCCGGTTTTGCGATCTGGTTAAAGAAATATTCGTGAGCATTCATCCAGTTCGTTCGGTTCGCGTCACCTGGCTGATGGTTGGCAGGAAACGGCAGTGTAACTCCCGTCGGGTTAGCCGGTGGTGTGCCGGCGGGTGGTGTATAGGCGGCCGCAACTACACCGTGCTGGGTAGCGTCGGGGCCGAAGTTAAAGCCAGCACTAAAGGCATTGAGCGCACCGGCCGAGGAGTTGAACGGCCATGTCGTTCGAGTCCCTGGCCCATCAAACCAGTTTATGGTCGTGAGGCGCGGCAGCTCAGTCGTCAGGTTGAACAGGTCGGTATACCACTGCGCCTTACTGTGCCCCACTGCCGTATGCGACGTATCCTTGGGGTCGTTCTGATCCATACAGTTGATCTCGCCAATCCAGACGTCGGCGGTGGTATTCAGGCTGGTAAGTAAGTCGTAGGCCCAAAGGTTGGTACTATCTGACTCGCGCGGGCCACGCAGCGTATCAAGCGCACTGTGCCACGTCGAGCCAATCTCGTTGTAGGTATCGTAGCCGATGTAGTCGACATAGGCCGAGTCGGGCAGCATGGTAGCCAGGGTGTTGCCTGCCGCTTGGGCGGCGGAGCCGTCATTGGACCCAGGACAATAGAACATCTTGAGGCGACTCGAGGCATTTGGTAGGCCACGGAGTAACGTGGTCACATACTGCCAGGTCTGCTTATAATCGGTCGGCGAAGTTATTGGCGACAAGCCAGAAGACGTCATCACCTTGAGCGGTGAGCTGGTCGGAACGCTCGGCGTACCCGTTGAGGCATAGCTCGTCACCCCCGGATAGTAGGCTGAGATATTAGGGCCAAGGTTAGCTTCCCACATAAAACGAACCGTAATATTGACACCAAGACCCAACAGCCAGGTAAA
The DNA here is from genome assembly GCA_028289245.1 of Candidatus Saccharimonadota bacterium. Classification (GTDB taxonomy): domain Bacteria; phylum Patescibacteriota; class Saccharimonadia; order Saccharimonadales; family UBA4665; genus UBA4729. The sequence continues at coordinate 371,501 of JAQGGT010000006.1, read as the reverse complement.
GATGTTGGTGAATTGCGTATCGAACATGCCGGACTGAATGTCTGCCCCGGTTGCGTAGACAGGATAATAGTTGCCATCGCTACACTGCACATACTTGTAGGTGGACGCCATGGCGACGAGAATGTCGTGGCCAGCGGCCGCAGCAGCCGCAATATCACCGTGCTGCTTACGCGTGGATGGGGCTGCCGGGTTACCTGGGTAATCAGACCCTAGGTCAATAAACGTCGAATAAATATCAAACTTACGTCCGACCGTAGACTCCAGGTAGCCAAAGTTATAGGTGTACGACCCATTCGTTACGGTGGTAGTGGGATAAAAGGCACCGAATTTGCGATCAACCATCTGTGTCATATCTGTAAGCCCCTCATATTTTTAGTTTAGAACGTATCCGGGACACTACCGAGTAGTATCCATTTACTGTTATCAAAGAAAGCGTTGGTGGATACCGCCGCTGGGGCAATATAGCGCGCACCACCGTAAGATACGATACTGCCCGCGGCGTAGGACCGTGAGGCGCTCCACGTACCACCGTCCGAAGGTGTCGGCGCTACACTCGCAAGGGTAGCCTGGACAGAGCTGGCTAATTTTGCCTGGGTAACCGCGCCATCAGCAATGTCGCCGGTCGGCACACCGCCACCCGGTTTCGTGTAAGCTCCGGCCGCCGTGACAGCCGAAGACGACAGGCTGCCATCGGCATTGTGAGCCTGCGACAAGAAGTCGTTTAATATGTTCCCCCATTGCCCATCGTCTGAACCAGGAATAGGCAGCCGCTGTGCTGTCATCATCAACCTTCCTTAATAGTTATAAGCTCATCATACCATAAGCATTGCTGGCCATATTCTGTCATTACGATATGCCGCTAAAGAACGTGATACTGCCTGCCGTAATTGTTCCCAGCGTCGCTGGAGGCGTACCACCGGTCCAAGTGTTTGCCGCCGTCCCCCATCGAGGTGCGGTCGCGCTGGCTACACCCGTGGTGAGCCCAAGGTTGCCACTATTCGATCCCCCTCGCTGTAGCTGGGGCGCGGTGGTTGCCGTTCCTGTTGAGAGGCTAAGATAATATATTCCGGCCGCAATAGCGGTGGCCGTACCGAAAGGCAACGATATAGTACCCACTGCACCGGTGAATTTCGAGGATTGATCCGTGGTCGCCGTGCCGCTCACCAAGCTGCCCGTGCTGTCGTAGAGTGCCGCATACCACCCCGATAACGTCGCACCGTTGACTGCGAGGTAGAATACGGCGTTGGTGGCGGTGATAGCTTGGGGAATACGAATTTTAAAGGTGTAGTTTGTGGACACGGCAATCGCCACTCCTGAGCTGGCTGTCTCCGGGATCATATTGGCGGCTTTCAGATTATTATCTGATGGTAGCCACGCGCCAATCGGTAGAGCACCCCATACCGCAGCCGTCGCGCTCGTAGCAACCGGCACATTGCCTACAGCTGGGGTGCCCGATACGCCGACCCCATTAACCTTCGATACCGTCGGCGTGGTATAGGTACCACTGAGGTCACCACCGGGAACGGCCGTTCCCTGAATTGCGCCGGTAATCCGAGTGTCATTACCAATAGCAACCGTGGTTGAGCTAGTGCCGGTAGGAATATTGGCAATTGGCACCTGGCTCGAGCCATTGAGCGGAGCGTAGCCACTGGCAGCGCCTTTATTTGCCGACTTTTCGGTGGCAGCCAGGTCGCTCACCAAGCTGGTGACCGCTGACTCGGGAATATTACTAAGGGTATTGCTGGCCCCCGAAATAGTCTTATTGGTAAGCGTCACCGCAGCGCTGTTTTTAGTAGCATCCGAGGTATTGTCGACATTACCAAGCCCAACATCCGCCTGGACCAGCGTGACAGCGCCAGTATGGGTATTCACACTGGTAACGGGTGCCGTCTGCAACGCCGTGTCGGCTTTACCGAGACTCGTCTGAGTTGCGGTGTCCAACTTAGTACGGGCAATGGCCGCAGTGGCAGAAATATCAGTGTTAGTGATGGTCGCATCGGCAATTTCGTTAGAAGTTACTGCGCCCGCCGCTAATTTGTTGGTACTCACGCTGCCGTTAGCGATTTTGCTGTTAGTGATAGCTCCGTCCGAGATCACCGGCGCAGTGGCAGCCGTGCCGGAACCCCCAAGGTCACCAGCAAGTTGTACGATGCCTAAGGTACTAGTGGTCGCGGCGGGCGCTCCAGCGGCCACTAAGCCATCAATATAGCCTTTATTAGCGGCCTGTGAAGCAAGCGTGGGAGTGGGTACAACAGGCGAAGCGCTAAAGGTCTTCGTCCCACTCACTGATTCGTTACCCGTGGTGTGTACCGTAGAAATCGTATCGGCTTTGCTGGCTAAGGTACCGGACGCCTTTAACGTACCATCTGCGTTATGTTCGACGCCCAGAAAGCCGTTGAGGATATCCCCCCATTGTCCGTCATCTTGACCGGGAATAGGCAACCGTTGTGCCATTACGTACGACCAAACTCTTTCTTATGTAACTATAAGCTTTATGATAGGGGGTTTATAGGAGGCGGTCAAGCTGTTGCGCCGACATGATTGCCCGCGAACCGACCTTACCATCCAACGAGCTCATCGACGGCTGCAATCTCGTCGACAATATACGTCCTAACGGGCTCAGGGAAGCGGTAAGAAATATACTATACTTGCGGTAAATAAAGGCGTTTGAGCAATGAAGGAAGTAATCCCCGCCCAAAGGATCCCCGAGTATGACTTTGCAGACACAACTTTTTCATTTTCTCAAAGTTCACGTACCGGCCCAGAGCGCACCAGAAGATGCCCTGTTTGATGCCGACTACGTGCTCAACCATATGGCGTAATTACACATGCGCAAGCTAGAGCTAGAGAACGTAGGTAGTGAGGCGGACCTGTCAGGTATAAACCGTCCCCTTGACTTAGAGTGCACACTAAGTGCTATGCTCGATATATGGAACGGCAGAGCATAACCATAGCGGAGGCAGCATCAATGACGGGTCTCTCGGAGTACACACTCCGTTACTACGAGCGGCTAGGGCTTATTGATGATGTGCAGCGTGATGCCTCTGGCCACCGCCGGTATAGCAACAAAGATGTCGAATGGCTGATATTTCTAGCCACTTTCCGCGAAATGGGCATGTCCATCCAGGAGATGCTTAAATTTGCTGGCATGAAGCGGTCTGGTCTGCATGCCGCCCCCGACCGCAAGGCGTTTCTGGAGGCCTATCGCGCCAAACTGTCCGATGAGGTCAGAGACCGAGCCAATGTCATTGAGCTCATAGACTGGAAGCTGCACATCCTCGACCAAAAGATAGCCAGCGGCTCGCCAGAGCCTCTCGAAGATACCTTTCAATACCTTATACAGTGGCGGGAATCTCACCGGCATCGCTAGCGTAGCTGAGACATGACGGCTTACAAAGCACTAACAACAAGGAGAAGCTTATGGAATTACACACCGAAACAATCAATATTACTGTTCCCGGCGAGCAGGGAGAAGAAACGATGCAAGCCTATCTTGCTCGCCCAGTAGACGAGCAGCCAGCGGCAGCGGTCATTGTTGGCTTTGAGTTATTTGGATTGACGCCCCACATTCAAGAGGTAACGCGCCGTATTGCCAGTCTAAGCTACACCGCCGTCGCCCCCGATTTTTACCACCGCAGCGGTACGGCGATTACGCTTAACGATGACGATGCCGGCCGCGCGCAAGGTTTTACACTCCTTAATGCGCTCAGCCGCGACGATGCCGTTCGCGACGTTGCTGCCACCATGGATGCTCTTCACACCGACTACAACGCCGATGCAATTGCCATGGTTGGCTTCAGCGTGGGCGGCCATATCGCCTTCCTAGCTGCTACCCGACTTGCGCTGGCAGCGTCAGTGGCGTTTTATCCTGGCTGGCTGACCTCGACTGATGTTCCATTGAGTAGGCCGACCCCCACCATCGAGGCAACCAGCGGCATTGCCGCCCAAAACGAGCACCTCCTCGTACTCATCGGAGAAGATGACAAGCTTATTTCAGCTGATGATCGCGCCCAAATCCAGCACGCCTTAGAAACCGAGCACGTGAGCCATGAGCTAGTGGTCTATCCCCACACGCCGCACCGTTTCTTTTGCGATACCGACCCCACCACCTACACCCCCACCTCGGCCAGCGATGCGTGGGATCGACTAGCCGCCCTGCTTAGTACGCGCCTCATACGGGCATAAACAATACCCGTAAAGTTCTTTTTCGCATGACGCAGAAGCCCAGTTAGCGAGCTACTGCTCCAGGCTAACAATATGATTAATAATTGCCGAAGTTGAAGCAGTCTCGTCACTGCGTATGACCGGATAGCCTTCGCTGCGTTTTAGCTCAATGATTCTGAATTTATCTTCAGCAATAATATTCGTAAAACGTGAATCACGACCTCCGTCGGCAGCGCAGATATCTGGCTGTAGTTCAGCGACTATTTGCGCGTGCACTGGATCAATTTCTGTTGGTTGACTCTTGGATGGGTCAATAAATACATAATCAACTACTTTCAGTGCGTCCAGCATTTGCGCTCGATCAGCTTCAGGAATAATCGGTCGCTCGGGACCTTTGCGAGCTCTTACCCTATCGTCACTGCTAAGCAACACAACCATAATATCGCCAAGTGCTTTAACGGCATTTAGATAGCGCAAGTGACCGACATGTAATAAGTCAAACGTGCCCATGGTCAGTACAATCTTTTCGTTTCGGTGTTGACTACGAATGTCTGAGAGATTCTGTAACTGCACGATCATTGATATACATTAGCATTAATGTGTTGAATTGTCAATGCAGGGTGATCCCCAGGAGCGTATAACTGGCGCTACGCCAAACGAGTGACGGCCGCTTCTAGATCGGTCTCAAATGCTCTGACATAACCCTCCGCCCCAGCATAGCCATTCAGATCGTCACAAAGACCGTCGGTGAACATAGCGTTAATGCCAATTTGTTCGGGATAGGTGTATGTAGCGACCTCTATTCCCATAACGCCGCCGCCTGCAGCTGGGCGCCGCGCCTGAGGATATTCCTCAATTTTGGTCTTTTCGCTTAGTAATGCATCTGTTAACAAAGAACGTTCAAACTGCCACGTAAATGACCTGGCGCTCCCAAAGTTCTGGTAGAGCAATAAGTCATGGTGACCACCAAACGCTACCATTAGGTAATCTGCCACGACTCCACCGGGGCCACCGATTCCCATTCCATGAACTTGTTGGTGGCGCAACGGATAGTCTCGATCAACGGTTGAGACATGCTGGGCTAATGGCCGCAAAGTTGCATAGGCAGCTTTTGCAGCGACGGCGAGTTGCGCTAATGCAGGTTCGAGTTCTGCCCTTCGGGCTGCAGTCCGCGCTTGCCGCTCTTCAAAGCTTAATTGATTGCGTGGAGTTACTTCGCTCATTGAGCTTAATTATCTCTGGGTGTAATTTCTTTTGCAAGCATGAGCAATATAATTTGAGCCGTATATCAATCGGCATACACGGTCTTGGCCATGGATGCATCAAATCCATAATACCAATTGATACCGACCACTTTTGCAATCAACGGTCGAGTGACTACACCAACGCATTCGCCATTATGACCTGGCTCATTGTCGCCAACAGTAATTGCACCGCACTTAGCACCATACATACAACTTCCAGCCAAGACCCAGCTCTCCCTAAACAAGAAGAAGGGGTCGGTTAATGCTGATCTTTTTTTCTTGGTAATCCCAAGGAGCGCATGACTGGCACTTCACTTCGCGAGCGCGCCGGTTCGTCCTACCAAATGCTCTGTTCGGCCAGGAACGGCATGACGTGATCCAACGTCATCGGCGTCATCAGGGCTATCTTTTCAGCCACCTCGTCTTTACTCATCCAGACAATTTCTTCAATCTCTGATTGTGGCTGCGGCTCGCCCAGTAGCTCGCCAGTGTACAAATGCATTTCCATATATACCGTAGCGCTCTTTTTCAGTCGTGCTACGCTAAAAGCATGCATCAGCTTATACGCCGCATCCGTAAACGCTACGTCATAGTTACCGGCCTGATCGTCGTGGCCTTGGTTGCACTGGTGTTTGCAAGCAGCCTGTTTCGAATACCTGTGCTTTCGAGTACCGTCGACAGCCGCCTGAAAGCTCATGACATAGCAGTGACCAACCGCGAGATGACCGCTGCCCGCGCTACGCTCGTCCCTTTGCTTGCTCCGCTCAATATCGGCTTATTGCCGCAAGTTGGAGCATTCTGCTCTGAGGGAGATCCCTCGCTGTATGCGCACCTCTGCGGCACGCAATCCGACGCCACATACATCGACAACACCTTGCCGCTCCAGAGTGCCGACACCATATCCAAGCATCTGCAAACCATCGATGTCGCCCTCCGTAAGGATGGCTGGAGCTACGACGGTAACGACTTTCGCTATCGTTACAACCAGCCACCCAGCACCTGGACGCAAATCTTACAGGCTTACTCCATAGGCATCGCGTACCGCAAAGGAACTTGCAACTTCCATATCGCCCTTGCCGCGCCGAACGACCACAGCCTAGACCGCAGTCGAGGCCCTGGCAACCTGTCGTGCTACATTAGCAGCGGCCGACCGACTGTAAATTATCAATAGTAATTTGATGACCGGGTCGCAGTCAGGTGGAAGTCTTTTCTTCTAAGCCTTATCCTAATGGACCGTAAGCTTTCGATACTACTACATGTAAGTCAACTAGGTTGATATGAGCACTATAATGTTATACAATATACTTTATATTATGAGAATAGAGCAGGACATACCCTCCGCCGAACGCTTAGAAGCCACCTACGACGGTTTAACGTATGGCGACTTCAAGCAACTGGACGATGCCGCCGTGGACGCCATTTGGGAATCACATCGAGCAAATGCAGATTATTCATGGCTCCAAATTGAGCCAGAGGATAGAGTTGTTGAAGCATCTAGCGACACGCCAACGCCGCCCAAGGGTGGCAATACTTTACGAGACTTCACACGCTGGCGACAGTTCGGTATCCCAGACCGCGTCGTTACCTGGCAAGACATCCAAGAATATGCAATTGATGCTGCTGACGCTAAGCGTAGCGCAAATGCTACATGGGGCACTATTCCCGCAAGTCATTTTGAGGGCTGGAACCAAAATGACTATGCAAGCGTTAAATTTATCCTGGACTACTGCTATCAGATGCGCAGTCTCACGGAACAGCCAGCGATCGATACATATTCCTTGTACGATACGATCGGCCTGACGCGTGAAGACGTTGCCGCAATGGTAGAGAAAGGCGTGCTTAACCCTATGGGCGGCGAAGCTAGCTATATCGGCCCAGACGATACTATCTACCATAATTACTATCTCGGCGGAATTTACTTCGACAATTTTTTCGCAGTCATCACCAATTGGGCAAAACGCCGCCTCGAAGAACCTGCACAGAAAAAACTAAGTTAAGGTAACGTCCCAAGGAGAGTATAGCTGGCGCTACGCTTCACTTTGTGAGCGCACCGGCTCGCCTTTTATTCCTGAAGGAATGGCGAGCCAAGCCGCGGTTAGGTGGAACTCTTCTTAGCGTCCAGTAGAGCTGCCGCCGGTCGAATAACCCACCTTTACAAGATATTCGTCTACAAGGTTACCAGACTTATCGATGTGTACTGTTTCGAGGGCCGGATTACTAACAGTCGCCTTTACAATGGCCATACTGGCAGCGGTCGTTGCTGCAGTGGTATTGAAATTAGGTGGCGTAGTTTGGGTGTATGCAAAGTACATCTGACCATTTAAAGTGAACACAAGCGGTTGAGCAGTCCCATCCGTAATTGGTCCCGGCACCGTCACCTTTTTAAGAGTCGTGTAATTTGTACCGACGTTTGCATTGATATTAGTAATAATTTTCGTTAATGTACTAAGCGGCGTCGCAGCAGGTGCAATTACCGGGTTAGCTGTTTGATGTGCCCTTAACTGAGCCCACGTGGTAGGGCCGACGCTGCCCGCGCCACCAATTTTTACGCTGACTTTAAAGCTGTTGACGGCAGAGTTTGTTTTCGTACCATATATGCCATCGATAGTAACGCCGTAACTACCTGGAGCTATATTAAGGTGATTTAAATTCCACTGTAGGTTTTTGACACAGGTACTCTTACTACCCGTTGTAAGGGTTGGCGTTCCTGCACAAGCGAATGGATTAATTGAATCAGCGTGGCTAGCAACTAAATACGCGGTGCCACCTACTGCAACCCCAATGACGACGACTACCATTACTAAGTAGTGGGCAATCCCTTGTTGATTTTTGAAGAGTTTCATAAAGTTCCTTTTATTACTGTGCTTATCCCTATTGTATACGGCCTTTTCAACCGTGTGTAAATCTTAGAGCAGGCTTAATATAGCATTATTTACAACTAGAAGTAGTACTCAAAACAAAACCCCCACTTTCGTGGGGTGCAGTAAGTCTGAGTAATTGGGCAGATTCCTCGTCTACTAATGATTATAGAGCAGCAAGCTTGGAAAGTTAGGCTATGAGCTTTAGAATTCCGCTAAGTATCTCGTTTGGTGAGTTCGTCGACGAGTCAAAGCTCACAGTATCAGATGGCCGATAATACGGTGTACGGACATAGGTCATATGCTCATCAGGTGTTTTCATTAACGCCTTCTCTTTTAGATCCGTCATATTGGACAACCGCTGAATGTAGCGACTAGCGAGCACAGCTTCAGGTGCGGTTATCTCGACATTGAATAGTTCATAGTCATGCTCCACGGCTGCAGCAGCAATGCGTTCATAGGCATCTTGTTGGCGTGGCAGCGGCATTAAAACTATAATCGACAAGCCAGCTTTAGCAACAGAGTTAAGTGTAGCAATTGTAATGTCTTGCGAGATGTTGCTGTCCCGCCTCCAGTCATAGCCAGAAATCTGATGCTTCACCACATCAAAATCTACCGTGTAAAGACGTTCGATGTGTTCACGTAATAAGTTCGCGATCGTACTTTTGCCGGCGGTTGGCGGCCCAAATAGATTAATCATAATTTTCGAAGACATACCTGAATCATACCAGAATTAGACATAAAAATACCCCAGACACGCTAAGGTATTTTTTGGTGAGCCAAGTCACAGTTAGGTGGAACCCTTAGACTCCTCAAAATAGGCTAGTTAAGCTTCTTTATTGGAGCTGAGTACGCCGCTAACCAGACCGACGAAATCCTGCGGTACGGCCAGCAAAACTTGGCCGCCGACCTGCGACTGGCAAACAAGCACCATAAACGCATTAGCTTTAATATGCAGTGATTCTCCCGCAGCCACGGCCCTGGTTTGGATTACCTGCAGTTGTTGCTGAGTTAGATCAATCGTCAGGCTATCGGCTTTACGGAAGATTGTATTTTGGCGCCAAAGCAAAGCGCCGTTATCCAGGCTGATTTGGCCAGTTTCCCACTTAGCCGGAAAAGGCGCGATGCCATCAGCTTGCACGAAACACGCCGTTTGCCAACCAGCCGCCGCTGGCTGAGACTGCACCGATGCAAGCTGCGCCTGACTGATTTTTTTAACGCTGGTCTTCATACCAGCAGCCAGTAACGGGACACCAAACACTAGTGCGCCAAATGCTTTCAAGTTTTGCGGCAAAATAATAGCTAACACCACCATCAGCGCTACGCCCAGCAGGCCCTGCCAGGTCTTTAACGCTCCAAAAAAGAGCTTTGGACCGTCACTCAGTGAGGTACCGAGTTTCTTGTTTGGTGGGTTCATCGTTACTCTCCCTTCGGTTGGTCATTACGAAAGGGGTGCACTTGCTGCTGCCACTGGGGACGATTGACAGTTTGCTCGGTAGTTATCGCCATAGGCGCAGTATAGCAATAGCAGTATTGATTTGCTATGCTTCGGGCATGCGCGTTTTCCGGCCTTATCGACTGTATCTACAAATTTTCATACTCTGTACCATCATCATCGCCGCAACCTGGCTGGCTCATCAAGAAATAGTACTGAGTTGGGCGGGAATAGTATATGGGCTTGGTGCTGTGCTAGTTTTGTCACTGGCTGTTATGAATCCAAGGCTTAGCCTCGACGAAAAGAACACTCTAGCGTACTCGACAATCTTCTCTCAACAATCGGTCGACCTAACAATCATGACTGAATGCTCCTACAAATTTCGATGGAAACCCAAAGGTGGCTGGGAACACTATTTTCATATCTTCGATAGCGCGGGGAACTATGCCAATATTCCAGCGAACCAGTGGGGCCATCGAACTGTACTATATGCCGCCCTGCGTCAGGCAATTTCTGCCAATAGCATCTCAGTCGATGCCAAAACTGCCAAAAAGCTATCATTGCGAACGACTCAGTCCTAGGCATTTACTGCGCCAGTTTGTGTAATGCCTCACGCGCTTTGTCGCTCATCACCGCTGGGCTGCCGGCTAAACTTAAGCTAGCCGTAGCTCACCAAATTAAAACGCCCACCTTACGGTGAGCGCCTTAATTTGGTGATCCCAAGGAGAGTCGAACTCCTCTTGCCGGGATGAAAACCCGATGTCCTAACCGATAGACGATGGGACCCTAAGTGAGGTAATATAGCTTGCCAAGCTTGATTGAGCAAGTATATTCCGAACGCCGGGTTCTATCTCGAAGAGATAGGGACAACTGCGTACTTAGCAAGTTAGCTCTTAGTTGCTATTTAGAACTAAAATATTCTACCACAACAGAGGCCAAAAAGAAATCCCCCAACATACATGAAGGGGGATCTGAGTCTCACAAAGCGGTCAGTCACTACTCGCTTAGTGGTTGTATACTAGCATATTTGCGGCCAAAAAGCCAGTGCTTAGTCCCGGTTAGTCGCAGTGGCTAGGCGGCGACTGAGGTGGCGGCGGTAGACGAAGCTGCCAACGACGCTAGCGAGTACGAACAGCCCGAGAACGCTGCCCGTACCGGTAGCCGGGAGGCTCGGGGCGGGCTGTGGCGTGGGTGTCGGAGCCGGCGGTGCGGGCGTAGGAGTTGGCGGCGGGGTTGGCTTACAGGTTTTGTTTACCGTGGCCGTGGAAGTTTTGTCAGGCAAAATTGGACTGGCCGAGTGGGCGGTATTTACCAAGGTCTCAGTGCGGCAGTCACTATCAGCTTCGCCGGGTGCTACTGTGGCCGAAAATTCGTAGGTAGTGGTGGTGCCGGTCGCAAATGAGGGGATGGTTATACCCGATCCGAAAAACTTACTAGCGTCAACGGCGCTGCCGTCGTTAACGAGTTTTAGGCTGCCATCAACGTAAGTAGCGTGAGCCGGTAATTCGTCGCGCACGACTTGGTTGACCGAGGCAATCGCGCCGGTGCTGGCGACGGCCACCCGGTAGGTCACCTTATCACCGCTTTGGGCCGTTACCGATTTAGTAAAGTTGCTATCGCCAAATTTAGCGACTGTTTTCTCAATGGTAAAGTCGGGCATTTTAGGCGTCGCCTTAACCGGATTACCACAACTACCGATAATGGCGTACTTGAAGACACCATTCTGCATGACTACAAAAGCCGGCAGGGAGTCGGATTTAAACGAAACACTCGGTGTCCGGGTGTAAAACGTCGTGCCGCCAGCCGTCACCTGGCTACTACCAGCTAAGTTTTGACGGCCAGCCGTCAATGCACCGGTAGCGACCGGCGTGGCACTACCGCTTACAAACACATCGCCGGTTTTGGATACCGAACCAGCTACGGCGGTGGTCCCCAGGGCACTAATGTCAGTCGCTGAAATGCCGAAGTAGGTATAAATATCCTGAATACTTTGGGCGCTACTGCTTCCCTTGCCGGCCCCGTAATCGGCCACCAATTCGCTCGTGCTGAGCGCACCGCCGTCAATCACGGCGTTCGCATCAGTGTCTCGACCCCCGCCAAGCGTGACCTCGGCAGCGTGTACACCTGCAGGCAAGGTCATAAATACGCCGAGTCCAAACAGGAGAACGGCGCCGCCGGCAATCAGCCGGTCGACAAGTTTCTTAGTGATTTGCAGGTGCAGCATGTTCAGCCTCTCTTTCAGTTATGGAATTACAGTCATCTCACTTGTAGCACTCATGATCGCATAGTCGTCTGCGGGGTACAGTCAGAAATCTTACTATATAAGAAAACAGCCCCTCCGGAGAGGGGCTGTTTGAGGCCAGAGCGGTCAGTCGATTACTGGCGGCTCAGCATGCGGCGGTACAATGTCGTACCGATCACGCTCGCACCGGCGAACAAGCCGATGAGAGTTGCTACACTACCGGCACCAGTCGCAACGAGGACAGGAGCTGGGGTAGGTCGGGTTGGAGGAGTAACAGGAGGTGTCGTAGGAGGAGTCGTAGTGAACGAAACCGGAACGATACAATCTGCACCACTTACGGGTTGGGTAACAGTCTTACCAGCAGCATCGGTGTAGGTAGCAATGAAGCTAGCCGTAATCTTAGCGCTGTTGATCTTGTCACCATAGGTGTGCGTATCGGTCTGCTTATTGCTGACAGTGCTGCGATCGCCCCAGTCAATGGTGTAACCAGTGATCGTGGCGTTCTGGGCGGTACCGTTGACGGTTGCCGTGACCATGCGCTTGTTCTTAGTGTCGGCAACAACGTTGAGGACACACTTCAGAACAGGAGCTGGAGTTTTAACTTCGGTTACTTTAACGCTGTAGACAACAACGATGCGGTAGTTGAAGCAACCCCACATGTCGGTGCTGCCAAAGGTTGGGCTGCCGAGGTTGGCGCTGCCATTAACGGCAGTGTCGCTCAGATCGTGCCAGGCACCGTAAGCCGAGCTGTAGATGTGCACAGACTTGGAAACCATGCTCAGCGTAACATTCTTACCACCACAGTTAAGGGTAGCAGTGTCGCTCACGCTGGTAGCGTTGTCGGCACTGACGGTTGCACCAAAGGTGAACGGCTTCGTGCTGGTGGTGCCAGTCGGAGCGCTCAGAGCGATCTTGGCATTGTGGGCAACGGCTGAGCCGTTACCATTGTCGTTTAAGTGGTCGCTGGCGTTGTTGTGAACGTAGTTCCAAACATCGAATTGCGTACCATCAGCACAGGTTGAATCAACATTGTTCGTGTACTGAGCGTTCGCAACGTTATCTTCGTTGTTGCCATTGGTGCTTTGGCGAACGCGGACAAAGTCAGCCTCGGCGCCAATACCATATGGTGCGTTACAGAAGTTGTTGAAAACAGGGGTGGCGCTGGTGACCATAGTGTCAGAAGCATCGTAGTTGTAGCAGGCGGCTGCGCTGGCGGTACCACCGGTGGTCATAACCATCGTCAGGCCCATAGCGAGTGCGGCTGCACCGGTCAGGATTTTCTTAAAAGCTTTCATTATATATCTCCTTAAAGACTTTCTTAGCAAATCTCGCCAAGGTTAGGGTCACAGCTCTCGACTGGGTGCGGATCCTTGACGGCGGGCGGTTGTGTGGTCTCTACCGGGGTAGGGCGAGGTGAAACGGTAATGCTTGGGCCGGGGTGCGGCTGCGTAGAGGTTGGGCTTGGGGCCGTGGTTGGCGTATTGCCGGTGTTGTTGCCACCGCCGCTACCACCGCCACTTGGTGACTGGTGGTTGCCAGGCTGACTTTCGGCAGGTCCGTTAGGGTTAGTACCTTGCTTGTTGCCGGTGTTGTTGCCGCTGTTAGGGCCAGCATTTTGCTCAGGCGTGTTGCCTTCGCTAATGTTGCCACCGCCACCGGTGTTGCCACCGTTAGTTTCAGAGCCGTTTTGGTCGCTCTTAGTCTTGTCAGACTTACTACCGGCGGGGACTTGACCCTGCTCAGTGTTAGGCGTGATAGGAATTGGCTGACCAGGAGCAATTTGAATGTTAACTGGCGTCTTGTCCAAGTTCTTAATGTCGAACGAGTTCGGGCCAAAGACCATCTGGATTACGTAGCGACCGTCATCGGTAAAGAGGAGCGAGTTAGAGATCGACTCATCGACCTTAGCCTGGTCACTGTTACCATCACTTGAGTCGCTGTTGAAGACAGTGCGGTAACCGCTCAGCGTCGTGCGACCTGAGAGTAAGGTATACGTCCAGCCAGTAATGCGGCCGTTAGTCCGAACCGGCGTAACTTCGACGGCTTGGTTCTCGGGGAAAACTACGTTTTCGACGCGCTTAATGTTCACGGGAGCTAGGTCGTTACACAGCTCGGCAACAGCAGCCGCAGCGGCATTATTGTTGCTTGGCCAAATGTCGTTGGTGTAGCTTTCAGCACGGGTGAGTGTACCCTGGCCAAGTTGCAGACCCTTACGAGTGTCGTCCATGTGAGCGTGCAAAACAGCAGCCACGTGTACGTCCTGAGAAACTTGCGTGCGCAAGGCAGTACTGACTTCTTCAGGGCTAAATGGTGTGGTCTTGCCAGTGGCAGGATCAGTGTGGAACAGGTTCTCAACGATACCCGCATCAACACTCTTTACAGTGTCAGCGCGGTTTTTTGTTAAGTCGATACCCTGCGGGCCACAGTTGTTTTGAACGGTTGGGTGAGCTTCGGCAGATGCCGAAGCGCTAGGGGTTGGAGTGGCGCGGCCACCATCGGTGACATCGCTGTTAGCTCCACAACCGGCTAAAGCAGCGAGGGACAGTCCAGTAGCGAGAAACACTGCAGCACCGCGGACGCGAGCGTCCTCGAGCATACTGCGCTGTTCTTGTTCTACGAACATGACCTGATTGGTTAAAGCTTCTGCAGCTTCAAAATCTGACATATAATTTCCTCCCATTGCAGACGATTAAATGATTCTGCTAATGTATGATTCCAGTTTACAATAAATTACTCTTTTTGTCAACTATATTATTACACAATGTTTTAGTTTTGGCTAAAATGCTAGCGTCGGCGGGCTAACTGGTCACGGAAGCTCTTTGACCACTGGCCATCGGTCGTCGAAAGCTTAATGTGCCGGACCCGAGCGCTCGCAATACCAGCGTCGATACGTGCTTGCTCTTGCAGGGCGGTTTGAGCGTAGGCTTCGCGCTGCTTCTGGCCGCCGCGGCCGCGCTTCAGCGCGATCGGGCCAGCCTCAGTAACGATGCGCGTGGCGTGTGTAGGCAGCGCGTAATCACCCGGGTTAGTCACCTCGACGGCGATAACATCGTTCCGGCGCGCCAGGCGTTGCAAGGGTTCCGCCCAATCGTCATCATCACGCCAATCGGTAGCGACCAAGACTTGCGCACGTACTAAATGCTTGGCGGCAACGGTCAATAAGCCACTGAGGCGCGGTCGCTCCAGCACTGGCGCTTCGGTTAGGAACTGGGTACGGTCGAGATTGGTTTCGCCGAGCTTATTAACCACGCGCTGGGCGGTGGCCACTAAGTGAGGGCGGCCGAGGCCCGGCCGAGCGGTTAGTCGGATGGCTTCTTCGTCGGCGGCCAGCATGCCGCTAGGGCGCTTTCTGGCATGAGCGATGCTCATGGCCCGGAAGCCGACGGCCAACCCGAGGCCCTGCTCAGAGTAGTGGCCGGGGTTAACGGAGTGGCGGTCCTGCATGAGGTCAGTGACGACCCACAGCGGCGGTGCCACGTCCTGGCGGAGCTCGTTGACCATCCGCACATCCTCGTCTGACTGACGGGCAGTAGCCGATTGGTTAATGCGGCGCAGGTCATCGCCTTCGGTGTACTCACGGACGCCATAGAACTCCAGCCCTTGACCTTTGCGGCGCGAGGCATAGTCGCCGGGCAGCAGACCATCGAGGTCGCTGCGCTGCAGTGGCAACGCAGTGCGCATTGCCATCAGGCTTTCGCTGATGTGCTCTGGGTCAAAAACCGGGTCGATTGTCAGTGCTTCGTATGGCATGACGGTACGTACCTTTCTGGCTGCCTAAGCAGCTTCTTTGGCGTCGATTTCGGCGGCTTTAGCGGCTACTTCGTCGATAGGGCCGACATTGCCAACCGCTTCGCGAATCGCTTGGCGAGCTCCGATTTTCTTGGCTACACCGACTTCGTTCATAGTCGTCATGTGGGCGTAGACGTAGGGAGCAGCGCGCTTGATGTCGTCAACGTCCATGAGCTTCTGGCCACGGACCGCAGTAAAGAAGCGGGCTAAGCGACCTAAGGCAATCGTGTCACGGGCACCGGCGCGAATCTGCCGGCCAGTGGCATATGGATCAACCTTACCGTGCTCAAGGATTTGCTTTGGCACGTCAGTAATGACGTCAAGCATATCGCTATCGATAGTAATGGCATCAATAGCCGAGCGAATCTGAATCAATTGCGCCTGACTTACAACTGGTTGAGCCTTGCGGCCACCGTCTAAGGCTAGGCGAGTCGCTTCGCGCTTCTGGCTTGGCGTCAGGCCGGAACGGATGCTGGCAAACACACGGTTCAGCAGCGCGCCTTCAATGTCATTGCTTTCGGCCGACACGGCGAATGAATCGGCAATATCGGTCTGCGGGTTATAGGTCAGGAAGGCCGAAGAGCCTTCAGGAAGCCGATGCGTACCGGTGTGTGGGAAGGTAACTTGGCGTTCACCAAAAGCTTCAAGCGTACCAGACTGCGTCTTAGCTGGGATACGGCCAATCTCATCGATGAGCACGACGTTTTTGAAAATAGCACCGTATTTGGCTACGTAGTCGTCAGTGCGGCGGTCAAAGACATCGGTACCAGTAATATCTGCTGGCAGCAGGTCGGCGGTACCTTGGACGCGTCCAAAGGTGCCTTCGGTAGCATCGGCAAGGGCCTTAGAAGTCCAGGTCTTACCAGTACCGTAAGGACCTTCGTACATAACCACTTCACCGAGTACGACGCCGGCGGCGGCCACAAAAAGGTCTTGGCGGTCGCCAACGGCAACGCTACTTACTTCAGCTACCAGGTCATTGATCATAGTGTTTGGATTGCTCATACTAATTTCTCCTAATTAAATTCTGCATCTCTGCGGTTAGCTATTTGCACAAACGCGGCGGCGGCACCGAGGGCGGCCAGCGCAAAGCCAGCTTCCTCAATGTAGGGGTAATCGCGTTCTTCTTCCTGCCGGCCAGCGGACTCAATCTGGCTGTGAATGGCGTGCTGGACGTCATTCATGCTAGCCGCGGTCGTTACATTACTAAAGGCCGAGAAGGTCTCTGGTTTGACGTATGACGACTGTGGGTCATTAGTGTCGGGCGTGGTGTAGGTAATGTTCTTATTACTACTTCCGACGACCAAAACCTCAGTCTTGATGCCGGCTGCCTTCAGCTCAGCGGCTTCCTTGCCGACCTCGCTGGTCGAGGCCTGGAGCGTACCATCGCTCACGATGAGCAGAGTACCCTCACCTTGGTGAGTAAGCGGGTTTTTCGGCAATATATCGCTGGCGTCATGAATGGCTTGGCTTAGACTGTCGCCGACGGGACTGATGTAGGTAGGCGAGTCATTGTGAGCATCGTCGACGGCGGCTTGGAGCGCGGCCCGGTTGGGCTGCCACTGACGAGTCGGTGAACTTAATACGACACTATTGGCACCAGCGGCCACAACGCCAAGTGAGCCAGCGTAATTAGCAGAATAGATACCCTGCTCTACAGCAGCGTCACGGCTCATGCCGCCAATGTCGCCGGTATAGCGCATGCTGCTCGACACGTCGTCCACGACCACAACCGCAGCATTTGGGTTGGCCACGGTAACTTCATAATCGGGTTTGGTGACATGGGCGGCCAGGCCGATAGCGGCACCGGTAACACCAAGGGCAACTGGCAGCATACGCTGTTTGCGGTTGCCAATCACGGGCTTCAGTTCGGGTGTTTTGCTCGCCGTACTGGTAGCATAACGAGCGTCATAGCCGCTGACTTCCGAGTGTTTACGGAAACGGCGCATTGCCAAAGCGGTAGTACCCACACCAGCGGCTATAATAGCGCTACCAACGCCATGGTTATTGGTAAGTACATCACCGACCGCATTGGGAAGGTGTGAGGCTGCAATTGCAGCGTGATCGAGTTGTTCTTTGATAGCCATAAGTAATGCCAATATTTAACCTAGCTATATTAGCATAAAGACTATAAATTGTCAACTATATCGTACTATTTGGCTGATTTTGCAAGCGCCGGTCTAGCCTTCGCTTTTGCGGGCCTGGCGGGCGCAACTAGGACAGGAGTTGGAGCGGCGATTTTATCTTTACTAAAGACAAAACCAAAGGTGCTGCCCTTACCTTCTTCGGAGGAGAACAATACCGAACCGCCCTGGGCCATGACGACCTTCTTGGCCATGAATAAACCGAGGCCGGTGCCGTCTGGCCGGGCCTGGCGGGCGTTACCGGCGCGATAAAACTTGGTAAACAGATGGGGCTGCTCGGCCTTGGGGACGCCGATACCGTTATCTTCAACGTGCAGTTCGATAGTGAGCGGTGTTTCCACCAGCCGGACAGTGATCTCACCGCCGGCGGGAGTGTAGTAAATGGCGTTGTCGACGAAGTTCATGATCACCTGGCGGGTCTTAGTCTCGTCGAGCATAAGGGTGGGGAAGTTGGTGGGCTTGGCGTAGTGCAGCTTAAGCTCGCGGGCAGCGGCGGTTTCCTCGAGTTGGTGCAGCTCCTGCTCGACAACTTGGTCGAGGTTCACCGGTTTGGCGTCGATGATAAACTTGCCGGTCTTGAGACGCGAGACGTTAAGGAGATCGGCGATCAAATAGACCATGCGCTGCGAGCTAAAGAAGGCCTGGCCGAGCATTTCGCGCTGCATAGGCGTAATTTTGCCAGCATCTTCCTCGAGCACCATGCTCAGGTAACCCTTGATGCTGGTGAGCGGCGTGCGCAGCTGGTGGCTGGCCATCGAGATAAAGTCGTCCTTGGTCTCGTCCATTTCTTTGAGCTTTTCGTTGGTGCGGCGCAACTTGCGGGTCTGCTCATCGACGCGCCGCTGCAGTGTGGCGCTAAAGTTCTCAATCTCTTCGAAGCGCAGGGCGTTTTGGATAGCCACGATCAGGCCGTCGATGATGGTGGTGATGGTCTCAATATCTTTTTTGTCGAACTGCTGGCCGCTCTTTTTGGGCCCTAACAGGATGTAGCCAAGGCCTTCTTTCTCTCTGTTGGTGTCGCTGACCAAGCGGGCCACGGCAGCAATATCGTAAGACCGCAAAATTTTCTGTAGATCGATGAGATCAGGCGAAATGTAGTCGGTGATGATCATTTTGTCGTGCAGGTGCGGCGTGATTTTGCGGACGGCATTAATATCAGCCTGCGAAAACGACTGCCGTATGGTGCCGACGATACGCTGCGTGCCGTCACTAGTCTGGATGCCAAACGTACAGTATTCCAGGCGCATATTTTTTTCGATAACTTTGGAGGCCGTCAGCAGCAGCGAGCGTAAGTCGAGGTTGGAAACTACGGCGCGGTTCAGCTCGCTGATAAACTGGGTCGGCTGGTACTCGTTGCGGAAAAATACCCGGCTCGTCAGGGCGTCGAGGGCCGAATGCAGGTAACCGTAACCCATGGTCAGCAGCAGCGCCGAAACCACAATTACGGCATAACTTAACAGCGACAACGAGACGTGCAGTGCCCACGCCGCCAGCAAAATCGCCGGCGTAAAGTAAGCGGCCATCAAGATACCGTTAGTAAAAATATATGCCAGCGCCCGCACCACAAAGAACCGGATATCGAACAGGCGGTGCTTGACAATGGCATAGCCCACCAGGCCAACAAAGGTCAGCGAATACAGCGGGCTCAAGCTGATCAGACTGTCGTTTTTGAGCAGAATTGGCATGATAAACGAGGTAAGCGGCGCCAGCAAAAAAGTGGGCGCAATGCCCATCAGGATGTATCGGTTCTGAATCCGGTCAACAGAATGCGGGTCGCGCAAGCGGCGGACCAAAATCCACAGGCTCATCGCCGGGAACGCCACCAGGGCGATCAAAAACAGCGCCGCGCCAACCCCCGGCTGGGGCGTGGACTGGTCGCCGGCACTGAGCCGCGTGAATACCAGTGGCGTAAATGCCGCCACGGCCACCAGTGCCGCATACCAAATACCCAGCCGCTGCAACTTGTTGAGCACCACCACGCCGGGCTTAAGATAAATCGACAGATAGTACAGACAGGCCACGGCCACCACCGTTGACGCCACGACGGCGCGGATAAACAGCAGCCGGTGACCGCCGGACAGCGTAAAATTATTGGCAATTGGGAACAAAATGAGTGCAATACTCAAAATACCGAAGATTCGGTTGACCACGCTGTGCTGGTTACGGGCAAATACGAACGCGCCAATACAGGCAGTGACCAAAACGCTCGTGATGAGAACTATTTCTCCAACCATTACCAGAGTAGTATACCGCAAAAGCGGTTAGCATAACCAGGGTTAAATGGGGTTAAGACTTGCTGGACTTGATGAAGCTGCGTGCCGTCTTGGCCATTGCTGGCGCGCTGGCCTGGGGCTTGAGCTTGAGTACCGTCTTGGGCGAAGACACGTAGCGGCCGGATGGCAGCTCGTGCCCGAGGACGATTTCGCGGGCCGCGACAGCAGCGAGTGAGCCACCCATGCTAGCCGTGGTGCCAAGCTGGGGCAAGCCAGGAATCGTCTTTTCGACTTCCATGAGCGATTCGAGCATGCGAGTGGTCACGTGGCGCAGGCCAACGATTTTGGCGGTTAGCTTTTTGCGCTCATCGTCACTAATATCGCCACTCACCATGCGGTCAAACAGTTCTTTTTTGACCTTGCCATGAAATGGCTTAGCGGTGCCAAGATCGTGACGCTCGACGTCGATCAGCGAACGGTCACCGAGGTCGGTGGCCATAATCAGTGGGACGCCCTGCTCCATAGCAAAGGCGCGCATCTGGGCCTTGGCCTGCATTTGGTCAACTTCGTCGAAAATGACGCTGGGGGCAAAAGATGAGAGTTCCGGCACGATACTAGCGTTGAAACCCTGGTGGAAGTGGGTTTGCTCGATGTACGGGTCAACTTCGGAGATTTTGCGGGCCATCAAATCGATTTTGCCGGCACCAACATCGGAGAATACGCCGTTGATACGGTTGAGGTTGGAGGGTGACAGCCTGTCGAAATCGCCCATGGCAATGCTGCCGCCGATACCAGACAGCACCAAACGTTCTACGATATTGCTGCCGACACTCAGGCCAAAGATGGCCATCTTGGAGGCATACAGCACGGCCTGCTCTGGGGCGGTGATTAGATTGCGGTTTCGTGAGGTGCGCAGCGCGCGGTGGTCTGCAACATCTGGGAAACGGACCAGGGCGCCCGACCACGGCATGTGGTGCCAGGTGCCAAAGGCTTTGCCCTGCGCCAATACGTCGCTCACAAACGCGGCCCGGGCCGCGTCGTCGGCTTTGATAGCCGGATTGTGTAGCTCGTACAAGTCATCAGCGATGGCTTCAACTGGGTCGATAACGCTGGTAACGACACCGCTAGCAATGCGCTCGCCAAGCTCGTTAACGGCAGCTTCAGAGTCGAGCTTAAACTGCTCAGGCTGCTGCCAAACCATGGGTGCTTGCGTATTTTCAAGGAAACTATCGATATCGTAAGAAGACATATTCATATACTCCAAATGCTTTAAGAAGATTAAGCGGACTCGGCCGGGACGCTAGCAGTAGCGATCATGGCCCGGGCTTGGGCGGCGTGCTCGCTGAGCTCGTTGTCTTCGAGGCCTTCGGTGAAGAACATGAAGGTGCGCAGCAATTTGTGGCGCTGTACGCGGTTGGTGGCGGCCTCGTACTGGGCGAGAACATTATCGATGAAAAGATCAGGAATCAGAACGGCGGGGCGTAGCTTCACACCATTGCTCACGCGGTCGTCAACAATAGGCGTATCTTCGCCGAGGACGATAAAGCTGTCCTTGCCGAAGCTACTAGCTAGTGAATCGAAGGTGGTCGAAACGATGCTAAATAGCCAGGCTTCGTTTTTGCCGGCTGAGCCGTGAACGATGTTGCGGAATAATTCATGAACAGCATAGGGGCTGGCGCTGGCGGTGCGAGCTAGAGCGCCGATCTCGATAATATCGTGACCATCTTCGCTTAAATCAGCCAGTAGCTGCTTGCCTGGCTCGCTAAGCTGTGGCTCGCAAAGCTTGTAGGCGGGCAGATCGGTGTAATCACCGCCCTCGGGGATATGGACTTTGCGGAGTGAAGCGGCATCAATTTCTTGGACGTCGTTGATGGCCAAGAAGTATTCGACGTTGTCACCGCGGGCTTTGTCGATGTCGGTAGTTAAGGCACCATCCATAGCAATGGCGGTTTTGTGTACAAAGCCCATGGTGTGGTAGCCTTCGGCGTGAATGCGCCAGGCAAGTTCGGCCATGGCTGGGTTGGCAGCCTCGGTAGTAATAATGTGCTCGTAGTGGCTGGGCATGCGTAGCACTTTATCGTTTTCGACTTCGGTGGTGGGCTTTGGTGCAGTTCCGGCGAGTTCTAACACGACTCCAGCGCCATCGAGGGCGCTATCGGCGACAGCAACGAGGTCTACCTCGTGCTCAAGAACAACCTCAGTCACCTCGGCAATCGCTGATTCAGCGACTTCCGTAACGGGTACAGGTGAGATTTGTAGCGTTTCTGTGGTCATTGGGTTCCTTGTGTAAAATAACGACTTGTTTAATTATAACACAATGTTTGTTATTTTGCAAGTATAATGGCCTTAAATAAAAACAGCACTTCAACTGGCGGAGGCCAAAAAGTGCTGCTATCAATCTTATAAAGAACTGTTTGCAATCTACCACAGATACGATAAGATGTCAATAGAATTACAAGCATCATGCCGCATAAAATCGCCATAGTTGAAGACGATCGTAGCATCGCCGATATGTATGCCTTCAAATTAGGGCATTCGGGCTTCCTTGTGCAAGTGGCCCGGAACGGGGTCGAAGGCCTGGAGATGATCAAGGCCTTCCGGCCAGACTTAATCCTCCTCGACCTCAAAATGCCCATCATGCCAGGCGACGAAATGCTCGAACAATTGCGGTCGCACGAATGGGGAACGGAAATCAAAGTTATTATCCTCACCAACATCAGTAAAGACGAAGCTCCTCACAAGCTTCGTTTTTTAAATGTTGAGCGCTACATCGTTAAAGCCCACTATACGCCGTCTCAGGTAATGGCCGTCATCAAAGAAGTCTTGCCCTAAGGCCGAAGGCGTTTGTTTTTGTAGCAAACATCACGTACCATTAAAGCACTATGGCGAAATCGATTGCTATCGTTGAAGACGACCAAGCTATCTCACAAATGTACCGCTTCAAGTTTGAAGCGGAGGGTTACGATGTGCAAACTGCCGAAAACGGCCAACTTGGCCTAGAGCTGGCCGAAAAGATGAAGCCGGATATTATTCTGCTCGATCTGATGATGCCCATCATGAGTGGTGGCGACATGCTCGAAAAGCTGCGGGCCACGGCCTGGGGCAAACACCTCAAAGTTATCATTCTGACTAATATGGGCGAGCAGGAAATCCCCGAGAAGGTCAAAGCACTCAACGTCAGCGCTGTGATCCTCAAGGCCGACATGACGCCGCGCCAAGTTGCCGAGTTGGTTCGTAAGCAACTGGCTGCCTAATGAACGTTGCCATTCTGGGGTTTGATACCGAGGGCCGTTCTTCTTATGATTTTTATAAAGCCCGCGGCGACTCGTTGACCATTCTCGACCAAAACCCGGCTGCGGCTGTCCCTGAGGGCGCCGCTTCGGTGCTCGGCGAGCACTATTTGCAGGATTTGGACCGGTTTGATCTGATTGTGCGCACCGCCGGCCTGCCGCCACAGCGGATTTTTGAGGCTAATCCATCGCTCGCACCGGGCAAAGTTACCAGCCAGGTCAACCAGTTTTTCGAATCATCACCAACGGCGCATATTATTGGCGTCACCGGCACGAAAGGTAAGGGTACTACTTCGACCTTGATTGCCCGGATGCTGACCGCCGCCGGCTTCGATGCCCAGCTGGCCGGTAACATTGGCGTACCGGCCCTGGAGCTGCTGCCGACGCTCACGGCTGACTCCTGGGTAGTGCTGGAGCTCTCCAGCTTTCAGCTCAGCGATTTTCGGGGGCGGCCGCCGCTCGCCGTTTGCCTGATGGTCGTGCCGGAGCATCTCAACTGGCATGCCGACTTTTTGGATTACACTAGTGCCAAGGCCCAGCTATTCGCCTTCCAGACGCCGGAGGACACGGCCATCTACTTCCCTGGCAGCGATGCCTCGAAGGCTATCGCCGGCAGCGGCCATGCCCGGCTTATCCCGTTCTTTGAGGCACCGGGCGCGGTGGTGGTTGAGGGCGTCATAACCATCGACGGTCAGTCGATCTGCCGCACCGACGAACTAAAATTGCTCGGTGCCCATAACTGGCAGAATGCCTGCGCCGCCGTGACTGCCGCCTGGCAAGTTACCCAAAATGTTGAGGCACTGCGGTCGGTGCTGACCAGTTTTAGCGGGCTGGAGCACCGTTTGGAATTTGTGGCCACTGTCGCCGGTGCCCGCTATTACGACGACAGCTTCGGTACTACTCCCGAAACGGCCATCGTAGCCCTGCAAGCTTTTAGTGAGCCGAAACTGATCATTTTGGGCGGCGCCGACAAGGGTGCCAGTTACGCCGAGCTGGCCCAGACCGTCAAGGACAACAACGTCCGGTTGGCCCTACTCATTGGCGACCAAGCCTCGGCCATCCAAGCGGCCCTGGAAGCCGTCGATTTCCATAACTTTATGCCTGGCGGCCATTCGATGGATGAAATTGTCACTAACGCCGCCGCCCGCACCCAGCCCGGCGACGTAGTGCTCCTCTCGACGGCGTGTGCCAGTTTTGGGATGTTTCACGATTATAAAGACCGCGGCCAACAGTTTACGAAAGCGGTGCAAGCACTCGCTGCAGCTGCCGGATCAGCGCCGACTCTGGCTGCATAACCGTTGCCCGATTGCCAGCCAGTGTTTTAATCTCGGCTTCAATCCAGTGATAATGCGTGCAACCGAGTACGATAACATCGGCATTTTGCTCGAGGGCGCTGTTGATTCGTTCGGCGATGTGCGCCTGGTCGACCTCGCCGGCTTCGATCATGCGCGTCCAATCGCTGCAATCCGGTTCGATAACGGTAACGTCTGCCGCGTAGTCGCGCTTGAGTTCGGCGTAGCGAGCACTGGCGAGCGTCGTTGGCGTGGCACAGACAGCGATAACGCCGGTTTTGGTGAGTTTGGCGGCCGGCTTGACCATGGGCTCCACGGCTACCAGCGGTACCTCGAAGCGCTCCCGCAGCCGGCTAATGAGCGTCGTGGTCACAGTGTTACAGGCGACCACAATCACCTGGCAGCCCTCGTCAATAAACGACTGAAAAATTGGCTCTATAAAGCGAAAGATCGCATCGGGTTGGCGACTGCCATATGGCACGTGATCCGGGTCGTTTTTGAAACTAATTTCAAGTTCAGGCAGGGCTTTTTTGATGGCTTTGGCAACCGACAGGCCGCCAATACCGGAATCAAAGACGCCTACTTTCACGCGCCGGCATCCTCGCTGGTCTCAGGCTCGACGGCGGCTGGTTCAACGGTGGCGCGAGCGGCACGAATGACGTTGTCAAATAGCGCACAGACCGTTAGCGGTCCGACGCCGCCCTTACGCGGAGTGAGGGTGAGATCGGTGCGGTCATAGACGTCGTCGGCCACATCGCCGACGGTCTTGCCATCTTCGCTGGCGACGCCGGCATCAACCACTACAGCGCCGTCCTTAATCATCTCGCTGTAGAGAATCGCCGGGCTGCCGGTGGCGGTGATGATTACGTCGGAGGCTAGGGTTTCGGCAGCTAAGTCGACCGTGGAACGATCGGCTACGCGCACCGAAACATCCGAGGCCAGCAGCATTTTCTCGAGGGGTGCCCCGACTAGTTTGCCACGGCCAATCAGCAAGACTTCTTTGCCGCGTAAGTCGACATTATAGCCAGCCAGCAACCACATAATGGCCATCGGGGTGGCCGGATCGTAAGCCGCTTTGGCACCGAGGGCATCGACATCCTTACTTGGGGCCACTAGGTTCACAATTTCTTCGGTCTGCGACGGGTCGTCAAGCGGCAGCTGAATGATAATGCCGTGAACACTGTCATCGGCATTAAGCTCGGTCAGCAACGCCGGTACTTCAGCCTGCTTGACGCGGTGGATCTCGACGCCAATGCCAATATCATCACCATAGCGCTGCTTGAGGCGCATATAGATCTCGATCACTGGATTATCAATGGTCAGCACAATTGCTAATTTCGGATCGACATCATATGCCTGACGTAGCCCCCGGACTTGATGGGCCTGGCGCTCTTTGATAAATCCGGCTAATTCGCGACCATTTAATATTTTCATATCTGTAAATTGTACCATTTGGAGGCCGTTATTGCATTTAATGCCAAACAACCTTAAAATAAGCTTATACAATAAACATA
The DNA here is from genome assembly GCA_028289245.1 of Candidatus Saccharimonadota bacterium. Lineage (GTDB taxonomy): Bacteria > Patescibacteriota > Saccharimonadia > Saccharimonadales > UBA4665 > UBA4729. Next base: position 345,316 of record JAQGGT010000006.1, on the reverse strand, counting down.
AACACTATATTGAGGACCGCCATGCGCCAACGCAGCCCCGTCGCCGTACTTTTATTAAGCATCATCACCTTTGGGATCTACGGCCTCGTGGTGTTCGTAAAGACTAAAAATGACATGAACAAGCTCGGCGCCGAGATTCCTACTGCCTGGTTGTTGGTGGTTCCCCTGGTCGGCATCTACTGGCTCTGGAAGTACTCAGTCGGCGTCGAGAAGGTTACCAATGGCAAGATTTCGGCCATTTTATCCTTTGTCCTACTGTTTTTGATTGGTACCATCGGTCAGGTAATCTTACAGATTGAATTTAACAAAATTGGCGACAATGCCCAGCCCGTCGCAGACGGTCTCGCCACACCGTCACCCGCCCCCGTCGCGCCGAACGGCATCACCCCAGACACTAGTTTTGGCGCACCGGTTGCTCCAGCTACGCCTGTTGTTTCCGTCAGCCCAGATGTTTCAGCCGCTCCCGTGGCGGAAACGCCTCCCGCCGCTAGCCCCGAAGCTGTTAGCCCCGTGGTGGTTGGCCAAGAAATTGCCGCAGCGCCGGCCGCTCCTACGGTAATAACCCCCTCGGCGCCAGTTACGCCAACACCCGAAGCACCAACTCCCGCCCCAGCGGCCGTTCCCAGCGAGCCGACCGAACAGCCACCTGCCAGCGTTTAAGTCAGCACTATGCTAGAAAAACCCAGCACCAAAAAGATACTCCTGCTCAGCATCATCACGCTTGGCCTGTATTTTTTCTACTGGGCCAGCAAAAGTGGCGCCCAGGTCAACGCCGCCGCCCACCAGAAGCTAGTACCGAGCGCCTGGCTGCTGATCGTGCCCTTCGGCGGCTACTGGTGGGTCTGGTACTACGGCCTGGCCCTGGAGACCGTCTCGTTTCGCCGCATCCGCGGCTCCGACGTTTTCTTAGTCTACCTAATCGCAACGCTAGTCTTCTCGCCCTATAGCAGCTTCCGGGTGATGCCCGACGTCTCCGGCCACCATCTGTGGCAATTTATTCTGATCTTTCTCGGCATCAGCCTAGTGATCTACGGCATTATCGTATCGGCAGTTTTTTGTAGCGTCGTCCAAAGCAAGATCAATAAATCGGTGGCCTCGCGCGGCCCCACTGCCTAAACTAGGGCTTGAAAAAACAGAGGTAATTTGCTAAAGTTTTCTAGTTGCTTAACAATTTACGTACGGGCCAGTAGCTCAGCTGGTTAGAGCACCTGCCTCTTAAGCAGGGTGTCGAGGGTTCGAGTCCCTCCTGGCCCTCCAATTTAAACGCCTCGCGCAGCGGGGCTTTTAAATTGGTTGGCGAGAAGGGACTACCGAACGAGGTTCGTAAAATTTAATTGCCAGTGGCAAGTAAATTTTAGAGCGAGCAACGCGAGTGATGACCCTCCTGGCCCCAATAAAAATGCCGACCTTTCGCTACCTGGTCGGCATTTTTATTGGGTTGGTCGTGGAGGACCTCCTGCCGCCATTTCGGTTATACTAGATCAATTCTAGGTTGCATTTTTCAACTTAAAGATTTTAATAACTATTGCTTTTTTCTCTTTTGTATGTTATTATAAATTTATGAGTAGCTATAATGATCATGAGTTCTTAGGCCCCCAAGAAATTGCTGACGATATCATAGGTAGCGTTGAGAGCCAGCGGCAAGCTTTAGATGTAGTTACTGGCTTTCAAGCAGGCATGGAGTTCGGGCTGAACTCCTGGGAGGCGAGCCACGTAGAAGATAGTATGCGTCAACATAAAATAGGCACATCATTAGAGTACCGTAAGGGATGGGCAATAGGGCAAGCGATGGGAGCGGTAAAACGAACGTCAGAAGGTAAAACCAGATTCAAGATGAGCTAATGGCATATCATTGGCATCTGCTGGCAATCTAGTTGCGATAGCGTCTACGGTTGCCCTGCAAGCATACGCAGTATGAAAGGCTTCTCATTCGAGAAGTCTTTTATTTTGTTACAATGGTCTGACGTGACTAAGCTAATTACCAAGAGAACAATGGCACTTCTTGCCATCACTTTGCTAGTACTTATTCTTTACGTATTTATTTGGCCTACAATCAGTAAAGCTGCGGCAACTGCTCACCTCAAACAAGTGTCCAACCAGCAGATGCAGCCACTGCTACAACCGATAAACGCTCTCATGCAAGGAGTATCTCCTAGCGTGGATCTGGAGTGTAACGAGGTATCGCATACCCATACTAAGACGCAGCTGTATTGCCAAAACGTAAATGTATATACATATAACTCGGAGCCACTTTCCGATTCCTCACGTTCAAGAGTAGTCACCGAAGCCTCCCTTCTCGACAAGACATTGGTCCAAAATGGCTGGACGGCGGACCGCCCACAAGACAAGATTAAAACTGTAGCCGCAAGCATACCGACAACTTCTCTCCAGCCCTTGCACACAGATGGCGTACCGTTCCATAAAAATATCGGTAATATAAGCTGCAATCTTGAAGTCACATTCAGTGGTCCTTCGGACGGAATTTCACCAGGTGCGATAAATGTCAATCAGTTTTCGTGCCAACAAAATATCTCATACTTTATGCTTCACCCATCAAGCCATGTAAATCGGGGGTTTGGCCCCTAAGACATCGCACACTAGTTGCAATAGTGTCTACAATGGCCCTCCATGTGAAAAGGCCGGCTTTTCGCTACCTTGTCGGCGCTTTTCATTTGTTACACTTACCCTATGCTGCCGCACTGGACACTAATTATTGCCGTACATGCGGTAGCTGCAACGTCGGCTTTAGCGCTCGGTACTTTTAACGCAGTTAGAATGGTGCGGGGTGACCCTCTCCATAAGGCGGTTGGACGAATCTGGGCAATTCTCATGCTCCTGATATCAGTGAGCGGCCTGTTCATCGGGGATTACCGTAGCGGCCTAGGCATATTCTTGCATGGGCTAGCAATCTGGACGATTATCAGTATCTGTTTAGGGATTTACTTCGCACGCCACAGGAATATCCAGGCGCACAAAGGCTTTATGCTTGGGAGTTATTTTGGGCTCCTAGGGGCGCTGATCGGCGTCATTTCGGTGCCTACCAGGCGTGTGCCTGCTTATTTCCACGCGTATCCATTACTCATGACCCTCATCGCCATAGGTATATTCGCCGCGAGCGGCTTTGTAGTTACCCTGTTCTCCCGGTTTACTATCAGCACTCATCCGAAATAGCACCGCGGCGGTGCGGTATTTTATATAATTTAAATTTACAAAAAAGTCTTGACGAGTAATTCTAGATTTGGTATTTTATTCGTGGAAGACATACGTGAAACAGCACATAGTACGATAAATGTGGCCAGTCAAGTTAGTAAGTTAGTCAGTTTGTTAGTTCGTAGGCCACATCTGTGGGTGCAAGTCTTCCCGAGTCTAAAAGAGGCACAGTACGTGCCTCTTTTTTATATTTGTTCCCCGCTAACCGAAATAACGTACAGCAAGCAATTAGCTTTAGTGGTATGTTGCATTAATGGATATGCCCCTATCTGAACGACGCCAAATAGAAAACGAGATGATCTTTCGGCGGGCTAACGAGGTAGTGGGTGATAATCTTGATGAAATCGACGCTAACCACATCGCAGATGATAACCCCCAGCTCATAAGAAATGACGACTTGCTTCTATATTTTAGGTGCGAATGCTCAGATGAGAACTGCGAGGCCCGCATTCCCATCAAATTAAGTGTTTACCGAACAATTCACGAGAATCGTGATGCGTTCGTAATCAAACTCAAGCACCAGGTGAACGCTATCGAAAAAGTGATTTTGACCGAAGATGATTATAGCGTCGTCGAGAAGAATAACTCCACCGCCGAGCCCGGCAAGTTACTAAACAAAACAACTATAGACAACAGCTCCTTGACTTAATATTTACCCGGTGGTATAACTTCGATATTGATGAGTAGCCCGGAGAAACAATCACCATTATCTTCTAGCCTTCGTACATTCGGAGGCGGTGAGATACAAGTGCCCACAAAAGAAGGGATTTTGAGTTGGTTGCTTGAGGCAAAAACTAATGGCGCCAGCCATGTAGTAGTCGTTTGCGATACCTTTGATTACGAAGACTACCCAGTAGAGGTTCTACCAGATGAGGATGTTCACGCAGTTGTTGCCAAAAACAACAACCCGGACCACATGAGTAATGTCATGGAAGTCTACTGGCTCGATGGAGATATAGACGCCCAACTAGCTATGCCCAGTTCGTTTACCTACGGCCCAGCCGAGCCGGGTAGCCAAGACTAACGGCAACTTCTTCTCTTAATATTTCGAGTTGCGCTAGTGATGCCCCAGTAGTATCCATACCTACTGTGTTATTTTATCAGTGAAAACTACGAGGCGATTGGAGTAATTTTTTTGGGCATTGTTCCAGCTCCCGTTGCAGGTAATTATATTAAGATGAGCCCTGCCGTCACCGGACTTAAAGATCTCGGGGGCGACTTCACTCGAACCAAACTTACGAAGCTCTCGCACCACAAAGGTGGTGGTCAAGCCATTCCTATCCTCTACCTCTAGTAAATCGCCCTTCTGTAAGGTATGTAGATTGTCGAATACCGCCGGGATGTTGTCTTTCCAGCCGAAATGACCGTCGATGACTGCGCTGCCGTTCTCACCTGGGCGCGGTCCTGCGGTATACCAGGCGGCATTTGCAGGGTTCTTGGGCACATCCAGGTCGCCTGAAGCAGTGAGCCCCACGTAATCCATACTGGCATCGATTTTCAGCTTAGGGATCTTGAGCCGCGCCGGCAAGCCGACACCGACCGGGCGTGGCGCGGTTTGCGCCACCGGCGTGGCGCTTTCTTTTGCCACCGCCAAAAGCGAACGAGGCGGCGCCACTCGCGATTGCACCGACTGAGAGTTAAATAAGAGGCCAACTACGACAAGGGAAACCGCTAGACTGAGCACCAGAACGACGGGTTTGCGACGAGGTCGAGGTTTGAGGTGAGGTGGGGGTTGGGGTACGGGCGCCAGACGCTGCGCTGGGAAAACATCACTAATGAGTAGTCCGGGGCTTGACGCGGGGAGGGTAAAGACCCGTCGACGAGAATATAGCGAGGGCCGCGGCTGATATGAGCTCTTGCCTTTGGCTATTGGCAGGAAGTTATCGGTAGTAGCTCCAGCTGACACTAGTGGGCCTTAAGCCCACTTCTTTCGCGCAAGATACAGTGTGGTTACGGCAATAAGAGCCACGGCTGGGGTAACCACTTTCCATACGATGCTACTGTTTCCTCCAGGAGCAAAGCCGGTATCTGGCATGCCAGGTACGGCACTGGCTGAGCTGCTTGTACTGGATGAACCGGTTGTACCGGCTCCCGATCCAGGCGCAGCGGCGGTACATGACGGCACATTAATCGTATCGCGAGTGGTTGTCACGGTGCCACCAAACGCTAAGGCATGCCCGGTCCAGGTGACCGTATTACCGATGGTAATACCCGAGGCGTCAACATCAGTTCCCGCGAACGTCGAGTTAGCGCCTAGGGTAGTAGCCGCTACCGGTGCCCAAAAGATATCACAGGCCGAAGCGCCACCCGCTAGACTAACAACAGAGTTTGCTCCGCTCGTAAGGGCTCCGCCAGGCCTAAATACGTACGTACCCGTGCCGCTAAGCGTAACTGTGGTGCCGGTGGTTATATTCATGGCGCCGGTGCTCGAGTAACAGCCCGGCGGGAAGGTGCCGGGCGCCAGTGGTCCAGCGCCATCAACATCATACGCATCGAGAGCAACTATAGCTCCGATAGAGGTACACGGCTGGGCATTCAGATTTGCCAACGCTGTTCCTTGATCTATCCCGGCTTGGGTATAAGTACTGGACGGGGGAACGTAAAGCGCTCCATTAACTGTCGCAGCCACGACTGGGCCGGTGGTGTACCCTAAATCGCCATTAAGCGTGGTCCCACTTACGGTATTAGTATAAGTATTCGATAATATGCCAAAACTAGCAGCCTGCCCCAGCCCTGGTGTGGCCGCCGCTGAAACACTTCCGTTGAAACCAAGCGCAAAGACAAGTGTCAGTAAAATCACCGATGGGTATATGCTGCGCTTTTTCATATTTTTGCCTTATTTTTTTGAATTTTGGTCAACTAATGAGCAGTATATACCTCTGCCTATACAATAGCGAATTACTTTTAAAAGTCTTCGGTCCTACTTATACGATGCCTGCGACTTTTTAGCCTGTTACGGCCTGGGCATGACTAAGATTTCCAACCGATTTCGCGAAGCTAGGTTTCGGGGATAATCGTTTCTTCATATTATTTGCTACACTGTCAATATGAGTTCGAAAGAATCTAGGCATGCTGGCAATTGGGGCGAGACTATGAGCTGGGAGTTTCGGGCAAGCGCGGAGCTGCCCCCGACCGAACTATGCACCGGCGCCTTTTGTGTGGCCATCACCGGCGATGAAAAAATTGTGTTGATGGAAGCTAAGCGCGGCTGGGGCCTGCTGGGCGGTCATAAAGAGGACGATGACGCAACTCTAGCCGCTACGGCCATACGAGAAGCACAAGAAGAAGGCGGCTTCACCCCAGACGACCTCAACCTCTTTGGCCACCTAAGAATCACTAGTACCGAGCCCGCCCCGCGCCCCGGCGGAGTCGGCAGCTATCCTTTTCCCGAAAGTTACCTGGTCTATTACTGGGCGATCACCTCGCAGCCACTCGCCGAGCCTACCGGCGAGGAAGTTCTCAGTTCGCGGGCCTTTAGCCTCGAAGAACTGCGGGCCCAAAACCCACCCATTCGTGACCTCCCCATTATCGAGGCCGGCCTGCAAGCCTACCGAGCTGCCCAGTAGCACGAAGGTCGTATTTTTTAACAGCGACGGCACGCTTTGGTATCCCAAAACTACCGAACTACTGTAGATCCCAGTCCAGAAAGTACGGCACCGGATCGGGGTACGCCTGACTGTTTTCGGCAAAGGCTTGCTGGCTGGAGTATCCAAGCGGCACCTCAATTTCGGGTGGCAACTCGCTGAGCAGCTGCAAGTGGAGATGCCGCGACCAACCACCATTTTCGTTGTCATGGTAATCACCAAGCCTAGCAATTGTCTGGCCGACCGTCACGAGGCCAGGTTGCGGCAAGTCGGCACTCAGATGGCCCAAGAAGACCAATGGCAGCTGCTTGTTGGCCGGCCGCAAAATGAGGTAATTGCCAAAGCTATGCGACTCCGGCTCGCGACCAACGCGGACAATCGTGCCGTCGCAGGGCGCCAGCACCGGCTCCAAATCTTTGCTAAAGATATCGATGCCGAGGTGGATGGTGCGGCCTGCTTCGGCAATGGCCGAGCCGGCCAACATGGAGCGCCGGTCTTCGCCGTACTGACTGACCAAGTAGCGCTTACCCGTGCTCGCTAACAGCTGGTCGTTAAACTGCTGGCGGTGCTCCGGCAGACGAGGATTTAGGCCTTTTTGCGTCATAGCCTCAAAATAACTAGCGATGCTCTCGGCTGGAGGCGTATCCGCCGGGATATCGTCGAAATTTAGGATGAGCCTCCGCGAGTCGGTAAACAAGTTTTGGAGCGGTTCGGTGAAGTAGGTCATAGCGTAACTGCCTCTGATTGTAGCGGAACATAGGACACGGCAAAATCATTGTAAGGCCGCTGCTCGCGACCGTCATCGATACTAAAGTTTTGCTGCAAGATGCCAAAGTTAGGATTTTGGACACTAAATCGAGCGTGGTCGAAGTAACTAAAATTGCGACCGTTCTCATAGCTAGCAATAATTACACCCGGCATCGTCAGGTTGCTCTCGCCGTATAGGGCATGCACCGGATCAATCGCTTGGCGCATGAGCAGTTGCTCGATAAGCAAGCCAGACACTGCTTTGTAGAGCCCCCGCTGGCGGTAATCAGGCCGGGTCGAAGCTTCGGTAATCTCGGCCAGCTCAAGGGTTCCAAAGCCGGCTATCGGGATACTGGCGCGTTCAGCCATGGCCGTCGAAACTATTCCATCCTGGTTGGCGGCGTAGACAATGGTGTTGGTGGGACTAGTAAGTATTTGCCGCACATCATGTATGTCATAGCCGAAAATGGCATACATTTCCAAAAATTGCCGTTCTAGCTGGGTACAATCGACAGTCTCCTGCTGGCGCTCGACTGCGCCGGGCATGAAGCCGGCTTCGATTAAGAGCTTTCGTTTGTCACGCGTGTCACGCAGGCGTTGCTCACCAACCGTCTGAAGCAACCGACGATGCACAGCCAATGACTGTTCTCCCGCTTCTCGGCCGGTAAGGTTATTGGCGGCGTAGGCGAGTACCATTTCCGGTTCAGTGTTGGCCAGCGGGATGGCGGCTTCGATGGTGACGCCCAGGCTTTCCAATAGACGTAACTGGCGCCCGTACGTTACCAGCCGCAGGCTGAGCCTTGTTGGGGGCGTTGGGCCGGCCAGTTCAGCACAGTAGTACTGAAAGATGTCAGCAAACGATGCACAGTCGCCGGCGGTCTCAACAATACCTTGATTAAATATCCCGCGCAGCCGTTCAAAGGCGGCTGGCGCCGGCGGCCAGGCCGCCCCAATCGAGCTAGTAGAGCTCGCTTCGTTAACAACAGAACTTGCCATATAGTTTCCTTAGAATTACACAAATAAAAAAGTCCCGGGCCGTAGCGCGGGACTTTTTTGAGTAAAACAAAAGAGCGCTACGGCCGAGGCTTCGAGCTCTTCTTCTTCAAAACTAATGCAGTCAAATTTGACATACCCGTAGTATAGCACAAGCCTATTGACATTACTAGGAATATTTGCTATAATGTCACTACAACTAAGGTAATCTCTTTAGAAATAACCGATTTCCCATCTGGAAATCACCCAGTTTTCGCCAACAAGTCTCTTTTTATGATCTGCTATCCGTGAGATAGCTAGAAAACTAGGTTTAGAAATTAAAAAACATAACAAGTTAAGGATTCATTATGAACCACAACAATACTGGCGGCCGCGTGTCGTCAAAAACTCGGGCAGCGGCGATTCGCGCTCAACGCCGTAATCAAGATGACGCTACTAAAGTCATCGACCGGCATGCCGGTGCGAGCCCAAAGGCCCCGCGCCGGCCGAACGTTATTGCCGACGAAGCCCACAAGCTCAAGCTGACCTTTCTCGGTGGCCTGGAGGATGTGGGCGAAAAGAACATGGCCATCCTCGAATACGGCGACCACGCCATCGTTCTGGACTGCGGCAATAATCTCGGCGTCGATTTGCCCGGAGTTAACTACGAAATTAACGACGTTGCGTACCTCGAAACCATCAAGCACAAACTACGCGGTTACGTCATCACCCACGGTCACCTCGACCATATGGGTGGCCTGAAGCACATCGTGCCGCTCTTCCCGGCGCCGATATACGGTTCGCGGTTTACGCTCGGCATCGTCGAGAAGTCATTCGAGAATGACACGCCGAATGGTGCCGACAGCTTCAAACCTGCGCTGGTGATCGCCGATTTGGAAAACCACCAGCAGTTGCAGCTTGGACAGTTCCAAGTGGAGTTTATCCGGGTGACGCACTCCGTGCCCGACGCGACGGCTATCTGCATCACTACGCCCGTGGGTCGCATCATCACTACCGGCGACTTCCGACTCGATCCCGAACCGCTGGACCACCGCCCCACCGACGTTTCGCGGCTCAAGCAGCTTGGCGACCAAGGTGTGCTGTTACTAATGAGTGACAGCAGCTACGCCGACGCGCCCGGTCGCGTGCTGACCGAAAGCACGCTGCAGCAGAGTTTCTACGACATCATCCACCACGCCGAAGGTCGGATCTTTGTGGCCGCTTTCTCGAGCAACATGAACCGGGCGCAGATGATCATCAACGCCGCCGTGGCTGCCGGCCGCAAGGTGGTGCTCGACGGCCGCGGTATGCTGAGTTACGCCGAAATCGCTGTTCGCCAAGGTATCCTGAAGGTGCCGAAAGGTACGATTGTGCCAATCACCCAGGCTGGTACGATTGCCGACAACCAGTTGCTGGTTATGTGCACTGGCGGTCAGGGTGAGCCGAATGCCGCTCTGCAGCGCATGAGTGACGGCGAGCACAAAAGCATCAAGCTGCACGCCGGTGACACGGTCGTAATTAGCTCGTCACCGATTCCCGGCAACGAAGTCCGCTACGATATGATCGGTAACAAGCTCAGCAAACTCGGCGTACACTTGTACCGCCACCCGACGCATGAGCTCGACGGCTGCGGGCCGCTGCACGTCTCCGGCCATGCGAAGCGCGACGAGCTGCGCGAGATGATCCAGCTAGTGCGGCCAAAGTTCTTTGTACCAGTACACGGTGGCGCGCTACGCCGACGCTACCATGCCGAGCTGGCCGTCGAGGAGAACATCCCGCGTAGCCACGCCCTCACACCTAATAACGGTGATAGCCTGTTCTTTAGTGCCGACCGCGTTGAGCCCGGCGGCTCGGTGCCGCACGGCAGCCTGCTGGTCGACCAGAACGGTTCGGTGGTGAGCGGTATCGTCGTCAAGGATCGGCTGATGCTCAGCGAAGAAGGTATTCTGGCCGTCATCCTGACGATCGACAAAAAGTCTGGTCAGCTGCTGACCAGCCCGGACGTGATCAGCCGCGGTTTTATCGCCATGCGCGATTCCGAAGAGCTGATGAGCCTATTCCGTAGCGAACTAAAGCGGGCCGTGCAGCAGCGCTTTGGGCGCGTCGACCTCGACCGCTTTAAGCAAGAAATGCGCGACTTTATGCTGCACTTTTTGTACGAGCAAACTGGCCGCAGTCCGATTGTTATCCCGGTGGTCAACATCGTTGGCGGTAAGCCACGAGCCCGGACGGCGCCCGCTGCCCAGCCGGTGTCACCAGCCATTAAAGCCGCCGCCGACCAAGCCCGCTTCCAGGAAATGCGCGCCCGCCTGCTCAATTAGATGTACTCAACCGGCCTAACAGCGTGCGAACAATCGGAGCCAGGGCAAAATACTTTATAACTTTGTTATGATGAGGGAATGAGTTCTAGGCGCTTTCTGCAACTGGCGGCGATTATCACCGCTATTATTTTAGCCATCGAATGGCGTATGCACGCCCTATCGCTGAAAAACTTTTGGACGGTACTTCTTTCGATAATCCTCTTTGCTTTTACTATAGTCCGCTACATATGGGTCGGTGAAGATATCATGCAAACCGTTCGAGAGGAGGCGCAAGCTGCCGGTATTTCTACGGCCCACATGTGGGCGCGTAAGGTTAAACAAGCCATTATCTATTTCATAATTCCAGCCGCCCTGATTACGGCACTACTGGTAACTGTTATGCTCTTGGTGGTACACAATCGCAACGCCCATCAGTTTGCCCGGCCAGATCAGCTGATACCAACTAGCGGCAAACTTGAACTCTGTTCTGACTACGCCGGCCTGTGCTTCACGCGCCCGGCGAACTGGACCCGAAGCACCATCTTACATGCCGGGCTGGCCAAGCAGAATGACATCGAGATCAATCCGCCATCCGGCAGTATTTTACGCCTTGAGGCGATAGGCAGCGATACAAGCAACAAATGCCCCTACGAGTATAGCTGCACAGTTGACACGGTGAACGTAACGAGATTTCGGGACAACATAGCTATGGTCGCCGGTATTTTTGCATCGCAACCGTCCGATACAAATACTATCACTGGTTTCCGGCCATTCATCCAGCTACTTTCCGATCAAGATGTGACTCGTGCCGGACTAAATGTTGGCAAAAGTAGTACTTTCACTAGTTTCAACTACGGCGTGGCGTTAGGGCACGGCTCGAAAGTTCTATTGCAAATATCACCAGGCAAGGGCTTTGACGAGGCGGCGGCGCGGCAATGGCTAAACGGTAGTGAGGCCGCAACGGCCGAGCAAATACTGGCGTCCGTCCGCGCGTTATAGAACTGGCTACTTTGATAAATTAATCCTGTGCTACTCGTTTTTACGTTGAGTGGCTATACTAACTTTATGGCCGAGAAAAAAATCAAATACAAAGAAGTTCCGCACGCTCTCAAATACGCCATTACTATCATCTGGCGTATCTCACCGGGCTACGTAATTGGCAGTGTCGCCATTCAGCTGCAAGATCTGGTGTTGCCGTACGTTACACTCTTTATTGCGGCGAGTGTTACCAGCCGTTTGCCGAAGTTGCTCGACCATCACCAAGGTCTAACCACGGTGATTTGGCTGGTGATTGCCGCCGCGGCCGTCGAAGTGTTTAGCCGGGTTTCGGATACCTTTATTCGCAATCAGTCTCGCCGAGCCGAAGCCCGGGTGGCCATTATCATGCGCGAACAATTCTACATAGCTTATGCCCGCCTTCCGTATTACCTATACGAAGACAAGGCCACCATCGATGCTAGCAACTACGCCGAGCTATTTATGACAAATTTTGGGCGCTTTGGACTGCGGCAATTACTCGAATCGACGAGCAGTGTCCTAGACTTAATTTTTGCCACCATCGCCTTGGCGGCTGTCGCCTGGTATGTTCCTTTATTCTTCTTGGCACTTCTCCCTTTCTTGATCCGGGCGGTTTTCCGACTCAACCGCGACCAAGCCAAAGCCTACTACGACAACCGGACCGACGAACGACGGGTTTGGGCAATCGAAGCTTTGTTTTTCCCACGCACCATCAAAGAAACTCGCTTGTACGGACTAGTGGGCCATCTGCTACAAACCCGCCGTGAGGCCTCGTTGCGAACTCAGACACGTGACCTCAAGGTAGAAACTCGGCGCGACCGCATGACACTGCAACAAGATGGTTTAGTGCAATTTAGTAGCCTGGTGGCTTCACTGGTGGCCATCTACCGGATTGCCTATCAAGGTTCGCCGCTGGGCGTGTTTGTACTGGCCCAGCAACTGACTAGCCGGGCCGGAACTGCCGTCAACAGCCTCTTTTCGCAGCTCAGTAGTTTTGACCAAGATCTTTACGGCTTCGCCGAATACCGCTACATTACCGAAACGCTACAAGCCGCGTCACGTGACAATCTTATAAACAGCATTGATCAGCCGAATATTGCGCTTGAGGACGTTAGCTTTCGTTATCCGCAGAGCGGCAAAAATGTACTACATACTGTGTCGCTGGAGATTCCATTTGGCAGCACGCTGGCCATCGTCGGCGAAAATGGCGCCGGTAAAACCACCCTTACCAAGCTTCTACTGGGACTTTATCGTCCAGCCAACGGCACGATGCGCGTGAATGGTCATGAGCTCTACAACATCGATGAAAATGTCTGGCTCAGCCACATTGGCGTGCTACTCCAGGATTTTGGGCTCAACGAAGACATCACCCTGCGTGAAGCGATTTGGTTCGGCGACATCACCAAGCCCGATAGCGACGAAGCATTACGGCCAGCCGTCGACTTAGCCGGATTAACGGAAATCATCAAAGAACTGCCTCATGGCCTGGACACCTATCTCGGCAAGTGGATCGACGAAGACAAAGGTACCGAACTCTCTGGTGGCCAGCTACAGCGCCTGGCGATCGCCCGCGCCGCCTTTCGTAACCCAGATATTTTGATCCTCGACGAACCAACTTCGGCTATTGACGCCAACGCCGAAGAAAAGATTTTTAATAAATTAATGGCTGCCCGAAAAGGCAAAACGACCATCTTTATTTCGCACCGCTTTAGTACCGTCCGCCGGGCTGAGATGATCGCCTACATGCATCACGGTAAGTTGGTAGAATATGGCACCCACGAAGCATTAATGGCCCAAAAAAGTCGCTACTACGACATGTTCACCCTGCAAGCTGAGGGCTACCGCTAGCCAGCAATCGTCGCCGTACTCAGATGGCCCGCGACTTTGCGCGCAGCAAACTCGGCGAATGGCTGCTGCGTTTTCAAGCTAGTTGACCTCTGTTCCATGGTAGACTACGTATCATATGGCTCATTTGTACGAACAAGCGTATTTTGACAACGGACTGCGGCCGATCGGCGAAGCCCAGCTCAGTATTGCCAGCTCGGCCGTACTGTATGGGCTGAGCGTCTATACCGTCTTCCCCGTCCACACAAATAAAGCTGGCCAGTTGGTGGCCTTTCGGCTGCCAGAACATTTTGAGCGCTTGATCAACTCAGCCCGGATTATTGGTATCGATACGTTTGAGCAAAATTGGACGGCCAAAAAATTCCTGGAGGCCATCAAACTAGTGGTAACGGCTAACGACGTCAAAGATAAAGCTTTTGTGCGTGTCACCGTGCACGTCGACGAACTAGTTCCCGGCACACGTTCGCGCGGCCTGAACACGGTACTGAGCATTTTTATCTACGAAGCCGTGCCAATCTTGCCACAGACCGGCGCGCGGCTCAAAACCAGCGTCTGGCGCCGCATTCCAGATTACGCCATTCCGTCGCGCGCCAAAGTTAACGGCGCCTACGTTAACTCAGTACTGGCCAAACAAGATGCCATCGACAGCGGCTACGACGATTGCGTGTTCCTGGATGCTGCCGGCCACGTTTGCGAGCTTAGTGCTGCCAACATTTTCTTGGTGCGCAACAACACGCTCATCACACCCGGCGCTACCAGTGATCTACTGGAAGGCATCAACCGTCGGACGATTTTGGAACTAGCTAGCGACATCGGCTTAAAGGTCGTCGAGCGCGATGTCGACCTGACAGAACTCTATATCGCTGATGAGATTTTTGCCTGCGGCACCTCAGCCTACCTGGCACCGATTTTCGAGATCGACGCCCGTCGAGTGGGCGACAAAACCATCGGCCCCGTCACCAAGCAGCTTAGTGACCGTTATTTTAAAATCCTCCATGGTGATGACGCCAAGTACCAGCATTATGTAACGATTCTTGGCTGAAACTTTTGTCAGATTTGGTATCCTAAAAGTATGGATAACCCACTTCCGCCCCAAACTATCGATGAGTACATGACTTGTTTTCGTCAGCTGGCAGCGATTACGGCGGCGGCTATGGATTTTGTAGAACGTACCCCGCCGATTACTCTCAGCGCACTCGATCGAATTGCCCAGAATGTCGAAACGCTGGCAAGCTTACGTGGCGACTCTGGTATTTACGACACTACGCGGCCACCGGGCCTTACCTCGTACCAAAGCGAGCTCTACGCAACCGAGAATGTACTACGAGCCAGACTGCTGGGACTCGGCTATAGCTATCCACCCCCTCGCGCGCTCAGCGAAACCGCTTAATTAAAAGCGAGCTAAGATCAGCTCATTGTATGAGCCGGCGAACTCGTGTGCCGCAGCGGCACGCAGCATAGCTTCTCGACTAAGCCGAACGATCTCGCTGCCCTCGCTGCCGAGTTCAAGGCCTTCGGTTGAAGCAACCTCTGTCATATGAATGTACAGGCGCGTGCCTGCGCTATTAGCAAATTGCGCGAACGGCTTAAGTTCATCGACCTCAAATGGCTTACCTGTAGCGGCCACTACGAGTTCTTCACCAATTTCGCGACGACAGGCGGCTTCTACTGATTCATCAGCTTCGATAAAACCGCCCACCAAGCCGATCATATTAGGAGAAGGTAGACCGGGTAAGTTATCGCGGCGGATAAATAAATACTCGTTGCTGCTAGTGTCGAGGATAAATGAGCCCGATGCTCGTGAAAGCGGCGCTACCTCAACGCTGTCTGCTGCTGGCTGCTCAAACTGTAAGTAATCAGGGGTAGTCATATTTATATAATATAATCATATTCTGTAATGGTCAATGTGTACCTAGTTGGCCGGCGAGAGGACGGGTGGCATAGGCGCTAAAGCGGATGTTTGTCGCGGACTGCCTTGAGCGCTTCAGCCCAGATCTGCAGCTCAGTCAGGAGGCGGGTGGCGTCCTTTTCGTGTTGTGCTTCGATGACCACGTTCTGAACGGCTGGCTTGTAGACACCATTTAGGGCGACAATGTATGGGATAGGCATCATGTTGAGTGTCGTGAAAAACAGCTTTTCGGTCTGGATGGCTCGGATGGCACCGGTAATACCGTAGCCCACAAAGCCGATCGGCTTGCGCTTCCACTCGCGGCTCAAATAGTCCACGGCATTAGCCAGCGATGGTGGCATGCTCAAATTATATTCTGGCGTTACGACTATAAAGGCGTCGGCGGCTTCAATGCGCGTCGCCCAGGCCTTGGTGTGGTCTTTGGTGTACTGGTTCATGGCTGGTGGCAACGGTTCGTCGAGTGGCGGTAGATTAATCTCGGCTAGGTCGCAGATCTCAACCTCGAAATCACTATGTTGCTTCGCAAAGTCGGCGATCCAGGTGCCGACTTGGTCGCCGAGCCGTTCAGGGCGCGTGCTGGCAATAATAATTTCTAGTTTCATACAGTCTCCGTTTTGGGTTGGTAATTGCTATACATAGTATAGCGCAGTTGGGCTTTGCCCGGTGAGATTATTAACTTACACCCTGGAGGCTGATGTCTATAGTATTAACAGATACAATTCGTAATTATCGCAGTAATCCAAGGAGGCGTCTATGTCATCTGTTCCTATGCTAAAACTCAATGATGGTAATGAAATCCCGCAGCTTGGCTTTGGGGTCTATCAAGTGAAGCCAGAAGAAACCATCGAGATGGTCACGAAAGCCCTAGAAGTCGGTTACCGCCATATCGACACCGCCGAAATGTATCGTAACGAGCAGCAAGTTGGTGATGCTATCAAGGCTTCTGGTCTTAATCGTGCCGACGTATTCATTACCAGTAAACTAAATAATGGTTTTCACAAACCCGATGACGCGCGGCAAGCCTTCGCCGAAACACTTCGCAAGTTAAGCGTCGATTACATCGACTTATTCCTCATTCACTGGCCCCTGCCCACCAAATATGATGGTGACTTTGCGGCTACCTGGCGGGTACTCGAAGAGTTTAAGAAAGATGGCCGAGCAAAATCGATCGGCGTCTCCAACTTTCAGGTCGACCACCTCAATCGCCTGGTTGCCGAGACGGCTACGATACCGGCTATAAACCAGATCGAACTACATCCATACTTTCAAAATGCCGTAGTTGCCCAGCACGACTGCGACCATGGTATCATCACCGAAGCTTGGTCGCCGATTGCCCAAGGCGGCGTGCTCGAAGATCAGACTATCAACAGAATCGCTCAGGCGCATCACAAGACGGCCGCTCAAATAGTACTACGTTGGCATATCCAGCATGGTTTTGTAATCTTCCCGAAGTCCGCGACACCGGCTCGTATCGAAGAGAACTTTGCTATCTTCGACTTTACACTCGATAGCAGCCAGATGAGTGCCATTGACTCGCTCGATAAAGGTGAAGCCGGCCGCACCGGGCCAAACCCGGACGTATTCGACTACGTACCATAACCTAGCGGCACACCGAGCCGTTGGCGTGGCTCGGGTTAGCATTGTCGACGTTGGCGCCTGTCTCCAGAATGACATTACCCGTACGGTGCCAGCCATCGGTGGGCCCTTCGTAGTAAGGCGGGCGTGAACCGCTCGCTAGCCGGTACCAAATGCCATAGGCGCCCACACACTCGCCGAAGGCAGTACTGAATTTGTTATCGCTATAGACGACGTTTTTGACAGAGAAACCACCAACCGGATTTTCGACCGAGGGACTGCGGTCTTGGGCGTAGGCCGCAAAACCACCACCGCCAACTAAATTGTCACTGATGGTACCGTTGAGCACATCACCTTGGCTGTCGTTAATGAAGAAGGCACTATTGGCAAAGCCGTCGACAAAGGGATTGCGATCGTCTGTGGGACAGGGCTGCGTAGCATTATAAGGCTGGAAGCCGGCTGGCTTGGTTACTACCTTGTACTTGCCTTTAGCCAACACCATTTTGAAGGTGTTATGGCTGACGTTAAGGTTATTGCCGCCATGCAGTTGGAAGCCGTCGACATGGCCATTAGACCGGCTGCACTGGTCAGTAACTTTGGGGTTATTAAACTCCTTGGGAATGAAATCATGGAAGTAGCTGTCAGTGACAGTGATGTTGCTACCGCAGTCGGCGCAGCTCGGCGGTTGGCCGTTTACAGACACGCGAGCAGCATTATCGGCAGCCGAAATTCCATCTTCGACACCATAACAGTTGAGCTTCTTAATCGTTAGGCCAATGCCATTAGCTTTGACGCAGATATGGACTTTGCCGTCACCGTTGATCTCAACGTTTTCAATAGTCACATTGCGTGAAGTAGCAGCCATCATAATGGCGGGATAGCCAGCGTTACCGGTGCCGTCGTACGTGAGCTTCAGATTGCGGATGACAACATTACTGCCATTGATGATGATGCGGCCGGTAAAGTTTTCGCCACTAAGTACCGCGTTGTCACCAAGTACGCGGTCGCCGTTCTGGCCATTAACCAGCGACACGCTTGCTGGTACGCCGGTATTGGCGGCACCCGGCCAACCGCAGGCCTCCAGGTTATTCCAGGCATAGCCGGCAGTAGCTGTACAGGCAGGCGAAATCGGCGTCACACAGTTTGGCGGCGTACCGGTTTGGCCACCGGGACAGGTCGGTGCTGGCAGTGGTGTTACCGGTACCGTACCCGTCTGGCCGTCAAGTTTGAGTGGCGTCACTTCAAA
Organism: Candidatus Saccharimonadota bacterium; assembly: GCA_028289245.1. Taxonomy (GTDB): domain Bacteria; phylum Patescibacteriota; class Saccharimonadia; order Saccharimonadales; family UBA4665; genus UBA4729. The sequence continues at coordinate 326,911 of JAQGGT010000006.1, read as the reverse complement.
GGCCGAAAGCATCGTTGCACCCTTAATTGCCTTAAAACCAATCGTTAGCGTGCCGTCTTTTACGATCACGTCGAAGTGAGTACCGTAAATTTTGTCGGCTCCGCCGGCCGCTCGGTGAACATCAAGGTCCTGAACAACGCGGTGGGCTTCAGCGTAAATGTCCATAACCCGCTGGCCATTGCCGTTGGACTCAGTGTCGGCAAAATATAATCCTACTCGGTAGCTGCCGTTTTTGATATTGGGCACCTTCAGTGTATTGAGGCTTTTGCGCTGGGTTTGGTAGAGCAGCTGCGGGCTGCCGGTGATATTCAAAATGTCGTCGGTATACTTGACATTAGTACCGCCATAAACAGCATAGCCAGTCGATTGCCAGACGGCGTCTTTGGCGGTCTGCAATTGGGTGCCGTCTTGGGCCACGCCGACGTCATAGCGCTGGGTTGGATAGAACGTGGTTTTAGAAATTGCCCCCGAAAAGTGCAAGGTGACAAAACCGAGCATGACGACGATGCCCACTACCAGGACCTGCAACGGCTTGAAGGCATTAAATTTTTGCTTTAGCTGTAGGCCAAATTCCATAACTTCCACTTTTTATTTTGCTAACGCTTATCTATATCAAACCAAAAATGGTTGGCACAGTCAACTATTTGAGCAGGGTGCCGCGGCTCACAGACGCAGTCGCTTTATAGGTGATTTCATACCCCCATAGTACCGGCGCCGTATTAAAGCCGGCTTACAGCCAATCTACTTCTTATATTCAGTCAGTTTTCCATCTATCAGTTGGAACGTTCTATCGGTTTTACCGGCAATCGATAAGTCGTGGGTTACGGTAATGATAGTGGTGTTTTCGCTACGAGCTAAGTCGTGCAACAGGTCAAAGACCATCTTACCGGTTTGGCTATCAAGGTTACCGGTCGGTTCGTCGGCCAGTATCACTTTGGGCTTGTTAGCGAGGGCCCGGGCAATCGAAACCCGCTGCTGTTGGCCACCGCTCAACTTGCCGGGTTTGCGATCCATTTGATCCTCGGTAAGTCCGACCTGAGCTAGCAATTTTTTACCGCGTTCAAGCCGTTCCTTTTTACCAAGTCCGGCAAACTCCATAGGCAAAATCACATTCTCTAGAGCGGTTAAGTTCGGTACTAAATTGTAACTCTGAAACACGAAGCCAATTTTTTGGCAGCGATAGCTAATGAGCGCGTGATCATGCATTTTGGCAATGTCTTTGCCGTCAACTTCGATGCTACCGCTCGATGGTTTATCAAGCGCGCCCAACAGACTGAGCAGCGTACTCTTACCTGAACCGCTTTTGCCGATGATCGAGGCGAACTGGCCCTCTGGCACTTTGAAGCTAACATCGTCGACGGCATTAACGGTGACGTCCCCGGATTTAAAACTGCGTTTTACATTTTTTACTTCTAACATGGTGTCTCCTTTGCGGCCTATTCGGCGCGCATTACTTCCGCAGGACGGATTTTGGCAATAAAGAACGAGGCTAGACCACTGCCGATGATGGCGATGATGATGGCGACACCAAGTCCATATAAAATGATGTCCCAGCCTACCGAGGCACTAATTGTCGAGAAGTTGCTGCCGAGGGATCGTAAGGCTCGGCCACCCCCTCGGCCGCCGAAGCCGCCTGGACCACCCATGGTAGTTGCGGTGGTAGCGGCACTGGTTGAGTTGTTAACGAGTAACTTGGTAATCGGGTTACCGGCAACCAGACCAAAGATAATGCCGATAACAGCGCCCAGGATGGTAAAGGTAACGGCTTCGCTGGCAAACTGCAGCATGACTTTGATATTTGAGGCACCAATCGCTTTAATGACACCGATTTCGCGCCGTCGTTCACGAACGATCATGATCATCGTCAGCAAGATGATGACCGCACCCGCCGTGACGGCACCAATAAGGCTGTAAAGCGATATGGTCTGAATGTTTTCGAGTGGTGCAACCGACGATTCGGCTGCCGCCGAATCGTTCGTGACGTCGGCTGCCGAGCCAAGGCTCGAGGTGGCGGCCGTGGTGACGGTTGCGACATTATCGATTGAGTTTACATGTATCGTGGCACTGGTGACTGCGCCGGCTTGATCCGATAGCTTCTGCACGGTCGCCAGCGGCATTAGGACTTGATTGTTAGAGAAGCTGTTCCCGGCATCAAAGGTACCGATGACGGTGATCGACGTATTGTAGGCTGTAAATGTCGAACCAACTTTTAGGTTGTTCTTAGTAGCTAAACTACTGCCAATGACAGCAACGTTCTCGGTGCTGGTGGCACTAAACGTTTTGCCGCTCTTGAGCGTAAAGCTGCCGCCACCGACGCTTGAACTAAGCTTAGTTGGGCTCGTCGTGCCCACAACCGTGACGGGCGGCGTAAAGGTACGCATTACTGGGGTTTCGCTATCACTTGTACCGCTAGTAGCCCCGCTCGGCCGTTGGCCCTGGAACTCGCCACCACTAAAGCTGGTGCCGTTGTTCTGCGCAAAGCGTTGGCCAAGTGAGCCAGCGTCGACGGCAGATGCCAAATTGGAATTACTAGTTGTGAGGCGGTCACTCAAAGTTGAGTCAACGGAGGTGACATTGGCGAGCGTAGCCAGCTTGGCGATTTGGGCTGTGGTCAGTGCAGTACCACCGCCCTCAAAGCCGCGGGCGCCTGCCGGAGATACAGATACGGTGTTGCCGACTGAGCTTTTTACACTGCTAATTTTGTCGGTGACGGCCTGGCGCGCCACCAGCATTGCCAAAGCCAGTCCGACACTGAGACCGAGAATAACGACAATCGAAAAAGTTCGGATTTGGTTCCGGAACGCATTTCGAATGCCACGGGTTACTACATTCATGAGACTTCCTTTTTTACGTTATATCCCAATGTAGCAAGTAGTTCTTTAAAGTTTCCTTAAAGATCGCTCAAAGCGTAAGAAACATACCGACGCTAGGCAAGCGGCAGAAACATCGTAAACGTTGTACCCTGCCCCTCGGCACTGGCGGCTTGGATTTCACCATGATGTTGATCGACAATTTTTTTCGCAAGTGCTAACCCAATACCATAGCCTTCAGTCTGTTGCTTGTTGCGTGATTGGTCTGCGCGATAAAAACGATCAAAAATGTGCGGCAGGTCACTCGCAGCTATACCGGGCCCTTCATCTCGCACCCGAATATAGCCCCGCTTCCCAGCCTGGCCAGCCTCGAGGTGAATCGTAGCCCCCGCCGGACTGTACTTTATGGCGTTGTCGAGCATAATCGCGAGAGCTTGCGATATGGAATGTCGGTCAGCAATGACGGCTGCTTTAGCAATCGTATCCTCAACCACTATGTGCTTGGCGACTGCTGAAGACACTACCGAATTCAGCGCATCGGTGGTAATGTCCTCGAGGGTCACATCCTGCAGTATGGTCTGACCGGCATCTTGTTTGGCGAGCCGCAGCAACGCATCAGTAAGCTGCCGCAATTTCTCGACTTCTGCCACGTTGTAGCGCAGTAATTCTTTGGTTGCTTTGGGGGATAATTTTGCGTTACGGAGTGCAACTTCATTGGTAGTTTGCAGTGCCGTTAAGGGCGTTCGTAGCTCGTGTGAAGCGTCACTCACAAATTGCGACTGAGCTTCCATATTGGCCTCAATCGGCTCAAGTGTTCGGCGCGCCAAGTAATAGCTGACTACCCCGCCAGCAGTCAGGGCGACTATATTAAGAATAATAAGTTTACGCAGCAGCGCTTGTCGGCCTTCGACTACTCGTTTTGCAAAAAAATCATTAATGCCCGGTCCCTCGTTTCCAAAGCTAGTACCAGCACTGAAGCGCTGAGTACCGAATATCGAGGGCGGCGGAATTTGCCGACCGAGCTCGTGCGAAGACGTATTATAAAAAACCACGCTAAAGCCAATGCTCATTACCATGATAATTAGCAAATACGACGCGCTCAATCGCGCGGTGGTCGTAACCGCTATTTCTTGCATCTCGCGCAGTAGTTTAGGCATCGATTTTGTATCCGAATCCGCGTACGGTCTGAATTAGGTTTGCCCCCTTAAATGGCTTATCGATTTTGGCACGTAAGTAGGCAATAAAAACTTCAATATTATTGGGTAGTATTTCGGCGTCAAAATCCCACACATGGGTCATGATATTGTTTTTGCTTAAAACCCGGCCTCGGTTACGTAGCAGATACTCTAAGATGGCATACTCTTTCGTAGACAGCGCAACGACTTTTTCGCCGCGCCGCACTTCATGGCTATTGGGGTTCATCGTTAGGTCACCGACTTGGAGTAGCTCGCCAAAGACGTCTTGCGGTCGGCGCAGTAATGCCCGAATCCGCGCTAACAAGACTTCAAACGAAAATGGCTTAGCCAAATAATCGTCAGCGCCAGTATCGAGTCCCTGGACGATATCACGGTTTTGGTCCTTGGCGGTCAGTAGTAAGATCGGGGTGTGATTGCCGTCGGCCCGCAATTTTTTACAGACTTCAAAGCCGTTCATTACCGGCATCATGACATCAAGAATGATCACATCATATTCGTCGTTGGCAGCCGTATTATAGCCATCCTCGCCGTCATAACAGACGTCGACTGCGTAGGATTCTTGCTCCAAACCTTGCTTAATGGCCTGGGCAATCCGGTGCTCATCTTCGACAACTAGTATTTTCATACCCCTATGATACAAACTCTTGTCTTAAAGTTACCTTAAAATTTCGACAGACCATTTCGGTTTCGCTCATGTTTTGCGATACACTAGAGGCAATGCCGTTATTTCTCACCGTCATCATACTGGGTCTAATCGAGGGAATTACCGAGTTTCTGCCGATCAGCAGTACCGGTCACTTAATCGTGGCCGAGCGGATTCTGAATTTTACCGATGTTAAGGATATTTTTACCGTGGTTGTCCAGCTGGGTGCAATTGCAGCCGTACTCTGGTTTTACCGGCTTGATCTGATCGATAAAGTCCGTGGCCTATTTGCTAAAAGAGCTGATGCGCTACGCTTCTGGAAATTAATTATTATTGGTACTATTCCGGCTTGTGTAGTGGGTGCGGCCGTCGGCAGCAGTTTGGATAATCTGAGCAAGCCCTCGGTGGTCGGTTGGGCCTTAATTATTGGTGGTGTCATCTTATGGCTAGCCGATCGCCAGCCGGTCGTCCAACGCAATGTGAAGCCAGTGGTCGAAAAAATCAGTACTAAACAGGCACTACTCGTTGGTCTCGGCCAATGCTTGGCTATTATCCCGGGCGTTTCCCGTTCGGGTGCCACCATCGTCAGCGGCCTGACCCTCGGCATCGACCGTCCAACCGCTACTGCGCTCTCGTTCTACCTCAGCTTGCCGGTGCTCTTCTTGGCCAGCGCGTACTCCCTTGTCAAACACCCGCACGCCGTCAGCCAGCTCGATGGTGGTCCCGGAATCCTATTACTTGGGATCGTGGCGGCTTTTATTACGGCGCTCGTCAGTATTTCCTTATTGCTGCGCTACGTATCGCGGCACAACTTCCGGCCTTTTGCCTATTACCGGATCATCGTTGGAATTTTGATCCTACTATTCGTTCACTAACGGGGTAATAGCTAGTCGTTGGGCTTTTCAGGCGCCTTGCCACCTTCGCGCCGGGCTTTACTAAGGCCAACAGCTATCGCCTGCTTGCGGTTTTTAAAACGGTGGTCATGCTTTTGCTCATGTAACATTTTACCGACTTCTTCTTGGGCTTTTTTACCATATTTTGCCATCGTAAATCTCCTCTTTAGACTACCCATACCATAGCGAAATCCTAGTAACCAGACAGCTAAAATTTTTACTCTTGCTTAGGCGGCCATGGCGCTGAGCTGTGCGTGTGTCAGCTTCTGAATCCGTAGCGAATCCAGTTTACTGGTAAGAAAGGTTTGCAAAATTTTGTAGGTATCTAGATCGAAATGCTTTGGGCGCGTCGCAATGACCGGGTCGCAGTACTCTTCCTGGACCACTTCGCCAAGCACACACCACTGATCGACCACAATCGCTCGAGCAGTTTTGGACCCGGATTTTTCTTCGAGCAGAATTGGTCCACTGTAGGGCCATGATTGGATGCGTTGTCGCTCAAAGGCCGTGAGCAACCGGGCGTTATACGATGCAGGCGATTCTTCGCCCACACAGGCACCGTTACACTTATGGAGCTGCTTCCAGAAGCAGGCGCCACTCGACTTCTCCAGTCCCAATAGCTTCGGGCATAACAGTTGGTCACGGGCGAGCATTAAAAATGAGTCGCGGGCTTTGGAACGGCGGTCATAGACGGCCAGTACGTCCGTGGCCTCATCGGGCTCTATCTGATTGGCCTCCTCGAGCACTACCGTGATGTAGCCGTTTTCATCCACCGACTGCTTAGCCAACGTAAGTTTACTGATGCGCCGAAGTTGCCGGTTGTACATCGGCTGCAGCTCTTTCACTAGCTTGGACTCTAGTAACAGCGCGCTCAATTCACCTTCGGTTTCGATAGTTCGAATGTTGTCGATATTCTGTGAGATTTTAAATTCTTTACTCTCGGCATGATCGCGGCCAAAATGGCTCAAGACGCGCTTTTTGATGGTAATACTCTTGCCGACATATAGTGGCCGACCGTCGGCATCCTCAAAAATATACACGCCCGGTCCTTCCGGCAAATTGCGTACTAACTCTGGTTCGAGGTTCTTGGGCAGCGCTGGCTGCCGTAATTGCTTGGCGACGGCCGTCTCGACCTGCTCGGGCGGAAAGTGTTTGCGAATGTACTGCACAAACTGCCATAGGACTGCCGCATCGTCATAGGCACGGTGGCGCGCCGAATAGCTAAAACCGTGGCGCGAAATCACGGCTTCAAGCTTGTGGCTACGTTCGTGGGGATAGAGTGCTCGTGACAGCTTCACCGTACAGAGTTGCCTTGGTAAGAAGCTTAGCCCTAACCGGCCAAATTCTTGCTTCAGAAACGAGTAATCAAATCGAACATTGTGGGCCACAAAAATCGCACCCTCCAGTACCGACTGCAATTCTTCGGCAATTTGGTCAAAGGTGGGCGCCCCCTTCAAATCATTGGCAGTAATGCCGGTCAGCCGCGTAATAAATTGTGGCAATTCCGATTCCGGATCTATCAGCGAGCGGAAAGAACGCACAACTTGACCGGCTTCCACTCGAATCGCGGCAACTTCGATCACCCGGCCACGAACATGGTTCAAGCCGTTTGTTTCGATGTCGACAAACACCAGTGGTGCGTCAAATGTTGATACCCCCATAGCCATTAGCATTATTATACTGCTTTTTTGCCAGTCACGCCTATAATTGCTGCCACAAACTAAAACCCCTGCACGCGGCAGGGGTTTTTAGTAAATAGTGGCGAGTTTACAAACTAGACAGTGTGGTGACGGCGCGATGAGCTCATTGCGTTGAGAATGGCCGTAAGAATTAGGGCACCGATAAAGGCCCAGAACGTACCGCCCCATGACAACTCAGTGATTGAGCGGTCTGCGCCGGTAAAGATAGTTGATACAAAACCGCCGATAAAGGAACCGACGATACCGATGACAATACTGCCTACGATGCTACTGTCGCGATCTAGCAGCCGACTGGCGATCCAGCCTACAATTCCGCCTAAAATAATAATTGCAATAATGCCCATAATCGATCCTTTCGTTTAGATTAGATTACTTACTCATCCTAAGCTTTGTTCACTCAGTCGACTATGAATTATTTAACATGTTAGTTATCTCACTGACCCCAGTTACTATAGGGTATATGCTAGGTTTAACATTATTTTGCACTAGGAGGGCCATCAATATGAGCGATAACCAATATCCACCTATGGGCTCACCAATTGTTAACCCTCTTCATATGAACTCGCTTAAAGTACGGCGATCTGTACTCAATAATCGCCGCTTACTTATGGCACTTCGGAGCAGACACGGTCGCTACGAGCGCGAAGAAGCAGACGTCGTTTAGAGCCGCCTGATAAGTGCTCTCACCTGGTGCAGCAAATAGAACGAACCCGTTATTACAATAATCGGTTGTGGCATTGCTACTAAAGTCTGTAGGGCTTTAGCTACGTCAGGTATCGTTTGGATATCCGGTGCCACCCCTCTGGAGAGTAGCGCAACTTCTGTGGCGGCCATAGGTTTATGTACCATATCTTGATTAGTTTTAAATTCCGTTATAACAACCGCTTCAGCCAGGCCACTCAAGGCAGCTAGCGTTTGTCCGACGTCTTTACCGGCAGCAAAGCTAACGAGTACCGCGAGCGGTTGGTCGGCGTAGCGTTCGCGGATGCTAGCCACCAAGGCTTCCATTTTTTGAAAATTATGTGCGCCGTCCATAATAATAGTTTTAGTATCGAGCCGTATGGTCTCCATGCGACCAGGGATATGGATAGTGGTACTGCGCTGCCAGCCTTCTAACGATAAGCTCGCCAGGCCATCGCGGGCCGCGAGGTGTTCGTAAACCCGGGCCGCCAACTGCCAGTTGCGGCGCTGATATACTGGCATGTCGATCAACATGGGGTTATCGGGATCAAAGGTCTGGATGCGCAGTTCGGCCCGGCGTTGAGCTGCTATGCGCCGAAAGGCGGTCAAGACTTCAGGCGATTGTTCAAAACAAAAAGCTATGTTTCCGGATTGCATAATGCCGGCTTTTTGAGCGGCGATTTCCGCTAAGGTATTGCCGAGGATATGCGCATGATCAATACCAATGTCGGTAATCACACAGACTTTATCGGTCCGGCTCACCACATTTGTGCCATCCAGTAAGCCACCAAGGCCAACTTCAATCACGGCGTAATCTACCCCCGTTTTTGCAAAGTACCAATAGGCGAATGCTACTAACAGTTCGAAGTAAGTGAGCGGTATGTCATGGGCCTCGACTAGCTCGAGGAATTCGCCCAGGGCCCGACAGTACGCGGCTTCTGCCAATGGCTCAAGGTTGATTTGCAAGCGCTCGTTTACTTCATCGAGGTGCGGCGAGACACTCAACCCTACCTGCTGGCCAGCTTCGGTGAGCATGGTGGCAATATAGTATGCCGTGGAGGTCTTGCCGGAAGTCCCAGCCACGTGAATGACCCGCAGCTGATCCTGCGGATCGCCGAGCCGGTGCAGCAGCTCACGGATGCGGTCGAGCGTGTAGGCCGCAGCCACCGCGGGCGTTTGCTGCACAAATAGCTGCAGTGCGGCATGGACATCATTAAAATTGCGCAAAGGCTTCATCTACCGTAAAAACTCCTTCTCTGTTACGATAGTATACGATATGCGCCCGTAGCTCAGTGGCGTTGGCGGAGCCGACATCATCAAAGGTGTATGGCTCTCATCCACTGAGTGATAGTATTTAGAAGTAATATGCGCCCGTAGCTCAGTGGATTAGAGCGTCTGTCTTCGGAACAGAAAGTCGCAGGTTCGAGTCCTGCCGGGCGCACCACATAGACATACCAGCCAGGCTGGTATTTTTATTTGGCTGACCGTGAGAGCTTATGCGGCTGGTGAGCAAATAGTCTTTACATTGACATTACTACTTAAATATCGTAATATAAGAGTTTGTAATTCACTAACTGGACCGCTATGGAAAACCCGACCGACAAACAATGGCTGGAAGAAAGCTACGACCAATTCGTGGTTGCTAACACTTTGGCTGCTAACATTCACGCCCAAAACAAAGCCCACGAAGATTTAATCGAAGCCGGACAAGTCACTATTGCACCCTTCCAAGAAGTTGTCGTCGAGCACCTGACCAACGAGCAGACCACGACTTTCCAGGCGCTCGCCGAAGCTGAGGAGGCCGCTCCCTACGCCGAACTGGCTGCCCGGGAGGCCGAAGTCCGTCATACTATTAGCCAGTTAGTGGCGCGCATCGACGGGCTTTCGTCCATCTCAAGCGAAGAGGCGACGCGAATTCAAGCCGAACAAGCCATGCTAGTGGCCCGGCTACCCGAATTATCAAAACAGCTCGACGAAGTCTCAAAAGTGCTTCAGGATAAGCTGGTCGAAAAAGAGCGTGCCAACTTAGAAGTTGAAAAAGCCACGCTCGAAGCCCAGTACATTGCCATTAACGGACTCTACGAAGTCGCCGGCAAGCCGTGGGCTGTACCGCAGCTCTTAACATTAACCATCGAAAGCATTGAGCTCGAAGCCGATGAACCGTCAAGCGTGGTAGTTGTTGATGATTTCTCCGATATCGGCAGGCCTCAAACTTCCAGCCGAGACATTGCCGAGGCCGTCCGCCGCAAGCAGCCAGAAAGCCGACTCAGCGACGCTAGCGAATTTATTGCTGAAATCCTGGCTGAAGAACCGGGTCACATTTTTACTGTCCTAGAGTTGGGCGACATCCTCTACGCCGATACTACCCCCTCGGCCAAGACGCGTAGCGCCCGGGCCGCCGCCCTTATTTCGAACTTCGAAACCCAGAAAATTTCGGTCATTGGTCGCGTCCTGGCAGGCTATGGCCTAGTCTATCAACGCGGCGTGCGCACGACCTACGATGTAGCCAATGGCGAGAAAGTCGGCCCTTCGACTCGCGTAATGCGGGCCGTACCGTTTGCTCGTGCTGCCGAACAAATCCCCGTTGCCTTTACCGAAGACGACACACGCAAAGTTCACGGTAGTTGGAGCACCATTATCTACACCACCGAACCGCGAGCCGCCACCCCTCGTCGACCAATTATTGCCGCGCCAGCCGACACCATGCCGGCCCTCGGCGCTCCGATTGTTGCCGAGCCCAAGCCGCCCGTCCCTACCCCGGCCCAAGTTTTCGCTGCCGCAGCTGCTCGCCGCGCCGCTGTTGAAGCAGCCGCCAAGGAAATTGCGACCGTAGAAGTCGTGCCAGCCGCTGAGCCCCTCGGCCAACTTGAACTCGAAGAAATCGCAGCTGAAACCACTCCTGAGCAGCAAGCAACCGTTGAGCCAGTAGACAGTCGCAATCCTGAATGGCTCCCCGAGTTTGACGCCGCCATCCGCAGAACCATCTTGGAGCTCGAGGAGCTCGGCATTCTCGATAAGCCAACCATCAGCCGCCGCTTGTACTCCATAAAGTCAAACTCTACGAGCCAAGGCTCAAATGAAATGGTCCGCCGCGGTGTAACCTATCGAATCCTTAACCGCAACGAAAGCGATCTCGATCTCGAATTACCCGTCTACAAATTTGTAGCGTTGGCGCTGCAGAACCCCTATAAGCCGATCTTCGAAAATCCCACCAAGCGCAAAGTTGCCCTCGGCCTGATCGAAAAACTGGTTCAAGCCACCCTCGACGATAGCTACGACAGCTAAGTCGTACCGTCATGCACGGCTTCGCTCTTGTCGACCGCCGGCAAAGCCACCATGCTATGTCGCAGGGCCGATTCTATATCCGCTGTGCCGTTTTGAGCCATTAGGATAAAGTTTTGCGGCAACCACAAACTGTAACCGTTCCCCGCCGGGAACACTTCGACGGTCTGGAACTGCGTCTGCAAAGCGGCAATCTGACGCCGTAGCAGTGCCGACCGCACCCCATAATAAGCGGCAATGGTGTTGATTGCCAAAACGCCCTCCGGTTGCAAACAACGCCGGTAAGCCAGTGCTGCTTCGAGCGTCTGGAAGGCCCGCGGCGTAGTGGCGTCAAAAAAAGCGTCGAGCAGAATCAGGTCGTACTGCCGCTCCACCGTTTCTAGAAATTCGCGGCCGTCTTGGATGTGTACCTGCACCCGTGCAGTAGGCGTGAAATCAAAATATTGCTGAGCGATTTCCGGCAAGCCGGCGTCGAGCTCCACTACGTCCATCCGAATGTCGGGGTAGTCATCAACCACGACTTTGGGTAGCGTAAAAGCCCCGCCGCCAATTAGCAAAATCCGCTGCGGTTGCAGGGTTTCGATTAGCTCCAGAAAACGCTGGTTGTAATCGAATAGCAGGTCGGTGTTGTCATCGGTCGCCACGCCAGACTGCGCTGCCGCGTTGTTGCCGCTGTACAACACCCGCGCCGGCCGGCCACCATAGACGGTATCCGCCACCCGAAAGTGCCCAAACGCCGTGTCCCCGTCATACACAATGCCGTCATTGTTCATACGTGTAGCTTAGCACGCTAGCACCGATTAACTCCGGTCGTGCTACACTAGAGCCTAGTTATGCACCCGTAGCTTAGCTGCGTTGGCGGAGCCGACATCGTCGTAGACAAATGGCTCTACCCCGCTGAGTGATGGTTTTAACAAAACAATACGCACCCGTAGCTCAGCTGGATAGAGCGTTGGTTTCCGGTACCAAAGGTCGTAGGTTCGAATCCTATCGGGTGTACCACGATATTGACTTCTATATCATTATTTGTTATAATAGTTATTATGAATAGTATTGAAAATGTTTATCATGATTCTGATAAAGAACGCTTGCAACAGATACGAGATACTGCGGCTGCCTATTTTAGAGAAGGCTTGGAATTCGATGCCAGTACTGGGGTATCGACAGTAACAATGCAGAGTGGTCCATACGCAGGGCGTGTAGCAGAAATGGTACCAGCAACGCAGAATCCAGAGGGTCATTATTTTAGGAAGAGCGATAGTTCACCTGTATAGACAGTAATCCTCAATGAGGCCTCTATCATAGGTCTTTTAGTTTTGATATGATCAGTAGCCTAAATTTGCAGTATATTCTTCGGCTGTCGGCTCACGCATCACAAGTTCTTTGAGAGGCTTGGCGAGCCAGGGCTGTTCACTTTCAGGGATTGCCAGTGACTTCGGCCAGCGCAATGGTTCTATGCCATACTCACCCCTACGTTCATTGACATGCTCAAAGTCTTCTACAATTGGTAAAAACGGGTATTTATTTTTATCGAAGAACCATTGAGTTCCAAAACACTGTGGCTGACGTTTTGCCAGCCTTGAAGCATCAACCATTGGAGGTATGGATTGATATCTACAATCATTTTTGTCACGGTCGTATACCACCTGAAATGACGCTAATACAATATCCAGTGCTGCTGGCTCATCATGCGATGCTAACACCGAAATTGCTAGTGCACCTTCATCACCAACGTTAGACAGTGATGGCTCCTTTATTTCATCGAGTATTTGTAACATTCTCGCTGTGCGGTTCTTAGTGTTAGCTATCAAGCGCTGCCTGTCTGCTTCAAGTTGCGCATTATCCTTGGCAGTAAAGAACCGTCGGGCAAAATCTTTCTTTTCTTTTTGATCTGCGTCTAAGAGTTGAGATAGCTCTTGGGCATACTGAGGGTATTTCATAACTCTTACTATACTAGTTAGCTGAGGTTTCAATACCATGCGTTACTATATTGGTGACGTCATCAGTAGTGACGGATTCGCCAGCTCATCCCATCGCAGCAGCTCGGACTTGAGTTGGTTCCAATTAGGAACCCTAAACGTGCACCATCTCTACGTAATACGAAAATTATTCCGTGCAACTGATAATCGTTTCTGGGCTGCTCAGTGCGGGGCATAAGCATCTTCTTACGAAGTCCTTCGCAGGATTGCTTCGCATGTAGGGGTATACTAAAACTATGGCGACGAATACTCTTGAACATGAATGGCAGTCGGTAGCCGAAGCGCTCGAGGTTCCAGCTGCAACCATGCGCTTAGTCCAAGGCTCAATGTCCCAGCTAGAAGCTTACCACCGGCCAACGGCCGAGCACTGCAAGCGTGTTGGTATCTTGGCCGTTCGTATCGGCCAATATGCCGAGCTGCCGCTTAAGCCGCTATTCTACGGCGCCAGTTTGCATGATCGCGGCAAACTGAAGGTCACGCGCGCACTCCTCGACAAGACCGGAGAGTGGACCGCTGAAGATGCCCAGGCTCTCCGGGATCATCCAAGTGACGGCTATGAGGAAACACTTAATGAAGGCATGGTAGTAACGGCTGGGCTGATCGTTCGGCACCACAGCTTCCAACCAAATGCTTACCCCGAGCAATTACCCGATGCACCGCCGTATATGGCCGGCAGCTTTGAACAATGTGCCCGTATGATAGCCTTAGCAGACTACTATGATGCCGCCCACCGTCCCAACTCGGCCGGTTTGTCTACCGAAGAAGAGATTAAGGCCAAATTGCTGGCACACCAGGCGGATATGAATGAGCTAGTGAACGCGCTCTACGAAGAAGGCATACTTGGTACCCCGCGCTAATTTAATAGTAGTGCTTGCGTAAGATACCTCAATGCGCCATGCTTTAGTTATGGAACGTCCAGCGCAATTTCGAGACCCAGAACTAGAAACTTCAGGCGATATCATCGGTTTCTATCCCCGCGAATTTTTTGTGTTTGATAACTTTGCTTCGTTTCAAGTTGACTGGCAAGGGCGGCGCTGGCCGACTTCTGAGCACGCCTATCAGGCAGCGCATTTTTTTGAAACTGCGCCTGAATTAGCAGCGGCGATATATGAAGCTCGCTCAGCGCACGACGCCTATAAGTTGGCAAAGGCTAACAGTGATAAAATCCCGGAGAATTGGGACGAAGTTAAAGTCGATATTATGTACGAAATCTGTAAACTTAAAATGCTTCAAAATCCCTACGTGCACGAGAAATTATTATTGAGTGGTGACCTGGATATAATAGAAGATTCTCCCAAAGATACTTTTTGGGGTTGGGGACCAAATCGAGACGGCCGCAATGAACTTGGTAAGATCTGGATGAAGTTACGCGCCCAACTACGTAGCGGCGAAATTACCGTCGACCAAGCAGACTGGTAAGGTAGTTATAAGTGAAAATTGACGTTATAGATTTTGAGAAGTGCCTCGACATTTGGAAATAGGTCGAGCTGCTTGGCCTCTTCGACGTTGAAGTGCTTGAGCTCCTGGCATTCGTCAGACGGTGTAAAATCGAGGTTTTCCAGCTTGATCTCGTAGATTACATTGGCAATAAAGGTATCATTGTCATGCCGCGGGCAGGTAATGAAGTACTTCGGCGAAGGAGAAACATAGGTGACGGTCAGCCCGGTTTCCTCTTTGATCTCTCGTTTGAGGCCGTCGATTGGGTCTTCGCCGTAGTCCAGGCCACCGCCGAGCATTTCCCATTTGCCGTTATCTTCTTTGGACAACAAAAACCGGCCGGTATCGTCGATGGCAATGCCCTTTATACTGATGCGGTAAAAATTTGGTGGGATCATTTCAACAGTGTAACTAACATGTAGTAGCTAAACAAACTTGCGCATTATTGCATTAGTAGCTAATATAATTAGTAACTAATGAATACCACTACTTCCACACACGATGCGCTGCTTAGGCAGCTGGGCCAAAGCTTTATGGCTATTGGTAAAGAAATTCGGCTGCAGCATGGCAGTGATTTCACCTGTATTACGGCAGCCCTGGATCAAGTTATAAGTATAATCGGCGCCCAAGAAACAGTGAACGTCAAGCAGATTGCCAAGCTGTTACTTATCACTTCAGGGGCTGCGACGCAGCACATTGCTGCACTCGAAAAAATCGATGCCGTGAGCCGGATTGTAAACGAGAACGACCGGCGTGAAATTATTGTGCGCTTGACTCCCAGGGGTGAAGAAATTTATCATCAAATCAACCATAATAACCACAAACTGTTACAAGAAATATTTGGTGGATTAAATGACGACGAATTACAAATAATGGTTAAATTAATGGCAAAGGCCAAAGAAACAAGCCGTAAGGAGAAGCAACAATGATTCAGAAATTTAGTGATTTCATCGTAAAACGCCGATGGTGGATTGTCAGCACGTGGGTGATTGCCGCCATCTTAATTGTTGGGCTCTCGCCGGCCATCAGCACCATTCAGAGTAACGACCAAAGCAGTTTTTTGCCGGACAGCTACGAATCTGTGCAAGCTGGCAATATCGCCAAAAAAGTCTCTAAGCAAAGCGAGGCGCCCACCGATATCATCGTCTTTAAAACGACTTCCGGGAGTGCCCTCAGCGCTTCCGAACAAGCCACGATTACTGCTAAAGTTTCGGCTCTCTCAGCCAAGAAAATTAAGCGGGTCGACAGCATTACCACCAGCGACCAGCAATTGTCGCCGAACAAGAAAGTCCAGCTTGCCACCGTGACGTATCAAGGTACGGCTAACGACAAAGACACGATCAACGCCGTTAAAGATGTGCGCGATGCGGTCAGTACACAGCTTGCCGGAACTGGCTTAACGGCTGGCGTCACCGGCGGCAACGCCATTGCCTATGACACCCAGGATTCCGCTGAAAAAGCCCTTGCAATCGTCGGTATTGGCACCATTTTACTCGTGCTCTTCTTACCGGCTTTCATCTTTAAGAGTCCGTTGGCAGGTATTTTGCCAGTGCTGGCGGTCGGCATCGTTTATACGATTGCCAATTCGCTGATTTCAGACGCTGGCCACCTGTTCCACTTCCACCTCAGCCAGCAATTAAGTGTGCTCTTCACGGTTGTATTGTTTGGCATTGGCACCGACTACATCCTGTTTCTGCTCTTCCGTTACCGCGAGCGCCTGCGCACCGGCGACCACACACGTGCTGCCGTAGCGTACGCCTTAGGGCGAGCTGGTGAAGCAATTCTTTCGGCTGCCTTGGTCGTCATTGCCTCGTTTGCAGCGCTGTTCTTTGCAGATTTCGGCATCTTCTCATCGCTCGCGCCTGGCCTGGTGATCAGCGTTGTTGTTATGATGCTCGCTGCCCTTACCTTGGTGCCGGCTTTGGTGGCAATCATCGGCCAAAAGGTATTTTGGCCCAGCAAAGCGTGGATGATAGCCTCCGAAAAACCGACCATTTCCAAAAAGATTGGCCGCCTGATTGGCCGACGGCCCGGAGCAGTTACCGCAATCGTGGTGGTTATCTTAGCCGTACTCGGTATCTTTGCGCTCAACTTCAAGGCCGACTTTAGCTCGTTTAGCCAGCCGCCCAAAGGCACTGCCTCAGCCGGCGCTTACAATGATCTGACCTCTGCCTTCCCGGCCGGTACCGTCAACCCCACACCAATCTACGTCACCAGCGATCAGCCCATTAGCGAGGCGCAACTGGCGCCACTCCGCAACCAGCTTAAGCAAACCGCTGGCGTTTCGACCGTCTTCCCAACCATTTTTACTGCCGACAAAAAGATTGCCACTGTCTCGATTGTACTCAAGGATGATCCATATAGCGCCGCCGCCATCAATAACATCAGCGGCCCGATCCGCACGGTAGCCCACGGCTACGATAGGGGGAACACTAAGGTGTACGTCGGTGGTGCCACCGGCGCTATTGCCGATGTCCAAGCCGTTACCGACCGGGACCTGCGCGTCATATTCCCTATCGCTGCCGTCTTCATCTTCATCATTCTGGCAGTGTTGTTGCGCAGCTTAGTGGCGCCGATTTTCTTGTTGCTCTTCGTCAGCTTAGGCTACGTAGCAACACTCGGTGCAACCACGCTCATATTCCAGACGTTCGGTAATGCCGTTGGCCTGATATCGTTCATTCCGCTGTTCATGTATATCTTCGTGGTGGCTATCGGTACAGACTACAACATCTTAACCATCACCCGTCTGCGCGAAGAAGTCGGGCTAGGAAATAACCCCCGTAGGTCTGCCGAGTTAACCGTGGAACATAGTAGTGCCACCGTAGTATCGGCTGGTTTTATCCTGGCTGCCACTTTTGGTTCGTTGATGCTCGGTGGGATTAGCTTCCTGTCGCAAATGGGTGCCTCGATCGCCATTGGTGTGGCGCTGTCGGCTTTTGTGATTGCGCCTTTCCTCATCCCCGGCATCTCAGCCATCCTGGGCTACGTCATATGGTGGCCGGGCCACCGTCCCACCGCCAAAAAGCACGACATTAAATAAGTCTAGCTCTCGAGTAATTTGAGTGCCGGGTCGGCGTAAGCTGTACGAACTAGCACCTCTTTGGCCACATGAAACTGCGCGCTCGCGCCCAGCATGGCTGCCGCACGTTGCAGGTGCTCCAGTACGCTATAGGCCACGAATAGCTTAGGATCAATGCTGTTTTCTTGGTAACCTATCCGGGTAATGCCGTAGCTATCAAAGGCTGCATGTCGTTCTACCCGCAACGGGTTAGTAAAAAGCCGGCGGCCCGAGGCTATAATTCTATTCCCGCCTATACCCACCAGTGGCAGTACATTCTCATTAATTCTGAAGCCGCCGTTCGTAACATCATGAGTGGCTTGTATCTCTTCGGGAGTCAAGCCATCCTCCAACAAAGAGTCTTGGGCGGCCAGTAGGCGAGTATACTGGCTAGTCGGCAGCTGGGCTCGCAGTAGGTACGGTTTGCCCCAGATATGCATAGCACCGCCGAGGAGAGAGTCCTTGGCGATATGCCGCGTTAGCAGAGCCTTAGAATTGCGGTTAGCGTAGTAACTTCCTTCACCGGCTTTTGTGGCTGGCAGCAGTGGCATCAATAAAATGTCAGTTTTCCGACTACTATCAGTTGGCGTGTGGGCTCCTGCGAGCACATGCGGTACGGCAAGTGTTGTCTGCTCAAAAGTTGCCTTAGTATATTCGGCCACACGACATGTCAAGGCATCGCCGATCGGGAGACGTTGCCAAATGGTGGTGGCACGGAGGGCGGCTAAGGCCAAATAGGTTTGCGGCCCGAGGGCTTCCAGCGGCAGCCCATTGGTCTGCACGTCGAACCCTAAGCGAACATCATGAATGTGTCCAACATTGAAAATCTTCTTTTGCATAGTCTCATTGAAATTATCGTTCTTCTTAGTCTCAACTCTCGCCGACATCGAAGCGGCGGGTAGCTGCTCGCGCACGGTTTGCAAGAAGGCCCAGTTATTTTCACCCTGGCGGCGGCCATACTCTATATCTTCGGCCTGGAGTGCGCCAATAATATTGGTAGCCGCCGCTGAACGCAGCGCTTCATAGCGCGCTTCGACTGCACCACTATCGTCGATGTAACCCAAGAGCATTTCTTGGGTTACACCGGGATGCGCAGAAGGATTTGGTTCACCTGACATAATTACTATATTATGATAATTATATTTGATTTGTCAACTATACGCCAGCTCGCCTGCGCAGGAGCGTGGTAATCAACGGCTAGAGTTGTAATGTATTATTTTTATGAGATAATAATCTCATGTTAGACCCCCTCACTGGCCCATCGCTCCTTGATGAGTTTCACCATCTGTATTACGGACCAGGTGTGGCACCGTTTGGCGAGCTGAGCATTTTGGTGAACAAACCCTTGCCAGAGGGGTCACCGGATGGCATGTTTGGTTCATTTAATCGTACTTCGCTGACGGTCACCGCCGGTGCGATTGCCAGCCATGCCTGGAGCAATACCGACTGGCTACGGGCCGAGCTAGCAGACGACTCCGTAGAAATTGATGACGTCATGCCCCTCGGCGTTAGCGTAGAAGCCTCTGTGGCGGTGGCTATGGCCGGCCGCTTTGGCCGACACGGTGCCTATGCCGTGCGTCCCAGCGTATCCGCCGAAGATGATGAGCTAGAAGCCCTGATCGGCCCCTTAGCTGACGGTTTTATTTCATACAGCCAAGTTGCCGGTTTCGCCACCAGTGAGCTAAGTCTGGGCTCGAGCTTTAAAGCAGCCTTCCTAGAGACCTTTCGGCCACACCGCGCCGAACGACCAATTATGCATTTGAACGTCCGGCCCGAAGAACAAGGCAAAAAGCTTGGCGCCGCCCTGCTCGGCGCGGTACTCAGCCTGCAAGATCGCGACCACATCGTCACCACCTACGTGCCGACAGCCGCTCACACTCTTATCAATAAACTAGGCGAAAATGGTTTCCGCGCCGTGAAACAAGCTAGTCTCAAAAACTATCTCGTTGATAGGGATCAGCCGCTAGCCTTTACCAAGCTCGAGGCTCACTCAGTCGGCGAAACGCTGCAGAATCTGGGCCAAGCCTACCCCTGGATTCAGGATGCCGTCGTTCTGCGGTAGCCAAGTAGCCAGCTACGACTCGTCCGCAAAACCGTAAATATCGCGAATGGCGTCGAAACTCGCCTCAAATTTTGCAAAATCCACAATTTCATATGGACCGGGCGAATCCCACAACACTTCGTCATACCAGACACGCAGCGCCTCAACAAAAATTTTATCTTTGATCAGCAGCGCAATATTTGAACCGGCTTGGCCTGACGTGTGCGGCAGGGCCAAGATAGCTTCGCGTTGACCGATCAGCACATGCATTTGCAGCGGATTGCGCTGTTTAAACTTAATCTTGGCATTGTGTACGGCCTCGAGTTTACGATTGCCAGCCAGTTTGATGTCGGCTGCCTTAGCCTCATCCAGATGCTTGGCACTATCGACATATTCTAGACGTTTAAACATAGCGTTAGGGTTCTTGGATAAAAACTCTCCGAGCGCCAAGCGATACTTACGCCACTCTTCATCGACGGCGATGTAGCCACCGGCGCCTTTAATGCCAGTATTCCGAATTATAGCGTCGGAGTACTGTTCATTTACCAGCGCCACAATAGCTTGCACGATTTGCTTCTCACCGAGAATAACTTCCGTTTGGGTTAGTTTACCGAAACCTTGGCGCGGTGCTTTGTCGGACTTAGCCCGGCTAATTTGGAATTCTTTGACTGCTTGCTCACCTAGTTCAAAAATTGTTTCGACCGGTACGTCTAGCACGTCGTTGAGTGCTGAAATCATAGCCTGCAAGTCACTTGCCGAAGGCGGTTTATACTCTCCGAAGGTGCTATAACCCAGTTCGATCCGGTTGAGCCACTCGCGTGGTCTGTCGACATGCTCAGCCAGCCGGGCCATAGTCCAGCCCTTTTGTTTACGGGCCCGCCGTAAGATCTGCCCGAGCGCATAGGCCGGATTCTCGCTCATGTGTGCAAACGTGTCTTCCATATATGCACATTATGCACAAATGTATACGCCACGTAAATTGCTAGCGTTTCTGCAGTGCTGCCGCCAGGTCCTTGCCAGGGATCCACTCGGCGCACCGGCCATTATTCCAGCGAAATAGTTCGTAAAGCCGGCCGGGGTCGCTGGCGAATTCGATAATCGTGCGGTAGGGAAATAATTGGGAAAACCAATTTGCCTCAAATTCGAGTTGGCTATCGCTGGCATTAGTATGGCTAAAGTCTTGGTAGATGATGAGCCCATCCTCGGCCAACAAGCCGGCAACCTGTTGTCGGGCCCGGTGGCGAGCAGCCGGTTCGAGCTGGTATAAAAAGGTCGAGAGTATCACCACGTCAAAGGTACCAATCGGTGGTACGGCCACTGCAATATCTGCCTCGATAAAATCAACGCCATTGAGGCGTAGACTATCGAGGTAATCATACTCAGCGACCGCCCTCGACTGCAGCAGCTCCGAAGGATAGAATGAACAGCTTTTCGCCCAGGCGGCATCTTGGCCCAAGGTCAGCGGTACCACATCCATGCCGAGGCAAGCGCTGAGTTGCAGCGGCACCTGGAGAGCTTCGTTCAGCAGGCGGTCGAGAACTATGCTCGGCATGGTGCCGAAGCTTTGGACAGCACATGTTACCTCGGTAAACGGTAAGTTGAGGCGTAATTTTTTAAGTCCATGATTGCGGCTACAGCCAATATCCAGCAGTGCCAGCGAGCTGCCTTGCTGCGGTCGCAACAGGTTAACTGCTAGTTTTATCGCTTTATACCGCTCGACTACATTACTTTGTACAGACCTGTCACAGAGATCACTTTTAAACAGCCGCCATTTAGCAGGAGTTTGCACAACCTCGTGTAAGGCTTCCAACCATACGGCGGCGGATATAAAGGCACGCGGATAGTCCGGCTGGTAGGTAAGCAGTTGCCGTTGCAAGGCCCGCAGTACGTGATTTACGACATATGATGGCGAGTGACCGGATATGCGATAGATCACATCGAGCAACTCGGCATTTTCATTCGGCGCCTGGAGAGTCGTAAGCAGTGCTTGGCAAAAGGCCGCAATACGACGATCCTCACCAGGTGGTTGTAATATCTGGCTGGTCAGCTCACTCCGTAATGATTGCTCCATGAGTTGAGCATACGGCTACGTAGCTTTGTGATTGAAGGCACGCGCCAGCACATGCACATAACACAGACTGCGGCGAGACAGCCTGTAAGCGTTTACCGCCTTGAGGCGTTTCCATGACTGCGAATTATCGCAACGCGACAGCCAGGTGCAAGCATGGGCATAGTATTGGTAACTATTGGCTAAGGCTGACCACGAAGTTAATCGTACTGGCAATAATCACTGTACTAAAGACGTAGGACAGTAGCGTGTGGCGTAAAACCGTGCTGCGGACCTGACGGCTCTGCAGCGCCGTATCGGAGACCTGAAAGGTCATACCAAGCGTAAATGCTACATAGGCAAAATCGCTGTAGCTAGGCTTGTCCCCGTTAAAATCAATGCCGCCTTCCGGCGTCCCATAGTACAACCGGGCGTAGGTTAGCATGTACATGGTATGCACCACGCACCAGGAAGCAATCACGCTCACTAGGCCGAGGGCAATATCGAGCAGCTTCTGGCCACCCTGCGCGTTCCCAGCCCGCAAAACCAACAAGCCGACGGCCAGTAAGCTCGCAAAGCTGGCAAACAATAGCAAAATGTCACCGGTTTTACGCCCCGGATTTTCGCCTAAGGCGTGGTCTTTGGTTTGGGCTGGCGTAAATGGCGTAACACCCGTCATCACGGACAGCACAAATAAGCTGGCTGCTACATCCCAACCAACGAGCGGCGCGAGCTCGTGCTGACCCAGCGCCACCAACACAACTGCGACTACCGCCCCAAACAGCACACAGAATCCGAGACGAGATCGAGCCGTAATAGCAGCATGCGTGCGCTTCATAGATACTTGCAGTATACACCTTCAAGAGTGTTGTATCAGACCTACCCAAATTTTGCATATAGTTCATCTTGTAAGATTGCTATAATAATGCGGTAGATTCATAAAACTTCACAAATACGGAATGGCGAGTGACCGCAATGGAACAATTTACCTCCGTCGAGGAGACCTACACATTTGTGTTAATTCATGGCGCCTGGCATGGCAGTAGTCACTGGCAGCCACTGCAAGCCGAGCTCACTACAGCCGGTCAAAAAACTATTGCTCCGGAACTTCCCGCCGAAGACCCCGGAGCCACCTTTGATGACGACACGGCCGCCGTCAGGGACTCAATTGCTGACCGCGAAAACCTATTCCTAGTAGTTCACTCTCGGGGAGTAGAAACACTGCCGCGAGTGCTCGACCAACTCGATTTAGCGCGCGTGGTCGGCGCGCTAGTACTCTGCAGCGGCGGTCCGCGCGATTTTGAGCTCAACATACCATCTCAGTACGGTAAACTACAGCGGAATACTGATGAATTCCGCTCTGGCATTACTACTACCGCTGATGGTCTCTTCCAAATTTATGATCCGCAAACTGCCCGTAAGGTGTTCTACGCCGACGTCAGTCAAACGCTCACCGAGCTGGCCGTGCGCGGCTTACGCAAACAACGCATTCCCTGCCAGCGCGAAGCCGAGCTGCCGCCAATGCCGCAAGAAATACCGACCTGGTTCATGCTGGGCACCCAAGACCGGGCGCTTAATCTAGATCGCGCTCGGTTGGTTTCGGAAGAGTGGCTCGGCCCAAACGCCCTGCTGGAGTTTCCTACCGGTCACACACCGCAGCTGGCCAAGCCGGCTGAGCTGGGACAGCTGCTACTCTATCTGGCAAATTTAGCTCGAGTGCAGCGCCGCCGCTAGCCCCGCAAATAGGCGTCTTTGAGTAGGTCCATGTCCGGAATATAGATAGTGTTTTGTTTGCTAACAATCAGTTTTTGCTGCTCGAGTTTTGCCATAATTGAATCAACCGTATCAATATCGATATTTAGCTGTTCGGCCATGTCAACCGGCTCTAGCGGCACTAGTATTTTTAGCCCGGTTTTAACATTCCGGTGGCCGACCTGGCCAAATTCCTCGCCGAGATATACCAGCTGGTGAGCCACCTTTTTATAATCACTGCGCAGCGCATTACTAGCCAACCGGTTAATGTTGGCTTCTAGCCGCCGGCCGGCTTCAAAAAACAGGTCGGCGTAGAGTCCCGGATCCTTATCAACCGCTACCTTTAGCTTATCGCTGCTCACACCTTGAATCTCTAAGTCAGTCATGGCCTGATACACGTAGGTGCTACTCTCCTGGCTGAGGTCAAAATTAAGCAACTTTTTGTAGACCGTCGACAGCGGGAAGAAGTAACCTGGGCCGTAAATTGATTCGATAACTTTAATATTGTCTTCATTCACCGAGTAGCGCTTTACGTAGCCAGACTGGACGATGTAGAGTTCTTCTTTGAAGTCGAGAGCATAAAATACCTGGCCGGCCGTGTATTTTTCGGTATCACCATTTTGTAAGAGGGCCAATAATCGGTTTAGCTTCATTAGCCTTATTGTATTACAGATTAGGGCCTGAACCTAGGCGGCAAGATCAGGCGCGATATGGCTGATGTTTTCTTCAACGATCTGTCCGACCTCACAGTGTGACGATTCCCAGCGGATGATCGGTAAAAAGCCCAGTTCAGGTGAGGCCTTACTGAGAACAAACGTCTGGCAAAGCCATTTGGAGGCATACCAGTCGTCCAAAATATTCAACGTCTGCGGGTTATCGGGCGGAACTTCGGCGTACTCGTTAACCACGATCATGCCCCGCCGCTTGAGCAATGGCATTGTATTTTTACTAATAGTGCTGATGTGTGGCGCGTTCTGCGATAAAACATGTGAGAAAAAGGCCAGGTCAGCTTTATTGCTGGCCAGCTTATGATGATGCTCGGGACTCAGATTTAGGAAATTGCCACGGATAGTGTGGACTTGGGGCGGCCGAGCTTCGGTAAGTAACTCATAGGTATCTTCATCATTAAACTCCTTCACGCCAGCCACCTGCTCACGCGGTGGGTCGAGCTGCGATGGATCGAGCGAACAACTTTTGAGCCAGTTCTGGGCCCGTGGATTATTGGTTGGCGGCTGAGCCTCAATACCGTAACCGCGCATCAAGCCCCGCCCGCTCTTATAAAAACCGCTAAACATATTAAATATTCTGGTCGCCGACTTATCGTAATGTCCCTGGGCATCAACAATTTTTGCGTAGTTGGGGTGCCGTAAGGCGAGCGACTTCAGCACATGGTTACTCGACGAGCCATAATCGTGCACTGTTAAGCCGCCTTCAAACTCCCGTTCCTGCGATAAAGCGCCTGCCAGGAACGATAGCACGATCGCCCGTTTATCTCGACTGGTCTGCAACGGGCGGCGTAAATTTGCGCGCATTTCGATAGATTGTGGGCTACGCGCATCCGAGAGGTTGGCGGTGATATCGTGCATCCAGGTTAGTTCGTCATAGCCATATGGATAGCCGGTGGCGGTGCGAACCTTAAAGGGCATGTAGAGGCTATGAGCAGCTTTAAAAACCTTATTTGCCTGATACGAAGCGTTATCAACTGTTTCCAGTGACACATAACGGTTTATAAGATTACGAAAACCCTGGTTAGTGGCATAACTTTCTTGGGCCGCGGCATGAAAGCTTCCAATGGTTGGGTCACCGTTAGGTGGAGCTTCGGCTTGGGCACCAAATTCAGCAAATAAGGCTGCTGAACCAGGTGGGAGGCGAGATTCAAAGGCCCCTGCTGCAATGCTCATGAAGATATTGTATAGTACAAAAATTAAATTTTTCTGAAATCAAACTTATATAGATGCAAATATTTTGTGATTTTGCATACTTTTAAAGCTTTATCGGGTTAACCTGCGGAGATCACTCCAATCATCTTGGGTGGCTTCGTCTAATGAATTGTACTGATCGTCGGCTACTTTGTTCCAGTTAATGGTCTTGCTCATAGTAATCCTCCTACTATGTGTACCATTATGGCGCCTTTTGCGAATCGCTTATATGAAATATCTTATAGTGGCTACGCTTTTTTACTATCTTTTTTGGGTGGTGTGGTTTTAATTGCCAGCGCATTCATTCCGCTAAACATCTGTTCGATTGTCATTTTGTTTCTCCTTTTTGTTAAATCACGGGGCTACCATTAAGCATATGCTTCTCAACAGAGAGATGGTGTAAGAATTCTTACACAATGGTTGTAGCTTTCGTCACACCACCGAATGGTGCAGAAAGTGAACAGCCGCAGCGTAATGGGTGGCATAAAACAGAGCACCAATCAGTATAATCCCAGGGAAAATGATAAAAATCTCAAACTTTTTACCGGTAACCACCCGCAAGCGCTTAACGGGTGGGAAACCAAACTTTATCGGAATCGGTAGCAACCAGGGCACTCCTTCGCGCGTAATACTATCCATTACCAGGTGCGATAGCATGCCAATCATAAAGGACCACCAGACGTAGCCGAGATTAACATTGGGCATAATCGGGTGTAAGGCGTGTAATAAGGCATCGACCGCTACTCCCGCCAGCGCCAACCCGAGCAGCGAGTGGGTGATGAAGCGGTGGCCGCCGCTGAGTAATCCAAAAGCCCGGCCAAACACCCGGCCCACCGGTAAGTTCCGCCAAAATGGCGCCGTCGGCTGGTCGATGTCTGGGGCTATACCACCAATTTGGTTGGCCAGCAATGCCAGCAGTAAAGTTGGTAGTGTCACTGGCACTAACGGCTGGCTAAGTGCCACTACACTGAGTGCCACAAAAGCCGCCGCATCATGCGTACGACCGGTCATCCGGCAGCCACCCTGGTTTTCACGTGCTAGGCGTCGCCTTGGCTATCGGGCGAGATATTGGGTGGTAGCAGCGACGGGCCGTCTTGATACTTGGCGCGAAGCAGCGCCTGTTGCAAGGTTTTAATCACCGCATTGGCCTGTTCGTAACTCATTCCGAGGCGGGCAACTGGCGAAGTTTTGTCGGGGCCGGTAGTTTGCGCAAAGTTAAGGGTGACGCCGGCATTGTTGGTGGTTACTTCGAGATTGTCGGTGTAGACGGTGCGCATATCCATGGCCAGCAGCATGACAATGTTCTTACCAGCAATTAGTTCATCGGTGGGCCGCAGTTGCTCCGGCACATCGCCGTTGTAGCCGGCTAATTCCCATAGCTGCACTGCTTCTTGGTCTTTCATACCGAAGTAGCTAATCAATAACAACAGCACTTCTTCGGCCGGGCGTTCCAGCCCGTCCTCGATCCGCGCCAAAGCCACCTCATCAATCTCCACGGCACCGGAGACCTCGGATAGGCTTTGGTGGGCCTGCTCACGCAAATATTTGAGGTGGACGCCCAAAGGTTTAAATGGAATATTATCTGCTGGCTCTCTCATACCACAATAGTACCGCGAGGCAGGTGGTGGTGCAAGCGTAAGCAGGCGCTATAATGATGAGATGAATATTCTTGAAAACGTCGACTTGCGGGCCCACTCTACCATGCGCCTGGGCGGCACGACCCGCTATTACTGTGAAGCTACCGACCGTATGGAAGTCCTCGAGGCCCTCAGCTGGGCCCAGCAACGCAACCTGCCCGTCCAGATGATTGGCAGTGGCAGCAACATTGTTTGGAAGGATGAAGGCTTCTCTGGCCTGCTAATCGTCAACAAAATTTTGCGCTACGAATTGTTTAAAGAGGATGAGACGAACGTCTATTTGACTGTCGGGGCCGGCGAGCCGTGGGATTCAGTAGTCGAGCGCAGCGTCCAGGCCGGTCTAACGGGCATCGAAGCGCTTAGCCTGGTACCGGGCACGGCTGGTGCCACACCGATTCAAAATGTCGGTGCCTATGGCCAAGATGTATCGCAAACACTAACCACCATCGAAGCTTACGACACGGCGGCCCGCGATTTTATTACCCTCCCGGCCTACGACTGCGGTTTTGGTTACCGTACGAGCCGCTTCAAGGCTACCGACCGCGGCCGCTTTTTTATTACAGCCGTTACCTTTCATCTCACCATTGGCAATCCGGAAGGCCCCTACTATCCAGCCGTGGGCAACTATTTACGCGAGCACAACATCACTGAAGTTACACCGGCCACCTTGCGCCAGGCAGTAATCGCAATTCGCAGTGCCAAGCTACCCGATCCGGCCGTGGTAGCCAACTGCGGCTCATTTTTTGCCAATCCAATTATCAGCTCCGGCCAATTTAACCAGCTGAGCGCCGATTTGGACACTGAGATCCCGCACTGGAAGCACGATGCCGACATCAAAGTTTCGGCGGCATGGCTCATCGAGCAAACAGGCTTCAAAGACTACCACGATAGCGAAACTGGTGTAGCCACCTGGCCAACCCAACCACTGGTACTGGTCAACGAAGCAGCAGCAAATACTACTGCCCTGCTCGCGTTCAAGCAAAAGATCATCACCGCAGTCCAGGCCAAGTTCGGCATTACCCTCCAGCAAGAGCCCGAATTACTACCTCTGTAAATTTACTTGTCGCTGGGCAGCGGGAACTGTAGCGCAAAAGCCTTCACTTCTTCGCGCAGCGCCGCAATCTTCGCATTGTCTTCACGACTATCTATGGCCCGTTTCATCCAGTCGGCAATTTGTTCCATGTGGGCTTCGTTCATGCCGCGGGTGGTGAGTGCCGGCGTGCCGAGGCGGATGCCACTCGGCCGGTATGGCGGCAATGTATCGTTGGCAATGGCGTTTTTGTTGAGCGTCAGACCGATGCGGTCGAGGACTTCTTCGACGATTTTGCCGTCAAGCCCAAAGCTGCCGTAGACGTCGGCTAGGATGAGGTGGTTATCGGTACCACCGGTGATCAGGGTGAAGCCGCGGTCCATAAGCGCTGCCGCCAAAGCTTTGGCGTTACGCTTGATCTGCTTGGCGTAATCCTGGAATTCGGGTTTGAGGGCCTCGCCAAAGGCCACGGCCTTGGCGGCGATGATGTGCTCATGCGGGCCGCCTTGCATGCCCGGGAAAATCGCTCGATCGATGAGAGTGGGGATGTTTTCGAGGGTTTTTTCGGGGGCCTTGAGCGGGTTACCAACTACACCTTTGCTGAGGATCAGACCGCCGCGCGGGCCGCGCAAGGTTTTGTGCGTAGTCGTGGTAATGACATGGAAGCCGTAGTCAAACGGATTGGCGGCTTGCCCACCGGCAATCAAGCCGGCAATGTGGGCCATGTCGGCCATCAATAGGGCGTTAATTTCGTTGCCGATGGCGGCGAACTTAGCGTAGTCCAACTCGCGTGGGTAGGCGCTAAAGCCGGCCAGGATAATCTTGGGCTTATGCTCGAGCGCCAGGGCGCGTAGCTCATCATAATCGATTTCACCGGTAGTGATGTCCTTCATTTTGTAACGAATAAAGTTATAAAGCTTAGCCGAACGGGTGACCGGTGCGCCGTGCGTTAAGTGGCCGCCGTGGCCCAGGTCCATGGCCAGCACCGTATCGCCGGGCTCC
Source organism: Candidatus Saccharimonadota bacterium (assembly GCA_028289245.1). GTDB lineage: Bacteria > Patescibacteriota > Saccharimonadia > Saccharimonadales > UBA4665 > UBA4729. Next base: position 297,804 of record JAQGGT010000006.1, on the reverse strand, counting down.
AGCCAAGCGCTATAGACGGCTTCATTGGCCGGCGCTCCAGAGTGCGGTTGGACATTGGCGTGGTCGGCCTTAAATAATTGCTTGGCGCGGTCGATAGCCAGCTGCTCGACGCGGTCAGTGTTTTGCTGGCCACCATAGTAGCGCTTGCCGGGATAGCCCTCGGAGTACTTATTAGTGAACACGCTGCCCATGGCATTAAGGACGTCACGACTGACGTAATTTTCGCTGGGAATCAGTTCAATTCCTTCGCGCTGCCGCTGCTCTTCGTCGGCAATCATTTGTGCAACCACTGTATCAATCATCTCTAACCCCTCATGTTGTTTGGTAATACTTTGCTTGAGAGAAGAATGCTAAATCATGCTCCTATTGTAGCAGCTTCGAGTTTAGCGGTTGACGGCAATAAGAATAATAACCGCCGTGAGTATAGCGATGACGGTGAGCAGCGAGACGTCAGCCACGATATTTTTACGGGCAGCCTGTTTGACGGCTTCGGCTTTGGCACGGCTGCTTGAGCGGCCCGCCATAATCGCCGCATCATCATCCGGGTCACCAAACACAGCCGCTTGCTGCACCAGATTATTGACGGCACCCTTGCCGCCACCGCTGAGGCTGCGGCGAGCGCGGTCGCGAAGCATTGGGTCACGTTCAAAATCAATTTCGCGCTCGACAAGTTCACGGCGCAAAGCCCGTACAACGTCTTTACCGGCTAAATGCTCGGCTACCAAGCGTCGTAGACCCTTTTCACTTACCAGGTGCGTCTCATAGATCTGGCGTAAGCTGGCTCCTTCGATAATAATTTTATCGCTCATTTCTAGGAGCTCCGACCGATCCATACTCTCGGCGCGGCGCTGCGGAGTTATCTCAGCCGCTACGGGCTTGGCGACCACCGTTTCTGGACGACGGGCTACTGCACGCAGCGGCGTTTCGGCTGCCACTAGGACGTGGCCGATGCGTTCGGGCGCCACGGCAGCCAGCGGTGCAGCCAAAAGTTCAGCTTGACGGGCCTGGCGGCGTTCGGCGGCGACCTGAGCACTGGCAGCCGGGTCGCGGCTATACTTGACCTGCGCCGCCTGACGGATTTGATACTCTTTGTCGCGCAGTTGTTTATCCAGGCTGTGCACTTGCTTTTCGAGTTTATGCTGCACAGGCAGGAGGCGCTTCTCGGTTTTGATACGGCCGCGGCGACGGCCCAGCAGATAGCCAACAATCCCCCCAACAATTAGGCCAGTACCCTCGCCGTGGCGCACGGCAGCCGCCAACTCAGCCGGATTCGCTGGACGATAGGCGCTAGCTGGCGCAATGGCTGGTGATGGCGCATAACCGCCAAAGGTCGGCAGTCGGCCAAGCGGAACATAGGGAGGTCGACCAGCGCCACTAGGTGGTGGTCCAACCGGCGGTGTTGGTGGTGTGGGCGGTGAAGGCGGTGAAGGCGGTGTGGGCGGCCTCGTCCCACCCGAGCCACTTGCGCTACCCGAACCTCCTGTCGATCCTGCCACCGGGATTGGAGCGGGATCATCTTCGGCTTCTTCCTCGTCGTCATCGGCTACTTCAGCGGCGGCGTCCGGCTCAGCTTCTTCCGAATCATCCGGTAGTTCGATCGCCTCCAAGTCTAGGTCGAGTTCCTCGGCAATTTCGGCCGCCGCTGCCTCTGGGTCGCCACTGGTTTGTGCCTTTTTGATAAACGCTTCGGCGGCACTGTCGGCGGCGACTTGCGTGTCGTCGCCGGGTTCGATTTCGCTGGTCAGCTCTTGGCGCCGGGCTTCAGCCAACGCCCGAACTGTCTCGGTAGCTTCTTGCTCAGATAATTTTTCTACCGGTTCGCCAGGTTTCAGCTCGGGTAATGCCGCCAGGGGTTCAGCCTCAGTTTTGGGCACTGATTTTTTCTCGCCGCCCAAGAACATACTGCGCTCCGGCTTCTCGGCAATCGGCGCCGCAACTTCTTCCGGTTGAACCGCAAAGCTGCCGATGGCCTCGGCGCTTTTCTTTTTACTCTTAGACTTATCGGTTTTTTCACCGATAGAAGATTCTGTAGAAGAAGGAGACGATTCCATAATTTTGAAAGATTTTATTTGCTATGGGCAAACTCATAGTATATTATAACTATTACCATTTAGCAATTACGATGTGATTTACTCATCGTTTAACCCGGAGCGGCACAAAATGTACACCAGCAACAACAAGTATCCTGTGACTACAGCCGTCCTTTCGGTTAGCTAGTCTCTCTCAAAACAACTTTTTAAAATTAAGCTACCAAACCCTTACACCGCAGGAGGCGGTGTACTATGACATCACATACAATTACCCCTAAGCCCCAGCGGCAGCCCGGCGATAAGAAATACTATTCGCTACGGTCATTTTTCAGTTTTATGCGCCAATACAAATGGCGCTTTGCTATCGTGACGTTCTTTTTCGTCATCGCCAACATCCTGCTCGGCATCATACCGTTGTTCATCGGTAAGCTGATTGGCGCGCTGTCGGCTCACCCCATGCAGGGCCACCATGCCGTCATCTGGGTCTGGGTACTGATTGCCTGCAGTACTGGCCATAACTTCCTTTGGCGCTTCAGTGAAGTGCTCTACATGAAGCTCATCATGCCCCTAGCTCCGCTATACGAAACAATTTTGTTCCGCGAAACTATCCGCAAGCCCTATCCATACTTCGTCGACAAGTTTACCGGTAAGATCTCATCCTACATCACGACTATCGGCCAAGAAATGCGCCAATTTTTCGACAATGCGCTTTACGACTATGTCGGTTCATTTGTAAGTCTCATAATTACCGGCTTCATTTTTGCCAGCATCAACTGGCAAACTGGCGGCATCTTCATAGCTGGCTTAGTGTTGATGTTCATCACCGGTCGTTACGCCATTCGCAACAGTGCCAAATACGAAAAAGCTGCTGCCGACATCCAGTCGACCAAGAACGGTAAGCTGGTAGACGTCATCGCTAACTTTGTGAATGTTAAGTCATTTCGTAAGGAAGCCAATGAGGGCCACACTATTGAGCTCGAGCAGCACAAAGTAGTTGCCAGCAATACCCGTTCATTCATTTGGAGCATCGTGTTTTGGTCGGTCATGTCATTTTTTGTCCGGGACGTTATTTGGCCAGCGACTATTGCCTTCAACGTCTACCTGTTTCTGCATGGAGAGCTATCGCTGGCCGATCTCACCACCGTCATGACGGCCGTGCTGCTGTTCACTGCCAGCATATGGGACCTGGTATGGCATGTGTCTCAGTTCAATCTCAAATTGGCTCGCATCGACGAAGCCCACACCTACCTATTCGGCCCGGTAAACATCATCCGTGAAATTGCCGCCCGCCGAGAAGCGCTGCGGCAAAAGCCGGTTTTCGAGACTGCGTTGGCATTTAATGAACTCGATTTTGCGTATCCCGATAAGCCGGACACGGCGGTGCTGGATGGTATCAAACTAGAGTTAAAAAAGGGCGAGAAGGTTGGCGTCGTTGGGCGTAGCGGTAGCGGCAAGACTACACTTACCAAACTACTGTTGGGCTACTACCCGATCACGCCGGGCGCTATCACCGTTGATGGCGTGGCCGTCGACAGCCAGGATGTGGCCAGTATTGTGTCCTACGTTCCGCAGGACACTAGCCTATTTCACCGCAGTATCGCCGACAACATTGCCTATGCCATAGACCGCAAAGTCAGCCGCGAGGAGATCATCGAAGCCGCCAAGCAGGCCCACGCCCATGAGTTCATCATGCAAGTAGATGGCGGTTACGACGCCCTCGTTGGCGAGCGCGGCGTCAAGCTATCCGGCGGCCAACGCCAGCGTATCGCCATTGCGCGGGCCATGCTCGACGACAAACCAATCCTGATTCTCGACGAAGCCACCAGCGCCCTCGATAGTGAGAGCGAGCTCCTGGTCCAGGAAGGCCTCGAGAATCTGTGGGAACACAAAACGGTCATTGCTATCGCCCATCGCCTCAGCACCCTCTGGCACATGGACAGTATTGTCGTTATGGAAGCTGGCGCCGTCATTGAGCAAGGCACCCATCAAGAGCTGCTCGAACTTGCCGGCACCTATGCTAAACTATGGACGCATCAATCAGGTGGATTCATAGATGAGTAAAGCGCAAACCGAAAGCATCGATAAGCTAACGATCAAGCACTTCTGGAGCGTCATGTGGCGCTTCAGAAGTGAGGCTTTGCTAAGTTTCTTTATTCCGATCCAGGCTATATTTATAACGACGTTGATTCCCTTCTTTATCGGCAAAATTCTCGGTACGCTCGGCACCCACATCGATCGCGCCGAGCATTACATCCCCGACTTGGTGATTTGCGCGATTATCGGCGTCACGCTCAACTGGATTGGTTTCCGGTCGCTATTTAGCTTGCAGGTAAAGGCGGCGGTCGCGCTCGAGAAAGAAGCCTTGGAAACGATGCTCAACCGCAGCGTCGGGTTTCACAATAACCGCGTGGCCGGCAAGTTAGTCACCGATGCCACCCTGTACCCACAAGCCTTCTTGCAACTCAGTAACAACCTGTTTATTAACGTGGCGCCATTTTTGGTCTCGATCGTGGTCGGCACGGCGATTGTAGTGGTTCATTCCATCCTGCTGGGATTACTGGTTGGCGGTATGACTATTTCGGTGCTCGTCGTGGCCTTGTGGCAGACCATTCACAACTCTGACTTCCGCGAGGAGCGGCACCAGGCCCGTAAGAAAATGGTGGCCCACATGGCCGACACAATTACCAATAGCCAAACCGTAAAAACCTTCGCCCGCGAACAGATGGAACTCCACCAAGGCCAAAAACTGAGTGACGCCTTAGCTGTTTTTCGCCGCCGGGATTGGACGCGCGTGGCCGAGCAGGGCTCGCGCCGCATTAGCGTCCTGCTAGCTTTCGAGATTGCCATGATTGCGCTGATTATTCACCTCGTCAAACGCGATCCGGGGCTGCTCGCTATCGGTATCTTTACCTTTAGCTACGCCATCAACTTGGCTAACCGCTTGTTTGATATCGGCACAATTTTTCGGACCGTCGAAGATGCTCTGCTCGATGCTAGCGATATGACACGCTACTATCACGAAGCGCCTGAGGTTGTTGATGTGCCAGGCGCCCCGCAACTTACCGTGACGGCCGGCGAAATCGTGCTCGACAATATTCGTTTTCACTACCAAGATGCCGCTCAGCACGACACTGTCTTTGACGGCCTGTCGCTGACAATTGCCAGTGGCCAGAAGGTTGGTTTAGTTGGTCCAAGCGGTGGGGGCAAATCGACTTTATCGCGCCTATTGCTTCGTTTTGAAGATATCCAGGCCGGCACCATCAGCATCGACGGCCAGTCGATCGCCGAAGTCACCCAACAAAGCTTGCGCCAAGCCATCGCCTACGTACCTCAGGAGCCGCTGCTCTTCCACCGCACCATCGCCGAGAACATTGCCTACGGCGCACCTAAAGCCAGTCACGAAAAAGTCGTGCGGGCCGCCCAGCAAGCCTACGCTTTGGAATTTATCGAGGCCTTGCCCAAAGGCTTTGATACGGTTGTCGGCGAGCGCGGCGTCAAGCTATCCGGCGGTCAACGCCAGCGTATCGCCATTGCCCGGGCCATCCTCAAAGACGCTCCACTGCTCATCCTAGACGAGGCCACCAGCGCCCTCGATAGCGAAAGTGAGGCCGCCATTCAAAAGGCCCTGGCCGAGCTCATGAAAGGCCGCACGACTATCGTCATCGCCCACCGCTTGAGCACCATCCAAAGCTTAGACCGGATTATCGTGCTCGATAACGGTCGGATCGTCGAAGACGGCTCGCACCTCGAGCTGCTTGCCACCAACAAGTTATACTCGCGGCTCTGGAAGCGCCAATCGGGTGGCTTTATCGAAGATTAATTTTGAACTCTGTTTTATATCGTTTTCCCATCCCCATTACGGCCACTCCTCACGCTTGAGATACGCTATGCAATGGGTTCACTTAGGGCGGCGGGCAATAAAGTGCAGCATTTGCCCCTGGCCACGAATTGTCGGTTCAGCGCCCTGGCGCATCTCGGCGTCGACGATCAGTTCCAGCTCTTCCTGCGGTATATTGTCGATCAGCTCGTCGTTAGTATCGCTAATAACCCGCACACCCGTCCATTGCACAGTTTTTAGGCCTGCTTGCTTTACAATTGCCTCCAGCTCTTCGGGCTTGAATGCGTAGACGCTGAGCTTAAAGCGGCTCATATAGCGCCCGGTATTCCGGAGTGATGCATACTTATCGAACGATTGGTGCGATAGGAAGCGGGCTTCGGCACCATAGTAGCCTTTTTCGAGTAGCGATAACATTCCACCCGGTGCGATATACGGCACAACGGTAGCAATAAAAGCTGCCGGATCTTCTTGATACATTGCTACCCCGTGCATCATGACCAAGTCAAATTCGGTCTCAGGCGGTAGGTCCTCGAGCGTCCCATGGATGAGTGTGAGCCGGCTGCGTTGTTTGTCGTCTAAGAAAAAATTAAAGCGCCGCTCGGCATAGTTGAACTGTTTAGGCGATGGCTCAACGACGGTTATCTGATGGCCGAGATCAGCAATCCAGGCAGCGTCGAGACCGCTACCACCACCTACATCTAGTACGCGCAAGTGCTTCCGCTTCAGGAATGGCAGGAGATTTTGTTGAGAGACTTCGTAGCGCACAAAACCCCGAACAGTTTTAGCGTGTTCCGCAAAAATTGCGGCCGCACCGTTAAAACTGTTTTTGTTTATCGCGCGCATGGTACTTATTACTATACGCTACCACTAGCGGATACCAAACAGTTTGTGGCGCTATTTATTCAGTTTTGGCGTCGTCAGCAGTATCACCAGAAGCTGCCTCAGCAGACTCACCCTGCTCAGCGGCGACAGCAGCGGCATCGTCAGGCTCGGCGTCACCACCGGCGGCGTCGTTAGCTGCCTGGAGAGCGCTCGGTTCAAACACTGTAGCGACACTGTGGTCGAGGTCGGACTTGATTTCAACACCTTCCGGTACGATCAAGTCGGCCACGGTGACTTTATCACCCACTTCAACGAGGACTTCAGCATTGTATTCGATGAAATCAGGAAGCTTACTGGCAATAGCCGAGACGTTGACGGCTTCAATCTGGGACAGGACTAACAAGCCGGCCCGTTCGGCAGGAGAGCCATCATTGCCTTCGTCGTAGCGAGGATGGACTGGTATTTCGGCTTCGACTTTTTCGGTGGCGGAAACGGCGTTAAAAACGACATGTGTCAACAAGTGGCGACGAGGATCAAAGGTGGCAGACTTGATAATGGTAGTGTAGGTTTTGCCATCGGAGGTAACGCTGATAGGGTGGTGCTTACCAGCCTGGCGCCAGACCTTAAGTATGGCCACAAAGTCACCTTGCACGTTTAGCGATGGCTTGCCGTGGTCGTGGATAACAGCCGGTATGGTGCCACTCTTGCGTAAATGCTTAACGGTTTTACCGAGCACGGTACGTGGCTCTAACTGCAATGAAATCTTGTCTTGAGACATTTAAAAACTCCTGTCAAATTCTGTGTTCTTCCTATTATAACAGATACGGGCAGAAATTGGCAGCCGGTTGGACGTCAGGCCTAAAAACATATAAGCTTATAGGCATATGCTCGACGTTACCCACATTATTCAGTCCGGCGGTTTACTACTGCTGTTTGTGATCGTGTTTGCCGAAGTCGGCCTGTTTTTAGGCTTTTTTCTACCAGGCGACACCTTACTGATTACTGCCGGCATCTACGCCCACGAGGGGCACCTTTCCATTCTGGCCGTCATCGCTGTCTGCCTGGTGGCGGCGATCGCTGGCGACAACTTATCCTACTTCATCGGCAAGCAGCTCGGGCCAAAAGTTTTTAGCAAACCCGATGGCATTATTTTCCGCAAAGATCACATTGATACGTCCGAGAAGTTTTTCGCCCGCTTCGGCGCCAAAACCTTACTTGTCTCGCATTTTCTACCAGTAGTACGCTCGTTTACACCCATGTTGGCTGGCGTCGCTCGCATGCCGCACCGTCGATTCTTTGTCTTCAACGCCGTGGGTGATGCGGTCTGGAGCATCGTCGTGCCGTTACTTGGTTACTACGTTGGCAGCCGCATACCAAACATCGACCAGTACATTTTGCTGGTTCTGCTGTTTGCTATCGTCGCTACCATCACTCCCACTATCTTTCATATTGTGCGCATCAAGCTTCGGCAACGCCGCCGCAAGCAAGCCGCCGCTGCCAAGAGCGACAAAACTAGCTCTTAAGCATCTTTTTGAGAAATTGGCCGGTGTAGCTGGCGTCAACGTTAGCGACCTGCTCGGGTGTGCCTTCGGCCACGACCATGCCTCCCGCACTCCCGCCTTCGGGACCCATGTCGATCAGCCAGTCGGCGTTTTTGATGACGTCCAGGTTGTGCTCAATCACCACCATACTGTTGCCGGTGTCGACAAGGGCATGGAGCATTTGTAATAGTTTATCGACGTCAGCCATATGCAGACCGGTGGTTGGTTCATCGAGGATGTACAAGGTGCGTCCGGTGGGGCGGCGGCTGAGCTCAGTGGAGAGTTTGATGCGCTGCGCCTCGCCACCACTCAATGTAGTAGCCGGCTGGCCAAGCGTAATATAGCCGATACCGACATCGACCAAAGTTTGCAGTTTGCGGGCAATGCTCGGCAGGTTGCTAAAGAAATCGAGTGCCTGTTCGCAGGTCATGTCGAGCACATCGCTAATTGTCTTGCCCTTAAAGTGAATCTCCAAGGCTTCGCGGTTATAGCGTTTGCCGTGACAAACTTCACACGGCACGTAGACGTCCGGCAAAAAGTGCATTTCAATTTTAATAATGCCGTCGCCGGCACAGTTTTCGCAGCGACCACCCTTAACGTTAAAGCTAAAGCGCCCCGCACCGTAGCCGCGCAACTTGGCTTCCGGCATACTGGCGAAGAGTTCACGTATGGGCGTAAACAAACCGGTGTAGGTAGCCGGATTGGAGCGCGGCGTGCGACCAATGGGGCTTTGGTCGATAATGATGGCTTTATCCAACTCCTTAATGCCCTCAATCTCGTCATGACGACCGGGCACCGTATTGGCACGATGGAGCCGAGCCAATAATTCTTTAGCCAGGATGTCATTGATCAGGCTGGACTTACCAGAACCGGAAACACCGCTGACCACCACCAGCTTACCGAGCGGGATGCTGACATCGACGTTTTTGAGATTGTTCTCGCGGGCCCCCCGGATGATCAGCTCTTTGCCGTTACCGGCCCGGCGTTTTTTGGGCGTAGCGATTTCTTTGCGACCAGTTAAATACTGGGCCGTAACGCTGTCTTTGACCTTGCCAACTTCTTCCGGTGTGCCCGCAGCCACCACTTTGCCGCCGTGAATACCGGCACCCGGACCAATATCAACCAAGAAATCAGCTGTCCGGATGGTATCTTCGTCGTGCTCCACCACGATTACCGTGTTACCGAGTTCTTTAAGGTGTTTGAGCGTCTTGATCAGGCGCTCGTTGTCGCGCTGGTGCAAGCCAATGCTTGGCTCATCGAGGACGTACAGTACACCCATTAGGCCGGAGCCAATTTGGGTTGCCAGGCGAATGCGCTGGGCCTCACCACCACTGAGCGTGGCAGCACTCCGTAGCAAGTTCAGGTAATTAAGGCCGACGTCTTGCAGGAACTGCAGGCGAGCACAGATTTCTTTAAGGATCAGCTGAGCAATCTGCTTCTCGGTAGCATTTAAAGTAAGGTTATTAAACCAGTTCAAAGCTTCGTCGATAGACAGCGAACAAACTTCCATAATTGAAGCGCCGCCAACGGTAATCGCCAGTACCTCGGGCTTCAGGCGCATGCCATTACACTTGTGGCACGGCCGCTCTTGCATAAAACGCTCGATGTCGCGGCGAATAAAATCGCTATCGGTTTCTTTATGGCGGCGTTCCAAATTCGGGATAACCCCTTCATAGGTGGTCTCAAACGACCGGCCAAGCCCAAGCGACACCCGGAACTTCTCGTTACCGGTACCATAGAGCACGAGGTTGAGTTGCTGCGGCGTCAGCTGGCTGGTAGGCACGTGCAAACTAAACTTGTAACGTTCGGCCACGGCCTGTAGTTTCTTCATGTACCAATTGTCGACGTTGATACGGTTGTACGGGCGGATGGCGCCCTCGGCAATAGTGAGCTTACCGTTAGGAATCACCAGTTCCGGGTCGACTTCTAGGCGGTTACCGAGGCCGGTACAAACCGGGCAGGCACCATGCGGACTGTTAAAGCTGAACGTCCGCGGCTCGAGCTCGGGAATGGTAATCTCGGGGTGGTTGGGACAGGCGTACATTAGGCTATAGGTCCAGGTTTCATCGCTGTCGGCGTCGAGCACCACCAGCTTACCTTCGGCGACGTCAAGCGCCTGTTCGACCGACTGCACCAAGCGGCTGCGGCTGTCTTCGTCGTTGACTAAGCGGTCAACGACAATCTCAATACGGTGGCGGTAGGCTTTGTCGAGCGTTGGGAACTCGTCGAGAGCGTAGACCACCCCGTCAACGCGGGCGCGAGCAAAACCGGCCCGCTGATACTGCTCCGGGATGTGTTCAAAGGCGCCTTTTTTATCTATTACCACCGGTGCCAACACCAGCAACCGTTTGCCGGTAGTGGTGGCCTCCACCTGGTCGATAATTGCCGTCGAGGTTTGGCGCATAACCGGTTCACCGTCGACGGGACAGTGCGGGATACCAACACGGGCAAACAGCAGGCGCAGATAGTCATAAATTTCCGTGACCGTCGCCACGGTACTGCGCGGGTTACGGCTAGTCGATTTTTGGTCGATGCTAATTGCCGGGCTGAGACCATCAATTTGGTCGACATCGGGCTTTTCCATGAGGCCCAGGAACTGGCGGGCATAACTGCTCAGTGACTCAACGTAGCGGCGTTGGCCTTCGGCATAAATAGTATCAAATGCTAAGCTCGACTTGCCGGAACCACTCAAACCAGTTATCACTACCAGCTGATTACGCGGGATCGTGATATCGATGTTCTGTAAGTTGTGTTCGCGGGCCCCTTTAACGACAATCTCTTCAGCCACAGTTATCCTCCATCAGAGACAGCATTATACAGAAAATTCAGGTTTTTATCTACTAGGTAGGTTACTGCGGAATTGTTTAACTACTGGATTCCCAGTGCAAACGACCGAGCTGAACCCGCCGCAGCGGCAGCGCGGCTTCGTTCACGGAGTATTCAAAATCATCAATCTGATCTCTGGTGGCTGTGCCCGGCAACTGAACGAACGGGATTTCCAGTGGTGGTAAACCGCCAGCTTGCAAAACCTGTTGCAGCAATTTATTGCCAGGCACGGTACTACGCACATTATCGAGCAGTGACCGCTGACGGGCCACCAATTCTTCGGCAACGGCATCGTCGGCTAGACGGAGCGAATACTCACAGCCCTGCCCATTAGGCGGCTGCCTGACTGACGGCGCAATCGCGTTCAGCCGCACCCAAAGTTGGGTTTCATCCTCCGGCCGCTTTGTCCGATCGGCTTGTAAATAAAGTTTGCGCATATTTTTGACAGCTGCGTCACCAGGACGAGCGCGCCGTTCGAACAGTACCAAACGATAATCGCTCACCGGTCGCACATCCAGGTCAACTTCTTCGATATCGATGCCCTGGTTGACTGTTTCGATTGGTTGGCCCGAGGCAAAATCTACCGTATCGAGGCTATGTGGTTGCCGCAAAAATGCGCCGATCCCATCCTCAAAGATCCGCAGACAAATCTGCCCGACCCGACCATGAAAACGCTTCACCTCACGGGAAGCGATAACATCGCGGCTAGCGCGCACAAACGGATAGTCGCTCTTTGATTCACTAACCATGCAGTCTCATAGATCTCATTCGTATAAGGAGCTTATAACACCTTTGACGGGTTGTCTAGCTCAGTACGCGCGGAATACCGAGTGTCACATCATAGACCGCCGGTGGCAACAGTAAATCGGCCTCATTCGCCCTAACCGGTGCCGTGTCGACAAGGTCAATATGTGCTTCCCAGTCGGCCTTAAAGTGGTGCGCCTTTAAATCGAAGGTGCTACAAAGACCAGCTACGACCGCTTCGCGCTCCTGTCGTAAAATATCGTTTTTATCTTCGAGGATTAGCCCAAAGGTCGTGGGACCGGTAATCTCAGTGTTTAGGTCTACCGCAAATGTTCGAGGCGTCCAGAGTTGACTCTCCTCCTCGGCAAATACTTTCTGAAGACTTTCGTGGTGCCTGTCTTCCGACCAATCACCGCGCAGGGCTTGCTCGTTGCGGAGGGCAATCGCGCCCTTCATGGCCCAAGTCTGGGCATTGCGACCGTTGCGGATGATCGCCTCCGCTTCGTGATTGACTTCCAACATTAGCCCGTTACGACGCCCCTCGTCAGCATCGCTCGCCATTTTAGTGTAGCCGTCCATAAAGGCAGCGTTGATTTCATCGGCAGCTACCAACACCAGGCACAGTGCCGGTGCGGCAATCACCCGGCCAACTTTGGCCGCTCTGGCCTCAAGCGTACTGTGGAAGCGACGGAAGCCGGCATCGATGCTGCCCCGGACAATTTCCCGACCTATATCAGCCGCTGCAAATTCATATCGCGGCGCCCGGCGAATCTCTGGTTTATGTTTACGATTTGGCTTAGCCTCGGTGGCCACGGCGCTCACATCAGAAGGATGTGGGCCTTCCGGTGGTGCGGACTTTGGCCGGGTCGGTTTGGGCGGCGACAGCTCTACTATATTGCCCGTCTCATCATAGCCGAAGCCGGCGCGCTCCATAGCCTGCATATGTGGCGATTTCGGCCCCTGAATCGCCCTTCGTTGCGGACCAGCCCCACCCGAATTTTTCATATGCTGAGCAAAGCCGACTTGCGATCGACCCCATAGCTCTGTGTTCATACAAACCCCCAATTTATGTTTTGAACTCTGGGTTTAGTGTACCGCTCTGCAGGCTGGCACACCATAGCGGGCGTCTGCCAAAATAGTTGTATTATTATCTATAATTTAACTCCTTACAGTTCGCTTTTATCTTGAGTAGGGTACAATGATGCACATGAGTTATATCACTAAACACGCCAAGCGAATTGCCACCGATGCCGGTGGCTATGGCCTGATAATTTTGGGCGTGGCGCTCGGCTGGCTCCCGGGCCCGGGCGGCATCCCATTGATCGTGGCCGGTCTCGGCTTGCTATCGATCAATAATGTCTGGGCCGCCAATCTCCGAGACTACCTCCTTAAGCATGGCGGCGATCTGGTAAAGGTACTATTTCCACCAAACCCTATCGTTCAATGGCTGTACGATATTGTTGTTGCGCTATTACTCGTACTTGTAGCCTTCTTAGCCTGGCGGCACGCCGCTATTTGGCAAGTCAGTCTGAGTATCGGCATCTTCTTCTTTGCCCTCTTTATTGCAGTCATGAACCGCGACCGCCTCCACCGACTCAAGCGCTCCAAGCGTAAGCATTAAATAGAATATACTTGACTTTTCCACAAAAAGGTGTATAATGCATCTCAATTGTGAGGCACCAGTGGAAAAATTTATAGTACTAGGGCAAGTCCCGGGCACCAACATTCAAATCACCTTTACTATGTGGCTAGAAGCTGCCATTTGTGTGGTTATTTTTATTCTGCTGAGCAGCACCGCCGTCAGCTTCTTGCGCCGCATCTCTGTCGTTCATGCCGATGACTCCAAGCGTCAGTCGCGCCCAGCTAGCCGTCTACATCGCTAGGCATAATCGCCTCGCCGTACAACCGAAGTTCCTCTAGCAGGAACTTTTTTGTGTCGTCGAGCGTGTCATCCTTGCCAAGCTCGGTCAAGTGAGCAAAATACTGGGCCAGCTGGCTACTGCCACCGCCAGCAAACAAGGCTTGGGCCCGATGTTCGTCCCAGGCCGCCCGCTGCTCGGTAGTGAGCGCTTGCGGATAATTGCGAGCCAGGTATAGGGGCAGTAGCTGCTTAAGCCGCGCATCGTGGAATTTCGACTCAAACGACATCATCTCAGCCGGCGGCGCCAAACGCACCGTGCGCATCAGATCTTTGTCGGCATCCGAGATAAAACCCCCGTCGTATAGCTGGCCATCCACGGGTACTGGTTCTTTGGCAGGGGCGTCGGCCCGTTCCTTCTCACTCAACTGCTGCACCTGGATCATCTTCTCGGTTAGTTCGGCCTGCACCGCCTTGAGCTTGTTATAGTTGGCCTGCACCGTCTCTAAAGGTAGCTGCAGCCTCGCTTGGGCGGCAGCATCGAGCACACCGATCGGCGCCACAGCCGGGCAGCGATTATACTTCATGGTTTTCACAGGCAGGCGCACCGCCTCTTTGTCAGGGTTCCAACGCCAGGCCGCTGCCAACTCTTCGACGCTCATCTTGGCAAACGGCAACGGGTCATAACGCAAATCGAACACGAAGGCGCTTCCGGATTGTGGATGATCGGCCAGGTAGGCTACCGCGGTGGTATGGAGCGTCTCGCTCGGGTACTTCCCAGAAGTGTAAACGATTGGCTGGCCCTTGAGCACTAGCTCAGAAATGGCTTTTTTGTTGCGAGCCTCGAGCAGGTATTTAAATAACCCCGGCTGTTTGTCGCGGATAAGTTTTGCCACGGCAATAGTGGCGTAGACATCACTCAAGGCATCGTGGGCCTGCTGGTGGTCCAGGCCGTTGAGCTTGGTCATCAGCTCCAGGCGGTTAGTGGGTTTGCCTTCAGGCGTAAAGGGCCACTCAATGCCATCCGGACGTAGCGCGCGCGTCATACGCAGTGCGTCGAGAATATCCCACCGCGAACAGCCATCCTTCCACTGCCATTCGTAAGGGTCGTAGAAGTTACGGTAGTGTAAATAGCGCATAAATTCGTCGTCAAAGCGTACGGTGTTAAAGCCCAGAAACACGGTGTCCGGCGTGACGACTTCGTCATAAAAGTACTTTAGGAACTCCGCCTCGGTGAGGCCCTCGGAGATGGTTTGTTGGGGGGTGATACCGGTAACAAAAATCGCCTCCGGGCTTGGCAACACATCACCGGCCATTTTGATAAGCAGATTAACCGGCTCGCCGATTGGCTGGAGGTTTTCGTCAGTGCGAATGCCGGCAAATTGCATAATCCGGGCCTGGCTGGGGTTAAATCCAGACGTCTCAAGATCATAGAAGAAAAAGCTCATCGCCATGGAGCCTAGTGTAGCATGCTCATCTGTAAATTTGCTGCTAGGCAGCCGACTTTTTCGGAAAAGTTAAGGAATATTTAATACTCAAAACTGTACGCCGGGCTGCCAATAACTACCGTGTCACCCGGTGCCACGCCCTTGCGGATCATGTCCTGTAAAATACCGGTTTTGCGCATAATGACACGTAAACGTTGAACACCTTCTTCATTGTCGAAGTCGGTGCGCTGGGCAAATTTCTCAATCTTCGGGCCGCTCACAAAGTAGGTAGTCGGCTCGTCTTCTTTGGTACGCTTGTCGAACCTTACCGACCATTGGTCGGAAGTATCAGTAATCGTCAGCACAGGCATACCTTTGCGGACTTCCTCCACCACCTCATCGGCCTTGGCCCGTGCAGCTGTTACGGCCTGGCTCACCGCGTAGAGCAGCTCGCGTAGCCCGATACCAGCCACGGCTGAGATAGCGTAGATCTGCGTACCGCGTGGTACGGCTTTTTTGAGCTGCCTAACGAGGTCAGCGATAATCTCAGCGTCCAGGCCGTCGATCTTGTTGAGCACCACAATTTCCGGGCGTTTAGCCAGCGCTGGCTGATAGGCCTTGAGCTCAGCTTTAATGGTCTTGTAGGTGGTCGCCACATCCTCCTGGTACGCATCAATTAGGTGGACAATCACTGCCGTGCGCTCAATATGGCGCAGGAAGTCATGGCCGAGGCCCTTACCCTCGGCAGCACCCTCAATCAGGCCGGGGATGTCGGCAAATAAGATACTGCTGGTTTTGTCGATGTCAACCACACCTAGATTGGGACGTAACGTCGTAAATGGATAATCGGCGATCTCGGGCCGGGCATTGCTGATTTTGCTGAGCAGCGTCGACTTACCGGCGTTCGGCAAGCCAACCAAACCAACGTCGGCGATCATCTTCATCTCAAACGTCATTTCAAAGTCTTCGCCCGGCTCGCCCTTCTCGGCAAATTTTGGCGTCTGCCGCCGCGACGAGATAAAGTGCGCATTGCCAAAACCGCCGCGGCCACCCTTAGCAATCATCACTTCCTGACCATCTTCTACAAGATCCGCGACGATTTTGCCATCACTGATCGTTGCCACGGTGCCGACGGGCACTGGCACATACAGGCTCTTAGCGCGCCGACCATGCATCTTTTGGTGGCCGCCGCCCTGCCCATGCTCGGCCTTGATCTCTTTTTGATAGCGAAAGGCTGCTAAGGTGTTCTGGTTACGGCTGGCCACCAAAATGACGTTGCCACCATCACCACCGTCACCGCCGTCTGGGCCACCTTTATCAATAAACTTCTCATGCCGGAAGCTCACCTTGCCGTCACCGCCGTCACCAGCGGTCACTGTCACCTTAACTTTATCAATAAAACTCATAAAATAATTCCCACCATCTCTCTATTAACAACGACTAATCATAACATTTTTAGAGAGAATTATCAATCGGGCAGTTGTTCGAACGCACCGCAACCGTACCGGCCGCAATGGGCGTACGCTGAAAGATCCTACCTATAGATGAAGTGCTGGAATTTGGAGACAGGGGTCCAATCGGAGTTGCCCACACGGCCCCAACCAGCCAGGCCGTTCATGTCGGAGTACTTGATCATCGTGCCGTCGTCGGAGACTGCTTCAATGTAGGCGACGTGGCCTTCGGAGCCGCGGTCGGTTTGGCCAATGGCACCGGCACGAGGCACGGTACTAACCGTCCAGCCATCGAGAGGAGCGAGGTTGTCCCAGGTGTTGGCATTGCCCCAGTTGCTTGGTACTGCGATACGGTTGGCGACATACCAGGTACAGTAGCCGTAATCGTAGCCATTGAAGCCGTAAATAGCCGTACCACCCCACGGATAGGCGGCGCTAGCGCTCGTGCTGCTAGTACGAACGGCGGCGACAGCCGCGATGGGCTGGGTACCGTTGGGAATAATAATCTTTTCACCGGCGCTTAGGCCTTTGAGTTCGGCGTCGTTGTAAGCGATAATCTGATCTTTGCTGGCCTTAAACTTCGTGGCTAGGCTGTCGGCCGTGTCGCCGGCTTTCACGGTGTAGACGATGCCATTCACCGGCGGGATGGTCAGGTTGACGCCAGCCGCTACCGTATCGCCAGTGAGACTGTTCGACCAGCGGATGCTGTCCGAGGTAACTCCAAACTTAGTGGCAATGCTACTGATGGTGTCACCGGTAACAGTAGTATAGCTCTGAATGTCGGCCTGTGATTTCAGAGCGGTACTAACTACCTGGGGCTTAGAGACCACGTTGTTGACAGTTGGAGCCATGGTGAGCTCACTCGCTTGGGAGTCGGCTTGGTTGGTAATAGCGGTGGTTTCCGGCATGTTGTTCATGCGAGCCACGGTGAGGGCGATATCGGTCGATGATAATTGGTCGAGCGGGTTAGAGACGTCGCTGGCGGTATCGCGCTGACTTAAAATTGAGCTAGAGCCGGCGGCACTGTTGGGGTTGTGCAGGATAAAGGCGGCCACGGCGATCAGGATAGCCAAGTTACCGGCCAACAGCGTAGCCCGAACGGCACGCTTACGCACCGCCTTGCGACGCGACTTCAGGATGATATGGCGATACCATTTAGCGGATTGCAGACTCTGGGGGACTGCTAAACGGCTCGCGATAGTGGAACTATGGTTGCTAATACAGACTCCTGCACCAAAAGGCGCATCAATACGTCGTTATTACATTGTGATGGCGCCGGAGCGCGTAAACTGGCCAAAAGGCCTGGAATGCAACGTAAGGGTGAATGGCTTACTCCACAAGAAGCACAGCTCAATCACCGCACTAGTATAGCAAAAGTACCGCTTATGTTCAAGTTTTTATGCACACCCACCCCTGTTAATAAATAATTCTAATTGCTGGCATTGCACAGCTTCGTACAGTACTTTTGGGTTAAGGCCTGGTGCTCTTCTAAGGTGTTAGAGAAGTAGGTCGTGCCATCGTCACCGGCCACAAAATAGAGCCAATCGGTGTTTGCCGGGTTGGCGACAGCATTGAGCGAGCTTAGGCTGACACTGCTAATCGGCGTGGGCGGCAGGCCCTTGTGGATGAGTGTGTTGTAGGGCGAATCGTAGGTGAGACTGGCGGTTTTGCCGGCCGCGATTGAGCCATAGAACGCCGTCACATCCGACCCAAGCGGCATATCAGTCTTTAAGCGCTTCAAAAATACCTGGGCCGCCTGAGCCCGGTCGGCCGGCTTAGAAACTTCTTGCTCGACAATCGACGACAGCGTCAAGCCTTGATAGACCGTTAAGCCCTGCGCCACGAAGGCTGCTTGTAGCTCAGGCGTAACCTTTTGAGCCGTGAGGTCGAGCGATTGGCGGACAATTACTGACGGATCGGTGTCTTGATCGCGCTGGAAAGAATCCGGCCATAACAAACCTTCGAGACTGGTGACGCCTTCAGGCTTAAAAGCTAAAGTTGGATCATCGCTATAGGTAGCCGGGTTGAGCGCCCGGTCGACGGCATCCGGCGCGAAGCCGTCGTTGATAAGGTCGGCCCGGACTTGGTCGATGCGCCGGCCAGGCAGAATCGTAACTAAGCGCGTGGCCACTTTGCCTTTGGTAAGTACTGAAACGATTGTCTTGGTGCCTTGGCTCGGCGACAGCGCGTAGGTACCGGCCTGGAGTTTGTCGCCCAGCTGCTGGCTATGCACATAGAGCTCCAGCGCCCAGGCACTGCGGACCAGTTTTTTGGTCTCGAGTTGGGCGGCGACAGTTTTAAACGAACTACCGCTGGCGACCGTAAAGATTTGCGTCTGTTCGCTGTTGCTTACGGGCAAAAGACTGGTTGTGTAACTGTGGCGGATAAACACTGAACTAGCGGCAATCAACAGTACCAGCCCCAGTAATACCCACCAAATGCGCTTGGAGCGTCCACCGGTGCCTCTACCGAGGTGATAGCGCGTCATGATACATCGCCTCCATGATCCCGCACATAGTCCTCCAAAATATAGGTCGCCGCCAGTGCGTCGACGTCAGCCTTACTATAGATTTTACCACGGGCATCGAGCTCATCAGTGGCTTTTTCAGAGGTCAGTGCCTCGTCTTGGAGGTGAATTGGCAGTTCGGTGAGCTGGCTCAGCCGAGCTACAAAATCGCGGACATAGGCAGTTTGCGGCGTGTCGTCACCGTCGAGGTTGCGCGGCAGACCGACGATGATCGCCACGGCACCCTGCTCGGCGGCCAGCTTAGCAATCTCTTGGTGAATCGTTTCACTATTGCTAAGTGTCGTCAGTGGGTTGGGCAGTAAGACCATCGTTGAGGCGCTGGCCACACCGATACGCACCGTCCCCACATCCAGCGCCAGCAGGATTGGATTAGTTGCTGACATTATCAGTAGTACCGTTGGTGGCCGGCGTGGGGTCAGCAATGGTTATAGTGATCCGACTGGTTTTTTTCGGCACCGAATTAACGAAGAAGGGGCTTAATTTGACGTTGACATTGGTTACACCCGGGGTGGCCTGCAGGAGCGATTTGATATCACCACCTTTTTTGCCGGCTACTTGCGACTTTAGATCATTAACATTGAGGTCCGGACCGGCGGTAGCAACAGTAGTCAGGCCGACTTGGGCCGTTTTACCATCGTTAGAAGTCACATTGAACTGGGCATTATCCAGGCCACGACTCAAAATTGTCTGCTTAGAGGTATCGATCTGCTTTTTGATGTCTTTGTCGACGACCGAGTTAAGGTCGCTCTGGGTAACGCCAAACATCGTGTAAGTAACGGTCTGGGTGACAGTGACGGTGTCGGCTACGGCACCGGCATCAACGCTCTCGGTGAGCGTCGGCGTGCCGGGAGCATAGGTATCGGTGATGGCATACATATTAGCGTCCTCCAACTGACGGCGCAGCGCGTTTTTAATGCCACTATCACTGGTAGCCAGCTTCTGTTTTGCGCTATCGATGTCAGACTGGGTGACCGTCTTAACGATGGCATCCGTGCCGCCATTAAAGTCTTCGGTGGCCGTACCAGTTACACCATCGCGGTTAGCCACCGTAAAGCTGGTGTCCTGCGGCAGGTTGTAGGAAGCACCACCGGTTTGGGCCGTCACATTGACGTCATCGGTGGTACAAATAAACTTCTTGTTTTGGATTTTAACGTTAAACTCAGCAGCTTCCTGCGTAATAAACGTCTTACCGCCCGAACTGATACCGGTAAAGGCCGGAATGTCGGCCGGCAGCTCGCTGCTACAGCTCGAAGCCGTAAAGTTAACAGTACCCTGCGCCTTGGCGCCATTATTCTGCTGGCCGCTGGCGCTGGCGGTTTGGCTAGAAGTCTTGAGCTGGGATACCACCTTGGCCGGCACCGTACTGGTATCTAGGTCGAGCGACTTGGCGGCTGTGCTGAGCGTCAGGCTGGCGCTAGCGTTGACGTTACTGGCATTCGTAGTGATGTTAATCTGAGCTTTGGGCAAGGCGTTGTAGGCCCACACAATGCCGATAATCAGTACCAGCAGGAGTACACCACCGATGATAATCAAGGTGCGGAAGCGTTCAAAGTTTGGCACTGCCAGCTTTTTGTCTTTTTTAGCTTTGGGCGTTTTGACGGCAGCCGGTGCTGCCACCGCCGCTTTTTTGCCGTCAATGGCCGGAGGATCGTTATCAAGTTCGACGGTTTCGACATCGTCTTTGCCAGCCGCACTGGCTAATCCGGCGCCGGCAACAGCACCGGCGGCGATTGGTAATGCATCGTCCGATAAGTCCACCGACTCTTCATCAACAGTTTCTTCGGCGTCAAAATCTT
The DNA here is from genome assembly GCA_028289245.1 of Candidatus Saccharimonadota bacterium. GTDB lineage: Bacteria > Patescibacteriota > Saccharimonadia > Saccharimonadales > UBA4665 > UBA4729. The sequence goes on along the minus strand of JAQGGT010000006.1, from coordinate 276,944 downwards.
GGTGTGGCGAGACCGGGATTTCCGGCTTGGACTGCGGCGTCTTGGCCACGTACAGACCAACGGCCCCAGCGAGTGGCATTAGGCTCGATTCGGTAGTGATCAGCACCAAGTTTTTCTTGACTTGGTCGGCCGAACGCTTGAGTAGCTTCATGTTGACAATAGATTGCAAGACGCTGGCCCGTTTTGGTAATACCAAGGCTACGACTTTGCCATCACTCGCACGCACCTTGTCGATAATGCCGGTGATCTCTTCGTCGATGTCGATATAAATCGTATCTTTGTTGGTTGCGGAGGCTGCCATATATCTCTCTAGTTTACACGCTTAACATTTTATCAATTTTGTCGCGGATGGAATTGGAGCCGCCGCTGAACTGCATCGTGTCCATGCCGACGCGCAGCAGGCCCATGGCCGTGATGTAGGTGTGGTCGGTGACTTTGCCAGTGGTGTCGGTGATACCGGCAACCTGCTCGGGGCGGATGTAGTGCACGCTCGGCTTGCGGGTAAACGGCAGGCCTTTGTACCATTGTGATTCCTGCAAACGGTCCATCAGCAGATCGAGGGACGAACCGCCCCCACAGAGGAACATCCGGTGCGGCAAGTGGTCGAGCTTGGTGAACTCGGCTAACGCTAGCTCGATGCCCGATAGCCAGGTGTCGGCGGTTTTGCCGAGGGCGACTTCAACGGGTTTGCGCTTAGCGGCCGTGATTTTATTGGTGCTCAGGCCAATTTTGAGGGCCTCGGCCTGTTCAAATTCGACGCTCATATCACGCTCAATCGCTCGAGTGTAGGCCCGGCCACCGATACCAAACATCTTGGTACCCTGCACACCACCATCGTTCACGACTGCAATGTCGGTGGTACCGCCACCAACGTCCATTAGAATGGCACTGAGATTTTGGTTGGGGTTGTTGCCAATTACTGCTCGAGCGACGGCAAACGGCTCGGCGGCGACGGCCAGCAGATCAAGATCAAGTTCTTGGGCGGTTTTTTCAAGGGCCCCAATGTGAATCAGCGGTGCGAAGGCCGTGTAAAGCTGTACCACGACATCTTTACCTTGGAAGCCGATCGGGTTAGTAATGGGGTAGCCATCAATCTCGATGCTGACCAAGGCGCTATTTACCAGCCGCACATCAACAGATTTGCCGCCCAGTTCCCAAGCCAGCTCCTGCTTGGCGCGCTTTTCGGCTCGCTCTTGCACCAGGCTGATGATTTTTTCCATCTCTAAGACGTCGAGCGGTTTGGTAGGACTCTTGCGGGCCACGCGCACGGTGGTAGTAGTGCCCTTCACGAGTTCACCGGCAATGCCGATGATCGCCATCCGAACGCTGACGCCAGCTTGGGTTTCGGCTTCGTTGAGGGCTTGGTCACAGTTATCGACGACGGCGGCAATGTCGGCAATGGCGCCGGCTTGCATGTCGTTGAGACCCTGGTGATGCCGACCAACGCCGACTACTTCAATCGTGGCGTCTTCTTTGGAGACTTTGCCAATCAGCGCCTTAACGTATTCAGTACCGATGTCGAGCGCCACAATATACTGGTCGTCGGTTTTGGCCGTGCGCTTTTTGACGTTCGCCGAGGCTTTGCTGGCGCCTTCAAGAGCACGTTGCGCGGCGGTAAAGCCGGCACTTTTGAATTTTTCAAGCATATGCACTATTTTATCACACCTCACGGAGAGGCGACTACTGAAAAGCCCCGGCGGTGGCCGAGGCTACAGAGACAATGAGCCATCTACTGCGACTTAGCGGCGGCGCTTAGGCCGCGGTGCCGGCTTGGGAGCATGTAGCTGGCGGAAGTGGTGCACCACGCCTAGCTCACGGCGCTCGCCAAGCCAAAACGAAGCTACCATCAATACCACGACTCCGTAAGTAGGCAGTATGTAGTGCAGTAATGCCGAGACATTACCAGTGGAGATAGCCCGGCCGAAGCTAATGTGCAGACCTTTTATGCCGCCCCCGGCCGCACTGCCGCCGGGCGTCGCCGTAGCGGCAGCCGGCAGTTTGCTAACCAGTGCGAGACTCTGCAAAATCGTTTTGGTACCAATACTGTCAGTAACGGCATACGTAATTACAAAACTGCCCTGGAAGCCGCCGATGCGGTCATAGGTATGGCTGGCCGTTACCAGACCTGGTTGGGCAACTTTCAGTTGAGAATTAGTTTTATCGCCCCAGTCGATTAGCACGTCGTAGGGCGCCTTGCCGCCCATAAGGTTAAACTGGTAATCCGAGCCTTCATTGACGTATTGATATGAGTAACGGTAATCCGAACTGAGCGCCAGCGGTATGTAATCGTTGGCTTGTGACGGCGACACCGTCCCAGTACTGCTATCCGAACTACTAGAAGTAGTGCTAATAGATGGCGTGGCGGCGGGCGGATCGTAATAGACTTTGACGGCACCGCTATCCGGGCCTGGCAAATTGGTATTATTAAAGACTTTGGCAACCAGGTTATTGGCACCGCTAAATAGATCAGTTTGCAGGCTATAGGTACCGTTATCGGCGCACAGTGCTGAGCCGCTATCCAAGCCGTTACGTTGGACGATGACATAGGTGGTCGTCGGGCAGCTACCGCTGATGGTGACTGGTTTGCCAGCGAAGTGTTGGCCGCTGCTTGGGTTGTCGATAGTGGCGGCCACGGTTGGTGGTGGGCCATAAATAGTCGCGCTGATAACCTTACCGCTGCTCGCGTTAAGCGCCGAGGCCCAGTACGACATGCCACCCAAGAATACCCCTGTTAGCAGTAGTATCATAGTGAGCATCGGGTAGGATGTTTGGGCGCGCGGCAAGAGCCGCCAACTATGGCGATGGTGGCTGATCTTCAACCGCGGATACGCATACAGCTTGGCCTGCTTTGTGGGCGAGGTGCGCTTCTTAATTTGTTTTGGCATTTTTGGTTTAGTTTGTAGTGAATATATGATAGCATTTTGCGTTTCTGCCCACAATCCAGCGCTGCCGGGACCTTGCATAATAAAGGGAATTATTTTACTATTTGGAGATTATGGCGTATGACGACTACCAGCCCTCTCCCGAAACCCTCGCTACAACGTCGGACGAACTGCTCATAGAGGATGAAGTCCTCGAGGTTTACGACACCATTGCCAGCTTACCGGATGATGAATCACTCACCGAACTACTGGAGGTCTTCTACGAAGAGCACCGGACATTGGCCCACGGACACGCTGACGTTCCGGGTATCTACGGCCTGCCTGGCGACATCGTCGCCAGGTGGAACCGCAGCCGCTACGTTTTCCCGAGCGTCGAGCTCGACGACGAAACACCGTTGATTGAACACCTGCTCGCCGAGAGTGATGATGCGGCCGCGGCCATCCCGGCCTACCACATTGGCTTCGACGTTGGCCTGAGCCAGGCCCCCGGCCAACCGTCGTTTGCGCTCATCCGCCTACACGAAGATTCCAGCGGCATCGCCATCACCCTTCGCAAGGACAATACTCGCCAAAAGGATAGCTTTGAGATTTTTGACGAGGCTGGCAAGCCGATCGGCCGCATCCAGCCGCGCGAAGTAGTGCAAATACTGTGTAGCCTCCTCGATCGTTCAGCCGATCAGTATCCCGAAGAGCACAGCGACAAAGCACTCGACGTTTTATTCGAAGAGCTGGGCAACTGCCATGGCCTTTTGCAGCGCGAATACCGTATCACCAGCGAGCTCGAGCCGCTGCCAGCCGACAACGGCGCCGCGATTTTTGGCGCCATTCTCTACACCGAGCAAGAAAATACCACCGATTCGGTGCGCTCATTCGTAGTCGAACGCCAGCAACGCTACGCCGACCTCGACGCCGACGTCGTGTGGCGCATGAAAGTCCATTACTCCTGCGAATCATTGCGTAACCCCGACAACGACCGCACGCCGGCGGCCATCGCCCTCGAAAAAGTTGTGGCTAGCCCGGCGGTGTATCACATCGAACTGGTAGACTGCGAAAACGTCATCAATGGCTTAGCCAGTCCGGTTTTACCCGACACCGACCAGTTGAAAATGTTTGTTGATACCATCAAAGAAGTCGCCGGCGCCGCCAGTGAGCACCTCGAGCTACGCCTCGACGAGCTCGAGCCGCCTACTAACTAGCGAATTGGGTGACCGTATTTTTTGGCCAAAGCCGGTACGTCCGGAATGCCGAATTCTTTGGAGGCCGCTTCGAACTTAACCGCTTGCTCCGATAGCCTTTCACGCATAGTTGCGAGTAGGGTCTCGTAACTCGAGAAGACTGGCAGTTTAGTATGGAAACGGTCAGCGTAGCAAACCAACCGCTCTTCCAACGTCTGCGGTTGAAAATCGTTATGCGGCAACGCCAGCTGGTTATCAATAATCTCTTGCTTACTCAGTCCCATCTGGACGTGGTTACGAATCATGGCCACAATGCGGGGGTCATAGCCCTCCTCTGCCACCAATGCTGCGCCAAATACGGCGTGCTGACGGTAGGTATGTTGATTTTCGATATGACCGCTGTCGTCGAAGAGGGCGTACGTACCGATATCGTGGAGCATGCAGCCGGCAATGAGCAATTCGCGGTCCACCGGCGCCGCTATACGGTCGGCACACCAGAGCGCGATTTCAGTTACGATACCGCAATGGGTATATACCAGGTCAAACACTGCCTCATTGCGAGCATAGCGGTGATGGAGTGCCTCGATAGCGTCAGCGTTAGGAATCATGGGTTTATTGTAGCAAATACCCTCTTCAGTCTGGATTGTTTTTATAGAAATAAAATTGTATAATATAGTCAATATGGAAACTGGACCAGACCCAGCTTTGCCGGCTAGTGCCGTCATGGCCGAATTTGACCATCAGAACCGCGCCCTACAGGTGCTACGGTTTGCAGGTCAGGCCGCCCTGACTGGCGTGGCATTGGCTTTACCACTGATTGCTGGTACGCTACACGGCGCATCCAAACCGGTTACTACTGAACTGGCGCCGGGCGTTGTCATCGAATCAGATGCCAGGTTGGGCAGTGATAGCCCCGAGCGGGCCAGTCAGCTTGACTTCGGGCCACTCGTAGGCAGTCTATCGGTCCCCAACGCCCGCTACTCGCTACCCTTTGGCCGAGCGGTTACAGCCGACGTCGCCCTCCGCAAAGCCCGGATCAATGTCAGTAACTTGGAGCCGATTACCGGCGTTGGCGAAGCTGTCGCCAGCAATCCGCAAGGTGCGATCATCAAACCGGTCCTCAAGAAAGTAGAGCATAACCTACTGGAAGGCCTCGGCGAAGGCGCGGCTGTCGACGCGGCCTTTGTTATCGGTTTTGGAACCCAGCGCCGCCGCAAAAGCCAAGCCAAAAAGCTTGAACTAGCACTCAAAAATCACGAGGAGCACTTACTGTCGGAGGGTCGTGACCCAGCTAGCGAACCATCCTTTAGAGAGGTGGCCAGGAGCGGCCGCGCGCCGTATCGACATTCTCGACAACGTCGGCTGGCTGCCTTCGGCCTAGCCTTGGCAACCGTCGGTACTTCCGTGGCTTACTCCTACGACAAGCTCAACAAGGGCGGCCCCGTTGAGATGGGCACACCGCTGGACTCGAGCGTTGTAGCTCTCGGCCCTGACATTCTGAAGGGCGCCACGGTGCATGATGGCCTCAGCATTGGCAACCAGCAAGCCATCAACGAAGGCTTGCAGCAGATTTTATCCAAAAAAGATGTCGTCGACAGCTCTATGGAAGCCATTGCTCAAAACATTAACGTCGCCTTCGACCAGCAAGAAGCTACCAATCCACTGCATTACAAAAGCGATGAAGAATTCGAAGACGTCTTGGTTGTTTCCGACTTCCACTGCAACTTACCGCTGATACAAAAAGTTTTACCGACAGTGATTCACCGCTTTGGCGCCCAAACCGTAGTCAACCTCGGCGACAACGACGTCAGCACCGGTATCTTACCGTTTGAGTCGCTGTGCGTATCAGACTTTGTCGAGTCACTAAAACCAACTACGCTCTATCCGACTGGAGCTAAAGCGGTATTTATTGCTGGCAACCACGACTCCACTAAGATCACCAGCAAGCAAATGCGTACCGCAACAGTTAAAGGCTTGGATGGTAAAAAATATAATCCTGTCACTGTGCTCGACAAAGACAATGATTACCACACCACCGTCAACGGCCTGACCTTTGTGGGCGGTCCCGACCAACGCCAGAGCATTTTTGGCACTACCATTCAACCCGGCCCCGGCCCCAAGGCAGACCAGATACTGGCACAGCTTGGCAGCACGCTTGCGGATACGGCCTGTAAAATTAAAAAAGAGAGTGGTAAGGCCCCTACCGTCCTCTCTCATGAAGCCCAAGGTAGCTACGAAAGCATTGTCCGCGACTGCGCCGAGCTCGTAGAAACTGGCCATGTCCATCAGCAGACCCTACCCGAGACCCTCGGTCAGGTCAATAGCTTCGTCCAAGGCACCTCAAGCGGTGTGAGCGAAGGTCAGCTCAGCGTTTATGCCAAGCTGGGGCGCGAAGCCGATTTTACCGACTTTGTGTATAGCAAGCGCACTGGCCACATCATCGGCTACCGTAATCTAGTTGTCCAGCCCGATGGCAGTACGACCTTGAGTGACTTGCAGCCCATGCCTTCAACAGCCCAGGATTACCCAGATGAGTTGGTCAGTTTTATGATCGCTAACCGTCCCAAAGCCTTTTTAGCTGTTTCGGATCAGTCTGAGCCTACCCTAATTCCCGGCGAGGCCTTGCCGGCTATTCCCGCCAAAGCTAATTAGATAACAATGCCGCCGCCGAGCACCCGCTCGCCGTCGTAAATCACTGCCGACTGGCCCGGTGTAATGGCCCGGATATCTTCGCTCAAGGCCACTACCAGTTGGTTACCTTGCGTCTGGAGCGTGCAGTCCACCAGTGCTGCCCGATACCGACTGCGGACCTGGAGCTTGGCACCGTCAGGCGGGACGCCATTAATCCAGTGCAGCTGGGTCAGTGTCAGTTGGCGGTGCCACAGGCGGTCATCCTGCAAATCGGTTGTCACGTAGACCTCGTTTTTAGCCATATCTTTGCCAACGACGTAGTACGGCAGCCCGCCACCGACGCTCAGACCATGGCGCTGGCCGATCGTATAAAATAGCGCGCCGTCGTGTTCGCCAATTGTCCGGCCATGTTGGTCGATAATTGGGCCATTGGGCTGCTCGCCGAGCTCTGCCAGCAAAAAGTCTTTGATGCCGACTTTGCCCACAAAACAGATGCCCTGGCTATCTTTTTTCTCTGCGGTGGCCAGGCCAAGCTCCTTGGCAATACGGCGGACTTCGGGCTTCTCCAATTCACCAATTGGCATCAAACTCTTCCGTAAGGCCGCTTCGGTGACCCGATACAAGAAATAAGTCTGATCTTTATTCTTGTCGAGCCCGGTGAGCAGCGTGGCCGGCCCATCATGGATGATCCGGGCGTAATGGCCGGTAGCGATCATGTCGGCACCGTCTTCCAGGGCGGCTTCCAGGAATAATTTAAACTTCACTTCTTGGTTGCACATGATGTCCGGGTTCGGGGTAATGCCGGCTTGATAGCCGCTCACCATATAATCGACGACTTTTTGACGGTATTCGGCCTCAAAATCATACATTTTGAAGTCGATACCGAGCTGGACCGCCACGCGTTTGGCATCCTGAAAATCCTCTTTCCAGGGGCAGGTAAAGCCCGGCAAGTCTTGGCTCCAGTTTTTCATATATACACCCGTGACCTCATAGCCCTGCTGCTGGAGTAGGGCAGCGGTTACCGAGCTATCGACACCGCCGGACATGCCGACATATACTTTTTTTGACATAATTCCTCTAATTTTACCAGATTTCGACGGCTTGTGCACTGGACGGGGCCGCGATAAGCAGGCGAGCTCGACAGACAAGGCAATTTCTCCTGGGAATAAGCCAGACTCTGAGCCCCCGTCTGGCGTTTCCCAGGAGAAATTGCCTAGCTCGAGCGCTGCTTGTCGAGGGCTTTGCGCAAACTATAGAGTTCACTACGTCGACCCAACCAGTAGGCTAGGATAATAAGCGGGAGCATCACTAGGGCTGGCCACCAAATGACCTCTTTTTCGATGACATTATCGCCGCTTTTGCTACTCCCGGTGCTGGACTGTCCAACCTTGCCATTAGCCACGCCAACCAGTTGCAAATAGGCCGAGGTGCCGTTTTTGTCGGTGGCTTTGACGATGATTTTGTAGACACCGGCCGACTTATAGGTGTGCTTAATGTCGATATTGCCAGCGTTAGCCTGGCTAATCAGCGTGACGGGACTGCCGTCGCCCCAGTCAATGCTAATCGCGTAGGGGCCAACGCCGCCGCTTAAAATAATTGGCCAGGTCAGCTCTTCGCCGGGGTTGGCACCGCGCCTGGCGTAGATGCTGCTCAACGCGACGTGGCTACCGTAGAGCACAAATTGTGGGTCGTTAAAAGTAACGGTAACGGTGTTGGAATCCGGTCCGGCCTGATCCAGCGCATCGTAGACCCTGGCCACCAGTTCGTTCTGGCCGCTAAACAGGTCAACCGGAATGGAGTAGCTGCCGTTGGCGCAGTCTACCGAGCCGACAAAGACATTGTTGGAGAACAGTTTTACTAGCAGGCCCTTGGGGCACAGACCGCTGACGGTGATCGGTACGGTACCAAACACCGCACCGCCCGACGGCGAGCTAATGGTGGCGCCGGTTTTGGGTGGCGGCGACGAGATCGTACCTTCCAAACCGATCGAGCCGGATTGCGGGTTAGTGACGGCAAAGACGGGACAGGCCGGCAGGGCGGCTACCACTAATGCGATGGTCACTAGTAGCCCTGCAAAACAGGTCCACAGGCGAGTAGTCCCGACCCTCTTCATGGCGATCGATTATCGGCGGCCCCGGGCCTGGCGAATAACCCACTGGTTGTAGCGGCTAATCAGGCGCGGCAGTACAAAGATGATGAAGGCAACTACCAGCACCAGTGCGATAAAGCCCAGGATGGCAGCAGTCGGAATGACATAGAAAGTGGTACTAGCGGTGAGTAGCTGACCGTTGGAGCCATAGCCGAAGTTACCTTCGAGTTTATAAATGCCAAAAGAGCCGACCTTATCAAGGGGTACGGTGAATTTGCGGATACTATCGGGCAGGACATTACCCCGTGGATCAGTGTTGTTGATCTCATAGGTAGCGAGTGTTTTACCGGAACGATTCTTAAGGGTGATTTTGCCAAACGGTTGTTCCTGGATATCGCCGGAGTTCTGGAAGCGAACTACCCCGTCCACACCTTTACGGCTAGTGAATAGGCTTTTGGTGTCATCCTTACGGCGAGTGTCGAAGCTGGCAATCGTTAATTTACTGGTGACGTCACCGGGGACGGTCACAATAATCAGTGAACAGACGCTACCGGCCAGATAGACGTTGCGGCCGGAGTCGCCTAAAGTGCCCGCTGGGGCGATACAGATAGCCCCAAAGTAGCCGCCACCGGGGGCATTAGCGGGCATCGTGATCTTAACGGCGATGTTTTTCTGCTGCCCGGAGGCGAGCGTAAAGTTTGGTATGGCGCTGACGTACTTTTTGAGGCCATGTTTGGAGACCGCCGCTGGGTCGCCGGCAAAGGCAATCGCCGGCTGGCCGCTCTCATCGCGGGCCGTGAAGTCATTAATACTTGCGCCGAGGTCGGAGCTATCGGCAGTAATGTTGGTGACGGTAATATTAACCGTCTGCGATTGGCCAGGCGCCACCGTCAGATCGGTGCGCACGGGGGACAAACGGATACCGTTGGCGCCAGCGGCCGCCTTGGCATTCGCCGGTAGGCTTGAGGCAACTATAACAGCTAGCGTCAGCAGCAATAATGCCGGTCGCCAGATGTTTTTATGAGACATTTCTGTTTCCCCTTATGTTTCGCTTACGGTAATGATACCAAATTTATGCTCTTTTTCCAATAATACCCGTCGAGCCGCAAGCCGTCTAGAAGTTTGCTAGGCAGACATAGGTTACCGTACTGGCATAGACTCCGGCCGGCTGGTCCTTGGGAACGTTCACTACGTACGTCACGGTATAGCGGCGGGTAAGGTCTGGTATCGGGTTGCCGGCGACGGCTTCGTTGGGGCCAAATCGATAAAAGTTGGCTTGGCCGTAATTGGCCGTTGGACTGGCCGTACCCGGACCGGTGGCATCGGCGCCAATGGCCGGCGACGAATTGGCCCGCAAATTGAGACCAAATTGTGACACGCCCGGCCGCGACACATCGCTCGTTGCCAAAGCGTCGATGACATCATTACCGCTGGTCATCGTCGTGCCGCTAAGTAAGATGCTATAGCCGCTTTTACCATTAGTGGTGGCCATCATCTGGGAGGTGGCCTGCTTCGATTGCACCGAAGACAGCTCGCCGAAATCGAGATTGTTACCCGTAGCGTTCATGCAATCAAAGGTCGGGATAGTTACGGCGGCACAGAAGATTAGATACGGCGGCACCGTAGCACTGACCGACACATTGTTATTGATGGCAAACGCCAAGCCACCATAGTCGCTATAGCTGCCCGTGGCGTCGGTCGAAGCGTAGGTAAAAATACGAACGTAATACGAAGTAGCAGTCGACGGGTTGACGACATTATCAAAGCTGTAGCTCACCACGCCCGCCGAGGCTGCCGCCGGTGGCCGGGTCAGGATAATCTCATTATTTGGCGAGCCACCGAGTATCGAGAAGCCGGTCTGGCCCGTTTGGGAGCTCAAGCTTGCGCCGGCAGTCGTTAAACCAGTTGGGGGCGTACAGACCTCCCCGATGAGCGGGCTGCTGGCACAATACAGAATCTGGATCGAACCGATCGAGCCAGCAGTACTAAGCGTAAAGCGTAGCGCGTGCGTAGCCGTTGCTCCGGCAACGCTGCTACTGAGCGTAATACTACGCGGGCCAAGAAAGGCACCATTGGCAGGAGCTAACACTGTAAATAGCGACAGTACTACGGTGAGGGCGGCCGCAGCATAAACAGCTTGCTTATGCGTAAACTTTTTGACGTTGAGAGCCATTCATTTGTGGCCTAGAAGTGACCGGTGGCGATCAAGTCGATGTTAGCAACGTAGAGACCGGCCGGGGTGGTCAGCGAAGTAGTGGCACCAAAGGTGTACTGGTTGTTGACGCGGAACATTGGAGCGGTCGAAGCGGCGACGACATCACCGAATTCGCTGGTGACACTGCCGGCATCTTCAGGCGGCGTGGTACTCGTGTCGGCATCCATGCCGAAGCTTTCGGACGTAATCGGTGAGCCGGTACCAGCGGCGTAGGTATAGTTCGGGTCGGAATTCATGGCGCCTGTACCACCGGCAGCAGCGACGCCATCATGAACGCCAACGCCGAAACCGGCGGCACCTGCCGTAAGTGTGGCAAGCGCATTGTGGCCGCCCACCGGTGGGATACCACAGGTGACACCACCGTCTGCGCTCAGGCCACCACAGTTCGTATTGCTATTGCGCATGGCGATCGACACACCGGTGGTTGCATTGCTCGATACTTGCGAATAGGCGTCAGCTGTATCGATCTGTTGGTCATTCAAGGTCGGCGTCGGCGAACCATGGCCGAGAACCAGCGCCGGCGCGGTGGCTGCTTCGGCTGAGGCACAGTCGGGGTCTACCGAACCAATCGTTCCCCAAGTTGCCGTATCGGCGCCGGAAACACAGAAGGCTAAGGTTTCCTGGACGCGAGCGGTGATGGTAATGATCTGGTTGATACTGAGAGCCACACCACCGTAGTCCACATACGTACCGACGGTGTGAGTGGCGCTGTCCGGGCCGGTCCAAGCCGTACCAGCGGCAGCACCAAAGTCGGTACCAGCGTAGGTGTAGATACGGGCATAGAAGGTGCCATTAACGCTAGGGTTAGTGATGTGGGTAAGGTCAAACTTCTGGACACCAGCGCCGGCCGTCGTACCGGAGCCTTTAGCAATTTTGACGGCACCGCCAGAGTTGGCTGAAGTCGCTGACCAGCCGGTACCTTCGATGTCACCCCCGCCGGTTACCCCGGCTAGGCCAACACCAGCGGTTGTAAAGCCAGTTGGTACGGTGCAGGAGTCGCCAATGATCGGGTCGTTAGAACAAAAGTCGATAACCATACTGTTGGCACTGCTAAGCAAGGTCATCTTCACCTCGTAGGTTACATCGGCACCACTTCCCACGCCCGAGGTGATTGAGCCGCCGGACTTCCCGGAGTCACTCAAGGTGATTTCACGCGTCGTCAATTGGGCCGCTGACGATAGGTGCGGTTGTATCATCGGTGCCACCACTGCGAACAACACCACCATAATGGCAAAGAAGTAACTACTTCTTCGTAAGGCAGAGGTGTTGGTCGCAATCTGACTGAGCGCTTGCTTAATTTTCATTTATTCTTTTTGGTTTTTTAGATATTTCTTCCGCTATCGTACCACGCTCATGCTTACTGTGCAACTCACCGTTCGGTGACTTATCCACAGCTTTAAAAAGTCGAAGTCGCCACCAGGTCATGGTTCATTGAGTAAGCACCGCCGGGCGTGACGTTACTAATATTAAATAAGTAGGAGATCGTGTAGTGAGTGTAGCTGGTACTCTGGTTGGATTGGGCGATGACATCACCCTTATGGTACTTGTAGAGGTTGGCTGTGCTGTAATCGGTAGTGGCGATACCGAAGCTAAAAGTGGGATCGGCGTCTTGAGCTGGCACCGCACCAAAAGTGGCCGGAGCAGTGTTCGCCGCTAGGTTGATACCAAACTGCTCGGTGCCAGCGCTTGAAGCACTCGGAACGGCGATCGGGGTGAGGGCGTGAGCACCATTGGTGGGGGGGTCAGAAACAGTGGTCACCGTGTAGCCATTAGCGAGGTAGGTCTTAATACTAAAAGTGGCGGTGGCGGTCTTTGTAACACCCGGCCTAATTTCGCCGAGGTCGATGCTCGAGGTGTCGACGGTAAACTCGATGTATGGCTCACGGTTGGTATTGAAACCGGCTTGCGCTTGGTAGTTTCCGCTGCTTGTATTGCCCACCGACAACTCACCGGCCGACTGCTTCGAGCAATATTGGCTCGAGCAGGCTTGTAATTCGCCACCCGACCCAAAGAAGGTCTCAGTCACTTGATAGTTCGTCGAACTCGAGGTGTCACCGGCAGCCGAAGCAGGCATGGCAAAGACCAAGAGCACGGTTAGCAACAGTTTTGATGTTTGTTTCCAGGCACGCATATCGTTCTCTCATATTTTCCATCAAAATGACCAAAATGGCAAACCGTTTACGGTTGAAGCAGTTTTCGGGTATTATAAAGTGAGCAAATTGCCTAAAAATGCAGTGATATGGACACAAACAACCAAACACCACCCGCAAACGCCACGCCGCCGGCCGAGCCAGAAGACGATGAGAACTCGCTTGAGGGTCCCGACTTAGAAAGCCAACCGGACAAAACCACCTCGGCCAGCGAGGCGCCAGCTACACCGCCACCCAAACGAGGTGGTGGCGGCATTAAAGGCCTGCTCAAAAAGTTCAATCTATATTTAATTATTTTCTTATTTATATTGACCGTCGGTGCCGGACTGGTAATCATCTCGTACTTCCAGGCCCAGAAAAAAAGCGTCAAAACCACTATTACCAGCACCACCCTCAATCAAGCTGCCCTCGACAGTCTCGCCAGTAGTGATGCCAGCGTCGGCGATGCGAAACAAACCTTGAGCGTGCAGTCCAACGCCGTATTTGCTGGCCAAATCCTGGTACGCGGCGCGGCTGAGATTGCTGGCTCATTACAAGTCGCCGGTGACACGACACTCAGTGCTCTCAATGTTTCAGGTGCCGCCAGCGCCGACTCACTGCAGGCCAACAAAAACCTCAGCGTCGGCGGCGACAGCAACCTCCAAGGCGCCCTGACGGTCCAAAAAAGCCTCCAAGTCTCCGGCGCCGGTAGCTTTGGCGGCGCCCTAACGGCCACGCAGATTAGCGTCAACAGCCTCCAGCTTAATGGCGACTTAACGCTGACTAACCACATCGTAGCCGGCGGCCCAACGCCGAGCAAAGCCAACGGCCCAGCCCTTGGCAGCGGCGGCACAGCGAGCAACAGCGGCTCTGACACTGGTGGCACTTTGGCCGTCAACATTGGTACTGGCCCGGCGGCCGGCTGTTTTGCCACCATTAATTTTTCTAAGAAGTACAACAACACGCCACGGGTGCTCATTACGCCGGTCGGCTCCGATGCCGGTGCCATCGACTACTACGTTACTCGCACCACCGCGAGCTTTAGCATCTGCGACGCGACGCCACCGCCAGCCGGCGCGAACGTCGCTTTCGACTATTTTGTCTTTGAATAGTCCACATTTGACATCACATGTGATATAATACATAGATATGTCAGACGCCAATGAAAAGATTGGGCAACTCGTTGCCCAAGTCCGCCAAGAGCGCGGCCTCACCCAATTAGAGTTCGCTTCGCGGCTCAAAACTTCCCAATCCGCCGTTAACCGTATCGAGCACGGTCGGCAAAATCTTAGTCTGGAAATGCTGGGCCGAATTAGTGACGTCCTCAACAAGCCCTTAATTAGCGTCAATGGTGGCGCCACCAACCTCCGCATCGAAGGCGGCCACGAACTCAAGGGTGAGATTACCCTCAAAACCAGCAAAAATGCCGCCGTCGGCTTGCTCTGCGCCAGTCTGCTCAACCACGGCGTGACCACCTTCAAAGCCTTCCCGCGTATCGAAGAGGTCTACCGTATTATCGAAGTCCTGGAAAGCATGGGCGTCAGCATTAAATGGCTGCCCGGCAACGACATCGAGATCCGTCGCCCGGCCAAGCTTAAGCTCGACCACATGAACGCCAAATCGGCCCGCAAAACTCGCTCCGTGCTGATGATGATCGGCTCGATGATGCACGACGAAACTGAATTCCGCATTCCCTACGCCGGCGGTTGCAAGCTTGGCACCCGTACCGTCGAGCCGCATCTCTATGCGCTAGAAAACTTCGGCGTCGACATTCTCGCTAAGTCCGGCCACTACAACGTCAGTGTTTCCAAAAAACCAGCCGGCCGCCTGACGCTCTACGAACCCGGCGATACTGTCACCGAAAACGCCCTGATGGCCGCTGCCCGCACCGAAGGACAGACCTTTATCGAGTTCGCCAGTGCCAACTATTCCGTCCAAGAAGTTTGCTTCTACCTCCAAAAACTCGGCGTCCAGATCGAGGGCATCGGCACCAGTAAAATGACCGTCACCGGCGTTCCCATGATCAAGAAAAACGTTACCTTCGCCCCGAGCGAAGACCCCATCGAGGCGATGTTCTTCACCTCAGCTGCCGTCACTACCGACTCCGAAATCACTATTCGCCGCGTCCCCATCGAGTTTATGTCGCTCGAGCTGCTCAAGCTCGAAAAAATGGGCCTCGAAGTCGACCAAACCCCGCGCTACAAAGCCGTTAATGGCCAAACCGACCTCGTCGATCTGACCATCCACAAGCACAATGGCCAACTGCGCGCCCTAACCGACAAAATCCATTCCCTGCCCTTCCCTGGCCTCAACGCCGACAACCTGCCCTACTTCGTGCCGATCGCCGCCGTCGCCAAAGGTCGCACCCTGATCCACGACTGGATGTACGAAAACCGGGCTATCTACTACACCGAGCTGACCAAAATCGGCGCCCAAGTCGAACTGGCCGACCCGCACCGCGTCTACATCACTGGCCCGACGCGTTTCACAGTGGCCGACGTCGTTTGCCCACCTGCCCTGCGCCCGGCCTCGCTGCTGCTTATCGGCATGCTTGCCGCCAACGGCACCAGCATCCTGCGTAACATCTACACCATCCAGCGCGGCTATGAAGACCTCGCCGAACGCCTCAATAGCCTCGGCGCCCAGATCACCGTCCTCCACGAAGTCTAACTCCTCTCGCCACTTGTATTTTTATAACGCTTGTGTTATAGTATGGGTGTTAATTGAGCATCTGCTCGGTTCACGCACCTCGACAAGTAAACGCCCTACTCTCTCAGATTGGACCTCCAATGGCCCTGACAACCGCAATCACCAACACCATCAAGCGCAACAGGTTCAGCCAGCTCGAAGTGTGTGTGCTCACTTTTGCGTTCCTGATCGTCACGGGAGTCATCTACAACGCAACGGCCTTCACGTACAACTTCTTGTTCGACAACCTTCTGCTGGCTTGCCTCCTGGCCCCCACCGGGCCTGTCGCGGTCGGCTTGCTGTGGTACGGCTTGTGGAAGTTTGCCGGATTCATCATGTCCAAGGCTGCCGCAAGCTAGTCATCATGAGCACTATCCGGTAATTCCGTGGGAGTACGAGGGCTTCGAGAGGGAGTGGACAACGTTGCTGAGGATTTTTTCTCGCTTCCCACTCCCTCTCGCCCGCCCCGTTTACTTGTCACTTCACCAAAATTTTGGACGCGCTCCAAACTTTTGGCGAACTGATTATTTTATGACATAATATGGTAGATTATTGGGCCCGGCTCAGTTTTCGCACCTCGACAAGTAAACCAACTCACACCCTGGAGATACATCATGTGTTCTCAGTGCCGCAGCAATCTGATGCTGATCTGCCTGGCCTTGCTGTCGCTGCTGCTCTACGGAGCCTTCGTGGCAAGTCCGATCGACGACCTCGGAGTCGACATTGGGGTCGGAATCATGTTCGGGGCCGGCACTGTCGGCACCATCTGGTTGACCGTGTCCCACGCGCTGGACCCGAGTCCACGCGCTCATCCCAACCACCACGGCTACCACTAGGAGCATCGTGACTACCACCAAGCCGCAAACGCAGCAGCACAACACCAACACCTGTGCCACCTGCCGCTGGTACCAGTTCGCGATGTACGCCGTACAGATGGCGTTCCTGATCGAACTGATCATCGCGATGCACGAGTTCCGCGGCATCCTGTTCGCGAACGCCTTGGGCTGGTACGCGCTGTTTACCGGAATCTTTTTCTGGCTGAGACGTCGTCACCTCAAGAAGGTCGTCCGTGATGCACCACCCGCACCAACACCTGACCCACCCAGCGAACCGCCAACCACGGAGGAACCATCCTGACGTACTAGCCACCGCTTCCTGCGGGTGTGAGGGCTTCGAGAGGGAGTGGAGTTTTCACTCCCTCTCGGCCCGCCCGTTTACTTGTCTTTGCTTTCCATGAATGCGTATTCATGCTGATGAGCTCTAAAGAGCGAAAAAGCACTAACAGTTACTCGTCCGCGTTGCTAATTTTAGATACTGATGACATAATATTGCAGTAAATTGGGGATCCCTCAGTTTCGAACCTCGATAGCCAAACCACCTCGCTACCTGGAGCCAACTATGTGTAACGACTGCCTGCAGCACATCATTTCCGCTGTTCTGGCCATCACCGGCGGCCTGCTGTACGTCTTGCTCGTCGCTCCCCATCTCAATCGTTGGGTGGAGCTCTTCATCGACATTCCAGTGATGATCGCTATGATCGTCGTCACCCTTCGCTGTTGCAAGCACCTGCTCGACGCCAACCCAGACGCCCACATCAGCCACATCTAGCAGGCCCGTTTACCTATCATTTTGACAGATGAGAGCACCTTCACTCCCGCCGACGCGCCGCAATGCCCGTAGCTCAATGAGGTCGCGGACGGCGGCAAGGACGATTCACTCCGGTGAATCAATCTCCTTGCCGCCCCGCGCCGCTCTTTTCTGTCACTCAACCAAAATTTTGGACGCCGTCCAAGCTTTTGGTTGGGATGTATTCTCAAGAGCAACCAGCAGACATGGCTTTTTGATAGTTTTTATGCTATAATTGTATTCTTCGCTGAGCAAAGAGTTCGCGAAGCACCTTTACGTTCTCTGTACTTATTTTGACTGGGAGTGAGCCCATGCCTACGCGCACGGCCTTACTTCCAGTCAAAAACCACCACTCTCAAGGAGAAAACATGGCTCATCCCGTGTCCGAAAAGCGCTACGTCAACTCTGACGGCAACCTAGCGTTCGTCTACCTCAACCCCATGCCCCGCAACGAACAACTGCTCTTCAGTCCCGACGGCGGCCGCACCCTCAACGTCATGCGCGTTACCGACCTGTTCGGCGACGAGAACGCTCACACCCTGTCGTTCTACGACCCGTACGACGGACAGCATGCCACCATCAGGGTGTGGGCCAACGGCGAGTACCTCGTCTACGAGGGCCTCCTTTTCAAGCGCACCGACGCCAACACCGACGACGCATCGTTGGTTCTACCGCCGGCCGAGGGCAAGCTCACCACCGAGTGGTAAGCACAGAGAACTGCCACCAGGGCGGAGAGACAAGACTTGAGTGCATTTTTGCTCTCGTCCCTCTCCCCCTGGCAGTTCCCCAAGCGCATCCAAGTTGGTGCTTTTGGGTTACTGGCTTCAAATAAAATAGCACCGATCGTGGTATAATCACCTCTGTTCGCGGGATTCGTATATCGGTTAATATATAAGTTTTCCAAACTTGAGAGACCAGTTCGACTCTGGTATCCCGCACCACAATTTCCCACACGCGTGCAAGCCCTGGTAGCTCAGTTGCGTTGGCGGAGCCGACATCAGTAATCATGATGCCGCTCTATCCAGCTCATTGACTCGCCCGCACATTGCGCCCCGGTAGCTCAGTTGGATAGAGCAGAAGACTTCTAAGCTTAAGGTCGTTGGTTCGAGTCCAACCCGGGGCACCACTTTAGCGTTATACTTGCAGTATGTTATACCGATTTGCATATTTTGGAACCAGTCCTACAGACGCTCATTTTATCCTTCCCATCCTCTTAGTGGGGCTGGTGCTTTTGGTGTTCGAAATCGCCATGATTGTGAGCGCTATCAGAAATCAAGCTATTACCTACAACGCAAAATTATTATGGATCCTGGGCATGTTGCTGCTTCACCCCTTCGTGGCCATTGCCTACTACTTCACCGATTACAAAAAAGTGTGAACAACCCCAAAAACAGCTCTATGCTACGCAATTTGCAGACCGAGTTGCGCTGATTGCCATCTGGCCACTGACGATAGTCTTAGATCCGGAATTTCTAACCGGTTCCGCTAGCAGCAAACGCCCGAAGCGTAATTGACCAAAGGGCTTATTTATTGTACTATTAACAGGTTTCGTCGAGCCGCATCGTGCGCGCTCCGAAGCACTTTGACAGAGTAGACTCTGACCCGGCACTAAGCTCGCGACGCTCGCGGGTTTGCTGCCTGGCCAGACAGTCTGGTTATGAGCTAAAGGACGTGATCCCATGTTCGGTTGTAGCCTTTTGATCGTTGGCAAGGTGCCCAACACCACGGTGGCAGCTGCCATCAACGTGCTGAGCACCACGGACGGTCCCGACGCCGTCAACGCCTGCAAGCTGGTCCACGTGCACGGCTGGGCCTGGCTCGGCGACTGGATCGATCGTGCCGAGGAGTACTACGAAGCGTTTCTGGACAACGGCCACCGGCCGCCGGATCGCAAAGGCAAGATCGCTGGCGCCGAAGTCGCAGATGACTTCTACCTCGATCTGAGCATTCTGCATCACACCGACTCGGAGGTCGTCATCGATCGCGAGTTGATCGCTGCCTACGCCGCCGACAGCCTGTACGAGAACGACCCCGACGAGCTCAGGTTCGTGTACGGCATCGTCATGGACGACGCAATGTACGCCAAGCGCAACTCGCACCTGATGCTCGATGCGGTCAGCACGGCTGCCCAGTCAGCGGATATCACCTTCAAGGCCCGGCTAGTCGTCGCCAACAGCGATGGCACGTTCGATCTCAGCTACTACTAGCCTCCTCGGCAGATTGGAACTGACATGATCGGTTTCATGGTAACCGGAATATACCTTATGATGGCGTCGATAACGTACGTCGTCATGATGGTGGCTGGCATATACCTGTACTGGCCACACCTCAAGGCAGCCCTCAACGCAAACGATGCCAGCTTCTCCGACCTGTGGCAGCACGCTCGGCGCAACCTGTTGTTCCTCGGTTTCATGGTCGCGCTGCTCGTCGCCTCGATCCTCTGGCCGGTCACCTACCCCGTCGGGTTCTGGTGGTTCTACCGCTACCGATGGCTGCCCACGCACCGACCAGTTCACCAGTAAGTCGCGGGCGGCGGCAAGGCGTTCACTCCGGTGATCATCCCTTGCCGCCCGCCCCGCACCCCTCTACTCTGTCACTTAACCCCTGTTTTGAACCGTGTTCAAGCCGGAGGTTAAGCCCTACCCCACCCCTGTTATCATAGGCGAGTGATCTTGACATTATATATCGCTTGTGCTATAATGTATCCACTTCGTTGAGGGCAACGCCTTCCGGAGGTACGTTAACAAGTTCTCTGTTACAGCTTTGGTTGGATACCAGCGCGCGAACGCTCATGCGCTCATATCCAACCAAAACTGCATACTGTTTACCCCACACCCACACGGCACCACCTCATTAAGGAGCACCCGATGTACGGTTTCATCTTCCACGCTCTGCGCAAGCTCGGCTTCAAGAAGACGGCCGTCCGTCTGGCCATCTTCTGCGAGTCACTGTACAACCACAATAATCTCAAGAACCTGAGCTACGTCGCTTACCACTACCTGTCCTCCGCCAACACCGGCTTCGACAGCTGCGCCTACTGCTGGCACCCGCTCACCGAGCCCCACGAGACCTGCGAAGCAGAACTCCAGGCCCAGCAAGATGATGAGGACGCCGAGCACGAGCGCCAGTTCAAGGACCACGAGGCCCTACTGGACCTCATGTCCGAGTTCTGCCGGCACGGTTCCTGCTACAGCTTGGACGTCAACTACTACGACGGCTGCTGCGATGAGCACACCACCCTGCACGACGACTACGACGACCGATACGACGGCGATGATGAAGACGACTACGTCTCCTCCAGCACCATCTACTCGCGTGCGTACAACCACTTCGGCAATGCCGAACAAGCCCGCGAAGCCGCAGAGTTGTACCCAGGTGATTTCATGTAATCAGTAACAGAGGACTTCCAGGGGAAGAGAGAATGATTCGAGTGCATTTTTGCTCTCATCAAACTCTCTTTCTCCTGGCTGTCCCCCAAATCCATCAGTTTTGGTGGCTTTAGCGGACAGTCAGCACCCCTGCTGCTGAGATTGACTTTTAATGATATTTCTGCTATAATCCTCATGTTTTGTTGAGGCTTTACGCTCCCAAAGCACTTTAAAAGTTCTCTGTTTTCAGCTATCCAACCCTCCTCAGTTAGGAACCAGCATGGCACCGCACCTGTTCGACCGCTACCGCGTCGTCTCGGCCACCACCTTCAGCCTTCCGGCTGGTCTGGAGCCGCGGCTCGCACCGTTCGGCCCGGGCTTCACGCTCGACCACCTGCAGCAGCTCGACGCCGCGACCATCGGTCTCTACGTCGACGAGCACCAGCTGCACGAACGGTTCATTCTGCAAGGTGGTAACGGCCCGGACACCTGGAAGGACATCAAGCCCCTCTCCCCGCTGCCCGTACCGGCCCTCACTCTCAGCTCGCGCTAGACCCGTTCGCACCCGCACCATCCCCCTCGGAAGAAATGAGCGTACCATGACAACCACCAACCGACTCGAGTTCGGCATCGTCACGTTCTACTGCAGCAAGCTGCAATCCGGCATCGTCAGCGTCCTCGGCGCCAACAACATCCAGCTCCCGGAGCACCTGTTCTTCGACTTCAAGGACGGTTCGTTCATCACGCCCGGCCTGGAGGTCCCCGAGTTCAGCATCCCGTACGGCCAGATCTCCACCGGCCAGCTCTTGCAGCTGCAAGCCCCGGGGATCGGCACCAAGCTGGTCTTCTTCCGCGGCGACGCCGAACGACGAGAGGTCGCCAGCTGGGGCCACGCGCAGGACTACGAGGCCGCGCTCGCGACCATCGCCAGCCGACCGGCTTACCGGATCGTCCGGCGCCGCATCAGCTGCTCCGACCAAGTCGCGGTCGAGTTCTGGACGGGCAGCAACATCTACGCCTTGTCGGCCACCTACCCCAAGGATCGGCGGCTCCCGTTCGAGCAGGTCTGGAGCTACACGTTCGAAGAGCGGATGTCGGATTCATCCTGGCAGCCGTGTGCAGATCCCCGGGTCTACAGCTGCTGCATCCCTCCGGATGTCTACCACCAGTACAACACCAGCCGGCTCCCCCAGGGCAACTGCTCGCACCAGCGCCTGGCTAGCTAGCTACAACAGAGGACTTCCAGGGGAAGAGAGAATGATTTGAGTGCATTTTTGCTCTCATCAAACTCTCTTTCTCCTGGCTGTCCCCCAAGGCCATCAGTTTTGGTGGCTTTAGCGGACAGTCAGCACCCCTGTCTTTGACGCCATGTCTATTGACAAATCATTATGCTTGTGCTATAATGTAAGCTGTTTCACTCAAGAGAGACATTTCTGAGCGAAGCACTTTAACAAGTTCTCTGATACCCTAGCCCGCACTACCCGCTGTGGTTGGATCTATGCCCGCGACCGCTTGTCGTGACCATGTATCCACCCGCAGTACACCTCGTCCATCTTGGACACACCCAAAAGGAGTAGTGCAATGCTCATCGCCATCCTCAACCTGCTGTACACCCTCGGCCTGACCCGTCCCGCGCTCCGCACCGCCCGCTTCCTCGAGAGGCATGCCCTGCTCACCGACCGGAACGACCGGCGCCGAGCCATGACCCGCTTCATCAACCAGCGCAACACCATCGTGCCCCGCACGGTCTCGTTCGCTTCGGAGCCCGTCACCGTCGTACTACGCAGCGAGGAGGTCAGCCTCACCGCCGACCAGGCACGCATCGCGCACGAGATCGAGCTCTGCTGGAACCAGTACGAGACCGAGCGGCAGATCGCCGAGCTGTGGAGCCTCTACGACTTCGAGTGCTGGATCAACAACGACCGCGACGAGACCGACGCCCCCAGCGCCGAGACCATCCCGGGCACGCTGCTCCACCTCGTCCCGCAGACCCGCCCCAACCTGCACCTGGTTCGTCCACTCAACACGAGTGTCCCCACCCCGCCGCCGACTCCGTCGCCGACGCCCACCGAGCTCTTCCCCTCGAAGGACTCGTCCATCGGCTGGGACCCGTACTTCCCGTACCTCAGGCCCATCTGCCCCGACTCGACCATGCGCACTAGCAGCTAGCCAGTACCAGAGGACCGCCAGGATGGGGAGGTGACGATAGGTCGAGCTGGAGTGCATTTTTGCTCTCGCCCACACCTATTCGTCATCCTCCCCATCCTGCAGTTCCCCTCTTATCACTAAAGTGAGCTATTATAAAACGATGCCGGCATGGCCGCTAAAAGCAGCTTGCGCGAAAGCGTCGAGTTCCTGCGCAGCAAGTTGTAGCCGGAAGGTGTAGATTATTTCGTAGCTAGCGGCTAGCGAGTTCGCTATACTTTCTTTGACTTGATAATCTAACGTCAGGAGCATCCGTATGGCCGATTCCCCACTCAAAGTTTTAGTACTGGTTTGCAGCCTTAAGCCATCGTCGGCAACGAAGATGGCGCCCACAAAATTACCGCCGACGTATTTCAGGCCTTAAATGACGTTGGTTTTACTATCCCGGCCAATGGCGTCACCTATTGGAACGGTGAAGCGATGCAAAAAACCGATTACAAAGACCTCAAGCAAACGCCCGAAGCCGTCGCTAGCGCGACCAAAGCCCTAGCCGCCAACGCCACCCATCTGGCCCGGTTGCTACAGGCAAGTCAGTACCCGGCTGTATAGCTCTGCTATTATAAAGATACTTAATACGGAGATCGCCATGGAGTTTACGACGCGAACCAAAGTACTATTCGGAATTTTTTGGGTGCTAGTAGTCGGGGCACTAGTGTTTGGGATTGCGGCTTCGCTCACCAACAATGATGCTGGCAGCAAATCTATCGCCGCCACCACCAAACAATCGAACTCGTCGCAGAAAAAAACTAGCCCCACTACTCCTAAGCCAGCGGCTACACCCACGCCAACCACGTCTACCACCAGCAGCCTACCGGCCACCGGTACTAGCGGCACCGTAGTACTATTTTCTGTGGTTACCATCGCTGGCTATGGAGCTTACGCTCGCCGCCTTCGTCATCAAACTACCTTGTCTGTGAATTAAATAATAGTCAGCCGTCCGCCTAGCGTGCACACTACTCCTTAGTAACTAATAAGGAGGCTTATGAGCGACCCAATAGACCCCACTGATCAGTCTGATTCACCAGAAACTTTAGACGCCATTCAGGACGACCGTCCAGACATGGTTATGCAAGATCCGCTACCGCAGGATAACGGCACACCAACCGATCTGCCTGTTGATCCGATAAGCGACATGACCGACGACGAGGACCGGCGCGAGGCCAGTGGCCAACTCGATGACACCCACCAGGCCACCGACGGCGATCTCGATAGTACCGAGCTACTCGACGAAGGTCTATCCGGCGCCGCCGAAGCCGAGGAGCCAAACGCCGGCAACGCCGTCGTCGACTTCCACCCCGAGGATACTCAGAACCAGCCTTAATTTGCTATCATGGCTGCATGCAACAGCCCGCTTTTACCATCGTTACCGGGAATGCCGGTAAATTAGCATCTTTTACGCGGCATTTTAAAGGTGTCCTAGTTTTCGACTCGGCAGATGTTGACCTCGAAGAAATCCAGAGCTTGGATAGCGACGCCATTGTCCGTGACAAAGCCGAACGCGCCTACGCCGTGGTTGGCAAGCCGGTACTGGTCGAAGATGTGAGCGCGGGGCTCGACCGTTTGCAGGGCCTGCCGGGGCCGTTCATTAAGTTTTTTGAACTGCAGCTCGGTATGGACGCCCTTTACCAGCTCAGCCAGCCCGGCGACAAAGCGATAGTGACCTGTACTATTGGGCTCTACGACGGCCAGTCGATGCGCTACGCCCATGGCAAGGTCGAGGGAACGGCCGTTTCGCCGCGCGGCGAGAACGGTTTTGGCTTCGACTGCTGCTTTATGCCCGAGGGCCAAACTAAAACCTACGCCGAAATGACCCACACCGAAAAAGATGCCATCAGCCACCGGGCCTTGGCCGTGGCCGATCTGCTGACTCAACTGCAAGAGTTGTAATCCCAGGCGCCATGTCGTATAATCACCTCTGTTCTTGGCGAACTTAGCTCAGTTGGTTAGAGCGCCGGGTTGTGGTTCCGGAGGTCGTGGGTTCGATCCCCATAGTTCGCCCCAAAAGAAAAAGCCCAGACCGAAAGGTTGGGCTTTTTCTTTTGATATACGAGGGACCAACCCACCAGCTTCATACCTTAGAAGCTCACGGAAGGCGGTACTGTCTCTTTTGCTATTTATTAAATAATATGCTTAAATATAATTAATTACCAGCAAGGCACGTAACATGAACGAAAAAAGACCATCATTATCGGTGTATCGTCCTATCATTGGCTACGATGATGATAGTTTGACACGTCTGGCGACCGAACTACGTATCCGGCATTTCAGTCCCCAACGCCTCAAGCTGTTTCAGGCAAAAACCCAGGTTGGTATAATGGCAGCCGGCGAAGTACGTAACTTCCTGGAAAAGTTTGATATCGAGGCAACGCGTGACGATATTGAGGGTCTCGCCGATCACCTCGAAGATCATATGCCGCCGTCATCGGATAAAACTCTTCTCGTACCAAGCCAACCATTTGCCATCCGGAATCGGCTTAATCAGTCAAACTCACGCTTGATCACGCTGGGTACCGACAATTCGGTTGTCCGCTTTGAACGCCGCGAGGCCCAGATGCTTATAGAGGATTACTTCGATATTGGCGAGGCCGACACAAGCGACTGTTGGCCAGATGGTTATGAGTATACGACCGAGCTTTGGCTGGCCCGTTCTAGTCACGATGACAGCATACACCGCCTCACCAAGTTATTACAGAAAAAGCCCGAATTATTACCAGTTAGCTTGGAGTACGGTCCAGCAATCATAGAAATTGACGAATAACTATGGCGTCCTCGTCATTATTGATTTTTCTATCTTATATGGTATTATTAGTGTAACGAGACAGTCTCGTAGTTGTTTTACAGACTAGAAAAGGATGTGATCACTTTGCCCGCTTCGGCTGAGCAAGTTCGCACTCGTCGGCACTCCGTACTCGGGGGAATCCTGGGCGGCTGCTTGCTGTTGGGAATCATGCGTCCACTCCTGGACGGAACACCCCTGCCGCATCACAGCTTGCTGTTCGGCAGCACGGCGAGCTGGCCCAAGTTCTTCCAGGACTTCGTACCGCTTGACGTCGTGCTGAGCTGCGTCTACTTCGGGGGCATAATGTACCTGATCCTCAACGATCCGGCCCCGAGGACGAACATGAACAAGCGCCAGATGACCTGGTACGGCCTCGGCTATTTCACGGTCTTCGGTTGCTTCGGCGGCCTCATGGGAGCAGTCATGTACGGTTGGTACAGCAGCATCGAGCTGTTCTTCGCGTTCGGCTTGATCATGAGCGCCTGTGCGCTGGTGTTCGGGGGCTTCGCGTTCGGCACGATCTACGGCTTGATGGCCCTCGGCGACCTCTGCCAACGCATCTGGCCCAAGCTTCGCACCAAGCCCGTCGCGCAGCCATTCATCAAGGTGAGCCACTACCTGAACGCCGACGACATTCACGACGCACCACAGTAGCAGTAGCTCCATCCTTTACCCAGTCTAGTAGTACGACCGGGGCTCACGCACATGGAAGAGGGAACTCTCCAGTTGCATCTTCGGATGTAGTTGCCTGAGCCCCTTTTTCATGCCCCGGGGGGATTGAAAATCTAGCGATAATATGTCAATATACTCTCATCGTAGGAAATTCCTATCGATGTACCTAATAACGGAGGTGGCCTAATGGCCGTCGAACTGTTCATCCGCCAGGACCCGGCAACCCTGCCGAGCTCCGACGAGCTGACCTCGCAGAACGCCGAGCGCCTCGCGCTGCTCAAGTCGACCGGATTCGAGAGCGTCGAGAAGTGGGAGGCCAAGGGAGAGCCGCAGCTCTACACGGCGAGCACGCTCTACCCGGAGCTGACCGGCTCGCTCGAGAAGGTGTGGCGCAGCTTTTTGCCCACCGTCTACCGGGAGCGCTACAGCTACCGCTACGACGCCCCGCCGACCCAGGCGCTGCAGGCCATCCAGACCGCCGAGCAGCTCGGCTGCTTCTCGCGGATCGAGATCTGGACGCCGGAGGGCAACTCGTTCTTCGGGCTGGTGGCACGCACGTGCAAGGTCATGCAGCACAAGCTGGCCGAGCTCAGCAGCAAGATCGACCCGATGGCCGTGGGCGTGGTGACCGACCAGCGTGGCGTCGACCACTACTTCCAGATCGTCCGCTGGGGCGAGGCGCTGCAGTCGCTCACGCAGATCAAGCGTCACGTCCAGAAGGTCAACTGGATGGCCCGCCTGCTGTTCGTGGTGCTGCCGTTCCTGCTCGGGGTGATCGCCGTCGCCGGTTACATCAACAGCATCCAGCAGAACGGCTACGGACCCACGATCGGTTACACGTGCCTCTACGGCTTCGTGGCAGCCGCGGTCGGGTTGGTGGGGTGCATGCTGTACGTCGCGTTCGCTGATTGGCGGGACTACCGCTAGCCAGACATCTCCCGGCTACAAAAAACCCTGGAAATCCCAGGTCATGGGGTGAATTGTCCGGTTCGGAAACGATTGAGTCGCCTCAGCGATTCGTCCACTCCCACCGTCCAATCTCACTCCATGCAAGCTTCCACAAACGCATAGTTGTGCTGATGAGCTCTGCAAGAGCGAAAAGCTTGAAAACTTAGTGCAGGTGCTGGTGGGTCAGCGCGTGGCCCTTACCTTTTGATAGCAGGTAGCGGTTGACCGGCCAAGCTACTAAAAACGCCACCACCAGCGAGGCCAGCATACTCGTCCAAAACACGAGGTTGTTGAGACCGGCATTCATAGCGCCCGGGATAAGTGCCTCGGTACTGGTATCGGCAATTTCCATGCTGGTAATCGACAGTGTGTCGGCGGCTAATACCAGAATTGCTGCGGCCGCCATAGCCATGCCGGCTTTGGTAAGCGAGTAGACTGATAACGAATAACCGAACACAAAGGCCAGCGCCACCGAAACTAGCAGCGTCTGCCAGTTATTAAAGTTCAGTACTGTGCCAACAATTAAGCCCAGCACTTCGCCAATCGCGCAGCCACCCAAACAATGCAGGGTAGCCATGACGGCCATCCGGTTGATCGACCCGTGGTGCATGGTTACTTCCGGTCCGTGATGGCCCTGCGTAAGGCGCGGGATTGACGCGTCCAAGCCACATATTCGGCGACCCTCTGGGTGGCCAACAGCGTGGGCAACCTGTCGGCGGCAGTCTCCGGTAAGGGAAGGGTCTTGCGACGGTTGTTTGGGTTACGAGAATAGAATTTATTCAGTGGGGCCTCGTAGATCGAAGCATCGACGTTGCCAGCAAGTAACGCAGAACCGATAAGTGGGCTATAGTGGCGAATCGTATTAGTAGCGGCGTCTACACTGGTTCGGGCGCCATCGTAAATAATTTGCGGGGTGTGCTGGTGGCGATCTGGGCGCTCGCGCAGGCGTATAATGGGCACTACTACGTGGCGGGGTATGTTAGTCTGGTGTAACGACACTAGCCAACGGGGCGTGCTCTGCTCTTTGGCATCGAGTTCAGCTAGCTCAGCTAGCAATTTGTCACGAGACCCAAGGTTACTAGCGCGACTGCGTTCTAGCCGCGTAAATAGCTGCTCACGGCGACGTGTCTCTTGGCGATTGAGCGTCGAAAGTCGTTTTACATACTGCAGGTAGCGTGCTTGTTCTGCCTCTTGCGAACTAAGTTCATGACGGGGAATGTAGGCTATACTAAAGCCATCCTGGCGTCGAACAACTTTCTGCAAAAATTCGTCGGCAATTACTCGACTGCGCAGCAGCTCTGGATCGGTACCACAATCTACTAAGTCGTAGAGACGGAGCGCTCGTGCACCGACCCGGCGCTGGAATAGCAGCTCGTCTACCGGCACCCCTTCCGCTTGGCATAGTGCTTTGAGACGGGCCGGCTTCATGTCGAGCAAAACATCACGGGCGGCAGCCTGAACGCTCGTGCTATCGTAGACATGAGCTTCGGCCTGGACCTGCGTTACGGGCGCACGCAACGTCTGCAGTAATCCCTGCAAATCAGACCGCATAGCCGTCAACCGACTTGCGGTGTCCTTACCAAACCGATTATCAAGTGGCCGGGTTTGCTGACGCAGCGATCCGAGCATGGTCGCCTCGTTAACGGGAGGTACCAGTTCAGCAAGTGGCGCCCGCAAGACTTGGCGCACCTGCTCGGGCTCAAAGCTCGTATTAAAGATAATTTCGTGCGTAATTTCGCCGGCTGGACCAGGCACCATACTATACTCTCCGCTTACGCCGCGAAGCATCGGGTGCAGAGGTGACCCATCGACAATTGGGTCGATAAGTAACTCTAGGTTAGGACGGTCGGGTAACTCATGCATAATCGTATGCTACCATGGTAAGCCCCTTCCGGTAAGATAGCTAACTGATATACTACATAGAACGATAATTCACCGGAGCAACATGCAAAAAATCAGTCACTTTCTACGCCAATACAAAATGTTTAGTTTAGCTTTGATAACTGGGCTGATCGGACTCGGTTTGCGCTTAAACGATTACGACACTGCCGCTCGCTGGGTAGTCAGCATCATGGCGATTTTAGAGGCCTTGCCGCTGCTGTGGGACATGATCCAGGAAGTTCGGGCCGGTAAGTACGGTATCGACATTTTGGCCGTTACCGCCATCGTGGCATCGGTTATACTGGGCCAATATTGGGCGGCAATCGTGGTGGTGATTATGCTCACCGGCGGCGAGTCGCTGGAAGACTACGCCGAGCACCGGGCCAAGCGCGAGCTCAACAGTCTGCTGGAACGAGCTCCGCAGAAAGCTCACTTAGTGCGCAACCGCAAAACTAGTGACGTGGCGGTCAGTAGGCTGGCGGTTGGTGACCGCGTGCTGATCAAGCCCGGCGAGTTGGTACCAGCCGACGGCGTGATCATTGAAGGCAGTGCCAGCTTTGACGAATCGAGCATCACCGGCGAGAGCCTTCCGATCGGCCGCGATGCCGGCGACCAGCTCGTTAGCGGCAGCATCAATCTGGACGGCGCCGTGACTATTAAAGTTTCGGCTACTGCCGAGAATAGCCAATATCAGCAAATCGTGCGACTGGTGCGCAGTGCTGCTGCCAGCCAGGCACCATTCGTGCGCTTAGCTGAGCGCTATAGCGTGCCGTTTACTTTCGCCGCTTACGCCATCGCCGTGGCCGTTTGGGTCTATACGGGTGAGGCTGTTCGCTTCCTCGACGTGATCATTGTCGCTACCCCCTGCCCGTTACTTTTGGCGGCGCCGATCGCGCTGGTGAGCGGGATGAGCCGCGCCAGCAAGCATGGCGTGCTCGTTAAATCCGGTTCGGCGCTAGAAAAATTGGCCGAAGCCCAAACAATCGCTTTTGATAAAACCGGCACGCTCACCAGCGGCACACTCAGCGTGGAATCGATCACGGCATTTAATGGTCGCAAAGAAGCCGATGTGGTAGCGCTAGCTGCCAGTCTGGAACAAAGTTCTAACCACGTGGTGGCCCATGCTATTACCAACTACGCCGTCGATACCGGCGTTAAAGCCGCCAAAGCCAAGCACATCACCGAAATTTCCGGCAAAGGTCTGTCGACCAATTTGCACGGCAAAACTGTATTGGTTGGGCGTTACAGCCTACTCGAAGAGCATGGCGTTACTATGCCGGCAAACTTTAAAACTGCTTCTATAAAGCACACCGCTGTCTACGTGAGTGAAGGCGACCAACTGGTTGGCATCATTACTTTTGCCGATGCTGTGCGCGACAATAGCGCCGAAACGCTGCAGCAGCTACAGCGCCTCGGTATCAAGCACAGTTTACTCGTTACCGGCGACAACGAGCTGACCGCCCGAGCCGTAGCTAAAGCCGTTGGTATCAACGACGTCTATGCCGATAGCCTGCCAGCCGATAAACTTGCGGTCATCGAATCGCTCAAGCACCGCCCGGTTGTCTTTGTGGGCGATGGCGTCAACGATGCGCCCGTCCTGACAGCCGCCGACGTTGGTATTGCTTTAGGCGCTCGTGGCTCAACAGCCGCTAGCGAGTCAGCCGACATGGTGATTTTGCAGGATGACATAGGCCGGGTAGCCGTCGCCTACCGGATTGCTCGCCGCACCTTTTCGATTGCCCGCCAAAGCATCGTCGTCGGCATCGGCCTTAGCCTAGTACTGATGGCCATCTTTGCCACCGGTAAATTCTCGCCCCTCACCGGCGCCGTCCTCCAAGAAGTGGTCGATGTGGTCGTGATCTTCAATGCCCTCCGGGCGCTATCCGAAAAATACTAAGCCGCCAGCGCCAGCAGCCACGCCGCCAGTACCGGTACCAGCAAATTGTCGAGGCCTTGGACGCCAATGTTCTCGATGATGGTCGCCAGGATGGCAATGCCGCCGAGCACCCCAAGATTTACCGGCTGCACAATCCCGCTGTAAGCGATTAAAATCGCCAGCGATACTACCAGAAAGGTCAGCGAGCCGACTACGCTCTTGGCCTGGCCGACCACGTGATAGCGCGTAGTATGGCCAAACCGTGTACCGACCACGGCCGCCAAACCATCAGCCAGGCTCATCTGCAATAGGGCGACGGTGTAGATATGCTTATCGTGGGTCATAACGGCAATAACGCCGACGGCAAGCGCAAAAAACAACTCGCCAAAGGTTGGGCGCTGGACGCTGTGGATGACCTTGAAGACGTTAAGGTATTTGGAAATACCGATGACAACCAAAAAAGCTAGGCTTAGTACTTCGATCTCGCCCCATGATAAAAAGAACGGCCAAAAAGCTACAAAACTGCCGACGGTGATATGCACAAACTTACGGCTAAACTCACCATGCAGCCCAAAATGGCGCCAAAATAACTCGCTCCCGACGAGCAATAAGCCGACGGCTATAACCGTGAAAATAAATGCCATCTTCAAATTGTACGCCATTTTATCAGATATGTAGTTCGTAAGAATTATAACTGTGCTTTTTTCTGTCTCAGTGCATGATAATGACATAAACGAAAGGATTCACTATGGGTATTTTCGAACGAGCAGCCAAAGAAGCCGATATTAGCATTGCCAAGATGAAGGCAAAAAACGCCGCCAAAGCTCAGCAATCAGCTGACCAACAATAACATTTACCTTATCTTTTATGCCCGCGACCACCGCCGATAATCTCAGCGACTTATACTCAGATGTCATGACTTGCGCAAAGCTGGTCGGGTTAGAGTACGTCGCAACTGAAGATGGTGGCCTCACCCGCCAGCGCCGAGGCAAGAGTTTTTCGTATCTTGACGGTGATAAGCCCGTCGCTGAAAGCGTAAAAAAGCGAGTGACCGCACTGGTGATCCCACCGGCCTGGGAGAATGTGTGGATTTGTCCGTCGGCCAATGGTCATGTTCTGGCCACCGGCTTTGATGAAAAGGGCCGTAAACAGTACATTTACCATCCAAAATGGCGCACCATGCGTGATCTTATCAAGTTTTATCGGATGATTATGTTCGCGAAAGGCCTGCCCCGCATCCGTAAGGCCGTGGAAACTAATCTGCAACTCAAAAAGCTGAGCTACGAAAAGGTGATGGCCGTAATGCTCTGGATTCTCGACAACGCCTACATTCGTATCGGCAACGACACGTATTTTAAGGCCAACGAATCGGTTGGACTGACCACCCTAACCGATCGCAACGTAGTTATCGCCGGGCCGGTAGTGACCTTAGCCTTTAAGGGTAAGTCCGGCAAGGACCAACAAATTACCTTCGAAAATGCCGCTATCGCCCGGGTGCTCGATCAGCTACGACAAGTCCGCGGCGCCCGACTCTTCCGCTACCAGGATGCCGCTGACGATTGGCACGAGATCACTTCCGACGATATCAATACATACTTGCACGAACTCACCGAACTGCAACTGTCGGCCAAAGATTTCCGCACCTGGGGTGGCACGCTAATGGCCTTTATGCACCTTGTCGAAGAAAACGCCATCGATGGTGGCAAAAAAACCGAAAAAGTTGTCATCGAAGCCATCGACCAAGCGGCGGCCGTGCTCGGTAATACCCGGACGGTGGCCCGGTCCTCATACGTCCACCCAGACATCTTGAACGCCTATGGCTCTAAAAGTTTTGACAAGTACTACGCCGTGGCGACAACCGGGCGCAAACTGCCCGGCCTCGACCGCAACGAATCAGACTTATGCTATTTTCTTGAGCAACTGTTCGAGGAAGAGTTTACACTTATCAAAAAGAGCTAATTATTTTAGCAGTATCATAAAACGAGTAAACAAGCAGACAGGGGAAAAAGAAGGAGCACCCTCTGTCGACGTGGTTACCCGTCTTGCGTGGAGTTGATAGGTCAACTTCACGAACCAGCCCCAGCGAGCTCGGCGAGCATGTCGTCGTCGCTGATGGCGGCATTGAAGTCGAGCAGGTCGTCATAGGTGAGCGCCGGCCCGTGTTTGACTTCGAGTGCCTCAGCGGGGAGATCCCAAACGATAGCTGGAACGCCACCACTTATGAGCAGGCTGACGACATGATCGTCGGCGGGCTTACGAACTGCACTGCCACAATCGGGACACTTGAACGAGTAGTACGATAGCGGTGCGTGCGAGCAAACCATGAGCGTGAGGTCCGCCGGTGAAAGCTCAACCAAGCCGCAGCAAAGGCAAGAAGCCTTGATTGTAGCCATTACCTGTCTCCTTACTCTACCTAGGCAAATGCCTCTCGCGTACGCGAGTGTGTGATTCCTTCTGAATTCACTACAAGGTGAGAGGCCGGCCAGCTTTTGTTTTGATAAGTTAGCTCGCTCCTCACCTTGTGTTCTGTCTGCTTGTTAAAATTCCACCTTGGTTAAGCATAAGCTCCACGCTAAGGTTGCCCGAATTTTAGTATAGGTATAAACATATGTCAATGGTCGGGGTGGCGGGATTTGAACCCACGACCTCGTCGTCCCGAACGACGCGCGCTACCAAGCTGCGCTACACCCCGGCAAACACCTACTACTATACCCTTTCTCCCCTGATAAACAAAAAGGCCTAGCCAAGGTTAGATCCTACAATTTCAAGCATGAAACTATCCGCCTGGATTAAGCGTAGGGCTCAGACGGCAGCGAAAATGTTCCGCATGCGACATCATCGTTGCTTGGTGGTATATCACCGTCTGGCTTAATTTTGGCAAGCGTGGCTTCATAGTTTACTGCTGCGCGGTGGTCTATCCCTAAGTAATTCTCATAGGTATCACGGTAAGTGGCCCCTGCTTCTAGTTCTTCGTTTACCCTGACTACCATTCGGGCTCGGTTGTAGCGTTGTAAGCTAACAAGAGCCGCATTTACTCCTGTCGCAATGGCACTTACGGTGAAGTTATGTCCATCGGATATATCATTTACGAGTATTTCTGTGTTCCACGCCACTAACGCCGTGTGGACAGCTTCATTAAATACGCTACCGCCAACAGCAAATCTCGTTGCCGCTTCTAGACGAGACTTTGAGGGGTCCGTACGATAGTTACTGCCGCCGCTTCTAGGAATAAGCCGTCCATAAGTCCCCATAAGAACCGCTCGCACCACTGGTGCGCCTAAGCAGGTATGCACCTTGATACTTCGCTCCGGATTACGACTAAATAGATACCGCGCAATGCCCCGCTTGACGATGCCAGCTTCAGCGTGCTGCTCAAGGTCCTGAAAATTAGGCCTTTCCTCTGGCGGCAAATCAGAGCTAGGCTCCGGGCCGCGATAACTATAATATTTCATAAAATCATACCATTACATATCTGATCATGTTTATACAGAGCATTATATTATTTGAACTTATCGCTTTTTCGTCCTTTTGGACTCATCAGCATGAATACACATTCATGGAAAGCGACTGGGTTGGGTGAAGAGTGAGCGAGAGCAAAGTTGCACTCAAGCGTCATCTTACCCTTCCCAGGCGCTCTCTGTTCATCACCGCTTGGTGATGCTGACCTGCCCCTCGGGCGTCTCGACGATGTCGTAGTCGCCCTTGTTGAGGTTGGTCAGCTTCTGCAAGCCCCACTGCGACACCAGGTTGGGGTCGCGCTGAGCGTTGAACGGCGAGGGTGAGAAGAAGGTCTCCTCGGGCGTACGGATGTACGTCGTGCCACCGTCGCGGTAACGCTCCACGTCCTGGACGGGGATCTCGCGCATGGTGGTGCCGTCGCCGACGAACAGCCTGAACGACTCGTAGGAGTAGTTGTACTTGTCGGCGCTGACGTAGAACAGCGTGCCGTCCTCGGCCTGGCAGAGGTACTCGGGGCGACGGGTGGCGGGCAGCGGAACGACCGACGACTGGTCGAAGATGACGTCCTGCTGGGTGTACCGCTCGTCGTCGTAGTCGATGACGTCGCCATTGCGGTGCAGCTTCCCGCTGACGCCCTGGTGGGGGTCGTCGAACGACAGGTCGTGCTCGATGCTGGTACCACCGAAACCGCGGCTGGCGAGCGCGTAGAACGTGATGCCGTCGGGGCTGAAGAGCACCTGGCCGTCCTGGAAAGGCATGTCCGTGAGGTACACGAACGACTTGCCGCTGTGGGCGACGAACTGGGTAACCTGCTTGGTCATGGGCATTGCATCTCCTCGGGTGAGATAGTGGGTTTTTGTCTGACGGCAAACTTGCTAATAAGTAAACTTACCGCCAGACAAAAATGAACAGAGAGCTTGTTAAAGTACCTCGGAGCATTTCTGCCCAACGAAGTTGTTATATTATAGCATATTTATACATATTATTCAATAGCATTAGAACTTTGCCAAATGTCGCACATTCCAACCCTGCTCCCCAATTAAAAAACCTAAGCATTGCTTAGGTTTTTTAATTGGTCGGGGAGACAGGATTTGAACCTGCGACCTGACGGTCCCAAACCGCCCGCGCTACCAAACTGCGCCACTCCCCGAAAATCGAGTGATTACAAGGGGTGATTATAGCCGATCACCCCAGAAAAAGCTAGCCTTCGCTAAAGATCTGAATCTGTTCGATCGAAATCGCCAAACCAGCGTCGTTACCGGAAACCAAAACCGCGTTAAACTGGGTTGGGCCATCCATCACCAAAACATTCTTGGTTTGGTGGCCGTCGCGCCAGCGGGGGATGACGCTATCGAAGCTGACGCCCAAGCTGGCGTCGAGCGCCCCGCACATACCGACGTCACTAATGTGGGCCGTGCCGCCTGGTAGTACCCGTGCGTCGGCCGTCGGCACGTGCCAGTGGTCGCCAACCACCAACGTCGCCCGGCCATCAAGGTAGTGGCCAATCACGACCTTTTCGCTGCTAAAGTCGCCGTGGAAATTGATGACTACCGCGTCTTTGGGCTTGTCTTTTTCGGCGTCCAAAATCTGGTCGATAACGAGCAAGGGGTTGTCGGTGGGGTTGTCGGCATCGCGGCCGACGATGTGGCCCAGCAGGCTTACCACCAGCACCGTCTTGCCGGCAGCTTCAATATATTTGTAGCCGAGACCGGGCGTGCCTTCCGGGTAGTTCGCCGGGCGGATGATTGGCTGAGCTGGGTCGCTGAGTGCCGCAAAAATATCATTATTGTGAATGCTCCAGTTGCCGCCGGTACAAAAGTCGACGCCAGCTTTGCGCAAACGCGCAAAGTCGGTACGATCAATCCCCTTACCGTCGGTAACATTTTCTGCCTGGGCGATCACAAGATCGATCTGCCGCGTGCTACGCAGTTCAGGCAACACACGTTCTACCGTCTTAAGCCCTAGTTCGCCCATCACGTCACCGATATACAAAATGTTCATGAGCAATGAGTTTATTTGGCGAACTCGACGGCGCGCGTTTCGCGAATGACGTTAACTTTAATGGTGCCGGGGTATTGCATGGTTGACTCGATTTTAGTGGCAATATCGCGGGCCAGCTTGATGGCGCTGAGGTCATCAATACTTTGCGGGCGAACAAAAACACGGACTTCGCGGCCGGCGCTAATGGCATACGATTTCTCAATACCCTTAAAGCTGTTAGCGACGTTTTCCAGGTCGCGCATGCGCTCCGAAAAGTTCTCTGCACTCACATTGCGAGCGCCAGGACGTGAAGCGCTGATGGCATCGACGACCCGGACAACCAGCGCTTCGACGCTCGTTGCTTCGACATCGTCGTGGTGCTGTTCGGCGGCTAGGGCGACCTCTTCTGGCGCCCCGTATTTGCGCAGCATTTCACCACTAATGTGGTGGTGCTTGCCTTCCATTTTGTGTGTCAAGGCTTTACCAAGATCGTGCACCAGCGCGGCGTACTTGGCGGTCTTTACATTGGCGCCAATCTCTTCGGCAATCATGCCGGCAATGTGGGCCATTTCGGTGCTATGCTTGAGAACGTTTTGGCCGTAGCTGGTACGGTATTTCAACTCGCCGAGTAGGTGCAAAATTTCTTTTGGTATGCCGATAATGCCGACTTCGCGAGCGGCATCTTCACCAGCTCGGGCGACGTCTTTTTCGACGTTTTTCTGAGCTTTTTCGACAACTTCTTCAATCCGGCCCGGGTGGATACGGCCATCCTTCATCAGCATCTCGAGCGTCTGACGGGCGACTTCGCGGCGGATCGGATCGAAACTGCTGAGCACGATGTAGCCAGGGGTATCGTCGACCATGATGTCGACGCCGGTAGCGCGCTGCAAGGCTTGGATGTTGCGGCCTTCTTTACCGATAATCCGGCCTTTCATTTCTTCGTCGTCAAGTTTAACGCTCGCCACGGTGCGTTCGGCAGTGACTTCACTCGACATGCGTTCCATGGCTTGGGTAATAATTAGTGCCGCTTGCTCATCGGCATTTTCGCGGGCTTCGTTTTGCAGTTTGTTAATCAGACCAGTCAAGTCACCGCGAATGTCGCGCTCGGTCATTTGCATCAGCTTTTCAGCGGCCTCAGCTTTGCTGAGCTTGGCAATTTTCTCGAGTTTTTCCTGTTGGCGACCGCGAATTTCACGGATTTCATTTTTGAGTTGTTCAACTTCGTCTTCGCCCTTGCGGAGGCCTTCGCTGCGCTTATCGAGCTCGTCGAGTTTACGGTCGAGGGTTTCCTCGCGGTTGATCAAACGCTTCTCGAGCTCTTTAAGTTCGTTGCGACGTGTTTGCTCTTCTTTACGTCCAGCTTCGAGCGACTTGTTGGCTTCTTCGCGAGCTTTGTCGACTAATTTATTGGCTTCTTTTTTGGCGTTGGCCAGTTCTTTTTCGGCTTTGGCCTCAGCCGACCCCTGACGCTGTTTCATAACGACCGTGTTAGCACCAAAGCCAACAACAAGCCCTACTACAGCGAGCACTGCTTCTAACATATCTGTCCTTTCTGTTCATTGAGGCCACGTCCGCGGCAATCGCTATCACTTCTCTAGCTACGGAAATTGGTCTGTTTCAGGTATTTACAATTGCTTTTGACAGGACCGTGCAAAAAATTGCAACATATCCTCTTTAAATATACGCCGATACACGTTTGACGGTCAAATCTGGACAGTGAAGACAACGGTACGCTTGGTATACTCGCCGGCCGCTCGGTCGTAAGTACCGCCGCAGGTAACCAGGTTTAGACCAGGCTGTCCTGGTTGTACCGAGCGGAGCAGCATGGCCATGTCGAGTGTGCTCGCATCATAATCTTGGACTTTGACGACTTTGTACTGGAAAACAGCCTCGTCACCACGCGTAATTTTGACGACATCACCAGCCTGTAATTTTTTTATATTTACAAAAATACCCGGTAGGGTTGGCCCATGCACGTGGCCATCGATTAGCATGGCACCATTCCCGGCACCGTCGCCTGGTTTGGCGCTGGCGTCATACCAACCAGCATCATAAATCGTATTCGGTGCTTGCAGTGCGCCGGCGTTCGTAATCCCCATCGGCCGAATTCGTGCAGCGCCAACTCCCAGCGAGTCGATGGTAATAAATTTGGGATTGCCGGGAGCGACTTGGTACGGCGCAGCGGTCGTGGGCGGCTTAGCCTCGGATGGCGGTGCATTGTCGGCAGCGGTACCGTCATGTGCCGTCGAAGCTTTAGCAGACAAGGCGGCTACTTGGGCCTTAGCGCTAGTATTCGTTTGCAGCGTCAGCAGACTTACCATTACGCCAACCAAGAATAAAAAGCCGGCCATCGCCACTAAGGTAATCTGCGGCTTGGAATAGTTACCGAGACGGCGCTTTTTCAGGAACGCCGACTGAGGCGTTTGGACTTGGCTGCGTTGCAAAACCCGCGAACCCTGCTGCTTGTGCTGAGCCGGTCGGGCATACGGTTGTGGCTCAACGATGGCCAGTTGTGATGCGGGCAAAGTTACTACAGGGGCGACTTGCCGCGAGCCGGTTGGTGGTGGCGCTACGAGCGAACTTGGCATAGCCGCTGCCGGTGGTGTGGAGATCTGTCGCGACGGTGTTACAAAGTTTGGATCGCGCAGCAATTGTCGATGCTGCTGCCGGGCTGCAATCGGCGCCCGCATCTGACGACCCGCCGGCCGTTCTGGCTGGCGTAGTCGCCCATAAAATGCTGGGTTATCGAGACCGATGCGGGCCCGCTCTGGCATAGTGTTCCTTTGTGTTTTGACGTACGTTTTTTTGTATAGTGACCGCGGCTTAGCGGCGAGCCGGCTTCAGACGGCGAGCAGCGATGAGCAAACCGAAGGCAGCGACAGTCGTAGCACCCAGCGCGAGCAATGGGTGAGCAGCGACGAGGCGCATACCGGTATCAGGAGTCTTGGGGAGTTGCGAAGCATCGACGTTGGTAACGGTTAGGACAACATCATTGCCGTCGCCGCCCACGTAGGTAATGCTGTAGGTAACACCATTGGCGGTGAAGGTGGCGCCTTCTGCGAGGCCGGTAAAGGTGCCGGTAACAGCATCCGAGCCGTCGTTGTCGATGATAGTGTAGCTCTGGCCGACTTCTGGAACAAAGCCGTTGTAGAGACTTGGCGTCAATGTACCGTCCGTAACACTGACCGCACCGGTTACCTTAACCTGATCGTAGCCCGTACAAGGGTCAGAGCCACCGATTTCTTCTTGGAGCGTACCAGCAATGGCTAGGTCAGCGGTATTTAGACAGCCGGGGCTATTACCGGGAGCTACAATACCGTCAGTTGCGACGCTTAATGCGCCGACCGTACCATGACCCTTCAGCGTACCGCCTGCGTTTACAACCGTGTCGCCACGCGTACCATCAATAGTTACTACCGCTGGATGGTTAATTATGATCGAGGTGCCGGGAACGCTATCGGAGAGCGTCGGACTGCTAGCGGTCGCCGTGTAGCTGCCATTAGCCATACCGGAAGTGTTGTTGCTACTATTAATGACTAGCGTGCCACCCCATTTATCTTCGGGGAGGTTGAATTTGAAGTTACCTGACATTGCGCCACTGATGGTGGTGTGTGGTGAGTAGCTACCGAAGTTTACGTCAGAGCCGAGGGTTACCGTGCCGGTGAGCGTGGTATCGTAACTGCCGACATCAAACAGACCATAGGTGACAACTGGGCCACCTCCACCACCTCCCCCACCGCGACAGAAGCTAGCAGTTTGCAATTTAGGACTATCAGCGTTTGCGTCGCTACCGGTAAAGGTAAAGTTTTCGGCGACCGTTAGCGCGCCCTGACAGTTACCAATGTAGAGCGAAGCCGTATCATTAATTATGGTAGCACCTGCGGTGGTGCCAAGGGCTGTATCACTTGAAGCGCTAACTTCTCCCGCATTGGCAGTCAGGCTACCGGTGAAGGTGTTGTTGCCCGATAAGAGTAGGTAACCGGTGCCAGTTTTAGTGAGTGCGCCACTACCGCTGAGAACGCCAGAAAGGTCCAAGTAACTACCGGTCCCGACATTTAGTGTTTGCGCGCCACTGAAAGCAATGTCCGTACTAATGGTGTCGCCGCCGGTATCGGTATCGACGATGCCGCCAGTTAGGGTGAGGGCATTGCCGCTTAACGTATAATACGTTGACTCAGTCTGGCCAATCGTGCCATTGAAGGTAATACTGACAAAGCTCGTGCCCGCCGTCAGATCGTTCACCATGGTTTTGTTAGTGACGGATGCACCATAGGGGAATACTAAATCCGACCCAGCCGTGGGGGCCGTGCCACCGGACCAGTTAGCGCCGGTGCTAAACTTACCATCTGAACCACCACCGGTCCACGTCTTAGTCGCGGCGGCCGCCATGGGAATACTCAGCGTTAATAAAGAGGACACGCTGACAAGCGTGGCAATACCCAGTCGGGCAATTTTTGTTAGTTTCATGTTTAACCTTTTTATTTGTTGGGTTAACCCTAACTATAAGCGGAATCGTGGTATTGTCAACAGCTATCAGGGCATTTTAGACTTGACAAGTTATCCACAGTTTTTTGTTGGCTGGCTACTTTTTTTGGGGCGTAATGTGCGGTGCCGCGCCGTATTCCGGCAGCGCAACTTGGTCTGCTTCGCCATTTAGCAGTCGCCCAATCCCCTTACCAACCCAGTCGTCGCTCATTTCGGCCACCACCGGCACGCCCAAGCCATCGGCCAAGGCGTTGGCCGTAGCAATACCGATTCGTAAGCCTGTGAAGCTGCCCGGCCCCTGAAAAACAACAATCGCGGCCACGTCGTGTAACTCTTTGGACTGATCGGCCAACAGGTCGCGGATTTTGACATGGATTGTCTCGGCGAGTTCACGGTGCGCTGGCCACGTATAGTAGCTCAGTTGCGTCGTGTCCTCATAGAGGCCAAGTTCAGCCTCCGGTTTATCAGTACGTATCGTAAGTAGCAACATATTTCAAATATACCTTTCTTAGGGCTTCAGATAGGCCAAACTTGACCCGCAGCTAAAGCTATAGCGGCGGCCGGTTTCGCCGGTGACGGCTATATCCACGCGAAGGTGTTTGTCGTCGAGCACGTCGGCCACAATATCAGCCCACTCGATCACCACCACCGTTTTATCATCACTAATAGCTTCTGCCAACTCATCACGGAGAATACCCGG
Organism: Candidatus Saccharimonadota bacterium; assembly: GCA_028289245.1. Taxonomy (GTDB): domain Bacteria; phylum Patescibacteriota; class Saccharimonadia; order Saccharimonadales; family UBA4665; genus UBA4729. The sequence continues at coordinate 235,156 of JAQGGT010000006.1, read as the reverse complement.
ATCATTGAGACGGTAAAAATCATAGTGCTGCAGAGTCAGTTCACCGGCCTGGTACGTGTTACTCAGTGTAAAGCTTGGGCTGCTAGCAAGCTCGTCGCTGCCCATGCCTTTTAGTAGGCCTTTAACAAAAGTGGTTTTGCCGCCGCCGAGATCACTCACCAGCTCGATGGCCTCGCCGCCGCGCAATTTAGCGCCCAACGCCGCGGCCACGTCTAAACTTTGCTCTAAGCTGGTGCAATCGATTTGCCAAGTCACTTCGGTACTCATATGCAGCGTATAGTAGCGCGACTGCCACAACTATGGCAACTATAGTCGCATGAATCGGCGGCGTCGGCAGGGCTGATTGACCGCCTGAACTGCCGCTAACCGCCGTGCTGGCTAGTTTAGCCGTTGTGCCCGCAGACTTGGCCGCTTTGGCGGCTGCCTTCGATTTAGCGGTGACTGGCTGCTTGATAATGTTGGCTGCATTAGGCGTCAAGCTGACCGTCCAATACCACTTACCCTTGGCATAGGCCCACGACTGACCATCCTTGGCATTGGTATAGGCATCGCTACTGCCAATAACTTTTCCAGTCGGATCGGCCAGCCGAAGCTGTGCGCCCGTATTACTGAGGGAGAAACCGGTTGCTTCTGAGTAAAAGGCTACAAAACTTTTTGCGGGCAAGCTAGTGCCTCCCGGAAACGCATACTTGTGCACTGTAGTAGTACCGGTCTGCAACAGGTAGCCACTAAGATCAAAGCTAGTCGCGTTCGCATTGTAGAGTTCCACAAACTCATCGGTACTGTCGGTGCCCGTACCGGCCGGATTAGGTAACAGCTCGGTAATTTGGGGTGGTTGCAGATGAAGGTTGCGAGCTGGTACGGATGGCGCGGGCGTATCACCGGCCACGGCCGCAATGCTGACAATAGTAGCTGGTGGCGTCTCAAGCTGCTGCCCAGCCAAACTAGTATCGACGGCTTGTTTGGCCACGGTACCGCCGGTAGTCACCGCCACATCCAGCGTGCAGAAATTCTGGCTATCCACATCAGCTAGCTGCCAGCTATACGAATCACCGACGTCATAGCGGTAGAAGGCGGCAGTCGGGTCTTTCGATGAGGTTGGTACGCCTACAATTTTGGCGCCACTTGTTGCGCTGGTCCAGCTCACCAGGTCAGCCGGCGTCCGTACCACTGCGCCAGTGGCATCGAGACTCAGCTTTACGACTTGTAAAAAACCACCGCCATCAGCCAAGTTCAGCGATAAATCACCGGCAACCGTGGCTCCACAAGTGACCCGAGAATCGGCGCTGAGTAGTAACGACTGCCCAGCTTGAAGCTCGGCCGCCGGGAGCTGTTGCGCGCTGCTACTCACGCCATGGGCCAGGGGGCTGGCATTGTTGAAACTCTCGATACTATACTGGCTGAGATCATTAATGTTGCTGGCTGAGTTATTCACGAGCACCAGGAACTCATCGCCGGTAACTTTAATCTGGGCAATCGCCAAAGTCGGTGGCAGCGCAAGCGGCGGTGCAGTCGTTAGAGCCAGGCTAGCGGCCGGGAGGCACATACATAACGCAAGTAGTGCTACGACTAGTCGGCAATAATGGGCAAGGTATTTCATAGTGTCCCGATTGTAGGGCCGGGCGGGGCAGCAGTCCAAGCACTAGCGTTTAGAAAATGCCACAAATCTTAATTTAGTTAATATTTACTAGGGCCGGCCGCGGTATACTAGTAGCATGTTGCAATTAAGCGCCGCTCTACTCAATAAATCCGTCATGTCTCTACGCACCGGTGTCGCCATTGCCACCATTACGGCCCCCATTTTCAACCCCGATAATCTCAAGATTGAGGGCTTTTACTGCCAAGATCGTTTTACGAAAGAGGAGTTGGTACTGCTCTACCAGGATATTCGCGAAACATTGCCGCAGGGCTATGTCGTGAACGACCATGACGTTCTAGCCGACCCGAGCGAACTGGTACGGCTCAAAAAAGTTATCGACCTTGATTATGAAATCATCGGTAAGCATGTCGTCACTACCAGCAAACAAAAAGTCGGCAAAGTCAGCGACTACGCCACCGAGACCGAAACTATGTTCGTCCAAAAAATCTATGTCACTCAGTCCTTACTCAAAAGTTTTACCGGCGGTAGTCTCAGCATTGACCGTACCCAGATTAACGAAATCACCCCCCAGCGAATTATCATCAATGAGCTCGCTAAAACTGTACCTTCACCGGCGCCAGCAGCAGCGGCTTAATCATCTTCGGCCAGCCGCAGCGCTCGTTTAATATCATCATAACCAAAACCTTGGCGTGCTAAGAATTGCATCAGTTTAGTATCGTCTTGATACTTGGACTGGCGGCGTTTCCGGGCGATAACTTCAATCAGTGCCGACGAATCAGTCCCCTCATCCTCCGCCAAGGCAGCCTCGATTGCTTCGTGAGTCACCCGCTTTTTGCGCAGCTCCATCAATAGCTTGCGCTTGGAGGTAGGCTTGAGCAAGCGCCGGTCGTGGACAAAATTCTGTGCATATTTAAAGTCGTCAACCAGCCCGAGGTCGCGAAGTTTACGGAGGGCTTCATCGATAAAATCCGGCGGCGCCTCTTTGCGTTGCAAGTAAAAGCGCACCTCCCATTCCGAATGCGAACGCATGGCAGCATAGCGTAAGGCCCGGCTATAAAGCTTATCGTCAGCCGACAATTTTTTGTAAGCCGAAAGCTGGGCGGCATCGAGCTCTTGCCCGCTGGCGATTTGGCTCGACACCAACACAGCCTCCGAAAGCGAAAAGGAATATTTACCTTCAACAAACACCGAGTAGCGCCCGGCCGTTTTCACCTGCTGCGTAATGCTAGTGATCTTCACGGCAATCCGCTTGAATTATTCTTCGTCAGTAGCGTCGTCAGCGGCGGGCGCGGCAGGGGTTTTGGCAGCAGCCTTTTCGTCGGCCGGTTTCTTTTCGAGCTCCATGACCTTAACGGCAATTTCTTCCATAACCTCGGGGTTTTCCTGGAGGTAGGTCTTGGTCGCTTCACGCCCCTGCCCGATCTTGGCGCCATTGTAGGCATACCACGCGCCGGACTTCTCCACGATATTGCGGGCAGCAGCTAGGTCAAGGATGTCGCCGGAGCGTGAAATACCCTCGTTATACATAATGTCGAACTCGGCCTCGCGGAACGGCGGGGCAATCTTGTTCTTTACTACTTTAATGCGAGTACGGTTACCAATAATACTGTCACCCGCTTTGATCTGACCAATGCGGCGGATATCCATGCGGACACTGGCGTAGAACTTGAGAGCGTTACCACCGGTGGTCGTTTCTGGATTGCCAAACATCACGCCAATCTTCATACGAATCTGGTTAATAAAGATGACCGTAACATGCGAACGGTTGATGACACCAGTTAGCTTACGCAGCGCCTGGCTCATTAGGCGGGCTTGCAAACCAGGCAAGCTGTCACCCATATCTCCTTCGATTTCAGCGCGTGGCACTAGGGCGGCTACTGAGTCAACCACAATGACATCAACGGCGTTGGAACGCACCAGCGTTTCGGTGATTTCCAGCGCTTGTTCGCCATTATCCGGTTGGCTGAGCAGTAGGTTTTCGATATCGACACCGATGCGCTTGGCGTAAGACGGGTCGAGGGCGTGCTCGGCATCAATAAACGCAGCCGTGCCACCAGCTTTTTGGACTTCAGCAATCACGTGCAGCGTGGCCGTGGTTTTACCAGAGCTCTCGGGGCCATAGATCTCGACGATACGGCCTTTGGGCAAGCCGCCGCCGAGGGCAATATCGAGTGAAATTGCCCCGGTTGGGATCGTTTCGACGTCGGCGTGCGTTGACTCGCCGAGCTTCATGATGGAACCCTTGCCGAATTGCTTCTCAATCTGGTCGAGTGCCAGACCGAGCGCTTTGGCTTTGCCTGATTCGCCGGAAATGTCTCCCATCGTTTTAGTTGTGGTCGATTTTGCCATGTGATTACTCCTCCGGCCGTTAGGCCTGTCATTGCCACCCTTTATTAGTAGTGTAGCACTATAATTGGCTGCGGGGCCAAGCACCAGTTTTTATTGCGTAAATTAATAATAAGTTAACAACTGCCCTTTTCGCTGTAAGATAAATCGCAGTAACCGCTTACGTTTTGGGCGCTACGCTGGTATGATAGGTACCAGGATGGGCGAGTTTAAAACCAAAACACACTTGGCAGGGTATCGCTGATGCGAATTCCCGATTCACTGGTCGAAACACTCCTTAAGGCCGGCAAAAAAGTCTCCGAGGAGCAGCTGCAGGCTTTGCGCGAGCAAGAAGCCACCGAAAAGAAGCCGCTCCAGGACTTAGTTATCAAAAATAATGTCCTCTCCGAGAAGGAGCTGACCAAGCTCTACGCTGCCGAGATCGAAGTCCCGTTTGTCGAACTCAACGCCAAAGACATCGATCACGAAATTCTTAAGCTGCTGCCCGAGCGCATTGCCCGGCAGTACAACGCCGTAGTCTTCGGGCTTGAAGGCAAGGATATCAAGCTAATCGCCATGGAAGACCCGGATGACATCCAGGCTCTTAACTTCCTACAGAAACAGCTCGGTTCCGATCTCAAGGTCCACATTACCACTTCAAGCCTGCTGCAGGCGGCCCTCGACCAGTACCGCGGTAACATCAGCAGTGAACTCACTAAAGTTATCGCCAGCAACCAAGAAGATGAAGCTGACGATGACATTGACGAGAGCGACCTGGCCGAAGATTCACCGGTGGCCCAAACCGTCAATATTCTTATAGAGTACGGTGTGCAATCCGGCGCCAGCGACATCCACATCGAGCCGCGCGAAGATTTTGTGGTCGTGCGATACCGTATCGACGGCATGCTGCGCGAAGCCAACAAACTGCCCCGTAAATTGCTCGGCTCGCTGGTTAGCCGCATCAAAATTCTCAGTAACCTCAAGATCGACGAGCACCGCGCTCCACAAGATGGTCGCTTTAAGGTTGAAGTCAGCGGCAACGTCTATGCGCTGCGCGTGTCGACATTACCAATTCTGGATGGCGAAAAGGTGGTTATGCGTATCCTCAATGAGTCGACCAAGGCCGCCGAGTTTACCGACCTCGGCTTTTGGGGCAGCGCGCTCGAAAACCTCAAGCAGGCCATTATCCAGCCGCACGGCATGGTGTTGGTTACCGGGCCAACCGGATCGGGCAAATCAACCACTTTGTTTAGCGTGCTCACCACCCTCAACACCCCGAATGTTAACATTTCCACTGTCGAAGATCCCGTGGAATATCATGTCGTCGGCGCCAACCAGACCCAGGTCAACGCCATTGCCGGCATGACCTTTACGAACGGCTTGCGCGCACTGCTGCGCCAAGACCCTAATATCATTATGGTCGGTGAGATTCGTGATGGCGAAACTGCCGATTTAGCAGTCCAAGCTGCCCTGACCGGACACCTCGTGTTTAGCACGCTACACACCAATAATGCCGCCACCTGTCTCCCTCGTCTGCTCGACATGGGGGTTGAGCCATTTCTGATTGCCAGTACGGTTCGAGTTATTGTTGGCCAACGGCTAGTGCGCCGCTTATGCCCCGACTGCCGCGAAAGCTACCAACCTGATGCCGCTGTACTTAAGCAGCTCGATAAAACCTTTAAACTCCCGGAACATGGGGGCGTTAAACGGGTGCACGATCTCGAAGTTTCGGCTATGGCGGACGGTATCGGCCTGTCCAGCAGCGGCAAAAAAGGTGGTGCCAGTAACGACGAAGCCAGCACCACCACAACCGATATCAACCGCTTATTTAGAGCCCACGAAGAGGGCTGTGACAGCTGCAACCATAGTGGCTACAAAGGGCGAGTCGGTATTTACGAAGTCCTCAAAAACACACCTGAAATCCAAGGTATGATCGTTGGCAATACCACCGCTGAAGTCATCGAAAAAACCGTCGTTGCCGGCGAAAATGGCATGGTGACTATGCAGCTCGACGGCTTCATAAAAGCCTTGCGCGGCCAAACTACTATCGAAGAAATTTTACGTGTCACCACTCAGGAATAAGCATGTTATTTACCTATAAAGCCACCACCCACGACGGTCGAACCATTTCCGGCACCGCCGAAGCTGCTAGCAAGCAGGCCTTACTAGCCCTCCTCCACAAGCAAGGCGTCAAACCAGTACTCGTCGAGGCCAACAACGGTAAGACAAAAAAGCGCGGCGGCTTATTTGGGCCGCCCGAAAAGGTCAAACTACAAGATTTGGTCATCTTCACTCGTCAGCTCTCAACGATGATTAGCGCTGGCGTGCCCTTAGCTCGCTCGCTGTCGGCCCTCCAAAATGACTCGGAAAATCCGTACATGCGGACAGTACTAAGCAGTATTACCAAAGACGTTGAAAGTGGCATGCCGCTCGGCGATGCCTTTGCCAAGTATCCAAAAGTGTTTAGCGACGTGTACGTCAACATGGTCCGGGCCGGTGAAGAAGGCGGTATCGTCGACGACATTCTGAAACGCTTGGCAACGCAAGTCGAGCAGGACGCCAGCATCCGCAAAAAAATTAAGAGCGCCATGGCCTATCCGGTTGTTATCCTTACCATCACCATCATCGCCTTTTTTGGCATTATGCTGTTTATTGTCCCGAAGATTGGCAAAATTCTGCTCGACCTTGGTGGTCCGAAGGCCAAACTACCGCCCTACACCGTCGTCTTATTACACATCAGTGATTTCTGCGTGAAAAGTACCATTATCCATAAGATCCCGCTGCTGGGAGCACTTCCGATAATTTCAGATCTGCCGAACTTAATCCTCATCGGTGGCCTGCTGGCCGTCGCCAGCGTCTACGGCCTTCGTTATATTCGAACTGATGCCGGTAAGTATAAATTTCATGCCCTGCTGCTGCGTCTACCGGTTGTTAAAACCGTTATCACCAAAATTGCCATCGCTCGCTTTTCGCGCACCTTTGCTTCGCTAATGGGCGCCGGCGTCAGCGTCCTCGACGCATTGGATGTCACCGGCGCAGCCATTGGTAATAAAGTCATCGAAGCTGAGCTAAAAGCCGCCGCTAACGAAGTGAAAAATGGTAAGCCGCTCAGCGATCCCATCAGCCGCAGCGCCCACTTCCCTCCCATCGTCGCCCAGATGTTGTTGGTTGGCGAGGAAACTGGTCAGATCGACACTGTGCTGACTAAAATTGCCGACTTTTACGAAGAAGAAGTAGCCGTCCTCATTGACGGCCTGGCGGCTATCATTGAGCCGATTATGATCGTCGGTCTCGGGGCAGCCGTCGGGTTGATTGCCGCCTCGGTGATGGGCCCGATTGCCAACCTCTCTAAGAACATCGGTAGTTAATTTCTCTCAGGTTATCCACAGGCTGCTTGCTTTGATACGGCTTATGGTTATAATTACAGCCAGATAGTTGAAGTTGTAATTACAGCTGTCGACTTCAACGATCAACATAAAATCAATTAATTTTAAGGAGGGTGGGTCCTTATGATCTCACTTAACAAGAAACGACAAAGTGGTTTCACTATCGTGGAACTCTTAATCGTCATCGTAGTTATTGGTATTTTGGCCGCTATCGTCATTACCACCTATGCTGGCATTCAGTCCAAGGGACGTAACACAAAGCGCACGACTGACATCGGTGCAATTCAGCAGAAACTCGAAGCATACTACGCCGAGAACGGTAATTACCCGTCACTGGCTAACATGAATGACTTCTCATCTGGTGGTTTCTTCCAAACCAGCATGAAGGGCCTCGACCAAGCCGCTCTCTACGACCCATCGGCCGCAGATAAGAGCGCCGCAAACCCACTGAAGGCTACTCCTGCCAAGAACGTCTACGCTTACGCGCCGACCAACGACAGTGGCGCTAGCTGTGAAAGCGACGCTACCACTTGTACTAAGTACACCCTTACCGGTACGTACGAAGGTCAGGTTGATGGCAAGAGCACTATCGTCAAGACAAACTTGAACTAGTTCTTTTCGCACTCGAGATAGCCCCGGTTCGCCGGGGCTTTTTCATTGCCAGTTTATAATTCCAGAATAAGCATAAGTTTGTTATAATTACCCCAATGCCGCTTTGGTGGGCAAAAAATGAACAAAAGCACAAAACACTCGTATTTTTTTAGGGATAAACCCCTGTTTGGACTGGATATCGGGCCCAGTTCGCTTAAAGTCATGCAGCTTGAGCGGCCCCGTACCGGCGACAAGAACCACTTGCCGCAAGTGACCGGCTACGGATTCACTACTTTTGACCGCCGCGCCATTGAGGATGGGGTGGTTGTCCAGCCCGAAATCGTTGCCAAAGCCGCTCAGGACCTGTTTAAACGCCACCTAATCGGGGATATTACTACCAAACGCGTTGCGATTGCCATTCCGGCCTACCGCACCTTCACGCGCGCCCTGGAAGTGCCTAAGCTCAAACCGCGCGAAATGGCCGATGCCGTCCGGCTCGAGGCCGAGCAATACATTTCCACGCCGCTCGAAGAGCTCTACCTCGACTTTGAAAAGATCCGCGAAGCCGAAGACCACGCCGAACTGTTTGCCGTCGCCGTTCCAAAAACGATTGTTGATTCCTACCTCGAACTCGCCCAAGTCCTCGGCCTAGAAGCGGTGCTGATTGAGCCAACGCTCAGCTCCTCGGGCCGCCTATTTGAGCTGGACGACCAAAGTGATATCGCCACGGTGATGATCGACTTCGGTTCGCGCTCGGCGGATATTAGTATTTACGATCGCCACGTCTTAGTCACCGGTACTGTCCAGGCCGGCGGCGAAGTCTTTACCGGCCTTATTAAGTCCAAGCTCGGCGTCACTCAAGCCGAAGCCCAGCTGATCAAAACCAAGTATGGCCTCGGCCCAAGCAAAAAACAGGCCGAAATCACCAAAGCCCTCGAACCCAAACTGCACGAGCTCGTCAAAGAGATTCATCGCATGATGCGCTACTATGAGGAGCGATACGGCTCCGAGCGGCCCATTCAGCAGATCGTCACCCTCGGCGGCGGCGCTAACATGCCCGGCCTCAGTGAATACCTCACCAATGAAATGCGTTTAGCCGTTCGCCACACTAACCCCTGGCAATTTATTGGCTACAAAGGTCTACAGCCACCCAGCGACGCTGATAAACCGATGTTTGCCACGGTGGCCGGTCTGAGCTTATCTGATCCAAAGCAGGTATTTTCGCTATGATCAACCTACTGCCTCCCGAAATTAAGGCCGAGTACAGCTACGCCCGCCAGAACGTTTCGTTACGCAAATGGGCGCTGACGCTGTTTGTGGCACTACTAGGTGTCGGTGCGCTGGCCACCTACGGCTTGCTTAACATGCAAGCCTCCATCACATCGAACCAAAAGCAGGTCTCGCAATTGTCTAGCCAGCTGCAGCAGGAGAACCTATCTCAGACCGAAAGCCAAGTCAAAAACATCAGCAGCAGCCTAAAACTTGCGGCTCAAGTTATTTCTAAAGAAGTTTTATTCTCCAAGCTTATCACCCAGATCGGCGCCGCCATGCCCAGCGGCTCGGTACTTACGACGCTCAACATCAACCAGACCAGTGGCGGCCTCGATCTGACGGCTAAAGCCCTAGATTACCAAACTGCCTCCCAGGTCCAGGTTAACCTGGCGAGCCCGCAAAACAAGATTTTCGCCAAGGCCGACTTAGTCAGTATTAACTGCGACACCACCGACACCTCCAGTAACTATCCGTGCTCGGTTACCCTGCGCACCTTGTTTAATGCCAAAAATCAGTTCTTGTTCATTAATCAGGATGCCACCAAATGAGTCCCAAACAAGCCCATCTCCTAATGCTCGGCGCCGTACTGGCTTTAGCGGCGGCCATTTTTGGTGGCGCTTACGGCACCCAAAAAATTCTCCAAGCTAAGTCGGATCAGCTGGTGAGCCTCAAAGCCAAAGCTCAATCTTATCAAAGCCAGCAAGAAGGCTTAACACGGGCCAAAAAAGACATTCAGCAGTATAACGATCTCTACACAATTGCTAAGTCAATCGTCCCGGAGAACAAAAACCAGGCCGAAACCGTACGCCAGATTGTTAAATTAGCCAGCGAAAGCTCGGTCAAATTGGGTTCTATCACCTTTCCGTCTTCTACCCTCGGTAATGCTGTCGGCAAGACAGCCACCGGCTCGAGCACCAGCCTGACCACTCCTACAGCGCCAATCGGCAACTCCAACCTGTCGCAGCTCACACCAGTTATCGGTAGTGCCGGTGTCTATGTCATGCAAATCACCGTCACCAGCGATGTTTCTACGCCCTCCACCTATCCGCAGCTCATCAGCTTCCTATCCGCCCTGGAGCACAACCGTCTCACGGCGGAAGTCACCAACATCAGCATCACGCCGAGCACCAACAGCACCTCACGCTTTTCGTTTACCCTATCATTAAACAGCTATATAAAACCATGAAAAAACAACTCGACACCAAAAAAATTATTGCTTCGCTCACCACCGTATTGCAGCAGTTAAGCCGTTACAAAGCGCTGCTGTTTGTGGTCATGATTGCGCTGGTATACGGCTACATTTTACTAACCATTAACTCGCTTAGTAATCGGCAACCAAGCTCCAATCAAGTCAGTGCCCAGGCCAACCCGATCACCACGGCCCGGGTTAACGAAAACGTCATCAAGCAGCTCAAACAACTCGAAGATAATAACGTCAGCGTAAAAGAACTGTTTAACGAAGCTCGCAATAACCCGTTTGTAGAGGAGTAGTTTAGCCTTCGACCGGACGGCCGTTTTTGAAGGCTTCAACCGCATTGTTAAGCAGCTGGAGCTCGTTCTTGGGCTGGCTCGTATAATTGAAACGGTACGTAGTTTCGTCGCCCACTGTGGACAAACGAATCGAGCCAAAGTTTAGCATGTGCGACAAAATGCCCTCTTGAGAGAAGCTAGCGTCCTCAATACTACCCAGACTTACCGTTTGCTCGCGCTTGGAAAACAAGCTGCTCTGGATATTCTGGATGACACTTTCGTTGGTCAGGTAAAAGGTGTTGGCATTGTAGACGTAAGTGCCGACCATACCGCCGACGACGCACAAGCCGGATAGCAGTAACAGCGGCACGGCAACAATAACCGAGAAGTTGCCGGCGGTTTCACCATTGAGACTGGTACTGGCGCCGCCCGGATCAGTCGCAAAAAAGACGATGGCCGCTACCAATATAGCCACTACAATCGCCACAAAGGCCCAAATTTGAAATAAACCAATCGGGTGACGCTTAGCGGCGCTAATAACATACTCACCGTTACTCAAATTAAGGTTGGGAAATTTCTTCTTAGCGGCTTCGTGGCGCTCCATCACCTCGGCAGAGATTTGGACTTTGCCAGGCTCCAATGGCCGAGCCAGGTACACGGCTTGGGGCTGTGGCTGGCCGGGCTGAGCGGGGGTGGCAGGTTGAATTGGTACGGCTTGTGGGTTTTGGTTATCGGGTTGCATGAGTCAATTATAACAGGGAATCTTGCGCGGCGGGCATGGTCTTGCCGAGGTGTACATAGGCCTTGTGTGTTACCTTGCGGCCCCGCGGCGTTCGCTCCAACAACCCGATCTGCATCAGATACGGCTCAATGAAGTCCTCGATAGTACTGCGCTCCTCGGCTGTCAGCGCCGCGAGCGTCTCGACACCAACCGGGCCACCGTTATAGCTATCGATGATGGCGTGCAGCAGAATTCGGTCGGCTGGATCGAGCCCGAGATGGTCAATCTCGAGCAGCTGCAGGGCACTTTTACTGATACTGGCATCAATAATCCCGTCGCCGTTGACGTCGGCATAGTCACGGACACGCTTTAGTAACCGGTTGGCAATACGCGGCGTCAGGCGGGCGCGCGTGGCCAGCTCCTTGGCGGCTAGACTATCAATCTTGACGTTCAGAATGCCGGCGGCCCGTGAAATAATCTGCTCCACCTGTTCCGGCGTATAAAATTCCAGGCGATGAATGTGCCCAAAGCGATCACGTAGTGGCCCGGCCAGTGCGCCAGCTCGAGTGGTGGCGCCGATAATTGTGAATTTCGGCAGATCAAGCCGCAGCGAGCGAGCGCTCGGTCCCTTACCAAGCATGATGTCCAGCTTAAAATCTTCCATAGCGCTATACAGCACTTCCTCAACGGTGCGGTTAAGGCGGTGGATCTCATCGATAAACAAGATATCGCCGTCCTGTAAGTTGGTTAGTAGACTAGCCAGATCTCCCGCCCGTTCGATAGCCGGGCCACTGGTAATTCGAATCTGAGCGCCCATTTCGTGGGCGATTACGCTCGCCATCGTCGTCTTGCCCAAGCCGGGCGGACCGTACAGCAGCACGTGATCCATCGGTTCGGAGCGCTTTTTGGCGGCATCAATTGCCAAGCGCAAGTTTTGCTTGAGCCGGTCCTGGCCAATGTAACTAGCAAAATCCTGTGGACGGAGCGTGACCTCCAGTTCAATCTCTTGCGGATCTTCGCTGTCGGCCCCAGTAGTGACAATTCGATCAATCATTAGCCTTATTATAACTCAGAATGCCAAATTGCTTATGTTGCAAAAAATGTTTGTGGTGGGTTTATGCCCGACTAGTCAAGGCTTGTTTGATACGCTCGGCAGTCGGCAGCTCCGGATCCACCGCTTGCAGTGCCTTGGCGGCATCTTGCGGCGAGTAGCCGAGTGCCACTAAGGCTTCAATCGCCTCATCTTGCATCAGTAGGCCCTCGCCTTGGAGTAGGCCGGTTGCCAGCAAATCGATACCGGCTAGGCCAACTTTATCTTTGAGTTCCACCACGACGCGCTCGGCGACTTTTTTGCCAACGCCGCTGGCTTGCTGGATGTATTTAACATCGCCGCCGGCAATCGCCACCCGGACATCATTGCTCGAGCCAACACTTAACACGTTAAGTGCCATTTTGGGCCCCACGCCATTGACCCCTAGTAACTGCTCAAACAATAACTGGGTGTCGCGCGACACAAAGCCGAACAAATCGTGCTGTTGCTCGCGGATATGCTCGTAGATATAGAGCTTTGCCGCTTCGCCAGCCGTCAGCCGGCCAAAATCCTCGGTAGTCACGAATAAGCCGTAGCCAACACCGCGGACGTCCAGCACCACCACATCTGGAAGTTTTTCACTAATAATACCCTGGAGTGTCGCAATCATCTCTCCATTATGGCACACTCCGTCTTTTGCATGTCGTGCTACTATATGTCGTATATGGAAATCGAGGTTGCCGGACTATTCACCTACCCCATCAAAGGTTGTGGTGGGATAGCGCATTACGAAATTGAGTTCGGTGACAACGGCATGCTCCACGACCGCGAGTGGATGCTGGTAGACAGCGACGACAAAGTCATCACGCAACGAACCCATCCGGCCATGGCCCGCATTAACACTCTAATTTACGGCGGCATGTTATTGGTAAGCGACCCGGCAACGGGCATCTGCGAGATCGCGCTGGAAACTGAGAATCCTCGACCGGATACCGAGCGCGAAATCAGCATCTACGATAAAACAGGTACTGCCGTCGCCGAGGACCCTGAGGCCTCAGAATTTTTTAGTGACTTCTTTAATGAACCGGTGACTTTATTACACATTAAACAGCAGCGTAGGTTTAAGCCCCAGTACCAGCACGCGGGGGCTGGCACCGGCACTGCTTTCGCCGACGGCTATCCGGAGTTAATAACCTCCATCAGCTCGCTGGATGCGCTTAACGCTCACGGTCAAACCCACATCCCTATGGACCGCTTTCGTCCTAACATGGTGCTCGCCGGAGAGCTACCCGCCTACGACGAAGATTATTACCGCGTGCTCCAAATCGGCGCCCTAACAGCCTACATCGTCAAAGCCAGCGCTCGCTGCACCGTAACAAATGTCGATCAAGCCCCAGGCATCCTCGAGCCTGGTTCGCCGGTCACTCGGGCCTTGGCTATCGATCGACGTGGCAGGGGGCCCGACTCTAACAAACCAGGCGTCTATTTTGGCCAAAATGCCACCCACCGACTCGAACCGGGAGTCAGCGTAGCGTTAGGCGACACAGTCGAGGTCTTAGAACGCGCCGCCGAACGCAACTTCCAACTGATCTAAATTCGTTTTCCATCTCTGTAATTCATGCTATACTCCGCTCATGCATGAAGCCCTCCAGCAACTGCTGGCCTACATTCGTTCTTGCCTCGCTGCAGGTCAAGACGAAGCAACTATCCGCCAGACACTCTACGACAATCAGTGGGGCCCACGTTGGATCGATCAAGCCTTCCACGAGCTCCATGCCGCCGCCCATCCGCCGGCCTGGCAGCCGCCCGAACCGCCCGCCACCGCCCAACCGCACTTCGAAGAGCCAACCCTCCGTAACGTCTACACCTCTCTGGTTAACGCCATAAAAATGAACGTCCGCTTAGTGATAGCGGCATTTGTGACCAGCGGCCTGGTAGCCTTACTCATCAATACTTTGCTCGACAAGCTGACGACCAGCGCACTCGACGCCGCCTTCCGGGCAACTAGTTTTGGCACCCTGGCCTTGATTTTGCTTACTCTAGTGGGGTTGCTAAACGTGGTAGTTGCTATTATTAGCTCCAGTTTGGTGGTAGCCGCCACTGCCTTAGCAATAGAACCAAGCGGCGAGCAAACCCCGCAAGCCATCGTCACCCAGACCTTGCGCAGCTTCCTACCAGTTACGGGCGCCTGGTTAGGATTTAGCCTTATACTTTACCTACCGATTATCATCGTCGATTTTGTCGGTTTGGCCTTCTTCTCCTACTCCGTGGGCGTGGTGCAGTCCCAGCCATTGATCTTAATCTGCCTATTCATCTTCATGATTGCCTGGACGGTAGTGATCCTACTCCGCTTTATACTAGTGGGCTTTGTCAAAATCTATGAGCCACAAACCGGCTACCTAGAAGCCTTCCGTCGCAGTAGCAGCCTACTCCGCTCTCGCGGCGGTCAAATATTCGTCGTTAAAGTCGGTGCCGTCGCCACAGTGCTCTACATACTTGGGCGGATTATACTGCGGCCGCGGGCCGGCATTTTTGGATTGGGAACTCATAACATCGTTAAGTTTAATATTTTCGTCATAATTATCGGCATCGGGGTAGTCGGCGGCCTACTGATGCTCTACCACCGTCTGCGCAACAACGAGCACGCTCACCAGCGCTAGCGCGAATTCATACTCTGCGTAATGGCCGCTGCCAAGGCATCAGCAGCGTCGTCGGGGCGCGGAATTTCTTTCAGCTGTAGCAAGACACGGACCATTTCCTGCATCTGCTTTTTGTCGGCTCTGCCGTAACCGGTCACTGCCTGCTTGATCTGCATTGGCGTGTACTCAAAAATTTCCAGCTGGGCTTGCATGCCGCACAGTAGCACCACGCCGCGGGCTTGGGCCACTGTCATTGCCGTCGTCACATTACGTGAGAAAAACAGCTTCTCAACCGACATCTGCTGGGGCTTGGTCTCGGCGATAATGTCCGTCAGTTCGTCGTAAATCGTTTGCAGGCGAATAGCGTCGTCTTCTTTGACTGGCGTGCGGATTACGCCAGCGTCAACTAACTGGATTTTGCCGCGCTCATACTCGATAATTCCAAAACCGAGAATGCCAGTGCCCGGGTCGATCCCTAGAATCCTCATGCCCGCTCCGCCTTGGTCAGGGCGTCCATAATCCAGTCGTCACGCAGATTCTTACCGGCATATAATTCTTCAATGGCCGCGAAACTCAGCCACTTGATGGCCATAATTTCCCCAAGTGGTGGCTGCAAACTACCGCCGGTAACTTCGCCAAGAAACGCATTGTACTTACGGCCACGAAACTGGTTTTCGGCCGTAAAAAATGGTTCGTCATCGGCGATCGCAATCTGCAGACCGGTTTCTTCAAGCGTCTCGCGAATGGCCGTCTGCTTGATAGTCTCACCCTCATCTTGCCAACCGCCTGGAATATTCCACATACCACGAGCTTTCGGTTGATACTCTTGCACAAGTAGATATTCGCCTCGCTCGTTGGTTAAGATAGCGCCGGCGATCGTTACCATTAGGCTAAAAATTCTTCGGGGATGTCAAAATTGACGTGGGTATTGGTAACTTCGTCGATCTCGTCGAGTGCATCCATTAGGCGCATGATCTTGCCGGCCGTAGCAGCATCAGTAACTTCTACGGTAGTGTTGGGTACGTAGGCCAGTTCGGCTTCGGAAATCTCCAGCCCAAGCTCCTTGAGCGTGTCGCGCACCTTGGCAAGCTCTTTGGCGTCCGTATAAATCACCGATTCATCGCCCTCATCCTGAACGTCTTCAGCGCCCGCCTCGAGGGCTTCCAGCATGATATCGTCGCCAGTGCCTTTGACGCGGATCATGCCTTTGTGATCAAACTGAAACGCCACCGCACCCTTTTCGGCAATGTTACCGCCGTGCTTACTAAAGGCCAGCTTCACCTGCGGATAGGTACGGTTAAGGTTGTCGGTGGCACACTCGGCTAAAATCGCCACGCCGCCCGGCCCATAGCCTTCATAGAGTACTTCTTGCATGATGGCAGCATCTTTGTCTTTGACTCGGTCAATGGCCCGCTGAATATTTGCCGATGGCATATTGGCTGCCTTAGCTTTGTCGATTGCGAGCCGCAATGAGAAATTAGTATCCGGGTCGGTGCCGCTGCGGGCTGCCATAGCGATGGCATTGCCGATTTTTGTAAATACAGCCCCACGGGCGGCATCTTTAGCACCCTTTTCGCGCTTAATTGTTGACCATTTGGAGTGTCCGCTCATGTGATTCGCATCCTTTCTAGACTAGCAGCTAAACTGGTAGATTGCGCCGTCGGTTGTAGGTAATTCTTATCTGTTAGTATACCACTTTGTAGCCGATGTTTAAAGCTTAGCGCCACGGCTAATGCGATGACCGCAGCATAGGCGCAGTACATGCCGGCCGTCGTCAAATAAAGGTTCTGATGAAAGACGTGCGGGATGCGACTCAACAGCGTCGACGTGTCGAGCATATAGGTAAGCAGCAGCGTGGCCGGCCAAGCTAGCCACCCACATAACACTGGCATAAAAATCCCTGCCAAGCCGGCAACCATGCAAGCCATCATAGCGAAGGGAATAAACGCCACTACTACCACGTTTGCCAGTAGGCCAACGGCTGTCATTTGTCCAAAGGTATGCAGCACATACGGCAGCGTAGCTATCTCGGCCGAAATACTCTCGATGCCAATCGCTACCAGCGTCGATTCGCGCCATCGTCCCCGTACTCGGGCTGCGACAAGCGGCGAAACAATCAGCACACCCCCGAAAGCCAGAAACGACAAATACCAGCCGGCATCCGACCACACAAAGTACGGTTTGGCATAGGCGGTAAGCGCAGCGGCCGCCAAGATCAATAAGAGCGGTTTAATTTCCCGGCCATAATAGGTGGCCAGCAAGCTTATGCCGCTGACGATTGCTGCCCGCACAATCGAAGCACTCAGGCCGGTTATCATCAAAAACAAAATCATCAGTGTGAATGATAACGCCAGCGACAGCCGTTTGGAGATGCGTCCAAACGACCGCTTACTTGCTCGCAGCATGATGGTCATGTTGTAACCCGAAACGGCAATAACGTGCGTGAGCCCTACCATTTGCAAAGTCAGTTTCGTGCTATCAGGTAGGGTGCTGCGTTGGCCGGTCAACAGCCCAAGCCCAAACGAACCAGCGGGTTCGGGCAGGGCGTTTTGTAAGCCCGCCGCAAAGCTACGGCGTACCGTACTGATGATCGACACCTGATGCTCCATTAGTGAGAAATTAGCGTAGCTCATCCGGGCTTGAGCCGCTCCCAGTGTTGGCTGTAATTTACCGGTAATCTCCAAGATATCGCCTTCAAAGACACCATTTTCGCCCGAGCCGCTGACACTAATGACACCATGAAGCGTGCGTTCATCTGGCAGCGTCACATCACCAGCGTCGAACGTAAACTGCTTGTTCGTGTTGTAGGTGGCGTCAGTAAGCGCCCGGGCCGTCAGGGTAATCTGCTGGCCATACAGGGCTGCAAACTCGGCCTGGTGGCGTACAAACACCGCACCCCGCAGCAAGCCAATGGACAGCCCGAACGCCATACAACCAGCCGCCGCAGCCAGACCTCTGCGCCGAGCCGCCACGACCGCTACTAGCAGTCCCACGTACAGCACAGCACCAGGCAAGGCATAGGATGGGGCCATACCGACACCGACAACCAGCGAACCGCAAAATACTGTCAGCAGCGTAGTACGCCGAAATCTCATTCGTAATAAAAACTTCATACACGTCTGAGCCTAACAAGCAGCGCCGGAACCGGCCAATCGAAATCGGGAAATTTAATAATAAGTTAATCGTCATAATGCTATGCTAGAGGCTATGCACCCATTCATCATTTTCGGCGCCAAGTATTTAGTCGTCCTACCAATTTTAGTGGTAGCCTACCTGCTCATTAGCCTCAAAGCCAGTAAGCGCACCGAGCTTTTACTGCTGTTGATTGTCGGCGGCATCTTCGCGCTGCTTAGCTCCAAACTCGGCAGCCATTTCTACTCCGACCCACGCCCTTTTGTGTCGGACCACGCCGTTCCACTGCTCACATCGGCCCACGATAATGGTTTCCCGTCCGACCATACCCTGCTCAGTGCTTTTTTAGCCTTCGTGGTTTTAGCCTTTTCAAGAAAATTAGGAGCGGTGCTACTATTAGCTGCCCTCCTAATCGGCACTGCGCGGGTAGCGGCGCATGTGCACCATGGCGTCGACGTGGTTGGCGGCTTTGCCGGCGCCGCCCTAGCCTTCGCCCTGGCGTACGCGCTTATCCCATTGCTGCGCTCGCATGAGAAACCGGCCATCGACGCCGAATAACTACGTATCGCGGTCAAGCATCATGGGATCAGCCATAAAATCCCAGGCCCACTCTTGGGTATAGTCACAGGCTTCACTGGAGCATGTCCAGCCTTCTGGCGTGGCCACGAGCAGCCATTCCTGCTCCTGCCCGTCTGCAGCTTGGGCGTCATGCAATACGTCGTTACCGCAAGTAAACGGATGAAAGATGCCGTCAGTTTGATAGATATTCAGCGCCGCAAC
Organism: Candidatus Saccharimonadota bacterium; assembly: GCA_028289245.1. Lineage (GTDB taxonomy): Bacteria > Patescibacteriota > Saccharimonadia > Saccharimonadales > UBA4665 > UBA4729. Next base: position 216,210 of record JAQGGT010000006.1, on the reverse strand, counting down.
TTGTTCACTGCTAAAAGGGGCTCGAATTTGGCCTGGCTTTTCTGATTCTGCAAAATTTGGTTCTCGCTCACTCATATGCACCATCGTACTCCACACCGGCAGATTTGCGAGTGAATTTATTTACCGTCGCCGGTAAGATAGTCCTTGAGAGCTCGAAAGGCGCGGGTACGCATACTGAACTCCGGCTTGAAATTGTCGCCCATTTCGGCAAACGATTCATTGAGGCCGTCAGGCTGGAAAATCTCATCCCAGCCGAAGCCCTCATTGCCATTTGGTGCCACAATCTGGCCTTCAATTTCGCCCTCGAAGAAGTGGACTTCGGTACCATCATAGTAACCAATAACTGTGCGAGCCACGGCTTGGCGCTGGCCAAGCTTTTGGCACAAATCGTAGATACCTTGGTTGCCGACCGCATGTAGCATCCACTTAATGAGTGGGCCGGGGAAACCATTGAGACCGTTCAGATATAATGAAGTATCCTCGACGATCAGTGGGCCTTCGCGCAAGCCACGGGCAACTTCCAGCTTTTTGGCGATCACCAATTGCGGGTCGAGCGACTGCTCTTCCGGCAAATCAATCTCGATGCGCTCCAAATTCGGCACCAGCGCTTGAGCCTCGCGGAACTTGTGGTCATTACCGGTTACGAAATATATGGTGTTATTCATAATGATCTAAACTTTCCTTAATCATATCGCATAGCATGGCTAAAACCATAGGATCGCCGCGGTGCGTAAACTCGACGGACTCGAGATCACCATTCCACCATTGGCCGCCGACACATGCCTTCACGAGGGTCGCAGGCTGCGTGTCGTTGTACACTAGCAGCGCAAAACTGCCAGAGCCTACGTACTCGCGTTCGGTGATACTGATGGCCCGCCCTTCCTCAAAGAGCGGGATCAGGTGTGTGGTTTGCGCAGTGGCCATAGCACCATTTGCAAGCATGTGGTCGAAGTATTTAGCGACTTCGGCGGTCTGAGCTTTAAGCAGTATCTCAGACATACGCTGGCTCCTTGTCCACGACGAGGTCGGCAAAAGCTTGCCACTTAGCCAGCAGCAGGTCCGATGAACCACCGCTGCGCCAGATGTCCTTGTCGAGTGAGGTGCCATCCTTGGCACGGACGCGCATGCAGTCCGGGCTGACTTCGCCGAACAGCTTTGTGCCGTCTTCGGTGACAAAGAAGCAGATATCCCATAGTTCCAAGCCTTTTTCGCCGAGGAATTTAGTAAGCGCATCGAAGGCGGTGTGGGCAGTTTCGCGGGCTTTGATGGTGTCGATGAACCAGTCGGCCATCGGCTCGGGCAGAACTTCGTCGGCTAGGCGTTCGCCTTCGGCGGAATGCATTGGGTTACGCCAGTCGAAACGGACAATCGGCTCTGGGTAGTCTTGGTCCACGCCAAGCTTTTGGCCGGCAAATTCGGGGTGTGATGCGCGGACCGTGTAGCTCCCAAAGCGGTAGTAACGGTGCTTGGGCGTGCCGGAGTGGACGCGTTTGGCAACGACTTCAATCGGCGGCGCGACCGGCAAAGCAGCTTGGGCTTCGGGGCTTACATCTGCTGGGCGAAACGGTGATGGGTCTTCGACGGTGGCTGGCTGTAAAATCAGACCCGAGGAAATCCATCGATCGTTCACGGCGCGGTAGCTGTGGGCGACGCCAGCTTCGCGCAGTGGTACCAATAAACCTTGGATGGCTTGCAGGCGAAGCGTGTCGCTGCCTTCGATTTCGCCGGTACGGTTGTGCGTGTAGCTGTAGATGGTCGGCTTGAGACGAATAATAACTTCGCCGTCGCCCGCGTAGCGAACCTCTTTACTTTCACCCTCGGTGACGAGTGGTAGGTCTTTAAATTCTTCGAATGTTAAAGTTTCGATGTCCATGTTATCTCCTAATTCTTAAGTCCCAATTAATATTGCGGGCAATGGCTTCCGGCGAGACGTCGACGTCACTGCGGTAAATGCCCAGCATATCGCGGAAGTGTTCAGCAACGAGCTGGCGATATGCCGCGTCATAGTGGCGTTGCGATTCGAGCTGGGCCCAATCTTCAGCCTTGTCGCCTTGTTGGCGGGCGGTAGCGACTTCCGGCTTGGCCAGCAGCAGCGCAGCCGGCACATAGCAGTCACCCCACTGCTCTACGAGCTCGGGCTGATCGCGGATTTCGGTTAAGGCCGTCATCCAGTGGCGGTCATAAATAATGACGTCGGCGCCCTCTTCTGCGGCCAGGGTTTCGCATTCGGCAAAGGTCTGCTGTACTTCAGTGATGGCTTGGCTAGCCGTGTCTGGCGATTGCCACAATTTGTAGACATCACTGCCTAGGCGCTCGTTCGTAATACGATACGGTGCATAGGTGGCGACATGCAGGCCTTCGGCCTCGAGCTGCTCGGCAAGCGCCTCAACCACACTGGTTTTACCCGAACCATCGATACCTTCGACGGCGATTGTAATAATTTGTTCGTGCATTGGTACTCCTTGTTAGCTCGAGGAGTGTAACCCAATAGTTGCAAAACAAAAATGTAAATAAGTCAACATTCACCCCTGTTACGTTTTAAGCCCAGAAACGTCTAAGGTGTTATCGTTGTAAATTAGTCTATAGATAACGTTCTTTGGTAGCGGCCAGCGTTACGTTACTGCACCTCCAAAATAAGAGAATACTTAGTCAGTAGTCAATACTATACATGTGGCATCATCCGAATGTTTCCAGCGTGTATGTTGCCAGTCAGGATCTTGGTTTTCGCTCAAACGTTTGGTAGCAATTACCTGTTTGACACCTCCACTTTCTACTGCATCAAGCATTGCTCGGCGATCTTCGCTGTTTTTCACTGACCAACCCTGGGGAACTAATCCATCTGTGCCGAGCAAAATCGCTCGCACGCCATCAAGAGACATCTGGCCTGATTGAATATAGATCCCCATATTAGGGTCTCCATTTATTACCCCGCTACCGTGCCCATTGGGGTGGTTGTTCTTTTCTATAAACAAGTTGTAGGCTAGCTCTTTTACTCTTGGATCTGCCTGAGCTTCACGGTGAGTTATCCTCTCACTAGCAGCAATCTCATTGATTAAATCGTAGAGCCTTGCATCAAATGGGAGGTTAGTATTATTGGTGAGTAGCTCCGATACCCCGCTTTCTCGATACACCACCGCAAATGAGTCACCAATGTGTGCAAACGACAAACTGTTATCACTCGGGTCTATGCTAACAACCGTGCCAGTTGAAGCCGGTAAAGTATTAGTATCGCCGGCATCTACTCCTTTAATGGTCAAACTTTTTTCAAGCAAAGCTTTATTCAAGTCGGTTACTATCGTTGAGGGTTTGGTTACGCCTACTAAATCACTAAAAAGATCTTTAAGATAGTGCGAGGCAAATCGTGCACCACTCATTTTGCCTAAACCTGGGACCTGTACTAAACTGGTCGTGCCATCAAAAACAGCCACCTGTAGGCGATCACTACTAAGGTTTGCGGCAAAAGCGTCTTCGTTTAAACGGTCTGGTGATCCAGCTACAGTTCCCGCCAACACAGACCAATCAGTTGCAAAATCACCAAGTGTACGAATACGAGCCTCTCGGTATAGCTCCTGATCTACATCTGATTCAGAATCATATGCAAGCTCAGCTTTATTAGCGGTGGACAGAGAAATCGACATTATTTATATATTATAATATATACTTACCTGTAATTCAAGTCTACAACTATTTATACGCTTGCGTTTGGAGGGCCTTGTGCTACTTAATTGCAACTGAACTTACGAAAGCAAGCTTTGCAAAGCAGCTTTACTTGTATGATTATAATCAGCCGCCAAATCATAGTAGGGTAGTCCATATTTCTTGGCTTGTTCCTGAATAATTAAGCTTCGACCGACAGTTTGCTCTGCTAAATCTTCAACCTCATCTTCAAAACCATTTTCCATTTTCCATTTTGGCCAATTAAAATAACCACCATGTTCTAGAATTTTTTCTAAGCTAGTTTCAGAAAGCCCTAGAAAACAGCACTTGATATCATACCGCTCAGATAATTCGGAGATAAATTCTGGCAATATAACTTCACCGTCAATAATACAGTTTTCACTGCGACGGCTTACATCCACAAGCAATTCTTTAAGCGTCGGGTAAAACAGCCTACCCTTTTCTAGAATTGATGCGCCGCTAAACGCTTCAATACTCGTTATTTGACTGAGGTTGTATAAAAAATCCAATGAGAATGAAGGCATTGGCTTGGCTGCAACGAGCTGGGACGCCACTAGACTTTTCCCAACTCTCGGCGCACCACCAATTAGATAGATCATAAAATAAGTATAACAACCAAAAAGACTTCCACGGACGGAAGTCTAAGTGTTGCGCGAAATATTTGGAGGGTCCAGTGGGACTCGAACCCACGACACCCTGCTTAAAAGGCAGGTGCTCTAACCAGCTGAGCTATGGACCCGTCACGTGTGTAGCGCGGCGGCTGGCAGGAAATTAACTCCTTACATTATCCGTAATTTGGCCGAAATGTCAATCGACAGGTGTGCGCTAAGAGCTACAATTTATGGTGCTTCTCGTCGTGGCCGGCTTTGGGGCGCTGTAACCAGAGCACAAACAGGCAGATCAGAGCGCTGACGCCGACGATCAAATCCTGGGCCATCGACACCTGGTGCCAGACAGAAGAGCCAACAATATTGTGCGATAAACCAGCCGATAGGAGCGGCACAATCAGCAAGCCGCCGAGCAGGCCGACGCCGGCTGCCGGCAGAATATTAAGCGCCAGCCGAGCTTTGCCATGTACCGTGCGGATCATAAATACCGCCGTGAGAACGGTTGGGAGGAGGAGCAGAATAATCTTGATGAGGTTGTTGCCCGAAGCCACGCTGCTGCCGGCTTTCGCAGCCCCTACCAGGCTGACGAACCAGTTGGCGTCATCGGCGACGAATTGCACCAATACATTGCCAAGACATAAGCTCAAAAATACCAGCGCCGCGTTAATGCGCAGCGCCATCAGTACCACTACGGGCACCAATACGATGGCAGCAAGAATAATGTTCGGCGTCACTCGTCAAATTATACCATGAGCGGGATAAAACAGGGGTGACTAATTACTTGCCGACGTCGGGAACGAGCATTTTGTCATAAAACATTTGAATGGTTGCACGCGCCGATGGCAGCAAATGGTCAGCCTCTAGCGGATCGCCGCTGCCAATCATACTAAATACTCGTTCTCCCGAAAGGCGTCCAGCCCCACGGCTTGATTCCGGAATAACCACCACCTCATCGCTCGCTTGCAGCCCGTCAATACCAAAACCGAAACGCCGGTACGTGCCGACCGCGTCATACACACCAAGACGGCAGGCTTCAGCCAATCGGACGCCGCCCGGCTGCTTGTTCTGTAGTTTTAGATAATAGTATGTCTGGCCTAGTGGCCGCGAAGGGGCGAAATCAGCCACACTGGATGCACCGACCTCAAGCAGCGACTCGATGTGGGCAGTCATGAAATCCGTGGAGTACCCATGGGCGTGCATCGCTGTTGCGTAGAGGTGGCTCACGGCCGTAAAGCGTGGATTAACTTCTATGACATAGATCTTTTGGCTGGCCTCATCGACCACAATATCCAGGCCAAATACACCGCGGTAGCCTTCGTTCGCCATGCTGGCACCAACTCGTTGCACGATGGACCGGGCTTGCTCGGTATATACGGCAGGTATATCCTCTAAAATTGCGCCGCAGTACTTGGTAGCATGTGGATTATCGAGGTTGCAGATTTCTGGCAAGCCCACCAGGTCACGATGCCACCAGTCCATGCAAACTGCCTGCTGCTCCGTCACGTAACACTGTATACCCCGGGAGGTACCGACAATCAAAGCACTTGCCACGATATCTTGGCCGGCGGCAATCAAGCGCGGCAGCACTGCATCTAGGTCGGTCTGGTCGCTGATATAGAACGTTCCCTTGCCGCCGGTTGAGTAGTCTATTTGGAGCACTAGTGAAGTTGACTCTAATTGGGCTGCAAGGCCAGTATAGGTTTGGCCTTCTAGGGCAGCGGCCGGCACGATTACAAAGCGAGGGAACAGGTCCGCCGGCAGCAGCGACCGGATGTATGTTTTGCGCTCCAAATCATGTGCCAAAGCGTAGTCGTTTCCCAAGACGTGAGCCGTGACGTTGGCGGCCTTCCAGGCCATGAATTCAGCGGGCGTGTCCGGGTTTGCCTGTTGATACTTCGCAATCAAAGCCTCGATCGTATTCGGGCTGTCGTACAGTGTTGTGTTGGCATCGAATCCTAGTTCGGCTCCATAATCCTGTATGAGGCCGTGGCGGGAGCCGATCGCCGCCGTCGATTGCCGAGTACGGAAGTAGGTGTAGTGCAGCGGATTCGTAACAACAAGTACAGGATTATTTGGCATTGGTTGGGCTTTTTACGACCTTGATATCGATGAACTTTTCCATGCGGCGGATATCGGCGAGGACGGTTGAGCGGGATTTGTGGGCCAGCATTACGTCAAACACGCTGGTACCACCGTTTTTGGCAAACTTGCACAGCTCGCCTTTTTTAATCTTAATGTCTAGACTCTTAAATGACTCAAGCTTAGGAATCTTTTTAATGCCGTCCACGGCGTCCAGCATGCCTTCTCGGCGGGCAAAGTACTGCATAACGGCTACGGTATTGCGAGGGCGCTTTTTCATCACCGGCTTTTGCGGGATACGAATAAGGACGTCGTTTAATAAGTGGTTTATGCCATAGCTAAGTTCGTACATTTTAGGCCGGTAGCCTCCGACACGTGGCCCAACTTCGATTATCTTCCAGCCATCTTCGGTACGCATGAGCTCCACGTGGCAGCTGACATTGCGCAACCCGAGGGCATGAATGGCTTTTGTAACCGCTTGGTTTGCCGCTTCTACCTTGTGTTCCTTGAGTTGCACCGGCAGAATGCGCGAGTATCCAAAGAAATCATCAAAGCCGATGTTGGCGCCAGTTTTTACATACACCGGTGGACAGTGATATACGAACCCGCGGGCATTGACGTAGGCGTCGATTGAGTACATCGTGCCGTCCATAAACTCCTCGACCAGAACTTTTGGCTTATCGTCTCTTTCGCGCTCTAGGTAGAGCCGTTTTAGGGAGGTCATGAGTTGTTTAAGACTGGTCTCAAATTCTTCACGGTAGTAGCAAATGGTGACGTGCTTACTAGCCGCCAGCCCTGCCGGCTTGACGATAAGTGGGAACTGAATCTGTTTCTCAACTTTTTTGAGTGTCGATTCCTTCATGTCGGCTACAAGCATAAATTTAGGACTTATTTCCGGGGCTTTTTCACGAATGCGCTGCCGCATTTCAACTTTATCAGTGGCCCAGTCCAGAGATTCCTGGGTCGGCGCAAACAAGTACGGGATGTGGGGAATGATCTTCTTGTAGGTACGAATGTTGTATTCCCGCGTACAGGTGGCGGTCAGGAGCCGATCGGAGTATGGTGTCAGCGCTTTGGAAATACTAGCGGCAGTCAGCTTACGAAACTCCAGAGGGAGCTCAATAATTTTGCGGCGATGTTCGGCGGGGGCTTTGCTCAGAAAATCTTTTGACCGGGTATTACCCATGTACAGGGCCTTAATAGACTTGTGATACTTGGCTTCGTAAGCAATCACCACAGCCACGGCCTCCGCGCGAGTGCCGCCGACAAACAAAATCAGATCTCGCTGTTGCGCTTCGTGAAACTGTGACATGGGATTCCTTTATACTAATACTGCTAATTTTGTGTAATACCTTTGTTGTACAGCACACTGATCGGAATGTCTATCAACAAATGAATGAATCGAAATTATATCACTCTTATGCATTTTTTGCAATACCCTTTATGTTTGCACGGCCTTTGCCACGCAGTGCTAATTATCTTTGATGAGCCAGTCTAAAAACTTATCGGGTGTTTGTCGAGCGCGGCCCCGATAAGGATGCTCGTGCAAGCCAAAACTCGGCATCAAATTCATCTCGATCATATAGGGCTGGTTGTCATCACCCATCATAAAGTCCACACCACACAGCCCGATATCAAGGTGCTCGATGACGGCTAAGGCCGCCTCAATCATCCCGGCCGGTAGTTCATCAGTAACATCTAGAGCCACCCCACCCTTGCCGACATTAGAAATGCCCATGACGCGTACTTCTTCACCGGCAGGGGCGATTTCGTCAATTCGATCACCGAGATAGCGCGTAGCTTGTTCAAGCTCAATACTCGTCAGCAGGTTGCTGTACCCACTAGCTCGGCGAGCGCTTTGATTCTCAATATCGATCAGCTGGCCGAGAGTGTGCTCCCCGTCACCCGTCACGAATGCAGGCTTGCGTATGGCGGCGGCGGCAAGCTTTTTATCGATACACAGCACCCGGTAATCGTCCCCGGCAATGTGCTGCTGCACCAGGACACGCTTGCTAAACCGTTCGGCATACTCGAGCGCCTTGGTGAGCTCAGCTTCGTTCGTAATGCCTACCGTGATACCGTCGCCATGACCTTGATCAGCGGGCTTCACTACCAGCAAGGGATATTTATGCAACAAATTAAAGGCGCCATCCCGGTCATCGGTAGCAACGACCGTCTCCGGTATGCGGACTCCTAATTCGGCTGCGATAGCGTACAACACGTCTTTATTCTTGGTGATATAGGTGTTGGTAGAGCCCATTTTGCGTGTCGCATTACTCCGTACGTAATACGTTTCACCGCTCGGTTGGCGTATCCGGTAAAAGGCGTCTTCTGCATGAATAATCTTTACTTCCCACCCCCGTTTTTGGGCAGCATCAATGATCAAATGGCTGGTGATACTTAAAGACATACCCTATTCTAGCATAAAGCTTGAATAGTTATATAATATATTATATAATAATGTTATGCCTGAGTTAGACGCCCAGTTCTCATTTGATATTCCGTCTGTTGACCCTGCCCTGCGCGGCCTCCTCATGGGGGGCGACGCTTATAGTATGTCTCAAGACTGGTGGGAAGATCGTCGCCTCTTCGACACCGCCCTCGACATGACAGGTGTCGTCAAACCAAACGTATTGATTGTCCCGACCGCAGTAGCTAAATCGGCGGCCAGCCATGAACGAATTGTTGGCGGCCTAACCGATTATTATACTCAGCGCGGTGCCGACCCCAGCGTACTCCACCCGTACATGTACCGCTCAGCAGGCGATGAACCAGGGGCCTTACGAGGCATGGCTATCAACCCGTCAAAGGTTCCGAGCCAAGCCGAACTCTCTGAGAAAATCGAAGCGGCCGATCTTATATTTGTAGCCGGCGGCGACACTAATCGCATGCTCAACCAAGTCTGGCGGCCGTTCGGCTTTGATACCAAGCTACTAGACGCCATGCGGAACGGCAAGGTAATTACGGGAACAAGTGCCGGCACGATTGCCTGGTTCGACGGTGGCCACACTGCCGGCGACAGTATTGTTCGGCGCACCGCTGCCGGTGGTTTGCAGTATCGGTATGTTAAGGCTTTGGGAGCCATCAGCAACACCGTTGTTTGTCCTCACTTTGAGGCAACCCCGAAGCTGCACCGTTCTCGAGAGACAAGTTTTAACGATATGATGTATCGCCGCCGAGCACTCGGCGAACTGGGACTCGGTATGACGGCCAAGGTAGCCTTGCAGATCAATCCTGGTGGCCAGCTGGCTGTGATTCGCGGCACCGGCAAGGGCCCGGCCCACATAACCGCACTCCACTATCGCCAGGCGGCCCGAAAGTCGCGGCGGACAGTCACGGCCCACGACGGGCAGTTTAGCCTCACCGATTTAGTAGCCTAACGAGTTATTTAGCGTGCACCACACGCACAAAGACAAAGACTATCCCAAGCAAGACCAGCCCGAGCACCGCTAACAGGAGAGGAATGAAGCCGTTTTGATCCAGCTTATGCTTGTTCATCTGTTCATCATATCAAATTGTCAAGCCAAAAGCCTATTGTGTATTGCTATTTTATAGTTTTTATGCTATAAATAGTTATGACTTACGAGCACTCTGCTGACCCATTTACCTCCAAGAGCCAACCACCCTCGGCGGTCGAGGCAGGCTTTACCGAATCTGCCGAAATGGATGCTTACTATCAGCACCTAATTAGCGGTCAGACGGCCGGCCAAATCCTTATGGCGCGACTAGCCGCCGAGGAGCTCGAAGTAATGGCTACCCAGCTTAATGCCACCCAAACTGAGCTCGACGTTGTCACCGAGAAATCAACGTTTGACCACCTAACCGGCCTCCGCAATCGGGCCTATGCCGAACAGAAACTGGGCGATGCAGTCCAACGCGCCCGGCGCCCGCGTCCGCATGACGCCCCCAGAGGAGATACGGTGGCTTTCATCGACGCTGATCATTTCAAGCTTATCAATGATACCCATGGCCATGCCGCGGGTGACGAAGTCCTGAAACGAATTGCCGGCGCCCTCAAAGCTACCACCAATCGCCATGGTGAAGTTGCTGCCCGCCTGTCTGGCGACGAGTTTTTTGCGTTGTTCTCTAATACTACCCCTGATGATGCAGCCACGCTCTTGACGCTAGTAAACGAGAGCCTGCAGTCGGATAGTACGCTGCCGATCAGCCTGAGCATTGGTATCGCACCGGTCGAAGCGACTAGTGTGGCCGAAGTCCTCAAAGCTGCCGACGACGCTTTGTATAGCGCCAAAGAAGCTGGCCGGGCTCAGGTGCATATCGCTGACGCCGTCGACGGTTAGGCTAGCTCCTTTCGAGAAACTCTTCGAGCAGGGCTTTCTGCTGCTTGGATAGCTTGGTAGGCGTATCAACGATGATCGTGACGATGTGGGCACCGCGGCCGCTGCCGCGCAGCTGCGTCACGCCGTGGCCGCTGAGCTTGAAATCGGTGCCGCCTTGGGTGCCGGCCGGGATTTTCATGCGAATAGGGCCGTCGACGGTGTCGACATCGATCTCGGTGCCGAGGGCCGCCTCGACCATGTTGATGTGCTCGTCACTGAGGATAAGGTCACCCTCACGGGTGAAGCGTTTGTGGGGCCGGACGCGAATGTTGACGTACAGGTCGCCCTTAGGGCCATTGGCGACAGCCTCGCCGCGTTCGCGCAGACGCACGGTAGCGCCATCGTCGATGCCGGCTGGGATTTTGAGGCTGATAATCTGCTTTTTGCTTTGAGTGCCCTTGCCCTTACAGACGGTGCACTGCTTCTCGGGGACTTTACCGCGGCCGTGGCAGGTCGGGCAGACGCTGGCCTGCTGAATGTTACCAAAAATGGTCCGGGCGACGGTTACGACCTGGCCGGTACCCTTACAAGTATCACAAGTTTTGAGCTCATAGCCGGGTTCAACCGTACTACCTTTACAGTGCTCACACTCGTCGTCCATGGTAAGTTGGAGATCTTTTTCGGTACCGAAAACGGCTTCTTCGAAGCTGATGTCGAGGCGGGACTCAATGTCGCGGCCACGAGCCTGCTGTTGCTGACCTTGGCCACGGTTCTGGCCGCCACCGAAGAAACTACCGAAGATGTCACCGAGCCCGAGATCGCCGAAGTCAAAGTTGATGTTTTGGCCCTGCGCGCCACCAAAGCCCTCGAAACCGCCAAAGCCGCCGCCTCCGCCGCCTGACGCACCGCCAACACCGGCGTGGCCGAACTGGTCGTAACGCTGCTTTTTAGCAGGATCCTTCAAGACCTCATAGGCTTCGTTAACTTCTTTGAACTTGGCCTCGTTGCCGCCGCGGTCCGGGTGATGCTCGATAGCCGCCTTGCGGAAAGCCTTCTTGATCTCGTCAGCGCTAGCGCCCTTACTAAGACCTAGAACTTCGTAATAATCACGTTTATCGGCCATGGACTATCTCCTCTTCGACGGCTAATTCATCTTCTATTTCATTAAGAATGACGATGATTTCATCCGGGTTCAGCACATATCGGTCAGCGAGGGCTTCGAGTGCACCCGCAGCTTGCTGCCATGATTCCTCTAAAGGCTCAAAGCCCCAGCAAAGGTTAAGGCCCAAAAACCCGGCAACCAACTGCATGTTCGGATCATCGCGCGCCAGCGACCGGCGAACTTCGAAATCACTTCTGACTTGTTGATAGGGCTTGCTCATCGTTCTATTCTACCAGCTCTCCGTAAACGAGTGGCTAACCGCCCGGCCGATACTATTGCAGTAGCGACAATGATACTTGTCATGATGACGTTTATAGTCATCATGACTACCAGTACTGCCCCGTCCCATACGCCATCAAAGGAGATGTCCGGGCCACCGGTCTGCTCATTATCGAGCAACATACCGGTGGCCACCGACAAAATTATTATAGAACTCACAAGTAAGAAGGCCAGGTCGACGCGCCAAGATTTGCTTGGATGAAATATTCGAGTGAATTTCTTCATCAAATTAGACTTCACTCCCTGCGAGCTATACTTATTTCTTGTCTTTGTCGTCGACGACTTCACCTTCGATGGCTTCGTCGTTTTCTTTGGCCTGCTCGTCGGCGTCGGATTCGCTGGTGTCGGTGCCTTGGTCGTTCTCGTACATTTTGGCGCCGATTGGCATCAGTTTGTCGTTGAGGTCAGAAGCGGCTTTTTCAAGTTCGTCCTTACTGGCATCTTCTTTGGCAACAACTTTCTTGGCTTCTTCGACGGCTTCGTTGAGGGTCTTCATGTCTTCCTCGCCAATCTGGTCTTTGTTGTCTTTGGCCATTTTTTCGGCCTGGTAAATGGTGCTGTCGAGCAGGTTGCGGGCTTCGACGGCATCTTTGCGGGCCTTGTCTTCGTCGGCGTGCGCTTCGGCTTCTTTGGCCATCTTTTCGACGTCGTCTTTGTTCAGGTTGCCCGAGCCGCTGATGGTAATGCTCTGCTCTTTTCCGGAGCCCTTGTCTTTGGCCGTAACGTTCAGGATACCGTTGGCGTCGATGTTGAAGGTGACTTCAATTTGCGGCACACCGCGCGGTGCGCTAGGGATGCCGTCGAGGATGAAGCGACCGAGGCTCTTGTTGCCGTCGATCATTTCGCGCTCGCCCTGGCCAACGTGGATTTCTACCTGTGGCTGGTTGTCGGCGGCAGTCGAGAAGACTTCGGACTTGCTAGTAGGGATAGTAGTGTTGCGCTCGATGAGCTTGGTCATGACACCGCCCATGGTCTCGATACCGAGGCTCAGCGGGGTGACGTCGAGGAGCAAGACGTCTTTGACGTCGCCCTGCAGCACACCGCCCTGGATAGCTGCGCCGACGGCGACAACTTCGTCTGGGTTCACGCCCTTCATCGGGTCTTTACCGAAGATGCTCTTGACCTTTTCGACGACGGCGGGCATGCGGGTCATACCACCGACGAGCACGATAGCGTCGATGTCGCTGGCTTTCAGGCCGGCGTCTTTAAGGGCCTTTTCGCAGGGGCCAGCGGTCTTGCTGATCAGGTCGCCGACCAGCTGCTCAAGCTTGGCTCGGGTCAGTTTGTGCTCAAAGTGCTTAGGGCCGTCGGCGTCGGCCGTCAGGAACGGTAAGTTGACGTCAACTTCTTGGGCGCTGGAGAGCTCGATCTTGGCCTTTTCGGCTTCGTCGCGCAGGCGCTGCATGGCGGCTTTGTCATCACGAATGTCGATGCCGTGCTCTTTTTTAAACTCGTCGGCAAAGTAGTTGATGATGACGCGGTCGAAGTCGGCGCCACCGAGGTGAGTATCACCATTGGTCGATTTGACTTCAAAGACACCGTCGCCGAGCTCTAGGATAGAAACATCGAAGGTACCGCCACCAAGGTCGTAAACGGCGATTTTTTCGTCGGACTTCTCGGCTTTATCGAGACCGTAGGCCAATGCGGCGGCTGTTGGCTCGTTAATAATGCGCTTTACCTCGAGGCCGGCGATTTTACCAGCGTCTTTGGTGGCTTGGCGCTGCGAATCGTCGAAGTAAGCCGGGACGGTGATGACCGCTTCGGTAACTTTGTCACCGAGGAACGCTTCGGCATCGCTCTTGAGCTTGCCGAGGATCATGGCGCTGACTTCCTCCGGGCTATACTCTTTGTCGCCCATCTTAACCTTAACGCTATTGCCGTTCTTGATAATTTCATAGCCCATCAGCTTGAGGTCGCGCTGGACTTCTTCGTCCTTGAAGTTACGGCCAATCAGACGCTTTACTTCGTAGATGGTGTTCTTGCTGTTGGTAACTTGCTGGCGGCGGGCCACCTGGCCTACTAGTCTCTCGCCGTTCTTGTTGACTGCCACGACAGATGGTGTGGTGCGATTGCCTTCGCTGTTAGCGATAATTTCCGGCTTACCAGATTGCATGACGGCCATTGCCGAGTTGGTAGTACCGAGGTCGATTCCAATAATTTTTGCCATAAGAAAGTGTCCTTTCGTTCATAAATTGTCAGTATAGGGTACTACTATGGTAAAAAATTAGCACTCGGATGTCAAGACTGCTAATTGTTGTATTTAGAGCAACGCCTAGCAACCGATCTCTTTACGGCAGGCGCGGGCGATGGCCCGGTCACTCACCAAAGTTGCCGCAAAAACACCGGCTTCAGCCTCATCGAGCGGCTGATAAACCTGTGGCCGGGCTATGGTTTTTGGGGCCGGCGGAGGCAGCATATACGGTGGGCACTGCGCAAAGGCGTGCAGCGCCCGCATAATGACGGTCTCGTGGCGTAGGACAAAGGCTTGGAGGCGGTTGAGCGGGGCGCCTTCCGGCTGATAGTCGATGCTTAACTCATTATCATATGGAGTGAAGTCTTCGGGATTCATAGTCAGGGATTATTTGGTGGTGACGCGCACCATGGCGTGACGGATGACGTCTTCGCCGAGTTTATAGCCGGCCTGAAGCTCTTCGGAGACAATTTCTTGACTGCCCTCACCTTCTTCCATACTGACGGCTTCGTGATACTTAGGGTCGAAGGGCTCGCCGGTGGTCTTGATACGCTCCACGCCCATATCGGCAAGTGTTTTCTCAAATTGCTTAACGACACCTTGCACTCCCTTAATATAGTCGTGATCTTTGATGTCGTCGGGCACATGCTTAAGGGCGCGCTCGAAGTTATCGATGACCGGTAATAAGTCGGCCACCACACTGGTTTTGACGCGACCGCGCAGACTGGCCATTTCTTCGTCGTGGCGGCGGCGGAGGTTCATGGCGTCGGCCCGCTCGCGCTGCAGCGCATCAGTTAACTCGTTAAGCTTTTGCTCGAGCTGGTTGGGCTCTTGTGGCTCGGCAGCGATATCATCGGTTTTTTTCGTCATAATTCTTCATTATAGCAATCTAGCACTCCTGTATCAAGAGTGCTAGATTGCCGTAATTATCCTTTAGCCCAGTTACTCAGTATGTGACGACAGTTAGCACTGCTCAAGACTAAGACTATTAACGCGAGGGGGATTATTTACTTCGGTGTATGCGTACCCAGCACTATTTGTTTGGTAGCTCAGCCCAAGGTAATCGGTAAGTGGGATGGTTGCTTGTACAATATTCACATTGTTAGTCCAGGTTGCACCATCTTTAGAGCCAGCAAGCTTATCAAACTGCTGGTATGCGCTCCATACGACCGCCTGCGAAACTACGCTAGAGTTAGGCCGGATTGCTCGAATCTTGACCGTTGCTGTCGTGGTTGTTTTTGTTAGATAGCAGGCGCTTATTGAGGGGGTGTAAGAACTTTTAGCGTATATGGTTGGTATTGTGGTCCAGTGCGTCACCGCGGGCGTGATTGAATCCTGCTGCGGGTTAGCGCTGATTACCGGACTTGGTGACCCCCACAGTGTCCATTGCGGGTAACTTATGGCTACACCCCCGCTGTAAATGGTGGGGTTTGATGCTGATTTGTAGAAGCGTGCTGGGTTACTGACTGCCGCCGGGCTACCCATGGCCTGCCATTCCGAGAGGGTCAGATAGTGGTTACCGCAGCTGGCATCTGGTTGTACGAGATAGAGTGCGCTTGGATTGGTAGCATAATGGAGCACATAGTCACCTGTGATATGCGCTACTGTCACTGGACTTGGGTTGCCTACAGCTGCCCATTGACTAGGCGATAGATGTTTCGCAGGTGACGACGCAGTATCATAGACACAGCTAGACCACGAATATTTAACATAGCGGGGAGCGTCGGCGTGGCTGGCCACCAGATAGTAGGTGCCACCAATAGCGGCAACCAGTACGATAATCACCAGGGCAATAACATGGGTAAAGCCTTGTTGGCGTAAGGGGAATGGTTTTTTCATGGTCAGGAGTCCTGTTTTATTTTTGTTTTGAATAACTACCTCAAGTTGTACAGCAGTGAAATGCTTATGTCAATTTAATTTCAGCGAATTTTAAGGAATGCCGCTACTACTCTGTTTTGGTCTAGCGTTCGGCGTATAGCATTTCTTCGAGCTCTTCACCGGCCCGCGACACTAGTGACATCACTTCGCGGTAGCTTTGGCGGGTGGGGCCAAGTGTGCCGATGTAGCTGCGGTCCGAGAACGGACTGCGGAACCGGCAGATCACCAGCGTACAGCCGGCGCTGCGGCCGATAGGATTCTCTTGGCCAATGTAGACACTGAGAGGTTCATTTGGTGCAGCCTCACGGAGCCAGGGCTCTAAGTTGTCCAGTAGCTGGGCCACCTGGCGTACTTGGCCGCCGTTAATAAATTCCGGCTGTCCAAATAGATTGCTCAGGCCGCTCATGTATAGCTGGTTGCCGATGGTAGCCATGCCAAGGTTGTGCGTCAGCTCAACCAGTGTTTCGACGGCGTTGCGGATCATCCGCTCTGGGGCGCCGGCTTGCTGGACGCGGGAAGCTAGGGCCTTTTCGGCTCGGCGCGCCGGCACGGTAGCCTCAATAGCCTGCATGTTGTTGACGTAGTAGCGGTAGCCTTTATCGGTTGGTACACGGCCGGCGCTGGTGTGAGGCTGAGAAATAAAGCCTTGCCGCTCCAGCTCGACCATATCGGCCCGCACCGTGGCCGACGAAACGTTAAACAGCTTAGCTAGCAGGCTAGAGCCGACCGGACTGGCGACTTCAGCGTATTGCTCAACGATGGCACTTAAAATTTGTTGCTGACGGTTGGTCATGATTAGGCCATATTATAGCGCTTTTAGCACTCTCCCGTCAAGAGTGCCAGCTAAAGCGATTCGAGAAGCAAGCGGGTACTGTCGAGGAGTTGCTCGGCAAGGCCACGAGCATTTTCCTGATAGTCGGCGTTCGTTTCGTCGAGCTTGGTGATACGCGTGACCTGCTCGGCGGCATTCTCAACGGTGTCGTTAATAACGAAGCGGTAGTAGTCGCGCTGCAGGGCGTGGGCAAACTCGGCAGCAGCGCTCTCCATACGGCGCTTATACTCGCCGGCTTCCATGACGCCGCGATGGTTGATGCGGCGTTGCCATTCCTCGAAACTGGGTGGCAATACAAACAGCAGTATGGTGTCGGGTTTGAGGCGGTGGACATTATCGGCACCGGCAATCTCTGCATCGGTCAGGGCAATTTTGCCGGCCTCGGTAGCTTTAGCTAACTCGCGCATGCTGATGCCAGAAACTTGCTGCTTGTGAATAACCGCCGCCTCAAGAAACTTACCGGCCTGGATGTCGGCCAGCATGTCAGATTCGTTTCGGAACCAATATTCGACGCCGTCTTGCTCCATCACGCCGTCATTACTGCGTGGTTGGCGCGTAGTGTCGGAGATAATGAAGTAGTAGTCACCAGTACGCAGCAAATGTCGAATCAGGGTGCTCCGACCGCAGGAAGTCGGCGCAACAAGTATGACTAATTCGGTCTGCGACAGTGTGTGCAGCGCGCTTGGTGCGAGCTGGTAGTTTTGAAGAGCAGTATCGAAGGCATCAATGTGGTCAAGGTGATTAGTCGAAGTCATATCCCAGTATAGCAGACGTTACAGAGGTCACATCAATAGCGTAACGTAGCCACGGCCAGTGTGTCATGGCGGGGCATACGGGCCTCATCGATATTGATGATCTGGCCACCCGTTTTCCAAACTGCCAGGGCGGCGCGTTGCAGGGCTTGATTGAGCTTTTGGCTAGCTTCGAAGCTGAGCATGGTAACTTGTTCGGCGCTGTCGCGGACCGTATCGGCCGTGCGACGGGTCATTCGGATCAGAAGGCTGTCGACGCGACCGGTTTCGGCGGCAGTTTGGATATCTTCGATGTAGCGGGCGGCCAGTTGTGGTTGGGCACCTTCTAGCGACTCATAAGCCAACGCGGCGCGGTCGTGCATAGCGTCGGTGAGCTCACTAGTAATAATCTGGGTGGCATGCGTAAATAATTCCTGGCTGGTGCTGCTCGTGAAGTTACCATGCGCCATCGACTTTAGGATCTTGGGGTACTTACTGTGGGCTCGAAATTCCGACAAGTCCTTCTCGGTGCCGGCTAAAATGAGCGGCAGCAAGGTGTCGGCCTTTTGGCAGAGTAAGTGATCGATCATGCGCCAGAACTGAACCCGATCGTCTTCGACCGGACTCTTTGCTCCGCCACGACCGTTAAAGTTATTGGTGCCGCCAGCCGAACGTTGCTGCTCACTTTTCTGATTAGTTTCGTCGAGATTGAGGCCGGCCTCGATGGACGCTGGCAAGCTAATTTTGGCCGGGGCAATACCGTACATACTACCCTTCCAGAGCATGGGATTGTGTTGAGCCAGCGACAATACGTAATATTCTTGCGCATCCTGGAGTATGCCAAAGATCGGTGCTAGGTGGTAACTATCGGTAACGGCAACGTACTCTTCGGTATCGACGGGTAAATGAAAGACCTCTAAGTTGGCGTTGTCGGCACAAATGAGCAGGCCGCGAGCACTCGATTTCCAAAAGCTCAGGTCGGCCATGCCATCCATTTGCTGACGGAGTAACTGCTGCGCGCCCTGGCCCTCTCCCATGTCTTGCAGCATGTCTAGGGCGGCGCCGATAAGGTTCTTAGAGCGGATCTGGTTTTCGGTCATTGCCGCCGGCGTTGACTCGAAATGGGTCGGGATATATATAGTAACGGCCATGCCCTGGGGGTCACGGCCGGTGAGTTCAGTAATGGCTTGTTTGCTAAGGTTCATTGGCTGTTTCAAAATCAATTCTCCTCTTTTACGTATTGCTAGTATGAGCCGCTTCGCTGGTCAGCACGGTTAGTTTTCTCACAGGTCAACGTGCTATGCTGCCTGCATGAAACGCCGGTCTGCACCAGATTTCGAGTTGCCCGATCAAGATGGAAAGCCACGTAGCCTCAAAGATTATCGAGGCCGTTGGGTGGTGCTGTTTTTCTACCCCTACGACCGGTCGGTAAACTGCATTCGCGAGAGTTGCAGCTTCCGCGACGAATACCGAGCAATCGCCCAGTTTGGTAATGCCGAAATTATCGGCGTCAATCGCGGCAGCATCGAAAGCCACCGCAAATTTACCAAGCGTTACGATCTGCCCTTCCCGATACTGAGCGATGTTGGCCACAAAATTACCTCGCTATACGGTGCCTGGCGCAAGGGGGAAACGACCATTTTTGACCGGCCGTTTGGCACTCGCCGCAACACCTTTTTGATCGATCCTGCCGGCCATATTGCTCACGAGTTTACCAATGTTGACCCTAAAGTTCATACTGAAGAAGTGATAAGTATGCTCCAAAAACTGCAGGCTAAAAGCAGCCCAAAAACCGCCTAGCCAAGCATGCGGCTGCGTAAGCTAATCAGGCGCACCAGTACGATGTGGAAATGCAAACCGACCATCATGACGGCAAAGCCGAGTACGCCGTACGCGAGCCGTTCGGTAATATCCGAAGTATTGAGGGTAATTTGTAAACACGTTAGCGCATAGGGTGCGATAACCGCAAAAAACAGTTTGACGTAAAAGGCCCAGATGACCACCGCCGTTAGGCGGAGAATTACTCGTAGCACAGCGTCCTTGATAAGCGACTGGCGGCTACTATTAACGTAGTCCATTTCTTCGCGCAGTTCTTCGGCGTTGGAGAAAGTGGTGTAGATGCGCACCGCCGAGCTATAGACTACAAAACCAATCGCCGCCCAGAATAAAATCAGCGGTAAGTTACTAATAAAATTGTTCTGGGCTAATTTGTCGGTGATACTCTGCACCGTCGACGTCGTCGTGCTGCCCAGTAAACTGACACCACCTTGTACATCGTTATTACTATCGACCAGCTTTGAGATAAAGGCGTATAAGCCCGCCGCCACGGTGATGAGGCCAATCAACACTAGTTCCAGCCACGATGGCAGAACGGTTTGACCGATTTTCTCGAGTTCGTACTGTTTATTTTTCATGTTGTTCTACGTATACTATACCGGTTTTGCTTATTACTGACTAGTCGCGCTTGAGGAGGACGGTGAAGGCTTCGGAAGGAATATCGACTTTGCCGAAGCGCTTCAACCGCTCCTTACCCTTCTTCTGCTTAGCGAGCACCTTTTTCTTACGAGAGACGTCGCCACCGTACAACCCGGTAGTGACGTCTTTTCTATAAGCGGAAATATCTTCGCGGGCGATAAAGCGGCCGCCGATGGCAGCTTGCAGCGCGATCTGGAAGTTCTGGCGCGGAATGACTTCTTTGAGCTTGGCAACAATATCACGGCCCAGCCGATCTGACTCGCTGCGGTGCACCATTACCGATAAGGCATCCACCCGTTCGCCGGCGACATAGAAATCCACTTTTACGAGGTCTTCAGCGCGGTAGTTATCGAGCTCGTAGTTAAACGAGCCGTAGCCGCTGGTGATGCTTTTGAGTTGGTCATAAAAATCGGTTAGCAAGTTGGCCAGCGGCGCCTCAAAGCTGACCAACGCTCGTTGTTCCATGTAGCTCAGGTTGGTCTGCAAACCGCGTTTTTGCGAAATCAACTGGATCACCGGCCCGACATACTCTTGCGGCACGACAATCTCTCCCTTAATCCACGGCTCGCGAATCTCCACAATTTTGGCAGGATCCGGCAAATCAGCCGCCGACTTAATATCAACATCGCTACCGCTCGTAAGGCTAACTTGGTAATCGGTAGAGGGGTTAGTAACGACGAGATCGAGGTTGTATTCCCGCTCCAGGCGCTCACGAATAATATCCATGTGCAGCAAACCCAGGAAGCCAATCCGGACGCCGAAACCGAGCACCGGCGAGTTTTCCGGCGCAAATTGTAGGGCCGAGTCGCTCAAGCTGAGCTTTTCGATGGCCTCTTTGAGCTCATTGTAGAACTCGTTCGACTCCGGGAAGAAGCCGGCGTAGACAAAGGGCTGGACGTTGCGGTAGCCGGGCAGCGGGTTCACCGCCGGGTGG
Organism: Candidatus Saccharimonadota bacterium; assembly: GCA_028289245.1. Classification (GTDB taxonomy): domain Bacteria; phylum Patescibacteriota; class Saccharimonadia; order Saccharimonadales; family UBA4665; genus UBA4729. The sequence continues at coordinate 195,083 of JAQGGT010000006.1, read as the reverse complement.
GCCACGAGGGTCACCGTATCTCCTACTTTAGCCTCGCGAGTGCTCTTGAGGTTGGTGACGATATAGCCAATCTCGCCAGTCTGCAGCTTGGTACCCGGTGTCATGTCCGGCTTGAGCGCCCCGACTTCTAGCGCAATGCCGGGCGCGCCGGTATTGAGCATCTTAATCTGAGACCCCTTGCTGATCTCGCCATTAAAGACCCGGACGTAGAGGATAACCCCGCGGTAATCATCATAATAGCTATCGAAAATTAACGCCCGAGTCTCTTTTTCGACTACCGAAGCCCGCTCCGAAGTGTCTGGTGCCGGAATATCGGTGACCACCCGCTCCAACACCGCCTCAATGCCCATGCCCGTCTTGGCCGAGATCTGTAAAATGTCCTCGAACTTACAGCCCAGCAAGCTGACAATTTCGGCACCAACGCGCTCCACGTCAGCCGCCGGCAAATCGATCTTATTGAGAATGGGGATTATCGTTAAATCGGCGGCCATCGCCAGGTAGACATTAGCCAGGGTCTGCGCTTGGATGCCCTGGCTAGCGTCAACCACTAACAGCGCACCCTCGCAGGCCTGCAAACTGCGCGAAACTTCGTAGCTAAAGTCGACATGGCCCGGCGTGTCGATTAGGTTGAGCTCGTAACCCTGATACTCCATGCGTACCGGAGCCAGTTTGATGGTGATGCCTTTTTCGCGCTCTAAGTCCATCCGGTCGAGCAGTTGAGCCTTCATATCGCGCTTTTGGACGGTACCCGTGATCTCCAACAGCCGGTCGGCCAACGTCGACTTGCCATGGTCGATGTGGGCAATAATACAAAAATTCCTGATTTTAGACTGGTCCATTGACTTGCTATTATACCCTAACCAGCCGGAAATTAACAGAGGTCGGCTACTGGCGGTAGTCGGATGGCTTCCGGACGGCGCGGTAGTTACGCTGCAAGTAGAGTAGCGTAGTAATCGCATCCTCCAGCTCAGCCGGCACCGTTTGGCCCGAGGCGTGGAGGTGAGCGTACTGGTCGAGCGCAGTGGCGATGGTAATAAAGCAATCGCCGGAGGCCACTAAGGCATCGATGGTCATATTACGCTCGGGTACCTCACTATCGCGCAGCAAACGGATCGCATCGCTCAAGTTGTACGGCTTATTAGTCATGATTTATGCACTCCATAACACTTACAAATTTATTAGTAGTAATGACAAGATGGTCGAGCAGCTCAATACCTAGTACCTCTCCCGCGGCAATGAGCTGTTGGGTGACCTCAATATCGGCGCTCGTAGGGTCAGTGCGGCCGGAAGGATGATTGTGGGCAATGATCACGGCCACAGCCCCGCGCTCAATGGCCGGTTGGAACACTTCTCGGGGATGCACAATGTTACTCGTAAGGCTACCGATGGAAATCACTTCGTCGTAGACGACCTGGTACCGACTGTTTAAATAGAGCCCGCGTAACTGCTCCTTTTGGCCCCGACCCATGTCGCGGAGGTAGCTATAAGCTTGGCGGGCGTTACGAACTTGCACCGGCCGGCCGGCCGTGGCCGCGTAGTAACGGCGGCCAAGCTCAAAGCTGGCAACTAACTGCCCGGCTTTGGTGAGGGGGATATCGGCCACTTCAGCGAGGCGCTTGGGGTCCGTCTCGGTACTAATAGTCTTTTCGCCATATTCTTTGAGAGTACGGTGCGCCATCGATAAAACTTCTTCCTTGCGGCTACCAGTTCCCCAAATGATGGCTAATAGCTCAGCGACGGTGAGGTGTTGCGGACCGAGATCATTTAGGCGTTCACGAGGGCGCTCGTCATCCGGAAGATCTTTGACGCGGAGCACGTATTGGGTACGAGGAGCTTCGCCAACAATAATATTGCGGTCACTCAGGGCATATTGGTCGCTGGCGGTTACTGGCATAGCGTCAGTATACGACGTCTCGGTATAAACACCAGGTTTACTTGCTAGAAGTTAATAATTATTTAATCTTTACGCTAGAAGCTGTTGTAAAAAAGAGGTTTTAGACACGAATTTTTAGCGGTTTAAACAGCAGCTTGCGGACCCGCTTTAGAAATGGCCGAACTTCTTCGAGCCCAAATAAAGCCGACAGAGCAATGTGGACGCCGAACACGGCGATAGCGATAAAGGCAAGTTTTGATCCCAGCGTAAAGAAGCCACGATCACCGGAAGTAAGTGGGAAAATGGATACTGCCAGCGCACCTGACAGGACGCTAAAGCCAGTAACCGAGATAATACGGACAAGCCCGCTCAGGAAGTAAGCATCGAAAAGTTTATGGTCGCGCAGTAGCATGATAGCTAGCAAAATACAGACTTCGACGGCGGCTACAATCGACTGGGCTATCGCTAATCCTTCGAGCCCGTAGGCCGTCGGACGAGACAGCGAGTAGGCTAAATAAACGTTCAGCCCGATCGTGAAGAACGAGACAAATAAGGGTGTTTTGGTGTCTTTCTGGGCGTAAAACCACCGCGATACAATCGCGTAAATAATCCTGAAAAAGATGGCCACAATTAATAAGCCAAAAATTTCGGCAATCTGATTATTGTCGCGTGAGAAGATCAAACGAGCCAGGTAGCCGCGGGCAAAGTAACAGCTCGCTACTAGCGGCGCACTAATCCAGATCATGACGCGCAGAATTTCTAAAAAGTCTTTCCTAAACAGATCAGGGCGACCCTGGCTGAGGCGCTGGTTAAGCCGCGGGAAAGCGGCAGTAGAGATAGCCGTGCCGATCAACAGAATTGGGGCGGTGCTGAGGGTAAAGGCGTTACTGTAGTAAGTGATGGCGCCGCGGCCGATCGAGCTAGCAATGTGAGTTTCGACGATGTTGCCGACTTGGTCGATACCTTGGTCGAGCGAGCGCGGGGGCAAGTTTTTGAGAATCGACCTAAAATCGGCGCTGCTCCAATTGATCTTCGGCCGGTAGTGGAAATTGAGTTTGGAGGTGCCCATAAACACAATCAACAATTGTAATAAGGCACCGATAGCCGCACCGACACCTAGACCGACTAAACCAACGTTATCACGGAAGATAAAAATGCTAGCAATAATCGAGGCGTTATAAAACAGCGGCGCAATTGCGTAGAAGAAAAAGCGACCCATAGTCTGCTGAACGCTTGTCAGAATACCTGAAATTGTAAATAGCAGCGGGTTAAAGGCGATAAAACGCATAATGAGCACGGCATTATCGAGCTGCTGCGGATCGAGGCTAGGCGCCACCACATGCTCAATCAGCGGTCGGGCAAAGACGAACATGAATACGCCGACGCCAAGCATCAGTATGGCCAGGAAGTTTAGCAGCGAAGCCGATAACTCCCAGACGCCCTTGCGATCATTCTTGTGGAGGTGGTCGGCCAATACCGGCATAAAAGCCACACCGAGCGCACCGGCGGCCAGCGTAAAGAAGAAAAAGTCGGGAATGCTAAACGCAGCAAAATAGGCGTCGGTGCTGTGTGGACCGGTGGCCGGGAAGTTGGCGTTTACTAGCTTGGTACGCAAGAAGCCGAGCACTTGGCCAGCTAGTGAGGTAGCTATCAGTAGCAAGGCTGCATTACCGACGTTGATTCGTCGGCGTTTATCTTGGACCGGTGCGGTGGGATTCATGCGCGTTTCATATCTGTTTGCTCATCCTAGTATAGATCAGCGGAGCGGCAGATAACAGAGCTAGAGGCGGGAAATGTTGTAAGCCAATCGACTTAGTAGAGTGCCGCGTCGCGGGGCAGCTTGGCACCAGATAAGACTTCGAGGACTTCATCGGCGTCAACGGTCTCTTTTTCGAGCAAACGATCTTTGAGGGCTTCGAGCTTGTCACGGTTATGGGTGATGACGGCTCGAGCCCGCTTGGCAGCTTCGGTGATAAGCGCCTCGACTTCTTGGTCGATAATTTTAGCAGTATCTTCGGAGTAATCTTTGTCGTGGACCAGGCGGTCGAGCATCATGCCGTCATCGACTCGGAAGACTTGGTCGCGCAGTTTGGTACCCATACCCTGGTTGATGATCATGTCACGGGCTAACTCGGCGGCATTCTGAAGGTCGCTGCCAGCACCGGTAGTAATGCGATCTGAACCGAGGATAACTTCTTCGGCAATACGGCCACCGAGGCCGCGAGCTAAGACGTCTTTATACTGAATGAGCGATACATAGACGCGGTCTTCTGGCGGGATGAACCAGGTAACGCCACCGGTACCACCACGAGGGATGATGGTGACTTTGTGGACCGGGTCACTATCAGGCAAGACATGGCCAACCAGGGCGTGACCGGCTTCGTGGTAGGCAGTGACGACTTTATCACCTTCGGTCATGACTTTACTCTTACGTTCGGGGCCGATGGCAACGCGCTCAAAGGCCTCAGTAACATCTTGTTGAGTGATTTCGGTGTGAGCATTGCGGGCGGCAATAATTGCCGCTTCATTGGCGATGTTGGCAAGATCGGCACCGGAAGAACCAGCCGCTTTCGCAGCCAGCGCATCGAGGTCGACGTTCTTAGCTAATGGTTTCTTTTCGAAGTGAACTTTGAGGATGGCTTGGCGATCTTGGCGATCGGGGAGGCCGATGTTGACACGTCGGTCAAAACGGCCGGGGCGCAGCAGCGCGGCATCGAGGACATCAGCCCGGTTGGTCGCGGCTAGGACGATGACATTCTGACCTTGGTCAAAGCCATCCATCTCGACAAGAATCTGGTTGAGGGTCTGCTCCCGCTCATCGTGGCCGCCACCCATACCGGAACCGCGTTTGCGGCCGACGGCGTCGATTTCGTCGACAAAGATAATGCACGGAGCGTTCTTTTTGGCCTTGGCAAACAGGTCGCGAACACGTGAAGCACCGACACCAACAAACATTTCTACGAATTCCGAACCGGAAATACTAAAGAACGGCACGTTGGCTTCGCCAGCAACGGCCCGGGCCAGCATGGTTTTACCAGTGCCAGGAGGACCAACTAACAGGACACCCTTTGGAATTCGTGCTCCCATGCCGGCAAATTTCTTAGGGAATTTGAGGAATTCGACGACTTCTTCGAGGTCTTGCTTCGCTTCTTGGCTACCGGCGATGCTCTTAAATAAGACCTTATCCTTTTCGTTGCCATAGAGGCGAGCTCGGCTTTTGCCGAAACTAAGGGCTTGGTTGCCCTGCCCTTGAGCGCTGCGCAACATAAAGTACAAGAAAGCACCAATAACGACAATTGGGATGACGGTCTGAGCAACGCCGAGCCAAGTCGATGATCCATCGGTGACCGGGGCGACTTCTAGGTCAAACTTAGAGGCGTCAAAGCCTTGGTCTTTGATGCTAACGTTTGGCTCGACGTAGGCTTTGAGGGTCGGGTCCTTTTGGTCTTTTTTGGTGATTTCGAGCTCGTTGCCTTTGACCTTAATTTTGCTGTATTCACCGTGGTTGGCTTGGGCAACAGCGGCCGAGCGAGAAATTTCTTTGAGCGTTGTGGGCTGGCTGGTGGCGGCAAAAATAATCAAGCCAAGTAATACCAGAATGGCAAAAAAGCCGGCATTCTTCATGTTACGACGGTTAGCATTAGCCGGCTTGCGGTTTGGGCGGTTGGAGCGAGGCGGTTTCTTATCCATAAGCCACTATTATAGCGTGGAATTCGGCGCATTACTAGCGCTCAATAGTGGTGAGTGCTAGGCTTTCGCGGCCGATGGCCAAAGCCCGATTATTTTTGAGCATCACGAGTGAGCCAGCGGGAAGTGTTTTAGCACCAACGACCCCCCGCTCAAGAGTTTTGGCGTCAAAGTCAGTTAACGATTGGGCTCGTAACCACTGCGCCAAGACTTCTTTGGCCTGCGCATGGTTGAAGCAACAAAACCAAGCTCGCTCCAGCACCGCCGCGCCATGATCGGCAATAACTTCATTGAGCAACTCATCAAGTTCAATATTAACCACCTGTAGCCGGTCGATATGGTCGATGAATTGCTGCCGCCCAGCAGCCGAAAACCGCGGTACGAGGTGGTGGCGAATATAATTTCGGAGGTACTTTTGGTCGCTATTAGTACTGTCCTCGCGCCACTTTAGGCCCCGCTGGTGCGCGTATTCGACTATGGCCGTTTTGGGTAAGGCTAGTAGCGGTCGGCGGACGGCTGGCGTGTCGGCCAAGGCGGTCAGGCCGCGCCGGCCGGTGCCGCGAATCATATTAATAACAGCCGTTTCCAGCCGGTCGTCCTGGTGGTGAGCGGTGATAATCGCCGTGGCTTGCTGCTCACGCTGCACGGAGCGCAAAAAGTCGTAGCGGGCCGCTCGTGCCGTGGCTTCGCTGGCCGTGGAACCCAAATGACCCTCAGCACTAAAAAAGGCCAGTCCGTAGCTGGCTGCCAAACCGGCCACAAACTCACGGTCGGCCGCCGAATCTAACCGAATACCATGATCAAAGTGGGCCACCACCAGCACTACACCGGCGAGTTTGGCGAGCAGATCGAGCAGCACCACCGAATCGACACCACCGCTGACGGCTATCACATACTTACCTGGCTCTAACCGAACATCCATGCTGCCATCATAGCAACCTAGCCGCCAACTTCGGTATACTAAAGCTATGAAACGCCTCTATTTTGTACGCCACGGGCTAAGTGTCATGAATCAACAGGGCATATTTTCGGGACGCACCGAGACGCCGCTCGCACCGGAAGGCATCGAGCAATGTAAACACGCCGCCCAGGAAGCAGTCCATCTTGGTATCAATGCTATCGTCACCTCACCGATGAAGCGAGCCTACGACACTGCGGTCATCATCGCCGGTGCGGTCGATATCCCGGCGGCCGACATTATCAGCAAGGACTTGTTTATGGAACGGGGTTTTGGCGTTCTAGAGGGCACGGCCTATCAAGCCGACATGGACATGACCGGCATTGAAGGCGTCGAAACAGAAGAGCAGATTCTGGCACGAGCCCACAAAGCGGTCGAGTTTTTAAATTCCCTGCCCTACGACACGATTCTGGTGGTCTCACATGGCGCCATTGGCCGAGCACTCCGCCACACGCTGCATCCAGAGATTCCGTTTAGGGGCTCCGAGCACTTCAAAAATGCGGTAATCACCCAAATAATCTAGTGGCCAGCTTTACCTTTATTACCAGCAACGATCTCAAGGTTTTAGCTGCCCGGGCAGTTTGCGAACCCCGTGGCGTCAGCTTTGATCGCCTTTCTCTAGATTTTGTCGAAATTCAGGCCGACAGTGGCGAGGCCATTGCTGCCGATAAAGCCCTTCAAGCCTACGCACATCTGAAAGCACCAGTGGTAATCACCGACGACAGTTGGATTATCCCCGGGCTGGGCGGTTTCCCGGGTCCCTACATGAAATATATCGATCAATACTTCACGGTCGACGACTACTTACGACTCTGTGCCGAGCTAAGTGACCGGACGATTATCCTTCGCCAATACATTGTCTATCGTGATGCCCAGGGCGAGCAGGCATTCGTGCGCGATAGGGTTGGCGTACTCCTCAAGGCACCCCGCGGCGAGGCTGAGATCAGCCACCTACGAATCACTTCCTTTGATGGCGGTGAGCACAGTGTGGCCGAACAAGTCGCCGGCGGGATATCCGCTATGGGCGGCTTAGCCACGACTTGGAATGACTTTTGCGACTGGCTTACACAGCGAAAAGTGTAGCCAGCATCCGACCATATACTTGCTATACTAAAACCATAACCTCAAAACAAACATGCTTATAGATACACTGCTATTTTTTGTTGGCATCATGGTCGGTGTCATGAACGCCATTGCCGGTGGCGGTATGCTGCTCGGTTTTCCGGTACTGCTCGCGGTCGGCATACCGCCGCTGATGGCCAATGCCACCTCAAGTTTGATCGTCCTGCCGGGCCAGCTGGCTTCGGCGTTGGGCTACCGCGATTACCTCCGCAAGACGCCGCGCATCTACCTCTGGCTAGTGGTGCCTTGTGCCGTTGGCGGCGGCATCGGGGCGACGATTTTGCGCCACACGCCATCGAAGAATTTCGAGCAGCTGGTGCCGGGACTGATCTTGTTTGCCGTCGTACTCTTTGCCTTCCAGCCGCTGCTCCACCACCAACTCCACAAGCATCTGAAGAGCCGCGCTAAGCGAGTCGGCCCACTCTTCTACATTGCCCTGGCCCTGCTGCCATTGGGCATTTACGGCGGCTACTTCGGTGCCGGTTTTGGGTTTGTGATGCTGGCCTTTTTGGGCTTTACCAAGTTGCAGGACACCCACCAAATGAACGCCATCAAGAACATGGCTGCCGCCTCGATGGCCCTGGTATCGATTATTTGCCTGTACAGCGCCGGCTTGATCGATTGGCATCACGGCCTAGCCATGGCTGCTGGCAATACCGTCGGCGGTTACAGCGGCGCCGTACTGGCCCAAAAGATCCCCTCGCACACCATCCGGATGATCGTGATCAGCATCGGTTTTGCGACCGCCATCTATCTGTTCCTGAAAACATACTAGTTTTTGTTTGCTTTTTTAGGGTCAGAATTTTATTATGACGCCAGACGTTATGGATAAGCATCTGATCAGTGATCCGAATGACTTACTGCAAATCGAAGCAGAATCTGGTGACATGTCCGAACAACTCGACCAACGCGGTTTAATCACGCTCGGGCTGATAACTGCTACAGAATCTGACTCAGTTGAACTGCGCATCGGCGTCGAGCGGACCAACAATTACTTCTCATGCCTAGGCCGTATTATCCTGACTTCTCGCGTAAAGTTACTGCCCATAGAAATTTTTAGCAAATTGGCGCTCTGTACTACTGACGATATTCGGAGCGTGAGCGACCGTACTATCATCTACGCCACCGACCATGATTTAGCTAATGGCATCTTCCACGACATTGAACTGGACTACGAGCTCGGCGAGTCTACCGCCTCGTTAGGCGTAACCGCACAACGTTACGACGCCTCCCAGCCTTTTCACGAAAACGGCGGTCTTGGCTCGGCCTTATTTAGCTATGAAGATACCGATGTGGATGAAACCATTTTCGGCGTTGGACAATGCGTAAGTCGCGTCGCAAACTTCATCCACAGTCTTAATGGCAACACCCGCCGCGCCCAAACTACCCTTTGGCTCCCCGGCGTATCTCTGCACCCCCCAACCTCATCTAATACCGACCACTTGCCAGATGCGGCCGAAGGCGAAGATGCGCAAGAAAAAGCTCCTCAAGAGCTTAAGCAAATTCTTCCACCTATAGCTACTACTAAGGAAGCGGCGGAGCCGGCCGACGAAGAAGCGGCTATTACTAATTTCAAGCGTGACCCTTATGAGGGCTTCCCTAGCTTTGATGATTTTGGCGGCCTGACCAAGGAGATTGCTCGGCTCCGCGACTACGCCAGCGACGTTGCTACACCGCCTGCCATGTACGACAAATACGGCGTCACCCGACCCAAAGCCTTACTCATTCAAGGGCCGGGCGGCGTTGGCAAAACCGAGCTCGTCAAAGCCCTCAGCCGCGAACTTGGCGCCAACTATTACCCTGTTAGGGTATCGAGTATTACCTCCAAATGGGTGGGTGAGCCAGTGCAGAATTTACGCCGAATATTCGTGGCCGCGCAAGAACACTCCCAGACTGAGCCAGTGTTGCTATTTTTTGATGAAGCCGATGGCCTATTCAGTACCGGGGCCGGCGGTAGTCAAGGTGCTAGCAGCGCACTCGTAGCCGAGTTTAAGGCCATCCTTAATGAGTCACCTAAGTACCCCGGCATCACCATCGTGGTCGCGACCAACCGCGATTCTGGCTTCGACCCGGCCTTACTACGGGCCGGCCGCTTCGAAACGCCGTTGATCATCCCCACTCCCGATGAAGACACCCTTAGCAAAATCTTTATCAAAAAAATAACCCCCTATTTTCATCTGCACGAGTTTGGCGCCGACTTTGATGATCTTGATTTGACCCCTGACGACATTATGGAGACTAATGACCCAGTTGGTACGGCAATTCGCTTTGATCTTCTTGCTCAGGCCGCCGCCGGCATGACAGGAAGCGACGTCACTACCATCCTCGAAGAAGTCCGCAAACGCAAAATGCGCCACGAGCGCCAAACCGGTACGTCGCCAGCCAAGATTACCCATCAGGATATTGCAGCAGTCATTGATTGGCACCGTAAAAGCCAGTTCAACCAAGGCTAGCCAACAGATACGGAGCATGCTATAGTAAGCCCTGACTTGCCTGGCGGCGTAGCTCAGCTGGTTAGAGCACAGGACTCATAAGCCTGGGGTCACAAGTTCAAGTCTTGTCGCCGCTACCACATAAAGAATCTCAGCAACGCTGGGATTTTTTATTTGGTCGCGGCACGTTCAACGCTGAAACTTGCAAAAAGTCCATTTTAGATGTATAGTATATATATGGACCATGAAGTGTTTCTCTCTGGTGAACAGGTGGCAACGCCACCAGATCTCTTGATCGTACTGGGTAAAAATATCGGCGTTGACTCAACGGTAGCCGACATCCAAGCGAATCAGTGGCACCTCAGTGTCGAGAGTCGGCTCAACGTGTTAGCCGTCGGCGAACTCTATCAGCCCGGTATGCACATCCTGTTTTCGGGTGGTAAGACCGCCGGCAAGGACACCCCCGCCGAAGCCGAAGCTATGCGCAGTTACTTCCAGCGCTTTTCCCCAGAGGTCCCCGAAGAAGCTGTACTTACCGAAGAAGTCTCGATTGACACAGCGAGCAATGCCGATGAAGTCAGCAAGCAGTTGGTTGGCGCATCGTACAAACACATCGCGCTTTTGAGCGTCAGTTATCACGTGCAGAACGCAGCTACTCTGTTCAAGCGCTATGGTGTTGACATCGAAACCACGTTTGCCTCAGACGAAGTCATCAAAAATCGCTCTCCCCACCATGAAGCATATGCAGTTGCCTGGAGCAGCTTAGGCCGCGTTAGGTCAGAGCGCAAAAAAGAAGCCGGCCGTAAAGTTTTACTCAATACGGTCGACCGCAAAGGTAAGTTGCTGCAAGAGATCACTAAGCGCTCTCGTCGGTAAATAATCCTCCAAACTACACGTTTTTAGCTTGAGCGATATGCTAAGCCATGCATAAGGGGCCCACAGTCTTGCGGCCAATATTTGCTCTATCAGCACTTTTATGGTTATATACACTCATATGTGCGCCTGCGCATACGTCCCTTACCGTTCTTAGGAGGAATCATGTTCTTTTTTGCAGCATTTTTGCTAGCAGGAGGTTCATATATGTTCGCCAGCCGCTTAGTCATGATCATGCTGTCGATTTGGCCGCTACTACTACTGACTTTGGCCATCTCGTGGATCAACGACAGGACCGGCATCACCAGCTTCATGGTGGATTCTTGGCAGTCTCTGTCTGGTGTCAACACGCCCGGCGCGATTGTCCAGAACTGCAGCAACACCGGTGTCGGTACCTCATTGTTCGTACTTCTGCTGGCGCTGGTCAGTGCCGTATTTGGCATGTGCGCTATCTTTGGCATCCCCATCGGCATCGTCGGCACGTTTGGCGGCGGGATCAGTGGGCTGTTCAGCAAGGACGATGAGCGTTACCTGCCCCTCATGTACGGCCTGGCTATCCTGACCGTCGGTCTCGGTGGCTTACTGTTGGCAGGGCTCGATATGCGCTGGATGCACTCCTTGAGCGGTTCGGGTTGCGGGTAATCCCCGTGGCGTGCACATAAGTGTCCTGGCTATGACACTGTCGCAAGACGAACAACTAGCCTATTTCTTTTATCACTTCTGTATTTCGCCAATCACCCGTAGTAAGCCTTCAAACCGGGTCGCTGCTGCGCGCTTAGCCACCTCTTCGGGGCGGTTCTGAAACTCTTCTTGCCACTGTTGCTGGTCGGCCAAGCGGCGAAGCTCATAGGCTGCGTCGTACTCACTTCGCATGTTTTCTTCTACGTCCAGATACTCCGCCAGTTGCGGCTCAGCAGCGCCAAGCGCTTGGCGCATAAAGCTCAGCTGTTTGGCCTGAAAAAGATACGGCTTTCCGGTATCGACTTGGCGCGCGGCCGTGTTCTTGATGAGTAGATGCGTGATCAGCGAAGTTCGCAGCTCCGGATCATCCATCTTTTGGGCAAGCTCTACGGCGAGGCGCTGGTCAGTTGTCACCAGCTCCCAGCCATAGTGCTCGATGCCCGGCCACGCCGCCCGCCAAGGCAGACGGTCATAACTACAAGCCGCCGCTATGTCTTTATACAGCTGGTGTCCTTGCTCAGCCGTGGCGCTGCGAACCCAATCCGGCACCTCCCGCTCAGCACCCCGCTGCAGGGCCAACCAGTCTTCCAGGCGGCCGAGCGCCCACTGCTGCACCCGCGGCTGTGTAGTCGATTTTGTGAGGCGCCAGTTGAGCACGTCCGCCAGGATCGGGAAACGATTGCGCTCCAGATCATAGCCATCGTCGTCTTGGCACGGGGACGCCTTGGTGATGTCAACATTCGTAATGTAGCGCTCTAATTCGGGCGCATCAATGGCCTCGGCCTCATATAGGTCCTTAGCCCAGCCTAGTATCGCACCGTCACCGAACAAGGCTTCACCACTGGCTGTCTGGTAGTCTACGGCTTGGCGTAGCCAAGCTGCAAAAGCCGCGGGCGTAAAGGCAGATGTCTGGGACAGATAATTAATATCAATGCCACCGACTAGAATAGAGCCCGTAAAAAGTCGCTTCGCGTTAGGACGCATGGCCTGGATAAGAGGACCGCTGCCGACAACGTACAGCATGGCCCGATCACGGAAAGACTGAGGAAACTCTGGGCTTGCCCAAACCGGGACGAGCAAGGAGTTGACGGGTTTGCCCTGGGCTTCGACACTGTCGAGCAGCTCACCCCACAGTTCCTCATACTGCGGCTCCAGGCGGTCCATAAAACGAGCTTCGGCAAGCGGCAGTGGTTCAGTTTCTGGCAGGTGATACGGTTCTTCTGGGTAATAGTTGGGATGTCTGTTCATACCCCTCACTATAAAAAATAGCTGCAAAAATACCATAGCTGTTTACAATCTCATATAAACAGAGTATAATTTGTATCTGTTATATATGTCGACAGTAGATTATAAAATTACTAATTTTCTCAACGAACTTGGGCTGACGGACACCGAGCAGCAGCTCTATTTATGCGGCCTGGAATCGGCCGAAGCCAGCGTTGGTTGGCTAGTCGAGAAGACCGGCATCAACCGCACTACGGCATACCACGCCCTTGGCACGCTCAAGCAAAAAGGTTTTTGTACCGAAGCCAGGCAGCAAGGCCGCTTAGTCTATACCATGACCAGTGCGAGCGATCTGGCCCACACGCTCAGCCTGCGCGAAGTTCAGCTAGAACGCCAAAAACAGCAGCTCACCGAGCTCAGCCACCTCTTTCCCGTGTCACCAGCCGAAAACCTTGGCGACACCCACGTCGAAAAATACCAAGGCTTGGAAGGTATTAAACAGGCCGTCGAAAAAGCGTTGTACTGCCGCTCCCGTCAATGGAAAATTATCGCCCCTAAAGATAACTTCTTCTCGCAGGTCGACGCTGACTATTCGCACTACTTCATGCAAACCCGCCGCGAGCGTCAGATTAAAGCCCGCACCCTCTGGGAAAAAGACCCGGCCGTCACGCCGAATTTATCACTCGAAGATTTACTGATGCGCAAGCCGCGCTACCTGGCGCCAGAGTTTAGTAAGCAGTTTAAGTCGGTAGTTATTTTATTCGATAACAAGGCCTTGTTTATCACCTCACACAGCCGCCAAACCGCCGTCATCGTCGAATCCGAAGAAATCGTCGGCACGCTCAGCGTTTTGTTCGAAAACCTTTGGCTGCTCGCCGAGCACCCCCTCGCCCATTAGGTTCTACTTTCGTCGTTCACGACTCATCAGCATAGCTTTGGAAAATCTATGGAGTAGACGGAAGATACAGGTGTTTTGCAATCGCGAATGCGATTAACACTTGTATCCTCCGTAGGAGTTAATGGCTATCTCCCGAAACCAGTGTGATTCTCGCCGTGAAGCGGAACAATCTATTCACACGATAGAATTTTGCTCAACCTTGCGGTCGGGCAGTTGTGAGAGCTACTTGCCGCCGGCAGCGGGTACGGAGACCGCGGGGGCCCCGTTTCCACCAATGCTCAGCACGCAGCTGGAGCCAGCAGCCTTGCAGGCGTTGATGGCGTCCATGACACCGAGCCAGTAGTTGGTCTCACTGCCGTAGAGCTCCTGCGCAGCCGCCGCCCGCTTGGTGTTCGTGTCTTTCTGCTGATCGGCGATCGACGCCTGTACGGCCGCGTTGGCCTGGGTGTCATTGACCGCCTCGACGCGCTCGACCTCGAACCGGACCTTCTTGCAGTTGAACGTGTTGTCCTTGCTGCCAGGGTTGGCCGGGTCCTTCCAGGCCGAGCCGGCACCACAGAACAGGTCCGTGTCGTAGCCAGTCTTGTTCTGCATGACCTTCTGGAAGTTGTCCGACATCGCCGTGGCGATTCCGGCGTACTTCGTCGCGTCGTGCTTCTGCCAGACCGTGTCGTCCACCGTCTGCACCGACAGAAGAGCCACCTGGTCCGTCGCCGGGCCGAAGTTCTCGCCGAGCATGCCGTTCCAGCCCTTCGATGCGAAGTTCGCACCGCTCGCTTTCGAGTCACTGGTGGCACAGTCGTACTTGAAGCAGAACTGGTAGAAGTTGCTCAGCGCCGCCGGGTCCTGGTTCAGGGTCCAGCTGGAGCTGCTCCACACCCAGACGGGAGTGCCGGTACTGGTGTACGCCTTGGTAAGCGTGTGCCGGTCACCGACCAAATCGCCGTTGGCGTTCTTCTCGGTCCCGTCGTTGATGATGTAGTTCCGCGTGTTGCACGGGACGTACTTGATGTCCTCGCTGCTCTTCAGGTTCGGGTTCTGGTCGGGGTAGACCACCCGGTGCAGCTTGGTGTCGTGCCCGTTCTGCCCATCGCCGATGACGAACCCGCACATGGCGGAGGGCGTAGCAGCGTTGTCGTTGCAGGCCGTCAGCGCGCCGAGCATCAGCGACACCAGGGCCAAGATGGTCAGAACCGTCTTTCCATTGCGGGTGGACTTGCGCTTCTTGAGCTTGGTGTTCCTCACGTACTCTCCTGTTGGATGAGGGTTGGGATGGGAGTATGCCTTGCCGTACGACGCCATCAGTGGATCTGGCGCTTCTGCTGCAGGAGTTCGGTGTTGACGTTGTACGGAATCAGCTTGGCCTGGTTGGTGCTCTGGATATCCTCCAAAACGACCCTGCCGAAGCTTTCTACCGCCGCCTTACCCTGCCGAAGCAGTTCTGGAACGGCTGAACCGTACTCACGTGGCTGATTTTGCACTTCGACGTAACCCTCAAGAACATCGTTGATATCCTTGAGCTTGTTGCCGAACATGTCCGCCCCTGCATTGTCGATGTTGCTGACCTCAAAATCGCGGTCAACATCTCGAACAAGCTGAGTGATCGAAGCCCGCAGATCAGCGTCCTCGATGAGCCTTCCGTGAGCCAAAATGCTTCGCAGCACCGTGGCAATGGCGGTCGGTGTCGTGGGCCTAAAGCGCACATCGGGTTGCGGATGCGCAATCGGGCGTGACTTTCGCTTGCGACGAACTAGCATCGAACCAATAGCCGCAACACCAACGAAGGCAACCAGGCCGACGACCACATATGCGGTGCCGTTCACGCCACTACCCGAAGATACTGGCATAGCGGTAACCGGAATGGGGTGCTGGGCTTCATACCGATGGACGTTCTGAATGAACGATACCATGGTCTCCGTAGGGTCTACCGACACGTTGTGAGCCCGGTCCATAAGGTCCGAGGCTTGACCGCTCGGTAGAAGCGTTGAGCTGGCCACCTGCGCTTTATCACCGATCGTCAGACCGATGATGTACTGGTGTCCGGTAGCATCGTCCAGACGTGCGACGAAGCTTTGCGGGTCGGTGATATCTGCGACGCGGTCTGCCGGCAACATCACAATGGCAATATGATCACCACTGTTTAGCTGGTTGACGAGCGTTGCAGACGTGTTGGGGCTTCCTTGAACCACATCGACAGGCGAGGCTTGGAGGGCCGTTACCACATCGTTGATGGTGCTGTCAGCATCTGCCTTAGCGGCGGTTGCTGGAGCAAGAATACCCAGCACAGCGACCACAAAAACTGCGGCGCGTGCTCTCACGTTTTTTCCTCTCTATCACATCAGTTGGGTGGGTGATTGGAAGTAGCGGGAAGGTACTAACTGATACAAGCTAATTATAGCATAGTTTGCTTAGTTTTACAATATGCTTTTGATTTTTTTACCCCTGTTGGCCTTCAACCCCTGTGCCGCATACGAGGCTAGGGCTTTCTCAGCTGGCTTACCATCCGGCGTAGTATAATCAACGCCAGTGAAACATCTAAAGACCAGCCTGCCACAATTGCTACCTTATCTGTTGATCGTAGTTGGTGTTATCGGCTTAATCGCTGCCTTTGTCATCACTGACGAGAAAATCAAATTATTACAGGATCCCAGCTACCATCCGGCCTGCAGTATCAACCCGATTATTAGCTGCGGCTCGGTCATGCAGTCCAAACAGTCGCACGTTTTTGGCTTCCCGAACTCGTTTATCGGTTTGGCGGCCTTCCCGATGGTGCTGACCGTCGGCGTAGCCATGCTGGCCGGCGCCACCTTCAAGCGCTGGTTTTGGCTGGTGTTCAATGCCGGCTTCTTCCTGGGACTCGTCTTTGTACACTGGCTATTTTTTGAAAGCGTCTACCGCATCCACGCCCTCTGCCCGTATTGCATGGGCGTCTGGGCCGTGACTATCACCGGCTTTTGGTACCTTACACTGTACAATTTGCAAGCCGGCGCCCTGCCCACACCCAAAAAGTTAGCTGGCCTGGCCCGTTTTGTCCGCCGACATCACGGCGATATCCTAGTAGCTTGGCTGCTCATCATTGTGGTGGCGATTCTGCACCATTTTTGGTACTACTTTGGCCGATCGTTTGGTGCCTAGCCCCCGCTACGTTGCGAGCTGCTGCACCGCCAAGCCGCCGGCCCAGTGCTGTGAATGAGCCCAGCGTTGGATGCTGTCGCTAGCCGCCCGCAGTTGAGCACTAAAATCAAAGGCTTTTTGCTCATGGGTACCTTCGTCGAGCAATTGGGCTAGCACTGCGGCTACTGCCTGAGGTGTCGGCTCAAGTTCCAGGGCCAGTAAAACCTGCACGCACCACTCCTCAACGACTTGTTTGATCATGCTTGCCTCGTATTGTTCGGCTGGGACGCCACCCTGGATAACTTCTAACCGCTGTATAGCCTGTACGATCTGCAATTTGAGCTGCTCGACGGCTTGGATTGCTTCGGCCGGCGCGATTGCCTTAAACACTTCCAGCCGTTCGGCAACCGCCTCACCAACTTCGGCCATTGATTCGATGGCGGCCTCTACTTCGGCATGTCGCACCGGGCTCAGCAGTTCGACTGCTGCGGCGTTAACTGGTACCACTAGCTCTTGCAATGCGACTACTTTGTGCCCGGCCACCTCTACTTCCGCTGGCATTAATTCGGTGGCCTCAACTACTACCGGTCGCATCCGCGGCTCGACAAGTTCGGTGGGTGGCGGCTCAGCGAGTGCCATGACCGGATACTCAGAGGGCGTGGCCTTTACGGAGCTCTGTACCGCCACAATCGCTGATTCTGTTTCGACAGGAGTGGTCGGCGCAGGTCGTATTGGCATCGCTTTGGTCACTATACGGTCGGTGTTCTTTGTGATTACAGGTAATTCTTCGAGCGCTGTAGCCACGGATTGAGTCGCTACTACTTCTGTGGAGGGGTACAATAGGACCGGTTCAACGAGCTCCAGCAACGGCCGCTCGACCACTGGCTTTAGCGGCCGCTCTTCCTGCTTAAGTGGTAGCCCAAGCGGCTTTGATATATCCTTAACGTGTTGAGCTTTTTTTGTAAGCTCGTCGCTAGCAACTACTATCTCGGTGACACTAGGCTGGGGTTCAGCCAGATCTTTTTTTTTACGAGTTCGCGCGTACGCTCGTTTATGGTCACTTCAAACTTTTTAATAGTTTCGCCCTGGGCATTGGTAGTATTGCCTGCTAACATACTTAGCAAGTTAAGTTTTTCTTGAGCACCTTCTACGCCGTTGACTTGAAAGCCTTCGATGAGCATATCTTTGACTGGACATTTATCATCAGCTAATGCCGCAATCAGCGGACCCCGAAAATCTCCAAAACCGACTTCAGTCGCTAGTTGGTCAGCTCCAAGTCCCATGGTGGCAATATAGTGCGCCTCACCACCAGTGCGATCGATCTCAGCTTGAACCGCCGGATCAATCTCCGGAGCCACCACCTCTGGATACGCTTCATTTCCCATTACTATAATCATACCGTTAACGCTTGGTTTTGTCCAGGTCGGCCATGGCCCAGCCGGCTAAAACAAGCTATTATAAAGGCAATGGATATTTTGTATGTCAGACGCAAATTTAAGCACCCAGTGGTGTTGTTTGGGCTAGGCTTAGTACTTGGTGTCCTGCTCGTCTTGGTAATCCGCTTTGCCACTTACAGCGTCCCTAAAAGCACCCACTACCACGCCAACTTTGCGGTGTACTTAAACGGCAAACGTGAGGAGTTTAAAGATCCTAAGTACTACGAAGAGGTTGCCATCTGTAGCAGCGGCGATGGCATCACCATCCCACAGCAGCGGGCTCACATGCACGATGAGGTCAACTCGGTGGTGCACGTCCACGATAGCGCGGTGACCTGGGGGCAATTCTTTGAGAATCTACGCTGGGTAATCGGCCCCGACTTCATCGAAACTGCCGATGGTACGATGTATCGCAATAACGGCAACGATCAGCTGCATATTTTGATCAACGGTCAGGACTACACTGGCCTGGGTACTATCGCCAATATGGTCATCAAAGATCAAAGCCAGTTACTCGTTAGCTACGGCGATGTTAGCAACGCCAGCCTAAAAACCGAAGCCGCCACTATTGGCAACAAAGCCAAACACTACGACGAAAGCGCCGACCCTGCTTCTTGCAACACCGGGGACCACGAAGTTACCATCAAAGACCGCTTCAAACATCTGTTCTAGTTTTGCCCAAAGAAAATGCCCGGCCGAAGCCGGGCTTTATGCACGTAAGCCGATCTTACAGTTTCTTCAACCATCGGTCGATGCGAAGAAGACCTTCATTTGAAGTGTTCGAAAGTTCGAACGTTAAGCCGTTGCTAGTTTTCATGTAGTGGGTTCCTTAATAATTATTTTATTTTTGTAATGTTTGTTTGTGATCACTAACATATTTTATTATACACATTTTTGATTTTTTGTCAAATATAACGGCTGGGCGTTTACATCGGCTTTTGTGACCTTACCTCAATAATAAGCTAGACTTACCACTTGCCACAAGCGTGGAACAGTTAGTTCGTTGTATTTTTTGATGAGCGGAAAGTACTGATAAAAAGTACGACCGCGGTGAGGAACAATAAGACGGAAATCGCGCTCAAACCGTAATTCGTGTGGTGTTGGTGAGTAGTAGTAGGCTTGGCCGTCGCCGTGCTGGTCGCGCTGAGCGTCGTCGGCTGGCCACTAGTGCTCTGGACCGGTACAGCGGTGTTCTTCTGAGCCGAACCGTCAAGAGCCGTCGGGCCTTGCGCCGATTGCACGCCCGTATTCTGGGAGTTTAGTTGAGGAGTTGCTGTACTTGTTTGCGTACCGCCTGAAGATTGCGTCGTGTTGAGCGTATCTGCCATGGCCACAGTATAAAACAATCCGTTAGGCATGGCTAGAGCCGCGGCTACGGTTTAGTAAGGACTTCGCGCCAGGAGAGGATGTTGTAGCCGGCGGTCAGCGGGTAACTGGGCGGCGGACTATAGCGCAAGTTGTAGTCGTACTCTGAGGTGTTATTAACCAGGCCACCAACGTAGCCAGTGCCGGACAAGAAGGCCGCGTCACCGCACGCGCTGGCGCCGAATAGCCAAGACCAAGTCCAGGTCTGGCGCGCTGCCACCGATCCATAGAATAAGAACGTCTGATTAGAGGCTGACCAGCCGCGCGTACACCGGTTAGTATCCGACCGATAGGTGCCGGGGTACCAAACCTCACCGGTCTGCGACAGCACGGCGGCGTCAACCTCGAAGTTGAAGGCTCCGGTGCGCGGCGGGGCATACGGCGCCAAGATGACCGAATCCTGTGCAATTAAGCCAACAGCGTCGGTACCGTTTTTGGTGGTATACAGCAACTGATCGGCCAGAACGATGTTGGCATAGTTGCTGGTGTTGGTGCTGGCTAGCTTACCGGCGGCAATGGTGACGCGGCCGTGGTAGGTCGGGTTACTGCGGACCCAGACGTTGTCCTCGGCATAAATTACCCCCGAGGCCGGAATGCTGATGCCGGTAGCTACCGCGGTGAGACTGAGCGAGGTGCTATAGGTAGTGTTGGTGTCGGTTTCGCCATTGACGTTGTAGAGGTCGTAGGTGCCGTTGGTGTTGAGCTGTATCAGATAGCCGCGCGATAGGTTGTAGGTTGCGCTGCGTTGCGGCAGATAGCTACTGGTGCGGGTGGTGGGCACTTGGGTGCAGGCATTACTTTGGGTGGCCAAGGAGGCGGTAGCACTATTGGCGGCAAAGGCGATTTTTTTGATGGTACACAGGCTGGTCGAGACTTGGTTGAAATCGACGGCCGTCACCGGATACACCCAGTTGGTTTTGGGACGGCTGACACAGTTGATTGGCGTCGTGACGCCTGTGTTGCACCAGACGCCGTTGTGGACCGCGCCGTCACCGCCGAGGCTGCCAGGCGGCGTGTAGGTAGCACTGCCGCTACTCACGGTGGAGGTGTTTGTGCCATCCATGCGAATACCCTGGTTAGAGTGCACCGGGCCGTCGGCCGTCTCGGTATTACCGA
Source organism: Candidatus Saccharimonadota bacterium (assembly GCA_028289245.1). Classification (GTDB taxonomy): domain Bacteria; phylum Patescibacteriota; class Saccharimonadia; order Saccharimonadales; family UBA4665; genus UBA4729. The sequence goes on along the minus strand of JAQGGT010000006.1, from coordinate 174,304 downwards.
ACCACAGCGCCGAATCGGACACCACGCCGTAGTTAGCAAAGGACGGCGAGCCGATTTGGGCCTGCACGGTTCGCTTAAGTTTGCTGCCGCCGGCTACGCCGACAGATCGCACCGTCACTACCGTTGAGCCGGTGACCGGCGGCTTGACGTAAATACTATAACTTCCCGCAGTTTGGCCATCCTTATTAATGTAATTGTGGGTAAAGGGCCCGTAGCCGAGTGACGGGTCTTGCGTGGTGACGCTGGTGCCATCTTTATAGTCCGTCGAGTTGTGGTTGAGGTGCCACAAATAATAATTTAGGCCAGCCTCGGCGACATTAAAGGCCTGCTGACTATCAACTGCCCGGCCGACGACCTGGAAGTTTGTTAGTGCCACTTGGATACCAGCGGCAGCAAACAGCGAGAAGGCAATAATCACCGAGATCAGCGAAGCCATCATAGATTTATTTTCCTATTCCGTAAACTTACTTTTACATTGAGCGTTTGGCCGGCTGCAGTTTGTGAGGTGGCCGCTACTAGGTTAACTTGAATATCAACGATTGTATCGAGATCACTTATCGGTAGCGTAATAGCGTTACCGCCGGAATCAAAATAATCAAACAAGTTGCTACCAGTCTTTTTAGTGTAGTTGTCGACGATGGTATAGCTCTGCTTCTGGGCGGTAATCGGCGTGCCGGTGGGGTAATTGGCTGTCATCGGCGTGACTTCGACCTTGATGCTTTTGGCGGTGCTGTCGTAATAGTAATGCGTGAGCGAGGTGTAAGTATCGCCAGGCGAGAAGTAGGCATACCCAACCAAATCGTCGCCCGCCGCCGAGGTGATGGCCGTTAAGCCGCGCATGACGTTGGCGATGCGCTCCGACTGCATCGAGACTTGGGTGAAGTTACTGCCGTCTTTCTGATAGTCGGCATAGGAACGCAGATAATTATTAAAGAAGATGCCGAATGTCAAAAATACCACCGCCATAACCGTCATGGCAATCAACAGCTCGATGAGGGTGAAACCGGCCTGTGCCGGCCTGGAGTTAGGGACTGACAATGAAACCTCCTAGCGGTGGACCGGCCGGGATTGTGAGGGTAAAGCCGTTGGCGGTAACTTTCATCTGCGTATTACCAGCCGTGGCGCCGGTAAGGGTAACTTTACAACTGAGCGCTGTGCCGGCACTCGAGCCGGTACAACTGGCCGGGTAGTTGGTGGCGCCCTGCGAGAACGTCACGGTGGTTTGGCAGCTGCTCGCGGTGCTAGTGCATGGCAGGTTAGTACCGGCAATGGTAAAGGCGATGTTGGTCAGGGCACCAGTGGCCAAACTGACGTCGTAGGGCGTCATGCTGGCGATGCGCGGGAAACTGGCGCTGGTGGTAAGTAACAGGCGGACCTTTTGTAGGAATTGGTTGCCGTTGTAGGTAAAGGTCGTGGTGGGCGGACTAGCTGCATCGTAGATCGGTACGGTAACCGGATTGAACGGATTAGTGCCGCCGTACGGCAGGGCAGCCGCTAAGTAGTAAGTCGTGCTGCCCACGGCACAGCTCGTGGCGCCAGCATCACCACAGAACCGATAATTACCCGGCACCAGATTAGCAAGCGTCGCGAAGCCATTACTGTCGGTGACCGGCCGGCTATCGGTAGGAGTGAGCGTGTCGTAATAGTAGGTCGTGTCAGTGGTAGCGGTGTATTTCTTATAGCCACCTTTGGTATAGACTTTGACGTTGGCGAGCGGGTTACCACTGACATCGGTTGTCTCCACTACTAAACTATTTTGGCCCTGCGGATAGATAGCCATCGTTGTAAATGAGGAATTCTGGGCAATTAGGTTTTGGCTAGCGTAGGTCGGCACCAAACTCCCGGACGGCGCAATCGTCGTGAGTGAGGAATAACCCGTCTGCGATGCAGTAATCACATATTTATTACCACTAGTACTCGGCGGCAAGCCATAAAAAATGACGATACCATTTTGGTCGGTGGTATCACTGACGTTTACTAGCGGTGAAGTTGTCGAGTTAGCCACTGTCACTGAGGCCCCCGTAACTGCTGTTCCCGCTCCATCGACCACTTTCACAAAGATAGCTCCGGTGTTACTCGCCGTCTCGGCTACTAGTGCCGCGACGTCAGTATCGACTGAGGCCAGCTGCAAGTTTGAACTATCAGTCACCACCACGCTAACGTCTTTGTAGTCGGCCGGATTGGTGTCGGTAGCCGGCGCGCCCGACGGCGCCGGATAATTACGGCAATATTGCTGCTTCAAGGCCTGCGTGGGGTATGATCCACAGCCATCGTAGGCGTCATCGGCATAGCTAATGCTGGTTTTGACGATATACTTTTCGCCATTAGTTATCTTCGTAAACGACGCCGGCAGCGGGCTGGTGGCCGGGATTGCGCCGCCGGCTACCGCCAGGTTGTTGTAGGGCAGTGACTTCAGATACTCCATCTGGCTGGTGGCCATGGTGAGCGCCACGGCTTGGCGTTTGGCGATTACGGCACTTTGCGTCAGGGTAATCAGCAGCGCAAAAAAGCCAACCGAAGCCATCGAGAGGATAACGATACCCACCACTATTTCCACCAAAGTAAACCCACGCTCATCTCGCGTCATAGCTACAAGTATAGGTAAGCGTAAGCCTTTTGCCTAGCAATTACAGGATTATTTAGGGTAAGTGGTTGCCACCGGTAACGCCGATTACTTCGGCTGTAATGAAACTTGACTCTTGTGACGCTAAAAATACGTATGCCGGCGCGACTTCAGCGGGCTGTCCGGGACGACCCAATGGGACCTGGGTGCCGAAGTCGGGAATGGCCTCCTGCGGCTGACCACCACTCGGCTGAAGTGGCGTCCAAATCGGACCGGGCGCCACGGCGTTAACTCGAATCCCTTTTTCGGCAACCTGCTGTGCTAAACCTTGAGTAAAGGCCACAATTGCCGCTTTGGTAGAAGCGTAGTCCAGCAGCTGCGCCGACGGCTGGTAGGACTGGATTGAAGCAGTAGTAATGATGGTTGCTCCAGCCGGCAGGTGCGGCAGGGCAGCCTTACACAGCCACATCATGGCATAGACATTAGTAGCAAATGTCGCCTCGATCTGAGCCGTTTCTAGGTCGGCAATCGCCTCGACTGCTACTTGTTTGCCGGCTATATTTGCCAAAATATCAATACCGCCGAGCTCCGAGACAGTGGTTTCAATTAATTGCTTGCAAAAGGCCTCGTCACTGATGTCGCCTGGCACGGCCACCACCTTACGACCGGTTGCTTTGAGTAGCGCAATAACTTCCTGAGCATCGGCTTCTTCCGACGGCAGGTAGTTGATGACGACATCCGCCCCTTCACGGGCATAGGCGATAGCCGTGGCCCGGCCAATCCCTGAATCGCCGCCCGTTACCAGCGCTTTGCGGCCCTCCAAGCGACCGGCACCGCGATAGCTGTCTTCGCCATGGTCTGGCTTAGGGTCCATTTTTTGGGCAAGCCCCGGAGCCGACTGCGGCTGCTTCGGGAATGGTGGCCGGGGATACTGCGTGAGCGGATTTTGCATTTGGTACTGATCTGACATAGCGCTCCTTTCGTTACTCGTCGTTACAGACCATCATGACAGCTCGTTCCTGATGAGTCCGTAAAATTGCTAACTTCGCACCGGTGCTTTATATGCGGAAATTACTTGTTTTATCCGTATAATGGAGACATCTATGAGTGTTACAAGCAGCGATAATAGCGGCATTGATATTGCCAACGTCCCCACCTGGCAGGTTGGTATTGTGCAGTCGCACGCCCTGCGTACCACCAAAAAAATTGCCGACAATTTCCTCAAACCATACGGCCTGACTCGCATGCACTGGTACATCGTGGGCGCCATTGCCGACACCGGCAACGACGGCATCCGCATTACCGACCTCGCCAAACAACTCGGCACGACCGTGGGCTACCTAACCACTGCCGTCAACAATCTTGAAACCCAGGGTAAGGTCTTGCGCTCGGGCCATAAGCACGATAATCGTACCAAGATCCTCAAGGTAAGTCCGGATTACATCGCTACTTGCACCGAAATCGAGCAGGGTCTCAGCAAGCAGTTCCGGGAAACAGTTTTTAAGCGTATGAACGCTCGAGAGCTAGCCACCTACGTCAATGTGCTTTACAAGCTTACACAGCTTAGCCAACCAGCGAAAAAGGAAAAAGCCTAAGATAATCTTTATTTAGGGTTTGTGGCCTATGATAAAGTCATGGCAACTCCCCCATCGCTCCCCGATCGGCAAGCAGTGCGGCTACGGGTAAACCAGTATTTGGAGGCATTCTTTCGGGAGCAGCTCGCCCAGGCCGCTAGTATCGGACCAGCTTACTATGAACTCTGGGGTGTCACCCATACGCTCACCATGGCCGGCGGCAAACGGCTGCGGCCGTACCTGTGCTTGCTGGCATATCACGCCTACGGCGGCACTGATGACCGGACTTTAGTAGCCGTCGGTGCAGCCCTAGAGCTGTTGCACGTCGGCCTCTTGATCCACGATGACATCATCGACCACGATACAATGCGTTATGGCATCGACAATGTTTCCGGTTACTACCAAAAATATTACCGTCGGGAGCACAATCTGGCGGCCAATGCGGCCCGCCACTACTCCGACAGTCTAGCCATGCTCGCCGGTGATTTACTGCTCACTAGTGCTCACACCATTTTGCTCGACAGCGGTTTGGCACCGGCGCAGATTATGGTCGTCCAGCGTCACCTGCAACGAGCGCTGTTTAGCGTCGTTGCCGGCGAACAATTTGATACCGACAGCGTGCTGCGCGAAAAAACTACCGTCGACAGCCTGCGGATTGCCGAACTCAAGACTGCCACCTACTCGATGGTCGCGCCGCTGCTCTGCGGCGCCGAACTCGCCGGCGCCTCGGTTGCCGAACGTACCAAGCTCAGCTTGTTTGCCGCCAACCTCGGCATCGCCTATCAACTCTGTGACGATTTACTCGGTAGCTTTGGCGATCCGAGCATTACCGGCAAGACCAATCAAGGCGATCTGGAGGAGGGCAAGGTAACGTATTTGTTGCAGGCCACTTTACGGCGTTGTACCGTTAGCCAACGCACGGGCATACTCAAGGCCATCGGCAAGCCGCTCACCGCCCACCAGGCCGAAAAAATTCGCACCGTCATGCGCCGCTGCGGCGCGGTAGCCGAAACCGAAGCGCTCATCGACGATTATCATCAAAAAGCCCTAATCGGGCTCGCCAGCACCCATTTGCCGGCCACTACTAAACAAGCTTTTCGAGCCCTAGTAGTGTCGTTACTCCAGCGCCAGCGCTAGCGACGGTTCAGGGCTTGAACAATTGTTTCGCCGAGTCGCTCAATGTGGCGCGGTGCCACGCCACCAAGGTTGATACGCGAGCTTGGGAGCGCCAGCACACCCTCTTCTTTCATAAACTGCAGCTGAGCAGGTGTGAAGCCTTTGTTTGGCAATAACTTAGTAAATAACCCGTGGCCATTAAGGATCTGGGTGAACCTTTCACCAAGTTGCTGGCCCAAAACGTAGCGGTTGTCCTGCAAGCGGAGTCGAGCTTGTAGTAGCTCGCCAGCATACTGCTCCGAGAAAAATGGACTGGCCAGCATGCTGCCTACGGCTTTGGCGCCAAGCAGTGGTGGACTCGAGTAAATTCGGCGCACCGCTCGGTTGGTGGCCTGTTGCAAACGGCGCTGCTGTTCGGTCCCCAAAACCTCGCCAGCATTGGCGATGTACAGGGCGCCAACGCGTTCGTTATAGAGCCCCATGTTTTTGGAACTGGAAGTGGCTATAAAGCTGAGCACGCCGGCGTTAACCGCCTGGCGGATCGCGTAGCTATCGGCTTCAAGATCTTCGGCCAGACCAAGATAGGCCGAGTCGAGTATTACCGGTAATTCACGGCGAGCGAGCGCCGATAAAACGTCGTCCCATTCGGCTTCGCTTCTGTCGAGGCCGTCGTCGTTATAACCACAGACCTGCAGCAATACCACCGTGTTTGGCGCGGCTTGTTCGATCAGCTCCATAGTACGGGCATGACCGGCAGCTGAACTGGTTTGACCGAGCTCAGTGATGGCGAAGTGCTCACTGAACATCGCCCGGTAGTTTGGCCAGCCGTCATCAAGAAGTAGGGGGATACTGCCGTCCGGACTGACCGGCACCAGCTCACGCAATGTTTCTTTAGCTAAGGTTAGGGCGCCGGTGCCACCGGGGGCCTGCGTGCCAAGCAACTGGCCGTCGAGCTGTTCATAGAACTTGGCACCAAAAGCAAATTTGCCAAATTCGGCTAAGAACTGGCCATCGCCGCCTTGGCCTTGATAACCGTAGTTATGCGTATCTTCAATACTGCCGAGGGTCATCTCCAGGCTCTGCTCTATCGCCTGCGGCCGCCACGGCTTGCCAGTGGCCGGATCTAGCATGACGCCAATGGTAGTGTTAATCGGGTCGTCATGAGCGGTCAACATAGTTTGCCATTCGGCATTGGCCAGCATGACAGCGTCAACATTGGTGTCCGGTAGTACGTTAAATTTTTCCATCACCTGGATATTATTACATAAAAACTTGTCTAATACCAGATCAGTAACTTCGGTACCACTTACTTATTGTATACTTGACACTTAGTAATAAGCGCGCTATCCTAAAGCTTATAAGTGTAATAACCACACTATATAAGGATCATACTTATGGAAACACCATCCCCCGAACCCCTCTACGATTACCAGCCCCGCGACGGCTACCTCCGCATTGCCACCGCTTGTCCGGAAGTCGCCGTGGCCGACGTCGAAACCAACCTACAACGCATCGACGACCTCTACCACAAAGCAGTCCAGCGTGACGTTAGCCTGGTGACATTTCCCGAGTTGTCAGTCACCGGCTACACGCTCGGTGACCTCGTCAACCAAAATCAGCTGCTCGACCAAGCCAAACAAGGCCTGTCACTGCTGGCCAGCGCCACTGAGCAGCAGCCCACAGCGATGGTAGTTGGGCTGCCACTGCAAGTCGGCAACCGGCTCTACAACTGCGCCGCCATGATCGCTGACGGGCGGGTCCAAGGCATCGTGCCTAAGACCAACCTGCCGACCTACAACGAATTTTACGAAGACCGCTGGTACGACGGCTGGGACGGGCCAAATACGAGCGTGCAGATTGGCGACAGCACCGTGCCATTTGGTACCGACATGCTCTTTGAAGTCGGCGGTACGGCTTGCGGCATCGAGATCTGCGAAGATCTCTGGGTGGCCGACTCGCCGAGCATCAAGCTGGCCGCTAAGGGCGCCTTAGTTATCGTTAATCCATCGGCCTCGCCCGAGCAGGTCGACAAAGCCAGCTACCGCAATAACTTGGTGCGCATGCAGTCCGCCAAGCTGGTCGGCGCCTACGCCTACGCTGGCTGCCACACTAGCGAATCAACTGCCGAGATTGTTATGGGCGGCCACCAATTAATTTACGAAAACGGTCACTTACTGGCCGAGCGGCAGCCTTTTAGTGATGATGCTGATTTACGCATCGCCGATATTGACATTGATATTTTGCAACACGACCGCCGCAAACAACACGCTGCTAGCATTGCTGGTACGCTGCTCATCCACACCGGGGTAGAGCGCCAGCAAGTCGGGCTGATACGCCGGATTGATCGCAACCCATTTTTGCCCGACGAATCGGCCGCGGAACGCTTTACCCGCCTGGAAACCACCCTGCAAATTCAAGCCAGCGGTCTGGCGGCGCGGATGCGGGCCACGCATCAAAACCGTTTGGTTCTTGGCCTGAGCGGCGGCCTCGATTCCACTCTCGCCTTGCTGGTCGCAATCCGGGCAGCCGATATCATGCACGTTCAGCCGGCCGACATGATCGATACGCTCACCATGCCCGGACCGGCCAGCAGTGAGGGGACCCAAACCAATGCCCAACTCCTCGCTAAACTACTGGGCGTCAACAACCAAGTCATCCCTATCAACGGCATGGTGGCCGCCGAACTGGCCGCCTTGGGTCACGACGGCCTGACCCAGGACATTACCTACGAAAACGCCCAAGCACGGGCCCGCACCAACCTGCTCTTTAATTACGGCAACCGCAACCATGCCATCGTCCTCGGCACCGGCGACCTGAGCGAGATTGCCATCGGCTGGTGCACGTATAATGCCGACCAGCAAAGCCACTACAACGTCAACGCCAGCATCCCCAAGACGGTCGTCAAAGCGCTGGTCGAGCACGCCGCCGTCCAGCCGCGGTTTGTGGTGGCCGCCAACGTGCTCGACGACATCCTACATACTATCGTCTCACCAGAGTTGACCACCGACGGCAGCGGCGGCATCAGCCAGAGCACCGACGAAGTTGTCGGGCCGATCGAACTCCGCGAATTCTACTTGCAGCACCTCGTCCGCAGCGGCGAATCGCCTTCCAAAATCCACTACCTCGCTACGCAGGCCATGGAAGGGGATTACTCAAGCGAAACCATCGATAGCTGGCTGCGCAGTTTTATCCGGCGCTTTGCCTTCGCCCAGTTCAAGCGCGAGAATATGCCCAACGGTCCCAAAGTTGGTACCAGCCTCAGCCCGCGCGGTGATTGGCGTATGCCGCCGGACCTCTATAACACGGCCTTGTGGCAATAGGCTATACTGTGAGCATGAAATACGAAGGCATATACGTCGCACCGACCCTGGTTGTCGATAGCATTATTTTCCAGCTACAGGCTGGTGCACTGACCGTGCTCCTCATCAAGCGCAATCAAGAGCCGTTTTTGGGTACCTGGGCTTTGCCAGGTGGCTACTGCGCCGCTGGCGAGACTACCCACCAAGCTATGCAGCGCGTGTTACTGGACAAAACCGGCGTCAACACCGACGATCTGGAACTCACCGAGCAACTCTACACCTTCGATACCGTTGCCCGCGACCCGCGCGGCCACGCCGTGAGCGTCAGTTACATGGGCCTTGGTAAAGACCTCGAGCCGGGCAGTGGGCCTGACCTGCAATCGCCGGCCTTCTTCCCGGTCGACGATCTGCCGGACCTTGCCTACGACCACGCCGACATCATCGCCTATGCTCACTCTCGTCTCAAAGCCAAATTGACTTATACCAACGCTGTTTTCGCGCTGCTGCCCAAGACCTTTACGCTGTCGACGTTGCAAGCCGCCTACGAAGCCGTACTCGGACGGCCACTAGACAAGCGCAACTTCCGCAAAAAATACCTGTCGCTCGGCCTGATCGAGGCTACGGCAGAGATGTTCAAGGAGGGGGCGCACCGACCGGCACGCCTCTATAAATTTTGTCAGCCTGATCTCCAGACGCTGGAACGCAGCTTCGACTAGCTGACTACTGGGGGCGGGCCCGGAAGGTCGCGTCGCCAAATTCCATGGACAGCCGGTGCAAGCGGTTCAAATACGTAATGCGGTGCTCCTCAGCGGGGCGAGTGTAGTGCTTCTGATAGGCCAGCGACAACGGCGCCACAACGGCCGCCACGCTGTCACTGTCGCCTCCAAGCTCAACGGCCCGGTGGACGCTGTACGGAAAATGCGGCTCTAGCGCAAAGCTGCCGTAGACCATAGCGAGCGTTTCCGGAGCATAAAAGCCTTTTTTCGGCGTGACGTCCAGGATATCCTGACGGGCCAGCGTGCCAGCTACCGCTCTGATCGATAGATAGCGCAACATGTCGCTCAGTACCGGCTCGACATCAAGGTCTTGCTCATAATCGAGGGCGTCGCGGTAGGCACTGGCTAAGGCCTCAATCGGGGTGACTTCATCGGCCATCAAGCGATCAAATAGGGCACCGTGCACCAAACTACAGACGGCCGCTTCTGGCGCCCTATGCGTCATATAGGTGAGCTGGATTAGCTCGCGTTCGGCCTGGCCGGCATTAGTTTTGTGGGCAAATTGCCAGACCAGCAGGGGGGCTAGCTTCATCAGTACACCATTACCGGCACCGCCGGGATTACCCGAATCACGCGGGTCGCCACCGGCCTCCAGTCTCTCGATGCTCTGGGTGGTGCTCTTGCCCCAACCGTTCTGGCGTTTGTCGGTGACTACCGGCGGAATCAAATCGGGATCGGTTTCGGCGCCCTTAACGTGCGCCAGCGCCTCGACATGCCAGGCGGCTTGCGAGTGAATGTCAAAGCCCTCGGCTTCCATGAGACTCTTTGTAACCGCAATACTCAGGTGCGTATCGTCGCTCCAGGTACCGGCTGGGTACTGGCCTATAAACGGGTTGGTTTCAGTATCATGCAATTCGGTGATGCTATAGGCCTCAAGCGGTGGCTTTTTCTCAAATGGCAGTCCGGCGGCATCGCCGTAGGCAATAGCCGGCAGTAGATTATCGGCAACGGTTTCATAGTCAGTCATGCGTCCTCCTTACAGTAATTATATCTGTTATCATCGTATCATACATAATTAGTGTTGACAATACACTAACTAGCGAGTATTATGGAGATAAGCTACTTAGTGTAACTTGAACAACTACATACACGAAAGGATAGGGAACACTACTATGAATCAAACAGCTATCGGACTCATCGACGTACAACGAGGCTTTATGCCCGCAGAAGAAGGCCAACGCCTGGAAACTCACGGCTTCGGCGAACTACCCGTACCAGAGGGCGAGCAAGTCATTCCTGCCCTCAACCGCCTGGTTGGCGCCTACGCTGCTGCCGGTGCCGGCGTCTTTACTACCCAGGATTGGCACCCCCACGTTACCGCCCACTTTAGCGACCAGCCAAACTTTACCACCACTTGGCCCAAGCACTGCGTCGACGGTACACCGGGCGCCGAGCTCCACCCTGGGCTGGTACTTCCCGGCCGCCACATTCGCTTTATTAAAGGCTTCGAACCGCTAGAGCGCGGTGAAGACGACTTGAGCTACAGCGGCTACTATGCCGAAGATCCAACGACCGGCCACAGCCTCCCCGACTGGCTCACCGCTCGGGACATCAAAACCGTCATTCTCGGCGGCCTGGCCCTCGACTACTGCGTCGGCGAAACTGCCCTTGATCTGCGTCAGAAACTCGGCCTCGAAGTCATCGTCGCCCTCGACGGCACCCGCGGTATCGCCGAGGACTCCAACGCTAGCATGCTGGCCCGCTTCGAAGAAGCCGGCGTCCTACTGAGCACGACCGAGGCCCTAGTGAACCAACTTGAAGCCCAGGCGGCATAAGGAGCCTGCTATGAACGCCACGTTTGAGACCACACCAGAAACCACCTACACCCCCGAACACATCGCCCAGATCGTCTACGGCCCGCTCGAAGAAGCCGGCACGATCACTACCGGTCTGGACTACTACAAGCCCACCATGAGCCAGTTGGCTTACGAGCAACAGCCCGACGCCCAAGTTAGCTTCACCTTTAAGAACCGCGGCGAGCAGCGCTTGATGGATTGCATCAACTTCTCGGACCTACAAGACCGCCTCGACGCCATCCAGGCCCGCGGCTGGCAAGAGTCGGAGCTCGGTTACCTCGGCGGCTTGCAAAACAGTGCCGGCGAAGCAGTATTTGCACCCGACTACCTTGATTACTTGCGCACCCACGAGTTGCCCCGCTGCAACGTCGGCTACGAGCCGGCTACCAAAGATTTGTACGCCCAAACTAGCGGCGACTGGCCGATGGTAACCTTTTGGGAAACCGTACTAATGAGCGAGGTCAACGAACTGTACTTCGAAGGCTACGTCCGCCGCCACGGACTGAACGTGCTCGACGTCTACGACGAAGGTGAGCGGCGTCTGGCCGCCAAAATCGACATCCTGCGGGAGCACCCTGAAATTAAGTTTGCTGACTTCGGCACTCGCCGCCACTTTAGCTTGCGCTGGCAGGAATACGTCGTTGAACGCTTGCTGAGCGATGTACCGGACAACTTCGTGGGCACCTCCAACGTCGGGTTGGCCAAAAAGTACGGCATCAAGCCAATCGGCACCTTCGCCCACGAAATGCCCATGGTCTACGCCGGCCTGGCCGACGCTGCTGGCGGCAGTGACGAAGACATTCGTGACTCACACCAAGTCTTCTTAAACGATTGGTTCAACCGCTACGGCGTTGACCTGTCGACCGGTTTAACCGACACGTTCAAATCGGCCTTCTTCTTCAGTGACTTTACGCCCGAACAGGCCCAAAACTGGAAAGGCGTTCGCCACGACTCTGGTGACCCGGTCGAGTTTGGTGAACGGTTGATCAAATTCTATGAAGATAACGGCATCGATGCTAAAACCAAGACGGTTGTCTTTAGCGACGGCTTGGACATCAACGACATCGTCACATTGCAGGCCCACTTTGGCGACCGCATCAACGTCCTGTTCGGCTGGGGCACCACCCTCACCAATGATCTCGGCATCAAACCGCTCAACGTCGTGATGAAAGCGACGCAAGTTAACGGCGTCGACAACGTCAAACTCAGCGATAACGTCGGTAAGCACACGGGGCCTGAAGCCCAGGTGCAACGCTACGAGCGAATTTTCGATAGCGTCGTCCAGCTTGTCCTGTTCGGCAAAAGGGGTTTAGAAGCTCGGCGAGCCGCCGCCTAGTACTCGGCGATCATGTCCTGGGCGCTGTGCCAGACGAGCAGCGGTGCTCCCTCGGTGATATGGGTCGCCAAACAGACGCGGTTCTGAGCCCGGCGCCGAGCAGCCATACCAACGTGCGCATGGCCAGTTATAAACATCCGCTCGTCGACTGCGTTTGGCACGCCCTTGGTTAAGCCGGCTGAACGGCTAAACAGCTGCAGCGGTTCTTTTTTTACCCGCACTGCCGGCGCCGATTCATAGCGCAGCTGCATAGCCTGTTTGCTCCAGGCCCGGGTCATCAGTGGGCCAGCGTGTAGCGCCACAAACTTCGGCGTCTCATAATAGGGCGGCAAGCTCTGCAGCCAATTAAAGTGGCCAAGCTCCGCCAGGCGTTCGCGCAGTCGGCTGGCATCCTCGTGGCTGGAACCTTGACGTTCGACGCCGTACGCCCGGAACATACCCGACTCGTAACCCGGCAGCCAGACGTGGTCGCGCCAAGCAGTGGTTAGGGGGCCAGTGGAGTCATGAAGGGCGTTACGCAGTACCCATTCGTGGTTGCCCAGTATAGTAACGGCTTTATCACCGAGCTCTCGAATTAGATCAATCAGTTTGCGTGGCTCGCGGCCGTCAACGACATCTCCCAAAAATACAATTTTATCGACCACCGGCTCGACAACTTCTAACATGCGGGCCACGTGCTCGTATTCTCCGTGCGTGTCAGGAACCACCGCGTAGCTAAGTTGCTCTGCGTCCATTAGTCTGAGTATACGCCCTGCCCGGCCGCTAGGCTAACCGCCGTTGGGAACGAGCAGCAGACTGCGGATAAGGTGCACGCCACCCGGGGCTAGGTCTGGGCCGGCAAAGAATTGAAACCAAACCGGGCTCGCGCCGGGGCACGGTCGAACACGCGCTTGCCGCCGTTGGAACCGCCGCTTGGCCATACATAGGCGACTTCAATAGCCCTAACTCGCTCCAGAACATCCATCCGGAACGACCTCGCCTCAATCCGGGGCTGCACGGCTACCTTACCGACGGCTATCGGCAACGGCAAAAGACTGCCATCGAGTAAGGCGTTGATGCGGCCGCCACGCGCCGTCTTCACAATCCCGTTGGGGAGTAACAGGGGGCCATCAAAGGCAAACGGCTGAATCACGCGCTGATGACGGCTGGTAGTTACAACTCCCCACCGTAAATCCCGGCCGTAGGACAGACCATCGTCGAGCTGCATGCGTAGCTTGCCTAACGGCTGCGCGCCGAGACGTGGTTGGTTATTGGCCCAATAGTGACTATATGGACGTTCAAATGCGGGATGGGCTTCGTGAGGCATGGGGAGCTTGGCCTGCTTTTTGCGGGCACTCATTTTAGTCAGTGACTCGGATTCGACGACTACTAGGCTATACTCGGCCGCTGTACTACCATACTCAGTGCCGGCACCAAAATTAACCTCAGTACCGTTACCCCGGGCGACCTCCCCGAGTGCTAAGCCCAAGAAGGCTTTGGTTAATCGGTAATTCAATCGGCTCAGTGGATAGGGGATGTCTGATTGCTCAGCCTCAAGAAAGGTCGCGTCATCATGGATGTCGTAATCATCCCAGTACTGGGGTGCTTGGAGGTCGAGCGGTTGGGACTCAATGTCAGGCATATCCCTTATTGTTCCATACACCAACTAAGATGCAAGCATGAGCGGTAATTAAAAGTTTACATTACCGATAGCGTGGCCAATGAGCGCCGTAATGGCCATAGCCACGCCACCGCCCACAAACACGCGGGCCGAAGCTTTAACGCGGTGGCCGCCACCGACGTAGGCACCAACCGCGCCGGACACGGCTAGCGCGACTAGCGAAGCGATCGTAATCGCCCAACCGCCGGCATTCTTAGTAGCAATAAGCGCGGCAATAATTGGCACGGCACCACCAATGGAAAAAGCTATGGCGCTGGCTGTGGCCGCCTGGGTAGGATTGGCTAACGCTTCGTGATCAATTCCTAGCTCGTCGCGGGCGTGGGCGGCCACGGCATCGTGGTCGTGGAGCTGCTCGGCTACCTGCTGGGCGAGTTTGGCATCGAGGCCGCGCTGTTCATAAATCCAGGCTAGTTCGGCCAGCTCTTCTTTGGGGTTTTCGTCGAGCGATTTACGCTCGATGGCGATGTCGGCCAACTCGGAATCGCGCTGCGAACTCACTGACACATACTCGCCGGCGGCCATCGACAACGCCCCGGCTACCAGGCCAGCCACGCCGGCGGTGAGGATGGCCTTACTGCTCTGCGAGGCTGCCAGGACACCGAGCATCAAGCTGGCCGTCGAAACGATGCCATCATTAACGCCGAGCACTGCTGCCCGCAACCAACCGGCGCGCTGCGATTTATGTTGCTCGGCGTGTGGCGTCTGATATTCTTGCATATTTACTAGTATACCTGGCGGCGTGCCCTTAGGACAGTAGACGCGGAGCCAGCTCAACCGACTTGAGCAGCTCAGTACCAGAGAACAGTCGGTTATCATTCATTTCGCGCCATTCGCCGCCGAAGGGTGAGGCCGCAACGTCGGTTGGGTGAATCATGCGCATCCAGTGTAGGTACGGCAGCTGCTCACGGGCGTCGGCCGGATTAGTGTTGCTGTACCACAGAATATCGCCATTATTGATGCGCTGGGACTCATCTTTTTCGATGACTTCCCATTGTTCGGGCAAGAGCTCTTCGTTGACGTAACGAACGGTGGAAAGAATATCACCATGCGCTACCGTCAGGACATTTTTGCCATGCCATTTTTGCTTGAGTGTGCGGCGGTAGTCGCGTACTCGTAGCGTGACATTGTCGGCCAAAGCTTCGCCGCCATCATAGCGGGCGTAGAGCGGCGCCGTTTTACGCATTCGGGTCGTTCGCGGATAGAGCTCGGCCCGATCAGAGCGCGGCACCTCGCCAAACTCACCCCAATCGCGTTCGTGCAGTAACGAGTGCGGGCGCCAGGTGAGCGCTGTGCCTCCTAAGTAAGCGGCGGTTTCACGGGCTCGTAAAAATGCCGAGACATACCGGGCGTCGAAGGCCTGCTCGAGCGGACCAACATTTTCGATCAGCCAGGCGCCGGTGGCTTTAGCCTGTTCTATGCCCCTTTCGGTCAGGCGGTGCTGCCAGTCTGGCCTTTCGCGGAGCTCAGCGGCCAGCTCATGGGTGCGGACTTCTTTCTCAGCCTCTTGCAATACATTGGCCTCGGACTGGCCGTGACGGACGAAAACTACGTTATTGGGAGTACTCATACTAGCTATTTTAGTGTAAAACGTACACTATGCAAGCATGAGCACGACGCTACACGACACATTCGAGCGCTTTTGGCTGGACGCTAACCTGGGCCTCCGTCAGGGCATCGAGCGTGGCGATCTCGCCGTCGAGCTGCACTAGTATCGGTTTGAGGCTTTCGAACGCAAAGCTGGTAGCCTTCGTGTCACCCTTGTAGCCAAACGTTGAAGCATGGAGTAGAGCCAGCAAAAGCTTTAGTTTATTGCGACGATAAAAGGTGGTGATCTCAAACTGCCCGTCGTTATGTTTGGCGTCCTTGGCTATGGTTAGGACTTTTGACATCTTGTTGATATTGCTAAAAATCAAGCTGTCGTAAGTGCGCTTCTTGCCGTTCACTTTGAGCCGAACCGGTTGCAATGCCACCAATGATTTGGCCACTATATACATCTCTTTTAGACGATTTAACTGCGTTTTGTTAAGCTCTTGGCCGACTTTTGGCGTCAGCCCCATACCGATGTACGAATGGGCGTAGCGCTCATACGGCTTACCGTCAACCGTGGCCGATAAGTGCAGCAGGTCGATCTTTTTCGTCTTGCCATTTAGAATTGCCGTAATTAGATCACCGTCGTGCAGGTGATGATAGTGATCGTTGGCGTTGCCCGCAGGTAACAGGCCGGCCACCGCTTTTGCACCTTGGTTTTTTGCCCGGAGAATACCGTTGACGACTTCGTTGTAGCCGCCGTCGCCGCTGGCCGAGATAACAAGCGGTCGTGAAGAGGCTTTGGCTAAGGTATACGCTAGCTTCTCGGCATGGCCAGCATATTCCGTGGCAATGATTTTGACATTTTGCACCGAAATTTCGTCAAGCTGCTGCTTGAGTTCCTCGGCCAGCGTCTTACCCGAGCCGGTACTATTTGGGTTGTAAATAATGATAATCGCGGTGTAGGCTGCCATGCTGCTTCACTATACCTAACTCGGGCTCATGGCAATGTAACATTTTTTGCCTAAAACCACTTTTTGCTTTTGAAGTAAATGTACATCGCAGTGGCCAGTACTGCCGATACGACCAGCAGCACAATAAACGTAGTGTAGCGCCCCAAAAAGGCCCAGTTGCCGGCCTCTAGGCCACCGGGTAAAAGCACATTGGTGCCATAGAGCGAGGCCACAACTGTGACGGGAATGGTAAAGGTAAACACCAGCGTCAACACGGTTAAAATTTTGTTGGTTTGCTCGGTGCTGGTGGTAAAATCGGCATCTTTAAAGATCTCGACGGTTTCTTTAGCTTCCTCGATCTCTTCCCATAATTTGTGGACTGTTTTGGTGTTGTTAGAATAATGTTTCGACATCGCCTGGCCGCTAAAGCTATCGATGCGTTCGGCCAAATCCTGCAACACGATGCGTTTTGGCCCGATCACCCGGCGCAAGCGGACAATCTTTTGGCGCACTTTGCCAATGCGCTCGGCGTCGGATTTGTTGTTATCAAACACCAGGTCTTCAAGGTCATCGAGTTCGCCGACAACTTCGTCGGTCATGGCCGAAATGCCATCGAGTAGCACGTCGATGACCATAAATAATAAATAACTGCTGCCGCGCTTAAAGCACTGCTTGGCAGTGGGCTGATGTTGTTGGCTGCGCCCGAAAAGATCGGTCACCGAGGGGCAAGCGCCGCTGCGAATAGTGATCAAGAAATCGCGGCCTAAAAACATACCGATCTGGGTAATGGTAATTTTACCGGTCAGCGCATCGGCAATCGGGGCATGCAGTACGAGGAACAGGTAGTTCTCCTCGTGCTCGACCTGAATGTGCTGCACCTTTTGCAGACTCTCCTGGAGGTGCACCGGGTGGAGATGATACTCCTGTTCGAGCTGTTTCAATAGCTCGGCGTCGGGGTTCTCGAGGTCTACCCACTCTACGTTATCGTGTTTTTGGCTCTGGGCACTAGTAGCAGTACTATTCATGGTTATGCTTTAAGTCTACTACACCCGCGGGGTCAGTCGTGAAAAACTAGGGCGGGAGGCCCGGAGGCCTCCCTCGTGGTATCAGGATTTAAGTGTCATAGCTATCTCCAATTTACGTGTAATGAACAAAACATGAAGTGCCCGAGGGGTAAAATATACCCCTCGGGCGGTTGTCATCTCCTTATTTCAAATGTTTTGAGTCGATGCAATCGGGCGATTGCCACGAAAGCGGTGATGCTACAAACCAAACCCGTAACCACAAACCCAGTCGCTAGACCGCGCCGATCAACCAGCCAACCAACGAGTGGTCCGGCCAATGAATAGACGAGCCGCTCTATGAGGTTTACCAAGCTGTTCATGGTGGCCCGAAATTCGTGGTCAATATGAAGGTTCAGCTGTGAGGTAAGCGGCTGGGCATGCAGTGCCTGCACAACATCGTGTCCGAGCACTAGCCAGATCAGCCACAGTTGACCGGTAGCCATCGCAAGATAGACTAGACCAGCCAGTGAGGCGTAGACCAGCATATTGCGTTCGATGTGTCGTTCCTGAATGAAGCGGCGAGAAAGCCAAGCTTTCCACAAACTTCGAATAGCCAGGATGACACTAAACAGCACCACCGGGACACCCATGCGAGTGTAGTATGGTGCGGCTAACCAGAACGCCAGGTAGGTCGAGGTAGCCAGAGCTGAACCCAACACGACCAGCCAACGCGCTTCGGCATTACGACCAAGCCGCCGCATGGCGTGCCAGGCCGACAGGCGAACTGCTTCTTGGCTACCATTGAAGCGCGGCGCTTCCACCAGCTTGAAGGCAAAATAGTTACCGACTAACGTCAGTAAGCCATCAGCCACGAGTGTAGAGCGGAGGCTTACAAAGTGCACTAGCGCAATTGCTACCGGTACACCGGCAGCCGTCGAAGCGAAGCCCCAAGCGTTGATGCGCTGACTCAGCGTAACGTACTCGTGCTCGCGGCCATCGGCCTTGAGCGAATCGAGCAGTAGCGCCGTGTCAATGCCGCTGATGAGTCCGTTGGCGATGGCTAACATCAGCTCCCAGATGGCAAACTGCCAAAACTGATTGCTGAAACCATAGGCGGTGAAGACAACAACGGCAATCGGTGCGCTCAATTTAATGCTAAAGGCCCTCCCATATCGGTCGGCGATCATACCGCTCGGCAATTCCCACAGCACGGAGGCTATGGAAAATATCGATTGCAGCAAGAACACCTGCGACAAGCTCAATCCCCTCTCGAGAAAGAAAGGCGTGAGGAAAGCCGCACTAATAGAGAGATTGCGAAACGGCGCGAAATACATCAGCCATTTGGCATTCTCCTTGTATCGGTCCATGATGGATCCTTTCTGAATTGTTAAAGAGATGACAACGGGGGTACTTAGGATTTCCTAAGACCCGATCCGCCTCCGAACGGTGAGTTTCTATACTAAAAACGCCTCCATTTCGGAGGCGTATCGTGAACTATGAACTTGTTTATTTAACTAAGTAGATCCGATACGCCCGAACGCAACAACCCCATAGGGAGTTTGCCAAATACAGCAACGCCACTATATGAAGTGGTGCCGACTGACTGGAGTTGAATTCGGTTATATTGGTTCATAACTTTAGCATTATACCACTTAACGCATATTTGTAAACCCTTATGTTTCATTACGTGGCGGTCTCTATTGCCAGGATGATTTTTCTTACAGCCCCCTACCCGGTCGTTATGTATAGTAGCGGCCATGAAGTTTACACCCCGACGATTTGACCAGCACGGCAGAGTCTATATCAAGGTCTTTTGGCTTACAAGTATAGTCTTGAGCCTTTTCTTGACGCTAGTTCTTAATCTGCTTTTCAATCACTAGATGCAGCGCCTAGATTAGCGCTTGGCGTGCCTCTGGATGAAGTGGACAATAGCCATAATAACCGCTACTACTAGCACCAGGTGAATTAGCGCGCCCCCAACGTGTATGACTAAACCTAAGATCCATAATACTAATAGAATTACTGCAATTGTTAATAACATGGCTGACTCCTTCAATTATTTTGTAGGCTTACGATGACAGAATCGATGTAGGCCGTATGTATAAAATTTAGCTACGACCCGCAACCGAGACTACCTAGTTGACAATTAATAGTACCTTGTATAGCATGGTAGTATATGAATGAAACTAGTGACGACAACAGCTTGATTACTCAGTCGGAAACCCAAATGCGTAAGGGCATGCTGGTGTACTGCGTGTTACTACTGCTCAAAGATGGCAAAGTTTACACTTCGGAGATCATTCGCTCCCTGCGCCAGGCCCAGCTAATCGTCGTCGAAGGTACGCTCTATCCACTACTGAACCGACTGGCTAAGGACAACGTGCTGGTTTATGAATGGCAAGAAAGTGAGCAAGGCCCGCCGCGCAAATACTACTGGCTCACCGACGATGGCCAAGCCCTGCTCATCGAACTACGCAGCAATTATCGCAAACTACATGCCTCAATTAACGCCCTCGAAAAAGGAGCCCACCATGAATGAAGTCACCCAGATCCACTTAGGCCGCCAGGCTTTTACCATATCGGTGGGAGCCCACCAGGCGCTTCGGGCCTACCTCGACGCCATCGTCAAAGTTGTTAGCGACCAGAGCGTTGCTGAAGAAGTCGAACTACGGATGGCTGAGCTACTGAGCGAGCATGGCATCAGCGGCGAAAAAGTGATTCTGCCAGCAGACGTCGACTTCCTCAAAGAGCAACTCGGCGACCCACGCGACTTCAAAGACGACAACCCAACTTTGGATGACGAAGAAGCCGAAGTTGATGAACCAACACGCAACAAACGCCTGTTTCGGGATACGGATAACGCCCAGCTGGCAGGCGTGGCGGCCGGCATTGGCCGTTACCTTGGTGTGGACGCCGTGCTAGTTCGAATTGGATTCATACTATTGGTTTTTGCTGGTGGCTGGGGGATTCTGCTATACCTGGTTTTGTGGCTAACCATACCGGCGGCCAAAACTGCGAGCGACCGGCTGAAAATGGATGGCAAGCCGGTCAATATCGGCAGTCTGCGCGAGGTCGCTGAGCGTGCCGATGTCAAAGGTGCCGCGCAGCGGGCTAATGCGACGTTAGCTGGCCCTATTAATGGGCTACTCCGTACCGTCATTAAGATTATTGGCTTTACCTTTGTACTCGCCGGCTTGTTTGGGCTATTTGGATTGCTACTGACGGCCGTTTACCTGGCGCTCGATAGCCATCAGGTTTTGGACAGCAGCCTATTCCCAATCGGCATCACTGAGCACCTCTTGCTGTACTCTGCCCTACTAACAGCAGGGCTACTATCACTGTTCATCGTCCTATTTGGGATGGCAATTTTCCGCCACAAGTGGCCGCTCGGCGGTTTGATAACCGGACTGCTAGTTGGATTAATTTTTATTAACTTGGCTGTCGGTGGTGCGCTGGCCGGCGACGCCGCTCCGCACATTCGTGATCGTTACAACGCCAATACACATAGTGTTTCGTACACCATGCCTGCCTTTAGTAAGATTGACACTAATGAAAATCGCGGGTTCGTCATCATCAACTACCAGGCAGGCAGCAACTATTCGGTGCGCTACCAGTACTACGGTAATCCCGACCTCTCCAATATAAAAACCACTGTAAAAGACGGTACCCTGACAATAGACACTCGGAACTTCGACAATACCCGTCACTGCGACAGCTTCTGCCTCCCCAACACCTATAACATGCAGATCACCGTCACCGCACCAAACATGTCCGACATCGAAAACATCAACTTTAAGCCGGCCGAGAATCCGCCACCCGATGCGCCGGACTCACCGTTTGCGCCCAAACTGCAGACTAATTAGCGCGGCAACTATTTGTATACTGCCACAGCTAAATAGCGATGTGTAACATATCCCGTTGACTTAAAGTACTGCAGGTTCTTAGACTAGGAGTTGTGAGTATTTACGTTTCTACCCGTCAGGGCTATTCCATCATGGAAGCCGTCAAGCTCAACGGACTTCCAGAAAACCCCCGGCTTTAGCACCAGACCAAACGACTTAAAGATACCTATCATAAATTAGCATAACTCCAGGGGAGATCAGTATGAAAACAGTAAACGCACGGGCCGTTTTTGGAGCTACCGAAAACTTTAAGGCTACTACCATTGAGCGCCGCGACATCGGCCCCAAGGACGTTTTAATTGAAATTAAATTCGCCGGTATCTGCCATTCCGACATTCACACGGCACGCGGCGAATGGCGCGAGATCGAGTACCCCTTGGTGCCCGGCCATGAAATTGCCGGCGTCGTTGCCGAAGTCGGGTCAGAAGTTACCAAGCACAAAGTTGGTGACCGCGTCGGCGTGGGCTGCATGGTCAACTCCTGCCGTACATGTGAAAACTGCCTGGCCGGTGAGGAGCAGTATTGCCTCAACGGCAACACCGGCACGTACGCTGGCATTAATAAATACGGCGACGGTGCGCGCACGCAGGGCGGCTATTCGACGCACATCGTCGTCGACGAAGATTTTGTCCTCAAGATCCCTGAAGGCATAGAACTTGACGTAGCCGCACCGCTGCTGTGCGCCGGCATCACCACGTATTCACCACTGCGCCACTGGGGTGCTGGTGCGGGCAAGAAGGTGGCTGTAATCGGGCTGGGCGGCCTTGGTCACATGGCCGTTAAGCTGGGGCACGCTATGGGAGCCGAAGTCACTGTACTGTCGCGTTCTCTAGACAAAAAGGATGACGGCCTGAAGCTCGGCGCCGACCACTACTACGCCACTGAGGACCCCGAAACATTTAAGGAGCTCGCCAAGCGCTTTGACCTGATCATCAACACGGTCAGCGCCAAAGTCGACGTCGACAGCTTCCTATCCTTGCTGCGAGTCAACGGCGCCTTAGTCAACGTCGGCGCACCGCCGGAGCCCTTATCGGTTGGTGTTTTCAACCTGCTCGGCAACCGCCGTTCATTTGCTGGTTCAGCAATCGGCGGCATCCGCGAAACCCAGGAAATGCTCGGCTTCTGTGCCGAGCATGGCCTAGGCGCCGAAATCGAAGTGATTTCGGCCGACCAAATTGACGACGCCTACGAGCGCGTAGTGAACTCTGACGTCCGCTACCGCTTTGTCATCGACGTCGCTACTATCGCCTAAGGCAAAGCGTCATTACAGACGTACTATTTCATCGTCGTCATGAATCGCATGTCTCTCAAGACTAAACGATGCATACATTTCGTCGGCGACACTCATGGCGGCTACGTGTTCGGGTGTTGCCGATGCTTCTCTGGCGGCTATCTGACCTCTCCAGATACAAAATGATAAATTGTAGCCCTGGTCATCTGCTTCTCCGGTGAAATAGTGCAGTAAAGCTGGCGACCGCAGGGCAGCCTCGTGGGCGCCCAAATCGCGCTCAGCCAGCCGCTCCACGTCGGCACCCTCAAGTAGTTGAGACCGAAAGACCACCAGATAGAGCGGAAACCTGACAGCCGGCACACGAGTAGACTTTAAATTCCTGGTAATTGCCGGCCAATCAAATCCCTCAGTTATCGGACGACGGGCATAGTCACTAACTAATGGCTTAAACTCACCTAGCCCCTGCATGGGTGTGGCGTTTTGTTCATTACTAATAGTATTACCTCTGGTTGTTCTTAACATGTATATCGTGTCTCTGCCTCATGGCTTACCTGTAAGGTCGATGCGCTTATTTCGGAGCCAATGCTGGGCCTACAGAAACTTCTGTTGATTGATGTCGTTACCTATAGTATAACACTATTTTGCAAAGATTGATACTTTGGCTACTAACGTTGTGCTGGGTCTAGAACAGTTACCGTTAAGCCGGAAGAGCTACGCCCGTACGGCTACCCTGCGGTTATGCGTTCGCGTCGCAAGAGCGTAGGCTCCAAAGAGTACAGCAGTATAGACGACGTCGCTCAAAAAGGTGTTGCGGAAGAATGGCAAAGCGAGCGTATAACAACTCACCAGCCCCGACCACGTATGGCTATACATGCCACTCGTTAGCCAAACGCCAAAGTTGGTAATGACGAAGAAAAATATCGAGGCTGCCGCAGTAAGCGTAACACCCGTGTACAGATTACCCGATCTTAACCACTGACTGCTCGCAAGAGCAATCAAGAGATAGCACGCCCATATGAGTGGCATGAGCTGGTAAAACCCGATGAACGCATCAGAGACCATCATGGCCACTAACGGCACCCACACGGCTACTTTTTTGGGCAAAACTGCCCCGCCGAATAGCGCAATAGCTGTGATCGGCGCAAAGTTTGCGGGGTGCGGCAGGATACGAAGCATAACGCCGATAGTAATTAAACAAACGGCCAGTACAGTGCTGAAATAGTGCGCCTTCATAAGATCTACTGTAGCTTCCACATAATTTTGTCACTGTCTTTGGTTACGTAGGCACTGGCGCCAACATTTGCCTGTTTGCCATTGACGTAAAATGTCCAGTACTTCGGCCCATTGCCAGCTACGCCGTTCACGGCAGTAACTAAATCACCAAACGAGTAGTGTTTCGCCTGGACGGTGGCGTATTTTTGCAACAGTGCATAGGCAGTAACACCTTTTTTACCATTATAACTAATCTGCGTCAGTTGCCGCTGGGAGTTGGTAACCGTTTTTACAGTACCAGCGTGATTATGCGCAACGACCCCTACCCCCGCGCCAATGATTACCACCACGGCAACGACGATCGTTACTTTTGTTTTTAGAACTTGAGCTACTCGGCTCATAAAAATCCTCTCTGTCCCAAGACAAAGAGGTCTGCACGGTTTAACCCCGCAAAAATCTTGCTCGAGACAACCCCATAGTGGGGCTTCATGCTGTGTCGGACTCCTTGCTCGAGGCAAGATACCGTAGCGGCACTGTTCCGGATTCTCACCGGATTCCAGCAATCTTAATTGTTAATGTGCTTGTACTATAGCACAAGCATTTGGCTCAAACACGCAATCTTGCTCTACCTCTTCTTACAGTACCGTTTTGGAGAGATACAGCGTAAAGACGATGCAGTATTCTCCTGGATGTAACGCAGTGTTATGTGGGCCTAGAAGCAGGACTCGAAGCGTCTAATGAAGCAACAATGCGCACTATATCAGGGAACCTCTCCACGAATGCATCTACTTCTAGGCCAAGAAAGTCTTGCCTTTGCCGAAGACCACTTTCTAAACTAGCTATAAAATGTAATCCTGCTTGGTGAGCCGCTGTAGCATCGCCAACAGAATCCCCTACATACACGCACTGCGCAGGTTGGAGAGCCGTATCTTTAAGCAAACCATCAAATGCCCGAGGGTCAGGCTTGTGGTATTGCATAGTATCTCGGTAATAAAACGCTTGTACTCGTGCGGCCAATAAGTGGTCGGGCTCAAGCAAGTGTCGTAGCTCAGTGTGCGTGCGTGAAGTTAGCACCATTATCGTCTTACCTTGTTGTATAAACTCGTCTAAAGCGGCGTAGTTCTCTTTGGGTATGGCATCTAATTTACCGGACCTGGTAAATTCTTCTATTAGAGGATGGTACGCTGTTTTGAAAGCCTCGACATCTACGCCGGGTGAACGAGTTACTATAGCTTCAAATAAAGGTCTTCCCCAGGTTTGTACATGTACGTCTCGAGGCATGGCTGAACGCCCTATGTGCTTTAGCGTTTCATTTTCAAGCTCAAATGACACAGCTTCTGTCATACAGAGCGTACCATCTAAATCAATAACTATGGCCTCAATCATAGGATTAGTTTATCAAACAGGGGTAATTAGGCCTACTACCCCGAAGTGTAATTACTATCTGTGGGAACCTCATTTCTAGCGAATTACCTCGTGGAATCGAGCGTTGGCCAACTGTATGATTTGGACCTGGATATAAGGCTCGAACTAAACCGCAATCTGCTTTTCGGTCAGCAAGTTAGCTTGTCCACCTATCCATATCCGTCCATCAATAAATCTGCCCAAAATATTTGAGAGCTGGCCCATACTCTCGCCCTGCTCTACGCGGTATACGTCTTGCTGCTTTAATCTGCCGTGCTCTTGAAGGTAACAAAGTAGCGCCCCGTTCGATGTACCAGTCGCCGATTCCTCGTCGATGCCTACTAAAGGAGCAAAATTACGTGCGATAGCGGTGCTTTCCTCGTCTAACGTAAACACATGTAAACCTGTAATATCATACCTTTTACTCAGGCTACTCATTTCACCAAAATCGGGTCGCAGATTCATAAGAATTTCTTTATTACGAATAGGTACGAGCAAATCTTTCAGACCGGTGGATACAATTTGAGGTTGGAGACTAACCTCAAAGCTGCCTTCCTCAATTCTTAGAATCGGCATAACTTCCTTAAGACTTACCTGGTTTAAAAACTTAGGCTCAGTCTGCTGCATAAAAACAGAGCCGTCGTCGCTCACTATAATTCCCAATTTACCCGCTAACGTTTCTTGCGTGTACGTCCCTTCTGTAATGAGACCTCTTTTAAATAGAAGCGACCAAGTGGCAATCGTGGCATGACCACACAAATCTACTTCTTCGGTTACCGTAAAAAAACGGACCTTATAGGTAGCAGCTGCACTTTTACTAACGAATGCCGTCTCTGAATACGCTAGCTCTTTGGCAGTTGCCAGCATCTGGTCATCCGACAGTCCGTCAGCTTCAAGTACAACGCCCGCCTTATTACCACCACTGCCATGAGCCGTAAACGCACTGACTGTGTATGCAGTTATCATGTTCCCATGATAGCAAAAACACCTCTGTGCGAGGTATTTTCATGTTTCATGGACATGGTTGCGTACGTGCATTCGGCATGGAACCTTATCTGTAGCGAGTTGAGCCGCTGGTTATCGATTAATAGGGGGCGACCAGTGACTATAGCCTCTGGCTACTAATACTAGAACCAGGTAGATAAACTCCCGCTTGCATGTATACGCTTCTAATAGCATACTTGCGGAATGAGCAATACCAAGTTTAACTTCTATAAAGTTTCGGTAGAGCTTGCCGACATCCTAAGTTTATTAAGGCAAGAACGTCCGAGAAATGAGATTGTAGCAGAAGCTTTTAGCGTAGATGAACCGTTCACTTTTACATATCAAGGCGCCACTCTTGCCTATGTCGTACATAAACGAGTTGATGATTACATTATCGCGTCGCTTGGTAAAAGGTCAGAGGCAGAGTTATCTGGGCCACCAGCCACAGGTTTTGAGACGATTACTCAAGAGGAATGGCCGCATGTTCTTGTCATTATAAATACAAGTTCTAGCCAGCCGCTCGGCCAAACGATAGCAGTACAAAAGAATGACCAGATATTCAGGTCACCGATGAACCAACTCAAGAAATACACTGAGGAAGTTTCTGGGATAAAAGACGTGCTTGACGGCTACGAATTAATCATCAACTCAGTTACAACTCGTGAATCCTTTTGGGATATAGTACGTGCAAAGACTGGACGTATTCAGAAATTAACTTTTGACTTAGCAGCCCCAAACTTTCTTGGCCTGAATACCGCGCTAAGCGACAGCATGCGTGAAATCAAAGACCAATTTAACGCCACCAAAGCAACAGTTTCAATCGAAAATCCAGAAGGTAGCCTCCGAATACCTAATACTAGCAATTTTATTAATGAAGCTGTTGAGTACGCAACTGGCGGCGCTGGTGATATCAAGCTCAAAGTTCAGGAAGAAGGCATTGTTGATGCGAAACGTAACAAGGTTACCGCACAGATTGCCACCGTTGATACCAGGGTTGTTATAGAGACTGATAATGTGCAGACGGCACGTACTATTTGTGATAGATTGTTCTCATGCTTAGAGGACTTGGAGTAGTATTTGTCTCATTGTGTTCAGCGGTGATGGTCACCGTTGTTAGTGCAATGATGAAATCTGGATTCCCAGTTGAATATGCAACAGCAGATTCGATAAGTGTGCTAGCGACTGTATTTGCACTTAACTTTGCCACAGCAACTTTTCTTATAGGCTCCCTCTTAAACATTGAGGAGAAAGTTGGACGTAATGTATTCGACGAGCCTAGGAAAGAAATTAAGCAGAACCTGTACGCAATGGCTGGCTTGCTAGGGCTAAACGTTCTAGTGGTCTCGCTGATTGATAAGTCTAGGATTATACATATTTTCCATACACAGATTACTCTCAATGACATTCTCGGCATGTTAGTGCTTGCCATTTTGTTTTTCTACATTGCGCTGCTCATTGAAGTTATCAATGGTGCACTCAATATTCGTAATCCGAAAAAGTAAATTATCTGCCTAGGGTTGGACACCCCCGACGGAGGCAACATAGATATAACTATTCATTAAGTTTATGTAGGTACTAGGTCTAGATGCATTCATTTTGGTGCCACCGTCATTATCATTTTTTATAATTCATAACAGAGGACGGACATAGAGCTTGCAATTAACATCATGGCGAACGTCGATAAACAGTGGCAGCAATCAGAGATAGACTTGCAGCTTAGGTTCCAAAACATGTTGTTCCCAGAGGGGCTGGTATACGACTCTGCCAACCATAAGTTTGGAACCATACAAATTAGCCCACTTTACAGATGCCTAGACATAGAAAAAGGCACCGAAGTGCCTTTGAAATCCTACTTGGTTGCGGGACCAGGACTCGAACCTGGGACCTCGTGGTTATGAGCCACGCGAGCTGCCGCTGCTCCATCCCGCGTCATACGCCGAGGCGTTTGGTGAATCGAACTTGGTAACTATACCAAACATCTTCGGTCACGTCAATAAAAGACCGTACAGCGCCCGGCCGGCGCGGCACCGTATACTGGGCCTGTAACCATAAGGAGGATACCCATGAACATGGTCTCAGAATATAAGCTATTAGCCAGCGATTCGCGCCTGGACTTAGAGCACAAGGTCAATAGCGCTATCAAAGATGGCTGGGTTCCCTCCGGCACGGCCATTAACTACGGGGCCGAGTTAATCCAAGCGGTAGTTAGGTTCGACAGCTAGCGGTCGCTGCGACGATTTAAGAAAAAATTAACCCAGGCTTCGAAGTTGCTGCGCTTTTGAGAGCTGACGGTTTGTTGCGTGGCGGGCGCGTCCTTAAAGGCGACGGTTCGGGCGAGTGCCACGGACTTTGGCACGACGACTAGCTTTTCGCCCGGCGCAGCCAGGCCGAAGTTTTCGCGGGCCTGGAGCTCGAGATATTGGTTGCTCTTATAATAATCGTTGGTCAGCTTGAGGTTTTTGTTCTCCAGCTCCTGCAAGTCGTTCTGCTGGGCCAAGCCGGTGATCTGCTTCTGTAGCGCGTAGTTGGACTGGATCGATTTGACGCCGCTCCAGCTGATCAGCAACACAATCACGGCAAATACTACCTGCCCGAGCACACGGACATCACGCAACCGCATGGCGTGGCCGAGGAGTTTTTGGGAATGGTCGTCGATTTTGGTTTTCATGGCCGTACTCTTATTATATAGCTTCGCGCCAAATCTGGTAGACTTATACCTGTTACCGCCTTGGCGCTAACATGGGGGTGTAGCTCAGTGGTTAGAGCAGTCGGCTCATAACTGATTGGTCCCTGGTTCAAGTCCAGGCACCCCTACCATTTTTGCTATACTGCGAGTATGCATATACATTTTATACATTGGTTTTTGGATTTCATCGGCGTCAACAACACTTATAACTCGTTTTCGACGCACATGTACAACTTTTGGTCGGGCTTTGGCGGCAACATCAGCCTGCTGGCCGTTTCCGGCACCGTTTTTGGAGTTTATCGCCATAACCTGAAGCGTATCGAGTCGATCAATCCGTTACACTTCGTTCACAAAAAGGACAAAGACAGCCCTGACATTGACTAATCACGTAATATAGAGTATAGTAGTAATATGTCTACTTTCTTTATCTCCAACCGCGAAGCCCGTGTGGTCGCTCTTGATTGGGAGCATCCTAAAAATGAACAAGGCTTTCACGTGCCGCTCTTGCCTCGTGGCAGCTACACTGAAGAAGAGATTCAAGACTTCCTCGAAGATGGCACGCTTCAAAGTCGAGAAGAACTCGAGACTTGGTATATGCCAGACATCTCGGATGTACCCGAAGACAAGCTCGGCGTAGCCGCCTACGAAACCACTACCGAAGGCACGCCAATCAGCCCGGTCTTTCCCAACACCCGGGAAGGCAAAATTAACCTGGTTCGCTATGTCACCGAGCACGAAACAGTTTTCGCTAATGTCCAGACCGATGGCGAAGCCTGGGCCGGCATTCTCTTTAACGAAGCAGCGCTGGCCATGGTTGACCCAAGCACCGACAGCGTTCGCATCAGCTAACTTATTGATATCTATAGGCTTTTATGACACTATAGGCTTGTTCTGTTGAGCCACCGCTCCAGATGCATTTTGACAAGCAAGGATAGAACTCTCCTCCCTCCTATTAAGGACAACCGTCATGACCAGCATCACTCGCTCAGAATACGGCAAGAACGCTCGAATGCTCGGTTACTGTGCCATGCTACTAGGCTTGCTGTGTTCGCTCGTACCAATTGACTCAACGCTTTACCACGACCCCGCGACCTGCGCGATCTTAGCGGTACCGCTCATCCTCGTGTCCGGTGCACTGCTTTGGTCGACCGCCAGCTTTTCGCTCTCCAGGCGGCTCATCGTACTGTGTATCTATGTGCTGGTGACAGGTTTGGTCGGCTGGATCGGCTCACGCGACGAGACCAACAGCACCTGGTTATTCGCAACCATGCTCGCCGATGGGGCCTTAGTACCGACGGCTCTCGTTATTGCCTACGAATGGGTTTTCCCCTACCACGTAGTAGCGCAGACGAATCTAGACAAGCGAGGCTGAGCGGGATACGGAGTTCCGTATTCTATCCCCTATCCTTGCTTGTCATGTTCGTCTACGAATATAAGTCGTACTGAAGAGCTCCAGTAGAGCGAAACGAACGCTACCTCATTGCGTACTTGTCATTTTTATTCTATATTGTGGCTATTCTGTTGAGCCCACCGCTCCGGATGCATTTTGACAAGCAGACAGATCCGAGTAGGGCTATGAGCATTTTGGCGGAAAGTGCTGCTAGCCCTACTTGGAATGGTTCCAAGTACGAGGTCTGGAGAAATCATGTCAACCCACCGACGCACTACTTCTGTCAGTGTCGGACTCGTCGGTCTCGTCATCGTCGTGGCCTACGTCCTGGTGTTCATTTGGTACCTTCAGGACTACTCACCGCGTCCGGTTCCCACCGCTCACACCAACTTCTGGTGGGGCTTGGTCCACGGCTTCTTCGCCCTTCCGGACTTCATCGTGAGTCTGTTCAAGGACAAGTACACCATGTACCAGACGCCCAACCAGCATGGCTGGTACAACTTCGGCTTCCTGCTCGGCATCGGTGCCTTTGGTGGTGGCGCGGCTAAGGGCCTGTAGCTGATCGGCGCACATGACAAGTGGAGAGAATACAAACGCTAGGTTGTCATGGCCGCTGCCGTGTATTCCTTTTGTTTTTATTCTGTCTGCTTGTCATGTTCGTCTACGAATTGTGAGTCGTACTGATGAGTCCAAACAGGACGAAACGAACTGAAACTACTTATTTTTGTGCTGTATTCCGGCGTGATTGTTTATAGTTCTGAATGGCTTGCTGCTCACGCTCCTGAATGTAGCGGGTCAGCATTTGTATTTGGCCAGGGTTAAGCTCGGGGAACTGCTCTAATAGTGTCATGCCGCTTCCTTATTTAGTGGTTTTACTATAGCTGCCCCAGCCTTGTCCCACAGTGACATTCTTAACTGCTTAAGAAATAATATGGCGCTATGGTACATACCATGACTGATTCGACACCGGCAAAGCGCTTTATCGCCCTACCAATACTAGTGGTGACATTGATCATTGTTTTTATACTGGTAGTTGGCGGCATAATTATCACGACTCGATTGGTGCGCGGTTCCGATACTACTAACACTACGTCGAGTCCAACAAAATCTAGTAGCCAGACCACTACTCCCGATAACGTTAAGTCTCGTACCGGGGCTACTGGAGACACCGCGCCGAGTGCCAGCGGCACCGCACCCAATGGCAACAACAGCTTGCTGAGCCAATAGTTGCGATGTACTGGTTTTCGTCCTAACTGTCTCGGTGAGATTCTCTTGTATTTTTATGATATTTAGTTTAAAGTAATAGTCTATGTTTGGTCGCCGTGAACGAATAGAGGCACTCGAGGCTCAGCTTGCCGATGCGCAAGACGAGATCGAGACTATTAAGGGGGACCCGATCTACCAGGTTTTTCAAGAAACCCGTGACCAGGTTCAGCAGATGTTTGGTGACCCGACTGAGAGCGTACAGGGGATTATCGCGAAGGCCGTCACCGCCCGCCAAGAAGAGTACATGGCCGAGCGAATTGATGATCTGGCCGATGAACGCGCTAAAAGTCTTATCAAAACTGAGAAAAAGCGTATCGACGCCGAGCTGCAACCCGAAGTGGAGCTGGCCGCCAAGAAAATCCTCGAGAATTTTATGACCAACGAGGCTGACGGATACCGAGCACAGCGTCTGGCCGAGCTAACCAAGACCGGCTCGAAGCTGATCGTGAAAGAAGCTTGCAAACAGCTCGAAGCCGAGGCCAAGCAGGAGCTAGTGGAAGCCGAAAAGGTGAAGCAGGCCGAGAAAATGCGAGCCAAAGAAGCTCGCGAGCAGGAACGTAAAGCGCTCAAGGCGCGAGCGGGTGCTATTCTGAAAGAAACGGCTACCACCCAGCGCCTACCTCTGTCTCGGTTGCAGCCAAACGACGAATTCACCATCTACTTTGCCAAGCAAGGCAACGGTCAATTGCCACCTAGCTCGAAAATCCACTACTCGGGGACCTTCCTCCGCCCGACGTTAGAGCGCACCATTACCTTCACTGTTACTGATCCGGCAGCCGGCACGGCCGTCGTCAAACTAGATTCATGGCTAGGTCAGCCTAATAAGCACGAGCTAGCTATCCGCGGCGGCCGCAAGGTGAGCTTGAGTGCGATTGACAATGGGGAGAAGGAACTCGGTTACCTGCCAATGGTGGTGAAAGGCGAGCAGCTGACGATCAAAGATGAGACCGGCAAAAAATTACCCGGCGGAAACCTGGACGTCTGGTGGGGCAGTCTTGATACCTATCAAATCTTGGCCTAGCACTTATTATTTATCTGAGTTTTCGGCTTTCGTCCTTACTACCCGGTGAATTGCGGGTGGACTCGTCAGCATGCGCCAAACGCATGGAGCCGTAACGATAAAGATGTTGATTCCCTGGTGGGGAATCTGGTGTGCGCGAAGCACAGCACATCTTTATCGTTTGTGTGTAGCGCGGAGCTACACGAGTGTGGAATCACACGGCTCACTTGCGGAGGGAGAGCTCTGTCTCAGGGTTGGCCAAAGCCACCCATAGCGACAGTGCTGAAAGCCGCGCCGGCTGCCTGGCTGGCCCGCACTGCGGACTGGCTGACAACCTGGAAGGCGCGTCGGATCTCACTGGGCGTGTTGCCAGGAGTGAGGATCCATTCGGGGCGGATGCCCATGTCACCGAAGACCTGGTGGAAGTCGGTGTGGCCGTCGTCCACGCCCACGCCGGCGACGATGTGCTGCTCGGTGGCGAGTAGACCGTCGACGATGGACTTGATGGACTTCGGGTGGCGGTGCGTCGTGGACGAGTTGTTGCCGCCGTCGCTGACGATGACCGTAACCGCCCGGGCCGACACGCCGCCGTTCTCGAACTCCGCCATCTTGGTGGCCACGCCGGTGAGGGCGATGGCGACCTGGTCGAAGAGCGGGGTGGCTCCTCGTGGCAGGAAGTTCGACGTGTCCAACCGCGTGGCACCAGGGATGGTGACGTACGGGTAGAACGCGCCGTAGTTCAAGAAGCGGCAGCTGGTCAGCACTTCGGCCGACTGCTTGGAAGCCTGGAGGGCGTCCAAGACCAGGTTGTGACCGGTGCAGACCAGCTGGATGTTGTTGGCGTAGCTGATCGAACCGCTGTCGTCGATGACGAACGTCACCAGCAGCACTTCGGCCGTGGTGATGTCGTCGAGGCTGATCGTGCCGAGCCCAGCCTGGATGGCCGGACCGAGCGTGTCGACGGTGAGCTGCATGGACTGCGTGGCCTCAGGGGTGAGACCAGCAGAACCGAGCAGTGCCGACAGATCGGCAGTGGTGGTGTTGCTCATGGCGTGCTCCTTCGAGCTAGAGCTGGATGTTGGGCCAGCTGGCGATGGGATCGGTGGACTTAACGACGTGCATGCCGGCGTTCTTGAACTTGTCGAACGCGGCATCAGCATCCGGACCGTAGTCGTAGATGGTGTTGCCGTTCGGGTCCTTGGCGACGATGGACGTGGTGCAGTCCTCCAGCAGGTAGACCTTCTTGGCCAGCTCCGGGTCCTTGGAAAGGATGTCCCGCAGCAGGTCGTCGATGGTCCAAGCCACACAGTGGCTCTTGGCCTGCCCGCCGATGACCAGCACGTCGTACTCCAGCAGCTGCTTGATGAACTGCGTGTTGCGGGGTACGGGCGTGCCGTTGAACAGCTGGGTGACTTCCGGGCCGAGGACCGAGTAGTTCTCGACCAACGGGTGCGTCCCCTTGACCTCGAAGCCGGGCTGCGCTCCGCGGGCGATGCCGTGGAAGAACGCCAGCTCGGCCAGACCGCTCACCAGGTTGTGGCCCTTGTCGCCGAGCATGCCGTGGTACGGCCAGATGGTCAGCGCGTAACGGCCGGCCTTCTCGAGCTCAGCGGTGTAGTGGGCCAGGTGCTTCTGAGCGGCCATCAGGTTGATCCCCAGGGCCGAGGTCATGAACGGGCTGGCTTGCCAGACCCCTTCGGTGACCTCCTTGTTGGTGACCATGGTGAAGGGCCCGGGGTGCTCGCCCTTGTCGTTCACCAGGAACGACGGGTGGAACACGGCGTAGGCCCGGTGGGTGTCCAGCGTGCAGTGGAACGTCGTGATGACGTCCAGGTTGCGGTAGCCGAACTCCACCAGCCGGATGCTGTCGTCGACAGCCGCCGTGCCGGAGTGACCTCCCACGTACAGCTCACCCTGCGGGTGGCAGAACGTGTTCTGGACGTCGATCCCGAGCACACCGATCTTGGTGCGATCGGTGGCAGCGGCCTTGAGCCCGTGCTGCCGGCGCCAGTCGATGGCGGCGGCCTGGGTGGCGGCGTAGTCGATCCAGCGGGCGTCGTTGACGACGTTGGCCGGGTCGTAGTTTACGGGCAGGGACAGTGACATGACGATGCCTTTCTAGGCGTAGGACTAGCGGATTTTGAGCAACGTGATCTCCCGGGTGGAGACCGCGTAAATTCCCTCCGGAGAAGGAACCAGCTGGCTGGCCGTGCTGACAAACGGTTCGGTGTCGGGGAACGTGCGTTCCACGACGACCGTGCCGTTGTCGGTAGCCAGCCGGACAATGCCGTCATCGGTGGCCGCGTACAGCGCATCGCCCATTGCGAGGTGTCCACGGATGCCGCCGGCCAGCCAGGAGTTGTCTCCTTGCTGAGCGGTCGCGGTCGCCAGCACGTCGCCTCGAGCGTTGATGACGAAGCACCGGTTGAGCAGTTGCCCGCCGGTCTGCGTGGAGACCATGAACCAGGCGCGGTCGTCGGCAAAGACGCAGGTTGCGTCTACCAACTGGCCGGCCAGGCTGTCGATCGCCACACGGTCGTTGAGCTGGCGCTTGGTAGCGTCGAACACGAATGCCCGCAGCAATTGTCCGGCTTGGTAAAACCCAAACCCGAAGCGCTTGCCGACCCAAAACAATGTCTGGTCCGACAAAACGTCGCCGATGTAGAAACTGCCGAGTGTATCGTTGCGCACGAGCTGACCGCTCTGAATCCAGTAGCGGTGGTACTCATTGGCATCGAACATCGCCAGTTTCCGATAGGCTTCGGTGGGTACGATCTCTGGCGCCGGTGCTGCTGGGTCGAGCACGATCAAACGATCGCGCTTACCGAGCAAGCTCGTGGCACCATTGATGCGAAACCGCAGTTCCGGGTCGAGCGCACCTGGCAGTACCGTCCGGCCGTCTTCACGGCGGAAGGTATCGGCTTCGTGGTACAGATACCGCAGCTTACCGCCTTGGAAGGCAGCGTGCAGAATCCGGCCGGTTGGCGTCTGGAAGACGCGCGTGGCCGTAACGGTACCGCGTACCACCGTAGTCTGCTTGACGGCGCCGGGCTTGGCGCAGTTGGGGCAGACCGACCGGGCGTGGAGCGCGCTGCAATTGGTGCAGGTTGTCCAGCGAGTGTTGTCGAGCAGTCGGAGCGGAAAGACTTCCCGCGCATCTTGCTCAAGCACTCGGTGCAAGTACTGCAACAGCTCATCCGGCAAGCTGCCATACGGGATGGCCGGCTTGGGGTAGATGACGTCCGGGTTAAAGAACGTCAGCCGTTGCAGGACGCGGTCGTCGTGCTGGAGGCGCTTGCCGGATGGGGGCCGGTGCACGCCGCCGTAAGGCCCGGTGTACAGCAAACTCTGGCACAGCATGATCAGATAGGCGTACCAATCTGACCTCGGGCTGTGCGGTTGTATGAGCTGCAGCGCCGTTCGGTCGCACAGCAACGGATCGACAAACCGGGTGGTGTAGGCTTGGCAGAAAAACGGGCCAAACTGCATGCTGTCGGCGTCCACCAAGTGAACCTGGCGTTGGCCGTCAACCAGCACGTTCAGGTCGTTGAAGTCGCCAATGACGACTTGGGCTGCGTGCACTTGCGTGACCAGCTGATGCAACGACCGAAACACTGCCACCACACTATTGCCATCGATGCCGCCCTGCTCGCGGTACTGCTTGTCGCCATAGCGCAGCAGTACTTCCATTCCGTCCAGGTAGTTCATGGTGTAGCCCACGATCTCGCCGCCCGTCTTGTCGTGCGCCAAATCAATCGGCGATACAACATTCGGCGGCAGTCCCTTCGGGAAGCGCGGCAGTTTGACCTGCTGCTCCTTGATGCGGTTGCTGGCTCCCTGTTGCGCCACCAAGTTGCCGGTGTAATCCGGGTCGGTGGGGCGCTTGTAGAGCTTGAGCACCCGCGAATCGTCCAGCTTGTAGATGTCGGCTTCGCCGCCCTTCCCGATCAATGACTTGGCCGGGAGTTTGTGCGGAACGCCGCGTACATACACGGTCGGCATAGTTTACTCCTCAGTTGTCTGGGGGTCGGGTGGCGGCGCTTTGCGACCGACAATCATGCTGGTGTCGTCGGGCAGGAGGCCGGGTTGCGGGTCGCGCTTGGGCCAGTCGCGGCTGATGAGCTTGAGTTGGCGATTGAGCAGTTCGTGGTTGGCGCCGAAATAACGGTCACGTTCCCAAAAACCGGCAATGCTGCCAACTGGCTCGGCCAGTCCCGGCAAGCACTTCGTCTCGGCGTCGATGAGATCTTGGACCCCATCGCTGCCAATCAGAAAATGCTGCACTGCTTTGAGTGGCAGCCAGCAGACGGTGCGGAATTGCACGAGGTCGGGCTCGATATCCACGTCCGGCAGCAGCAAACCATAGCCGAGATACGGCGGCTTGTTGCCTTCGAACGGGCCAAGCGTCAGCTCATATCCGTTGACGATAATGACGCCGTCGCCCAGGGCGAAGAACGTCGCGTCTTTGTCCGTAAGCAGGACGCCGACAATCGTAAACAGGAAGTATTCCTCAACCACCTGACGGTAGTTGCCGCCCATCTGGCGCGCTAGCACATCCAACGTTGCCAACACGTGCTGTTGCACGCGGGGCCAGCGAATGTCTGAACCGCTTCGGTCACGCACTTCGGCTTCGAGGCACTCTGCGAGGACTCGAACGCCAATTTGCGCACCGACTTCACTGTGTGCACCGCTGCCGCAGCCGTCGGCGACAATGCCGATAGTGCACTGCTCTGTCCGAACGACGCGGAGGTCATCCTGACAATTCTTGGGCACTGCTCGGTGATCGCGGCCAATCGTACTGCCGTAGGCGATTTGCACTTCTTGGTGAGACATGTCTCACCTCCTTTGTGGTGTGTGATTCCAATTGTTAAGTTACGAGCGTCTCACATGAGAGTCGCCTGCTACTTGGCCGTTTCTCAAGCTAAGAGCGAGAAATTTGGCCGGCTTGAACTAGCAGGTCGGAACGGTTGTTCGCCTGCTTTTTGTCAAGCTAACTTTGACTATACACCTGCTTAGTGTTTTGTCAACACTAAGTATCTTTAACAGGGGTGACTGAATGAGTTCTGTCTTGATCTTAGAATACTTTTATGCTACATTCCCGATAGATTTGAGATGTTCTCTAATCGTACCTGTCTAGCCAACTAGGAGCACCATGACCGCCCGCGCTCGGTTGAACCAAGGACATCAGTGGTATCAAGCTACTGGCTTGGAGCTACGCAATTTAGATGCCGACATTAGCATCGAACCGCACGACCAACTCACGGGCATCGAGGTGACCCTGACCGGCACTGCTTCGGGCCTAGCCGACATCCTCCACTATTGCACGCACACCGGCGTACTACGCTTTTGGAGCACCGCCACCGGTTACCACCGACGCAGCCTTCACACCAGCCGGTTAACCGCTCGCGTACCGCTCGGAACCGCCATCAACATCAGCAGTAACACCGCTGGTCAAGCGATCATCGGCGATGTAAAAGGCGATCTTAAGGCTCAGCTCTACGGCGGCACAATCAAGGCCGGGCACATGGCCAACGTCGAGCTAACGCTGCACGGAAATGGCAGCCTGTCGGTGGCAATTGCTGACGGCAATGCTACGGTAATCAATCGTGGAACCGGCGCCATCAACATCGAAAGCGGTGATCTGGTGGAACTACTGGCTCTGGTCAGCAGCAGCGGCACGATTACGGTCGGCGCCTCCGCGCTCGAAGCCTCGCTCACCAACCTGGGTACCGGCAGCATAACTGTTGATCACGTCAGGCAGCCACCCTTTGAGCGCAGTGCCAGGTTTGGTGAGATCACCGTTCTACGGATTGGCTAGACAGACTTGCGAGTGACAGGTAACGCCGCGCGTCGGCATCACTCTGGCCCAGAAGAGCCACCAATCTCCTAGGAAGAGCCCGTGTCGTCGTCGCCTCCAGCGATGCACCGCACCGGCTCTTCCGCTTTACCCTGCAGCTCTAAGCCTTAGAGTTTCGAGGCGAAGCGGAAACTAGTTGGCGTCGCGGCGCGTAAATAGCAACCAGGCTACAAACAGCCCGATCGCTAGGTACAAACACGACACCCAAAAGGCTGCGCCGGGTGTCAACGCACTGTTACTGCTCATGGCACCTTGGACGCTATTGATGGCGTTGAATGGCAGGTACTTCCCGTTGTCTCGGAGCAGCAGCGTCAGCAGTGGTTCGATGGTCGTGGGAAGCAGGAAGAGGGCCACAATTGCTACTACGATACTGCGCGCAATCACCGCAATAATGCCCGTAATAATCGCATACGCGATGAAGCTAAAGATCAGCCGGGCTGTGTCCAGCCAAACGTTAAAATCTTGGTATGGCAGGCTGGCACCGCGCAGTAGCACCCCAATACAGAAAGAGCCCAGCGCCACCAGCGTCGAGGCCAGGCCAAACAGCACGGCGTAGATCACGATGGCGCCAAACTTAGCAGCCAAGACGCGGGTGCGATGGACATTGGTCGTAAGGGTATACATGATAGTGTTGTAGCGATACTCGTGGGCCACGAGCAAGGCCGATACGATGGCCCCAAAGAGCGCGCCGATGCTGGCGCCGTCGGACAACAACTGGTGGAAACTGAGGGCCGTCAAGGCACCTGCACCGTTGCCCTTGTAACCAAACACGTACAAGCAGAAAAAGGCCGTCAAAGCGAGCGACACCAGGCTGATGCCGTAGGTAGTGCGGACCGTCAGTAACTTACGAAATTCAGATTTGAAACTAGGAATCATTTGGCGCCGCCTTTCTTGGTCGTAGACCGGGCGTGATACTCGCTCTCGTTTTGGGTCAACTCCAGGAAAACGTCTTCTAATGAGGCGGTTTTGTTGGTTAATTCCAAAATCGGTAGGCCGCCGGCAAAGGCTAACTTGCCAACGTTGTCGGTGGATGTACCGCTAATGAGGAGGCCGCCATCTTGCTTCACGGCTGTCAGTTTCTGGCCCAACACTAGCTTTTCGAGCTGCGATAGTTTGG
The DNA here is from genome assembly GCA_028289245.1 of Candidatus Saccharimonadota bacterium. GTDB lineage: Bacteria > Patescibacteriota > Saccharimonadia > Saccharimonadales > UBA4665 > UBA4729. Next base: position 134,651 of record JAQGGT010000006.1, on the reverse strand, counting down.
AACTACGCACATAGACACTGGCGTGCTCGCTGCCGGTTAGCAGCGCCTCGATAGAAGTATCGGCAATTAATTTGCCCTTGCCAATGACGATTAAGTTGTCGGCCATCTGCCCCATTTCGCTCAGTAAGTGGCTAGAAACAAACACGGCGTTGCCTTGATCGGCGTAATCTTTGATGAATTGCCGCAGCCAAGCGATGCCTTCTGGGTCGAGACCGTTGGCCGGCTCGTCGAGTATCAAATATTTTGGGTTGCCGAGGATGGCGGCGGCAATGCCCAGGCGCTGACTCATACCAAGTGAGAACTTGCCCGGCCCTTTCTTAATAACGTCCGACAGGCCAACGGTGGCCAGCACTTCCTCGACCCGCGAGTCGGCAATGCCGCCAGCCGCCGCCAGCACCCGCAAGTGGTTGCGCGCGCTGCGCGTGGGATGAAAGGCTTTGGCCTCCAGCAAAATGCCGACCACTTTGGAGGGCTGGGCGTACTCGCGCAGGGCTTTGCCATCAAAGGTCGTGTGGCCGCTGCCATTATCGAGGCCGAGCATCAGGCGCATGGTGGTCGACTTGCCGGCGCCGTTTGGACCGAGGAAACCGGTAACTTTGCCGGTAGCCACCTCAAACGACACATCATCGACGGCCATCTTCTTCTTGTAGCGCTTCGAAAGATGTTCGGCAATAATCATCCTCATATTGTAGCCCAGGCTGCCGCTACTGGCGAGCTTTGACTTATTAGCATATTTATCGTAAAATAATACCGTTTAGGAGTCATCTCCAAAGCACCTCACAAGCAAACAAGATCGAGACACCCCACCCACAACCCTGGAGTCATCATGAGCAACAAGCTCCTCGTCGCAGTCAGCACCGGCATCATCGGCCAGACCCGCGACTACCAGCTCGGCCTCAAGATCAGCGACGGCTACTACAAGAGCGTCTTCGGCAGCGAAGGCGGCCAGTTGCCCTACAAGCCCAACCAGCCTCGTGCCGGCAGCGAGGTCCAGCCGCTCATCACCTGGCTCGAGGAGATCCCCGGGATCAGCATCCTGGTCATCGAGCCGCACATGGTGAGCGTCACCATCGACTTCGCCAGCAACTGGTCCGACGTCGAACCGCTCATCGTGCAAGCCATCACCCGCTACACCGGCCACGAGACGGACGACTTCATCATGGTCGCCCTGCCGAAGCTGGAGGACATGCTCAGCGACACCGACGAGGTCTTCGACCTCAGCCAGCTCAGCAGCTTCAGGACGCTCGAAGACCAGATCGGGCTCCGCGACCAGCTCCCCTCACGGGAAACCGTCGTCGGCCAGGCGGTCAGCCCCCACGAGCAGCCCCAGCGCCCCCTCGGCGGCCTGCTTCCCCCGCCCCCGCCGGATACCCCCGGCCTGCACCTGCGGCAGTTCGCGAATGAACCCTGGCACTGGAGCAACTAGCACACCGGGCAAGCAAGCAACAGGAGTTGCATGGGTCACGGTTGCCGTGTGTTTTCCCGTTGTTTCTCTTGTTTGCTTGTTTGTTCGTCTACGAATTTTGAGTCGTACCGATGAGCTCTAGCGAGAGCGAAACGAACACTACCAACAATCACAGACTTTACAACGGTTATGCTTAGACTTATTCTGCAACAAAAACTCATACCGCACAAGCTTTTGTGCTATAATAGCCGACAATGACTAACCAGCAAACCGTGTATGCCTTCATCGACGGCGAGAACCTCTTCAAAGCCTTTCGGGCGATGGGTTACAAGAATGTCGATTACGTAAAGTTTTACTGGTGGCTAAAAAATAAAAAGAACGTCAAGAAGGTTTTCTTATACGTCGGTCTCGTCGACGGTGACACGGCACGGGCAAACAAGTATAAGGGCTTGTCGAACTTGGGCTACGAGATGAAGGTCAAGCCGGTACAGGTGTTCGAAGGCAAAGTTGTTGATATAGAGGTTGACTGCCCCGAGTGCAAAACCCATTTTATTCACGAGGAGCATTTACGCGACAAGTCTAAGGCAAACTGCGACGCCGAATTGACGGTTGACGTCACGCGAACCTGCCTTACGGATGAGTGCGATGAAGTCATCGTGTTCTCGGGAGATGGCGACTTTACTTATTTATACGAATTTGTGGTGTCCCAGTTGCATAAAAAGGTACAGGTATTCTCGCCACTCAAATACCCTGCTAGCTTGCTGACATCGGGCAAATTGAAACAGCTTGATAAAGACGGCGGCATCAACCTGTACAACCTTGAATCGGTAGCCCAGCACAGAGCAATACCTCTTTAAAAAGTAAAACGGCCATCCGAAGATGACCGTTTCGATTTAGCAACTTGAATTATACACTTTCTTGACAAACAATGTCAAGTATTTTATCACACAAAATACACGCTTGTATAAAGCGCGATTGCATTAAACTACAGGTGACAAAATCACGATTATATAATACTACTGCTTAAGGCTGCTGTCCATTTTTACATCGGCCAGCCGCCTCAAGCAGAGATGGGTCGAGGTTCGGCGCAGATTGTTGTCACGTAGCGACTCACATCTTTCGCCGTCCTGCCCCTCTCTGCTTTTTTTGTGCCCAAAATTAGGCGCTGACAGCGCGCGGGTAGGGAATCAGCCGCCAGCCTTGAGCACAGAAACCCGTCCGGGCGCAATCCTCGGCCGAATAGGTCGGCAAATATTCATGAATCATCGATTTATAGGGGATGCCGGCTTCAGCAAGCCGCTCGAGCTGCGGGCGGCGCTGCCAGGTGTTGAGCACTGACACGCGGGGGATGTGCAGCCGTTGAGCGGCGCTGGCAACCAAACCGGCATTGTAGCCAGAGGTGGCCACGTCCTCCACGACTACCAGTGACTGCGGTTCAGCTTCAAATAATAATTTGCTGGCGTAGGCGCTCAGGTACACCCGGCCATCCGGCGCCTTGGTGGACTCGACGCCAATAATCTCCGTTTGATGTTGTAGCCGCTCGGCGACACTCAGGGCCACCCGATTAGTACCTCGGGCCACGCCCACTACTGCCTGCGGCAGCTCGTCGTACTCGCTATACAGAAAATTAGAGATAGAACTGATCCAGTTGTAGTACAGCGGGCTGTCGGTCGGAATTTTGTCCAGATCGAGCTTTTGGCCGTGCATGCCGCTGCTAAACTCGTGATGTAGACCGGTCGGATCAAACACCCCTTCATAGGGTGCACGCTCAATCGCTTCCTGTAAATCTGCACTGCCGGCTGCATCCATACATGCTCCTCTGTTACGGGCTTATGGCCGAATTATAGCAAACTGTGTCGACTACGCTGTAAGTTCTGCCACAGTCAGCGCTTCATCCATGATGGCCAGTGAATCTTCGGCATTAGTGCACGCCATCAGCCGCTCGCGCAGTTCTTTGGCGCCGTCAAAACCATTGACATAGACCTTGCAGAAGCGATTAAGGCTGAGAATATTGCGTTCGCGGTTCTGCCAAGTGTCTTTGAAGAGCTGCACCTGTTGGCGATAGAGCCGAACGCGGGCTGCTGCGGTCTGCTCGGGCCATGGGCTGTTAGTCGCAAACACATACGGATCCTGGAAGATGCCGCGGCCAATCATAATGCCGTCAAGGCCGTGCGTCGCAGCTAATGCACTGCCCTGCTGGCGCGTCATGACGTCGCCGTTGCCAACGATCAGCGTCTTGGCACCTAGCCTGTTGCGCAGCGTAACGACCTCGCCGATTAGATCCCAGTGCGCCGGCACCTTACTCATTTCGCGACGGGTGCGGCCGTGGACCGTAATACTATCGAGCTGTTTGCCGAGCAAAAATTCAAACCACGTCATATCGACTTCGGTAAAACCCAGGCGGGTTTTGACGCTTAGCGGCAAGCGGCCGGCTAGCCCCTCGCGGGTCGCCTCGATGATATCACTGGCCAGGTCGCGGTTCTCGAGCTTGATCAGCGCGCTGCAGGCGCCGTTCTGGACTTCGCTTTTGGCCGGGCAGCCCATGTTTAGGTCGACGCCAACGAAATTGCAGCCCTCCGGTAAGCCGAGTTCGCGGGCCAGCTCGCCGCTAGCGATTTGCGCGGCCACTGCCTTAAAGTTCTCCGGCTTGAGCCCCCACAGCTGGGCCACCAGGCGTGTCTCGCTCGGCACAAATCGCAACTTCTTTAATAACTTCGGTCGTCCGACCGACTGCAAGCCATCAACGTTTACAAACTCCGTAAAAAACAAATCCGGCGCGGCCGTGCCAGCCACAATCTGCCGAAACACGGTGTCCGTCACGTCGTCCATCGGTGCCAAGACAAAAAAAGGTTTAGGCAGTTCGGGCAGCACGCTCGTCCTCGTTCATGTGATGCGCCAAATAGGCGTTGGCTTGGTGAATGCGGCCGCTATACAGATCGGAGCGGGCGCCATACCAAGTGCGAGCTAACCCCAACAATGCCTGGAAATTTTTGAGCCGGACTCGTGGCTCGGGTGGTGCGTAGATGGCAAACTCAGTAGCCTTTTCAATGTTGCGCGCGGTTCGCAGCGGGCTATACACATCTTGACCGGCCACCGCCCAGTACATATCGCCAAGTACGAATGTTTGCAGCATGTTCAGGCTCTGACGGGCATTGGCTTCGTTACCAAACCGGGCCAAACCACCGCCGTAACGCGATGCTTCCAAAAAGCGGTCGATCAATCCAATGGAGGGCTGTAGGACTTCGTCATGGTAAGCCTGCATACCATCGTGATAGCGCTCCACGGTGTGGACTCCCGAGCGGCGAGGCGCGTCTTCGTCTAATTGGTCGCCGGTGGTCGCTGCGTCGGGGTGGCGCAGCTTATTGATGGTATCGTTGATGCCGGTCTGGGCCACATACTCTGGGGTGGCACGCATCACAATCTTCCATTCGCTTTGGGTGAGCGTTACGTAGCGACGGCGGCTCTCGCCGTCGAGCACGTACGGGATGGCGTTATGGTCACGACGGGTTTGGCCAAACAATGCACCGTGCAAGCGCTGCGGCGTGTAAGCTCGAGCCTGCTCGGGCCCAACCATAGCAACTTCTTCGCGGCTTTTGCCAATGAATTCTGGCCGCAGCATGTGCGCCAAAGTAACTCGGCCAGTGAGACTGATAACGCGCGGCGGCACCTCCGGGTCAGTGATCTGCTGGGGTTTAGCCTCCGCCTCGAGGCGATCGGCTAGATAGTAGCGGTAGGCTTCGCGTTTGGTGGCACGAGTTTCGCCCTGGAACTGGGCCTGAAAGCGCTCAAATTCGGGCGCAATAAAGTCGTCTAGCTGGTCTGCTTCGATCAGTCCGCTGTCGAGTAGGGCGTAGCGGCCAAAGCCGCTCGCGAAAGACTCACGGGCAGCGGCCAGGGCCTCGTCGTGACGAGCTTGAAAGCCGTTGATAACATTGGCGGCATTTTTGCCGTAACGGCGCTCCAGGCCGGTAGCCACCGTCGGGTTGGCGGCGGCCCGTAAAAACGGCGCGCTCTGAGCGACCGTGTCAAAGTGCACCGTTGTCTCGGCTAAAAAGCGGGCCTGCTCTTGCAGGTCCACCGAAGCCATCCCCGGCTCAGAGAACTGGGCCGTAATGATGTCAATCTGCCCTTCGCCGGGCTCGGCCCGCCTAGCGGCCACTAAGCTTATGCCGTTCTTCACGAATTTTAGCCCACTCGTCGCTGTACTTCTTGTAATTAGCGTTGTGACCCGCCCGTTGCGCGTCCGTCCGCTCTACTACACCGGTATTTTTGTGATACAGCTCGTTCTCAATCTCCCGAGCTCGGGCGTTGGCTTCTTCGCGGCTCATCTGCTTGGCGACAGGGCGTTTGTCAGCGCGACGAACGCGACCAATCTCGCGAGTGCCGGTGGCGGCCAAGATAATCGCTGAGGTACGACCGGTCTGCTCCTTGCGCAGATCGTCGCCGCGGGTTTCAGCAATGGCGACGTGGCGCTCGGCCTCGGCTTGTTCATAATCACCACCGAGCCGACCATCCTCTGGACGGAGGGCCAACTCTGTCGGCGCAAGCGCAAGGGGCGTCTCAACAACCGTCGCTGGCTCAGGCGTTTCAAAAAGTGGTGGCTGGTCGAATTCGGGGGCGGGACTCATACTGTGTATTATACCACGCTTACGCTTATTTTACAACCCATTACCAGAGATAATCGTTGTAAGAAAGCACCGGTAAGCAGGTTATTCCCAGCGAAAAACCCGGAAGGCGATGGCGTAAATTACGAGAAGCCACAGCCCCATCAGCCCCAGTTGCGGTCCAAGATCAACCAGGTGCTTGCCCTCGGTGGTGAGCAGGCGGAGGCCGTCAATAACGGGAGTGAGCGGCAGGAAAGTAGTGACGTGCTGCAGCCACGAGGGCATGAGGAAGCGTGGGAAGAAAGTGCCGGACAAAAATAGCATCGGGAAGACTATCACGTTACCCAGTGGCGCAGCTTGGCGCTCGTTTTGGGCCCACCCACCGACAGCTAGACCAATGCCGAGAATTAGGAAGATGCTGAGCACGATGAATGGAATGATTTCCAGGTAATTGCCGACGACCTTTAGGTGGAAGATGCCGATGGCCACTGCAAACTGAATGGCAATCGACACTAGGCCGATGGCGGCTTGGCTAAACATGGTGGACATAAAGAACTGCCAGACACGCAACTGCGTGGTGTGCAAACGGCGGAGAACGCCCTGCTTTTTGAGCTCCGGGAAGACGTTGATTGGGCCAAAAATACCGATGCCGATGATCGAGAAGCCGAGCAGACCAGCAAAGGTGTAGTCGAAGGAGCTCAGGGAGCGCTCATTGGTCTGGGTACCGGAGACGGTGAACGGCGCTTCGGCCTTGACGTATTTGGCATTGATATCGGTAAACGTGGCATTCAGTACGGAGGTGAGGGTAGTACCGGCCGAGGCATCGTTTTGAGTATAGATAACCTCAGCTTTGCCGCTGGGGTGGTTTTGGCCCTTGACGGTATCGCCAAAGCCGGGCTTGAGTACAATGGTGCCATCGAGCTGACTTTTGGCCATTTTATCGTTGGCCTGGGCTTGGGTGGTAATGCCTTTATCCACCTTAAAGACCTTGCCCTTCTCGAGCTGGCTGACAAATTGTTTAGAGTATTGGCTACCGGACTGGTTCAGGACGGCCACATTAAAACTGACGCCGTTATCGCCACCGCCCGACAAGCCACCAAAGACAAATAGGAAAATCAGCGGGAACAAAATGCTAAAGAAAATGGCTAACTTATCACGGAAAAAACGCTTGGTGTTGATGCGCGTAAAGGTCCAAACAGTAAATAGTTGCTTATTCATATTAATCCCTCAGCCCCTTGCCGGTTAGATCGATAAAGACGTCTTCCAGGTTGGCCTGTTGGACGGTTTCCTTCTTAGTAAAGCCCCGTTGAAGCAGCTGCTTAATGAGATTTTTAGGCGTATCGAGCGCAATGATTTTGCCGTGATCCATGATGGCGACGCGGTCGCAGAGGGTTTCGGCTTCGTCGAGGTAGTGCGTGGTCAGCAGGACGGTGACGCCACGCTTTTGGACATCGCGGGTTAGCTCCCAGAGGTTGCGGCGGGCCTGGGGATCGAGACCAGTGGTCGGCTCATCCATAAAAAAGACCTTGGGACTGTGCACTAGTGCCGCGGCAATGCTGAGACGCTGCCTTTGACCGCCAGACAATTGCTCGGCGTAGGCGTTGGCTTTTTCATCCAAATTAACGTCCCTGAGAAATTCCAACGGATCGACCTTTTCGCCGTAGGCGGCCGAAAACAGCTCAATAATTTCGGTAAGTTTGGTTTTTTCCTGAAAGGCAGCGGCTTGGGGCTGGACACCAATGATGCGCTTGACAGCACTGGGCTGGCTGGCAACATCAAGGCCATCAACCGTTACGGCGCCACCATCTATCGATCGCATGGTCTCGATCATTTCGAGCGTGGTGGTTTTGCCGGCGCCGTTAGGGCCGAGAATACCGAAGATCTCGCCCTCTTTTACTTCAAAAGAAATGCCGTCAACTACGGCTTTGTCGTCGTAAACCTTTGTGAGGTCTTTTACAGATAGGATCGTTTTACTCATCACTCTACTATACCCTCGCCAGAGTAGCTTAGTAAACAAATAAAAAACACCCCGGCGCTACGCACGGGGTGTTAGGTATTACGTAACCGTAATTATTTGGTGCGCTTGATGGTCAAGAAACCGTTGCGTGGGTTTTCGTTGACTTCGTAGCCTGCTGGCAGGTCAGTAGCTTCTGGGCGCTCGTCTTTGCTGAAGTAATAGATTGTCTGTTCTTTGCCACCGCGTAATACGACTGCCTTAGAATTTAAGTAGTACGTAACACCTTTAGAGTTAGTGTGCTTGTATGCCATTTCTGACTCTCCCTCTCTTATCGTTGATGATGTACCCCTAACATACTCTGGTGCGATTTTGATTGTCAACCCTAAATCCCTCCTTACAGCTCTATTCGAGCTTCAATTTAGCGCCGCCGCCAGAGAGTAACCGCTGTTATCCTCAGTAATCACGGAAATGCTTATTGCATAAGCATTTCGCCTGTATTACACTACTGTGGTAACCATAAAAAGTATAAAGGTGGAGTTAGCGAGAATATGGATTTTTCAACCCGTACCCAGCCGCAGAATGCCGCACCAGGTGCAGCACCGGCAGCAGCTAGTGGTTCTAGCCGCAAAAGCAATCAAAGCAGTGACAGTAAATTAGGACGTATCGCTGCTGTTGTTTCAGCAGTCGTCGTTGCTATCTTACTTATTTTGGTCATCTTCGTAGTCGCAACCAAGACTGGAACCGAGAGTGACAACGGTGAGCAAAAGCTCGTCGATACATCAAAGCTTCAGGCAGTCTTCCTGAGCACTGGTCAGGTTTACTTCGGTAAAGTGACCGAACTAAACAGCAAGTACTTTGTTGTAAACAACATTTACTACCTACAGACATCTAGCACGGGTACAACCGCAACCAACGCAAACACGAGCGTTTCGCTCGTCAAGCTCGGTTGTGAATTACACTCACCGTACGACAAGATGGTCATCAACCGCTCACAAGTTACCTTCTGGGAAAACTTGCAGGACACTGGTCAAGTTGCCAAGGCCGTTAAGACCTTCCAGCAGCAAAACCCGAACGGTCAGAAGTGTAGCGACACTACTGCCGCCAGCACCACGAACAACGTTCAAGGTACTACCAACACCAACAGCAACGCTGGTGCTAACACTACCACTACTACTCGCTAATGTAGCTTGATAGTCTAAAAAGACCTCTCCGGAGGTCTTTTTTAGTTGGCTCGACTGATGCCAAGCAAGCAACTAGGTAAGCGGAATAAACTCGTACGGGCGGATTCTGCCGCCCTCCACTCGCGGCTGGCGCCATATTCCGCTTACCTAGTTGCTTGCTTGGGCCGAGTTCGCGCCAGCTTAAAGCCGGCTAGTGAGGGCTTATCTGCTTGGGCGACTGAAAAGTTCTTTTATGATGTCGTGGTCTGGGCGAGCATCTTCACGTTCGGCGTCGAAGGAGATTTTATTATTGAGGTCTCTTTCAATTTTTTTTAATACCCATTCCTTTATTTCTGCTAGGGTACTGTCTTTGCCCATAGTCCAGGTAGCGAAGATATAGAAATCGGTTTTGAGATGAGCGAGTGAGTCCGCGGTGGCTAGCACAAGCCCTTCTGCACTCTTTGGACGCGCTTCACCATGGCAACTATGGTACCGAATGGCGTCATTTACTGTTAGCTCAATCTCTTCATCGGAATAGCCGGATTCACGCATAAGCTGAGCGGCGAGTTGTAAACTCTTCGCCTCGTGGCCCGGATCCTCACGCTTCATAGTGCAATCCGCGATATCGTGCAGCAGTGCAGCAACTTCAGCAAGTTCTACATCAGCACCATATTTTTGGGCCAATTCTCTTGCCTTAGTTGCCACATAGAGCACATGGTTATCGTAGAGCCAGTCAGCCCAGGCGGCCCTATCTGGTTGTTTCTCATTGTATAAGGTTTCAACTCTTTGTTTGAGGTCGTCTAATCTACTCATACTGTTAATGATACCAAACGGCGGCAACTATACCGTATCGCTACTTTATGAGTGTTTGCTGCGGGTGGCGAAGCGGATGACTAGGGAGATGAGCAGCAGCACCGCCAGAACGGCGCTGGCGACGACGGACCAGCCGGCGAGGTCGGGGGACCAGCGCGGCGAGACGAAACTGAACTTGTAGAGGGCGTCGGGGATGGTCGCGCCGACGGGGGAGGTGGTGGTGTGCTTGCTGACATAGTCTTCGATACAGCCAACGCGGCCACGGCCGGAAAAGCCGGTGGGGATGGCGGCCTCGCAGGCTTTTTGGGCGTCGACGTAGACCTGGGAGTTTTGGCTGTTTTGGGCAGTGGTGGCGGCACCTTGGGCCTGGACGAGGCGGTCGTAGGTGTATTTGAGCTGGATTGGCGGATAAACGCCGGTATCGAGGTTGGTGTTCATGTGGGTGGTAACATAGGCCTGGAGGCTTTGCAGCGGCACGGTGACGTCGCTGCCGGCTTTGTCGGCGCTGTAGACAGCGTCGCGGAGCTTGAGCATGTGCTCGTTGTTGTGGCGCAAGGAGAAGCCGCAGACGAGCAGGCTCACGACAAGGGCCACGAAAAGCGGCAGCGGCGACAGTTTTAGGAGTTTTGCAAACATCTTGGTTATGATTATATCGCAGCAGGCCGGGCAGCGACTAATCGGTGGTATATACTTATGTCTATGCATATTTATTTTTCGGCAATTGGTGGTGCGGGTATCGGGCCGCTGGCCCAGATAGCCCAGCAGGCCGGCTACACGGTGTCGGGGTCGGACAAACAAGATTCGCAGTATATTCAGTACTTACGCACGCACGGTATTACTAACATTCACATCGGCCAGACCCGCGAAGCTATCGCCGCGGTGCACGATGCCACCCCAATCGACTGGTTGGTCTACAGCTCGGCAGTGGCTTTGGAGCACCCCGAAAGTTCGCCCGAGCTACAGTTTTGCGCCGAGCAGGACATCAAGACCAGCAAACGCGATGAGCTGCTTAACCAACTACTGCTAGAAAATGATCTGAAAATGGTCGCCATAGCCGGTACCCACGGTAAAACAACTACCACGGCGATGACGGTTTGGCTCTTTAAGCAGCTCAAGGCACCGATAAGTTACCTGCTACCGGCCAAAACGTCGTTTGGAGACATGGGCGAGTACACCGTTGATAGTCAGTATTTTGTCTATGAAGCTGATGAATTTGACCGCAATTTCTTGGCTTACGAACCGGCATTGAGTGTAATTACCGGCGTGTCGTGGGACCATCACGAGATCTTTCCGACCCGCGAAGAATATCAGCAGGCTTTTCGCGACTTTATCAATCAGAGTCAGTGCAGCCTTCTGTGGCAAGACGACGCCGAATACTTAGGGCTGGAGGGCTTAGACAACGATATCAAGCTGTTCAGCCCCGATGACGAAGCGCTGCAGCGCCTAACGCTCAAAGGTCTGTACAACCGGCACGACGCCTGGCTGGCCATGCAAGCAGTGCACAAAATTACGGGCGCCAAGCTTAACGAGCTGGTCGAGCACGTCAACCGCTTCCCTGGCCTGCAACGGCGGATGGAACAGATCGCCCCCAACTTATTTAGCGACTACGCCCACACGCCCGAGAAAATCCGTGGCGCCATGAGCGTGGCCCGCGAAATGGCCGACGAAAGTGGCCAGGATTTGGTGGTGGTCTACGAGCCGTTAACCAATCGCCGTCAGCATTATCTCAAGGAAGAGTATAAAGACTGCTTTGACGGCGCTGCGCGGCTGTACTGGATCCCCAGTTACTTGGCGCGCGAAGATCCGGCCCAGCCGGTACTGGCTCCTGCCGAGCTAATCAGTTATTTGAGCGATTCATCATTTGCGGTGGCCGCTGAGCGCGACGAAATGCTCCGCACCACCATCCAGAATCACCTCGACGCCGGTGACATGGTAGTGTGCATGGCCGGTGGGGGCGGCAACAGCCTCGACGAATGGCTGCGGCGCGAGTTCGCCTCATGAAAAAGGTCTATTTTGCCTGTTCTATCAGGGGTGGCCGTGATGACGCTGAAATCTATGGTAACTTAGTGACGGTAGTTAAAAAATACGCTGAAGTGCTGACAGAAATTTTTGCTGATAAAAAACTTACGGTGGCGGGCATGGACAAGCCGGCTGGTGACATCTGGAGCAACGACGTTCGCTGGATTGGCCAGGCCGATGCCTTGATCGCCGAGGTAACAAATCCCTCGCTCGGTGTCGGCTATGAGATCGCCAAAGCCCAGGAAATGGGCAAACCTATACTCTGCTTATTCCGCCCTGAGGGCGAGCGTAAATTATCGGCCATGATTGCCGGTAGCCCGAGCGCCACTATCTTCGAATACTCTACTCCCACCAGTGCCGAGCATGCCATTAGCACGTTTTTGAGCACTATCCGCAGCCGCCAAACAACCTAGTTGGGCCAGCCTAATTCAGCAAAATGGGTGCCAGCTTTGATGTGCTCGAGCGCCACAACCACTGAAGGAATCACATTTTCGGGCAGGTTATCGAGATCGAGCCAGGCGAGCTCACTGTGAACATGTGGCTCGGCGTTGACCGGCTCACCTTCCCACTTATCAACTTCGAAATAGACGTCAACCCATTGGGTGTCGCCGCCTTCGCGGTGCATGGTTAGTACCGGCCGCAAATCTTCGGGGGCGATAGTCACGCCGACCTCTTCCTTGGCTTCACGTATAGCGCCCGCCGAGAACGCCTCCATCTTTTCGACTTTGCCGGATGGTAGGCTGTAGTAGCCATCCATCCACTGGGTGTTACGGCGCAGCACAAAGGCTATGGTGTTGTCGCGACGCAGTAGTACATAGGACGCGATGTAAGGCGCAGCGGTGTCATATTTATAGTCGGTCATCGGTCGTCTCCTGAGCCTTTGATGGCACCGCGCTTTTGGCGGTCGGCTAGTTTGGCAATGTTTTTAGTGGCCACATCGTCGAGGTTGATGTCGAGGTAGTCGGCTAGGACGGCGACGTACCACAACACGTCGCCGAGTTCCTTGGTGATATCGGCACGGTCGATTCTGGACTCGTCAGAGTCGAGGTCGCGGACCCATTTTTTGAATTTTTCGGCGATCTCGCCGGCTTCGCCGACCAAGCCAAGCACGAGGTGAACCAGTTCGTCTTTGGCGTCTTTGCCGCGGCCGGTGCGCAAGGCGGCTGTTTGGTATTCACTAAATTGCATATTGCTCCTTTACTTTATGATGGCGGCGCCTTGGCGCAAGATTTCGATAGCGTCATCGACGATGCGAATAATGGTTGATGGCTGGCGGTTACTGAGATCACCACCATCGTGGTAGTAGTCGACTTGGTCGCCGAAGTAAGCTTTGGCTTGGTCGATGGTGGTGCTGGTGGGCTCGCCGGGGTGGTTGGCGCTGCTGGTAAGCAACGGGCCCGTTTGTTCGAGGATCTGGCGCAACGGCTGATCGTCCGGGATGCGCACAGCCAAGCTACGGGCACCCTGGTGCAGATACTCGAGCTCGGGGCCACATGGAACGACGACACTAACGGCGCCGGGCCAGAACTGCTCTACGGCCGTTAGGTAACGACGCTTGATGCCCAGCTGCTCCAACTGATCGATACTAGCGGCGATTATCGTCCCCGGCTTGGCTTCGCGGCGCTTCAGCTGGTACAGTCGGGCCACGGCAGCTTGGTCGGCCGCACAGGCCACCAGTCCATACACCGTGTCGGTAGCGATAACGCCAACGGCGCCGGGCTTTCGTATCTGGTCACTATGATTATCTGACATCAGCAATACTGTAGCGCATCACCGACGACGGCGCCACTATTTTGAGGACTGCAGGTAGGCGTAGGTTGCTAGACCGGCGAGCACCAAGACGATGATGACGGTGGCAGTAATCGCCAGCCCAACCCCGGTTTTGGGATCTTTGGGGAGCTGGGGTGCTTTTTGCTGGGCCGGAGCCGCTTCAGCGGCGGCAGGCTGCTGTTCGGAGACTGGCTCCTCGGCGGCTTCAGACGGTTCAGCAGCCGGCGCTTGATGCACCGCGTCATCATCCACCGGCGCAGCTTGCGGAGCTGGTGCTGCAGCGGGCTCATCTGGGGTTTCCGGTGGTGCCGGGACGGGAGCAGATTCCATATAGGCTTATTTTATCATAAAGCGTAAGCGTTTAGAGTACGTAACGAGAGCCATCGCGGCGAATCAGCGCCTCGGCTACCAACTCAGCTAGGACCACCTCCAGCCGCTCATCGCTAATACTGGCCTGTAACTCATCGAACGTTGCCGCGCTCGCTGTAAGCTGGCGGATAACCTTACCCCGGACTTGACGCCGCGAGCCTTCAAATTTGGACTGCGGGTGGTAGGCGGCGCTACTACGGCTAAGGTTGCCGACCGAACGTTTGAGAAACGAGCCGTAATCCATCAGCGCCCAGTACCAGTCGCGGGGCTGCTGCTGGTCGAGCGTCTCGGCAACCAGCTGCCGAATGGCTGGTTCCGGCACCGCAGTCTCATCGCCAAAAAAGTGGTGGATATAGACGGTGCGAATGTTGGTTTCGATAAACACTACTGCCACGTTGTGCGCATAGGCCATGATGGCGCCGGCAGTGTTGACGCCGATGCCCGGCAACGCCGTTAGGTCAGCTTGAGTGCTCGGAAAAACGCCGTTGTAATCAGTGACGACTCGCTGAGCAGTCTGGTGCAGAAACTTGGCTCGACGGTTATATCCCAGTCCACTCCACTGCGCCAAAACGTCGCCGAGTGGCGCGGCCGCCAAGGCCTGCACCGTTGGAAAGGCCGTCAAAAATACCGCAAACTTTGGAATCACTCGCCCAACCTGTGTCTGTTGCAGCATAATCTCGCTCACCATGATCCGGTATGGGTCAAACTTACCGTCTGGGCCGGCCTGGCGCCACGGCAAATCATGCCGCCCCTCGTCGTGATAATAGTCATAAACGATTTGTTGGAAGTCGCGGGTGTCCATAGGTGATATGATTAGCTCGATGCTTAATTATAGCGTGCGCTTCTTAAAACGTTTTATCGTGCTGGTTCCCGGCATAATCATAGCCTACATCTCGGTCCGCAATATCTTTCCCTATTTTGACCAGCGGCTGCCGCTGGGTTTCGCCATTTTAGCTACTTGGGTGCTCGGCGCCTATGTGCTGGTACCATTTTTGATTCGCGTCGTGCGGATTTTTCTACCAGCCAAGCACTTGCCGTTGTACTGCGTGACGCCGGATGGCTTTGCCTCCGATCCGCTCAACATCGGCATCGTCGGCACGCGCCGCCAGCTGCTACAAGCCATGGAAGCCGCCGGCTGGCAGACGGCCGATCCGCGGACCTTGCGAGCACTGGTGCATCAGCTATACAGCTTTGTTTTTGAAGAGCCCTATCCGACGGCGCCGATGAGCCACCTGTATCTGTTTGGGCGACGGCAGGACTTGGCGTTTGAGATCGCCCTCAAAAGCGGCACCAATCGCCACCACGTCCGGTTTTGGGCGACTACTTTTACTGACAGCAAGCAGTTGTCGGTAGCCAGCATCCACTGGCATCACCGCAAGACCCACGTCCAGGGAGACAATTTACTCTGGGTGGGCGCGGCCTCGCTCGACGCGGGCCTTGCGCCGATTAAGCACAACTTGCAGATCACCCACATGATCCACCCCGACACCAACCAAGAACGCGAGCTGATCGTTAGCCAACTCCGCGCCGCGAAAGTCGTCAAAAAAGTCACCAGTCTCAAGCTGCAAAAGCCCACTCGACTTAACAATCGTGCCCTGCGTGGCTACCTACACACCGATGGCCGCATGGCCATTATCGATCTGAAACCTGCTGCCAAACGCTAGAGGCCGCCGTAGCCGTAACCATAGCCAGCGAAGCTGTGGTCCGGCTTGTAGTAGTCAGCCAGTTTGATGGCAGACTTGGGGTTAGTTGCCGAGGCGATGTACAGTTCGCTGCCGTTCTTGGTAAGCAGGACGTAGTCGTCGCTGAACCAGCCATAGGCGCTGTAACCGATCAGGCTGGTTTGCGGTTGGCCGTTTTGGGCGCTGTCGTCACCTATCAGCGGTGTGGCTTTGCCGTTGCGCTGCTCGCTCCACAAGCTTTTCTTGCCCGAAGGTGACAGCAGATAAGTCGGGTAACCCTTGGTAAAATCTGAGTCGGAGATATCGGTCGTGACTTTGGCAGTTTGGTTGGCGTATTCGACGTAGGTCGTGCTGTAGCCACTGGTGCTCGTGCTGTAGACCGCGAACCCAAAGTAGGCTTCCTGTGGAGCTGCCAAGGCGGCAGAGATGTAGCTGACCGAGCCAGCGTTCTCACTGTGCAGGTCTTTTTTACTTTGGCCATTGGGTTGGACGCTGCGAATAACGTCAGTTTTGGCGCTCAAGCCACCACTGCTGGTGCTGCTGTACCACTGAACACTATAGACGAGCTGGTTATTTAAGATATAGAAGTTGTAGAAACTTTGATACAGCGCCCCGGCGGTGCCCGCTTTGTCGGCGTCGACCTGCGTCGCGTCGAGTTGATTGAGTTGACTACGGTCAGCGTCGTAGCTCTTGATAACTTCATGACCATTTTGGCTGGTCGGCACCGTATCGCGAGCGACATCGTACATAAAGTCGTGACCGTACCAACCGATGGGTGTAAAGCTGGCGCTACCGGAGTCAAATTCGGTAACTTTATCGGTGCTAGTGTCGATGAGATACATCGCTGCCTGATCGGTATCGCGCTTGGCTTTAAGTACGACGTACTTCCAGTCACGAGCGGCGAGCAGCACGGTGTCGTTGCGGTCTTCTTTGCCGGTGCCCTTGAGGACGGTTTTTGGCTCGCTTCCATCAAGGTTGCTCTTGACGACATCGATGGTGCCGTTTTGGTTCGACAAGAAGTAGACCTGGCCGGTCGGGACCACCGCAAAGGTATTAGCAGCGACGACGCTGGCGGTAACTTCTACTTGGCCACTAAGATCATTATAACCTTTGGCGCTAAACTTGGCGCTCAGTTTGGCACTTTTGGCGGGCAGGACTATAGTGGCCTTACCCTTGGCATTGGTCTTGGCACTGGTATTCAGGATATGAATCTCCGCGCCGGCTAGCGGCTGGCCGCTTACTTTGTCGACAACCGTCACCGGCACTTGGCGACCGGTTGGCGTCAAGCTAATGCGAGCATTGGCGGCACTCAAGATACCAATAAAGACTGCTTGGTCGGCGGGAGCATAGTACTGTTTGCTAATCGAAACGTCGTGCGAGCCAACGCCGGATTTGATGGTGGCTACGCCCTTGGCATTTGTAGTAATGGATTTGCTGCCAATGGTTAGCGTCGCGTCGCTGACCGGTTGCTTTGTACTGTTGTCGATCACCGTCACGGTCACCGACTTCTTGACTACCAGGCCAACAGCTTTATAGCGTGTAACCGGCAAGCCAAAAATAATCGCCAACAGTACGATAACCACAGCCGCCCAGAACAGTTTGCGCTTAAAAAAACGCCTCTTGCCACCCGTTACGAGCGGCCGCTTGGAGCCGGTCTTTTTGGCCTCATCTTCGGCCGCTAACAAATCATCGCTATCGGTAGCGGCGATCTCGTCGATCGCTTCGTCGGTCTTTTTATCGTCGAGCGGCGTGGCGCCATCTTCGTCGGCAGCAGCTTTGAATAATTGATCAATTGTGACACTGCCGGCAGCCTCAGCCGGCGCATTGTCGCTGCTACTGTCATCGGCCGTGGCCGGTTCAGCCGCCTTAGACTTTTTGCCCGGTACTTCCGGAGCGGTTCGAACTCCCGTAGTTAGCTTAGCCGATGGTTGGTACTTACTGACGTTGATCTTGCGTGGCTCTCCAGACACTGACGACGTTTCATCTTCCATGATGGCATCAACCCGCTCTTCGACGTTTTCGTCAGACGGTGAAGCACTAATTGGAATTTTCTTTTCTGCCATGGTGTTTTGATTAGCTGCGACTGCAGCTTAAATAACTAGGCCAAGCGCTGGAGCATGTTCAGTGCTAAAGCGTGGAAGCGGCGTCGTGATGCGATGTATAAACTCATAAAACCCTTTTTATGTTAGTGACTCTTACCTTTTATTTTACGCCTTAAGCGTAAGCGGTCAAGAGTAAAATATTTTACAGTCATTCGGGCTTTGTCGGCTACCACCAGTTATGCCTGATCCAGAAGGCATGCGCCGCCGCCCAGCTACCGTAGCGACCGAGGGCATACTGGTTACACCACGTGAGTTGCGTGACAGGGTTGGTCTGCCAATCGGCGCCAGCAGAGGCCATCTTTTCGCCAGGTAGTGCTTGGCAGATGCCGTAGGCACCACTACCACCTTTGTTGTGTTTGGCGACCCCTTCCCAGCCTCCCTCATGGCTAATAATATAATCCACAAAGGCAAAGTCTGCCGGAGCAATACCGGCGGCCGACATTATATCGGCTGGATGGGCGGCGACCTCTGGAGGGTGGGGTCGCGGCGGGTGGGTCGTAGGTGCTACGTGTGGCGCTTCAACCGGCGGGGCAACTGGCGTGGGCACCATCTGCGGAATATCGGTCGGGGATGGCAATGGTAGTGGAGCACGCAGGCCGGAACGTGAGGCCCGGCTTAGGTCTAATGCAAAGCGTTCTTGCGCTAATTCTTCGGCGGGTTTAGCCATCCCACCGTATACTTCGGGTTGGTAAACACCAGCGTGAGTAGTGTGATTAATTTGGTCTTGGTCGGCGGCTTCGACGCTACTTACAACAAACCCGCCCATCGATGTCACAAGTGACAGCGCGACGGCAGTGTTATAAATAGCTGGCAAAGCCTCGGCGCGTGGGCGCATAGGCTCTCCTTCTATTTTAAATTGTTAGTATCAGCGACGAAGTGTTTGCTAACGTGATTATAAGAGGCTACAGGAGCGGTCAATGTGAGGTGAAAGATGCCTGTTCAATATAATTAGTAAGCACTAGGTAGTTACTGATTGTCATCTATTGTACCATCCCAAGCAAAGCCTCGCTAGTGACTGATCTTCGGTAGCGGCACCAGCGGACTAACTCGCTTTGCATATTCCTGGTACGCCGGATCATTTTTGCGGCGACGCTCGATCGGCGGAATGCCGGAGACAAAAATAATCGTCAGACTGAGCACAATCGGCCCAATAAACGCTACATACCAGTGCGCCGACGGAAAACTAAAGACGGCGATGCCGTACCACAATACAAGCTCACCGAAGTAATTCGGGTGGCGGCTGTAGGCCCAGAGGCCTTTGTCCATGACCTTCCCCTTATTGGCGGGGTCAGCCACAAAATCATGTAATTGTTTGTCGGCCACGGCCTCAAAGCCAGCACCAATGGCCCAGATAATCGTGCCGGCCGTGGCGTAGAAGCCGATCGTGGCCACATCGCGCAGCTCGCCGGCGGCGATCATAATCGGCAACGAGATCAGCCAGACCAAGGCTCCTTGTAGCAGATAAATCGACAAGTAAGCGCGGCGCCAGAAGTTGCCCTTCCACTTACTGCTACTATCTTCGTAACGTGGATCACGTTTTTTGCGCAGTCTTTGTGCGATATGTCGCGTTAAGCGGCTGCTCCACAGTGTCGTCAGAATGGCGATGACCAAACTACGGCCACTGGGCTCCAGGATCAAGCTGACCCAGCCGACCAGCGCAAAACCGCTGCCCCAGGCAGCATCGACGACATCGATACGCTTGAGTTTGTAGGCGACGGCAAACCAAGCTGACATATATACCAACAGCACGGCGGCGTTGACGATGAGCAGCTTGGTAATCATAACCACAGTATAACGGATTGCCGTCGGTGGACAATTGGGCGCATACTAGAGGTCCATGGAGACCACCGGCTACCAACAACAACTGCTCGCGGCCACTGCCCACTTGCGGGCCGCTGACCCGCGGCTAGCCGCCGCTATCGACCAGTACGGCCCCTGCACCATCCAGCCGCACGGCGATTATTACGGCGCCTTAGTAAATTCGATTATCGGCCAGCAGCTGAGCGTCAAAGCCGCCGCATCTATTAAGAAGCGGTTCTGCGAGCTGTTTGGCAGCGAAAGTTATCCGGCGCCGGGGCAGATTTTGGAAAAGTCACACGACGAGCTGCGCAGCGTCGGCCTCAGCAATGCTAAAGCCCGCTACATCGTCGACCTGGCCGAGCACGTCCTCGACGGCCGAATCGACTTTTACGATATCGAGGCCAAGTCAAGCGCCCAAATTATCGAAGAACTCACCGACGTCAAAGGTGTCGGCGAGTGGACGGTCCACATGTTCCTGATGTTCTGCATGGGCCGGCTTGATGTCCTGCCGACCGGCGACCTCGGCGTCCGCAACGCCGTCCGCAAGCTTTACGGCTTCGAAGACGCCCCAACCCCAGCACAGGTCACCGAAATCGCCGCCGTCAACGGTTGGCACCCCTACGAAACCGTCGCCAGTTGGTACCTCTGGCGGGCCCTCGAGAACACGCCGAGCTAAATCTCAAATTTTTCGATGTGGTCGTTGAGGGTTTGGAGCAGTTCTTTGGCTTGGGGCAGCGTCATGGCGACGCGGGCCACGATGTTTTGCTGACTGCCGTCGATGGTTGGCTGGGCAAAGTTGATGGTCATCGAGTTGTCGTCGGAGCTGATTAAGTAAGCGCCGGAGAATAGCACCGGCACTTTGCTGACATCGAGATTAAAATTGATGGTCGGGGTTTCGTCGTCTTGCATGGTACATCCTTTCGGCGTTAGGGCGTGAGGCGGTTAATATCGCGCGGGAACAGCGTGGCTTCTTTGACGTTGCTGAGGCCGATGGTCTTTTCGACCAGGCGGTCGATGCCAAAGCCGCAGCCGCCATGTTGCGGCAGGCCGTATTTGAAGGCTTGTAGGTAATACTTGAAGCCTTCGTGAGTGACGTCGAGGCCAGCCTTGGTCATTTGTTCGATCATCTTATCGTAGTTGTTTTCGCGGAGTGGGCAAGTAGCGATTTCTAGACCGCGGAACAGCAGGTCGGCCCACATGGTTACGCCCTTCTCGACGTCCACCTTGTGGTAGAACTTAGCAGCTTCGATCGGGAATTCGGTTGCAAAAACCAAGTCACTCTTCAATTCTTTGCGGGCGTAGTCGCAGATCCAGCGTTCTTCGTCGGGGATTAAGTCTTTTTCGTCGGTGACGTCGGTCCCAGTGGCCTTGGTGTACATTTCGTGGATTTGGGCAATGGTAAAGCGCGGAATTTTACCGTCTTCCGGTAGTAGCAACTCGGGGGCGTTGAGACTCTTGAGGTCGGCCGCTCGGTGCTCATACACTTTTTTAAGCGTGTACTGGGTCATGTTGCCGACCATGTCGAGAACTTCGTCGTGATCCTTCACGAAGCCCATCTCGATATCGAGCATCGTCAGCTCGGTTAAGTGGCGAGTGGTGGCACTTGGCTCGGCGCGGTAGCTGTGACCGATTTCGTAGACGCGCTCATAGGCGCCGACCATGATCTGCTTGTAGAACTGCGGGCTCTGGGCCAGCGTAGCTTCTTTGCCAAAATAATCGAGCTTAAAGACTTCGGCGCCACCCTCGGTGGCTTCGGCGAGAAACTTGGGTGTGTCGATCTCAACGAACTCTTGGTCGGTTAAGAACTCGCGAATGTAGCGGGTCAGGTCGCCACGGATTTTGAAGATTTTTTGCTCCTGCAAGTTGCGAATGTTCAGCACGCGGTACTCGAAAAGCGTGTCAAGATTTTCAGCTTTGTGCTGAATGGGCTTGTCAATCTCGATCGGTGGCTCGTCAGTGACAGGCACCAGCACTTCCAGACTAGCGTCGCGCAACTCGGCGGCACCGGGAGCCCGTGGCTCGTCGACAACTTGGCCTTCGACGGCCAACACCGTGCCGATCTGCAGGCCGCGCAGCTTTTCGACTTCGTCTTTGTCTTTAATAACAATTTGGACAACGCCGCGACGGTCGCGGACGTTAATAAACGTCATGCCACCCAAGAGGCGCTTTTTGTGTAACCAACCTTCGACGCGAATACGCTCACCGATGTGGGAGGCGACGTCTGAACTTAAAACTCTCATGGGAAACTCCTTGTTGGAGTTATTTTACCACCTCTGAGCCATCTTCGGCGGCTTTTTCTGCTTTTTTGGCCGGTTTCTTGGTGGCCGGCTTGACGCGCGGGTAGCGGGCGGCCACGGCAGCGCGGTCGGCATACTGCTCAAATTCTTCACCGGGCAGATGGCCGAGTAACTGACGCACCACCGCTTCCATGGTCACAATACCGACGTATTCTTCGTGGCTGTTGACGACCACAAACATCGGGCAGTTAGTCACAAAAAAGGCGTGCAGCGCTTCGCGTAGCGTGTCGCTTTCGTGGACGTAATAGACCTGATTGTGCATGTGGTCGCTCACCAGGCCTTCGCTGTGAATACCGAGCTGCTGGACAATCACACAGCCCACGACGTCGCCCTTTGGCTTGTCGAGCACCAATACAAACGGCGATACCGACTGGTGAATCTCGTCGATCAAGATCGGGCCGACCGTGTCATTGGCCAGGACGGTCTTGACCTGGGCCCGCGGCGTAATAATATCGTGGACTTCGTAGTCGCCAAAAGTCAGGGCTCGCTGAATAATCGCCAGCTCTTCGATGCTTAGACGGCTGTCATCTTGCTCAGCTTGCTGCTCGATCAGCTCCAGGATGTCACTGCGTTCGTAAATTCCGGTGCTACGGCTGGCGTAGCGCTTCTCGATCTTCTCGGCGCCGCGGCTCAGTAGCGGATACAGCCGCTCCAGTACCCAAACTAGCCCGGGCGTTACGATGGCCGTCAGCCGCGCCCCGACACCGGTGACCCGGGTAGCCGGCAGCCAAGAAAACACCGACCACAGCAGCACCACAACCAGCAATAAACTCAACCAAAACGGCGCCCCCTTAGCGAGCAACAGCACGCCAACGGTGCTCGAAACTAGCGTGACACCCCATAGCAACGCCCGCAAACTGCTGCCATAGGCCACGGCGCCATAAAAGCGGGCCGCCACCGGGTCGTGGGCCGCCTGGCGCTTTAACTCTTTGGCGGGCAGAAAATAATAGGTTTTGCGCACCACCACACTGCCAACGGCGATTGCCAAAAACAGAACTGCAAAAATAAAGGTGGTCATTACTTGACATCATATACTGATTACGGCTATTTTTGAAGCCTCCGCTTTGCCAGCATCCTCTAAGCCGAATCTCATACTGTATACTGAAACGTAGCAAATCAACGAGGAGTACGACAGTCATGTCAAAGCAGTTTTGGATAGTTATTGCGGTCATCGTCTTGGCCTTTGCCGGTGTCGCCGTATTTTCTGGTAATAAATCAGACAAAAAAGTTAGCAGCACCACCAAGCCTACCAGTCATATCGAGGGTCCTGCCGACGCCAAAGTTACACTCGTAGAATATGGAGACTACCAGTGCCCGTACTGCTTGCAGTACTTCCCCACCTTGCAACAGGTCACCAGCACCTACAAAGACAAGATTAAGTTCCAATTCCGCAACTTCCCGCTTACCAGCATCCACCAAAACGCTTTTGCCGCTGCCCGAGCCGCTGAAGCTGCCGACAAACAGGGTAAGTTCTGGGAAATGCACGACCTGCTCTACGAAAGCCGCACCTGGGTAAACGACACCAGCCCAAGCGACCAGTTCCTGCTGCTCGCCCAAACGCTCAAGCTCGACACCACCAAGTTCCAGGCCGACTACAAGGGCGCGAGTGTCAACGACCTGATCAACGCCGACCTCGCGGCCGGCGACAAGCTCGGCATCACCGGCACGCCAACCTTTTTCGTCAATGGTAAGCAGGTCGACATCGGCAACAGCACCGATTCGTTCAAGCAAGTCATCGACGCCGAACTGACTAAACAAGGCGTCTCGACTACCACAACCACCTCCGCAACACCTGCGCAGTAAGCGCTAATACTCCAAAAACTGTCGCCAGGTCGGGCGCTCCACATGCACTGGCACAGGCTCCGCCCGGCTTTCAATAAACTTGATCTTGACTGACATAACACCTTCGGTCAACGGCAACTCACCTCAAAGGTAATTGCTGCCGACCGTCCCTTTATTTTATTTTTTGTCTCAAACGGGTTGGCCAATTAGCACTGGACCCTATTTGTAGTTTCATTATAGCAATAATGCTTGTGCTTGTCAATGGCTAGCGGCTGCCAAGGCTCATTTAACAGATACGTATAGCCAGTGCCGGTTGCTGTAGCGGGCCACGCTGTGCAACAACCCCTTCACCGGCTTTTGGTCGCGTAGTCCGGCGCGAATTTGGCTGGAGCTGATGTCCGAGGCAAAGCTCGGGAACATAGTGACGGCAATCGGCTGATAGGTCCAATCGCTGATTTGCTGCTGCAGCTGGGCGGCATCGGCCTCGGCACGAACACCGATCACTAACTCACTCATCTCCAACAGGCGGCGGACATGCGGCCACTGCGGCAGCATCGCGATAACGTCCGAACCAAATAGAAACACCAGCTGGGCTTTGGGGAATTTTTGCAGCAGTTTAGGCAACGTCCGGTCGACGCTAAAACTGATGTCAACCAGCTCAAGCACCCGGAACTTGGGGTGCGGTTGGGCGGCCCGAGTGATCATGGCGACGCGGTGGGCATAGTGCTCGACGCCAGGCTTGTGGCGGGGCCGGCGCTCCGGCATGAAATAAATCCAGTCCAGCTGGGCCGCTTCCATGGCTTGGAGCGCAAAGCTAATGTGGCCGGCATGGACCGGGTCGAATGTGCCAGCATAAATGCCGATTCGTTTAGCGGTCAAGCAGGCCACCCTCGCAGTATTTAGTCGACGTATTCACCGTTCTATTATACCGCTAACAGCGTACGCTCGTGCCGCAGATTCGACAGTTCTCAATCAGCTTGCCATGTGGTCGGGTGTTAGTGTGGCCTTTCGGGCACTTGAATTCAAGCGAGCCATACCTATCTTCACGTGGCAATGTTAGGCCTTCAGTCCCGCCAAAAACGCCTTGTTCACCAATAGCAGCCGCCTCGCCAACCGCAATCGATAGACCGCAGGCTGAGTACACACGATTATTCTGGGCTCCCGCGGCAGCAAAATCACCCAGCGTGTGCTGAAAGGCGACGGCATCGAGCGACTGAAGATAAGCTACACTCGACGGGGTGCGCTGTTCTGTATGGCCGGCTATCCGTTTTTTATCAAGGTGCAGGGCGCGCATCATCTCGATGGTTGAATACACCAGCAGGTCGTGCAGCACGGCCATGTCCTCATCGTTAAATTTCTGCTCGTTAGCGCACATACTGTAGAGTGCGTCAGCATAGCGATCGTTAAAATGCTGTGCGTTATCGGCTAGTTCAAAAATGAGCTTGCGAGCACCGGGGGTTTGGGAGCCTCGAGCCAGTGACTCGCAGGCATGGACATATGAATTCTCAAAGACGGTATCCATAACCGTTCGATACTCACGCGTGACATCCACCGTATTGGTCGACTTAACGTATCCGGGATCTTTGGCTTGATCGGCAATGTCCATGGCCAGTGCCTTGGCTTGGTCTTCGGACAGCGTTTCCGTCACCGCGTACTGCAGCCAGTTATCGGTGACTTCTGTTTCGGGTATTATGACGTTATGCTTGGCAAACACTGCGCGCAGCCGATCTTTATTACTGCCGTCAAATGACAGCGACCCAGCAACGACCTCACCGGCTTCGGTCGCGTGATACATCTGCACAAAGCCACGCTTCAGGTGTGGCACGTAGCCAATAGTTCGCCAGTATTCGTCGCCGCTTTCGGCGGCCGCTTCTTCGGGGAACGGGCTGACGGCGATACGGGTGTTGTAACCCGTCTCGCCGCGAGCCATTTCGTCGACTATGATGGCGTTCTCATGATCCCATTTGGATCGGATGAGTTGCGGCCGGAAGCGTTCATCTTTTTTGACCGTTTCCTGCGCACAGATAAGTCCGGCGTTTGTCATATCAGAGACCGCTGTCTTGAGGTCCTTAGCCATAACCTTCCCACCAACAACGTGGCGCGTGTCAAAATCACGAACCTCTAGCCCGCCACCAAGTTCCATATCGGTTCCAAAGCCCTCTTCTACAGAGGTACAAAATTCGACACGTGCTTGGTCGGCTTCAGGACTCTTGGTGGACTCGTTGATGGTGGCTCCGACCATCAACACACCAAGCCGGTGGACCGTGCTGAACGAGCGACCATATACCTCTAGCTCTGGTGGGCGTGTATACTCCTCTTCAAAAAAATCCCCGGTAATCTCATAGAATTGATTATCAATTTGTATTTGTTCTAATTCGGCCGTGCCGACCATGAGTGCTCCTTGCTCGAGAGGCTTATAGCTGTATCGGACTTGCTCTATCTCTGTTAACAGGCGAGCTTACCGTTGCGGCACAGTTCCCGAATTGCACGGGATTCCAGCGTGAAGTTGTTAAGTTCTAGTAGTGTAGCAGTCAGCGCTTACGCTAGATATAGTAGTATTTACTTCATGCCGAAGCTGTTAAGGGCAGCCACAAAAACACTAAATTTGGGGTTAATGCCACTGTCGGTATAGCTAAAAAAGAATTTGTGTTCGATGCCGGTAGTGGACTTAACGGCGACGCTATTAAGATTGCCGAGGGAGCTAGTACCGGCCACGTTGCGCGACTGGTTGCCGAGGTCACAGAGGAAGTCGACTCCCTGCCATTTTGCCAGAATGCCATCATTGTTGGTGCTGGTAGCATCTTTGGTGAACTGGGCACAGTTGTCGGAAACTTCGCCTTCGACGGCGATGCCGGTACCGCCGCCCTGCACTACCACCATGTTATTGACGGCATACTTAGCCGGAATCGTGTCCTCATAGACTTCCATAACTTGCATACCAGCGGTCTTGCCGCCACTACTATAGCGATACATATGATACTGGCTGGGGACGGCTGGCAGTTTGACCCAATCGATGGGTAGCTTAAAGCTAAAATCGGTTTCGTCAAAAGTTTTTTTGGCGCCATCGTCGGCTACCACTGTGGTAACTACGGCTTTTGATTGGGTGATCTGGGTATGAGCGCTGAGGTGCTTGGGCACCCATAGTACGCCACCGATCAGTACCAGCACCAATAGCAGCGCTGTCCAGATGGGCCAGCGGCGTCGACGACGTTGCTTCAGGCCTGCCCGATACATGCTACTTGGCAGCCTGCTTTAAGCCGCTCAAACGCGGAATAAAGCTTTGGGCCGCGCCGTCCAGACCAAGGACTTTGAGCGCCCCAACCAGCACATAGAGGTTGTCGATATCGACAGCTTCGGCGACGGCCTGCTCGGCCTGGGTAAAGGCGTGTTCGATCTTCTCGACCAACCATTTTTCTTCACCGGGCGCAATCTCGTTGGTAGTGATGGTCGTCGGCAGATCAGCCTGGACGACTTCGAGCGAGCGGGCTGAGTTCTCGCGTTTGCGCAGATGACCGCGTTTGATAAGGCTGTTGATATGCAGCGCGACGGTAGCCACCGACGTGTAGTCCAGACCGCGCATAACTTCGCGGTAGCTAGGGCTGTAACCGTGCTCGCCAATAAACTTCTCGATAAAGCCGAGGAGTTCACGCTGTTTTTTGGTTGGCCGGACAGCCGAGACGGATGGTGTTTGCTTTTCGTTCATAACACAAGCATTATGCCACGCTTTTGGGCTGAGGGAAAACCCAATATTTGTACCAGAGGTAGCTCCATACGGTAAAGAAGCCAGCCGAAATAAAAAATCCAATGTACGGTGAAAGGCCGAAGTGATTAAGGATACCGATGATCAAGTAATCCAGCACAAAGCCCACGCTTTCTATGCTGATATAGCGACCGACGTGTTCTATTTCGCTCAGGTGGCGGCCATCAGGTATAAACGCCCAGTAACGCTGTACTAGATAGTTCAACGTCCAGCCGACGGCATCGGCCATCATTTTTGCCCCTATCCACGACCAGCCCAGACCGCTATAGGTAACGGCAAAGATAGCGTAGCCACTCCAGAAATAGAGGCTGCCGCCAGCCATATACTTAGCAAATTGCCGTAAGCGGTCCTGGTTAGTGCGCTTGCTTTTTGCCACGAGTTGTTTTGGTTTCTGTAATCGGCAATGTCGCCATGGCCATACCGGCCAATCCCCACCAGACGTAGGCTACGGTGTCGTCGGCCCAGGCGTGCAATAAACAATTGACGAGCGTAAGGCCAATCAAACTCGCCAACAGGCACATAGCCAGCGGGCTTTGGCGGCGCAGCCACAGCAGATAGCCAATGCCGGCGTTGATGATGATAAACAGGAGCATGCCGACAATGCCGACTTCCTGGCCCAGTTGTATAAAGTAATCCTCGGCAATTCTGGCCTTACCGTCGTTATAGATGCTGGCCGGCCCAGCCGTACCGGGTCCGGCGCCAAAGGGCCGATGACGAATGTCATGCAGGCCACTCTTCAAAGCCGCAACGTGTCCATCATTTGAGCTCTGTGGCGAGCTGGAGTTAGTTTGCGTGTGTAAGACGACATTTTGGAAATCGGCATTGTTATGAAGCGCCAGACTAAGGATGACTGCGAGCACCACCACCACGCCCGCGCCTGCGGCCAGCAGCTGCTTGCCGAGCTTGGAGCGTACATTCAACGCCAGCACGATGCCGGCCGCCAATAGGGCGCCGAGAAACGCACTCCGCGAATGACTAAAGTACAATGCGAGGGTACAGAGCACTAGCCCCAACCACAACCGCCAGCTTCGTCGGTTTTTACAGAGGCCGATGACCAAGGCCGTGATTGGTAGTATCAAGTAAGCGCCGAGGGGGTTGGCGCCACGAAGCGTCGACATAACGCGCAAATAATGCTGGTTGTGATTAATAGTTTCTAGGGGCTCGATAGTCGCGGGGCCATAGCCAAAGTGGCGTAGTACATCATGTGGCAAGACGGTAGCCTGCAAAACGGCAATCAGCGCCACCGCCAGCGCCGGAAAAATCAACAAATTAAACCAATTAGCTTGCAGCCGAGCGGTTCGTAGCGCCACTGCCCAACAAATCAAGAAGAATACCAGAAAACGCAGATCCACTAGCCAGCCGTAGAGTAAAGCCTTAGTGGTAACATCGCCGTTATGCCAGACTATCAGCCCAATAGCCACCTGGAGCACGGCATAGGCCGCAATCAGCCATACCAGCCGTCGTGATAATGTATGGGTGCGGATTTTATGGTCGGTCAGCATTAAATAAACTACGCCGAGTCCGGCCGCCACTAATATCAGCTCTTTCCAGAGGCGCAGGGCGGTGTAATGGCCAAAATGGCTCGCCAGCCATACAGTCAGAAAGGCATGGAACGGCATAAGGACGAGCACGAGCATCACCATTGTTGCTACGGCTGAGAGAATTGTGTACTTGAAGGCTGACGCTTTCATAAGTTGTAGTTAGTATATAGGAAAAAGGCGCGGGGGGTATAATAGACACTACTAACCATGCGAAACAATGCCACCGTCGTCTACAACGTCTTTCTCATTATCGGAGACTTCCTGGCACTTACCGCCGCCCTTTCCGTAGCGTACATTCTGCGCGTTTCGGTCAGCAGCCGCATTTTAAGCGCTGACGTTTCGGCCTCTACCTACATCGGCGTCCTGGTAACGCTGCTCCCTTTTTGGATCTTGATGTTTGGTCTCCTAGGGCTGTACAGCTCTCGAGTCTATGAGAAGCGCTTTAGCGAACTGGGCCGGATAATTGTCGGTTCGTTTATCGGCATTCTCTTCGCTATAAGTTATAGCTACATCGCTAATGTCACCATCTTTCCAGCTCGGCTAGTTACGGTCTACGGCTTCTTGCTGGCAGCCTTCTTCGTATTCGTCTTTCGAACGATTATCCGCGGCGTACGGCGTGAGCTATTTAGCTACGGCGTTGGCGTTAATAACGTCCTGATCGTTGGTGACACGCGTACCACTCATCTACTGGTCGATTCCCTGTCCCAGACGAGCATCACCGGTTACCGGGTCGTAGGGGTGGTAGGCGGTATCAAACACCCCCTCAAACGTGGCGTGATTGAGACTGAGTTCCCTAGTTTTGCGGCCGCCGCGGCCAATGCCAAGGACATGCAGCTGCACACTATTATCCAGACTGAGCTCTACCCCTCTACGGCCGACAACGACGAGGTTTTAACCTTTGCCCAGCAACACCATGTCGCCTACCGTTTCGTGCCTGGCAACAGCGAGCTATTCGTTGGAAACCTAGAAGTTGATCTGTTTCATTCAGTGCCAATAATTGCCGTCCACCAAACGCCCCTAATAGGTTGGGGACAGGTGGTTAAGCGCAGTTTTGATGTCATAGCCAGCCTAGTTTTTCTGATTCTAACCTCACCGTTTATGCTGCTGATCGCGCTGGCTGTCAAATTATCCGATGGCGGTTCGGTTTTGCTCCGGCAGGAACGTCTCAGCCGCTACGATACACCGGTGCAGATCTATAAGTTCCGGTCGTTTCGCATCAAATATAATGGCCTGACGCCCGAAGAAGCCTTCACCAAAATGGGCAAGCCGGAGCTCATCAAACCTTATCGAGAAAACGGTGACCATATCGACAATGACCCGCGCATTAGCGGCATCGGGCGTTTTTTACGCAAGTTTAGCCTCGACGAATTACCTCAGTTATTTAACGTTTTTCGCGGTGACATCAGTTTGGTTGGTCCGCGGGCCCTCGTGCCGTTTGAACTCGAAAAATACGCCCAAAAGAGTCTGATCCTCAGCGTCAAATCCGGTCTTACGGGCCTAGCCCAAATTTCCGGCGTTAATGACTTAAGCTTTGAGCAGCGCCGTAATCTTGACCTGTACTACGTCCAGAACTGGAGTTTTTGGGGCGATATCGTAATTATCATTAAAACTGTGTGGGTGGTGCTGTTCCATAAGGGAACACGCTCATGAAAGTTGCCATTGTCTGCGATTGGTTACTAGGGATCGGGGGAGCCGAGCGCGTCGTGCTTGAGCTACACCGGATGTACCCTGACGCGCCTATTTATACCTCCCAGTACGATCCGAGTAAGATCGACTGGTTCAAAGATGCCGATGTGCGCACGACTTGGCTCCAAAAGTTGCCTAAGAGCCTCAAAAAGTTCTTGCCGCTGCTACGGGCCTGGACATTTAACCGGCTCGATCTCAGCGAGTACGACTTAGTCATTTCTAGCAGCGGTGCCGAAGCCAAAGGCGTCAAAACCGGCCCGGACACTACGCACATCTGTTATTGTCACTCGCCGACGCATTACTACTGGATACGCTACGACGAGTACATGGCTAACCCTGGCTTTCCGCGTGGTACCAACTGGCTGGCCAAACTCGGCTTGCGCCTGCTGATTGGTCCGCTCAAACGCTGGGATCGCCAAGCCGCCACCCAGCCAGATATCATGCTGGCCAACTCAGCCCACACCCAAGCCATGATCAAAAAGTTTTATCGCCGTGATTCAACCGTGGTCTTCCCACCCGTCGATACCGAGCGCTTCCGGCAACGTGGCAAGCCCGAGCCGCGGCACGGCTTTGTAATTGCCGGTCGCCAAACGCCCTACAAGCGAGTTGATTTAGCCGTGGCCGCTTGCACCGAACTCAAGGTGCCACTGATTGTCATCGGCAATGGCCCCGACCACCGCAAGCTCGAGAAGATGGCCGGCCGCAATGTTACTTTCTTAACGAATGTCAGTGATTTTGACATCGTCAACCATTTTCAGACTGCCCTGGGTTTCATCTTCCCCGGCCAAGATGATTTTGGCATCGTGGCCGTGGAGGCTATGGGAGCTGGCACGCCAGTCATTGCCTACGAAAAAGGCGGCGCCCTAGACACCATTATTCCGGGCAAGACCGGCCTGTTTTTTAAGAAACAGGAAGTCAGTAGCCTCGTGGAAGCCCTCGAGATCGCCCAAACCAAGAATTTTAATTACGAGGCCATCGCCGAACACGCCCAACAGTATTCCGTCGCTTCCTTTACTAAAAACATAAAAAATGTTATAAAAGAGCATAGCAAATAGGAGAACGCCCCTGTGTGTGGAATAGTTGGTTTTATTGGCGAGCGTCCGGCAACGCCCATCGTCATGCAAGGCTTGCAAGCGCTGGAGTATCGAGGCTATGACTCGGCCGGAGTCAGCACCGTAACGGACGGCCGCATAACTACTACCCGTCAGGTAGGCCAAGTCGCCGACCTCAGTAAAATCCTCGAAGATTCGTCGGCGATGCTGGCTATTGGCCACACTCGGTGGGCGACTCACGGCGCGCCGAGTATCACCAATGCCCACCCACATTCCAGTGCCGACGGCAGTATCGCCATCGTCCACAACGGTATCATCGAAAACCACGAACAATTACGCACCAAGCTGCAACAGGCAGGCTACGAATTTAAGTCAGAAACAGACACCGAAGTTATTCCGCACCTTATCGACTACTACTTCAAACAGACGAAATCGATCGAGAGCGCCTTTCATACCGCCCTGCGCGACCTGCGCGGCGCCTATGCCATCGCCGTCGTCTCCAGCCACGAGCCGGACACGCTGTACGCCGCTCGTCTCAGCAGTCCGCTGGTGATTGGCGTTGGTGACAACGAGTACATTCTGGCTTCCGATCCAACCGCGCTGATCCAGCACACCAAAAAAGTGATTTACCTCAACGATTTCGATGTGGCTCGTATTACCACCGGTGACCTCGCCGTTACCAACCTCGAGTCCGACTCGCCGACGATTCCCGAAGTTGAATTACTCGACCTCGAGAGTGAGGACGCTCAAAAAGGCCATTACGAACACTTCATGATCAAGGAGATCAACGAAGCGCCACAAACCATCCAGTCGGCTATCCGCGGCCGAGTGCTGGCCAACGAGGGCATCGTAAAGCTCGGCGGTCTCGACAACGTCGTCGCCCAGCTGCGCTACATCGACCGGATTGTCATCGTGGCCTGCGGCACCTCGTTTTATGCTGGCTTAGTTGGCGAATATCTCATTGAGGAGCTGGCCGGTATTCCGGTAGAGGTTCAGCAGGCCAGCGAGTTCAAGTACCGCTCCGAACCGTTCTCGCGCGGCACGGCTATTTTGGCCGTCTCACAGTCCGGCGAGACCGCCGACACAATTGCCGCGCTCGACAAGGTCAAAGATTATGGCGTCCTGCGCCTCGGCATCGTCAACGCTCCGGGCAGCACCATCGCCCGTATGACCGACGCCGGCGTCTACTGCCACGCCGGCCCCGAACAGGCAGTAGCCAGTACAAAGGCCTTTATCGCCCAGGTGACGGTCTTGGCGCTCATTGCCCTGCACCTATCAAATGGTTCAACCAAAGACTATAAGCCACTGCTCAAAGAGCTCGTATCACTCCCTGATAAGGCCGCCGCTGTGCTGGCCCTGAGCGATCAGATTAAGGTAATTGCCGAAAAGTACGCCCCAGCGCGCGACTTCTTGTTCATCGGCCGCCACTATGGCTATCCGTGCGCCCTAGAAGGTGCCCTCAAGCTCAAAGAAGTGTCCTACATTCACGCCGAAGGCTATGCTGCCGGCGAGATGAAGCACGGCCCGCTGGCTATGATCGACGAGAACTTCCCCACCTTTGCTATCGCTACCGACTCACCACTGCTCGAAAAAACCATGTCCAACATCCAGGAAATCCGCGCTCGGAGCGGCCCGGTTATTGCCCTCGCCACCGAAGGCAACGAAGCAATTGCTCAGCTAGCCGACGACGTCATTTACTTGCCACCAACGCTTGAACAAACCCAGCCGCTGCTGATCTCCATTGCTACCCAGCTGTTTGCCTACCATGTAGCGGTCGCTCGTGGCTTCAATGTCGACCGCCCGCGTAACCTTGCCAAATCTGTAACCGTCGAGTAGCTAGCGCTGCTGGAATTGGCGGGCGGCTTCGACGATAAACGCTACCTGTGAGTCAATCAGCCCATCCGGAAGCGCCTTAACGTTATAAAAATTGCCGACTTTCGGCTCGCCAATAACTTCCACCCAATACAGCTGGGCCTGTTCGGCGCCGCGCTTGCTGTTATGTAAAATACTGCCGACATAACGCGGTGCGCCGACCTCAGTATCCTGTAGTTCATCGTGCAAAATTCGGTCAATTGCTGGCCAGTTTTGCATGTCTTCGGTATGGACGTCAGTGGCCCGGATGACCGTGCCCGGCGTGTGCAGCAATCCGGGCCAGTATGCGTCGTCTTCGGGGCGAGCAATCAGTAGTACCTCAATAACGCCGTTGTGCGCACGCAGCGGCACAAACTCGAGTATTGGGAGCGCCACTAAGCGGGCAATCTGCTCAAACACCGGATACGGCAAAAAGCCCGGCTCAAACCGGGCGAGTAGCTCGGCAGCTTTGGCAATATCTTCGTCACTCATACTAGATGACATGCAGAATTGCCTCAAGCGCCAAGGCCGTATCGGTCCACCGAGTGACTTCAACGGTATCCACCCCCATCGCTTTAACAGGGTAATCATTGCCGCCTGGCTCGAGACGGTCGCCAAAGAATAGTACCTCATTTTTGTCGATGGTCAGTGCCTCGATGAGTTTGGTAATACCGTAGGCTTTGTCGATACCAATGCGCGTCACATCAATCGAGGTGCTGCCCCCGGCCCGGACTTCGAGGTCAGGTAACATATCCGCGACCAGTTTCTGCAGCTTTCGCTTTTTAACGCCGCTGGGATCCCAGGCATACTTGGCCTCCGGTGTGGCTTGCTGGCCGACGGCCGAGTAGGTAACTTGGCTGCCGCGATCTTCGATAATATCGCCTGCCGGGTTGGCTTCCCAATACCCGAGCTGCTTAGCGCCTGATTCTAGCGCCGCAATGATGGCTTTCTTCTGGGCGCTCGTCAAATCCTCAGCATATTGCTGGGCCCATTCCTCGGTCACTTCGTCATAACGGTAGTACCGCGTACCGCAGGTCGGCATGAGATGCATGCGAGCTAGTTGGCGGGGCGTGGCGATCAAACGGTCGATGATCTGTTTTTTGAACTGCGGAAAGGCGCCGCCCGAGATTACGCAGACGTCAAAGTGATCGAGGAGTTGCGTCAGTAACACCGCCATGCGGTCATCGATAGGCGATTTGGTAATCGCTAAGGTGTCGTCAAGGTCAAAAGCAATAACTTTTTTCATGATCCTCCGTTATTTCTTGAAGCGCTTGCTGACATCGCCAACTTTTTGGGACATATCTTTGCGGACGATAAGCAGGCCGTGGGGCGTGTTTATGACCACCACGTGATCGAGGCCGATGACGGCGATGGGCTTGTCTTCGTAGTTGTGCACGAAGGTGCTGACGGCATCTTCAGTTTCGATGTTTGGGCCAAAGCGGTGATTGCCGGCCTTGTCGCCGCCGATGGCTTTAGCTAGGTCAGCGAATGAGCCGAGATCCATCCAGTCGAATGAAGCCGGTACGACCAGCAGGTCGGTGACCTTTTCGATCAGCGCGTAGTCGATGGAAATATTTTCGAAGCCCAGGTAGACCTGCTCAAACTCCTGGTCGCTGGCCGCATCGAGCTTCTCATAATTGGCTAGTAGTTCGGGCGCGTTAGCCCGCATGGCCGTTTTAAAGACGCGAATACAGCCGACGAAGTAGCTGGCGTTCCAGAGGTAATCGCCGCTCTCGAAATATTTTTGGGCCGTGTCAAAATCGGGTTTTTCTTTAAAGGAGTGAACATTAAAAACGTAGTTGTTATCATTCAGTAGTTTACCCTTTTGAATGTAGCCGAAACCGGTCGCTGGGTGGTCGGGTTCGATGCCCACGAGCACGATTCGTCCTTCGCTTTTGGCCGTACTAGCGGCGATCTTTAAGCTATGAACAAAGCCGCGTTTATCACGGATGTAATGGTCGGCCGACAAGAAAGCGATCGGTTCGTCATCCGGAGCGGTTTTGCCGATCCTTACCAGTGCCGCCACGATACAACTGGCTGTACCGCGCCGGGCCGGCTCGACGATAAAGTTTTCGTCAGGTAAATCGGGTAACTGGTCTTTGACGTGGTGGATATGGCTGGCCTCGGAGACCACATAGACTTTATCGGCCAAGGCTTTAGCGCGCTCATACGTCCGTTGCATGAGCGACAGATCATCGCCGTTTATTTTCAGCAGGTGTTTTGGGTAAGTGGGAGTCGACAGCGGCCAGAGCCTGGTACCTGACCCTCCCGCAATAATAACTGCGATCATTACCCCTATAATACCAAACTTCCGGGCAATATGGACTGCATTTTTGCAAGAGCCGTTCGCGGCTGCAAGCTAGAGGTGTTGGGGGCTTTTCTTAAAAATTAACAGCGTATTCAGCGTGTAATTCCACACTAGTCCGGCACAAGATGAGATAACCAAGGCGAGTCCGTAATACAGATGGGCGTGATTGACGAGCACCGTTACTAATATGGCTGTCAAAATGATACCAAGCCCGGCCGTGGCATTGTATTTGACGAGTTTGCGGCGAACCGAAATATGCGAGTGATCCTTAAAAGCCCAGAAATTATTGCCGGTAAACGTCGACAGGAGGGCGATCTCAGCGCCGATTATCTGGGACAGCAGGATAGGGAGGCTCAATATATCGAACAGCAATACCAAGACAATATAGTTCACCACAAAGCCAATGGCGCCAATTGCGATAAAACGAGCAAAATTATAAGCAAATACCCTGTGGTACACTCTAGTTATAAATTGTGGAGTATTTATGGACATAAGGACTTTGCGTAAGCTATCGATTATTATACCTTGCTACAACGAAGAGCGCACTCTCAAATTAATCGTAGAAGAGGTTTTAGCAGCCGACACTGGTAAGACCCGCAAAGAAGTCATCATTGTCGACGACCGTTCGACCGATAACTCACTTCAAATCGCCAACCAGTTGGCCAAACAACACGCCGAAGTGCGAGCCATCGCGCAACCTAAGAATCAGGGCAAAGGAGCGGCCCTCAAGCGTGGCTTTCTGGAATCCAGCGGCGATGTGGTAGTCGTACAAGACGCCGATCGGGAATATGACCCACGTGACTACAATCGTATGCTCGACATCTTTCGCGAAGATCGCTCAGACATCGTCTTTGGCTCGCGCTTCTCCGGTGGCCAGCCGCGCCGCGTCGTCTACTTGGTTAATACCATCGCCAACAAGTTTATGACCCGCCTATCGGCCTTGCTGAGCGGCCTCTACGTCAGCGACATCCACACCTGCTACATCATGTTCGATGGTGACTGGATTCGAGCCACCGCCCCACGCCTGCGTTCTAAGCGCTTTGGCTTCAACCCGGAGATCGTTGCCCTCATCGCCAAGCAAAAAGAGAAACTCAAGATCTGCGAAACCAGCGTCTCGTACTACGGACGGAGCAAGAGTGAGGGCAAAAAAATTCGTTTTAGTGACGGGATTGAAGCAGTTTGGGATATTATTTATTACAATACTAAGCGATAATCTAGACAGTCGCGATAACAAGAAGGGTCCGCATGGCAGATGACCAGCTCACGCTCCAAGCCCAGCGCTTTGCGCAGTATTTAGTGCATGCCGACCCAACGCCACACGCCATCCAACTCTACCGGCAGGCCCTGGCCCAAAAAGTACCGCTTGACGCCAAGGATACTCGCCTACTGGCATTGGTAGACCGCCACCCGTCACTGCTCGGCTTGGTCGACGCGGCCTTGCCGCTGCTCAAGCCTTACTCCGAGGTTCGCCGCCGCCTGTACCTCATGCTGGCGATCCTGGAGGCCAGCCCGGAATATTACCAGTCATTCGTGCCCCTAGAGCGGCCGCCGCTGTACTTTCTCGTGGTTGGTCTGGCTTGTGTGCGGGCCGTGTGTAAAACAATCCTCGGCATGCTCTTAGTCGTGGCATTAGGGGCAAAGCGCTCATGACTATTTATGACTACTTGATCGTTGGGTCGGGCTGCTCAGGAGCCATGGCTGCCCAGACGCTCGTTGACAAAGGTCTGCACGTTACCATGCTCGACGTGGGGATTGAGCGCGAACCGTCAGCCCCGACAATTCCCGATGGCGACTTCTTGCAGCTGCGCCAGGATGATCCTGAGCAATATCGCTACCTCATTGGCGACAAGGCCAGCGGCGTGGTCTGGGGTGCCGTCGGTAAGGGCGAGCAAATTACCCCAACCCGTAAACACATCCTGGCTGGCGTCGACACCTATATCCCCATGGATTCGACCACCTTTTCGCCCCTAGAAAGCCTCGGCTATGGTGGGCTTGGTATCGGCTGGGGCCTGCAGTGCTGGAAGTACTCCGAAGCCGACCTCAAAGCAGCCGGTCTTGACTCGGCCAAAATGCACGCTGCCTATCAAACGGTCAGTGACCGCATCGGTATCAGTGCCACCGACGACGACGCTACCCGTTACACTATCGGCAACCTTAAACGCTACCAGCCATCTCCCGCCATGGACCGCAATCACCGCTATATCTACGAGAAGTACGAGGCCAAGCGCCAGAAGTTCAATAAGCAGGGTTTCCACTTAGGCCGCACGCCCCTCGGTTTGATTACCAAGGATCGCGACGGCCGCAAAGGTTACGCCTACCACGATATGGACTTCTACTCCGATAACGACCAGAGTGCTTGGCGCCCTTGGATCACGGTCAATCGCCTCAAACAACGGCCAAACTTTACGTATATTGGCAACAAGCTGGTACTCAGCTTTCACGAGAAAAAAGATTACACCGAGCTAAAATGCCTGGACATCACTACCGATAAAACCGTTAGTTTTTACTGCCGCAAGCTGATCCTAGCCAGCAGTACGCTTGGCACGGCCCGCATCGTGTTGCGCTCGCTCGGCAGCGGCAGTACACGCCTTCCTTTACTGTGCAATCCTTATACATACGTGCCGAGTGTTCAACCGCGTTTCTTTGGTAAAGCCGCCGAACCGAAAAAACTCGGCTTTACGCAGTTATCGCTGTTTTATGATGCCGATCATACCAATAGCGACGCTTCGGTGGCGTCACTGTACAGTTACCAATCGCTCATGCTGTTCCGCATCGTTCGTCACGTACCGCTCAATTTTGTCGACGCCCGCATCCTGATGCAGTACCTGCTCTCTAGTATTGTTATCATGGGTATTCACCACCCGGACAAGCATAGTGACACTAAGTTCTTGGAACTTATGCAGACCGGGAGTTCGCCAACCGGTGATGCGTTGCATGTTAATTATGAGTTGAGCGATGCCGAGAAAGCAGTCTGCTCCCAGCGCGAGCGCCAACTGATTCGCGCTATGCGTAAGATGGGCACCTATAGCCTCAAAAAACTTGACCCGGGATACGGTTCGAGCATTCACTATGCCGGCACCCTTCCCTATAGCGCTACCGACGAACCATTTACCTTGGCCGAGTCGGGCCGGCTGCACGGCACACGAACCGTCTACGTAGCCGACAGCTCGGGCTTCAACTACCTGCCGGCCCCAGGCCTCACCTTTTCGTTAATGGCCAACGCCCACATCGTAGCTGAGAGTGTTGCCAAGAATGGCTAAAAAGCCCTCGACGATCGCCATCACAGGCGCCAATGGTTTCGTAGGCAGTGCGTTGGTCTCGTACTTTGCTGCGCAGGGTTGGTCGGTAGTCGCCCTGGTTCGCAAACCTGAATCTCAGCCTGCCCGAAAAGGGGTGCGCTACGCGGCTTACAACTTGCTGGAGCCGTTAGATGCGGCGGTATTCCAGGGCGTTGATGTGGTCGTACATGCCGCCTACGTTAAACAGGACAAAACCAACCCTAACGCCTTTCAGGCTAACGTCAGCGGTGCGGAAAAGCTACTGCAAGCTAGCCGCCAAGCTGGCGTGGCTAAGACAATATTTATCTCTAGTATGTCTTCCCACGAGGCAGCCCAATCATCCTATGGCAAACAGAAATTCACGATTGAGAAGTTATTTACTGCACCGGGCGATCTATCGATACGGCCCGGCCTGGTAGTAGGCAACGGCGGCATCGTGCAAGCTATGGTGCAGTTTATGAAATCGAAGCACCTCGCCCCGTTGCTCGGTGGCGGCCACCAGCCGCTGCAGCCGGTCAGTCCGACCAAAATCGGTGAGGCCATTGCCAGTGCCGTTCAACGGGGAGTCTCGGGCGTGGTAACCGTAGCGAGCGTCGAGGTGTATAGCTATAAGCAGTTTTACAAAGCTCTGGCAGACGCCTCGCATACCCGCGTATTATTTGTGCCACTGCCGCTGTGGGCGCTGCTGGCGGCGGCTGGTGTGGTCGAGTTTCTGCACCTGCCCTTAGGGGTTAACCGTGATAACGTCATGGGCCTCAAGAAATTAATCGCCGTCGACACGGCGGCAGATTTGGCGCGCCTTAACTTGGCACCAGAAACGCTCGATGACATTTTGGCCGACGTGCCGCTGTCTTAGTAGCAGTACAACATTTACGTTGCCCGACGGCCTTATCATTGCTCGATTTTTTGGTATTATATGTTGAGCTAGAAGTTACCGTCCGGTGACTTATGCGGGCCAGTAATGAGTAATGGGGAGATTATGCAGAAGATCAGCTATTCATCATTTCACGACGAAGCCGAAAAGTATTGGGACTGGTCTGAGCGCACACCCATCGAACCGGTCCCGGCCGAAGTTGCTCGCGAAGGCGCAGGTTCAGAAATTCGCACGCCGATCATGCACTACGGCGTTATTTTGCCCGTTTACATGGCGATTATTCGCTACTTGACCGCCATCAAACCCCAAAAAGGCATGCGGCTCATCGAGCTCGGCTCAGGCTCCGGACGGCCGCTCACCTATCTCAAGACGCTCTTCCCCGAGCTCGAAGTCTGGGGCATCGACTATTCAGCCGAGGGTGTGGCCTACGCGGCCAAAGCGTACGGCGAGCACGGCGTAAACTTCAAGCATGTTACCGCCCAGGACACCTCGTTGAAGAGCGGCTACTTTGACTTCGTAATTTCGTCGCATGTTATCGAGCACGTTACCGCCGAACAGGCAGTGGATTTCGTTGCAGAAGCCAAGCGCCTACTGAAAGACGGCGGCTACATGTTTGTGGGCACGCCAGAACGCCGCAAATGCCAAGAGCTGTACGCGCTTAACCCTACCGAGGACCCCCAGTATCGTCTCGTGCCACCACACGAACATGAGTTCCGCATGCCGGAACTCAAAGCCCTCGGTGAGCAGACGTTTGGCAAGCGTAATACCCGGATTGATGCCCTGGTTAACCCGACATTTTACAAAATTTTTAAGGGTAGCATTGATCGATTCAAACCCCACACAAAATTACGCACCCACACCGTCAACCTAGCCTACCGCACAATCCGCGATATGACGCCGCGGCCCCTTTTTGATACCATCACGCGCGTCGGAGTCAAAGTACAAATGAAGCAAGCCGGCGTCGGTTTTCATGACATCCTACTCGATAACGGCATCGCTGCCGAAAGCGACGCCATCCCCGAAAACCTCTTCTTAGTCTGTCAAAAGTAGTTTACTGCTGGACCGGCAGTAAGTGGCACAACCGTATTTTGGACGGATTATTCTGCCGGACGTAGGCCGGTACCACCGTACAACTGCCGCGAGTATAGCCGAAGATGCGGAACGTTTGGTCGAGATGAGCTGCCTCTTCGTCGGCGTAAATAGCATAGAACGGCGTCTTTTGTTGCTGGCGTTTTTCGATAGCTTTGTGTAACAAGTTTTGCATGGCGACCGTGCCGGTCGCTGGCGAGGTGAGGTCGCTTTCGACGCGAATCGTCTGGCTGCTGGTCGGGAAGTAGGGCACCATAAAGCCGATGGGCGCGTAGCCGCCGACGAGTATGGTGGCACCTTTCAATTCGGTGAAGTCGCTCTTCTGGACGCCAAAGTACGTGGTTTGCCACGGCACGCGGCCCCAGTCGATGGCGACTGTCTGGGTGGTGATATATATGCAAAGTGCCGCAATCACGATAGTCGCCGGAATGAACTTTTTGATGACCTGATAACAAGCGAGGGCAATGCCGGGCAGCGCGAGTAACTCTACCGGTATCAGGTAGCGGTAGTAACCGAATTGCTTGAGCCACATCACGTAAGAAACGACAATAAAAACCCATAGTGCCAGATGTACTTTGGATAACGAACCATAGTACAACTTACATTTGGTACCGTGCTGGCGGTACAACCGAATGAGTGTTACCACCAACAGAACTAGTCCGGCGATGATCAGAAAAGCCACTCGCGGATCGCGGAATGGCAGCTCGGAAGCGATCGACTGTTTGTGCATGAAGTCGAACGGCCGCATGATAGTTTTGTCGGTGTTTATGGGCAGCCAACGCTTATCGGTGAAATTAATCGGCGGATAATATTTGGAGCGGAAGTAGTGGTTATAAAAGGGAAAAATCGGGCTCCCAAACCAGAACAGTAAGCGCACGTACCAGAATCCGGCGGCGGCGAGCATGCCGGTAATGACTGCGAGGATATTTAAGCCGAAGTATTTGGCGCGGCGGAGCAGTGCACCCGAGCTTGTCGCTAAGTCAGCGCACACCAAACCGACTGTGTACATCAGGCTCGTCAGCTTGAGACCCATAGCGCCACCGAGCAGTCCGTAACCGACGAGGCGCATGACGGTGTTGCGGCGCGTGGTGGCACCCTCTTCGATAGTTTTCAGTACTAATAAGAAACCGGCCAGCACCAGAATGCTCACCAAATTGTCGCCCATGGTATTGCCAACCTCCGACAGACTGGCCGCACCATAAAAGCTGGTAATGGCCAGCGCCAGCGAGATTGCCGGCACGGTACCGCGCCGCAGCCGAAACTTCAGCCGTCGGAATATCACCAGACAGATCTCATAGACCACCCAGATGTTGACACCCTGCATCATACCGATCACGCCGGCCGCTTTGCGCGGGGTTAAGTGATTAATGGCGAGATAGGCCGGGATGTCGATAGTCGGATTGTGATAGCTCTCCAACTCGCCAATGCCAAGATCTTTGACGACTCGGCCGTGGAGTAAAGCGTAAGGGTTATTGTAGTGATAGTTGAGGAGGTCATAGTTAACGTCCTGCTTCATACTGACGGCCGTGTAGCCGCCGATGCCGATGGCCAACACTAAGACCAGTAAATGCCGATAAACGAACCGCTGCTTGAAAATACTGCTAAGATACTGCATGGATTTTAGTTCATAGTACCACGCAGCCAGGTGCGGACGTAGTAAGTATTCCTTCGAGATCGTAGTGCAATAAACATGCGGGGCTTTACAATGCATGGTAGAATAGTAGTAGGGAAATCGTCTATGCAACGTCAAAACAAACAAACCAAAAAATCCCGGTCTACACCGAATAAAAAGCCCTTCTTCATCGCAGTGGCAGTCGTATTAGTGATTGCCCTCGCCGGCATCGGTTATGGCCAGCTACACCACCATTCGGTGATGACAAGTAGCACGAAAGGCAGTAAACCTAAAAGTACTGTCAATTTATCACCCCCGACAGCTACCGACAAACAAGAGTCCGAGCAGCACAAAGACGACATCGCCAAGCAGGCCGAAGACCAAACCCCCCGGACCACTAATAGCGATGGCCGCTTAGCCGTAACGCCGACCATCACCTACGTCGATAAAACCACCGTGAATGCCTATGTTACGGGCGTATTCGAAGACGATGGTACCTGCACCGCCACCCTTACCCAAGGAGCGCAGACAATCACTAGAACTTCGAGCGGCTTTAAGAATGCCTCATACACCCAATGCACGCCCATTAGCCTCAGCGATGTCTCGCTTGGCAGCTCTCCCTGGTCGGTAACCGTCAGCTACAACTCGAGCACTGCCACCGGAATTTCATCAGCAGAGACTCTAACGCCATGAACAAGCTTCGTCTCTTCCTCCTTGGCTCCGTAGCCGCTGTTACACTCGTTACCGGGTTAGGCTTGGTGCATCCGCACAAGGCCGCGGCGCTGTCCGGCAGCAGCTTCCAGGCTGGCCGTATTATCGATGATAATGTTTTCTTTAATGGCGACGGCATGGACATCCCGACTATCCAGGGCTTCTTGAACAGCAAGGTACCGAGCTGCGATACCAACGGCACGCAACCATCCGGACATAGCGGCTATAGCACCCGCGCAGCGTGGGGCGCGGCCAACGGCGCTCCGGCACCGTACACCTGCCTCAAAGACGTTATGGTGGACTACTACGGTTCCAGCGGTGACCAATACTGCAAAGCTATCGCCTACGGCCGTTACAGCGCGGCAGGCATTTTGTACACCGTGGCCAAAGCCTGTGGTGTGAGCCCTCAGGTCTTATTAGTTGTCCTACAAAAAGAACAGGGTCTTGTCACCGATGATTGGCCGTGGCCCAACCAGTACACTGCCGCCACCGGCTACGGCTGCCCCGACACGGCGTCGTGCGACGCCTCTTACAGCGGGCTGTTCAACCAGATTTACTACGGCGCGCGCCAGTACAAAATTTACGCCGCCAAACCGACGTTGTTTAACTTCCAGCGTAACGCCAATCGCACCATTAGCTACAGCCCAAATAGTAGCTGTGGTGGCAGTAGTGTCTTCCTCCAAAACCAGGCTACCGCCGGACTATATAATTACACGCCCTACCAGCCCAATGCTGCCGCCCTGAATAACCTCTACGGCACGGGCGATGGCTGCAGCGCCTATGGCAATCGCAACTTCTGGCGTCTCTATAACGACTGGTTCGGAAACACCTTCGGCATTCCGTATAGTGCTTCGTTTATGGGCGAGAGTGGGGTAGCGGCCACCGTTACCAACGGCTCACCGGCGACAATTTGGTTCGATTTCCAAAATACCGGTTCACAGTTCTGGAAGGACAGCACCAGCGCGCCCTCCTACTACCCCGTGACGCG
Organism: Candidatus Saccharimonadota bacterium; assembly: GCA_028289245.1. Lineage (GTDB taxonomy): Bacteria > Patescibacteriota > Saccharimonadia > Saccharimonadales > UBA4665 > UBA4729. The sequence goes on along the minus strand of JAQGGT010000006.1, from coordinate 90,141 downwards.
ACTGATGGCAACCTGGCCCGTCAACCGCCCGAGCAACTTCTACGATCCCGCTACCTGGACGAGTGCCAGCCGGCCTGTTTCGGTCTTTAGTAAGGTCTTCGAGAGCGATGGCGTAACGCTGGCCGCCGACCAGCATACCGTGTTCCCCGGCCAAATTGCTCGCTTCCAATTTGCTATGAAATATCCCGCCAGCGGCATGGCCGGCGGCACCTACATTGAGAACTTTGAACTAGTCGAAGACGGTATTCCGAACTTCTGGGTCAATGGCAGTACCGCTTGGCAGGCCATAACTGTGCCAGACCAGTTCCAGGCAGCCTTTGCCGGGGAGAGTGGTGAGGCATCAGTCAGCCCGGGGCACAAGGGCACCCTATCCTACAGCTTCAAGAATACCGGTTCACAGTTCTGGAAGGACGATGCCAGCGCCCTGCCGTATTACCCGCGTACCCGGCTCATGGGCTCCTGGCCGATCAACCGCAGCAGCATGTTCTATGATTCGAGTAGCTGGCTCGGCAGCAATCGCCCGGTATCCGTCTTTACACACGTCTATGCCGCCGACGGCACTACGCTCACACCGGATCAACACACCGTCTGGCCGGGTGAAATTGGCGTCTTCCAGTTCCCGCTTGCCTACCCGACAACAACCACGCCGACCGGTAAATATCGCGAGGACTTTGAAATGGTCGAAGACGGTATCCCCAATTTCTGGGTCAATGGCAGCAGCGCCTGGCAGAACGTCAACGTTACAAACCCCTAGGCCTTCGTTTTGCGGACCGGTTTCGGTAGCACGCGGACTGGCTCAGCCGCCAGGTAGGCGCCATATATCAGCGCTAAGGCTATCAGCACGTAACCGGCGATGACTTTGATAAAGTCGTAGCGATGGACAAGTGTCGTGGCTTCGGAGAATGTTGGCAATAGCCGATCGAAGGCGATACCGAAATGTCGCTCCAGCTGCGTGAACAACGGCGAGCGCACATCACTGCGTACAAAAGGACGTTTGGTGAGTAAGAAATCTAGGCTAATTAACGCGGTGGCGGCAAACAGCAGGCCGGCAATGATCTTTTGGTATAGGGCACGCATTCGCACTACGGCCATACCGACAGCTGGCAACAGGATGGGCACAAAATCGAAAGAGTAACGGCCAATCGGGGCGTCGCCGCCTTGCCAGAGGTTGAAGGTCGTCAGCAACATCACTGAGGGCAGAATGACCAGTACCGCCATCAGGCAGCTTTCCCGGTGCGCCCGGAACCACAGTGGTAGACCGACAAAGACCAGCAGCAGCAAGGGATTATTTACCAACAGGCCGCGCATCGAGTCAAACAGCACGGCCGAGAGAATGTGTGGCGGCGAGGCATGCAGGTTGACGTTGCTATAAATCTTAGTCGGGTTTAATACGCCGTACCAATGGAGCGTTGACCATAAGAAATACACGGCCATTGGCACTAAGGCAATCAAGACTGCCCACGGCAGCTTGCGCTGATTGCGGCAGGTTTTATAGGTCAGTGCCAGAACCAGCGGGCCAGCCACCACAATCCCCTTAAAATGCAGCAGAACGAGCAGGCCCAGCAATACCCCGAGGCCAATTTGCGCCCAGAGGTTACGATAGTACCGCTCGATTACCAGCAAGCCGGCCAGCGTTATGGTGGCGATAACCATATCGGGGTACAAATAGCCGGCCAGCCCATTAAAGAAATAGCAGATCAGCAACGCGGCGCTGGAAATATAGGCCACCCGCCGGTCTTTACTAACTTGCCAGGCCCACTGCCAGAGCAAGAAAATTGTTAGCGTGGCAACCAACAACATCTCGATCGCCGCCCCTTTTTGCTGCCCAAGCAAGAAGCCGGGCAATAGCAAAAGTGGCAAGCCGATGCCGTGGATCGAATACCAGCGGTCAGTTTTTTCTTGGCTGGCGCCAATCTGTTGCGATTCGCTGAGCGGGCCAGGGTACCAGCTCCAGTAATCTTGGTGTTGGAAATTATTTTTGAGGTTGAGATCGTGGTCGTGGACCAGGCTGTAGTCCATGAGAAGATAATGTGGCTCGTCACCAGACACGGCGTGATTGACATGGAAACGCACATAGCTCAGCGCCAAGAAGCAGCCCAGTAGCAAAACAACCGGTACCACCCAGGGTCTAGAAACGATGCCTCGAACTGTCGATACCTGCTTCACTGCCTCGCCCTCCGCCAACAATTTACTGCTGTAATAATAGCACGGCCGCCGGGCGCTTTAGCCAGCCGTGCGAGCCGTCTTTTTGCCATATTATCAAAAATGATTCGATCCTATCTTCTAATCATATATACTAGGAGGTAGCCTTATGCACAGCAATAAACGTGTCCTCATTATCAGTTGTTACCCTATCAAGGACCCGCTCCATGGCGGCCAAAAACGTGTGGCGGCCGTTGTCGAGGAATACAAAAAAGTCTTCGCGCGCGTTAAATATGTGGCTGTTTTTGTCCGCGAGCACTATCCGGTTTACGACCACGATGACATTTACCTAACCGGGAGATGGGCAACCGCTGCCTTGCACGACCACTTGACCAGCGACATTCGTATCGGGAATGCCATGGTCGAAAGCCCCGACCTGCGTCGCAAGCTCGAAGCGCTACTCCGTAGTTATAAGCCCGATATCATTCAGGTCGATCAATGCTTTCCGTACATTGGGCTGCGGCAGATTATTCAGGACATGGGCATTCGGCCCAAAATTATTTACAATTCACAAAATATCGAGACCGTGATCAAAGAAGATGTGATGACGATCGCCGGCGCCGCCGACACCGACGTTGCTGAGGCCCTCGCCATCATCGAAGAAGTCGAGACCGATCTAGCCCAGCACGCCGACCTCGTCGCGGCGGTGAGCAAAGAAGACGGCGAATACTACTTGTCTCTCGGCGCAAAACGCTATGTGCTGGCTTCGAATGGCATTGCCACTCTGGCGCACTCGCCGGCCGCCGTGGCCTACTGGCACAAACAGTTCAAGGCACAGGGCATCGATGCCATCGCCAGCTTTATTGGCTCGTCGCATCTGCCGAACATGCAGGGCATGCAACAGATGATCGGCCTCCGCTTGGGCTTTTTCCCGGCCAATACTCGGTTGGTGCTAGCCGGCGGTGTCGGGCGTCATCTCAAACAATATTTCGACTACGACAACATGCTCGACAGCACTTTTTGGCAACGGGCTATCAGCGTCGGCTTCTTGAGCGAAAGTCAGCTCAGCGGCCTGCTTGAGGTCAGCGACGTGATACTACTGCCTATCGTCAAGGGCGGTGGCTCCAACTTAAAGACCGCTGAAGCCATTTTGAGCGGCAAGAAAATCGTGGCCACGACGTTTGCTTTTCGGGGCTATGAATCACACTTGACGCTGCCAAATATTTGGATTGCCGATACCCCCGAGAAATTCCGGGCAGCCATTACCGAAGCACTTATCACGCCCCTCAAAAAGCGCAGCAAAAGCCAGGAGCTACAAGCCCAAACCGTACAGTGGCACTACTCCCTGAAGCAACTCGTCGAAGAGGCCGTAAAATTATGACCGACGCAAAGCAAAAAATCTGGATTGACGTAACCGACCTGAGCGTATGGAGTGGCCATTTTACCGGTACCCAGCGCGTCACCTACGAAATGTCACTACGTTTTTACGAGCAGATCAGTGATGTCCACTTCTTTGCTTACAATGAACGAGCTCGGAATTTCTACGAAGTAGATTTTGGCCCCATTAACCAAACTATTTTGGCCTCTCGTATGCCAGCAGAGGCAGGCAAGCGCCCGTCGGGCTTCCACCGTCCGTCACCAAAAGCCGTTTTGCGCACCCAATCGCTCAAGGCCTACCACAACTTGCCGTTCAGGGTAAAGCAGCAGCTGACGCCCGCGCGCCGTGAGCAGTTAAAAAAAGCCTACCGAACCTTCAATAGTGTCAGCAGTCGGGTCAAGCCCCGCCGCCAGGTCATTTCTAGTGCCGCGGTGCCCGGCGCGCCGGCCGTCCACTTCCAAAAGGCCGACATCGTCGTGATACTCGGAAAGCCTTGGGATACGATGACCTTTATCGACGTGCTCCGTGATCAAAAAACGGCCCAGCCGTTTAAGCTTGTCCACTTGGTGTATGACATGATCCCTACCTTCTTGCCCCAAGTTTTCGGGCAGCCACTGCCGGCTAATTACACCAAGTACATGTTCGAAGCGCTGGCGCTGTCCGACCGAGTGATTGCCATTTCTAAATCGACCAAGCAGGACGTAGCGCGTTTCTGCCGAGAAGAGCTACTCCAGACCCCCAAAACAACCGTTGTTCGCCTCGGTGATACTCCCAACGGCTTGACGGTGCTGGAGGATAAGTACGCCCCCAGCGGCCTGAAGCCGGGCAGCTTTATTCTCTGCGTCGGCACTATTGAAGTCCGCAAAAACCACGCCCTGCTATACGCCGCCTATAAAGAAGCGCAGCTGCGTGATTTACCAATGCCGACCCTCGTCATCATTGGTAGCCGGGGCTGGTATACCGGTGATGTGATCTACCAATTCCAGCACGATCCGTTACTACGACACTCCGTAAAAATCCTGCACGGCCTTTCCGACGAACAAGTTGACTGGCTCTACGGAAACTGTGCCTTTACCGTCTACCCATCGGTCTACGAGGGCTGGGGCTTACCGGTCGCCGAGTCATTAGCCAAGGGCAAAGTCTGCATTGCTTCGCATGCTTCATCAATGCCGGAGATTGCCGGTGACTTGATCGAATACTTCTCACCATACGACGCCCCGGCTTGCTTAGCGTTGATCCAAAAATACCTATCCGTCGACGTCCGCCGTGCCAAAGAAGCAGAGATCCAAGCCAAATACAAAATCACCAGCTGGGATAAAACCTTCGCCCAAGTTGCTGACGCCGTTTCGTCTTAGACGACAGTTACGGCTAGGCGCACGACGCTATGCTCTACCCAACCGGCGTTTTCTTGCACGATGCAGACATCTTCATCGTACCGACCTTTGGGTACGTCCGCGGCGTTGAGTGTCGCCTTAAATGCAAAGGCTTCACCGGGTAAAACGTGGTCAGCCATGACGTATTTGCTAGCCTTCTTCTGCCAAAACTCGGGGGGCAGGCGGTTGCGGTTGCGGCCCAGCCAGCTGCTATCGGCAAACGGCGAAGCCCGGTCAGGATGATTGGTAGTCGCCAAGACAATGGGGTTACTGTTACCCAAGCGGGCAAAGGTACTAAAGAGCGGTATCTTAGATTGATTGGTATACGGTACAACCACTTCTTTCGACTGGCCTTTAGGGATGGTCACGTTGATGACCGTCCGTTTGGGAGCCACTACAATTTCTTTGACCGAGGCTTTTTGGCTCTTCAAGATCAGCTTGAGAGTTGGATCGTATCGGCGGTAATTTTGTAGAACCAGGCGGTTGCGCTGATAGGCTTGTTCGATGGCCAACTTTTGGCGTAGCAGCGCAGCCTTGCTGCGTGGCTTTATCGGGCGCTGAATAATTAGTACTATCTGGGTGGCCAGGTGGCCCATCACCTGTATCTTGGAGTAGTCATTGCCGAACTGCGGCCACATGCTTATACGCTTGTCGGCCTTTTGGGCGCCCATCATGAGATTAAACGGGCTGACAACATAGCCCTGGTCGGTCAGCTTTTTCTGCAACTCGTAAACGTCTTTGATCCGGAAGATCACCGTGCTGCCGCCAGTTACCGTTTCGTCATTGGACAGGATATTAAGCTCGGTAGTGTGTACGGCCCAGCCGCCGGGCTTAAGGCATTTAAGGCTATTCTCAATGAATTCCAAGCCGGCCGGAATTGATCCTAAGTGGCCCAGGGCGCAGTTAGACCACAAAAAATCATACTCGGCCTTCTGCAGCGCACGAGGAATTTTTTTCATGTCAGCCGGTCGATAGGCTACCAGTTTATTAAACGCCTCCGCGTCGCAGATATTGAGTTTGTTGAGCGATTGTACACCGGTTGCCAGCTCTTGTTCCGACCAATAGCCGGCTTTCTGCGTGGTAAAGTCTTGGTCGGTGGCTGTAATCGCTACTCCGTGCTTGGCAAATAATGCCGGCAGGCGTTCTTCGCCAACCCCAAAGCCAAGCCCACGCTTCCCGTCCGTGAGCAGGCCGTGCTCCCAGAGGATCTCGGCCATGACAGCGTTCTGCCAGAACTTATTGGCATACAAGCTGTGATTTTCGAGATGGCCCTTATATTGCTTCAGCTCTTTGGACCAACGGCTGTACCATTCGCTCTCGTAGTCCCGATATACTAATGAGTGACTTTTCATGGCTGTTCCTCGCCATCGACAGCGCGTACTACGCGCTCGACGAACTGACGGGGACCTTTTACATTCTTTTTGGGCTTGCCCGCCTCGGCGGGCGGCCACAGACTGGCCACCTCGAACACCTGCACGACGTTTCCGCTCGCTTCCAGCAGCCGAGTCAAACTATAGCCTTCCATGCCAACAGCGGCCTTGGCTACATCACTGGTAATATAGCCCTTGTCGGCGAGGTAGCCGAGCATTTTTTTATCGCTGTGCTTGGTGACATAACACAGGCCAGGGTGCAACAGCGCGAGGCGAACCACATCGGCGCTGGCTGAGGTGTGGTCGATAAAGTACACCGCCTTGGCCGGCAGTTGGCTGGGTGGCCGAGCCGCCAGGTAGGTTTCGGCAAAATAGGGCGCAAACAGCGCAACCGAAGCTTCGTCTACGTAATCGTCACGGCCGGTGGCCACGTGTAACTCCGCATAGGTCGCAAATTGAGGAATCAGTCGCTGTACTAAGCGGCCTAACTCCGTGCTGGTCGATGCTGGATGTGGCATGCCTATGAGCAGTCCGGCGCGGGATCGGCGATGCTCACGGGGCGCCGGCATTTCGATTGCCGTTTGCAAACGCAAAGCGCTTTGTTGCCAGCTAAACTCATCTTCGATGGCGGCGTAACACGCTAGTTTTTCGGGCCAAGCGCTGTCGCCAAACACGGTACGCAGCGCCGCTTGAATACTGGCCGGATCACTTGGGTCACAGTAGTAAAAGGCTTGCTTAGAAATTTCTAGAAACACCTCAATCGACGAACAGACGACTGGTTTGCGGTGATGGACGGCTTCGAGAATAGGCAGCCCGAGCCCTTCAATCGACGACACGAAGAGAAGTGCCGAACACTGCTCGTAAAGGTATTCTAGCTCCCCGTCAGAGACGTTGCCGGTAAAAATCAAGTCGTCACTGTAACACTCTAACAGTCGCCGCGTATCGTCAGAACAATGAGACGTAATGACCAATTTGAAGACGTTGCCCAGCTCGCGGTTAAACTCTGCGAAGGCTTGTACGGCTGCTCGGTTGTTTTTGTGCGGCATGTCGGCAGTGGGCATCAAAATGAACGGAACATCTTTTGGCAAGCCGTCAAAACTCGCGCTGGCGGTACGGGGAATGTAGGCCCCTTTGAGATTGACGACTCGCTCCGGATCAAGCGACAGCTCGTTAACCGCCGTATTCTTTGTCGTCTCGGAAATGGCGAGAACTTCGTCGGCCTCGATAAGCGAGGTCAAGTGTGGCAGATACATGTGTGCTGCGAACACCGCCGAGAAAATCTGCCAGTGTTGCAAGGGGATCAAGTCGTAACAGATTACTAGTTTGTGAGCTTTGGTGGGAAACGCCGCGCAGTAGTCGAACGTAAAGAGTTGTAGCTCTAAGAAGTGCACCGGCTGATCGCCAAAACTGCTTGCCACGAAGGCGTCGAGTACTTTGGTAGCGGCTTGCTTGGAGGCTAGGATGTCGCCGCTCAAAGTTGGCAGCACGAGCAGAGCCACCGTGGCCTGGGGTAAGAGGTGTTTTATTGCTTCGGCACGCTCATTGGAGAGCTCTAAGTGCTCATTAAAAATAATCGTTATGTCAGCTACGTCAAGTGCAGCGTAGGCGGCCAGCAGTGAGCGACAATAATGGCCCATACCACGATCCCAGGCTGTCGTCTGCAGCAATTGGCCGTCAATAATCAGCTGGGGCCGACTCACGAACGAGCTTTCTTGGCGGCCTTACGGGCTACCAGCTTTGCCTTGCTATAGCCCCTGAGTGCCGCGCGCTTTGAGACTTGCGACGGCGGTTGCGTAACCGCCAACTGCAAGCGAATCTCTTTGACGACATCATCAAAGCTCGTGATGTCCGGCTGCACATTGCTGGCCGTACGGCTGGTTGTGCGCTCTCCGAGCAGGGCGGTAATCTTATGATCAACCCGCTTGAGGGTGTGTTTGATTTTCGACTCCGGTGGTGCCAAAGCTATCACGTCCGCTTGATGCTGGATAGCCGCTTTGTCGAGCTGATATTGCAGGACTGCATTCTCAATGTGCAAACTATCGCGTATTTTTTGCTCCGACCAGTCTACGAACGGCTCGCCCAAAAACATGGCGTTGGCATACGAAAAATCTTTGAGGATCGCAGCGTGCTCGACAGCCACAAAATACTCATTGAGGCCATCCCAAAACACTTTTTGGTATTTTGCTTTTTCCAGGATTGGATGCCAGTCGTTGACGATGTGGTTGGCTTCGATACAGAGTATTTTTGGCCGGAATCGCTTCCAATCACCGCCGCTAATTGCCTCGTATTCATATCCCTCGACATCTATTTTCATAAAATCAATCGGGGTTTCTTTGGCGTGCATGGTACACAACTCCTTGAGGGTAATTACCGGCACTTTGTAATCAACGTACTCGCGCGCAAAGAAGCTGTAAAAACTATTTTTTTCATACTCGGCCTGGGTTTCTTTGGAGAAGGTCGACAGACCGTCCCCAGAAAGATATTCGCGGAAACTCAACGTAGCATCTTTGTCGGAAATGCCGACTTTGACATTGATGTCACGCGGCCGTGTCAGTTCGAGGAGGGCGTGCAAGCGATGCGATGGCTCAACATTGATGCCGTGCCAGCCTTGGTCGTAGAACAACTTGGTAACCGACTCATGGACCGGGTGGTTGGCGCCAACGTCGATGTAGAAACCGTTTTTGATCGAGCCTAGCATGGCGTGCAATATGATGTCCTCGCGGTTCTGGGCGTAGCTAATCAAACTCATGACGCCATCGCCTGTTCTGCTCGCTCGGTTGTTTGCCTAATCGTTTCCATGCGCGTGCCCTTTGGCTACTTAATTTTTTTAGTAATCCTACCGGCACGACGCTTGAGCGACTTCTTGGCACGAGTCGTCAACGGCTGTTTACTGGCCGCGAGCTCGTGCAGTCGCCTAATTTCGGCCTCCTGTTCGAGCACTCTCTGGTAGAGTTGGTCGTGCGACTTCCAGACGATCGCCAAGTCTTGCTCGGCATTACGGAATAGCGAATCGTCAACCGGTTGCAGGCTGACTGGTACCGTAAAGTTCTTGTCGGCTGCATCAAACGAAGCCACGACTAAACCGTCGCCGCTGCACGACTCAAGCACGCTGTGCTTGGCGATGATATGACCGCCATGAGCCTTGATGAAGTCGACGCATTTATCGTGCGTAATTGGGTCGCCAGAAATCGAATAGTGGTGCGTTGAAACAAATAAAAAGCGCACTTTGCCAGCATCGATAGACTTGACCGCGCCACGCAGGGCATCGAGCTCGACGCCCTGAATATCCATGTGCAAAATATCGAGTTTGTCGATGGCCTCTTGCTCGACAATACTGTCAATCGTACGAATTGGCACCTCGACCGTTTCTCCCTTGAGGGTGGGGAAACTAATTTTTTTGTTGTTTTGCGAGCCGGCGGCATATTGGTGAAAGATGATTTGCGTACCTATGTCGAAGTCATTAAGGCGGGCGTTGGCATGACCGAGGGCCAAGTTCTCTGGGTCTGGCTCGCAGCAATATGCCGTGGCATGCTTGATGTCATGCAGGAACCACATCGAGTAATACGACCACCACGAGCCCAGCTCCAGCATATTGGCCTTGGGGCGAATGCGCTTAAGGACTTCGTAGAAGACTTTTTCTTCTTGGGGTTCGTGGATGCCATGCAGCTGCTTGACGAGCTCGACCTGCCAATCGCCTTGGTAGCCGCCCTGTAGCACCTTTAGGCCATTGTGCATGAGCTGCACCTTTTGGCCGTCGACCACCTTAGTGCTGCCGGCGTCTTTGACGCGCGGTATATCGGCACCGTCCTGACAAGCAATGGTCATCTGGGCACGTTCTTCGGCTGTTTTGATCCAAGCACTTGCTGGCGAATTAAGGATATCCAAGGCGGGCTCGAGTCTCAGTGGTTTGGGCATGCTAATTGGCTCTCATTACGTTATTGTGTCTCTATAATAGTACCACTAATCAGGTCGAGAGGTCGACATCAAGCAGTGTCGAAGCGCTCGCTTCCCAGCTAAACCGGTCGGCCTGGGCGTGGCCAAGCTTGGCCAACTTTTGGCGCAGCGGGCCGTCGGTGACAATGCGTTGCAACTTAGCGGCAATATCGGTCTCGCTGAGGGGATCAACGTAGAGCCCGGCGTCACCGACGAGCTCGGGGATAGACGAGTTGCGGGCCACCAGTACCGGCGTACCGACGGCCATGGCCTGCACCACCGAGAGCCCAAAGCCCTCGTAATGCGCCGGGTGTACTAGCGCGGTGGCACCAGAGAGTAAGGCCGGTAAATCTTCGTCGGGCACATAGTGATCGGGGGTGATAATCTGTGCCCCTTGGCTGCGCGCCTGGTCGATGGCCTCGTAAATACCTTCATTGAGCCAGCCGCCGCCGCCAATCAGAACCAGGGCGTACTGCTGCTTGACCCTATCGGGCAGTAGGGTCATGGCTTGCACGACACGCTTGATATTCTTGCGGGGCTCCAGATTGCCGACGTAGATAACATATCGCTTGGCCGCAATGCCATGACGTCGTGTAACGGCGTCAATTTCGTGCGGGCTGCGCTCGTAGAAGACCGTTTGGTCAACACCACACGGCGCCACCACTATTTTGCTGGCCGGGACTCCTAAACAATCGATGATTTCTTGTTTAGAAAACTGCGAAATGGTCACCACTTTGCTAGCCGCCCGGATCCAGACCGGCAGATATTTCTGCAGATAGTGCAGATTTTTGGGTTGCACATATTCCGGGTTACGCATAAATACTACGTCATGCACATACAGCAGCGAGCGCGAGCGTAACAACGGCCATTTTTTGTAGTTCGGGAAGATATAGAGTCCCTTGCCGCATAGCAGGTCAATCGGCAGTAATAACTTGGCGCGCAGCAGCGCCTCCACCAGCCGCGCCGGCAGTGGAATGACGTGTACTTTTATCGCCGGACCGAACTTGTGGCGGGCTAAGAACTGCTTTTTGCCAAGCGTTACGATAAGGTGGATCTCAACACTGGGGCGCTGCAAGCGCTCCATGGCCCGAATAATTTCGAGGGCATTATGGCCGACGCCGCTCATGTGGGTTTGAGTGAGCACGGTAGCCTCAAAAAAAACTTTGGTACTCGGTGTGGCAGCCCGACTCACGGCACTAACTCTTTACGGTCAGCGTTACATCGGGCGAGATGATATAGGGCGTGCGCTCGTCTTTGTAGACGGTAAAGCTGGCGGCATCTTCCCACCAGTCGGCGTCTCGGCTGCCGCTGTCACGGTGAATAGCAAGGTCCATATAGTATTTGCCATCGCCAAATACGTGCGGCAATTCCCAGCTCAATTCAAATTCTTGACCGCTGGTAACGTGTTCGAATTTCTGATGTTTAATTTTGGAATTGGTGCCCAGAATATGCTGCCCGGCGGCATTTTTAATCACGAAACCGAAGACCGGATCATCGAGGTCAACCGTTGCCTTGGCGGTCGTGATAATTTTGATCGTTTTTTGGGCTTTGACCACTTTGGGTTCGACACGAACTTTGGTGTAGTGAATTGTTTTGTCGCCCCAGCGCTTGCTGGTAGCATCCTTATTGTTCCGAGCGTCCTCGTGCATGAAGGCCTTATTGTACTCCATGGCGACGAGTTCCGGGTCGCCCTCGGCGACCATTTTGTTGGCCTCAATCATTACCGCTCGGTCGCAGTATTCGCGAATGGCATTCATATCATGGCTGACGAACACGACGGTCTTCTTATTCTTTTTGAGTGAACGGAAGTAATCGAAACATTTGCGCTGGAAGTCGGCGTCACCCACGGCGAGCACTTCGTCGATCAACAGAATCTCGGCATCGGCGCGGGTAGCCATCGAGAATGCCAGGCGCACTTGCATACCCGACGAGTAGTTTTTGAGCTTCTGGTCCATGAATTTCTCGAGCTCGGCAAAGGCGACAATTCCGTCATACATAGCGGCAATTTCACTGTGCGAGAAACCGAGCAGCGCACCATTTAAAAACACGTTTTCGCGGCCCGTAAGTTCGGCATTAAAGCCGACGCCAAGCTCAATAAAGGGCACTAGTTTACCATGGGTTTGGACGCTGCCCCGGGTCGGCTGATAAATACCAGCTAAAATCTTGAGCATGGTGCTCTTGCCGCTACCATTACGGCCGACAATACCGAAGAATTCACCCTTTTTGATCTGGAAGTTGATGTCTTGCAGGGCACGCTGCGTTTCTTTAGTTTTGCTGGGGCGCCGTTTGGCAAGACTCGTAAACAGGCCTTTTACGGAGCTGATTTTTTCGTGTGGAAGTACAAAGTTTTTGTAGACATGGTTGACGCTGATAACAATTTCGTCATCCATGTTAAATCTCCTCCGCAAAGAATTTAGAGCGGTTCCTAAAGTAGGTTGTAGCCACGACGGTAATGATAGCTACCACACCGAACGGCGCGGCCCATACCCACGCACTATTATGGAAATGGGCGATAGTTTGGGTCTGCGGCGTCACTAGCACGTAGCGGGCGTCTTGAATAATCTGCGCCATGGGACTCAAGATAAGCCATTTGGCATAACGGACCGGTACAACGCTGAGGGCATAGAGAATTGGGGTTGCGTAAAAGGCAGCCTGCATGATGACTTCCCAAATGTACGAAATGTCGCGAAACTTAACGTACAGCGCGCTCAAGAAAAAAGCCACGGCAATCGAGAACACGAATAACTCGGCGATGATTGGGATGATCAGCAGGGCATGCCAGCTGACGGTAACGCCGCCAATGATCATAAATATGGCAATCACTATGAAGTTGAGCAGCAAATTGATAAACGCCGAGAATGAGCCCGACAGAATAATTACATATTTGGGGAAGTTTATTTTGCGAAGCAAATCACCCCGGCCAACAATCGCGCCGACACTACCACTCGTCACTTCACCAAAGTAATTCCATAGCACAATACCGAGCAGCAGATAGACTGGATAGTGCGGGATGGCGTCGCCCTGCTTAAACACTTTGTCAAAAACTAGGAATAAAATCACAAAAAGGAGCAGCGGGCGGAGCAGCGACCAAACATAGCCCAGTGCCGAGCCCTGGTAACGCAGCTTAAAATCGGTTTTCACGAGCTGCTTGAGTAGAATTATCGAATATCGATACCGTTGTATTAGCTTTTGCACTTCCATCTATTTTATCGGTAAAGGCGCGTACTAGCAAATAGCCGGTCACTCCTGTACCCTAGAGACATGCAAAAAGTCCTCGTTACTGGTGTTAATGGCTTCGTTGGCCGCCATGTGGCCGCCGAGCTACGCCGTCGCGGCATTACGGTGGTCGGCCTGGGCGGCCAGGCCGTCGAAGACAGCCAATTCGTTGACCAATATGTGGCGCTCGACCTCACCCAACCGATCGATCCGAGCTCATTCAGCTTTGATGGTATCGATGGCGTCATCCATCTGGCCGGCCTCGCCGCCGTCGGGCCCTCGTTTGATGAGCCGCTGCACTACGTGGCCACTAACGTCGGCATCGAAACCAACCTGTTTGAAGCGGCCCAGGCCCAGGGCGCCCGGCCGCGGTTTGTAATCGTCAGCAGCGGTAGCTTGTATAGCAGCAGCGCCGAATTGCCACTCACCGAAACTTCGATCGTCAGCCCCAACTCTCCCTACGCGGTCAGCAAACTCAGCCAAGAGTTTATGGCCAGCTATTACGGCAATCGCGGCTTCGATTGCATGTTGGCCCGCCCCTTCAATCACTTTGGGCCCGGCCAAGGGCTCGGTTTTATCGCACCCGATCTTGCCCAGCAACTGGTAGCCATCGAACGGGGAACGGCCGACCACATCTCCGTCGGCAACCTCGACGCCGAGCGCGACTACACCGACGTCCGCGATATCGCCCGGGCCTACATCGACTTACTAGACAAAGGCCAGGCCGGTGAGTTATACAACATTTGCAATGGCACGCCGCGCAGCGGCCACGAGCTTCTCAACGCTCTGCTGGCTAGTTCCGATGCCCGGCCTGAGATCATCCAAGATCCGGCTCGTCTGCGCCCGGCAGACAACCCAGTGGTCTACGGCAGCCACGCCAAGCTCAGCGAACACACCGGCTGGCAGCCCACTATTTCGTTTGAAACTACTGCGGCCGATGTGCTCAGCGACTGGCGTAGCCGTGATAGCTAAAAACGCCCGGACCAGCCAGGCGTTTTTGCGTAAGCTGCATACTTAGTCTTTTGATTGGGCTTCGAGCTTGAGGTCGTTAGTAACCATCAACTTCACGAGACCAGGGAAGTCGACTTTGCGCTTCCAACCCAGCACTTTTTCAGCCTTTGTTGGGTTACCGAGCAGAATATCGACTTCGGCAGGACGCATAAAGGCCGGATTCTGCTTAACGTACGGCTTCCAGTCATCAACCCCAATTTCTTTGAAGGCCAGGTCTAAGAACTCACCAATGGTGTGCGTCTCACCGGTGGCCAGGACGTAGTCGCCCGGCTCATCCTGTTGCAGCATCCGCCACATGCCCTCGACGTAGTCGCCGGCGTAGCCCCAGTCGCGCTTCGGGTCGAGGTTACCGAGTTCAATGTAATCTTGCTTGCCGAGCTTAATACGAGCTACGGCATTGCTGATCTTGCGGGTTACAAACTCGATGCCGCGGTGCTCACCCTCGTGGTTAAACAAAATACCGCAGCTGGCGTGCATGCCATAGCTCTCGCGGTAGTTTTTAGTGATCCAGTGGCCGTATAGCTTGGCGACGCCGTAGGGACTGCGTGGGTGGAATAATGAGTTTTCGTCGTAACCTTCGCCCGGTCGGTTGTAGTCGAGGCCACCAAACATTTCCGAGGTTGAAGCTTGGTAAAAACGTACCGTCTTCTCGCCGCCGCTCAGGCGGATGGCCTCCAAGACATTCAGCACGCCCTTACCAGTGGTGTCGGCTGTCAGCTGGGGGTTCTTAAAAGAGTAGCCGACGTGGCTGATGGCCGCCAGGTTATAGACCTCATCCGGCTTGGCGACTTCCATGGCTCGGACCAGCGAACTCTGGTCGGTCAAGTCGGCTTCAATCAGCTTTATAAAAGGTTGTTCGCGCTCCAGCAGAGTGCGCTTGGGATTATATTGGCCGCGAATGATGCCATAGACCTCATAGCCCTTATCGTGCAGCAAATCGGCTAAGTGGTGGCCGTCTTGGCCTGTAATTCCCGTGATAAGTGCGCGTTTTGCCATGCGTATTGTCTCCCTCTTTTTACCTTACATCAGAATACCGACTAGTATACCATCGCACCTTGTAGGATGCCACGGCGCTTACCCCGGTGATCGCGGCCGACCTGGTTTGAGCCGACCGAGTCGACATTTTGCCAAAACCCAGTAGTATAAAACCATGAGCCGCATAGTCATTGACGCCAGGGAACTCCGCACCAGCACCGGCCGCTACGTTGAGCGCCTGCTGCATTATTTGCAGGACCTCGACACGACCAACGAGTACTTGGTGTTGTTAAAACCGCAAGACATTTCGGGTTGGCGAACAAAAAGCGAACACTTCCTAACTGTGTCTTGCCCCTACGACGAGTATGGCTTCGCCGAGCAGACGGGTCTGCTACGACAGATTAATAAACTCAAACCCGACCTTGTCCACTTCACTATGATTCAACAACCGATTCTCTATAGGGGTCACTCGGTGACGACCGTCCACGACTTGACGACCGCCCGGTTTACTAATCCGGCCAAAAACCCGGTGGTGTTTAGGTTCAAACAAGCGGTCTATAAGGAAGTAATTAAGCGGGTGGCCAAGAACTCCAAACTGATCATCACGCCGACCGGATTCGTCAAAGACGATCTCATCGAGTTTACGGACATTGATCCTCGGAAGATTGTAGTTACACACGAGTCGGCCGACCGCATCGATGCCCTGCCCAGTCCCCTGCCAAATTTGCAAAAAAGCAAATTTATTATGTATGTGGGTAGGCCAACGCCGCACAAGAATCTCCCCCGCCTCATCGAAGCGTATGCCCTGCTCCGGGCCCAGCACCCTGATCTTAAGTTGGTTCTGGCGGGCAAAAAAGACGCCAACTATCGCGCCATCGAGGCCAATGTTCCTGAAAAGCTGCGTCCTCATGTGGTATTTACCGACTTCGTCACCGAGGGCCAGCTCCGCTGGCTGTACGAGCACTGTGAGGCATACATCTTTCCATCGCTCAGTGAAGGCTTTGGGCTGCCGGGGCTTGAGGCCATGATCCACGGCGCACCGGTCGTCAGCAGCGATGCGACCTGCCTACCCGAAGTATACGGTGACGCCGCCCACTACTTTGATCCGCTTGACGTTCCGGCCATGGCCGATGCTATTAGCGAAGTTCTCAGCGATAGTCGCCTCCGGACCGAACTGATCCAGCGCGGCAAAGAAAAAGCCGCCGAGTATTCCTGGCGGCGGATGGCCCAGCAGACGCTCGCAGTCTATAACGACGCGCTTGACATGTAGTTAGCGGGCTGGCTTGAGGATAATGTGACGGTCGCGGCCCTCACCGACCGATTCACTGACTAGCCCACGCTCGACTGCCAACTGGTGGACTACTCGACGGTCGGCGGCGTTCATTGGCTCGAGTTGCTTGGGCTCGCCCGACTCAACCACCTCGTTGACCCACGTTTCGGCCTTTTCGCGAAGGCGATCGGCCCGCTGCTTTTTGTAGTCGGCAATATCGACATTAACTCGAGAATGCTCATAGTTTTGGTTCTTGAGGGCAGCCGCGACGATGTGCTGCAGGGCGCGCATGTGCTCACCGCGTTGGCCGATCAGAAAGCCATTAAAAGCGCTCGTGGGCACCGACAACTGGATGACGGCATCGTCGCTAGTGGCGTGTACCTCGGTATTAAGCCCAAAAAAAGACAAGGTGTCTTCAAGGTATTTTTTGGCATACAAAATAGCTTCATCGATCGAGTCGTTCATCTACTTTTTCCTCTTTTTAGCTTTGGACTTGGAGGTCGTTTTCTTGGGCTTGGGCGCCGGCGCGGCAACCACTTCGGCTTCTGGAATGTCGGCGAGCCGCTTGGCCTTCGAATCTTTACCGGCGGGTGCGTCGGCAATGGCTTCCATTTCGGTTTCGTCGCGCGATAGCACCCGGCGCTGCTGCAAGTAGGCCACCACGCCACCAGAGAACCAGTACAGGCTAAGGGCCGACGGCAGATGAACGGTGAACAAGAAGACCATGGCCGGCAAAATAAAGGTCATATTGCGGCTGACGGCAGCGTTAAGCTCGGTCTGGTCGGCCTGCTTGCCACCACTGGCGTCCTTGAGTATCGAGCGGATGGTGCGCTTCTCCTCGGACCTCGGAAGTAGCTGGCGAGCCGACAGGTACTGGGCCACGGCACTACCCGTAACCAATAGTAGGCCGCCGAGGTACGTTCCCTTGTCACTAAGCGCCGCCCGACTCAGATCGATAACACCAAAGAGACTATTGTCGAACAGCTTGGGGTTCTTGGAAAGATCCTGCAACCATGGCAGGTGTTGGATAAACGGATAGGCGAAATCGTGGAGGCTGACCGGATTGTTGATAACCTTTCGCAGGCCCGCATACAGACCAAGCAGCACCACTAGCTGGACGATCAGGGTTGGGAGGGTGCCAAAGGGGTTAATGCCCTGCTCTTTGTAGAGCTCCATCAGCATCTGCGACTCCTTTTGGCGGTTGCCCTTGCTCGCGGCCTTGACCTTTTTGATCTCAGGCTGCAGTTTTTGCATGGCCTTGGTCTGGTGGAGCTGCTTGCGAACTAGCGGCCATAACAAAAAGCGCACCACCACCGTAAAGATGATCAGCGCCAGGCCAAAGTTATGGCCGGGTAAAAGGGCGTAAATGAGGACGAGCAGATTGAAAATCGGCTGGACGATTATCGTCGTGAACATATTGACTATTCCCTTTCTATCTTTCTAAACTATATCACTATCATTCTATACCAGTTTGGCCGGCCTTTTGCAGCAGATTGGCCACTTCTTGGTGTAGCTGACCGGTTGGCAGCTCAGCAAGTTGGCCGTCGAAGACCGTAAAAATGAGGTCAACTGGCGCTGCCGGCTGCCACTGCACGCGCACTGCCTCGTAGATGCGGCGGCGAATCCGGTTACGGGTGACCGCCGATTTACTGACTTTTTTACTGACTACCACGGCCGCCCGCGCCGGCTGGCCGGCGGACCGGGCAGCGAACCGTACGCTTACCCCACTACCGCGTGCGGCACTGCTGCGTCGGTAGACTCTCGCGAGGCTGCCATAGCCGTGAAAACGATGTACGCGGTTGATCATGCTGGCTCCGGGCCGAGGCCCCGTATTTAGTGTTACGCGGAAAGCTTGGCGCGGCCCTTGGTGCGGCGGCGCTTAAGGACGGCGCGGCCGGTACGGCTGGCCATGCGCTTTAAAAAGCCATGCTCACGTGAGCGGCTCCGCTTTTTCGGTTGAAACGTTCGTTTTGGCATACATCTATCCTACTACTGTTCTGGGTTTATGAAAACGATAGAGCTAAATCTTCGGCCTGGGCATCGTGCTGACTGCGAGGCCGTAAAATTAACAATATTTAGTCGCCTAAGTCTAGCAAGTTTTCCACCTTTTATCAAATACTTTCCACAGATTGTAAGGAGTTAGCTAAATCTGTGTATAATTCGACTACTGAAATTTTATGCCCAGGCCTATCTTCGACCAAATTATGGATAATGTGTGGAAAAGTCTCACCCGGCAGTGCTATATTAAGTCTACGTAAGGAGCGGTATGCAGAAAGACAGTCTATGGCAGGCAGTACTCGGTGAGATTGAGTTGTCCGTTTCGCGTGGCAACTACGTCACGTACTTCAAAAATACCCGGCTTTTAAAGTACGATGCCGCTACCGCTACCATTGGCGTGCCCAATGTTTTTCTCCGCGGTACCCTAGAGCGAAAGTACGCTGGCTTGATCCGCGAAACCCTCCTGAAAAACGGCATTGCGCCAACCAGCCTTGAATTTACCGTTAGCAGCGCTCCCAAATCAAACCGTGACAAAGAGGAGGAAGCCGATGAGGTAGTTTTCATCCCTTCGGTTTCGGCTGCTCCGCAGACCGCCGGCGCGCCGGCGCCCAACCAAGCATCCCCTAACCAGGGCGGCATGACCGGTATGCCCCGTCCGGCCTCCGGGCCAATGTCGGCCCCCGGTTCGGGCATGGGCGGCTTATCGCATTCCTACCGCCAGGGCATCAACGAACGTTACACCTTCGATAATTTTATTGTGGGCTCCGGCAACGAACTGGCCTTTGCCGCCTGCCAGTCCATCGCTCAGCAACCCGGCCGCAAATACAACCCGCTGTTTCTCTACGGCGGCGTCGGTATCGGTAAAACTCACCTGATCCAAGCTGTCGGCAACGCCGTGCTGGCGCAAAATCCTCGAGCTAGGGTGCTATATGTTACGACCGAGCAGTTCGTGCAGGAGTTTGTCGATGCCCTACGCTTTCGCAAAACGGCCGACTTCGCCGCCCACTACCGCACGGCCGACGTACTGATCGTCGACGATGTGCAGTTTATTGCCGGCAAAGAAAAGATGCAGGAAGAGTTCTTTCATACCTTCAATGCCCTGCACCAGGCCAACTGCCAGATTATTCTGAGCTCCGATAAACCACCCAAAGAGATCCCAACCCTTGAAGACCGGCTTCGTAGTCGCTTCGCCTGGGGTATGAGCATCGACATGCAAATTCCCGACTTCGAGACCCGTTGCGCCATTGTCCAGACCAAAGCTCAAACCCATAACGTCGTCCTCAACAACGAGGTAGTTGAGTACCTCGCGAATAGTGTGACCACTAACATTCGTGAACTCGAAGGTGCCCTCAATCAACTCCTAGCCTTTTGTGAGATGCGCGGCCTGGAACCTTCGCTGAGCATTGTTAGTAGCGTCATCAGCGCCGCTAAAACCCGGCCAAAACACCTGAGCGCCAAACAAATCATCGAGCGTACCGCCCGGCATTTCCAGGTCCCCATCGAAGACATGCTTGGTCCTAAGCGCGACAAAGATATCGTCGTACCGCGCCAGATCGCCATGTACATGCTGCGCAGTGAGCTGCACCTGAGCTTCCCTAAAATTGCCCGCGAGCTCGGCCGCAAGGACCACACCACCGCCATTCATTCGGTAGAAAAGATCGAGAAGGAGTCCAAGCTCGACGCCGATCTGCGCTCCACATTGTCCGAGATCAAGGAGCGCTTGTATGCGTAGGCTGTTCATAAGCTGGGGATGGCTAGTGCACGATGGCTTGGTATCCTGGGCACGAAACCGGGGTTTACGCACAGCTGGCCGCGCAGCTACCATCCGGCCTGTGTATGACTTGGGGCTTTCTGCACAGAAATTCACACAGTCCCTGCCCATAGTTTCCCACCATAAAATGTATGCAGTTACCAAAGGCATTCGCCGACTTATACCCACTATCCACAGCGCCAATAAAGACAACGACAAATTAAAAATGTTAAAAACTACTTATAATTAGGAGCCGTCTGTCATGAAGCTACAAGTCACCCAGGAAAATCTAAATCGCGCACTCGGATCGGTTGCTCGTGTCGCCAACACCCGCAACACCCTGCCTATACTGGCTAACGTGCTCATTAAGACTAGTAATAATCGTTTAAGCCTGTCGGCTACCAACTTGGATATCGCAATTACGCATTACATTGGTGCCAAAGTCAGTGACGAGGGCTCAATCACCGTCCCTGCCCGTTTGATGCAGGACTTTATTAATAGTCTGCCCGATGGTGTTATTAACCTGCAACTCGATGATTCCAAGCTCAAAATTAAAACCGACCAGTACCAATCAACCGTCAACGGCATTGCCGCCGATGACTTCCCTGTTATGCCAGCCATTACCACTGGTGAAAGCTGGACCGTATCGGCCTCTACGCTGAAGAAGGGCCTGCAGCAGGTGGTATTTGCGGCTTCTAACGATGAAACTCGTCCGGTATTGACGGCGGTACTACTGCACACTAGCGGCGGTGAACTACGAATGGCCGCCACTGACAGTTATCGCCTGGCCGAGAAAAACATTGGTAAAAATAATAATGACATCCATTTGTTGATTCCGGCCTCAGCTATGCACGATTTGTTACGTATTCTCGGTGACGGTACCGACGACGTCCACATTACCCATGATGACCAGCAGGTCTTGTTCCAAGTTGGCGACGTCGAGTTGGTCACCCGCTTGGTCGACGGCAAATACCCGGATTACCAAAAGTTGATTCCCACTAGTTTTTCCACCGAGGCCACCCTCAAGCGGGCTGATCTCGTGAACGTCACCAAAGTCTCGAGCTTATTTGCCCGCGAAAGTGCCGGCAGCGTCACTATCGAACTCAGCGAAGAAAACCAGACCCTTAGCATTCGTTCGGTAGCCAGTCAGCTGGGCGAGAACACCGCCGAGGCCACTGCAAAAGTCAGCGGCGAAGGTAGCATTACGCTCAACTCCAAGTACTTGCTCGATGCGCTTAGCGTGCTGTCGAGCGACGAGGTTATCTTTAGTTTTAATGGCAAGCTGGAAGCTACGCTGCTCCGTGAAGCCGATAACAAAGACTACAACCACATCATCATGCCACTAAAGGGTTAGTACTCGGAGCGGTTATACTGTCAGGGTATGATCACTAACCTCCGATTGCAGCATTTCCGGTCGTACGGCGATAAAACTTTTCATTTTCGGTCTGGGGTGACGATTATTGCCGGGCCCAATGCCAGCGGCAAGACTAACCTACTGGAAGCCATACTGGTGCTGGCTACCGGCAGCTCCTACCGCGTCAAAGACGTTGATCTCATTGAGCGCAATCAGTCCTGGGCTCGGCTCGACGCCCACAACCAAGCCGGCGAGCTGCGCACCGTTAAGCTCCTCACCGAACCGAGTCCCTCGAAGAGTTATGAACTGGCTGGCAAGCCCACCAAGCGTTTACTGCTCAAAGATACCTTGCCGGTGGTGCTATTTGAACCGAATCACCTGCAACTGTTAACCGGTTCGCCGAGTCGCCGTCGCGACTATCTCGATGAGCTGCTGTCGCAGACTCAGCCCGGCTACGCCACTCACCTGCGTAATTACAAGCGGACTCTGGCGCAGCGCAATAGCCTGCTCAAGCAGCCACTGCGGGCTGTCGAGGGTCAGATGTTCGCCTGGGACGTGCGCTTGAGTGAGCTAGCCGCCACGATTGTCCGGGCTCGGGCTAGTCTCGTTGATGGGCTGCAAGCCAACATCGGCGAATTATATAAAGATGTTTCGCACGCCGGTACTGAGGTGAGCTTACGCTACGAAAGCCGCTTTCGACCCGAGCATTACGAAAGCCACATGCTCAAAAAGCTCGAAAACGACTTGCAACTGGATAAAATGCGCGGTTTTACAGCCACTGGTCCGCACCGCGAAGATCTGGCGGTGTTGTTTGAAGACCGGCTGGCCAGCGAGACTGCTTCGCGTGGTGAGGCACGTACAGCCGTGCTGGCGCTTAAAATCCTGGAGTTACGCATGCTGCACGCTGTTCGCGGCGAAGCCCCGCTGCTGCTCCTCGACGACGTCTTCAGTGAGCTCGATAGTGAGCGCCGCAAAGCCCTCACTAGTTACCTCAAAGAATATCAGACGTTTATCACCACCACGGACGCTGACGTAGCTGCCAAGCACTTCGCTAAAGACGCCCACATTATAAAGCTGGCCTAGTCGGTTGCTTCGGCTTGGGTGCCATCGAGCGTGCCGGAGTCGAACTCGCTCGTGCCTGACTGGTCGAATATCTGGAGCCGAGCCATGCTCAGGCCGCTGCAATCCAGTTGAGCTTTGTGTTTGGTCTTACGATTAGTAACAATCGTGAAGGTGTAGGTATTGACAGTGGAGTCGCTTTCCGGGTCGCGCGGCGCATTGTTAATCGACGCCTTATCGACGCTAACTTCACTGTACGAATGTGCGCTAGCAAAGGCTGTTACCTGGGCCTGAACGACATTGAACTGATCCTGGGTGACACCTTGGTCGACTAATGCACTCAACCCTAGAATGGATACGCTGCTACCGCTACCATTGAAACTCTCGGGGGTCTCAGGTGTACTCGTTATACTTTCACCGGAATACGGGTCTTTGTAGGTCGTGGATTTTGGGCCGGTTGCGGTATCTTTTTTGGGCGCCGTGACGGCAGTTAAGCCAACAAGCAGCAATACAAAAACGATGACCATCCCCACCAGCGCTAATTGTTTTTTGCCCTTGCTCAGCTGGGCAAACCTACTTTGTAATTGCATAGACACCTCCGGCATGCATTGCAGCCGCTAACTGCTGCGGGTCCCAATCTTTATCACTGGTATCTTTGTGACCCGAGTCGCCGACTTTCCATTTGCCATCCGCCGTTACACCCCGGATGACGATAAAGTGCCCACCGGTGGTATACGGATCGCCGCCCTGCCCCGGAGCGATGACCAAGCCACCGGCCTGCAAGGTGGCGGTAATCTTGGCGATATCATTGCCAATGGCGGTTGCTTTTAAGCCCCAGTGGGCTGCCAGCACCGGACCAATCGACCAGCTGCTACCCTCACCTGCAACGTAGAGGCCCTGGCTTGCAGCGTAATTAGCAGTTTCGACGGGCGTGACGTTACTACCAGTGAGGTTGGTGATGATCATTGCCATGGCACTGGGGCCGCAGCCCGACACACCGATGGTGGAACTGCCGTAGGGCTTATCTTTCCACGCCGGATCGTATTGCGAGTAAATCGTGAAGCCATCGACGAATTGGGTGTCCTGGCCCGAGCCGACGCAGGTTGAGCCGGCACTCACCGGAGCTGCTACTGTTCCAGCAACCGTTGGTGTGCCGCCACCACCATATTTGGTGAGAATGCTCTGGGCGTAGTTGATGCGGTTGGGCATGTTTGGCGTGCCGGCGCTTTCATACTGTTGCTCGAACACCGTGGTAGCGCTAATGACGTCGCTAGTCGCCTTGAGGGCCGCTAGCACACCGCCGCGGCTACCGCCGGGTGACATTTCCGACCACAAGAAGTCCAGCTGCACGCTTAGGTCGGTTGGGTCTTTGCCTTCGCTTTTGGCTAGCGCCAACACGCCCTTCCAGCGGCCGTCGACCGACCACTGCGCAATGCCGCGACCAGCACCACCGCCGTTTTGATTGCTGGCGGGGTTAACGCCAGATTCTTGCATTAAGTTGCCGACGACACCGGACGCTTGCTCGGGGGTGAGGCCCCGCCCAACCAAGTAGTTGTAGGCTTTTTGGATGTTGTCGTTGCCATTTAAATTCACCGCCACCGTTACGTTACAGGTGCCGTCGTCGGTCTCGTCGATGTCGTAGTAATCGATGCCGTTATCAAACACCTTCTTCTGCTCTGGCGTGAGCGCCGAAACGGTCATCGACACATGCAACAGCAAAAAGGTCCACACAAACATTGCCAGCCCAACCCGCAACAACGTGTCGTAAGAAGGTAGTCGAAGTTTGGCACTCATATTATTTTCCGTCCACCGACCAGTGCCATGATTCACTCGGCAGGTTCTTCAGGCCGTAGCTGGCAGCATTAGATTTCATCCAGTTAAACTCTTTGGTACCGGCCCTGAGGGTTGTGCCCCCCACCGTAAAGTCGACCGCGAGGCCCATTTGGTGATTAGAATAGCCCGGTCTCGCCGTCGGCACACGACACGATGACGCCGGCGCGGTGTAGGTGTCTGGGCAGCCGTTGGTCTTACGGGCGGCGATCTGCCCCTCCATGCTGCGGAAGCCGCCACCGCTCAGGGCCATGCCGGCACTGTGGGCGGCGTTGAGCAGGTTGTTGAGGTTGGCCGAAATCTGGGCATTGACGATAATACCCTGGACGTTGCAGAGTCGGATCTTGAACTGCTCATTGTTCTGGTAGCCGTCACCGACGCCGTTGTCGGTACCGGCGCTACACTGCTGGCCGGAGGTGTCGCCGCCGTAGGTTGACTGGACGGTGCTGGCGGCGGCATCGCCAGTTGTGCTGCCGGCGCCGAGCTCGCTACAGATGCCGTCGTCACCTTCGTAGCAGGCCACCGATTTAATGGTTTGGGTGTCGCTAATAAACATCCGGACTTGCAGCCACTGCGGACCGGGGTCGCCACAGTTATTGGCGTTGTAGGCGTCGTCGGCCTTGCTGCCATACATAACGAGCTGGCCCTGGCCTGCGACGGCGTCCCACTGAGCACCCTGGTAGGTTTGGTTGGCAACGAGAGTAACGTTAAAACAGTTTTGGACACGGGTAATGATGTCCTTACCGGCCGAAGAATTCAGCAGATCAGCAACTTGGTTGGCGTTTTCGAAGGGGTTGTCGACTTCCGGGGCGTCCATCTCGGCCGCGGTGTAGCCGTAGGTCGGCAGGCCGTAGTCGAGCGGTGTTTTGTCGGTGGCACTGTCGGCGTGGACCTTGGGGGTAAGAGCATTGCCGACCGTGGAGAGCATCGAACCGATGTTGGTGGTGGCGTTAAGCATACTGGCCACGTTTTGGCTGTTTGAGGGTGTGATATTGTCGATCAGTTTTGAGGCCACCGATCGCGGATCGTAGGGGTTCAGTAGTTTGTAGGCCACACTCTGGCTATTGAACTCTGACTGTTGCAGCCCCGTTTCCAGCGCCGAGCGCTCACCCAGCTGCTTAGCCGTTAAGCGTACGGCCCCGACCGCCGATTCCTGGGTGTCGGCCAAGATTTTGGTGCCGGCATCAGCGTAGGTACCGATGCCTGGGCCCCAGTTGTTAGGGTCACTGAGGTTGACGGCCTTGCCCGCCAGGAAGCTGACTAAATGCGAAACAAGGGTTGGCACGAAAATAACGCTGGCGAGCGTGCCCAAGCCAAAGCTTACCGGACCTCCTAGGAATCCGACTACGCCCACCACCACCTGGCCGGCGGTACTACAGACTGGTCCTAACGCCGCGCCGATCGGCCCGGAGGTAACGGCGGCAAACGGCGCACCCTTCGCAATACTGCTTACAATAGTATCAGGCTGCACCCCCTTAGCCGTGCCATCAGTAATTTTTCTGATCCCAGATGAATTAACCCAGGTTTGCCCAGTCTTTTTGTTGTAAAGCGTCTTCGACTCGTAGCCGATCTGTTGCAGCAGATCGACATTCGGTTTACCGTTCATTATCTCGCCGCCGATAGCTAGTAAGCGGCCCGCTTCACGCATAAGTGGCACCACCACCTGCGCCTCTTTTACCTGGTCGTAGTTATCATCGATCCCCTTGGCCATACAGGCAACGCCGGCTATGGCGGCCACACCACCGGCAGCTTTGAGCGAAGTACTATCCGAGAAAGCCGCTAATTTCCCGGGCGAATCGGGATCGACGCTAAGTGCTCCTTTGGCCTGGCCTTCAGCGGTGCTGGCGTTTTCGGTTGCCCCAGGTATTGGCTTCCCGTCCTTGTCGGTCTCCGGTGTTGAGGCAGTACCGCCAATGGGTTTGTTGTCGCCGTCTATCTGCCGGGACCGCCGGTCGGTATAGGCTTTGAGCTTCTGGTCAGCGGTTTTGGTTATTTTGGCATCCAACTTCTTGATTGGATTGAGCGTTAAGTCGTATCTTTGTCCGATCACCCTGGTCGCCATGCGGGCCCCGATCTTGCTATAGCCGGATTCCTCTAGATTGGTGCGGATCAGATTTTTGGTCTTAAAATAGCCTTTAAAATCAAAAATGCCGCTGTCGTTGGGTATGAGGGCGCTGCCGTTAGTAATCTTAATATCGATACCGTATTTCTCTTTGACGTATTCGGTCAACTGGGGGTCATTCTTGCCCTTATATTCAGGGGCGTTACGATCAATGGCGAAGCCATTAAAGGCGCCCAGGCGCCCAGAGTATTTAGACTCTAGCCCGACCGAGTTAAAGCGGGCTTCAATTCGGTCGGCGTAGGCGTTGCCGATGATGCCCATGCGAGTCTTGTAGGCCTCGTCCTTTTTGGCGTAGTACAGTGACTTGAAGACCTTAGTGAGCCGGAAGTTCGACTCATCTTGCTGGCTGCTCAAGCGGGCTTCGGATAAGGTTTTGGCAAGGTGAATAAATTCGAGTGGGCCAGCCACTACGCTAGCGCCAAAGACGGCGATGGCGACTAGACCGACGCTTAAGCCACCGGCGGCGGTCTTTTTTTTGTTATTGCCAAACGCCCCAGCCAGCTTGCTGATGGCACCGACCGCTCCGCCGGCCACAGCGGCGCCCCCTATGGCTTTCTCGGCACCACCAAGTGCGCCAGCACCGAGCGCTTTGCTGTCATCGCCCTTGCCATTAAACAAGCCGCCGGATTCCTCGCCTTTTTTGACGGGCGCCAGCACGCTGTCAATCTTGTCGAATTTTTCGTCGAGCTTTTTTTCGGCCTCGTCGCTCATCTTCGGCAGGCCGTTATTGTCATAGACGCCGCCACCAGAATTCTGGACGTCACGACTGCTTTTTGGCAGCTCATTAAATGATTGTTTTGCCATGTTGATTTTACTCAGTTACACACGTAAGTTTGGTACAGGTACTATTATACGCTACCTGGGAAGAGGCGGTTACTCAGATCAATTGTGCCCTGGGTATCGAAGTCACCCTGCTGGGGTGCATCGGCCATAGCCTGGACTTGTTCCGGATTGGTCGTGATCAGCGACGTCTCGGTCGGGCTGGCCGTCACTTGGATGTGGACGTGGTTTTGGCCGGCAAAGAACAGCCCCTGCCCAACCGGGAATTGGCTGAGGCGCTTGCGCTCCTCACTGGTCAGCTTAAAGGTATCGGCCAGCACATCCACGGCCGAAGTTGATTGCTTGAGCAGAATTTGCATACTGGCGTTTGCCACGATCGCTCGACCCATCCGCGACCCCATAAAGTCCTCGACGTCCTGCGTAATGGTCGTGATGCCAAGGTTGTATTTGCGAGCGCGTTTCGCCAAGCTAAATAGGAAGTTGGCCGAGTCTTCGTACTTCATCAACTGCCAGGCCTCGTCAACGATCAAGATACGCTTTTTCATGTCACTCTTGGTCTTGTTCCAGATGTAATTGAGCACAATGTACATGGCGACCGGGCGCAGTTCATCCTCCAGATCGCGAATGTTAAATACCACTAACGGGTTGTTGATGTTGATGTTTGAGGGCTGGCTAAAGATGCCGGCAAAAGTACCGGTAGTGTATTTGCGCAGGCGCTGGGCCAGCTGCGGGCCGTTGCCGCCCATGTGCAGCAAGGTGTCGTACAGGTCGGCAATGGTTGGCGGTATAGCCGTGTGGGTCAGCGGATCGTTAGTGATGCCGGCTTTAGCGTAGGTTTCGATCAGGGCAGCATCGAGGTCAGCTTCTTCGCTCGGCGCCAAGGCGGGCATAATCGCGCTATTGCCGCCGAGCATCTGGGCCTGGGCCCCACCCATCATCAGACGGAGCAAGCCGTGCAGCGTGATCAGGTTAGAGCGTAGCGCGTTGTCGGCCTCGTCGTTATCGACAACTTGCGGCAGATCAAACGGGTTAATGCGGGTGGTGGAGTTGAGGCTCAGCCGGACATAGGCACCGCCAACGGCTTCGCACATGCGTTGGTACTCGTTTTCCGGGTCAATAATAAAGATTTCGGTACCAAACATCATGCTGCGGAGCGCCTCAAGTTTGACGGTGAATGATTTACCGGCACCGGATTTAGCAAACACCACCGAGTTGCCATTCTCCAGCGAGAAACGGTCAAAAATAACCAAGCCAGAGTTGTGCATGTTGATGCCGTATAAAATGCCGTTTTCTTGGGTCAGATCGGCGCTGGTGAATGGGAAGCTAGTGCTGAGGGCGCCGGTGCTCATGTTGCGGCGGATCTGGAGTTTGTCCATCAGCTGCGGCACGGTGCTCATCAGCCCCTGCTCTTGCTGGCTGGTGGCCGGCTTGCTGTAAACCAGCTGCTGGCCGAGCATCGATTCGACTTTGTGCGAGATATATTCCAGCTCGTCCATCGAGCCACCATAAATTGTAAAGTACAGACCAAATCGGAAGAAGCGCTCTTCGCCGACCTGCAGCTTGTCGCGCATTTCTTCGGCATCGAGGATGGCGGCCTGTTTGCCTGGATCGCGGACACGGCCTTTCTCGCCATCGATCTGGATACCGGCCTCGAGCTGTGTCACTTTCTTACGAAGGTTTTCGAGCACTACCTGGCTCTCGACCGGATAGATGTACATGCTCATGTCGATCACTTCATCGAGGTTGACCATACCGCTCAACCAGCCAGTGTAGAGCTGGCGCGGGTAGCCGTAAACGTAGTAGGTGCGGGCAAAGCGGGTGCCCAGCTGGAAGTGGGTACTAGAAAACTCAATCGAGCTAGGCGCAATAAAGTCGCGCAGTGCCGTAATGCCCTTTTGGAAAGCTGCCTGGACTTCTTGGTCTTCGCGGGCCCGTTGCGCCTGGGCGATGGCGACCGGATCAAGCGGTTGTTTTCTACCGAGTGCCATTACTGCAACTCCCGCTGTAAGTGAGCTTGTTTGGCGACGCCTTCACCCTTCATGATTACGTCCGCCGTCAGGTCCTCAAAGTTTTTGAGCTGCTGGCGGGTGGCAGTGTCGGGGTTGTAGGTATCGTAGTAGAGTTCGATCAGCTCTTGGGTGTCGAGCGGTAGGCCCTTAATTGAGCACTGGAGCAAGCCGGAAAGCACCGCCTGGACGCGGTTGCGTAGTTCGCTCTTGGCGGCTTCGAGCTCGCCTTCGTTGATAACTACGTGTTGCTCTTTTTTATTAAAGACGCCGGTGATACTGGTTAGCAAGTTTTTGCTTTGGGCGAGTGTCTGTTTGACGTCTTCGCCGGGAAAGAACGGGATTACTACGTAAAACTTCTTGTCCATAATGTTGGTGCGTTGGCTAATGTCGTCAATGTAATCAATATAATCCTCCATCAGCAACGCCAGTAGCATGTTGTCGTGCTCGGTGCGGATCTTATCGAGCTTCTCGATGTAGGGTTGGAGGTCGACTTTTTGAGAGCGCACAAAAATCTGGACTGGGAAGTACAGCGAGTTCAAGAAGCCCTGGTAGCTGTATTCAACAGCTTCCTGCTCTTGCAGACTCATCAGGTCGAAGTTGATGCTCTTTACCATCACGACCGAACGGTAGGATCCGTCGTTCATGATCACGATGCCATCGCGGATCTCGGCGATCTGCAGCGTGTTTTGGGTACTGTTGGGGTTGGTCTTGGGAGGGATCGGTGCGCCAGTGGCTGGGCCGCCACCTTGCGGGGCGTAGACCACCGGTTGCGGCTGGCCGTAGTTGGGCGTAACGATCGGTTGGGTGGGGATGGCAGCTTGGGGAGCGGGCGGCAGCATCACCGGCGCAGGTGGCGCGATAGGTGCCGGTGGTTGCGGCATAGCCATCGGCTGCTGCGGCAAGGATTGCACTGCGGGGTTAATGGCCTGCGGTGCCCCAATCGGCTGTCCGGTGAGCTGCGAATAGGTCTCGCCAGCGCCTTGAACTTGCAGATTTTGGGGATTTTGAGAATCAGGATTCATAGTATGTATTTTCCACCCTTAGAACTTTGAACTGCTAATGCAGTGAAATTACGACCTCGCCATCCGACCCAGATGTGCTCATAGATTTATTTGCCTCACGAGCCAGTGTAGCGATGTTTAGGTCGTTGTTATTTGCCAGGTTAAGTATAGCAGCATTAGGTTGGGGTGTCACCGGCGCCGGCGCGACGGGTGCGGCGGCCGGAGGTGCGGTAATGACTGGTGCCGGCTGAGCTCCCAAGTCAGCCGAAATCGGCTGCAAAGTGCGCATGTGAGCGTTAGAAACCTGCTGTGAAGCGTTCACGGCCTTGAGATGTTCGAGGAGGGCCTCCTCTTCGGGCGTCGGCGTGGTATCAATGGCTACGGGCGGCAGCGCTACTTCGGCTTGCTCAATGTAGGATGCCGGCGCAGTAGCGGCCGGTTGTTGCTGCGTAAACCACATGGCGGTCGACGGGTCGGCTGGTGCCGGCTGAGCGGCTATCGGCGCAGCGGGCGGCGTCATTGAAGCTGGAGCGGCGGTAAATACCGGCTGGATCATACCGTTGGCGCCGGCAGCGGCAGTCGGCGCTGTGGCCATCACCTGCGGGGCTGGTAGCGCAATGTCTTGGCTCGGCTGATTCATTTGTTGCATGAGCTGCTGGCGGTGGGCCTGCTCGCTGGCTGTGATCATCTGCGAAAAGTGCTGCGCCACTGAACTATTGGTGTCGTCGAGCGGATCTTCCGAATCGCTAATATCAGGCACGGCCTGCGGTATAGCGCTGACGGCTACTAGGCGGTCGGAACTTTGGCCCAGAGTCTGGCTGTAGGTGCCCACGCCAACATTCTTTACTGCCCAACCACGAGTGTCGATGGTATCGGCCAGCGCATGCAGTCGGCTACGGACTTCGGTCTGGCTCAAGCCATCAGTGTAGACGCGCTCAATTTTCTTGGGTACGGTAATCGTCACCAATTCTTTAGCGCCACTTTGATCCCAGATGCGCCGGCGCGGCCGGAATAAAAACTGAAACTTGGCGGCAGCCCAGACTTCCGTCGGCTGGTCTTTGCCAAACGGAAAGGCCAAAAAGCTCAGCAGTAGGGCTGGCGGTAAAAAGACGGCCAGCAAGAATGTCGCGTGCTTGGTAATGACGATGAAGCACAAATACAGGAAGAAGGCGGCACCGAGCGCAAACAAGAACTGCCGGAGGGTCAACGGGCCGAGGATCTTGTCCTCGGCCTCGATATCTTGGATTACTTTATAGGTCGACATAGCTCATCCTACATGTAGTTCCCCGGGTGACCGCCTGGGTCACTACCGCTGTTAGGCGGCGGCGTCCGGCTAGGCCCGCTAATCGATGGGAATTGGTACACGCCACCGTTCTGATCAGAAGCGGCCACAAACTTGTTCCATTCCTCTTGACCGTGAGCTGAGGCGCCGGAACCAACCGAGCGTCCACCGCCACCACTGCGTAGGGCGGCTGCGCCTGCGGCGCTGGCATCGTCGGAACTCGGGTCGCCGCCAGGTCCAGGAGACATGGCCTGCGAACGGAGCGAAGCGGCGATCTTGGACGAGTTAAGCAGTGTGCGCTGAGCTTCTCTGTAGTCGGCTTCGCTATGCGCAGAAGTGCCACCCGTGGCCTGCGCTGCCTCGTAGTCGCGTTTGATGGCGCCAGCGTCCCGAACCTTGGTGGTCATTTCGCGAGCCATCTCAGGGTTGGAGCGTAGGAGGTCATACCCACCTTGGGTATCAGCCACTTCTTGGCTCAAATCGGCGGCTCCCTTAGTGCTTAAAGCGAGGTTGCCCTTACTGTCAGCAGACCAGTATTTGGCAAACCGATGCGTACCTTGGTTGGCAAAAGCCGCTCCCTTGAGGATGCCGGTTGACTGGCCATCGGACATAACTCTGGTGCCAAGGCGGGTCGAGCGATCGGTAATATCTTTTTGGTAGTTCTCGCGGAAGTGATCGACATTGCCTTCCTCGGTCGCCTTGCGCATTTCGTAGGTCGTGGCTGCTTGCAGTGCTGCCTGGTTACTGCCGAATTCCTTGTTGGCTGCATTGACGTCTGACTCTTTCACCCAAGCACCACCAAGCGTGCGGTATTCTGTCTTTCCTTCCGAATCGGTTCTCCAGTCACCCTTATTAGTCTCGGCGTCGTATTTACCAACTCCATTACGCTTATCTCTGTCGATACGGGATTTGTTGACCGTTAGTGCACGAACCATACGGTCATCGCCACTGGAGGTAATAGCATCCATGCGCTTGGCCATGTTAGCTACCGAGTGGGCGCGTGCCTCAGTAATATCCAAGCCGTTGCGGGTGCGGACGCGGTTGGCCATGCGCTTGGCGGCAAAACCGCCAATACCGCCCTTGTCAGCCCGTCCTGCCAATGCCCGGTAGCCGCGTTCCTGGCCCTGGCTGGCAATGTCTTCGAAGTTTGCCTTAGACTGCTCGCGCTTGCGTTTGATAAGTCCGGATTGATTGAGCTTCTCACCGGCACCAGTAATTGCACCGTGCAAGCGGCCGAGCAGGCCGCCGGCGATCCGGAAGGCAAACGGAATTAAGAACAGCGGCAAGAACTGCAGTGCGAAAGCGGTAATCGTGGCTAGGATTGAGGAGGTGTGGGTAGTGAAGAAGTTAGGGCTGACACTCGGATCAAAACTATTGGGCGTGACGCCCCCAGCCTGCAATGTCGTAATACTGAGCACGCCACAAACGGCAAATACTGTCATAACAATCGGGTAAACCAGCAGCGTCTTAAATAGCGCGTCCCACCACTTCCTAAAGTATTGCTCGGTATTCGGCAGACAATACAGTGCGAAGGCCACCGGGCTGACGATGATCAGTAGCACAATGATGCCCTGCCGCAGAATAAGCGTAAAGAAAACGGCCACCACGGCTAAGATGATGGGCAACATGGTAAAGAAGATCATGCCCGCGATAGCGCCCGCACCACCAGTAAAAAGAGCTACCAGTGCGCCCAGAATGCCACCTACGGTCCCGACCAAGCCAATAAGCCCCAGCCCGAGCACGCCAAGTCCAGCGTCAGGTTTGATGCGGAAGTCCCAGCAGGTCGTGCCGGCCGTTGCCGGCGTACAATTCGAGACCGGCTTGGTAATGACGTCGGTAATACCCACGCCCATAATATTGGTTATATCGATAGCAAAGTTAACCAAATAGATCGACAAGTTAATGAGAATCGCCGCTGCCAGCAAGCGTGGCAGCACCTTCTTGGCGGTATAAGCGTCGACCATGCCACCACCGATGCTCTGGCCAAAAACAATGACCAACAAAGCAATGACCAAGAAAATATTGCCGTAGAGCCGGAAGCCCGACCAAATTGAGTAAACTGCACTTGAAGTACTGGTTGTCACTGGTCGGGTTTCCAACATTGGCTCAATAACATTGTGCAAGACATACTTGGTGGTGTTGCTCATGCCATCGAAAATCGGGCACAGTGCCCAGCCGAAAGCGCCGGCACCGTTCTCACAATTGGCTTCCGGTGAGTTGTCGGTGTCAACACCAGCGTCGCCGCCATCTACCGAGTCAGTAGTCAGTAAATTATTTATGGCGGTAGCCTTATCACAGCCATCGCCACAATAGCCGACCAAGCCGTTGTTGATAATAATGTCATTCTTATTAGCGCCGGCTTTAATCGCACCGGTCGTATTAATGGTGCCGACGGGTGCAGAGGTGTCACAACCATCGCCGCCACATCGAACGGTGCCGGTAAGCGTGTAGGTACCAGGCGTCAAATCACTAAAGGTAAAGCTCTTCTTGTCGGCAGAGGTCGTAGTCGCAAAGTAGGATTTGTTGTCGCCTTCTTTTGGCCCTTTGATTTGGACCTGCAAGTCGGAGACGCCGACTTCTTTGCCGACGTAATACATGGTAATTGTGCCGTTAAGTGTACCCGTAGGGGCTTGGACGGAGCCGGCAGCCCCGATATCGAGATTTTTGGAGACGGTGTGGGCGCAGTCCTTGTATTTATCAAACTGGAATGGCGTTGAAGCGATGACGGTGCCGCTGCTGTCGAGTGCCTCTACTTTGAAGCTAAACCAGCCGGCATCTTGCGGAAAGGCGTTGCCGTTTTGGGCATCATTCTTAACATCTTCACAGGTCTGGCCGTACTGGCCGAAGTCAAAGCCCTGCTGGGTATAGCGGGTGGCAATTTTCTTGTCTTTGGAAAGCGTGTAGACGTTGTCGACCTTTAGTGATGTTGCTACAGTCCGGGTAGCCCGAACCGAAGCCACCCGATCGGCACTTCCCGTCAGGTTGATCTGCATGGTGTACGACGTGGAGGCGCCGCCGATGCCATACGTTTTAGCGCTGGCGTGCCCAACAGAG
Source organism: Candidatus Saccharimonadota bacterium (assembly GCA_028289245.1). Classification (GTDB taxonomy): domain Bacteria; phylum Patescibacteriota; class Saccharimonadia; order Saccharimonadales; family UBA4665; genus UBA4729. The sequence continues at coordinate 55,234 of JAQGGT010000006.1, read as the reverse complement.
AAAAGAGCCGCCAAAACCGGCGCCAATACTAACAGTGGTAGCAGTGCAAAAATAACTCTGCGCCCAGGCTTGTTTTTTATAAATCTGTTATGAGACATATTTTTATTTGCTTAAGTGGTTCACACACCCTTTTACTTACTATATCATAGCGGGGCAAGAAAAAGTTGTAAATACGAATACGATATACAACCTTGCCTAATCGGCAAAAATTCAGTATAGTTCAAGAAAATGACAAAAACACACAAGTTCAGACATCGAGTAGCTACGGTCCTTGCCCTACTACTGCTTTTATTGTGTGTCATGCCGATGCCGCACACCTCGGCCATGAAGCCCATTGACAGTGGTGGCGACAGTTCCAGCACCATTTCTACTGACCCCACCCAGTCGCATGGTCCGGGCACCTGTGGCTCCGGCAAAGCCGCCTATACGCCGTCGATCAACATCGGCTGTGTCGGCCGAGGCAACGCCATTATGGATGCTCTCTTTGCGCTGATTCGTTTCTTCTCATATGGGGTCGGGCTGGTAATTGTGGCCTCATTAATCTACGCCGGTATCCAGTATTCGGCCTCCCGCGGCGACCCCCAAGCTACTGCCAAGGCGGTGAGCCGGATCCGCGCTACCGTGGGCGCGCTAGTCTTATTCATATTTGGTTTTACAATTGTTAACTACGTAGTTCCGGCAGGTATCCTGAAATGATCAGCGCCCTCACTAATTTTGCAGCTGGTTGTGGCGGCACGGCCGACGGCAGCTTCCTCGGCTTTCCCTACTGGTACAAATACCTCGATATGCAAGCCGACGGCACTGGCGTTTGCACGCCACACATCACCAATCTGTCCGACGTTTGGCTTATCTTAGCTGCCGTTATCGAAATTATGTTGCGCGTCTCGATGCTAGTGGCCATCGGCTTTGTCGTCTACGGCGGCATTAGCTACATGACCAGCCAAGGTGAGCCCGACAAAACCGGCCAAGCCCGCAGTACCATTACCAATGCCCTGATTGGTCTGGCAATTGCCATAATGTCGGCTGCTATCGTCAACTTTATCGCCGGGAGAATTAACTAATGTTTGCCCTGACTATCATCAAGCTGCACCTGCTTTACTTCATCGGCGATACGGCCATAGTCAAAAACTGCAATGATGGCACCTCAGATCCTGCCCTTTGCAACACCAACCTGCCCAATGTCAATGCCACTTCAGTCCAGCTCCACGAGATTCTCCAGATAATCTTCGGCATCTTAGCGGCTGTGGCCGTGCTGATGATCGCTGTAGCCGGCCTGCGCATGATCGCCGATGCCAACAACCCCCAGCAAATCGCCAAGGCCCGTAACACAATCATCTACTCGGCTGTCGGCCTGGTAATTGCCATCAGCGCCGAGCTAATCGTAACCTTTGTAGCGAGCCGCCTGTAATGAAACGCCTCTTACTCATCTTTACCGCTTTAGTTACCCTGCTCACGCCATCGCTGGCCGTTGCTGGTAGCGCCTCGGCTGTCGGCCTGTTCGGCGATGTCTGTAAAAACGCTCCGGCCGACAACCGCCCGGATGTCTGTACCGATACCCAGTCCCAGGACGTGAACGGCGAAAACCCGATTATTCACATCATTAGCATTGCCCTCAATGTCATCTCCATTATTGCCGGCATTATGGCTGTTATTGGCCTGATTGTTGCCGGGCTGCGGTTCGTGACTGCCAATGGTGACCCTAGTGGCGCCAAATCAGCCCGTGAAACCGTTGTGTATAGTTTAGTCGGTATTATAGTAATTGTAGTTTCGCAGTCGATCATCGGTTTCGTACTAAATAGGATTGGATAGAATATATGCATAGAAAATTGAGTCTAAAAAAAATGGTTGCGGCTCTCGCGCTGATTTTGTTGCCGGCGCTGAGCGTGCCTGCCGCCGCTGCTGCCCTGTCAGCGCCTACACCGGCGTCGACATTCGCTTCGGCCTTCAAAGATCAAGCCTGTCAGGGTCTAACCGATCTTGATAGCAGCACCGGTTGTAATGCTACCGCTGACAATGGCATCCACAACCTCGTCACCTCCATCGTCAAGCTGCTGTCTACCATCGTTGGTATCCTGGCTGTCATCTTCATCATTGTCGGTGGCTTCAAATACGTCACCTCGGGTGGCGACAGCAATCGTGTTTCCAGTGCCAAGAACACCATCATCTACGCCCTCGTTGGCCTCGTCATCGTCGCAATATCCCAGTTCTTGGTAAACTTCGTCTTCAATACGGCTACCAAATGTCAATATAACTCTAAGCTCTCGGCAACGAGTGCGAGTTGTGTAGCACCGAAGAAGACCTAGCTTGCTTTAGCGGCCCGGGAATAGTATAAGTAATATGAAAGTAAAGAAAGGTAATCATGTTCCAAAAAATTAAAAACACCCTGCTCGTCGCAGCCACCCTATTCGGGTTCGGCGTCTTGCTCCTTGCCCCTGCGGGCCTTGCTTCGGCAGATCAAGTAACTAATGGCGTCTGTGACGGCATCGGACAAGCTACCACCGGTTCTACTGGCGGTGACTGTGATCCTAACGGCAGTAGCGATTCACTGAAGACCTTGGCTGCTCGCGTAGTCAACATCTTCTCCGTAATCGTCGGTATCATTGCTGTCATCTTCATCATCTTTGGTGGGTTTAAGTACATCACCTCGGGTGGTGACAGTAACAACGTCTCCGGAGCTAAAAACACTTTGATTTACGCCATCGTTGGCCTAATCATCGTAGCCCTAGCTCAGTTCATCGTGAAGTACGTCTTCTCAACGGCAGTCAGTGCCGGCGGCAACGGCTCGTAATCGGCCCAGCCCAAATTAAAAAACCTCCCATTCGGGAGGTTTTTTAATTTGTCCTGAACTACTAAAGGACTTGGATCTTTTTGATCGTGTCTTGCTTGACCTTGCCAAAGCTAATGGTCAATACGCCGTCTTTGAGTACGGCTTCGATCTCTTCTTCCTTGACCGGTACCGGCAGTGCAATGGTGCGTGAGAACTCGCCCCAGTAACATTCCTGTAAAAAGTAGTTCTCTACCCCTTCGTCGTTCCCGGCGCTAAGCGTGCCACGAATAGTCAGTTGGTTGTCAGAAATGCTCACGTCCAAGTCGTGCTTGTTTACACCAGCAGTACGAGCCTTTACGACCAGCTTCTCACGCGTCTCGTAGACGTCGACGGCGAGCTGACCCGGTACGGTCTCGTCTTCTTCCCATTCATCGGCAACCGGCTGTGCTGCCTGTGGCTGACCTTGATCGATCGGTCCTGCTAAGTCGTCGTCACCCAGAAATGCGGCAGTTAATTCATCTTCTTCCAGCAAAAGATCGTCGTCGCGGTTTCGTCGCGCCATAGTTGTTACCCTCCAAAATTGATTAAATCTAGATTAACTTCTGATTCAGAATCTTGCATTTTTGTCTTGCTAGCAGTATAGCTTAGTCTGCAAACGGTTCGCAACGTAATTTGCACAGATTTACAACACAATAAACACAACAGCATGAGCATTTTAGATTCCCTACTAGCAATAATTGCCCCACACGACTGCCTCGGCTGCGCTACCGAAGGTGTTTTACTGTGCCAAAACTGTCGCCGTCAGATTGTCCCCGCCCCTGCTATTGCTATACCGCCCGGGCCACTTGATGCGGTCATTGCCACCACTCGTTACAACGGCCTTGCCAAGGAATTAGTGCATCGCCTGAAATTTAGCGGCAGCCAAGCGGCTGCCCGCGAGATGGCCGGCCTCTTCCCTATCCATCTCCTGCCTCCGGGTGCCCTAGTTATGCCCGTCCCCACGGCCACATCTCGTATTCGCCAACGCGGCTACGACCAAGCCGCTCTCCTAGCCCGCCACCTGGCCCGTGCCGGCGGCATGCCCTACCGGTCGTGCCTACGTCGCCGTGGTCAGCAACACCAGGTCGGTGCTTCGCGTCAGCAACGACTAGCCCAACTGGCCAGGGCCTACCGAGTAGTCCACGCCGAACGCCTCGTCGGTACCACCGTCGTTATCGTCGACGACGTCATGACCACTGGCGCCACCCTCCAGGCTGCTGCCGCCGTGCTCAAACAAGCCGGTGCCAGCCGCGTCGAAGCCATGGTCTTTGCGCAGGCATAGTTGTTTGCTATAATCACCCCTGTTGTACCAATAGCCCGGAGGGGTGTCCGAGTGGTCGATGGAAACGGTCTTGAAAACCGTCGTGCCAGCAATGGTACCGTGGGTTCGAATCCCACCCCCTCCGCCAAATAGAAAGCCCCGCGAAAGCGGGGCTTTCTATTTGGCTGGGGCTGGGATCTGAACCCCCCAGAATATTCGCGCCATCCAGCTTATGCATATATTGACTTAACAAAGCTTATCGTATATAATAATAACTATGTCGTCTGAGATTGACCCTGATTTTTACCCAGCCCAACAGCTCGTACACACTGCTCGCAGCGAGCAGCTTGCGCAGTATGTTTACGAAAACTTACCCCTAGATGCTGAAGTCGCATTGTCATTAGCAACAACTTCTCCCAACGCACGCCAAGCGGTGATGCGCGATCTCCTTACGGCCCCAAGGCCATATGACGTAGGCCCGCAAACCGCCGAGGAAGCAGGTCGCGAACTTAAGATGCGAATGCTTATAAACCGATCTTACAAAAACCCTTTGAGATCAGGGGCACTATGTCCTCAGGACGAACGTGATGGTTTATCTGGGGTCCGTCCATTTACATCCCACGACATTCCGGCAAGAAGCGCAAACCGTAGTGGCTTAGCAACTGCGCGTAGAGACTACGAAGGTAGCCTCGGCGGCGGAAGTCCAGGCAACGCATCGCAAGTTAATACTTCAAGGAAATAGTTAAAGCGCTTTCTTCCCGAGAGAGGGATATCGCTCCACTTCGTTGCGCTCCGCCACTGCGGCGTGCTCGGAGTAAACTCCTGCGCGCGTCCTCGCTCTGCCGAACCCTTCCGCAAGCTTTGCTTGCTCCCAGGGTTCGCATCCCCTACTTGCTGACAAAATAAAATAACCCAGGCAAGCTAGGTTATTTTATTTTGGCGGAGAGAGAGGGATTCGAACCCTCGCAGGAGATTGCTCCCCTCTAACGATTTAGCAAACCGTCCCCTTCAGCCACTTGGGTACCTCTCCAGGATTGAGCGCGAAGCGCGAGACTGAACTTGGACTAGTTTAACAGATACGAACTACCTTGGCCAGCGTCTTTTCTGTGTTAAGCCTGGCCACGCTATATTCTAGGACCAACCTGTTGTACAATACTGCTTATGGCAGAACAGACAACTAGTGAGTTTGAAGCCGGCGTTACGCCGGTCGAGGACTTTGGTCGTGTTACCTGGACAGCATCCGAATACATCGCCCATCAAAAAAACGCGCGCTGGTATATTAACCTTGGTGTCGCTGCCGTGATTATCGCGGCAATCGTATATGTCTTCACTCGTGATCCGACAACTACGGCAGTTATAATTATCGCGGCCATTGCGCTCGGTGGCTATGCCGCCCGACCACCCCGGGAGCTCGAGTACCGGCTTGATGAACATGGCCTTACCATCGACAAAAAGTTCTTCCCGTACACCAATTTTAAGTCTTTCACCGTTGATGAAGATGTCGCTTTCGCGAGTATTATTCTAATGCCACTTCGTCGCTTTGCGCCAAGTATCAGCATTTATTTCGCCCCCCAGGACGAAGAAGAGATTGCCGATTTGTTGTCGGCAGTACTACCCTACGAGCCACATCACCAAGACCCCATTGATAAATTGATGCGCCGGATCCGCTTCTAAAAGAAAAGAACCGCCTGCGAAGAACGGTTCTCTAAAAAGGTACTCGTGAGGATATTAAGATCGTGGGCTGATCTCCTTGCGGCGAAGTTTGCGCTCCATCCGGGCGATAAAGTCGTGCTTGGCGTGCTTAGCGTCCCATCGCTCAAAATCGTCCATTAATTTTTCAGCTTCTTCGCTAGACATATCGCTCTCCTTTTTACGGTTTACAGTATGTACATTATTAAGCTTATGGCTTTAGGTTAACTGTAAATATTCTTACATAGTGGATAACTCAAACCAGGTAGGGTATAACTAACATAACCCAAGGAGTAAATCATGACCGGATTAGAGACAGCTTACTACATTATTGCTATAGTATTCATGGGCCTATTCCTCCTTATCACTATCGGGATTGCTATCGGCATCGCAATTATAAGCTCTAAGATTAGCGCCCTGCACCACCAGATCGACGAAAAGATTAGTCATATCACTAACTTTGTCGAAAAAGGCCAGGCTGTAGTGGGGGCAATAAAAAAAGTCACCGGCAAGTCCAACAGCTAACAGCTGGGGTCGCTCCTCACAAGCAACAGACCACCCACATGAATATAATCGAAAAATACCGCAACAAAATTGACGCCTACCAACAGAAACATTCGTTTGTGGGCTTTCCCTATGCTGTTATCAAAAAATACGGTGAGGATGAAGCCGGCTACCAGTCGGCCCTGCTCACCTATTATGGCTTTTTAGCACTATTTCCCTTGTTGCTGGTGGCTGCCACTGTCGTTAGTGTGGTAGCGGCTGACAATCCCCACCTGCAAAAGACGGTTCTCGACGGCCTCACAAGTTACTTCCCCACTTTCCGCCCCACTCTCGAGAAAGCCATCGGCACCATCGGCAAGACCGGCCTAGCGCTGGTAATCGGTGTGCTCTTTACGCTTTACGGCGCTCGCGGAGTAGCCGACGCCTTCCGTAACGGCGTCAATAAGATCTGGCATATCCCCCGGGTCAAACGCGATGGCTTCCCCAAGTCCATTATCAAGAGTTTAAGCATCGTTATCTTCGGTGGACTGGGCTTCTTAGTAGCTTCGCTGAGTACTACCCTCACCGCTGCGGCTGGTCACGGCTGGTTCTTTACTGCGCTGTCGATTGTCGTCAATCTCATCGTGCTGTTCTTCTTATTCGGCTTTTTGCTGACCTTTAGCCTACCCGGCCGTGTAACCTTTCACGCCACGCGAGCTGGAGCGGCGACGGCAGCCATCGGCCTTGTTCTGATTCAGATCTTCGGCCAGCTCCTCCTCAAAAAGGAGCTCCGCAACTTGAACGACCTCTACAGCGTCTTCGCGATTCCGCTCGGCCTGCTCTTCTGGCTCTATCTGCAGGCCCAAATCGTCTTTTACTCGATAGAAATTGCTGCCGTACGTTCGCAGCGCCTGTGGCCTCGTGGTCTGGACAATAACAATCCCACCAAGGCCGACAAGCGGGCGTACACCCGCATCTCTGCCAGCGAGCAATACCTTACCTCACAGAAGATCACTAGTAAATTCCATAAGTAAGCTAATCTTCATCGATCTCGCTGGCTTCGACATGTGATTGACTGGCTGTCCGCCGCGGCAGTATTCGTTGCAGCCCATTAAACATAAGGAGCGCTATTACGGCGCAAATTGCCGAGACCACCACCCCTTTCACGCTGATAAGCTGGTCGGCGGTGTCACTGGAACCCATCAAGGTGTAGAGCCCTAACCCAATCAATGATCCCACTAAGCCCACGAAACAATTAATTATTAACGAGTCGATGTTCTCGCGGACAAAATAGCCCATCATACCACCGATCAGTAATCCCAGAATGATGGCGACTAGTAAACTCATGCAATCTCGCCGTTAGTACTCTAAGTAATCACGCCACCACTTGTCGGCGTGATCTTCTTGCTGTGCAGTCGTGTCTTTGCGGCGCATATGCTCTCCTACCCTTATGACTTGAGCATACGCGAGCCGACCGGCCTAGGCTATTAGTTATCTTACAGTTTAAAGTTTGGTAATCACCGGCGCCTGGCCGATAAACTCCCTGCTGCTTAGCTGATCAACCAAGCTGCGGGCAACTGCCACGCGCGGAATCGATGCCAGCAGCGACGGCAATCGCATACTCAGCTGATACACCACGCTACCGCTACCGGACATAGCCGGTGCCCGTATACAGGTCCAGTCGAGCCCGCTCATAGCCAGGATGGCCAGATGCTTCTCGCCGTCGCTCAAAATCTTACCTGCTACCAGACTCAAAAGGCGCCGCTGGGCACTAGCCATAAAACCGACCTTCTCTCCAGGTACCAGGGCGCTGCCACCGGTGAGGGTGATGATCCGCTTCGCGCCACTAGCTTGCATAGCTTCAGTGATGCTTTTGGCACCCGTCGCCACAATATCTTTAGATTTCGTGCCCCAGCTGCCCAACGTACTGATCACTGCTTCACTGCCCCGCAGTGCTTCGCTCACTTGTGTCGCGTCAGTTATGTCGCCCCGCACCACGCGCACGCCGGCTAGGCCCTCAAACGGATTTGAGCTATGCACAAACGCCACCACGCTATACCCGCCAGCGATTAGCTCGCTCACGACCAGCCGGCCCACCCTCCCCGAAGCTCCATAAACTGTTACCTGCATGCCTTTTAGTATAGCCTGCCAACAAGTGAAAAATCTGACTGTTGATTTCCGCCGAGACCGTTACTCTACATTAAGTAATAACCTCACCCCCAAACAGGATGACCTTTAAACAAGGGATAGCATGAATTTGGAAGACTACTTTGAAAGACTTCACCGCCTCGCCGAAATCGAGCGCCAAAACGCCCCTAAGCGCCGCCCGCCGCCCAAAGGCCCGGCGCCTAAGTAATAATCACCACCATCAGCAAAACAAAAACCCCTCTTACGAGGGGTGCTTGCTTTGGTGTACCTGACAGGATTCGAACCTACGACCTTCGGCTCCGCAAGCCGACGCTCTATCCAGCTGAGCTACAGGTACTCGTCTTTCTCTTAACAACAGAAAAAGCAACAGGGGTAATTCTATCATATCTACCGGCCGATTACCAGCCGCTTACGAATGGGGCCGAATCTGTTAAAATAGTGCGAACGGAGAGGTGCAAGAGTGGTTGAATTGGCTTGTCTCGAAAACAAGTGTGCCGGCAACGGTACCAAGGGTTCGAATCCCTTCCTCTCCGCCAAATAAATAAGCCCGGCGCGCCTGGGCTTATTTATTTGGCCGCACTGTCTCTACCCTACCCTTTGTTGTAAGTGCCAAAACTGCCAGCACCAGGAGCCAAATCACATAGCTCACTACCCATCGCACCCCGTGGAGCCGTCTGGGGTTGACCCAACTTGGAATAGTCAATGATTGAGCAACTTTGTCTGTAAGGTGTCCAACCGGTGCGCCGGACTGCGGATTGATGCTGACTTTTGCCAGCTGTACGGGCTGCAGCCGATTACTGGTGGCCGTAACCTGTACTGCCATTTCGCTGGCCAAGGTTGCGGTAACTGCTCCCACACTTAGGACCGTTCCGACTCCTAGCTCTTGTGAGGTTGCTGCGCCTTGGTCTGGGACCGGACCAGGCTCCTCAGCCGCAGTCGGTCCGCCCGGGGTGGCAGAGCCGGTGTTGACAGGAGTAACTGTGCCGTCGCAGGCGTCATCGATGCCATCATGGTCGGCATCAATACCACTGTTTTTGATCGTTGGACAGCTATCGGAACCATTGGGTGCACCATCGTTATCGTAATCGCTCGGATCGGTCACGACACCTATGGTATCGACGATTTGGGTTGGCTCACCAGCTTGGTTTTGGCCATCAACGGTGATCGGTTGCGGGCCACCTGGCGTAGCGGGCGGGACCGATATAGTGACGTCGATGTTGCCACTACCATCGCTGACAGTAGCCGTGCTCGATACAGCGCCAATGGAAACGGTGTACACGGTGTTCGGTTTTAACCCTTCAGCTTCCCCGTCTACATCTATGGTAATAGTTTGGCCGACGGTAATGATCCGCTGCGATGTAATGTCTGCCGGTAGCAATCGTACAATCGGTGCCCCAGACTTCGGCTTATTGAGAAAACCAGCAGTGTCCGAGGTCGTCGGCATAAATGAGCTGGTATCAGAAATGTCGATGTTAAAATTATGAGTTTTCGACAGAATAGCCTGGGCCAAAAGCTCTTGGCCATATCGATTGGGGTGAAAACTCTCGCTCCCCAGATAATCGGCATGGAAATCAATCGGTCCCACGGTCAGCTCCGGGCCGCCCGCACGGCCGGCAGTAACCCCGTTTACGGCTACGGACGGCCCCTCACAGAGGCGATGCCCTGCCAGCGCCTGGCTGACGTCAACATAATTCACGCTCGCTTCCTTGGCCGCCTGGCGCATAACGGCGTTGAGATGGGTGATGAGTTCAATCGAAAAGGCCAGTTCGTTCGTGTTGAGTAGCACGTTCAGTGCGCAGCTTCCGTTGTCGACGGCGATCTGGGGATAACCAATAAGATACATTTTAGCCGAAGGGGCTTTAGAGTGGAGTTGCTGCAGCATGGTTTTTATCCTTGGTCGTTGGTTGTCAATCAGTGTAGCTAGCTCATAACGCTGCTCGTAGGTGTCGTAACAATTATTGACGTAGTTGAGGTGCTGGCTGATATGCGGTGCCACACAAGCGGTGAGTATTTTGGCGAAGCCAATATCGTTGCCTCCGGCCGAGACAGTAATCACGCCCGGCTGATAGGTACTGGCAAACGAAATCTGTGGCAAACTACCCGGGGTATAGCTGGACAGCATACTGCTCTGCTCTTCAGAAGAACGTAGTTTGACGGCTACGCCGTTACTAGTTTGCCCGCGATACTCGGCGGCTTGCGCCGGCACAATATCGTTAATGCGAGCTCCCGAGCAAGCCACCGAATGGCCCCCGGCTGAGGTGTAGAGCTGCCGGGTGATCAAATAGGGGTACGAATCGAGCGATAGGTGGCAATGATTGATGTCGCTGTCAGTGCCGGGCTGGTAATTGTAAGCGCCTTCGCCAGCTGCGAACGAGTCGCCGAGCGCCAGGTAGTCGATGAGCGAGCCTATTTTCGCCGTCGGTGCCAAATTATAAACACTTTCACCGCTGGAATCATGAGTCACAAAACTGAGCAATGAATCATTGATAAATCGAACCTTGGTCACCAAGGTTAATCCAGCAACAGTGCCCTTCACGTCACTCCAATAATTATGGTTAGGGCAGTCTTGCAAGGCTGACCCGCTGCCGCACTGGCTCAAGTCATACACCACGAGGCGCTCCGCCTCCGTGTCGGCCACCACCGCATAGCGTCCATCGTCGCTGATTGCCAGCTGGGTTCGCTTATCGGCGCGCTGGCTATAAAAATCTTTGGCAAACGACATGATGTGTAGCGAAGCGGCGTTGATGCGTACAAAGCCGGCGTTCTCGGTCCGGACCACTAGCCATGAGCCGTTATCCGAAAAGGCGATATTGTCGGTACGTAGTAGGTCGCCGTCCGGCGTTCGGAAGGCATAGTCCGGTGGGTCGACCACGGTCTTCGAGACAAGTTTAAGGTTGAGCCCGTAATCATCATGCACATGCGACGAAATATCTCGATATAAGCTCAGGTATGCTCCTCCCAAAGAGGAGGCTTCGGTGGCCAGTACGCTATCCGACCCCGGCCAAGGTGTCAAAGCCAGTTGCGAGGAATGCGAGATGAGTGGTATGAGTTTCTCTTCCTCGCCATTAAAGCCAATACTATCATGCATGGCATCAAAGTTCCCTAGCGCGGTCGGCACTAAGCAGGTCGGCTGCTCCTCAAGCTCACCAGTTACACCTTTTGCTAGATAAGTACTGTCGTAACAGTTTAAATTGTCGATGCGGTCCAGCCGCCCGCGGCCGTCAGTGACATACGGCCCCACGCGCCGTACGCTAGTTGCCGTAGGCGTGACCCAATCCGTGGTAGCTTGGCTAGCGCCGCTGCCTCGAGGTATACCAAGGGCAATGCTCATAAAGCCAAGAAGACAAGCCACAAAAAGCAGTCCGGCCAGTCGTGGTGTGTAGAGGGCGCCGTTATCCATGGCGGTTTACTATCTTCGCTGCCCCACCCCGGGGCAAGCATAAGCGTCCACAAAAGTACCCAATTTAAGAATAAATTAAGAACTGCCCCATAATTATTGATTCACCGCTCCCCCTGCCCCACTCGCGTATACTAAAAATATGAGCGACTCAATTTTCACCCAAATCATCAACGGTCAGATCCCCGTCCACAAACTGTACGAAGACGACAAAACCTTCGTGTTCCTCGACATCCATCCCAGTCAGCCCGGCCACACCTTAGTCGTGCCCAAGCACCAGGTTGAGTTCGTCTGGGATTTACCAGTAGAGGATTACCAGGCCCTGATGACCACCGCCAAAAAAGTAGCCCTGCGCCTTCGGGAAGTACTCGGTACTACCTATGTTGGCGCTAAAGTCGTCGGTGTCGATGTGCCGCACGCCCATGTGCACCTAATCCCCTTCTATACCAAGGAGCAGTACCGGGCTCACGGTGATACAGACGCTCAGCCGGATGATGCCGCCCTCGCTGCTCTGGCGCAGCGTCTCGCGTTCCAGTAGAATAAGGCTAATGTCTAATACTCTTATCTCCATCTTTCTCGCCGCTGGCATCGCCGCCTTCGTCTACTCCAAAATGGGTCCCCGTCTCGGTTACGGCAACCAGAAAAACGTCTGGACCGTCGTGGGCGTCACCTTCGTTATGGTGTTTATCGTCGTTGAGGTCCTGCTCGGCACGCTCATTAAACTCAACTAAACTAGCCATCTAATACCAATTTAGTTCCAAAACCGCCTCCAAACTGGTACTATAAGGCTATGGACGAGCGGGGGTTGGGCCAACAAATTCAAAGTATGCGCAAAGCTGCTGGCTTAACGCAGCAAGCTTTATGCCAAAAGGCCAACATTAGCTTCTCGACTCTAACTAAAATCGAGCGTGGGGCCATCAAAGCCCCCTCAATTTTCACGATTCAATCTGTTGCCCAGGCCTTAGAACTCAGCCTTGATGCCCTGCTCGGTAATGCGGGCGCCTCCCGCGCCGCTAGCCGGGTGCTCCACAAAACCAAGAGTGGCATCAGCTTCGTCTACTTCGACGTGAACGACTGCCTGGTGCGCTTTTATCAACGAGCCTTTGCCCACATCGCCCAAGACTATGATGTGCCGGCCGATGTTGTCGAAACAGCCCACTGGCACTACACCGACGACACCTGCCGCGGCCGCATCAGCCTGGAAGATTTCAACAAAGCTATGGCCCAGCGCATGGGCGTCGAAGGCAGTGTCGACTGGGCATCCTACTACCTCGAAGCAGCCGAAGGCAACGAAGACATGCATCAGCTAGTGCGTTGGGCCGCTGAGCGCTACCGCGTTGGCCTGCTCACCAACGTTATGCCAGGCATCCTGGGCCAGCTTCGCCAGTTAGGCAAAGTCCCTAATGTGGCTTATGACGCCATTATCGACTCATCAGAGATTGGCATGATTAAGCCCGAGCTGGCCATTTTCCAGCACGCGCAGGTCGAGGCCGGCGTTCCACCCGAGGAAATCCTATTTATTGACGACACCAAGTCCAACCTTACGGCCGCCGAAACGCTCGGCTGGCACGTTGTCCAATTTGATTACGCCAATCCTGTCGAGTCGGTCGAGAAAATCCGCTCGATGCTCGAGCCAGCCGCCTAATTACGCGGTGGTATTAAAACGGTCGTACTCTCGCTCGAGGCTTGCCAGCAGCTCCTGAGCCTCGCCAAGCTGCTGACGGGTCTGGGCGACGATGTCTTTAGGCGCATTCTTAACGTAGCTGTCATTGCTGAGTCGGCCTTCGAGCTGTGCGATCACCGCTGCCTGGCGTTCTCTCTTGGCGTTGAGCTCTTTGAGATAGGCCTGGGCAGTACCCTGGTCGATATCTAGCCAGCAGCGGGCGTTCGTGCTGGTCAGGAACAGCCCGGTACCATCTTCTACCTCTGTTACAGCTTGCAAGCGCGCCATCCGTTTGATGGTCTCGGCGTTCTCGGTGATAAATGGTACGGCGGTGTAGTAGAGCGTAATCCCAGAAACTTTCAGCGCCGTCAGTACAAACCGGCTCTCGCTGACGATATTCTGGATCTCGCCAAAGGTGGCTGCCTGTTTGGCATCAAAGCCGAGCGGTTTAGTCAGCTGCTTGGTAGCCAGCAGGCTATCCCCTTCCCACTTCAGCGTCTGCCAGATGGTCTCGGTGACAAACGGTGCAAACGGATGCGCCAGTAGCAGTACCGACTCAAGCACGTGCGCGAGCAGCGGCTTATTCGGGGCGGCCTTACTGGCCTCAATGTACCAGTCGGCCACATCGTCCCAGATAAAGTGGTACAGCTTATCATAGGCTTCGCCAAAGCGGTAGGCATCCAGATCATTCACCATTCCCTGTTGAATCTGTTGTAACTTACTCAATACCCAGTGATCAGCTACAGAGACAGCTTCCGACTTTTCACGTGAAAAGTCGTCACCAACGATACCTTCGATATAGCGGGCCACATTCCACAGCTTATTGCAGAAGTTACGGTTAGCCTCGATCTTACCAGTCGACCAGTTCTGGTCGTTGCCTGGCGAAACGCCCATGACCAAGGCCATACGCAGTGCGTCGGTGCCGTACTGCGGAATTACCGTCAGTGGATCGATAATCGACTCCGGGCGGCTCTTACTCATCTTTTTACCATCCTCGGCCCGAACCATGCCGTGCAGGTAGACGTCTTTAAAGGGTACTGTGCCGGTAGCGTAGGTCGTCGACAGAATCATCCGGGCGACCCAGAAAAAGATAATGTCCCAACCGGTTTCAAGCACGGTAGTCGGGTGGTAGGCCTGGTAATCGGGGCTGCCAGCAAGAACTTCCGCGAGGCTAAGTGACGCATCGCGGGCTAGTTCGGGATCGATCAGCGTGCTCCATGTCCACAAGGCCGAGCTGAACCACGTATCAAGTGTGTCCGGGTCTTGCTCCCATTCACGCCAACCTTCAGCCTCGTCAGCCGGCGGCACCGCACCAACGAACGTCTCAACTTGCCCGTCAGCGTCCGTGCGATACCACGCCGGAATCCGGTGTCCCCACCAGATCTGCCGGCTCACACACCAGTCACGCAGATTATCGATCCAACTAAAGTAAATCTTCTCAAAGCGCTCCGGAATAATCTTAATGTCGCCCTCGCGGACCACGCTCTGTAACACTTCCTTAAAGCTTAGCGTCTTCCCTTTCCACTCTACGGCTTGTTTGTTGACGTCAACAAACCATTGCAGGCGAATCTGCGGCTCAATTACGCCCTTGCCGCGCTCATTAACGGCAATGCTGTGCACATACTTCTCGTCGCGAGAGATTAACAACCCCTTCTCTTCTAATAAAGCTGCAATTTTCGGTCGCGCTTCAGCTATCGACATACCCGCAAAGTCACCGGCAATCGGTAGTAGCTTGCCATGGAAGTCAATAATCTGCTGCTTCTCCAGCCCATGGCGTTCAGCAATCTCGAAATCGGTGTGGTCATGCCAGGGCGTAATCGTCATCACCCCTGTTCCGAAGGCCGGATCGACGGCCTCATCCTTGATCACCGTGGCCGTGACTTTGCCGTTTAGCCATTCGGCCTCGAAAGTGTCGCCATGCTTGTACTGGGCGTAGCGCTCGTCGTCGGGGTGCATCACGACGTATTTATCGCCAAACTTTGTCTCCGGCCGCGCCGTTCCGATCTGAAACGGCCCGTACTGGAAGGTGTAAAATGTCGCCTGCTCTTCCTTGTACTCTACTTCTTCGTCAGACACATTAGTCTCGAGGTTGGGGTCCCAGTTCACGATGCGGTTACCGCGGTAGATCAGCCCATCGTTGTACATCTTAATAAATACTTCTTGTACGGCCCAAGACAGCGACTCATCCAGTGTATAGCGCAGTCGGGACCAGTCGGCGCTGGCGCCCATAGCGCGCATCTGGCCCAACATCGTTCCCCTGCTTGCCGCCACGAATTCCCGCGTCCGCTCCAAGAAGACTTCTCGCCCCACCTCGTGCTTATTGGTGCCCTCATCGGTCAGCTTCTTCTCGATGATGGCATTAACGGCCATAGCCGCATGATCGGTGCCAGGAAGCCATAGTACGTCTTTGCCCCGCTGACGAGCGTGCCGCGCCATAATGTCCTGCAAGGTTAGGAACAGCGAGTGCCCAATGCTCAATGTGCCCGTTTCATTGGGCGGTGGCATGCTGATCGAGAAGTGTTCCTTCTTACTGTCCGGGTGGGCTACAAAGGCTTCAGAGCGCTCCCAGAGCGCGTAGATGTCGGCTTCGTAGGCCCCGGGATCATAAGCTTTTGGTAAATTCATATTCCTCCATCATATCACCTCTGTAAGCCAGCATGAAATAGCCTACTTTTCACGTGAAAATCCAACGAACAAAAGTCGAACATTTCACGTGAAATATTCACATCGATAAATTAGGGGCGATACCCAAAGCGTAGGGGTCGTCAGCCGGCTGCCCAGTTTTCACGTGAAAACATCCAAGGGTGGCGATCATCGCCCCATTGTCAGTGCACAGCTTCAAGTCGGGGAATTCAATCGACAGGGGAAGGGCGGCCACTAATTGCCGCCGTAATTCCGCATTGGCGGCCACGCCACCCGCCACTACCACGCTGACGGGCGCAAACTCGTCGTAAGCCAGCCGAGCCTTATCGACAATAGTTTCGATCGCCACGCGTTGGAAGCTGGCGGCAATATCATGCTTCTGAGCCTCGCTGAGGCGCGCTGCTAGCTTTGTAGAGGCAAACTCGTGGGTTTCCCCAATTTGCGCTTGTGCTAGCCTCAGAACGGCTGTTTTGAGCCCAGAGAAACTAAAATCGTACTTGCCCATCTTAGCCTTTGGCAGTGTAAAGGTCAGCGGATTACCCTTGGCCGCTGCAGCCGCCACCTGTGGACCACCAGGGTAGGGCAGGCCGAGAATCTTGGCTACCTTATCAAAAGCTTCGCCGATGGCGTCATCCTGCGTCCGTCCTAGTAGTTGATAGTTAAAGTGGTCTTCAAACAGCGCCAGTTGGCTATGACCACCCGATACGATGATCGCTAGCATCGGGAATTGGGGTGGCTGCGCCGGCATCGCGTAGCCGGGCAGGGCACTCGACGTAAGGAAGTTAGCGTAGACGTGCCCCATCACATGATTCACCCCATACAGTGGCTTGCCATGAGCAATGGCCAACGATCGCGCCGTCATAACGCCCACCAGTAGACTACCGCCTAGCCCAGCGCCATGTGTTACGGCAATGGCGTCAATGTCGTCCCAAGTACAGTCCGCATCGCTCAGCGCCTGGTGGATCACCGGCAAAATAGCTTCAATATGGCTGCGAGCGGCAATCTCCGGCACCACGCCACCATATTGGGCCTGTAGATCCATACTACTGGCCACGACATTACTCAGCAGCCGTCGGCCGTCTTCGACCACCGCGGCAGCCGTTTCATCACAACTAGTCTCAATGCCCAGCACTTTCATCTGGTATTCAGCATACCACGCCCAGCGCCTGCTATTGCTAAAAGGAGACAAACAATGTGAAATACATTGACAAAACGTAAGTATTTTGCTAGAATATGTTCAGTTAAACAAAAACCAAAAATTTATTACTTTCAAAGGACCATATCTCACCATGAGCGAACAAGCCCCCCAACCCCAGCCAGAACAAGACCTTTGGGCCGAAGCGCCCATGGACGTCCACCAGCAACTCGCAGAAGTTTATAACTCCCAAGATCAGGTCCACGAGCTCGTCGGTAAGATCACCACGGTCGCTCACGAGGGCATGGCTAATCAAACACTCACCGTCGACGAAGCTCGCTCACATGTTGACTCGGCCTTTGACCGCCGCAACACTGTCGATGGCCAGGTCGCTCAGGTAGAGGCAGTCGCAGATAGCGTCGCTTCTGGCTATGTCGTTAACGCCAAAGCCAACCTAACCCCTCAGGAGCGCAAAGGCACCCGCCGTGCTACTCGCCCGGCTACTAACGCCGAGGCAGCGCAGCCAGAAGCTCCAACTACCCCAGCTCCTACCGCTCCCGCAACTGGCCGCACCTACCGCCGTGCTACTCGCCCGGCCGGCAACACTGCCCCCAAGCCAACACAAACTCCCAACACACCTCCCACTACCCCAAACACCCCGACAGTACCGCCCGTGGTCACCCCTCCCGCTGTAGCTAAAGCCCCAGCCACTCCCAACACCGCGCCAGCTCCCACCTCTACTGCCAAGCACGAGAAGAACCCCAGCGTCGACTACGATGTCTATAGGCGCCCCATTAGCGGTGCCCGCAACCGTTATCTCGAGATCGAAAAGCGTGCCATCTACGGTACGCTCACCGGTGAAGGCGCTGGCAAGTCCGGCGAATGGGCCACTGAAGTCGCCGAGGAGATCCTCGAGCACTACCTTACCGACATGGTCAGCTTTACCGAAACTAAGCAGTTCCAGCAAGAGCTCCCAGGTGGTCGAGTCCGCCAATACGAGAAGCGCATGCTGCACGCGCAAGTACTTAGCGAAATTGAAAGCACCTTGCGCGAGGCAGGCAAGGCCCGCGGTGTCGAAGATGTTAATGGTGTCGGCGTTAATGCCAGCATGGTTAAACTCTTCGAAGATAACTTTGGCAACACCCGCGCTGCTTACATTAACATCGGTGCCGGCCAAATATTTATCGCTCGCCAGAACAACCACTACACTACCGAAAAAGATCCGAACGATCCGCGTAAGTCAATAAAGGTGCTCCAACAGGGTGTAGTATATCTCCCAATTAGCCAAGAGCAGTTTTATAGCCCGATGGGCCCCAGCCACCAAACCGATTTCAATGCCGATGATGGCTTTAGCAGGCCGCTGCTTAAGGGCGATCGCTTAATTATGGTTGGCCCACAGCTGCACGATGGTCGTCGCGTCTCCGAGCTTTACCAAGGCAAGGCTATTACGTCCGCCTTAGAAGGTGCTCGCAAGCTTAATAAGAATACCTCAGAAGGCTTTTCAAACGCGCTAGCCGCCCTAAACACTGGCAATAAAGACCAACCGGTCATGATTATCGAGATTGATAAAGCGAAAGCCGAAGCCGCTCGTAACGCTAATAACAGCCCCGAGAAGCCAGTCACCGCTAAGACCCCCCGCTTGCACCAACGCCTTGGCCGTCGCGCCTTGGCGGCTATCACGCTGGAGAACCAGGTCCGTGATACCCGTGGCGACCTTCCGTTTCCTGCCTGGGGCACTCCCCCTGAAGTTGCTGGCCAATCAAAGGCTGCAGAGACTACGCCCGCTACTCCCGAAGCCGCTAAGCCCAAAGAGCCTATAGCTAAGCCGGTAGAAAAACCAGCACCGAAGCCAGCAGAAAAGAAGCCTGAAGTTAAGAAGCCGGCTCCTGCCAAGGCTACTCGCCGTGAGCGTGCCATTGCTCGGTTCGAAGCAGCTAACAAGCGCGTGGAAACGGCCCGTGAGAATAAGCTGGGCACCAAGCCTATCGCCGACAAGCTGAGGGTTCAGACTAATAAGTTCCTCCGCAGTCGTAACGAAGCCGCTTCTAACCGGGCCACCAAAAGGTACCTGGCCAAGCAGGCTAAGGAAGAGCAGAAGCAAACCGCGGCTACGCGCCGTAATGAAGGCCTAGTCTCGATAGATGAACTCATCCCACCAGTGGTCGCCCCGGCTCCAGTGGCTGCTAGCGACTACGAGCGCGAGCGCCAAGCACTCGGCCAATAGTAGGCTGCGCTCCCGTACCCAAGCGTCGGTTCGTCCTATATACTAGTAGGATATGAACCCCCGCAGCATCGTCAAAAAGCTCATCCCTAGGGGGCTGTTTGCGGCCGTGGAGCCATATGGCCACCTGACGGAGGCTGTGTTGCTCAACGCCGTCAACGGTTTCCCGTCGAAGGGGCTGAAAGTCATCGGTATCACCGGCACCAATGGCAAGACGACCACTAGCTTCTTGGTGCACCGCATGCTGCACGAGGCCGGTTACAAGGTGGGCCTGATGAGCACAGTGGCCTACGGCGTCGGCGACGACATCCGGCCGCAGGTGGAGCACATGACGAGCGTAGACGTGCCGACGCTGATGAAGCGCATGAAGTTTATGAAACAGCAGGGCGTGGAATGGCTAGTGCTCGAGACGACTAGCCATGCGCTGGCCCAGCACCGTATGTGGGGCGTACCCTACAGCGTGGTGGTGCTGACCAACCTCACTCACGAGCACCTCGATTATCACAAGACCTTCGAGCGTTATCGCGACGCCAAGCGGATGATGTTCCAGCAGGCCAATCGCAATCGCAAGGGGCTGCGTATTGGCATCGTGAACGCTGACGATCCCAGCGCCGAGTTCTTCGCAGGCGACATCCAACACCCTGTGCTGTATGGCATCGAAAAGGGTGACCTGAAGGCCGAAAACGTCCAGCTGACCCCTGATGGCGTGCAGTACGATGTGCAGGTGAATGATGAGCAGCTGCACATTACCTGCCACTTACCCGGCAGCTTCAATGTCTATAATTCGCTGGCTGCGGTGGGCGTGGGCCAAGCGCTGGGGCTGAGCGGCAAGCAGATCGAGCAGGGGATTGCCGCGTTGCAGGGCGTGGAAGGTCGCATGACGCGCATCGACGAAGGCCAGGACTTTAGCGTGATTGTGGACTACGCCCACACGCCGGACAGCTTTGAAAAGCTCTTCAAGGACCTGCGTCCCGTGGTCAAGGGCAAGCTTATCGTGATGTTCGGCTCGGCCGGCCGCCGCGACGAAGCCAAGCGGGCAGTGCAGGGCGCCCTGGCCGGCCAGTACGCCGACGAAGTGATTATTACTGAAGAAGACGATCGCGACATGGACGGGCAAGCCATTATGGAGCAGATCGCCGAGGGTGCGGCTAGCAAGGGCAAAACCCTAGACACGGATCTATTTTTGGTGCATGACCGTACCGAGGCTATTAGCTTCGCCATCAAGCGCGCCAGCAAGGATGACACGGTATTGCTACTCGGCAAGGGCCACGAGAAGGACATTCTGCGCAACGGCCCCAAAGCAGCAGAGCTGCGCCACCTCCAACAAGACGATCACAACCCCGACCGTGTCGTCGAGTACCCCTGGGATGAAATCGGCACTGCCCACGCCGCCCTTAGAGCCATAAAAAAATAGCACCGCGAGGGTGCTATTTTTTGGAGCAAGGGATGACTAGTGGCTATCGCTCAGCCGCTCGTTGACCTCGGTGGGCAGTATGATGTCGCCACGGACATCGCGGCGGACATCGGCGAAGTTGATTTCGATAGCGGCGGCAGGGTCGCTTTCATCGTGGACATCGATAACGCGTGGGGTTTCGGCCTCGGCCTCAATGATGGGGACTTCGGTGCGCTCAACGTCGAGCTTGTGCTGGGCGTTGGCTGTGAGCAGGGCGTCGATGGCGCGCTTGCCGAGGGTTTGGTCGGCTTCTGGCGCGCGGTTCTTGGCAAAGTGGATCGAGGTGTCAGGGTTGTAACCCTCTCGTACCAGTTGGCGCTCTTCGCCGTTAAGGCGGGGACGCTCGGCTTTTTTGGCGGTTTTGTAGTGAGTAGACGTCTCGGTATAGCCCATGTCGAGGACTTCTTGTGAACTTGGTTGGTGGTTTTTGTTTGGTTTTTCCATGAGTTAACATTAGCACAATGTTAACTTTTCGTCAAGTTTATGCTTCTGATAAATTTGCCTGCATAACGACGCAGTTGTTAAGTAGCACGGTGGCGAGGTCACCCATCACGGTTTGCTCATGGAGAGGCATGCCGGGACTGCTACTGATGTGCGCATCGAGAACATCGCGAATATCTTGTAGGCGGCAGCGCTGCGGGTGTTCGTAGAGGGCGCATTGTTCGGCACAGAATTGTTGAGCGGTAGCGTGAGTCATTATTACAAATTATACAACAAAATGGTATGTGAGTCTAGGAGTGGACTTGGTTTTGGGCCATGTAGTTACTGTACCAACTGTAATCTTTGCCAAGAAAACGGGCAATGAGCTCGATGCCGAGTTCGGCGGTCTTGTTGTTTTCGTCTTGGAGGGGATTGTATTCGACAACATCAATGCCAATCACATTGCAGTGGCCGCCGATGTACTCGGCCAGGGTGGCGATCTCACGATAGGTCAGGCCTTTGGCGTTGGGCATGCCGGCGCCTGGGGCGTAGATTTTATCGATGGAGTCGAGGTCGAGGCTGATCCAGATATTGGAAACGCGGCTGGAGAGATCATCTATCAGATCGATCAGCGGCTTAAGCCCCTGGGTGAGTAGGTCGAAGAGGGTGAAGGCCTTGAGGTTTTCGCGCTTGATGAGGTCGAGCTCGGCTTGGTCCCAGTCGCTGCCGGCAACGTGGAGTAGATTTTCTTTGGCAAGCTTAACTTGGTCGCCGTAGACGTGGCTGAGCTCGGGGGCGCCGAAGCCCATGACGCTGGCTAGATGCATGCCGTGGATGTTACCGCTGAGAGTAGTTTCGGTGGTGTTCATGTCGCCGTGCGCGTCGAAGTAGATCAAACCAAGGTCGCTACCGACGGCGGCGCTGGCACCGGCCATGGCGCCGAGGTTGACTGAGTGGTCGCCGCCGATGATGATGGCTTTGCGGCCGGCAGTGAGGGCCTGGTGAGTTTTCTCGGCCAGAGCGGTGTTGACGCGGATGATTTCTTCGAGGTAACGCAGGCGAGGATTACCGACGGCGAGCTCGGCGCGGTCTTTGACGGCAATGTTGCCGGCGTCGGTGACGTCGAGGCCAGCGCTGCGGAGCTTGGCGACGAGTTTTTGGTAGCGGAAGGCGTCGGGACCAATGTCGACACCGAGATTTTCGGCACCAAGATCAAGCGGGGCGCCGATAAAAGTTGCGGGGGTATTGGTTGTATCACTCATCTGCTCAGTATAGCAAAGCCCGGTCTTGACGCTGGCCGGCCACGGCAGGTAGTATTAAAAGGCTAATTGGCACTCTAAACACGTTAGTGCTAATTTTACTTACAAGAAGGAGACCAACCATGAGCACACCATTACAGCCATTGGGCGATTACGTCGTGGCCCAAGCCGACGCCGCCGAAACCAAGACCGCTAGCGGCCTCTACTTGCCAGAGAAAGCGGCCGAAAAACCGCAGACTTCCCGAGTGATAGCCGTCGGTCCAGCCGCCCGGCACGTTAAGGTCGGCGACCGTATCGTGTATAAAAGTTATGCTAACACCGACATCAAAGTGAACGGTGCCGACTACATTTTAGTAAAAGAGGAAGACATCCTAGCGACAGTCGCTGGTAAATAGGAGGAATCATGGCTAAAAAAGTATTTTATGATGATGATGCTCGCCGCCGCGTATTAGCGGGCGCTGAGATTTTGTACAACGCCGTTAAAACGACCATGGGTCCCAAGGGTCGCAATGTGGTTATTAGTAAGGGCTTTGGGGCACCGACCGTCACCCACGATGGTGTAACCGTGGCCGAAGGTGTTGAACTGGCTGATGTTGACGATGAGACACTGGGCCAGAAGGTTGGCGCTGAGTTGATTAAGCAAGCTGCCAGCAAGATGAACAAGGTGGCTGGTGATGGTACGACTACGGTAACCGTATTGACCTACAACATCCTCCACGAGGCTAACAAGCTGATCGCCGCCGGCCATAACCCCATGCTGCTCCGCAAGGGCTTAGAGGCCGCTGCCCAAACCGTACTGGCCGAGCTGAGCGGCTTGGCGGAGACGATCGAGGGCAAAAAGAAGCGGGTCGCCGAAGTTGCTACCATCAGCGCCGGCGATGCCGAGATCGGTGCCCTGATCGCTGAAGTTATTGATAAAGTCGGTAAGGACGGTATTGTTACCGTCGAAGAGGGGCAGGGGCTACTGATGGAAAGTGAAGTCGTGGAAGGCTTTACCTTCGATCGCGGTTTTGTCAGCCCCTACATGGTTACCGATACTTCTCGCATGGAGGCTGTGTATGACAAGCCGGCCATCGTTATTTCTGACCGCAAGGTCTCGAGCATCCAGGAATTCCTGCCACTGCTCGAGAAGATCGCCCAGTCCGGTAAAAAAGACTTGGTGCTGATCGCCGAAGATGTCGAGGGTGAGGCGCTCGGGACGCTGATCTTGAACCGCTTAAAGGGCGTATTTAATACTATCGCCATCAAGGCGCCGTCGTTTGGTGACCGCCGCAAAGATATCTTAGAGGACATTGCCATCCTGACCGGGGCACAGGTGATTACTGAAGACCGTGGCATGTCATTTGATAACGTTGATCTTGACGTGGTTGGTACGGCCCGCAAGGTAATCGTAACTAAAGATGCGACTACGATTATCGAAGGTGGCGCTAGCCCGGCCGACGTTAAAGCCCGCATTGAACAGATCAATGTGCAAGCCGCCCAAACCGAGGCCAAGTACGAGCGCGACAATCTCGACAAGCGGCGGGCTTCGCTCAGTGGTAAGGTGGCTGTCATTAAAGTTGGCGGTGCTACTGAAACTGAGATCGAGGAGAAGAAGTTCCGCGTCGACGACGCCGTGGCAGCCGTTAAGGCGGCTCTGGCTGAGGGGATTGTAGCCGGCGGCGGCGTTACCTTGGTGGGGCTGAGCATGAATCTGGTGAATCGTACCAACGAGGGTAAGTCCCAAGATGTCATGAACACCATGGTCGACAACGGCGCCCTTACCGGTGATGCCGGTACTGACATTTTAGTGAAGGCTCTCAATGCACCATTCAAGATCATTTTGGAGAATGCTGGCCTCAATCCGAGCGCCTATATCGATAAGGTGCTCGAGAAGTCCGGCTATGGCGTGAACGTCATGACCAACCAACTGGCTGATATGAAGAAAATTGGCGTGATTGACCCGGTTCGCGTCACAAAAGAGGCTATCCAGAACGCCGTCAGTATTGCCGGCACGGCTATGACGATGGGCGCGCTGGTGGTAGACATTCCCGAGCCCAAAAGCCCGGCTCCTGATATGAGCGGGGCTATGGGCGGCATGATGTAGGCTAGCGGCTTGCCACCATTAAAAAGCCCCTCGCAAGAGGGGCTTTTTAATAAACAAACTGTTTATGTTATGCCTGATGATGTTGCGTAAAGTAGTTGATCTCATTGACGATGTCGAGCAGGGCCTGGGCCTTGGCTTTTTCATCTTTGATTTCTTGAGCGGCCGCGTAGGCGTCTTTGACGAGGTCCTGGTTGTCGCTGGCCTGAATCATCATCATAGTAGTGCGGAATTTTTCTTCGGGGCTTTGTTCCAGGTGGCCGACGAGGGGTGAGAGCTGATTGAGGGCTTGTTGTTTTATGTCTAGTAAGTCGTTGGTGCTAGCTGAGACTGGCTCTTGATGGTCGTCGTCCAAATCAGTGGGATCGGGGACTTGCGGATCGTCGTGGCTTACCGGTGAGCTGGGGAAGCTAGGCACGCTGATAGGTGCACTTGGTGAGGGCATGGGGCCGGGGCCACCAAAGTGCGTGTCGGGGCCGGGAAGGGCGGGGTTGAAATCATTGGCTGGCGGTGGTGGCGGTGGTGCTACAAAACCATCGTCCACTGGGCCGGTGCCCTGCGAATTATCCTGTTGCTGATCATCGTTGTGCCCAAACATTCTACCCCCGTTATGCTCGCGTAGAGCGTACTATGCATCTAATATACCATAAGCGGATTTTGGCGCGCCACCCGACTAGCAGATTTCGCCCCGGTACTTTAGAGTGATAACAGAGATGATTGACGATTTGAAATATATCCATGACCATGACTCGGTGGATGCGCTGGGTCGGGCCGCTAAGCGCTGGCCGGCCCTGGCTTTAAACTGGCTGCCGACGGTGCCGGCTTGGAAAAATTACGCGAAGCAGCTCGCCCTGGACTGCATCGGTAAAAGATTGGTTATCTACAGCGGGCCGGAATTAGCGGCCGCCGCCGGGGCGTGGGAAGCGAGCTTTCGGGCTGTGGCTGGCCGACAGGCTCGGGCGGTGGTATTGCCAAAGGCAGAGCTACCAATGGAAGCTCCGGCAGAACATGGTAAGGCCTACGCCGTTATCATGCTCCGCAGCGGCTTTGAGGACACCGAGGTGGCGGCATGCTTCGCGGCTCTGGAATCGGAACTAGCCGGCAGCTGGACGTTACCGGTAGTAATCCAGGCTGCTGGTGATAATTTGGAGGCCCAGCAGCAGTGGTGCACGGCTTTGGGCGACTTTGTTACCATATATACAGCCCTGCTGAGCGGTCTCGACCCGAGCGCCAACAGATTAACTTAGGAGATACGCTATGAGTGATAACCCCGTTCCACACTACGACCCGAGTAATTTTAGTACTGATGCCTATGCCAAGCGAGTCGATAAGCCCTGGGGCTACGAGATTCACTGGGTGGCCGCCGCCGCACCGTACATGGGCAAAATCATTCATATCAATAAGGGCGCCCGCCTGAGTTTGCAACTTCACGATGCCAAGCAGGAGAGCTGGTTAGTAATCGCCGGCACGGCCGCGGTTATTTGGGAGAATGCCGCGGGCGAACTGGTAACTACCGAGCTCAAGCCTGGGCAGGGCTACAGCACAAAGCTCGGCCAACGCCACCGCTTGATGGGCGTCACTGACTGTGACATTGTAGAGGTGTCCACCCCTGAGCAGGGCACCACCTGGCGCCTCGAGGATGACTATGCCCGCCCCGATGAGACGCCTGAACAGCGAGCCATCGAACGCGCCGAATAACTATTACGCTCATGCTTGCATCCGCTCGATTACAGGCGCAAAATAGTGGTTTTAAAGGAGGGTACATATGGCACATGAAGAAGACCTAGGACTAGGCATTTTCGATCTTCCACCCATTGACGAAGAGGTGGCACATCACGAAAGCTTGGGTGCGATTTATGAAAAATCGGGGCATGACGCCCGCGAGGGGTATATTGACGACCACTTTGAGCAGCATAGCGAGGAGCTTTGGTACGTACCTAGCCAGGTCACCGTCTTTACTGGTTTCCAGCAGGCAGCTGCTGGCGAAAATGGTCCGGAGGCCTATGTACACCGAGGTATCTATAATCTGACGCGCTGGGGGGCACTCATCTCTGTTGATGCCGAGGTAGAAGCAGTAAGTTCCCGCATCCAGGGGCGAGCAATCATCCAAGCTAGTGCCCGTGTCGCCGCGTCGGCGGTAGTCGCTAAGGACGCTGTTGTTTGCGAAGCTGCCATACTTGACGACGAGGCAAGAGTGGGTATGGCCGCCGTGGTGGGACCAGCTGCCTACCTAGGCCGGGCGGCTTCACTCTACATGGCTAGCTCCATTGACCGAGCCGTTACGATCGGTGATCGTAGTAGCGTCGGCGAGCATAGCCGGGTGGATGCATTTGCTGTCGTAGGTCAAGAGTCGCACATCGGCGACACTAAGGCTTCTCACTTTGCCAAGGACCGGTCTTACGCGAAGGTCCATCGCGATCTTCCTTTGAGCCAGATTAAGGGCGTCCACATCCAAGAACATGTCCAAATCGGGAACAAGACAACTGTCGGTAATAGCTCCCAGATTGGTGAAGGAGCCTCGATAGGCGATAAGATCAAAATGGGTGAAGATGTAATTGTAATGCCTGGAGCAGTAGTTTATGACAAACAGAAGATACCGGCCCACGGCCGAGTAGTGATGTCTGAACGCCCAGTTGTTAATAACGAGCCGCGGCATGTATCATCTCGTCGCCGTAAAATAAGTGGTAAACGTTGGCCGCTCGCTGCACCTAAGCAGCCAGAATCTGCATCAGCCCAACCCGCCGCTACTCCTGTACCCGTCAAGCCCGTAGCACCGGTAGAACCGGTAAACCAAGAGGCATCCTCGGTATCTCTTAGTAAACGATAGCTCTTTCGGAGCCGCCGCTTGGTATAATAGGCTATTATGGCCAAAGACCGCTCGGCACGAAGGCAATTTGTAACTGCACTCTCGCTGGCGTCGCTGGCTAGTGTCGGGTTGTTCTGTGGCTATGCGCTAGTTAATGACGATGTGGGTTATGATTTCATGATCTGGAACCTGTTATTAGCATGGATCCCGCTCCTGTTGGCTTACCGCTTAACCCTAGTGCTTCGCGACAAATTGTGGTCGTCGTGGGAGGCAATCATAATGACGCTACTCTGGGTGCTGTTTTTGCCGAACAGCTTCTACATGATTAGTGATTATATTCACTTGCAAGACGTTTCGGATAACCGGGTACTGTATGTGGCGACGATGTTTAGTTCGTTTATTTTTACGGCCATGCTGCTCGGACTGTCGAGCCTCTATCTGGTGCATCTGGAGTTTCGGAAGCGATACAGCGGCCGTGCCTCGACGGGTATCCTCACGGTGCTACTGCTCATCTGTAGTTTTGCCATTTACATTGGCCGCGACCTGCGCTGGAATAGCTGGGATTTGTTTTTAAATCCTTCGGGACTGATTTTTGATATGTCCGACCGGTTGCTGCAGCCGCTCACCTATCCGCAGATGTTTGTGGTGACGGGCTCATTTTTTGTACTGCTCAGTGCGGCCTACTATATTGCGTGGAGCACCGTGCGGCTGCTACGCACAACAGAGAAGTGATCTGTTACAATAGGGTCGAATGAGACAACAGTTAGAACAAACGATCAGCACGACCGTCCAAAATGTATTCGGCCAGGAGGTGGCCATTGAGCTGACGCGCCCCGACGCCGAATTTGGAGACTATGCAACGAATATCGCTATGCAGCTGGCCGGGCGGCTGGGCCGACCGCCACGCGAGGTGGCCGAACAGCTCGCTGAGCAGCTCCGGACTGATCTGGCAGAAACAGTCAGCCAAGTCACCATGGCCGGACCGGGCTTTATCAACCTGACGCTGCACGATGCCGAGGCTCTCGCCCTACTCGAGACTGATTTAACCAGCTTGAATGCGGGGCGACGAGTCCTGCTGGAATATTCATGCCCAAATGCTTTCAAGGAGCTGCACACCGGTCACCTCTATCAGACCATTGCCGGGGATGCCATCGGACGTCTGCTTGAAGCGACAGGAGCCACTGTCTATCGTGCTACTTTCGGCGGGGATGTTGGTTTGCATGTTGGCAAGGCGCTCTATGGCATTGAGTTGGCACTTGGTGGTTTCCAACATCTTGATAAACTAGCCACTATCAAATTAAGCGAACGCTCGCAGTTTATTGCCGGAGCCTATGTCGTAGGGTCGAAGGCCTATGAAGAAGACGAAGCAGCCAAAGCGGCTATTATTGAACGGAACAAGCAGGTTTACGCCCTCCACGCTTCCGGTGATCATGACAGTGACCTGGCTAAGGTGTATTGGCAGTGCCGTAGCTGGAGTTATGATTATTTTACGGCCTTCTATGAAGTGATTGAGGTTAAGCCCTTTGATCGTTCTTATGGAGAGAGCGAAACCATGGCGCCTGGCATCGCGCTGGTTCGTGAGCATACCCCGGGGGTCTTCGAAGAGAGCGAAGGGGCGATCGTATTCAAGGGCGAGGCGGTTGGCCTGTTTACAAACGTCTTCATTACTTCCCAGGGGTTACCGGCTTACGGCGCCAAAGACTTGGGGGTTATAAAACTAGAAGTCGATGATTTCCCCTACGACCAGCGCGTCCTGATGACCGGTAACGACCAAACCGCGTATATGAAAGTGATTTTCGCTGCGCTGAAGGGGATTAACCCCGACCTGGCCGCCAAACAAGTGCACCATCCTAACGGCACTGTTAAGTTTGGAAGCGGCCAGAAGATGAGTTCTCGCCTCGGTAATGTGACTCGCGCCGTTGAAGTACTGAGAGTAGTCGGCGAAGCCGTAGAAGCTTCTGATACCGCCACCCGCCAAGCTATTTCGCTCGGGGCGATTAAATATTCTTTTCTTAAACAGCGATTAGGCGGTGATATTGCTTTTGATCTCAATGAATCGGTACGCCTGGAAGGCAATAGTGGGCCATATTTGCAGTATGCGCACGCGCGGGCGCGTAGTATCTTACGAAAAGCGGGCGACGCGGCCCAGCAGGGGTTGCAGGGTGCTAGCCTAGAAACCGGCGAACGCACACTGGTCCGGGCCCTCGGCGAGTATGGCGATGCTGTTGCTCTGGCCGCGAGCGAGCTGCTGCCGCACCACCTTTGTACTTACTTGTACGAATTATCGCAGGTTTTCAACCGTTTTTATGAGAATAATCGCGTCGTTGGAGACGAACGCCAAGCGCTCCGCCTGGCACTGGTTGCCAGATATGCCGAGACATTGAAAAATGGCTTGGGATTACTCGGTATTACTGCGCCAGATCAGATGTAGCTAGCAATTTGAGTCGTAGTGCTTGTCGCCCCAGGCGGCCATTTGCTGGAGGATGGGCAGTAGGTCGCGGCCTTTGTCGGTCAGGGTGTACTCGATGCGGGGTGGGACTTCGGCGAAGCGCTCTTTAATAATAATGCCGTGGGCTTCGAGGTCATCGAGGCGTTGTGAGAGGGTGCGAGGGTTAATGCTGCCAACAGATTGCTCGAGCTCGCAAAATCGGCGCGGACCCTCGAAGAGATCACGCAGGATAAGGGCCGTCCATTTGTTGCCAATAATTTGCATGGCACTGGCAATACAGCCCACTTTCTTTTCGAGGGGGGACGAGGGGGTCTGGGCTGACGCCGAAAGAGTAGTTGATTTCATAGCTTTACAAAGTATAGTTATGGGTTTATACTTGACTATACTATATAAAGTATACCACCAAAGGAGCAAAAATGAAAGTTCAGATTATTGTTGGTGCCACTCGACAGGGTCGTGTCAGTGACCGCCTGGCGCCTTGGATTATTAAGCAGGCCAAAGAGACACTGCCAAGTGCCGAGTTTGAAGTCGTCGATATGGTCGACTACCCATTACCGTTCTTCGATGAGGCTATTTCTCCACAGTACAACCCAGACCGCCAGCCGACTCCTGAGGTCGCTAAGTTCCTCAGCAAAATTGCCGAAGGCGATGCCTACATTGTGGTCACGCCTGAGTATAACCGTACCTACCCGGCAGTCTTGAAGAATGCTTTTGACACGCTCGACTTCCAGATGAAGCAGAAGCCAGTTGCCCTAGTAGCTCACGGTTCGACCGGTGGTGCTCAATCGGTGGCTCACTTCCGTTCCCTAATTCCAGCCGTGCAGGCAATTTCTACGCCGCACGCTGTGTACTTTGCGGCCCAGCCCGGCACTGCCATCGATGATGAAGGTAACCTGGCCCCAGAGCTCGCCGCCAACCCCTACGGTCCTCAGACTGCTTTGCAGCAGCTACTGGCTGATCTTAATTGGTACGCTGAAGCTTTAAGCGCCGCTCGGACTAACGCCTAACGCGTCCTACTAACAAAGGGTTTGAGAGCCTTGTGTAACCCCGGCCCGTAAGGGTCGGGGTTTTCGGTGGTATACTACCACCTATGATTAAGAAACATGTGACCCCTACAAAACTACTGTGGGTTGACCTAGAGATGACTGGCCTCGACGCTGAAAATGACGTTATTCTTGAGGTGGCCGCCGAAATTACTGACTTTAATTTCACGACGCTCGCCAGCTACGAGGCCTGCGTTCGCCAGCCGAAGGAAGTCGTCGTCGACCGGATGCAGAAAAACACCTGGTGGCAGGATTACCCCGCCAACCGTGATGAGTTTGTGCTTAAACTGGACCAAGGGATTCCGTCCGATCAAGTCGAGCAGGATCTGATCGCCCTGATCAAAGAGCATTTCGGTGACGAACCAGCCATCTTGGCGGGTAATAGTATCCACAACGATCGCAACTTTATTAAACACTGGTGGCCGCAACTCGACCTAAAGCTGCACTACCGCATGCTCGATGTTAGCTCCTTCAAAATCCTGATGCAGGGTAAATATGCCCGGGAGTTTGAAAAAAAGGAAGTACATCGAGCCTTTGATGATATTCAGGCCAGTATCGCTGAACTGCAGGACTATCTGGAGTGGTTCAAAGAAAATGGATCATAAAACCGTCGAAGAATACCTGTTATCGATGCCTAACACCCGGCTCGACTACCCGTTTGGCAAGGATGTCGCTGTCTACAAAACCGGCGATAAAATGTTCGCCCTGATTAGTGAAGGCAAAGAGCCGGTGCAGCTCAGCTTAAAGTGTGATCCAGCCTTGGCGATAGTATTACGCGAGAAATACGACGAAGTAATGCCGGGCTACCACCTCAATAAAAAACACTGGAACACGCTGGTACTAGCCGGACAAATGCAGTGGCCGGAAGTGCAGGATCTAATTCGTCACAGCTATTTACTGGTGAGCGGCGTCAGTACTGTTTAGGTCTGATTCAGTTTTTTGAGTAGTAGCGCAGCACCATCATACTCGGTTTTGAGAATAGCTCGCCCTTTTTGGCCGGTGGTTTGCTGGTAGGAGTGCTGCAAGTCTTGTTCGTAGAGGTTAAACTGAGTCTTCATAACTTGCTGGAAGGTCGAATCATAGGTGGTGGCTGCTTCGGCTGCTTCTAGCTGCTGATCAGTAGCGGTGCTCATCTTGAGGGCTAGCGTCTTTGGTGCAACTTTGATTCCCTGGGTACCGAGATAGCTAACAAGCTGGCTTTGGGCCGAGGAAATACTGAGAGCGGTGGTCAGGGCAAAGTTCTTGTTGTCGCTGCTGATGTCGGTTTTATTACTGGCGGCAGTGGTAAGGCGAATAATCTCTTGCTGGCGTTGCGTAACGGCAATGATGGTGGCGGTACCACCTGCGCTGCCACCAAAGAGGCCCTTGATTACTACAAACAGAATCAATACTACCAGGAGCCCCCCGGCGGCCACCATGAGGCGGCTGCGTAGTGAGCCGACAGGCAAGGGCAGATGCTTGGCTGGCTGCTTCGGATTAACAATAAAATCGTAGCGGCTCTCGACAGTCTGGACCTGCGGCAGCTGCGGATGCATCGAAGGCTGGGGCAAGGGTTGTTGGGGCGGCAGCGGTTGTCCTGGCGGCACCGGCGGCTGCTGCGGTGGCTGGGGCTGATACGGTTGCTGAGGTTGCATAGCCCTTATTTAACCATAAGAGTCATTGCTTCCTCAAGAAAACGGCTTAGTTAAACACCGGTAGCAGCAGCGTAATAAGGGTTACCACGATGGCGCTAGCCAGCGTTTGGAGATTCATTTTACGGGTGCGTTGTTTGTCTTTGGCAAGGGCATCAGCATCCTCGACGGTACTAGCCGTGGCGCTGCCTTCGCCGGCATTTTGCTTACCTGAACCGCCGTAACCAACGCAGAAGTGGTTGCGAGCTTGCAGATAACCGCTAATCGACAGCATTGCAGGTATGAAGAGAATGATACGGAGATATCGATCGACACCCGTTATGAGCAGAAGTGCCAGGATGATAATAAAGGCCGCCAGCCCAATGTGGCCGATGAGCCGGCGCTTGGCGATCTCTTCGCGGTTGATATTGCAGACGCCGGGGATGTAGGCATCGGTGGCAGTTGCTGGTGTCATGGCGCAAGTATAGCAGGATCGCTCACCTTCGGTGGCGGGAAATCTTACAGATAAGGTACCGAAGGAAAGTAGCGTACAATAAGGACATGGATGCTGTCGACGAGGTAAAATCACGGTTAAGCGTAGAAGATGTCGTCGGTGAGTACGTACAGCTCAAACGCACTGGCCGCAACTACAAGGGTTTGAGCCCTTTTGCCAATGAAAAAACGCCGAGTTTTGTGGTAAGTCCGGAGAAGCAGATTTGGCACGACTTCTCCTCGGGACGGGGCGGTGACATGTTTAGCTTTGTGATGGAGGTCGAAGGCCTCGACTTTCGCGGGGCACTCGACCTACTGGCCCGCAAGGCCGGCATCGACCTGGAGCAGTTTGGCTCGCGCCGCGGCGGCCCAAAAGGCCCGGACAAGGAGCGGCTGTACCAGCTGCTCGATCTGAGCACAAAATTTTATCAAGTCCAGTTTAGTAAGAGCAAAATTGCCCTGGAGTATGCCCTCGGTCGGCGCGGGTTTAGCAAAGAAACGGCGCTAGAATGGCGTCTGGGTTACAGCCCCAACAATGGGAGCGCCTTGGTCGACTTCGCCAAGAGTAAGGGCTATAGTGACGAAGAAATTCAGCTAGCCGGTTTAAGTGCGCAGCGCTATCGGGGGGTCAGCGACATGTTCCGCGGCCGGCTGATGATCCCGCTTCAGGACGCCCAAGGCAAGGTAATTGGCTTTACGGCTCGGCTGCTGACCGATGATAAAAATGCCCCCAAATATATCAACACGCCGCAAACGCCGTTGTATGACAAAAGCCGACACGTGTTTGGGCTGCATCTCGCCAAAGAGTCGATCCGGCGCAGCACCTATGTGGTAATCGCCGAAGGCAACCTCGATGTAATCACCAGCCACCAAGCCGGTGTGCGTCAGGTAGTGGCTACGGCCGGTACGGCGCTGACCGAACCCCACCTCAAAGCCCTGGGCCGGTTCACTGGTGATATTCGCCTGAGCTTTGACGCCGACCGGGCCGGGCTGGCTGCCACCGAGCGGGCGATCCCCATCGCTTCCAAAGTCAAGGTCTCACTGTCGATCATTACCATCCCCAGCGGCAAAGATCCCGATGAGCTGATTCGTCAAGATGCGGCCGCCTGGCAGCAGGCCATCGACACGCCGCAATACGCCATTGACTGGCTGATCGAGCGCTACCAGGGCTTACTGGACATCACCTCGGCCGAGGGTAAACGCAAATTTACCGACCAGCTACTCCCAACCGTAAAAGCGCTCACCGATCCGGTCGAGGCCGACCACTATTTGACGCAAATCGCCAGCCTAGTGGCCGTTAGCAAGCAGGCTTTAGAGCAAAAAATGCTCGGCACCGTCGTGGCCGCCGAGCCGCCCAAAAAACAGGTGAAGCCACCGGCCAAGCCTACCGATAAACAAACGCTGGAGCGCCAAAAAACCCAAGATACCTTCTTATGCTTGATGCTGATCCGTCCCACCTTGCGGGAATTTCTCGATTTGATGACGCCCGAAATGTTTATCACCCCGCCCGCCACGGCCCTGCTGGCTTTTCTCAAGGCTAACCCCGACTTTTATGGCAAACCCGAGCAGCTTGCCAAACTGACAGCAGTGAAGCCCAGCCAGGCCGACCCCGATGACCGAGCGGTGCAATCCTTGCAGGATTATGTTAAAATAGAGACATTACTCTATGAGGAGCTATACCAAGGCCTCGAGCTCAATGAACTTCATTACGAAGCCGCTCGACTGCAGGTCCGTTTGGTCGAACAATTTGTAAAAACGCAAAAACAAATATTGGTTAGCAAAATCACGGCCGCCAGTGATGCGGAAGCCCGAGAATTGCTCAACGAAGTTAAGACCTACGACGAATTACTTAAATCTTTGAAAGGAAATACGGCCCGCGCCGAAACATTATGAATAACCCCAAGCCAGACAAGAAAACCGCCGCCGCCAAAGCTAAAGCCGCCGCTGCCAAGATCGCCGAGAAATCTCCCGAGGAACACAAGGCCGATCTAATCGTGGCCGCCAAGAAAACCGGCACAATTGATCAAAAAGATATCATTGCCCTGATCCCGGAGTCGGCCGAAAACGCCGAAATCCTCGATGCCTTATTCACCGAACTGGCTGAAGCCAGCATCGAAGTCACTACCACCGAGCCCGACGCCGCCGTCTTTACCGACGAATGGGCCGAAGAAGAGGGCGAGGAAGAACCCGCTACTAACGCCGCCGTCTATCTGGACGACGACGTAGCCGACGATTCTGTCCGCCTCTACCTGCGTGAAATCGGTAAAATTCCACTCCTCAATGCCGAAGAAGAGTTAGCCCTAGCCCAAAAAGTCGTCGAAGGCGATAAAGATGCCAAGGATAAAATGGCCGAAGCCAACATGCGCCTGGTGGTCTCGATCGCTAAGCGCTACGTCGGCCGTGGTCTCGACCTGCTCGACCTGATTCAAGAAGGTAACACCGGCCTGCTGCGCGCCGTCGAGAAGTTCGACCCAGACAAGGGCTTTAAGTTCTCGACCTACGCCACCTGGTGGATTCGCCAGGCCATTACCCGTGCCATTGCTGACCAGGCCCGCACCATTCGTATCCCGGTCCACATGGTGGAGACCATCAACAAGCTGCTGCGCACCCAACGCCGCCTAACGCAAGAACTGAACCGCGAACCTTCCAACGAAGAAATCGCCAAAGCCATGGAGATCGAAGTCGACAAAGTCGAGCATATCATGAAGATCAAGCAGGACATTTCTAGCTTGGACGCCAGTATCCGTGACGACGAAGAAGATTCCGTACTGTCCGACTTCATCGAAGACGAAGACACCGTCTCGCCCGAGGAATCAGCCACCGGCCAGCTCCTCAAAGAGCAGGTCAAAGACATGCTCGGCGCTCTCACCGAACGCGAGCAGAAGATCCTCAAGCTGCGCTTCGGCCTGGAAGATGGCAAGAGCCACACCCTCGAAGAGGTAGGTCAAGAATTTAGCGTCACCCGTGAGCGCATTCGTCAGATCGAGGCCAAAGCCCTCGCCAAGCTGCGCAAGCACCGCGACGCCAAAAAACTTCACGACTACATTAAATAAATCGGCATGAGCAACCTACAGATCATTGGTTTGGCGGGTACAAACGGTTCCGGTAAAGATACCGTTGGCCAAATCCTAGCTGACCACTATAACTATCTGTTTATCTCGGTGACTGAGTTGCTTCGTACGGAGTGCAAGCGCCGCAATTTGCCGGTCGACCGCGAAAATCTACGTGCTATCGGTAACGAATGGCGTAGCGAGCTCGGTCCCAGCGTGCTAGTCGACAAAGCTGTTGCCGAATACGAAGTAGTCAAAGACAAGTACGCCGGCGTAGTCATGGCCAGCTTACGCAACCCTGGCGAAGCCGACAGGGTACATGATATGGGTGGCACGCTGATGTGGATCGATGCCGACCCCCACACCCGTTACGACCGCATTCAGGCCAACGCCAGTATTCGTGGCCGCGCCGAAGAAGATAACAAGACCTACGAGCAATTTCTGGCCGAAGAAGAGGCTGAAATGCATCGCCCGGAAGGCGGCAGTGCTGCCACTCTCGACGGTGCTGCCGTTAAAGCACGGGCCGATATCTTCCTTGATAATGGGAGCTCAGATTTGGTTAGCCTCCAAACGGCCATCGCTACCGCGCTCGGCCTTTAGGCCTGGCCGTGAACTTGGCGGTGGAGCTCGAGCACAGCCTTACGGCTGTGCTTTCGTGTGTAGCGGTGGCTAAAACGCAGGCAGAAGAATAAGCCGGCCGCCGCCAGGGCGGTTACCCAATCGACTAAACCGAGTGCCCGAGTGGCAAAGTAGGTGTTCGAAAAGGGTGTGTAAATGATACAGGCAATCAGCACGAATGAAATCGCAAAGGCCCCGAGTAATTTCTTGTTACTCCACAGGTACTCGCTAAAAAAGTTCTCGTGGTTATCGGCTCGCTCGAAGAGTAGGTAGACGTACAAACAGAGCGCTAACGTCAGATACGTCACGGTCGTGGCCTCATGATAGAGTGGGTTGGCAGTATCAATCGAGACAGGACTGAGGCTTTCGCGTAAGAAGAAAAACAAGTAGTTGCCATAGCTTAGCAGAGCAGCCAATACCCCAAATCCGGCGAAGCCGCTGACGGCCTGGAGGTTGATAATGTGTTCGCGGCGATCGCGCGGTTTTTGGTGCATCATATTTCGAGCTGGTTTGTCCCAACCGAGGGCAATGATCGGCAGAATCTGAGCCACGATATCAATGGCTAGAATCTGGATGGCCGGCAGGGCAGAGGGCACATGATAGATACTCAACGCTCCCAAACTGAGCAAAACAACGCTCAACTCACTAAAGTTGGCCGTCAAGGCACAGTGAGCGGCTTTCTTGATATTTTGATAGGTGACGCGCCCCTGCTCAACGGCACTGATCAGGGTGTTAAAGCTATCATCAAGAAGAATGATTTCGGCGGCATCTTTAGAGACATCGGAGCCAGTTTTGCCCATCGCTACGCCGATGTCAGCTCGCTTGAGCGCTGGTGCATCATTAATACCATCACCGGTGACGGCCACGACGTGGCCACCATTTTTGACGATCTCTACTATCCGCAACTTGCCTTCGGGCGAAACCCGTGAGAAGACCGCTCCACCACGCTCGATAAGTTGCGCGATTTGGCTGTCGGCAAGCCCAGGAAGCTCATCGCCGGTGATGACGGTGATCTCCGGGGCTAGTTGGGCCTGCTCGGCAATGGCCTTGGCGGTTATGGCCGAGTCACCAGTAATAATCGACACCTTAATATGGGCACCACGAGCGGCACGCATGGCTTGGGGCACCGAATCACGCAACGGGTCGGCCATGCTAGCAATACCTAGGAAGGTGAGCTGTTGCTCGACGTCTTCCATCACCAACTGGTCCGGTTTGGTATCAGCCGGTAACACCCGATAACCGAAAGCCAAGTTACGCAGGCTTTTTTGGGCTTGCTCAGCGTCGTAAGCACTAAAATAACTGCGGTCCGCAGTAGTCAGCTTGCGGACGTGGCCATGGTCCCAGAGCTGTTGGCTACGCGCCAAAACTTCCTCCGGCGCACCCTTTAGAAATACCACTAACCGGCCGTCTTGCAGGCGAACGGAGCTCATGAGCTTACGAGCGGAGTCAAATTGGAACTCTTTGACCTCTGGCAAACTAGCACCTAGGGTCTCAAGGTTGATGCCTGCCTTACCGGCTAAGCTGATCAGAGCGCCCTCGGTCGGATCGCCCACCACGTAGTAGTTAGGATGGTCCTCGTCAGGCGGGGAAATGGTGGCGTTGCTGGCCAAGCCGGCAGTTTGGAAAAACAGTTCCAGCGCCGTTAGCTGCTTGGCGCCAAGCGCGGCTTTGTGACCAACTTGGGCGATACGGCCCTCGCTCCCGTAGCCGCTGCCACTGACGGTGTAGTGGTTGCGTCCTATCACCATGGCCTGGACCATCATCTCATTACGGGTTAGAGTACCGGTCTTATCGGTAAGGATGTAGTTGGTAGCCCCTAGGGTCTCGACGGCTGACAGGCGCTTAACCAAGGCCTTGGCTTTAGCGAGTCGGTTAGCAGCTGCCGCCAAGGTAATGTTGACCTCGGCCACTAGGCCACTAGGGATCATGGCTGCCCCGATGCCAATCCCGAGCAAAATCGCGTTATGTAGCCCGAGTTGGGCGTGAATGGCGATGAGCACGAGTAGCACGGCTAGGACTACGGTAATCTGGGCGATACGCGTTGTCAGGTTAGCCATTTCCTTTTGGAGCGGTGAAGCCTCGGTGTGGACGGCTTGGCTAAGAGCGGCAATCCGGCCCAACTCGGTATGCATGGCCGTGGCTACCACTATGCCAAATCCGGTGCCGTTGGCTACCGTCGTTCCCATAAATACTAAGTTGTGGCGGTTAGCTAGCGGTACATCACCCTGCATGGCGTGGACAAACTTACGGGAAGGGTTACTTTCTCCGGTCAGGGCGAAGTCATTCGTGCTGAGTTCGGCCTCTTCGAGGATGCGGAGATCGGCCGGTACGCTATCGCCGCTCTCTATATAGACGACATCCCCTAGGACCAGTTCCGTGGAGTCGATCTGATGGAGCTTACCTGCCCGCAACACTTTGGCTTGCGGTACCATTAGCTGCTCAAGCTCCTTCATTAACGTTTCGGCTTTGTGTTCCTGCAAAAAGCCGATGACCGTGTTAATACTCGTGATCACCAATAAAATCGTGGCCGTTTTAGCGTCGTGCAGATAGATCGAAAAGGCGGCGCTAATCAGCAGCATTAGCACCAAGATATTCTTAAATTGCCGGAAAAAGGTGGTTACTACCGATTCGTGTTTGACGCGAAACAGACGGTTTGGGCCATTAACTTGCAAACGCTTACTGGCCTCAGCGTGCGTAATGCCGCTGGCCTGCGAGTGCAGCTCGTCGGTTACTTCTTGAGCACTCTGCCGATAATAGGGCAGTTTAGGCGTGGGATCCATACACATTTAGTATACTAATGATCCCGCTATTGCTTGCATGTTTCTTCGGTGGCCCTCAAAATAGAAGATAGTTACGTAAAGGAGCTCATGGAAACCGGTCAGCACGCCCACAATCTCGAACCCGAATCGTCGGCCCCGCCCCAAGCAATCGGCAG
Organism: Candidatus Saccharimonadota bacterium; assembly: GCA_028289245.1. Lineage (GTDB taxonomy): Bacteria > Patescibacteriota > Saccharimonadia > Saccharimonadales > UBA4665 > UBA4729. Next base: position 15,570 of record JAQGGT010000006.1, on the reverse strand, counting down.
GGCTGCTTTATCGGTGGTTCGCGGCCCAAATACTTCGGATATCCAAGCTGAAGAAGCCCGCGCTGAAGAGGTGCTCGATATTGATGTGCCGAACGATGCCCCGATCGATCCGGTCAAAGCATATCTAAAGGAAATTGGTCGCGTGCAGCTGCTCACCGCCGAAGAAGAAGTGGATCTCTCGAAGAAGGTAGAAGCCGGTCTCTATGCTGCGCGCTTGCTGAGTGGCGAACCAATTGGTGAGCGCACTGCAGCACAGCTGCAACGTATGCCTAAGGCCATGCGCCGCGATCTGGAACAAGTCAGTCAAGAGGGAACGGCCGCGTTCAGTCACCTGTTGGAAGCCAACCTTCGCTTGGTAGTTTCCTTGGCCAAACGATACCAGGGGCGCGGCCTAGAACTACTCGATTTAGTGCAGGAAGGCAATTTGGGCCTGGTGCGCGCTGTCGAGAAGTTTGATTACACCCAGGGATACAAGTTTAGCACCTACGCTACCTGGTGGATTCGCCAGGCCTTGCAACGCTCGCTGGCCGATCAGGGGCGAACTATCCGCGTACCGGTGCACATGAGCGAGCTAATTACTAAGGTGACGAGTACAGAACGACGGCTCACTGCCGAGCTCGGACGCGATCCCACCAGCGCTGAGGTTGGTACGGAACTTGAAATGACCGCCGACAAGGTTGAAGAGATCAAGGGCTACCGCCGTGAGCCGACCTCGCTGCAAGCTATCGTTGGCGATGATGCCGAGCTAAACGATTTTATAGAAGACCTCGACAGTCCCGATCCAGAGAAAGCAGTAGAGTTTAGTAGCATGCAACGAGCACTAAAAGATGCCTTGAGCAGCCTGCCACCACGCTCCGCCAAAGTTATAAGAATGCGTTTTGGGCTCGACGATGGCGTGCCGCAAACGCTCGATGCCGTAGGGCGCGTATTGGGGCTTACCAGAGAACGTATCCGCCAGATAGAGCGTGACTCGCTCGACGAGTTGCGTTCTGGCGGTCGAGCAGAAGCCCTCCGCGACTTCATCAATTAGTAGGCTATACTAGACCTATGGCAGCCACCCCTAAAAAACGACTAGTCGTCATCGATGGTAAAAGCGTCTTTTACCGCGGTTACTATGCCATGTCAAACCTGCGAACCGCCGATGGTACACCGACGGGAGGCGTGTTTGGCTTTGCTACCATGGCTCTAGAGGTGGTGAAGCGTTTCAAACCGGATTACGTCGCCGTGGCCTGGGATAAGCCCAAAACCAACATTCGCCGCCGCCTGGAACTCTATCCTGAATACAAAGCCGGCCGCAAACCCGCCCCCGCTGACTTCAAAGAACAAATTCCCATCCTCCACGAGTTGCTTGCCGCCTTCGGCTGGCCCCTCTACGAGATGGATGACTACGAAGCCGACGACATTATGGGCACGCTGGCGGTGCAGGCGAAAGAAAAAGACATCGAAACCCTGCTTATCACCTCCGATCTCGATATGCTCCAGCTGGTAAATTCGCATGTTCACGTGTATGCCCTCAAAACCGGCCTAAGTAACATCGAATTGTACTCACCGGAATCATTCGAGGCTAAATACGGCATAGCCGTCGACCAATTCTTAGACCTCAAGGCCCTCAAAGGCGACAGTTCCGATAACATTCCCGGCGTACCAGGTATCGGCGAGAAAGGCGCCCTCGACCTACTCAAGCAGTACCAAACCCTCGATAATGTCTACGACAACATTAGCCTGATAAAAGACTCCATGGCCAAAAAATTGACGGCCGGCAAAGATCTGGCCTATCTCAGTAAGGAGTTGGCTCGTATCTGGACCGATGCGCCGCTGACCATGGACCTCAAGGAACTCGATGGCAGCAAGGCCGATGCCGTCAAAATTCAGGAGCTACTCCATAAGCTAGAGTTTCGCACGCTCGCTCGCCAACTGCCCGATATCATGCAGGTGCCCGACAGCAATGTCCGTGACACCCAAGGCGTAGCCCTCAAAGTCGGCAAAATAGTTGTCGTTGATAGCGCCACCGCGCTCGCAAGCCTCAAGCTCCAAGCCGACACCCCATACTATGTCCATAGCCGTGCTGCCGGTAAGCATGGTAAACAGCCGCAAGTGCTGGCGCTCACCACCGGCGAGGAAGTATATGTGCTCGATCTCAGCAAGCTTAAGCCGGCCGAAGTAGTAGCCGCTCTTCAGCCGCTCCAGTCGCTCATTGGCTACGACGTAAAGTCTACCCTCAAACTATTGCTTGAACTCGGCGCGCCTATGCCACCACTTGCACACGACGTCCAGATTGGCGCCTTCTTACTTAACGCGCTCCGCCGCGAACAACACCTCACCGCCCTCGCCGAAGCCGACCTTGACTACGCCGGCTCTTCCTTCGAAAATCTCGACGCCGAAGAAGTCATGACTCGCTCCGGCGAAATTCTAGCTGTTATCAAAGCGCTCCACGAGCAGCAAGCAGCCGCCCTCAAGAAGATCCCCAAACTTAACAAACTCGCTCGTGACATCGAGTGGCCGGTCATTCCGGTGCTCGCGGCTATGGAATACCGCGGTATCGAGCTTGATACCAGCTACATGGCCAAATTCTCCGAAGAAATCGACGATTTCGTTTCCGACTACGAGCAACAAATTTTTGGATTCGCCGAACAGGAGTTTAACCTTGGCTCCACCGCCCAACTGGCCGAAATTTTATTCGAAAAACTTAAATTACCTACTACCGGCATCAAGAAAGGCAAAACCGGTTACTCCACCGACGCCGCCCAGCTCGACAAGCTCCGCGGCCAGCACCCCATTATTGATCTTATAACCCAGTATCGCGAGGTCGCTAAGCTCAAAAACACCTACGTGGACACGCTGCCCAAACTAGTCGACGAACATTCGCGGTTGCACACCACCTTTAACGTCACCGTCGCCCAAACTGGCCGCCTCAGCTCCAACGACCCAAACCTCCAGAACATCCCCACTCGTACCGACCTCGGCCGTCGCATCCGCACCGCATTTGTGGCCGGGAAGGGCAAGAAGTTGGTTAGCGCCGACTACTCACAGTTTGAGCTGCGCCTGGCTGCCGTGCTGGCCGGCGATACCGAGCTCATCGACATGTTTAACAGGGGAGCCGATATTCATACCGCTACCGCCGCCCAGGTCTACGAGCGCCAGCCAGAAGACGTTACCAAGCAAATGCGCCGTGCCGCCAAGGTGATTAACTTCGGCATTTTGTATGGCATGAGTCCTCACGGCTTGGCCATTGCCGCCAACATGAACTACGACCAGGCGACCACCTTCATCAAACGCTACAAAGACCTCCGCCGACCGCTGTTCGACTATATGGACAAGCTGCTCGAGCAGGCTCGCAAGGACGGGTATGTTGAAACGCTTTTTGGCCGCCGTCGGCCGATGCCTGATATCACAAGTAGCAACTTTATGGTTCGCCAAGGGGCTGAGCGGGCCGCCATCAACATGCCGATCCAGGGGACCGAAGCCGATCTAATGAAATTAGCCATGATTAAAGCCCAAGCCAAGCTCATCGAACTCGGTGGCTGCGACATGTTGCTCCAGATCCATGACTCAATTCTTGTCGAGTGCCCCGAGGGCCTCGCCGAAACCGTTGCCGACATCCTCAAAGAGACTATGGAAGAGGTCTACGAATTGCCCGTCCGCCTTGATGTCGATGTTACGACAGCCGACAACTGGGGCGCACTCTAGAAGATGCACGATCTATCACGCTAACGCTGTGGCCAATTTAACAGACAATCCCATTCGCGCAGTGGATAATGGCTAGGTTAACTGACATAAACATGTCAAAGGAGTGTCTATGCCTAGCCCAGATTTTGAAAGCCGCTTCGCCGAAGAGAGTATGGACAGCCTTGACACTACCGACGACCTCACCCTCATGAGTATGGAGATCAGCCTTCTAAGTATGGACGGGCTGCTCCGCAACCGGCGCAGCCTAGTGCCTACCCAAGAAACCGCTGTCCTCCGCGAACTCCCAACTCGCGCGCTTGGCGCCGCCGCCCTCGAAGAATACGAGGCAGATTTCCGCCAGTAATAGGGCATACTGCCACGACGAGTCTAGTAAACAGCCAGGAGTATGGCCAACTTGTCAGGTACAATGTGCCCTAGAGACCGCTAACGCTTAGTGGATAATTTCACTGAAGGCCCGGGCGGCTTGTGTCATCATGGGAATGTTAGGTATAGCACCGCTTCGCAGCTCGGTTAACAAGGTGCGTATCAGAGGAGGGCATATGAGTGCTTCAACAATGGAACGCCTAGAGCGATCACAACAAGAAATTGATGCGGAGTTCGACCGCTTGCAGCAAGAAACCGTCGCTGCCGAGGCGGTGACGCTACCGCCAGCCCCTGAAGTAGAGCTGGTGCCGGGCAGGGGTTTTGAGCTTGACGGCCATCTTGCCCTCCACGCTATTAGCCGCGCCCTAGAAGTCCACCGGCCGGAACGGCAAGGCCACAATATGGCACGATATACCGGCCGACTGGTTACTTTTAACCGTTATCTTGGTTAACTCTTAAGGTGTTTTTCGATACTCCGACGGCGAGCTCGGTCTGATTTCACAATTCTACCGCCACCGGCTTTGCTAAGTCGAAACGCCATAATTATCACCCAAATTGCCAGCGCCACATCGAGGGCGCTGGTGAGCGTTTGTAAGGCATTGCCACGGTGTTTTAAGTTGAAGTAGGCGATCGCCAGCACCATCAACTCGAAGCAGATCAGCAAAAACGCAAAAAACTTGGTCCGTTTCTCTTGGGCCACAAAACCGACGGCCCAGACCAGCGCAAACCACACCGCTGTCAGCAAGAAAAAGCCTAGCGAAGCAATACCGTCGCTCAGGCAGCTGCCATTATTTTTGGTGCAAGCCTGCGTAACAGATACGATATTGTTAGCGACGCTACACAGCGACATCAGTACAAACTGGATTAAAGTGGCGGTTGCTGTCTGGTAATACAGTTTCATAGGGTCTATTATACCGAAGTAATTCACCTCGTATCTATTGCAAAATAAGCAAAAGTGTGATACAATACTAAATAATAACTTATTGTAAGAGGTTACATGCGCTATATTATCGGTTTTTTCGTGACTATTGGTCTGCTCATCCTGTTGATTATTCTACTGGTAGGCGGCGGCAATGGTAAGGGCAACGGTAAGGTGCCTGCCACCAGCAAAGCCCTCAAAGACTATGCCAACACCGACGCCACAGTGCGTATGACGGTGTCTGGTCCGATCATTGCGAACCAAGAACACAAAGAGACACAGGTCACCGTGGGCCGCGACAGCACTACCTACGAAAGCATCACTGGCTACAATGACCAAGTGACCGACCAGCAAACCTACGGTAATACACAACAAAGCTACGCTAGCTTCTTGCGGGCCCTCGATAAAGCGGGCTACACTAAAGGCAACAGCGATCAGACGCTCGCCGATGAGCGCGGCTACTGTGCCTTGGGCAACCGCTACATTTTCGATCTGATCCAGGACGGCAAGACTATTCAGCGTTTCTGGGCCAGTGACTGCTCCGGCACGCCTAAGACTTATCTCGGTAATCTCGGCCTAACCCGTAGCTTATTCCAACGCCAGATTCCCAAATTCTTAGACATTGTCGACCACGACAATGGCGTCTATTAACCAATCCGAAACACTAACTTTTTGTCGATTTGGCAGCGCCGTTTTATCTCCGGTGCTCGTAACCGCAGCGTAGAGGCCATGCCCGAACTCGGCACGCTCACGATGATGTCCTTAGGGCGGACTGTCACGGCTACTGCGGTTTGGTACTCGTCTTGGACAAATTTCTTGATGCTAGTTGCCTCGGGCGGTTCATCAAAATTTTTGCTCCCGAGAATATCGAATAAAGAATCCATTTCGCTTATTGTGGAGTATCCGCTATGAAAGGTAAATGGTGATTGTTACAATAGGCGAATGCCAGAATTACCAGAGGTAGAGACAGTCCGCCTTGGTCTGCAGCGTTTGCTGCCCGGCCGCGTGGTGACTAGCGCGGTGAGCGACACCGATAAGAGTTTCCCGAACGCCCTGAGTGACATCCAGGTATTTTTGGTCGGGGCCAGCGTGGTGACGGTAGCCCGGCGCGCCAAAGTTTTGCTCATTGAGCTATCCAGTAAGTACTCGTTGGTGGTGCATTTAAAGATGACCGGACAGCTAGTTTTTGTGGGGACTGAAGAGCGTTTTGGAGCCGGGCATCCCAATGATTCGCTAGTTGGCCATTTGCCAGACCGCTCAACGCGCGTCACCCTAGAGTTTGCCGACGGCTCGCATTTATATTTCAACGATCAGCGCAAATTTGGGTGGATGCGGCTGCTACCGACGGCCGAAGTGCCAATGCTCGACTTCTTTCAGAAAGTTGGACCGGAACCGCTTAGTAGCGACTTTAGCTGGCGCGATCTGCAGGCCCGGCTACTACGGCGCAAAAACACAAACATTAAGGCAGCGCTCCTCGACCAAACAGTCGTGGCAGGCATCGGTAACATTTATGCTGATGAGAGCCTGTGGGGTGCTAAGATCCATCCTACTACTATCGTACGAGACATTACTGAAAGCCAGTTTAAAGCCCTCTACGAAGCCCTGACGGCTGTGCTGAGGTTGTCGATAGCCAAGGGTGGCTCCACCGATAAAAACTATGTCAATGCCGAGGGCAAGCGGGGCAGCTATCTGGATTTTGCCAGTGTATTTCGGCGCGAAGGGCTGCCGTGCCCACGCTGTGGCACAATAATTATCAAAAGCCGGGTTGCCGGGCGAGGTACGCACACCTGCCCGCATTGCCAGCCGTTATCAAAGTAATTAGCCAGCTAGTTTGCCGAGCAAACGCACCATGCTCGCCACGTCTTTCGTGCGATAGCGGGCTTTGGTAGTGCCGCTACCGACTTTGATACTGTAGGCGCCGCGCGGTACGGCCCGGAACATTGACTCATCGGTATAATCGTCGCCGGCTGTCAGCACAAACCGGTAATCGGTTTGTTGGAGGGCGGCTTTTACAGCTGCGCCCTTGTTGATATTTTTGGGCTTTACCTCAAGAATTTTTTTGCCAGCGTGGGCACGTAAGCCGTACTGTTCCAAGATAGGCTTGAGTGCGCTTCGTAACACTACCAAGTTCTTCTTGGCGGTGTAGGCTGGCGATTCGCGGTAATGCCAGACTAAACCGGCAGATTTCTCCTCGACGTGGGCGCCAGGAGTCAGGCGCGCATATTTCTCCATTGCTGGGCGGATCAATGCTTTCCAGGAGGTGTCGGCAAGGGCTTCGCTGGTCTGCCAGCGCTGGCGACCGGGTGAGCGCTGGAAGGCGCCGTGCTCGGCGATAAATCCTACGCCAGTACCACCGAGCCAGTTGTCCAGATCGTTGCGGCTACGGCCACTGACGACAAAGACGTCGGTATTCGGGTCTTTGGCTAATTTCTTAAGGATGCGTTTGACCTCGGGTGTGGGTTTGGCATCTTCCGGCCGGGTAGCCAGTTCGGCCAGCGTGCCGTCATAATCGAGGAATAAGACGCGTTCCGGGGCGCGGTCGTAGGCCGTTAGCAGGCGCTTTACCAGCGGGCTGCGCAGCGGGATGGCAGGCACAGGAACTGGAGGCTTGCGCAGGGTTCCCATAAAGTCTTTGGACCACTTGCTGATCGTCTGGGTGGCCACGCGATCCTGCATGCGCAGGAAGCGGCGGCGGATCTCGCGCTTGCGCATCGTCAAAGCCTGCTCCAAGGCAGCGACCAGAGTTTCGGGTTTCTTGAGGTCGACGAGCAGGGCATCTTGGAGCTCTTCGGCGGCGCCGGCCGTCTGGCTCAGGATGAGGATGCCGTTTTTGCGCCGGCTGGCGATGTACTCCTTGGCCACCAGGTTCATGCCGTCGCGTACCGGGGCGATAAAGGCCACATCGGCTACCTGGAACAAGCCGCTGACTTGCTCGAAGGGTATGGTCTCGTTCATGTAATCAACTGGTTGCCAGCGTTTATTGCCAAAAGCCTCGTTAATCTCGGCCACTAACTTATTGACGCGCTTGCCGAGCCGCTGATAGGCGACGACATCACCGCGAGAGGGTGCCCCGACAAGGGCAAAAATCACTTTGCCGCGCTGCTTCGGGTTGCGCTCCAGGAAATCGCGGTACGCCACCAGCCGCTCCACGAAGCCTTTGGTGATGTCCAGCCGATCCACGCCCGCGATGACTTTCTTGCCTTTATATTTGGTTTTGAACACCTTGGCAGCCTCTTTGACAGCCGGCAGCTTCCGCGAGCTAGTGAACTTGTTGTAGTCGATGCCAATTGGGAACTTAGTCATACGAATAGTCCGCTCGCCGAGCACTAGTTGGTCGCCCTCGGCATGTCCAAAATTGAACTTTTCGACGTTCTCGGTAAAGTGCTCGACGTAGCTCGGCGTGTGAAAGCCCACCAAATCGGCGCCGAGGACGCCGCCCACCAGCCGTTTGGCTTCGCCAATTTTGTTGAAAGTGCGGTAGTTGGGGAAGGGTGTGTGCAAGAAAAAGCCGATGTGGTTATTGGGCAGCTCGTTGCGCAGCAGCTCTGGCACCAGCATCAGCTGGTAATCGTGCACCCAAATGGTGCTGGTGCTGCTCGTGTAGGGCATGGTTTCGGCGGCAAACAGCTCGTTTACTTGGCGGTAGGTCTTCCACCAGCGGGCGTGGATACGCGGGCCAGGCTCAGTGCGCGGCAGGTTGTGGATCAGGGGCCAGAGCAGGCTGTTGCTGTAACCGCTGTAGAAGTCATCGACCTGCTGCTTGGTCAGAAATACCGGCACGCAGTGGCGCTTGGCCAGCTCTTTAATGATCTGCTCGCGGTGCTTTTGGGTCAGTTCGTCGCACGGCATGCCTGGCCAGCCAATCCATTTATTATGGCTTGATTTGACGATGGACGACAGGCCGCCTGACATGCCGCCGGCGCTGGACTCAAATTTAAGTTTGCCGCCTTTTAGCGAAACGGTGACGGGTAAGCGGTTGGAAACGATAATAACTTGCGACATAAAACTGTGTATCTAAGTTGTACCACGAAAGCGGCTAACAGATAAGCGATTTTTCTTACACCCTAGGAGCGCACAGAAGCCGGCAAGCCATCGATTTGCAATGCTACACTAAAAGCATGATTATCACGCTGACAGGTGCCAATAGCTTTTTGCTGAGCCGGGAGCTCCGCAAACTGGTCGATGGCTTTGTGGCGGAGCAGGGCGATTTGGCGCTGGAGCGGATCGACGGCGAGGAAGCCGAGCTGGCGCGAGTGCGCGAGGCGGTGACAAGCTTGCCGTTCTTAGCTAGCAAAAAGATGGTTGTTTTGCGGGCACCAAGCATAAACAAATTGTTTATAGAGCAAGCTGAACAAATTCTGGGTGAGGTCTACGACACTACCGACCTCGTGATTGTCGAACCCAAGCTCGATAAGCGCGGCAGCTACTTCAAGTACCTCAAGAGCGCCACTGATTTTCGGGAGTTCATCGAGATGGATAGCAACGGCCTGGCGGCCTGGCTGGTGCGCACCGCTAAGGACCAGCAGGGCAGTATTAGCAGTAATGACGCCCGTTATTTGATAGAGCGCGTCGGCACCAACCAACAAAATTTATCCAACGAACTCAACAAGCTGCTGCTGCGGAGTGAGCAGGTCACCCGCCAGACTATCGACGAGCTGACCGACTTAACGCCCCAGTCGACCATCTTCCAACTGCTCGAATCGGCTTTTGCCGGCAATAGCCGGCGGGCCGCCCAGTTATATGCCGAGCAGCGGGCCCTCAAAGTTGAGCCGCAACAGATTGTAGCTATGCTGGCGTGGCAGCTACATATCTTAGCCATCATCAAGACTGCCGGGTCGCGCAGCCCGGCTGAGATCGCCAAAGATGCCAAGCTGAGCCCTTATGTAATTCAAAAAAGTGCCAACATCGTCCGCTACCTCAGCATGGCCGAGCTTAAGGGTTTAATCAGTGGCTTGCTCGATATCGATGCCAAAAGTAAGCGCACGGCCCTCGACGTCGACGAAGCGCTCCAAAACTATTTGTTGCGCCTTGCCTACAGCTAATCTAGCGGTAAATACAGCTCGACGGTGCCATCAAAGTAAAGGTTGCGGCCAAAGTCGATCAGATTGATGTAGCCCTCGGTGCTATTGCCGATCATGACATCGTCGTCTACGTAGTGGCTGGTCTGCAAGAATCTCGCCAAAATTTGATCGCCCGGCTCGAGCAGGGTGGCGTGGTAGTCGGTGCGGGGGATCGGGCGGTCACCAATGGTAACCTGGAGAACGGCACCTTGGTCGGCAAAAAAATAAGAAATTAAATTTGTGATGGTCCCTCTTTGGGCATTAATAAAACCAGGTGCTATCCGGCCCTCGTACCCGCCCTCAAAGAAGCGGCCCAGGGCACGAGCGCAAGTGGTCAGCTCGCGAAAACTTTTCGATATGGGGTCGTCAAATTTAAGACGGTCGAAGGCGTCTTGTCGGTGCACCGACTTTTCATGGTAGCGTGGCGGTGACTCATGCATATAAAGATAGTACCGCCAGTGATCTGGCGGTACAAGCAGTAGCGGGATGGCTGCTATTTTTTCTTGGCAGGAGCTTTTTTGGCGGCTGGCTTTTTCGCAGCGACCTTCTTTGGTGCAGCGGCTTTTTTAGCGGGAGCGGCCTTCTTAGCCTTAGCGGCTGGCTTTACGCCGGCAGCCTTAGCTTTGGTAGCGGCCTGCTTCTTGAGGCGAGCGGCCTTATTCTTGTGCAAGATGCCTTTTTTGACGGCTTTGTCGAGTTCACTCTGAACTTTCGACTGCTTGGTACCGGCATCCTTAGACTTACCGGTGAGGGCAGCGTGGAAGCTTTTGACAGCGGTCTTGAGAGTACGCTTAGATTTACTGTTGCGGATGGCAGCTTTATTGGCGGTTTTAACGCGCTTCTTAGCTGATTTAATGATTGGCATGTGATTCCTTTTATTATGCTAACGCTTTTGTAGACTTCGGACTTAAATATACAGAGGCTGCTCTCGATTGTAAAGAAAAGGGTACTGCAAGGGAAGAAAAATGTGGACAAAGCCGTAACCCTTATGCTACGATGCTGTTGATAGCTCTAACAACAAAAAGTGTAAAATAAACAGTCATGGACAGCGCAAAAGATCAGCTCGTCGAGAAGCTCCAAGCAGCCAATAATATATTGGTGACGGTGAGCCGCGACCCTTCGGTAGACCAGTTGGCTGCCTGTATTGGTCTGACGCTACTCCTCAACAAATTTGGCAAGCATGCTACCGCCGTCTTCAGCGGGGCAGTGCCCTCAACCATCGAGTTCCTAGAGCCCGAATCAACCCTTGAGAAAAACACCGATAGTCTCCGGGACTTTATTATCGCTCTCGACAAAAGCAAGGCCGACAAGCTGCGCTACAAGGTCGAAGACCAGATGGTGCGCATTTTTATTACACCCTACCGCACCTCGCTCAGTGCCGACGATCTCGTTTTTAGCCAGGGCGACTTCAACGTCGACGCCGTAGTGGCGCTGGGCGTTGCCGAGCAAAAAGACTTCGACGAAGCCATTACTTCACACGGCCGTATCTTACACGATGCCACCGTAATCGGCATTTCTATAGAAGCCCAAGCCACCGAGCTGGGTAGTATCAACTGGGTACAGACGCAAGCCAGCAGCTTGGCTGAAGTTGTCACCGACCTCTGTGATTCACTCGATCCAAACCTCATGGATGGCCAGATTGCTACTGCGCTACTCACCGGTATTGTTGCCCAAACCGAGCGTTTTAGTAATGAGAAGACCACGCCGCACACCATGAGTGTCAGTGCGGCGCTGATGGCCGCTGGCGCTAACCAACAGCTCGTTGCCGCTAAGTTGGGAGCAGCGCTTATTCCTGAATCTGACACGTCAGCTCCCGCAGCCGCATCCGACGAACCGGCATCTGATACTCCTGCTGAGCCACCTGCCGACCAGCCAGCCGAAGCTACGCCGCCAAAAGAGCCGGGCACCCTAGAAATAGCTCACGATGCCGACCAGCCAGCCGAAAGTAACTCTGAGCCAGCTGATCAACCGGCCGAGGAGACCGAATTACCCGAGTCAACAGAGCTGCCGGCGATTACGCCGCTGCCCCAAGCGCCTGTCTCAGACGATAGCAACGACAATGAAGTCGTACCGCGGACCCCGCACATTATGCTCGACCCTCCCACTATGGGCGGTACACTCACCGCTAACTCACAGCCAGAAGCCGAAGAGGAGGCCGTTGGTAGCATCGGCTTAATGCCTCCCGAGCCGTCGCCGGTTAGCGGTCAACAGGATGGCATCCTCATTGATCCACCCGAGGTTAACGCCGCCGACGTACTTCCTCCGCAACTCGATATGCCCGAGCCGCCGGCGTTTACCCCGCCAACCCCTCCGCAGCCACGGCCGTATGAGCCGGTACTTACTGGTTTCACGCCGCCACCGCCGGCTTGGGTGCCACCCTCAGAGCCGCTGGAAACCTACGAGGAGAATAAAACGCTCACCGAGATCGAGCAGCAAGTAGCTAGTCCGCATCTGGGCGGCGCTCCCGGCGACGTCAATGATGCTCGTGATGAAGTCCTCCGGGCTCTCGACAACAGCGCGCCCATAGCTCCCGAGCCTATCCAAGCCCTCAACGCGCAGCCTATGGGTGCACCGCTCCACGAGCCAGACCCATCGTCAGCTCCGCAACCTAGTGGCGGCTTTACTGATGCCCTGGCTCAAACCATCCCGGCGACGCCACCGCCGGCTATCGACCAAAACCTACCCGTCTCGCCACTGCCAGACCCTGGTCTCGACACCACTACTATTCCTACCTTTGTAACACCCGGTACCGTCGCCCCGGCCACACAGCCAACGGTAGTCGACCCAACCGCCCCGCCACCCGTGCCACCACCCATCCCGTTTAACTTCGGTGCCACTCCACCGCAGCAGTAGTCCGCTATACTTGAGGCATGCAAGGATTGCTGCTTATCGACAAACCGGCCAGTTGGACCTCTTTTGACGCCGTCAATTATGTCCGCAAAATTGTCGCCCACGAAGAAGGCAAAAAGCCCAAAAACTGCAAAGTTGGCCACTCCGGCACGCTTGACCCGTTTGCCACCGGTCTGCTCATTCTTCTGGTCGGCAAGGAGTATACCCGCCGGGCTGGTGAGTTTAGCAAGCTCGATAAAACCTACGAGATCACTATGCAGTTTGGCGTTACCAGCACCACCGGCGACCCCGAAGGGGAGCTCACGGTAATCGACGGTCTCACGCCCAGCCCAGAAGCCCTGCAAACGGCCGTCACACGCTTTACCGGTCCGATTCAACAGGTACCGCCCGCCTACAGCGCCATCAAAGTCGATGGCCAGCGGGCCTACAAGCTGGCCCGGGCCGGCAAAGAAGTCGTTATCGAGGCACGCCCTGTCATCATCCACCGCCTAGAGGTCGTGTCCTACGACTATCCGGTAGTCCAGCTCATAGCCGATGTGTCTTCCGGTACCTACATCCGCACTCTCGTCGAGGACCTAGCGCTGGCACTCGGTACCGGTGCCTACACTACTGAGCTGCGCCGTACCCGGATCGCTGGCTACGATGTCGCCAACGCCGTTTCTCCCCAAGCCGCTGACCTCCTGTCTCATCTCAAAACTCTTGATTGACAAAAAATCAATTTAGTGCTAATGTTTAAGTAGTTATTTACCAAACCAAAACAAAGCTTCAAGCCATGACCCAGCCAGAACAACCCGACCAGCCTGACCAATTAGCAATCCCATACGCCGACCTACCCGAGGTGGATGCTGACGTTCAGCCCGACCAAACACCGCTGACCCCTACCATCACGGCTCATGAACCGACCCCTCGCTGGAAGCGGCTGGCCGTCGTTGGGGCGCTGGCTGGCAGTTTGATTGGTGTGGGTGCGGGCGGCGTCTTTGCCGGCAACGCTTACGAAAAGCCGACGGCTTCACATTCCACTAGCGCTGACCTCGGCGAAGAGCAGGCACCTGCGCCGTTGCCTACCGTCGAGCTCGGCACCGACGCCTTGCGCAGCGTGTTCGGCCATGCCCTAGTAGGAGACCGATGTGCCACCCAAGTCACCGCCGAAGACGTCACCGACACTTTCGTTGAGCTGTACGGTGGCACCGATTATAACCACCTCAGCAGCAGTCAGCTTAAAACAGAAGCCCAGAACACGCTCCAGGATATCCGCGAAGCCCAAAAGTCGCTGGATCTGATACCGCTGCCTGATAATTACGATGAGTTAGTTATCGACGCCGGCAAAGAAGTTCCCCAGATCGACATCTCGGTCTATAAGCAAGAATTTACCAACTATGCTGCCACCTATGGCTTGAATACACTGTACGATTGGCAAGTGGGTGACCCTAACCTCGTAACACCCCCCGATAGCGATGTGCACCCCATGCCGCTCAGCCAGCAAGCCACCAGCCGCAGCATGCGGGCCGAACTGCTCGGCAGCATGATGCAGTTGAGCTACATTCCCCTTAGCGTGGTGCAGGAAAGCCACGTTCAGCGTATAGTTTTTGGCTCTCTAACCCCGGGGATTGCTTTTGGCAAAGATGCTGCCGGTTATACCATTTTCGGCACGCATGACCTTAACATCGATATCGCCGGCAACTACATCGTCGGAGAGGGCATTGTCAGTCAAAACACAGTCTCTCACGAGTTGTCTCACCAGCTCAGTGACGGCCTTTGTGGCGGCGTGTTCAGCAAATATATCGATCCAAACGCCGATCCAAAGGCGCCTGATACGGCATACAATCTATTAAACCAAGGATTCTTCTACGGTCCTACCGGTAGCGCAGAGCTTAAGGCTGGCACCTACGGTAGCCTAGACACCGCAGCCCAGCCTGAGCCGGGCATCGCTGCCCCTAATACGGCAGTCGTTAGCGACTACTCAAGCAACAACGAAGCTGAAGACCAGGCTACGTTGCTAGGCGAAAAAATCCTCCAAGTTACCAGCATGCCGCAGCTCTTCCGGGATCCGTATAGCGATAGTATTCTCGAACAGAAAACTGCTTTGCAGATGACCCGATTGGCGAAGCAAAATCCCGAGGCCGGCCAGTACTACCTAACCCTGATGCGTGCCGCCCGTATTGAGGACGCTCTGCTCGATCAGCAAGACGATTTGCGCCAGCAGATAAACGCGTTGCTTAATGGCGACGATGATGTCCCAACGGTGACGAATTCACCCGAGTATAAAGACCTCCAAAACCAGGTTAACGACTTGGGTAGCCAGTATTCTAACCTTCAAGATGCCATGCGCCACGCCAAGCCCGGTAAGGGCCTCGGCCCAATGAAGTAGCAGGTGTTGCGCTAGGGGCGCTCATCTGGTAGAATAGTCGAATATGATTACAACGGAGAAGAAGGCAGCAGCTATTAAAAGCGCGCAAGCACACAGCAAAGACACTGGTGGGGCCAGTGCTCAGGTCGCTATTTTGACCGAGCGCATCAAGGAACTCACCGAGCACCTCAAGATTAACAAGCACGATTTCATGGCTCGCCGTGGACTACTGCAGATGGTTGGACGTCGACGCCGCTTGTTGCGCTACATCGCAGACCGCGATAGCCAAGGCTACTTAGACCTCATTGCCAAACTTGGCATCCGCCGCTAGGCGGACACCCAGC